>NZ_JBPFDF010000004.1:0-405980 GCF_051025615.1 Pantoea phosphatilytica
GGGTGCCCGCGCCCACTGGCAGCACCTGCAGATCGGCAGCCGGCAGGGTGACGCTCCAGCTGCCGTCCGCCGCAAGCGCTGTGGTGTAGGTCTGGCCGTTCAGCAGCACGGTCACCGTGCTTCCGGCGGCCATGTTCTCCAGGGTGCCGCTGAAGGTCTGGGCCGAGAGCTTCTCCTCCGCGCTCAGTACGCCGTCCCCGGTGAAACTGTGAATGACGAGAACGGGCGCCGCGCCGACCGGCGTGTCGCCGCCGTCAGGCGGGGGGGTGCCGTCCGTCGGATTCTCCTCGTGAACCGGCGGCACCCGGGTGCCCTCGTCAACCGGCGTGGTCAGGTCGGCCCTGACGTACCCCCCCTGTTCGAACCAGTTTCCGGCGCCGTCCAGCACGCCGAACTCCAGGTTATTGCCGCCCTCAGAGAGTTCAGAGGCGCTGATTTCCGCCCGCCAGGTGCCGTCTGGCCGGATCACCGCCGTGTTCCAGTGGAAGGTGTCATACACCTGCACCATAAAGGATTTGATCGGCAGCGGGGCATCTATCGTGCCGCTGAGAACGTACCAGGTTTCCCCGCTGTACTCAAACGCATCCGCCAGCGTCACCGGGTTGACGGTCACCTTCGGGTTGCTGCTGTTGTAGTGGGTGATCAGCAGCAGGTCGTGGCTCAGGCTGGTACTGTTGCCGTTTGCGTCAGCAGCCCGAACCGTGATGCTGTAGTTGCCATCCTTTATCGTCTTCAGCTCGCTGTCCGATATCTGGACCTGCCACTGGTCCTGCCAGGTGCTGCCCTGCCAGACCCGGCCATCCAGCGTCAGCTCAATGGTTGTACCGGAGGGAAGATGGGCCGCGGTGCCGGTGAAGATAACGCCGTAAATCCCCTCTTTATAACTCACGGTGTTGTCGCCGTTGACGGGATCCAGGGTCAGGGCTGGCAGGACAACCGCGTCGGTTTCAGCCGCCGTGGAGGTGATCACTAATGTGGCTGTTTCCGCCGCGTGTGCGAACGTTAAGGTTGAGGCCGCGTCGCCGGAAGTCCCTTCCGTGCCAGACGCCGTCTTCTCAGACGCCTGCGTCTGGTTTTCTGCAACAGAAACTCCAGATAACGCTGGCTCTGAGGCTGCTGTTACGTTGGCCGGGAAAGGGGTCAGCGCATTCGCCCGATCGACAGGCTGCAGGACGGGCGTCAGCGTGATGACAGCCTGATCGTCGTCCATTGTTTCTGTACTGAATTGCGCCTGCTGGAGCAGACTGCCCTGCTGAAACAGTAATGTACTTCGCTCACCTGCCACCTCAGTAAAGAAGTGCTGATAGCGGAGCGTGTCGCTCTCCGGCAGATTGAGAATGAGGTCATCCCCCTGCTTCTGATAGGAAGCAATCTGAGACGGTAAGCCCTGCAGCGTAATAATGGCGGGTTCGCTCAGATTAAAAGATGACGAACTTTGTGCCTGCCGGAGCAGTGGCTGACCGCCTGTCAGCGAGACGACCGTGAAACGGTCCGTGCCTGAAAAAGCCATGGAGATTTCCTTATATACCAGGTAGTGAGTCGCAATGCCGTTAAAAATAAAGCGGCGCTTTACTGATTTCAGGCACGCAGATGCCAGCGACCAGATAAAGGTGCTGAGCCAGACCCGATACTCAACGGATTAATCGCAATCCGTAACAAGGATAATGGTTAAGAAGATCAGCCAGATTAAATAATCAGTTCCACGGACAGTTTCTGTCTGCCAATGAGATTAATCAGCACCATTCATTGCAAGAGTTCGAGCGTCGGCTCATTCAACCCCTATCAATCTCAATGACTTATTGCCATTAAAACAGGAATAGTTGACGCTGGATAGACATAAACTATCCTTCGCCTGCCTCTCTGACTACCAGGTAAAATCTGGAATTTCATTAGGTGAATAGTTGATGCTTTCTGTTGTTTTAAATATTTTTCGGCGTCTGAATACGATCAGCCCTCACGCCGCTTCTTCGTGTCCCTCAGATTTATTAACGGACAAAATTTATCAGTTAATTTAAATAATAAGGTACAGATGGCATCGGCTCGTCACGGCAAGCGCCGCCTGTCGCGCAGCACTTTCCAGCCCCGGTTGATGCAGAACTGGCCCGTCAGTTGACGGAAATTCAGCGTGCAGGGATGGACAGATTTATTTGCGAAGTGGCGCGGGCGCGCAGCATGGCATTTATTTTTGCAACGTTAGCGATCCGCGGCTGGCTCAAAAACAGACGTGTACGTTAAAACGCCGGTATTGATGGCTGATTTAAACCTGAACGAAATATTCTGTTTATAAATGGCAGCACGATTTAATGTTAACCGGACAGTTATCATGCATTTAAATAAATTTAAGGGCTTATTCAGGTCCGGGCTGACTATTCCTGTAAGCGTTCATGTTCTCAGGGATGTCCTGAATTAATCTGGTCTGCTCATCCCGTGACGTCATTCCCGGAATACCTGTTGTGCCGTTTGTAAGGCATGGCGACCGATGTTCACATTTTATCTGCCACGGACTATTTCGATTTGACCAGCCAGTAGCCGCGAACTGCGCAGGGAGTATTCCCCATCCACTTCACTGACCACAAAGGCGTGAAGAGAGCCGTATTCGCGGCGCATCAGATCGGTTGTGCAGAGGATGCCCCCATTACGCCGTAAACGCATCAGCCGTTCGCAATCCGGCTCAGTCAGGTTTGATCTCTTCAATAAGCGTCTCGCCCTGATTACGGATGCTGCCTGCTCTGGCTGACACAGGATGCCAGCAGAAGTCCTTTTCTGGCAGCGCCGCATCCTGAGCGATCTGCTGCGCCCGTTCAGGCGTGGTGTCTTCGCTTAACCATTCGCGTATCGCATCCGCTGTCAGAACCAGCGGGCGACGGTCGTGGATATCGACCATGCCCTTGTTACTCGCCGCTGTGACGATAACGAATCCTTCATGCCCGTGATCCTGACCGTAAGGCGCCCTGCCAATCGCCGCAAAAAACAGCGGCACGCGCGTTCGGTGGTAGATGAAATAGGGCTGCTTTTTATTGCCGTCCCGCTTCCACTCATACCAGCCATCGGCAGGCACGATCGCACGACCATTCTCCCATAGCGGCCTGAACATGCGGCCGGTTGCCGCCGTCTCACCGCGGGCATTGATTAGCGGCTGCTTGTGCCACCACGCCGGGCCGTAGCCCCAGTAAACCGGGTCAAAATGCAACGCATCGTCCCGTTCGTTCAGCAACAGAACCTTAGTGCCTGGCGCAACATTAAAACGCCCGATCGGTTCCGGGTCATAAACAATTTCATCTGCCTTGAGTTCAAGAGCGTCAAAGTAGTCATCTCTGCTGCTGTACTGCGCAAACCGTCCACACATAGATACCTCCTCTGCTAAGGATAGTGTGATATGTGAACGTCAGGGATGTATCCGGCAACCGGCGGCGGGATTTCTGGATTTTGCAGAGATCCGGCATGGGTTTACCCTGAGATGTTTTTCAGATCGGCCGGACAGATTGTGTAATCGGCAATCACACCATAAGGTTAAATGACGTCATACAACAGCAGAGGTAGAGATGCCCGACGTAATGCTATTTGGTGAAGGCTGGAAAGGTGAAAAAAGGTCAGTGAGCGTGGCAGCGCCTGGTGATTACATCAGCTATTTATCGAAAACAGACTTTACCCAGAATCAGCTCGAGATTGTGGCGCCAGGCCCTGTGCGTTTTAATCAGGGTTTCCGGGTTTCAACCTTTCGCTCTCAATCCGGACAGGCCTATCTCATCGCAGTGTCAGGCGACAGGCCATCTGATGAGTGGGTGGAACAGGCTGTTGCGTCTCATCACCCCGCACCACTTGAGGGATAGCCTCGCAGAAGAAGCCAGCATAAACAGCAACAGGCAGTCAGTGTTATTTCAGGACAGACGGAAGCGCAGATTTTTTTGCAGTCTGCCTGAACAGAACGCGTAATCGGAAGGCGAAGTGAAAATGGCTTACAGACCGCGAACGTGCCCTTTCTGCAATTTCCGGGGGCCCCGAAAGTGCCCTGACGGCAAGTTTTCCTGTGACATGTGCGGCCTTGAATGGAAGCCCGAACAGGATAAGCGCGACAAAGACAAACAATGAAACCTGCGTCTGTGGCGTTATTTTCTGCCGGCATTCGACAGGTGAAACATGAACAGGGCTGACCTGATCGGGAAGGGGCTGCTCAGATTAGCGCGATGTGTGATTGCTCAGACCAGACTGCTCTCCCTTCCCATCCGCATCCGGTGCTCACAGAAGCTGAACATATTTCACCGCAGACGCGATCCGGTATGCTGGCAATTTCAGGACCGGACATCAGCAAGTCACTGCTTTTTGCTTCAGGGCGGCCCTGAACGTCATAAATCATCAGCCAGCCAAAAACAGTAACTGAATTGCGTTTACTGCCTACCCTTAAGCAAAACGCCTTACGACGCGTGAAATAAGGTTGCCCCTGATACCATGCTGCTCTCAGCGCGTTTGCTTTTTTCATACAGGTTGCGCCCCCCATTCAGCAGAGTGAATTGTTCCAGCTAAATAATAGTGAGATTAATGGGGGTGACGTTTACCTTTGTATTTACAATTTTATGGCGCTTTCTCTGCATGAAAATGCAATCAGATGAAAAGAAAATTGAAATTGAGAATGGTAAGGCTTCAGCATGCCTTTTAATCTCAAACCGGATGAGTTTCTGGTCTGAAAGCATATTGTGCTCACTTTTCGAAAATTCGACACTCACGCTACCTATCCAGACGGAATACTGTATAGTGCCCTGGTCAGCCCAGGCTGACACTGCGTTTTTTCCTTTTTTGTTCCAGTTTACGCCTGTGTAATGCGGGCTTCTTTGCCATCGCTTAACCTGAATTCGAACCCGAAAATAAAAAGTGTTAAATAGCTCAACTTTCGCGATTTCCAGGTTTAATATGCCGAAGTGTCCTGATTTTTAATCTGGCTATACCTCTTTATCAGCGGCCTGCTTTTTGCGCTTATTGATGACTGTAAACCGGTATTCTGGCTTTATCACCGCCTGCGTTTGCGATTCAGACAAGCGTTGCAGATGCTGTGGCGATCTATTTATCATTCTGATGCTGACGTTATTAACAGAAACAGGTATATGTCACCTGAACAACCTGAAGGTTAAGCTAGCCTGATGTCAGCGTTCAATTTCTTCATTCCGTCTGCCGAATAGTGTCAGACTTCTTTCGTTACCCAGCCATTTCAGGCTTCTCTGAAGTTACCCGGCATAAAGCGACAGGCATTGTAATCGTGTAGCGTGCTGCCTGGTTTTATCGCCATCTGCAGTCATAGCGCCTCTGGTCTGAATGAGTAAAACGTCTGACGATACTTAGCCTGCAGCGATAAGCATTAAAATAGCATCCTGAATGCAGATTAACGGACTCCTGAAAAGTTGAACGTTATAAATTCTCGTGAGGGATAAACAGCAGAGGCTTTAATTATTTGAAAACAGTTAGTCTGATCTTATCAGCTCAGAGTGCTGTTATTTCAGAGAGTTAGATTATTCTGTCGCACACTGACAGCGGTTGAGTATACGCCATTCTTTAGGGACTTTGATTTTCAGAATTTTTGGGCTTTTCACTATCAGGAATAAAAGTTAAAATTTTACGTTTTAACAGGGGGGTATATGAAAAACGTAGTGCTGAGCATGCTTGCCAAAATCTCAAACATCGATGCGAATATGAAACAGCTGACAGCGCGTGTTGAAGCACAGTCTCTGTTGATCAGCGCACTTGTGCTGGCCGTCAGCAAACAGGGCGGCGTGACCGAAATGATCGAGAGCGCTAATAAAGCCATTAATACTGTCATTGATTCCGCTGAGTCGGATGAAATACTTAAGTCCGATGCTGCCATTCTGCTGAGTGAACTGCAGAGCCTGCTGACTATTTCAGCCGCTGTAGAGGGTGCCGATGAAGAAGTTAACCATGAAGGGCTACATGCGCTTCAGGGTGTGACCCCTCTTCAAAATGACAGTTAACATCAGACGTTACTTTCTTCCCTGATCAGGATGCCAGCGCTATTTTCAGTGCTGGTATTATTCACATCAGGCCCGCCAATCCCGGGTGCCTTACTTATTAAAACCCATGCTATCGCATCTGCATTAAGACCTGATTCACTTAAAGCCGACACTGTTGAATAAAAGACTGGTAAAAACCTGACACGTGTCGCTGTATTTTATCAGCCAGCCAGTTTGTAGAATATATAAACCTTAGACTAAAAAATAATAATAAAATACGTTTTCTTATCCAGCAGCGAACCGTAAATGCCCCCCTTTTTTGCAACGTGATCTTCTGGCATACCCTGTCGCGTACAAACAAATCGCTATCCATCACGATATATTTCCCCCCCTGCCTGCATGCACGTTATGAAAATCACCTGGCCCTCTGATTTTACTGCAAAATCCTGCTCAGCCATCGTCAGTCAGGACGAACGCATTCGTTTTTTTGCGAACCTGAATCATGAATTCTTCTTGATATATTGACATCAACCTGAATTTATTTTCTATAACGGCGCGATTACCGCTTTGCTTACGCTATAATGAGTTCACCTTTCGTCGAGGGTGTAAGATTTGTTATTTAGCGTCTGGGTGGTTTCTCATCATCACGCTGAATCCCTTTTTACTTTGTCTGACGTCTGTTGCGCTGGTGTTCGCCTTCTGGCTGTTAAACTTCACAATACAAGGCAGAAAGCGTTTGTACGTGACAGGTAAAAAATTTACGCAGCATTATTGCTCACCCGCCAGAGCGGACATTTTACCGACAGACAAAAAGAAGAATGTATGTGCAGAAGTGAAGAAGAATTAGTGAATATCGTGATTGGTGAGGCCGTTTTATCACTCGCGGACGATTATCTTGATATCAGTGTCGTGACGATTGTTGATAAGCTTAAACAGATGCTTAAAGCAGAAACTGATGAAAGTCGTCGTAAGAACATCATTGATGCTATTCAGAAGACCTGCCTGAGTCCTGCCCTTATCCGTAATGACACGGCCCTCCCCTTTGACGCTGAACAGAACACCGCCAGGATTGTTGAGGTCTGGCACTGAGTCGATTTACCGTATCAGTGTTCTATGAGTACAGCGCAAAACGGACGGCGTGATGCACCCACGAAAGCCTGGCGAAGATAAATCAGAACGCAGGCCAGGGTCTCAGCAGGCCCCTTTCCGTCTGGGATCGTCAGCCTCTGCACAGCGTCGCCGGTTGTGCGCAGGCTGAGATAGCGTCTGAGGATTAAAATATCCAGGTCATCACTGTCAGGCATACGTTTTATCAGAAAGCCACTTAGGTTTCCGGCTGCCACTGACAGATTCACAGATCATGCTTCAGGCGTCACACGCCAGCCGTAAAAAGAGTCCCCTTTTCCTTCAGCACCCTAAAATCAGGGCACGGCAATTTCACTCATCGCCCTCTCACCTTCATGGGCTGCAACGCGATCCGCACGGTAATAGCGCACCACATCGCCCACAATCAGTAACGATGGCGAGACCGGTTTTTGCTGTTCAACCGTTTCAGGCAACCCGGCCAGTGTGGTGATCAATACCCGCTGGTTCTGGCGCGTACCGTTTTCAATAATTGCCACCGGGGTTGCCGCGCTGCGGCCACATTCCCGTAACCGCTTGCTTATCACGCTGCTCCAGCTTAACCCCATGTAAAACACCAGCGTCTGATTGGTCGCGGTCAGCGCCGCCGCATCCAGCTGCGGTTCGCCGCTGCGCCCGTGCCCGGTAATAAAACGCAATGACTGGGCGCAGTCACGGTGCGTCAGCGGAATGCCGCTGGCCGCTGCGCAGCCCACGGCGGCGGTAATGCCGGGAACCACTTCGCAGACAATATTCGCCTGCTGCAGGCTGACCATCTCTTCCCCGCCACGGCCAAAGATAAAGGGATCGCCACCTTTTAAACGCACGACATTGCGCCCGCTGGCGGCCAGATCCACCAGCAGTTGATTGATCTGAGCCTGCTTCAGGCCGTGGTGACCCGGCTGTTTACCGACATCAATACAGAGCGCGCTGCTGGCGACTTCCGCCATCACCGCTTCGCTGACCAGGCGATCGTAGACCACGACATCCGCGCGTTGCAGCAGACGCAGCGCCCTGACTGTCAACAGCTCCACATCCCCCGGCCCGGCGCCGACCAGCCAGACCTTACCCGGGCTGGACGCGTTTTCCGGCGCCAGCAGTTTATCCAAAGCGTCAATCGCGATTGTCATTCTTCCTCCGGTACAGCAACAGAAAGCAAAAGGTGTTTTAGCTCCGGCAGGCAGGAGCCGCAGTTGGTACCACAGTTGAGCGCATGACCCAGTGCCTGGGTGGTGTGACAGCCCTGTTTAATCGCCTGTAATATCGTGTTTTCCCCGACGCCAGAACAGCTACAGATCGTCCGGCCTGCCTCAGCATGCTGTGCCGATTGTCCCGCCAGCAAGGCGTGCCGCGCCGCCGCATTCGACGGTGGCTGGCGAAAAGCCTGCGCAACCTGGTCATGATTGATCGCGGGTAGCGATGCACCGGCATAAAAGGCCAGTTGCAGTTCGCCGTCGCGCCAGGCCAGCAGGCGGTAATGCGGTTCCGCTGCATGGGCAGTTTGCAGTTGCAGCCCGTCGGGCGGAAGGATTGCCGTGATCCACTGGTCTGGCGAACCGTCGCCGGCCAGGCTGAAACGCTGCGCGCCTTCATAGGGTGTACGCGCCCAGTAGCGCAGTCCGTCAGGCGGGCTTAGGTCGCGCTGCCAGAGCCAGCCCTGCCAGCGGGTGTTGAGCGGCTGAATACGTACGGCGGTTTGTTTGAAAGCGGGCTGTGACGAGACCGGACAGCGGGTAGAGGCCACCAGACTGCCGACCCTGCCCTGCAGGCTGAACTGCCGGTTCCAGTGCATAGGGACAAAGATCTCGCCGCGCCGCAGCCCGCTGTCGAACGTCACGCGCACGGTCATCCAGCCGGAGTCGGACTGCACCCGTGCCAGTGCCCCTTCGCACAGGCCATAGCGTTGTGCGTCCTGCGGATGGAGGGCGGCAAACGGCTCATCACAATGCTGCATGAGTCGGGGAACCAGGCCGGTACGCGTCATGGTGTGCCACTGATCGCGGATCCGTCCGCTGTTCATCAGTAACGGGTAAGCCGTTCCGGGGACCACTGGCTGTGGCGTGGCCGGTGGCAACAGGCGGGCTTTGCCATCCGGATGATAAAAGTGGCGGTCGCTGAAAAGCCGGGCGCAGCCCTGGGGATAGCGCGCGTTGATCGGCCACTGCACCGGCTTCATCGCATCCCACTCTGCGTCGCTGATACCCGCCAGGCCGCTGATATCAAAGGCGCGCTGGCCGTTATTCTCAAATCCCGACAACGCCGCATGTTCGCGGAAGATGGCGGCCGGATGAGTCCAGTTAAAGCCTTCACCGAAGCCGAGACGCTGAGCGACCTGCGCGAGTAACCACCAGTCCGGTTTCGCTTCTCCGGCCGCAGGCATAAATGCACGCTGACGAGAAATCCGGCGTTCAGAATTGGTCACGGTGCCGTTCTTTTCTCCCCAGCCCTGTGCGGGCAGCAAAATATGCGCAAAAGCGGTGGTGTCCGTCTGCGCCAGGACATCGGACACAATCACCAGCGGACAGGCCGCCAGCGCCCGGGCAATGCGGTTACCTTCTGGCATCGAAACCGCCGGATTGGTGCCCATAATCCACACGGCTTTGATGGTTCCGCGATCAATGGCGTCAAAGAGATCGACCGCCGTCAGGCCAGGCTCGCGCGCCATGCGCGGACTGCGCCAGAAACGCTGCAAACGGTCGCAATCGTCTGCGGTGAAACTCATGTGCGCCGCCAGCTGGTTGGCCAGCCCCCCGACTTCCCGCCCGCCCATCGCATTCGGCTGCCCGGTCAGCGAAAACGGCCCGCAGCCGGGTCGGCCGATTCTGCCGCTGAGCAGGTGCGCATTGAGAATGGCATTGTTGTTGTCACTGCCGCTTTGTGACTGGTTGATGCCCATGCACCATAAGGTCAGCACGCGCTCATGCCGGGCGAACAACCGATAGAATGCAGCGATCAATTCATGGCTGAGATCACAATGGGCTGCCACCGCCGTACAATCCCACCGCCGCGCGGCCTGCAAGGTGGTGTCCACCCCCTCCAGGTGCGGCAGCATCGTGGCGTCAATGCCGCCATGCTGTTCCAGCCAGTGCAGCAGGCCTGAGAACAGCGCCGGATCGCTGCCCGGCCGGAGCGGTAAATGCAGATCGGCGAACTCACAACTGGCCGTACGGCGCGGATCGATGACCACAACCTGCATCTCCGGGCGCTGCACTTTGGCCTGTTTCAGGCGCTGAAACAGCACCGGATGGGCCCAGGCGGCATTCGATCCGACCAGGATAACGACGTCGGCCTGATCCAGATCCTCGTAACAGCACGGTACGGCATCTGCCCCGAAAGCCCGTTTATAGCCTGTCACCGCTGAGGCCATACACAGACGTGAATTGGTATCGATATTGGCGACGCCGAGAAAGCCCTTCATCAGCTTGTTCGCCACATAGTAATCTTCTGTGAGCAGCTGGCCGGAACCGTAAAAGGCCACCGCCTCCGGGCCGTGTGCATCAATAATCCTGCGCAGCCCGTCAGCCGCGGCATCCAGTGCCGTCTCCATGCTGACCCGCTGGTGATGAAGCTCAGGATGAAGCAACCGTCCGGCCAGCGTCAGCGTTTCGCCCAGGGCTGCGCCCTTGACACACAGCCGCCCGGCGTTCGCCGGATGACGGGCATCGCCACTGACCCGGAGCGGCCCGCCCGGCGGCTGCGTGACGTCGACACCGCAGCCCACACCGCAATAGGCGCATGTGGTTTTCATGATGCCTGCGCCATCAGGTTAAGCGGACGGTTCGCGACCCAGACCTGACCGTTCTCCACTCTGACCGGCCAGCAGCGCAACTGATGGTGAGGATTATCAAGGCTCTGTCCGTCCCGCAGGCGCACGCGCTGTTTGTAAAGCGGCGAGATCACGACCGGCTCCCCGGCAACATCCCCCAGGATGCCGCGTGACAGCACACTGGCTTCGCTGCCGGGCTCACAATCCTCCACGGCATAACAGTCCTCACCCATACGGAATAACGCAATACGGACGCTGCCAAGACGGGCTCCGATGCCAGCCTCTGGCGGGATGGCATCCAGGGGGCAGATTTCGCTCCAGGGTTCGGCGGGAAGATGCATCAGAGGGATACCGGTGGCCTTGTGTGGCTGACGCTGCCCGCGCACGCGCGCATAGTGCAGTGTTTCATCCGGCTGTTCGCTGTTCACAGTGGCGGTAAACAGCGCACGTCTTGAAGGATCGGCCAGCGTGGTCTGCCATTCGCACTGCCAGGTGTCCACCACCTGCTGCATCTCCTGTTCCAGCGCAGCGGCGATCCCCAGGCTGTCGTGAATGACCACCTCACGCAGGTAGTCCAGCCCGCCCTCCATGTTATCCATCCAGACGCTGGTACGCTGCAGGCGGTCCGCCGTGCGCACATAGAACATCAGAATCCGGTCGACGTACCGGATCAGCGTCTCATCATCCAGATCGCTGGCAAACAGGTCGGCATGGCGAGGCTTCATGCCGCCATTGCCGCAGACATACAGGTTCCAGCCATTTTCCGTGGCGATTACGCCGATATCTTTACTTTGCGCTTCCGCACATTCGCGGGTACAGCCGGATACGGCCATCTTGATCTTGTGCGGTGCGCGCAGGCCCTTATAGCGGTTCTCCAGCGCGATGGCAAAAGCAGTGGAATCCTGCACGCCATAACGACACCAGGTCGAACCCACGCAGGATTTCACCGTACGCAGGGATTTGCCGTAGGCATGACCGGTTTCAAACCCGGCGTCCAGCAGAGTTTCCCAGATAGCAGGCAACTGGTCCAGTCGCGCACCAAAGAGATCGATACGCTGGCCGCCGGTTATTTTGGTATAGAGATCGTAACGTGCGGCTACTTCGCCGATGGCGATCAGGCCCTGTGGCGTGATTTCGCCCCCCGGCACACGCGGTACGACCGAATAGGTGCCATCTTTCTGGATATTGGCAAAGTAACGGTCATTGGTGTCCTGCAAGGGTAAATGGGCCGGTTTCAGCAGGTAATCGTTCCAGCATGAGGCCAGCAGCGAAGCCACCAGCGGTTTACACACTTCGCACCCACAGCCCCGTCCGTGGCGGGTCAGCAGCGCGTCAAAGGTTTTGATGCCATTGACACGGATCAGGTGATACAGCTCCTGACGGGACCAGGCGAAGTGCTCACAGATATCTTTTTTCACGGAGACGCCCAGATCTTCCAGCTGAAACTCCATCACCTGTTTCACCAGCGCAGTGCAGCCGCCACAGCCTGTAGCGGCTTTAGTGCAGCTTTTTATACTGGCCATATCGCCACAGCCATTCTGCACCGCCTGGCAGATATCGCTTTTACTGACGTTATGGCAGGAACAGACCTGGGCACTGTCCGGCAGCGCGGCAACGCCCAATCCTTTGGCCGGCGCGCCATTCATCACGGGAAGGATCAGGGCTTCCGGTGCCGCCGGCAGCGGCATCGCATTTAGCATCATCTGCAGGAGCGTGGCATAGTCGCTGCTGTCTCCCACCAGCACGCCACCCAGCAGGCGTCTGTTGTCGTCGCTGACCACGATCTTCTTGTAAATGCCTTTTGGCCCGTTGGCCCAGTGGTAGCTCAGGCTGCCTGCTGTTTTGCCGTGCGCATCGCCAAAGGAGGCAACCTCTACGCCCAGCAGCTTAAGCTTGGTGCTCATGTCGGCACCGGTGAACTGCGCGGGTTCGGCCGCCAGATGCGCGGCCAGCACGCGCGCCATCTGGTAACCTGGCGCCACCAGGCCAAAAATCTGCCCGTTCCACAGCGCGCATTCGCCGATGGCATAAATGTCGCTGTCACTGGTCTGGCAATGATCATTGATGGTAATGCCGCCGCGCGGCCCCACGCTGATGTCGGCGAGCCGGGCCAGCTCATCACGCGGACGGATACCGGCAGAGAACAGCACCAGATCGGTGGGCAGCTCGCCGCCATCGGCAAAGTGCAGCACCAGACTGCCGTCAGGCCGGGTGGCAATCTGTTCGGTCTGTTTCGAGGTATGCACCGTTACGCCCAGCGAGTCGATCTTTTGCCGCAGCATCAGCGCCCCGCCGTCGTCCAGCTGCACGGCCATCAGGCGTGGCGCAAACTCAACAACGTGTGTCTCCAGCCCCAGTTGCTTCAGCGCATTGGCGGCTTCCAGGCCCAGCAGTCCGCCGCCGATCACCACGCCGCGCTGGCTCTGGCGGGCGCAGGCGGCGATGGCATCCAGGTCGTCCAGCGTGCGATAGACAAAGCAGCGCTCGCCATCATGCCCAGGCACCGGTGGTACAAAGGCGCGGGAGCCGGTGGCCAGCACCAGCTTATCCCAGGCCAGTTCACGGCCCGAGCTGTCACGCAGGCTGCGCTGCTGGCGATCGATCGCCTCTACCCGGCAACCGCTACGCAGTTCAATCGCGTTGCGGGCAAAAAAATCTTCGCTCACCAGCGACAGCTGCGAAGCCGTTTTCCCGGTGAAATAGTCAGAAAGGTGAACCCGATCGTAAGCCTGATAACGCTCTTCACCGTAGACCACAACGTGATAGTGCTGATGCAGGTTACGGGCAACCAGCTGTTCCAGAAAATGGTGGCTGACCATGCCGTGACCGACCACGGCTAATACAGGTTTCATTTGGCTCATCACAGGATTTCCTGCAGCCAGCGGCTGCGTTTCAGGTTCATCAAGGCCGAACAGCGTGTTCACAGAAACCGGTTCGGCGTTATGGAGTGCGTTCAGCAGCGCGCCGCTTCGCTGGCAGTCGCCATACAACAGCACGCCGTTTAATCGGCCGTTTTTCAGGAACAGGCGGCGATAGTGCCCGGCGATCGGATCAAAACTGGTGATGGACGGGGCATCCTCAATGTCGCCAGCGCTGAACAGGGAAATGCCGCTGACTTTGAGACGGGTGCCCGTCGCCGCGCTGTGGAAATCTGCCTGAGGCCGATCGGCCAGTTGCGCCGCCAGAATCTTCGCCTGGGCCAGACAGGGCGCGACCAGACCAAAGGTCTCGCCGCTGATTTCACAACATTCGCCTACGGCATAAATGCCGGCGTGCGCGCTACGCAACTGGCGATCAACCAGAATACCGCGCTGGCAGGGAATACCGGCGGCCTGCGCTACGGCGATTGCCGGCTGAACACCGATAGCCATCACCACCTGCTGCGCCGCCAGCACACGACCATCCTGAAGGATCACACGATCCGTGCGGATTGCCGCAAGGCTGACGTTGAGTTCACAGCGAATGCCGCGCGCCCGGAGCTGAGCCAGCAGTAATTCCCCCGCCCTCACATCCAGCTGCTTGTCGAGCAAACGCGACTGACGATGGATCAGCGTGACCTGGCGCCCCTGCGCCTGAAGTCCGGCGGCGGCTTCGATACTCAGAAAGCCGCCGCCGACCACCACTACCGGGCCGTGCCCCGCCAGCAACGTGTCAACATCCCGCAGCGTGCGAAAGAGGCTCACATGCGGCAGGTCGCTGCCCGGAACAGCGGGTTTGCAGGGCTGCGATCCGGTTGCCATGACCAGCCGGTCCCAGTGCAGGAGGCGCAGGTCGGTGCGTAACGTCCGCTCAGCGACATCCACCTGTTCCACCGTCTCTCCCGCCAGCAGGGTAATGCCGTGATGGTGATACCAGTCAGGGTCGTGGATCAGCGTTTGTTCAGCGGTAGTTTCCCCGGCCAGCAGTGGCGACAACAGCACACGGTTATAGTTGCCGTGCGGCTCACGGCCAATCACAGTGATGTCGTAACGCGCTGGCGCCAGCTGCAACAGGGTTTCAACCATGTGCATACCCGCCATCCCGTTACCCGCAACCAGCAGCCGTTGTTTCATGGTGTCGTCCTTATGCCGCCGTGGTCTGTTTTTCGTAGAGAAAATGCAGCACTTTCTGGCGCAGCTGGTGATAACGCACGTCATCCGCCAGCGCCACGCGTGAACGGGGCCGGGGCAGATCGATCGTCAGGATATCGCCCACCTGCGCCGCCGGACCGTTGGTCATCATCAGCACTCGATCGGACAGCAACACGGCTTCATCCACATCATGCGTAATCAGGACGATGGTGGTGTTCAGCGCCTGCTGGATGCGCATGACGCAGTCCTGCAGATGCGCGCGCGTTAAGGCATCCAGCGCACCGAAGGGTTCGTCGAGCAGCAACACGCGCGGTTTCATGGCCAGCGCACGGGCGATACCGACGCGCTGCTTCATGCCGCCGGAGATCTCACCGGGGCGCTTATGCATGGCGTGACTCATCTGCACCTGGTTGAGGTTGTGCTCGATCCAGTCGCGTCGTTCCGCCTTGTTCATCCTGCCTTTAAACACCTGCTCTACCGCCAGCTCAACGTTCTGATACGCCGTCAGCCAGGGCAACAGCGAGTGGTTCTGAAACACCACGGCGCGCTCAGGGCCGGGGCCCGTCACTTCGCGGTTATCACATAACAGGACCCCGCTGGTGGGTCGGGTCAAACCGGCAATCAGGTTGAGCAGCGTGGATTTCCCGCAGCCGGAGTGGCCGATCAGGCTCAGGGTTTCCCCCTGATGGATATCAAAACTGACCGTATCGAGCGCCAGAAAATCGCCGCCGGAGGTGGTAAAACGCTGGCTGACCTGCTCTACGCGAATGATAGGTTGCATCGTGTTCCCCTTATTTATCCCAGCTAAAGCGACGGGCCAGCAGCATTACTCCCTGCTCAAGCAGCAGGCCGACGACGCCAATCAGCAAAATGGCAATCAGGATGTTTTCAACATTGAGGTTGTTCCACTCGTTCCAGATCCAGAAGCCGATCCCCAGGCCTCCCGTCAGCATTTCCGCAGCCACGATCACCAGCCAGGCGATGCCAATCGACAGGCGAACCCCGGTCAGCACCGCAGGCAGAACGGCAGGAAACAGAATGCGGCGCAGGATGGTCCATTCCGACAGTTGCAGCACGCGCGCGACGTTCAGGTAGTCCTGAGGAATGCGCTGCACGCCTTCTGCGGTGTTGATAATCATCGGCCAGATAGAACAGATAAAAATGGTCCAGCTGGAGGCGGGTTCGGCGCGCTGGAACAGCAGCAGACCAATAGGCAGCCAGGCCAGCGGGCTGACCGGACGCAGTAGTGCGATAACCGGATTAAACATGCGCGCCATTAAGGTAAAACGCCCCAGCAGAAAGCCTGCGGGGATCCCCACCAGTGCGGCGAGACCAAAGCCGATAGCCACGCGCTGCAGCGAGGCCAGCACGTTCCAGCCGATGCCCTGATCGTTGGGGCCGTTGTTATAGAAGGGATCGGCGAACAGGATTTTCGCCGCGTCCCAGGTGGCGTACGGGCCGGGAAAGCCTTTGCTGGAAAGGGCCGCGATCTGCCAGACCAGCAGCAGAAGCAGCACACCGCACAGCGCGGGGATGGCACGCTGCAAAAACGGACGCAGGCGCGCGGGTGAACGCCTCTTTTTTGGCGTGACCTGAAGGGGCACGACCGTAGCGCGGGTGGGCAGCGTATCAGGCTGCGTCAGGGAACGAGTCTGGCTTTTCATCACGACCTCTCTTGGTGGCTAATGGCGAAGCTGGCGGCGTAAGCGGCAGGATTCGTGCCATCCCATACCTTGCCGTCCATCAGGGTGCTGCTGCGCATCTCACTGTCGGGCAGCGTGACGTTGCCGACGGCGCTGGCGGCCTGTTTGTAGATATCGATGTGGTTGATCTGCTTTGCGACAGCCAGATAGTCCGGCTCCTGGGTCAGCATTCCCCAGCGCTTGAGCTGGGTAAGGAACCACATGCCATCGGACAGATAGGGGAAACTGACGCTGCCGTCATGGAAGAAGCGCATGGCGTGCGGGTCCTGCCATTTCTGCCCCAGCCCGTTCTCGTACTGGCCGAGCATACGGCCTTGCAGAATCTCAGGTTTCGTGTTGATCCAGGCGCGCCCGGCCAGCACCTGCGCCGTTTCACGGCGGTTGTCATCGGAGGCATCGATCCAGCGCGCCGCCTCAAGAACAGCCGCCGTCAGCGCGCGCGCAGTGTTGGGGTTTTCTTTCACCCACGCGGCGCGGGTACCCAGAATTTTTTCGGGATGATCGGGCCAAATCTGCTGACTGGTCGCGGCGGTAAAGCCAATATCGTCGCTGATGGCGCGCTGGTTCCACGGCTCGCCCACACAGAAGCCGCTCATATTGCCAATCTTCATATTCATCACCATCTGCGGCGGCGGCACGACAACCGTGCGCACATCCTCAAATGGATTGATGCCGGCACTGGCCAGCCAGTAGTACAGCCACATCGCGTGAGTGCTGGTCGGAAAGGTATGTGCAAAGGTCAGACTGCCTTCAGGCTGACTGTCGATGTGCTTTTTCAGGCTGGCGGCATCGGTGACCTTCTGCGCTTTAAGCTGGTTCGACAGGGAGATCGCCTGACCATTGTTATTGAGCGTCATCAGGTTCGCCATGTCATGCTGCGGCCCGGCCACTCCCAGTTGCAGGCCGTAGATCAGGCTGTAAAGCACATGGGCTGCGTCGAGTTCACCGGAGGTAAGTTTGTCGCGGACGGCTGCCCAGCTCGCCTCTTTGCTGGGTTGCAGCGTCAGGCCATATTTTTTATCAAAGCCTTTCACTGACGCCATGATGACCGGCGCACAGTCGGTCAGCGGAATAAACCCCACCCGCACGGTGGCTTTTTCTGGCGCATCGGAATCCGCCGCCCATACGGCGTTGCGCAATCCCGGCAACAGCCACAGCCCGCCAACTGCGGCACCGGATAACAGCAGTTGACGACGAGACAGTGAAACTGGCGATTTGCTCATTTTTTGCCACCCTCAGGAAATAAAAAAAGGCGTCCTCTCCGCTGCTTTCACAGGGAGATGGACGCCTTTATCCAAAGCACTCGCTTTACCGCCGTTGGCAAAGCAAATACATTTACTCAGTAAGATAAAGCAAACCGCGTGCCAGCTTTTGAAAGGTACTGCGCGTGGCGTTTCAGGTGTTTACCTGGCTGTTTTTTGATCTATTCTGCACGATGGTGACGCAGATCACGCACAGGCATTGTGCAGCTAACGCTTTAGAGTTATTTCTTCAGCGTGGCCGCCACCGTGACGATCGCCTGGGCAATTTCCGGCAACCGTTTATTCTGATCCATCGCGCTTTTACGCAGCCGTTGCCAGGCCTGCTCTTCACTCAGCCCATGCTGCTGCATCAGCCAGTTTTTTGCCTGGTCGAGTAATTTGCGCTCTTCCAGCGTGGTACGCAGCGTAGCCAGCTCGCTGGCCTGATGCTGCAGACGCTGGGACTGCTCCGCGATCAACGACAGCAGTGAGCGACCGAGCTGGGGCGCCAGCCCGTCGCTGTTCAGCGCACCCGACTCGGCAGGCAGCCAGTCCGCTCCGGAGACATATAACGTAAAATTGCAGCCCGGCTGCGCTACCTGCAGGGGTTCAGCGGCCTGATGTTGTGCCAGTGCGATGGCCTCGCGGCAGCGCGACATCAGCGTGGCTGACAGCTGATCTTCCAGCAATTTCATTTGATCGATACGTTGTGACAGCAGCGAAAACCAGTGCAGTGCGCCGCTGTCGTCCCGCCGCCCGTCAGTACAGGCAATGCGCCGCAGTCGTTCAATTTCGCGGCTGGCCTGCGCCAGCGGTTGCCAGTGCTGTAAAACGGCCTCATCGGCAAACTGCTGGAAGGTCAGAAAACTCTGTTCCTGCGCTTCAATCAAGGCCACCATGCCGTTGCGCTGCGCTGCGCTGAATTGTCCGGCCGCAAAGCCGGCCGCGCCGAGTGCGCGCTCCTGCCCCGCCAGCTCTTTACCCTGCATAAAGCTGAACAGCGCAATGAGCGCGCGCGTAATGTCAGGATGGCTGGCAGTGTCGGCGGCCTCAAAGACCAGGTTCAGTAAGCTACGGATAATGGTGCTGAACGCTGCAACGGCCTGCGCGTGCGCAATCTGCTGTTGCGTAATCTGCTGGCGCAGCGCCGGTAACCCGGCCAGCGCCTGCAACGCGGCGGCGATCAGATTACAGAACCGGCTGTATCCCGGCTGGGCTTCGGCCTGGGGTAAGGCCTCGCAAAAATTCCGCTGGCAGCGCGTCACATCCTGCTCACTGGCGAGCCGCTGCTCGCCGTAAAGTCGGCCTTCAGAACAAATCCACAGATTGCTCGCTCCCCGCTCGCGCTGAAGCTGATGCACCAGCTCGCTGACGGTAGTAATGAGCTTACCGGTCTGGCGAAGGCGTTGCAGGCTGGCAATATCGCTATGCCGTGAGGCCTGTAACCAACTCAGTGCGTCATCCATTGCTGCCCCCTATGATGCAAAAAGGGAGTCAAGCAAAAGCCGTGCCGTTTTCGTACTACATCGAACAGGCTCTCCTGAATCAGGGGAAGCGCCAGACAACAGGGTGCTCTGAATGATGCAGAGCGGCCCCATTCCCGTGACAATCCGTGCGCAGGGTTAAGATGTGGATGAAATTTGTCCTTGCAATGAACAGCGTTATCGACAGACAATATATGAAACATATACGTTTCATATAAGGCTTGCATGGGTATCGTTAAAATCTCCGACCTGATGCACGAGAATCTGCGCATCGCCAGTCAGGCGATGAGCCGCTCGATCAATGCACAGGCAGAACACTGGCTGAAACTGGGTATGCTGGCTGAACTCTACCCGCAGCAGACCCAGCAGGAGCTGGCACAAATGCTGATCCGGCTTGAACTGCAGGGCAGCGCCGATATACGTAATATGCTCGCGAAAGAGAGCCTCACCGCACAGGGAGATGTGTCATGAACAGCGTTAAAATCCATACCGCCGCAGAGATCGAGATGGCGCGCGCAGCCGGTCAGGCGGCGGCCGAGGTGCTCGCGATGATCACGCCTCACGTCCGTCCCGGCATCACCACTGAAGAGCTGGATGATATCTGCCACGACTTCATCGTGAATGAGCTTAAAGTGACGCCCGCGAACATCGGCTATCACGGCTACACCCGCACCACCTGCACCTCGGTTAATCATGTGGTGTGCCACGGTATTCCGGCCAGTAAGAAACTCAAGGATGGCGATATCGTTAATATCGATGTGGCGATCGTTAAAGATGGCTGGTATGGCGATACCAGCCGGATGTATTTTGTCGGCACGCCTTCAGTGCGGGCAAAGCGCCTGGTTGAGATCACCTATCAGTCAATGGTCGCCGGGATCAAAACCGTCCGGCCTGGCGCAACGCTGGGCGATGTGGGTGCCGCTATTCAGCGTGTGGCGGAAGGTGCAGGTTTCTCGGTCGTGCGGGAGTATTGCGGTCACGGTGTCGGGGAGATCTACCATACCGATCCGCAGGTGCTGCACTACGGTACGCCAGGCCAGGGGATGCCGCTGAAGGCCGGGATGATTTTCACTATCGAGCCCATGATCAATGCCGGTAAAGCCGGAACCAGCGTCCTGTCAGATGGCTGGACCGTAGTAACCAAAGATCGCTCACTCTCTGCGCAGTGGGAACACACCGTGGCCGTCACAGAGAGCGGTTTTGACCTGCTGACGCCGTGGCCTGATGGCACCGGCGACTACCCTGCGATCTCATCAGGCGGCTGAGACCTGCGCTCAGGCTGACAGTCAGCTCCTGACTTTACTCAGCGTTTCTGTTGCGCTGGCGTGCCAGATAAGCACATCGTTGCGTCCGGCACGCTTAACCCGATAAAGCGCCTCATCCGCGTATCGCAGCCACGCATGAATCGACGCGGCATCACGCGCGGCGGCAATGCCGATACTGACCGAGCACTGAAAAGTCGGGGAGGCTGGCAGCCGCAGCGCCGATATACCCTGCCTGATCTGCTCCGCCAGCCGCCTGATGCTGCTTTCGTCGGCATCTCGCACAATCACGCACAGCTCATCGCCGCCAAAACGGGCAGGCACATCCTTCAGGCCCACGCTGTCACGCAGCAGCGCTGAAATCTCTGCCAGCAGAAAGTCGCCCGCTTCATGTCCGAATGTGTCATTAACCTGCTTGAAGTGGTCGACATCCAGTAACATCAGCCAGGCCTTGCCTTCGCCCCGTTGGGTGCGCAGATATTCGCTTTCCAGCCGCCGCTCGAATAAGCGCCGGTTGGGGATCTTCAGGCCGGGATCCATCAGTGCGATACGTTCCAGCTCCCGGTTCTTTTTGCGCAGACTCAGCGTCAGATTGTGTGACACCACACTCAGCACCAGCAGATACCCGCTGGCAAGCGGCAGAGAGAGCCAGACAGTGCGGGTGCTGAATGTCAGCACGACAGGCGCCCTTTGAGCAAGCCAGACCAGCAGAAAAGCCAGCAGTAAGGCCTGCAGGGCTGATTTCAGCTGGCTCCAGCCGCCAGCGGAGTAGCGATCCGAAATCAGTACCGCCATGATAATGACGGAAGGCAAAGGGCTCAGAGCCATCAGCGCCACCCAGACGCCGCCGAAGGCGGCATCCAGCGTCAGATTCTTACGTTCAAATCCGGTAGGATCGCGCGACCGCAACGCCAGCCTGCAGGCGACATAGGGCCAGATGAACGCGTTGATAAACAGCAGCGCACACACCCCTGCGCTCCTGCCCATCTCCATCAACACAGACAGAATGGGCAGAAAGCAAAGAAAAGTACCAAGCTGGCGCATCATAAACATACGGCGCACAAATCGCGTTGAGCGGCGCTTCAGTTGGGCATCGTCGGGTGTGTAGTAATTCATAGGCAAACTGAAGCAGCGAAAAGTTACCGCAGTTTATCGGCAAATGATAAGGCAGGATATATAATTTGCAGAATATTCTTATTGCATGGGCCACCGTGATTATACTCGCCCTGCCTGAACGCACTCCACCTGACCTGAGCGGAAAGGGGCCGCGCGCCTGTCCGCAGGCGGCCTCCTTTATCTGCGCCCTTTCGCCACAGAAGCAGACCAGCTGAAATCACTGACTTCACTGGCCGTGAGTGAAGAAGGTTTCTTTTTACGCAGCGGTTTTTTCTGCTTCTCCGCCTGCGCTCTCGCCTTCTCCAGCTTGCGTGCCATCACCTGCTGACGCGCCTCACTGGTAAATTCCCGCTCCTTTTTGCTGTCCGGCTCTTTGCCGGTTCGCTGACGGTATTTCTCAGCCAGCGCCCTGAAAACCTGCTCAACAGCCAGTCGCTCGTCAGCATCGAACTGGTCAATCGAGATCATCTTTTTATCGTTCATAGCGGCATGTCCGGTAGCGGATTGTTATGGCAGTGTACCGCATTTACGGCCAGCAAACGTGGAGGATGTAGGGCTGACAGTATGCTGCTGATTCTGCCAGCCCGGATAGCGGGTAATTTTTCTTAAACCGACCGGGGAACCCTGCTTAAAGGCGGGTTTTCTCTTAATATAAAACTAATGTTAATCAGGTTAACTCTCAGTGACCACGTACTGCCGGGGAGCTGAAGGCATGATAAAAGGGACCGATCGCCTGTCACAGGCGCTATTACGGCGACATGGCATTGGCGTTAAACAGAAACGTATCTACTTCCGGGGCAGAGATCTGCTGTTTCAGCTGCGCAACGCCCGCTATGATGTATTCAGTGGCGACCGCTGCATTGCCACCGTCGAAACGAACAACATCAACGACGCGATTAAGCAGTTTAAAACGCTGGACAACCCTGGAGAGAAATAGCCATGCCGGACTATCGCCTTTTTCAGAAGGATCAGGTAATCAGAGCGGTAAATATTCTGCGCCCGGACCAGCAGGACGCACTGATCCGTGATGGCTATCGCCTGCTCTGGAATGAGATCCATGCAGATAACGCAGAAGCCGCCGAGCTGCGCTATCAGCAGCTGCGGGAGGAAGATGAGAAGTGCGCGCAGGGATTTGCTACGGATTCTGTGGTAAGCAGCCTGCTCAACCTGATAGCCCCATAAGTCAGCACGGTCAGGCAGTGCAGAGCCAAAGTTACTGTTAATTCATGCCGTGCTGATTAAACTAGGGAAAATTCCCCGACTACAGGTTTCCGATGAAGATCACCATTCACGAAGAAGATGAGCTGTTTATGCACAACTTCTTTGCTGCGCCCTGCCACACCTTCGAAACAGACTCCCCTGAAGCACATCAGCTTCAGCAATCGCTTCATCTGGCTATCCGGCAGAAAACGGCGGAGTCGCGTGAAGACGGGAAGCGCAGCCTGACGTTTATCCTGCTGTTTCTGTTTCTTTATGCTGCGCTGGGGGCGTCGCTGACGCTGGATCTCAACAGCACGCCCACGGCGCACAAGAGCATTGAATATGCGCTGGAAGCGATTCCGGTACTTATCGCCTTTTCCGGCTTTTTTGTCTCTATTCTCTATCTTTTCCTGACCCGCGCCAGTGCCAGGAAGCAGCGCAACTGGGAGAAAACTATTGTGGTGCTGGAAAAGTACACAATTGGCAACCTGTTTAAGGCGACCCACACCCAGGGCGGTGGCACCAGTAACTACTCTGTCCCTAACCTCGCCATTTCGCTGGCCCTCTTTATCTGCGTCACTTGGCTGGTGATCTACAACTATCTGACCTTTACCACCAGCGGTGTGTTCGGCAGCGTGATCTCGCTGTTTATCAGCACCATGGTCTATGTCATCCTGGATATCCAGCTGCTCAAACCTTTTATCCATGCTGCCGTAACCGTTGAGACGGAAAAGCAGGACGAAGAGAAAGAGCAGGAATAACGCGACTCCTCAGCCATGCCCCGGATACCCGGTTCCCTGCCGGGTATTTTTTGCCGCCATAAATCCTCTGCATGACTGATGCGTATCCGGTGCCAGGGAGTGATAACGAATCAGCCAATAGTATGTTGTAACTACAAACAGTCCGACTCCCTCATCACGAACTGCCCTGTCCCGATTAAAGCCCGCCGTCACAGCGGGCCCGCGATTTTACCAGTGCGTTTTCTGCATATCGATAACGAAACGATATTTCACATCGCCCTTCAGCATGCGGTTGAAGGCGGTTTCGATCGCGTCGCCCGTGATCATCTCCACGTCAGCCGTGATGTTGTGCTGACCACAGAAGTCGAGCATCTGCTGCGTTTCCTGAATGCTGCCAATCGAGGTACCGCTGATGCTGAGACGACGGAATACCATCGGCGTGACGTTCGGTGAAGGGTGCGGCTGATCGGGAATGCCCACCAGCACCAGCTGGCCGTTGGTTTTCAGGGCGTTCAGATAAGGATCGAGGTCATGCGGCGCCGCCACACAGTCGAGAATGATATCCAGCGACGCCTGGCAGGCTGCCATCTGTGCGGCATCGCGCGAGACCACCACGTTTTTTGCCCCCAGTCGCAGTGCATCCTCACCTTTCGACGGAGACGTGGTAAACAGGGTAACGTCTGCGCCCAGCGCGCTGGCTAGTTTCACCGCCATGTGGCCCAGTCCGCCGAGTCCGACGACCCCCACACGATGGCCCGCTTTAATATTGAAGTGCTGCAGCGGCGACCAGACCGTGACGCCCGCGCACAACAGCGGTGCCACCGCGTTCAGTGCCAGATTGTCCGGCACGGTGACCACAAAATGCTGATCGGCAATCACATACTGCGCATAGCCGCCAAAGGTGGTGTGGCCGGTGTATTTATCGGTGCCGTTATAGGTCGGCGTGAACCCGGCTTCACAATATTGCTCTTCCTGCTGCTGACAGAAGTGGCATTCACCGCAGGAGTCGACCATCACACCCACCCCCACCGTCTGCCCGATGGCGAATTTAGTGACATTGTCACCGATAGCGGCGACCCGGCCCACGATTTCATGGCCCGGCACCAGCGGATAGCGGCTGACGCCCCACTCGTTGCGCGCCATATGGAGATCGGAATGGCAGACGCCACAGTAAAGGATTTCGATTCTGACGTCGTCAGCCTGCAGTTCACGAATGTCTGCCTGACCGGCACGCAGCGGCTGGTCGGGCTGTGTCGCTATCAGCGCGTTAATTTTCATCGGTTACCTCTTCTTGCCTGGTCGTTCTGAAGAAAGCGGGACACTATAGACATACAGATACCGGTTTGGTAGTAGTTACCTTTTGGTTACCACTCTCTGCGAGGTTCTGATGCCGGTCTGGGTCGAAGGAAAACTGTGCTTTTATGCGGATTCACCGCCGCGTCGTCTGCTGGAACTCTTTTCGGTGAAATGGAGCACGATGGTGCTGCACGCCCTCTATCACTGGCCGGAACATCGGGCGCGAACCGGTGAACTTGAGCGCAGTCTGCAGGGCATTTCGAAGAAGATGTTGATCCAGACGCTGCGCGAACTGGAACAGCGCGGACTGGTCGCCCGGCAGGTCTATCAGGTGGTGCCGCCCAAAGTGGAGTACAGCCTGACCGCGCTGGGGCATACCTTTACCGGGCCAATCGAACAGCTCTATCAGTGGGGGCTGGAGAATCAGGCTGCGCTGGATGCGATGGAGAATCATCTGCGCAGCCATCAGGAGCGTGACGGCTGACGGGCCGTCAGGCCGATCGCCGGGGGATGTCAGTCGAACGGAAATTCACGCGCCAGCACGCGTGAGATGACATTCAGCGCGCCTTCATCGTTGTTACTCTGGGTCTGATAGCGCGCCACCGCCGACACCGCCTCTGCCGCGTTCGCCATGGAGAAGCTGAAGCAGGCCTGACGAAGCATCTCGATATCGTTGGCGCTGTCACCGATCGCCAGCACTTCGCAGTCGCTGATGCCCCATTTTTCCTGCAGCAGCGCGATACCGTGGGCTTTATGGCAGCCGGGAATAATCAGGTCGATAAAGCCAAAGCCGCTTGAAACCGGATGCATAATATTTTCCAGTCCGCCCAGCGAGGCATGCAGTCGCTGCAGCAGGGCATCGACCCCTTCATGCTCCAGCTTCAGCGAGAATTTAAAGATGGTGTCATCGATAGCGTAGAGGTCATCGCGTTTCTCCAGCCGGTGATAGTGGTTCGCGAGCCGGGCCATCATCTCGTCCGACGCGGAGCTGTGCATATAGGCACTGTTGCGTCCACAGACCACCACCGCGATATCGGGTTCATCCGCCAGGATATCCAGGATCTGATGCACCTTCTCCTGGGCTAACTCGCCGCAGAAGATCTCTTCATTGCAGTCAGAGACCCAGGCACCATTTTCTGCCACGAACGCAATTTCATCTTTGATGTCCGGGAAGTAGCGCTGCAACTGGTAGTACTGGTTTCCACTGGCGACCACAAAGCGGATGCCTTTCTGCTTCAGCAGTGCATACTGACGTGAAAACCGCTGAACGTTGTACTGCTTATTATCGTCCAGAAAGGTGCCATCCATATCCACCGCAATCATCTTAACCGCCATTTCACCTGCCCCTTTGTGTTTGCCGTCTGATCCTTTCGGCTGATTGATTTGATTTATGAAGCTTACCCGCTGGGTGAATTAATGAGAATGCAAATAGTGACTTTGCTAACGGCTTTCGGAGCGTTCCGGTTCCACCATTGTGTTATGACGCACAGTTTTTTCCGTTAAAAGGATGTTAACGTCAGGACGTAAATTATGAATGAAGGTTATTTTAATTACGTTCGTAACTCAACCCCGTCAGCAGGAGCCTGAGATGCAGAAATCCGTCCGTTCCACCCCGTTGCCCGAGGATGTCGGAAGTGCGATCCGCGCCCTAAAACAGCAGCTGCGCACGCAGATTGGCGATGTCGATGCCCTGTTCCGCCAGGTGTGCGACAACATCACTGCAGCGATTGCAGCGGCAAAAGCCGATGAACAGCGAACGGGCAGCGCCTGGCCGATCGTGCCGATGCAGGAGATTGCCGCAGGCACGGTTTCAGAAGAAACCCGATCGCTGATTAAATGTCGCGGCTGCGTGGTAATTAAGCAGCATTTTGCGCGTGAGCAGGCGCTGGCCTGGGATAAGTCGATGCTCGACTATCTGGACCACAACCGGTTCGATCAACAGTATCGCGGGCCGGGCGATGACTTTTTCGGTTCGCTGGCCGCCTCACGGCCCGAAATCTACCCTATCTACTGGTCGCAGGCGCAGATGCAGGCCCGGCAGAGTCCGGCGATGGCCGACGCGCAATCTTTTCTGAACCGTCTCTGGAAATCGGAATCGCAGGGTCAGCAGTGGTTCTATCCGGATGTCAGCATTATCTACCCCGATCGCATCCGCCGCCGGTTGCCGGGCACCACCTCAAAAGGCCTGGGGGCGCACACGGATTCCGGGGCACTGGAACGCTGGCTGCTACCCGCTTATCAGCAGGTTTTCGGCAAGCTCTTTCAGGGTGATTTTGCCGCATACGATCCCTGGGATGCCGCGCACCGCACGGAAGTGGATGAGTACGATCTGCCCGGCACCACCAAATGCTCGGTGTTCCGTACGTTCCAGGGCTGGACGGCGCTCTCAGATATGATCCCGGGCCAGGGTCTGCTGCATGTGGTTCCGGTGCCGCAGGCGATGGCCTATGTGCTGCTGCGTCCGCTGCTGTCTGATGTGCCGGAGGAGGAGCTGTGTGGCGTTGCGCCCGGACGGGTGTTGCCGATCAGCGAACAGTGGCATCCCCATCTGATGGCCGGACTCTGTTCGATACCCGCTTTAGAGGCGGGCGATTCGGTATGGTGGCACTGCGATGTTATCCATGCCGTTGCGCCGGTCGAGGATCAGCAGGGCTGGGGCAACGTGATGTATATTCCTGCCGCACCCCTGTGTGAGAAAAACCGCGCCTATGCCACACAGGTCGCGCAGGCGCTGGAGCAGGGCCGCTCGCCGGGAGACTTTCCGCCGGAGGATTATGAGGCGACCTGGGAAAACCGCTTTACCCCGGCCGACCTTAATCTTCACGGCCGCCGGGCGCTGGGGCTGAGCTAATCCGCCGCACGGACGCCGGGTAAACCCTGCTACACTGAAACGCCTGTTTACAGCGAAACGCTATTATGAACCCGCGACATCATCAAATCATTCAACTGGTCAATAGCCGGGGCAGCGTGCCGGTCAGCGAGCTGGCGCAGCTTACCGGGGTATCCGAAGTGACGGTGCGTCAGGATCTCACGCTGCTGGAGCGCGATCGGCTTCTGCGCCGGGTGCACGGCTCTGCGCTGGCGCTGGACAGCGACAACGTCGGCACCCGCATGAACACCCGCTATCCGGTTAAACAGGCGCTGGCACGTTATGCGGCCAGCCTGGTTCAGTACGGGGAAGCGGTGTTTATCGAAGGCGGCAGTACCAACGCCCTGCTGGCGCGGGCGCTGGCCGGGCGGGCCGATCTCACGCTGATCACCGTCAGCCACTACATTGCCCAGCTTCTGCGTGAGGCAGCCTGCGAGGTCATCGTTCTGGGGGGCTTACTGCAGAAAAGCAGTGAGTCAGTGGTCGGCCCGCTGACCCGCTACTCCATCCAGCAGGTTCATTTTCACCGGGCGTTTGTTGGGGTGGATGGGTGGCATCCCGAAACCGGTTTTACCGGCCGTAATATGCTGCGCTGCGATGTGGTGGACGCCGTCCTCTCTAAAGGCGCGGAGAGCTATGCTCTCACCGACGCGTCTAAGTTCGGTCAGGTTCACCCCTATCCGCTCTCTTCCGGTTATCAGGTCGGACATGTAATTACCGACGAAACGCTGGATAGGTTAACGGCCGCGCAACTCCGGGAACAGGGGATCGCGGTCAGCCTGGTCGCGGCAGATCAGCCAGACCCTGGCCCCTGAGCCACGGAATCGCGCAGCATCAGGCTGGCGGTGAAGGGAGCCTGTGGGTGCCAGTCTCCGCCATCCAGCATGGTCAGCAGACGGTGGATCGTCTCATCGATCATGTCGGTGACCGGCAGCTTCATGCTCGAAAGCGACGGCGTGATGTAGGGCGCCAGCGGGATATCATCGAAGCCAATCACCGACACCTGGTCAGGCACCGCGATCCGGCACTCCGTCAGACGTTTGATCGCCCCGATCGCCATCTCATCATTGCTCGCCACCAGCGCGCTGAAGCTCACCCCGCGCGCCAGCAGCGTATCCACGGCGGCCATGCCGCTCTGTGCCGTCCATTTCCCGGTCACGATGCGGTCCGGATCGGCGTCAATGCCCTGCGCAGCCAGCGCGGCGCGATAGCCAGAGAGGCGCTCGACGCCCGTCGGCGAGTCCAGCGATCCGGTGATAAACGCAATCTCCCTGTGTCCCTGCGCCAGCAGATGGCTTACCGCCCTGGCACTGCTGGCGTGCTGATCGCTGTAGATGCAGTAGCTCTGATTAACGCGCAGCCGCCGGTTAATGACCAGAATCGGCTGTGTATGCCTGGAGATGATCGCATCCAGGGCATCGATGCTCAGAAAACGCGGGTAGATGATGATGCCGTCGCAGCGCAGATCGAGCAGAAACTGAATCGCCGCCTGCTCCTGCTCTGCCGTGTGTTTTCCGTCCGCCAGAATAAGCTGACGGCCCTGCTGCTCCAGGAGGCGCGCGGAGTGCGCCATCAGCTCTGTAAAGTAGCTGCCGCTGTAGAGCGTGTTCGTGATCACCAGTCCAATCGTCTGAGAGGTGCGGGTCGCCAGATTCCGCGCCAGCAGATTGGGCCGGTAGCCGGTTTCAGCGATGGCCTGCAGGACCAGCTCCCGTTTTTGCTGGCCGACATAGCCATTGCCGGAGAGCACGCGTGACACGGTCGCTTTTGAGACGCCCGCCCGTTTTGCCACTTCCTGAATCGTTGCCATGATGCTGCTCCTCTGCTGCGTCCGTCATGCAGTCTACCTAAGCCTCTCAATATTGGAAATATTATCCCGGCGCAGGCGCGGACGCCGCCGTGCCGTCCAAGTGATGCACCTCACAAAACCGAAAACTGCCTGATTTTCACGCTTGCCGCGACTGATAAAGCCCTTCATGATTTTATGAAACCGGTTTCCTATCGGCCTGTCCGCAGGCGCATAAAACATAAAAACTTTGACCGATTTACCCTACAGAGAAGAGCGATCATGTCCCTAAATTATGCCGCGGCCTCACGCGCCATCGTCGATGCGCTAGGCGGCCTCAACAACATTGAAGCCGTGACTCACTGTATGACCCGTCTGCGCTTCGTGGTGAAGGATGAGGCGCAGATTGATTACCCCAGGCTGAAAGCGATCCACGGCGTGATGGGCGTGGTGCATAACGATACGCAGTGTCAGGTGATCATCGGAAACAACGTCTCGCAGGCGTATCAGGCGGTGCTGGCGCTGGGCTCACCCGATGCTTCATCCGCCGCGCCGGTGAAACGCAAAATCACCCTCAGGAGCATCGGCGCCGGCATCCTGGACGCGCTGGTCGGCACCATGTCGCCACTGATCCCGGCCATTATCGGCGGGTCGATGGTGAAACTGCTGGCGATGATTCTGGATATGGCGGGGCTGTTTGAGAAAGGCTCCTCCACGCTGGTGATCCTCAACGTCATTGGCGACGGCGCATTTTTCTTCCTGCCCGTTATGGTCGCGGCCTCGGCGGCGCTGAAATTTAAAACCAACATGTCGCTGGCGATCGCGATCGCCGGGGTGCTGGTACATCCCACGTTTATCGACCTGATGGCGAAAGCGGCGCAGGGGCAGCCGGTGGCGTTCGCCCTGATCCCGGTGACGGCGGTAAAATATACCTACACCGTTATCCCGGCGCTGGTGATGACCTGGATCCTGTCGCACATTGAGCGCGGTGTGGATCGCATCACCCCTGCCGTGACTAAAAACTTCCTGAAACCGATGCTGATTGTGCTGATTGCCGCGCCCATCGCGATTGTGCTGATTGGCCCGATTGGCATCTGGATCGGCAGCGGTATCTCTGCGCTGGTCTATACCGTTCATGGCTATCTCGGCTGGCTTTCCGTGGCGATTATGGGGGCGATCTGGCCGCTGCTGGTGATGACCGGGATGCATCGGGTCTTTACGCCAACCATTATTCAGACCATCGCCGAAACCGGTAAAGAGGGCATGGTGATGCCGTCGGAGATTGGCGCCAACCTGTCGCTGGGCGGATCCTCCCTGGCGGTGGCGTTTCGCACGAAAAACCGCGAGCTGCGCCAGACCGCGCTGGCCGCAGCCGCCTCCGCCATTGTGGCGGGCATTTCAGAACCGGCGCTGTATGGCGTTGCGGTTCGCCTGAAACGGCCGCTGATCGCCTGTCTTATCAGCGGATTCATCTGCGGCGCAGTTGCGGGAATCGGCGGACTGGCCAGCCATTCGATGGCCTCACCGGGCCTCTTTACCAGCGTCCAGTTCTTCGATCCTGCCAATCCGATGACGATTGTCTGGGTCGGCGCGGTGATGGTGCTGTCGGTGGTGCTGTCGTTTGTCCTGACGCTGCTGCTGGGTTTCGAGGATATCCCGGAGACCGAACCGCAGGCTGCACCGCAGCCATCATCCGTGACTGAACGCACCAGTGCGGTTAACAGCCATTAAAGGAACCGGTCAACGCGACCAGAACAAAGAGGATTGCATGTCTGAATCAAGGTTTCCGCAAGGATTTTTATGGGGTGGCGCGCTGGCCGCGAACCAGAGTGAAGGCGGTTTTCGCGAGGGCGGAAAAGGCTTAACCACCGTCGATATGATCCCGCACGGGCCGCATCGTATGCCGGTCAAGCTGGGGCTGGAAAAGCGATTTACCCTGCGTGACGATGAGTTCTATCCCAGCCATGAGGCTATCGATTTCTATCACCGCTTTCGGGAAGATATTGCGCTGATGGCGGAGATGGGGTTCAGCGTGTTCCGCACCTCGATTGCCTGGAGCCGTCTCTATCCCAACGGCGATGAGCCGGAGCCGAATCCGGCGGGCATCGCCTTTTACCGCGCAGTATTTGAGGAGTGCCGGAAATATCATATCGAACCGCTGGTGACACTCTGCCACTTTGACGTGCCGATGCATCTGGTTACCGAATATGGCTCATGGCGTAACCGGAAGATGGTCGACTTCTTTGCCCGCTACGCCCGCACCTGCTTCGAAGCCTTTAATGGCCTGGTGAAGTACTGGCTGACCTTCAACGAGATCAACATTCTGCTGCACAGCCCCTTTTCCGGCGCGGGCCTGGTGTTCGAACCGGGCGAGAATCAGGAGCAGGTAAAGTATCAGGCGGCGCATCATGAACTGGTCGCCAGCGCGCTGGTGACACGCATCGCCCATGAAATAAACCCGGCGAATCAGGTCGGCTGTATGCTGGCGGGCGGAAACTTCTACCCCTGGTCAAGCAAACCGGAAGATGTCTGGGCGGCACTGGAAAAGGATCGCGAGAACCTCTTCTTCATCGATGTGCAGGCGCGGGGGGCGTATCCCGCCTATGCCGCCCGCCTGTTCCGGGAAAAGGGGATCACTCTTGATGTCGCCGAGGGGGATGATGAGATCCTGAAGAACAGCGTTGATTTTGTCTCGTTCAGCTATTACGCCTCACGCTGCGCCTCGGCAGAGATGAACGAGCAGAACAGCAGCGCCGCCAATGTGGTGAAATCCCTGACTAACCCGCATGTGCCACGCAGTGAATGGGGCTGGGGCATCGACCCGCTTGGTCTGCGCATTACCATGAACATGATGTATGACCGCTATCAGAAGCCGCTGTTCCTGGTGGAAAATGGCCTGGGCGCGCGCGACGAAATCGACGATAACGGCGGGATCGACGATGACTACCGCATCAGCTATCTTCGTGAACATATCCGCGCAATGGGAGAGGCGATTGAAGATGGCGTGCCGGTGCTGGGCTACACCAGCTGGGGCTGCATCGACCTGGTAGCGGCCTCAACGGGTGAGATGAGCAAACGCTACGGATTTGTCTACGTTGACCGCGACGATCGCGGTAACGGCACGCTGGCGCGCACACGAAAGAAATCATTCTGGTGGTACAGGAAAGTGATCGCCAGCAACGGCGGCGATCTGGAGTGACAACGTCACTCAGGGCCGGTAACGGACCCGGCCGCCGCAGAGGCTGAGACGCTGAACGGCCTCTCTGCCGATTGTGCTCCGGCAGAAATTATCGTATAACCACTGTCTCCGAGGGGTGTCCTGTAACGGGCTGAGATGGCGCAAGCCGAACCCTTTGAACCTGATCTGGGTCATGCCAGCGAAGGGACGGGTCGGCAGAATCTACTGCCTCATTGCCTGCATTATCCCCTGTTCCAGACCGTATGCCCGGATCTCCCTGACAACCGGAGATCCTATGTCACATCCGCTTTTCGACACCGGCTTTTATGGCCGTCTGCGCCAGCAGGCGGGGCCGCACTGGCACGCCTATGTCAGGCATGACTTTGTGCAGCAGCTCGGCCAGGGCACGCTGCCCGCCGCCGCCTTCCGCCATTATCTGGTGCAGGACTACCAGTTCCTGCTGCACTTTGCCCGCGCCTGGGGCCTGCTGATCAGCAAGCTTACCGATCCTGAGGCGCTGCGCCATGCAACCGCCTCACTTAACGCCATCATCAGTGAACTGCCGTTACATCAGGCCTACTGTCAGCAATGGGGTATCAGCGAAGCCGCGATGTCAGACGAACCCGAAGCAATGGAGACGCTGAACTACACCCGCTATGTGCTGGATGTCGGCCACACCGGGGATGCGCTGGCACTGCTGACGGCGCTGATGCCGTGCGTTGCCGGGTACGCCGAGATCGGCCTGAGCCTGCTGCACGACCCGGCGACGTGCTTTGAGGGCAACCCCTGTGCGGCGTGGATAGAGAACTATGGCGATGAGACCTATCTGGCGGGCGTCAGCCGCTCACTCTCCCTGTTTGAACGCCTGGCGGACGCATGCGCTGGTGAAGCACGCTTTGACCAGCTGTCGGCGATCTTCACCACGGCGACCCGGCTGGAGTCAGCCTTCTGGCAGATGGGCCTGAACCAGGCGGCCCGCCCGGAGAAAGGTGCATGAAGATGGCGATCCCATCCGGCGCGCCGGGGATTTCGGTACGCCAGCTCAGCCTGGATTTCGGGCAGCAGCCGCTCTTCAGCCAGCTCAATCTGGAGATTGCAGGCGGCAAGATCACCGCGCTGCTCGGTGCCAGCGGCGTCGGTAAAAGCAGCCTGATGCGGGTTATCGCAGGCCTGACTTCGCCCACCGCCGGACAGGTCAGCGGCAGCGACGGCATGCCGCTGAGCGGCCGCATCGCCTGGATGGGTCAGCAGGATCTGCTCTACCCCTGGCTGACGATAGAACAGAATGTCTGCCTCACCAGCCGCCTGCGCGGGGAAAAGCCCGATCGCGACCGGGCGCAGCATCTGCTGGCGCGGGTCGGGCTGAGCCAGTGCGCCCGCGCACGGCCCGCAACGCTCTCCGGCGGGATGCGGCAGCGTGCGGCGCTGGCACGCACGCTCTACACCCGTCAGCCGATCGTTCTGATGGATGAGCCCTTCTCGGCGCTGGATGCCCTGACCCGCAGCCAGATTCAGACGCTGGCGGCAGACGTGCTCACCGGTCACACCGTGCTGCTGATTACCCATGATGTGGCGGAGGCCTGTCGGCTCGCGCACCGTTGTCTGGTTATCGGTCCGGCGGGCGTGGAAGCCTGTGCGCCCCTGGCGGGCGCACCCCCGCGCGCCGCCGACGACCTCCACGTCATTCAGAGTCAGGCCACGCTGCTGAAACAGCTGAGCAGGGTAGCCGGATGAGATTACAGGCAGGAGTTGACGGCTTTCGCCGTGCCCTGATGCTCGCCGCCGGGCTGATTACGGTGTGGTGGCTGGCCACACTGACCGCCGTTCCAGCCTTTCTGCTGCCCTCGCCCCCATCGGTCGCTGTCGCGCTGTGGCAGAACGCGGGCTATTTAGCCCATCACACGCTGATCACGCTCTCCGAAATCCTCAGCGGCATGGTTGCCGGTGTGCTGCTGGGCGGCGCACTGGCGCTGGGTATGACCTTTTCGCCGGGGCTGCGGCGCTGGATGATGCCGCTGGTAATCAGCAGCCAGGCGATCCCGGTGTTTGCCCTGGCTCCCCTGCTGGTGCTCTGGTTTGGCTTCGGCATGGGGGCCAAAGTCGCAATGGCGATACTGGTGATCTTCTTTCCCGTGACCTCCACTTTTTTCGACGGCCTGCGTCGCGTCCCGCCCGGCTACCTCGATCTGGCCCGCACGATGGGCGCGTCACAGGGGGCGCAGCTGTGGCATGTCCGGCTGCCCGCCGCGTTGCCCGCGCTGGGTTCCGGCCTGCGCATGGCCGCCGCCGTCGCGCCCATCGGCGCCATCATTGGCGAATGGGTCGGTTCCGCGGAAGGGCTGGGATACGTAATGCTGAACGCCAATGCCAGGATGCAGAGTGATCTCTGTTTCGCCGCCCTGTTTATTCTGGTGCTGATGACGCTGGCCCTGTGGCTGATCCTCGATCGTCTGCTGCGCCGCCTGATCGCCTGGGCACCGGAAACGCCTTAATGACCTCACTGATGAGAAACCCCATGACAAAAATGCCTCTGTTTACCCTGCTGTTCAGCGCCTCTCTCGCCGCTCAGGCGCAGACGATGGAAAAACTGACGCTGGTGCTCGACTGGTATATCAATCCCGATCACGCGCCTCTGATGGTGGCCCAGCAGAGCGGGGCCTTTGCCGCTGAGGGGCTGGAGGTGACGATGATCCCGCCCTCCGACCCTGCGCTGCCGCCGCGTCTGGTGGCCGCGAAACAGGCCGATCTGGCCATCACCTATCAGCCGCAGCTGCACTTCTTTGCCGATCAGGGCCTGCCGCTGATGCGGGTCGGCACGCTGGTGAATACGCCTCTGAACACCCTGATGACGCTGGATAAATCCATCCGGCAGCCGGGCGATTTAAAAGGCAAGCGCATCGGCTACTCCGTCAGCGGCATCGAACAGGCGACGCTGGCGACCATGCTGGCGCACAACGGCACTGCCAGCGACCAGGTGAAACTGGTTAACGTCAATTTTCAGCTGACCAGCGCTCTGCTGACCGGCCAGGTGGACGCGGTGATCGGCGGCTATCGCAATATTGAGGCGCTGGAACTGAAGCAGCAGGGAAAAGATCCGGTGGTCTTTAACATCGAGGATTATGGAGTACCGGCCTATGACGAGCTGATCATCGTCGCCAACCGGGATGAGGCGCATGCAGAGAAGATCCGGAAATTCCTGCGCGCGCTGAAGAAGGGGAATGCGGAGCTGCAGGCGCATCCTGAAGCGAGCTGGCAGGCGTTTGCCCGCCTGCATCCGGAACTGAACACACCGCTGAATCACGAGGCCTGGCGCGCCACGCTGCCGCGGTTTGCGGCCGATCCGGCAAAACTGGATCGCGCCCGCTATCAGGCCTATGAGCAGTTTCTGTTTGCGAACAAACTGATTAAAAAAATCACGCCGGTTGAGCGTTACGCCACCGGCAGTGAGTGAGAAACCCGCCCGCAGCCCGCGCTGCGGGCGGATTCAGGCGGGCAACTTCGGCAGAAGCCAGTGCTCAATGTCGCTGGCGGGGAGCGGTTTCGAGAAGAAGTAGCCCTGGATTTGATCGCAGCCGTAGGTTTTCAGCAACGCCAGCGTAGACTCGGACTCGACGCCTTCCGCAAGCACGGTGTAGTTCAGCTCTTTCAGCATCTGAATGATGCATCTGACGATGATTTTTGACGCCTCATCCTCACACATCCGCGAGATCAGCGAGCGATCGATTTTGATCACATCCAGCGGGATATCCTGCAGATAGCTGATATTGCTGTAACCCACGCCGAAATCGTCCAGAGAGATGACGAAGCCGTGCGATTTCAGCGCGGTCAGCCCGTCGATCCCCACATTGCTGCGGGTGATCAGTTCATTCTCCAGACATTCGATGCCCAGAATCGCGTTCGGCAGCTGCACCGCGGCCAGTTTTGCCACCAGCCGATCGGCAAAATCAGGACGGCTGAAGTCGCGTTCGCTGACGTTGATTGACACCGGGATCAGGTTATATTCACGATTCCACTGCGCCAGCTGCGCAACGGTGTGGTCGATGACCCAGTTCGTCAGATCCGAGATCAGGTTGGTTTTCCCCGCTAACGGAATGAATTCAGACGGGAAAAGTTCACCGCGCTCAGGATGGTTCCAGCGGATCAGGGCTTCCAGGCCGACCGTCTTACCGGTTCTGAGGCAGACCTTGGGCTGCCAGGCCAGGTAAAGCTCTTCATCTTTCTTCAGCGCCTGTGCGAGGTCGTTCATGATCATAAAATCATCGTTGCGCCGGGTGTCGTAACTCTCGTCAAACGACATGGCGCTGATCTCTTCATCGATCGCCTCATGCAGCGCACTGACCGCCTGCCGCACCGTCTCGTTGGCATCCATCTGACCCGGCACGAACTCGGTTTCACCGGCGAAAACATCCAGATCCAGGGTGATATTCTCCGCCAGATCGGCCTTCATCCCCCTGAACAGGTCGGGAATGGCGTGGGCGGTGTAGCGGCCCGAATAGGGCTGGATAATGGCAAACCGGCCGGGGGCAAACGTATAGAGCTTTTCGTTGTCCGGCAGATTCAGGCGCTGTGCCGCCTCCTGCGCCATCTGCCTCAGCAGTTTTTCCATTGGCGCAATGCCCACCGCGCGCGAAAGCTCATAGGCACGAATGATATCGAGGCAGTCGATCAGGATCAGGCGAAAGCGGCTGTGCGGCTCGGTAATGGTCAGCTGCTGGATATCGCGGATCAGGCGCGGGCGGTTAGGCAGATGGGTGATAACATCGGCAAAACCGGCGTTGTTCCAGGCATCCAGAAAAGAGGTGACCAGCGTAGCCAGCGAACGCAGCGTGGCCAGCTTTTCATCGCTGAAGGGGTGCGGCTGCGTATCGGTAACGCAGAGCGTGCCCAGCATGGCGCCGTCCAGATTCTGCAGCGAGACACCGGCATAGAAACGGATATGCGGATCGCCTTCAACAAACGGATGCGTCACGAAACGCTCGTCCAGCAGGGTATCCACCACCACCAGATGCCCTTCGCCATCAAGAACGTGACGGCAGAGAGATTCATCACGGGTTGATTGTTTCAGATCGAAGTTGCGGGACGCTTTGATGTATTGATTGTGATCGTCAATAATCGAAATGAAGCTGCCTGAAATCCCCAGCACCTGGCTGGCAAGATGAACAAACCTCTCCAGCACCTTATCGCGGGTTTCGTCCGGGGTGAGAAGGGCTTTAATTGCACTCAGACGTTTTACGTCACTGCCATTTTGCTCGTTATGCACTGAAACCTCTCCTATGCAGGCGCAAAAACCGAAAATAATTTCGCTTAAGATTGCTCAATTAGCGCCCAATTATCAGATAAATAGCGGCTCAATCTGACAGTACTTTCACGGCGAAACAGTGTCGCACGATATCGGATGACTGTCGAAAGCATTTAACGCTGTCGATCAACGTGCGCAACATCCGGCGACTCCATCCTGAACCCCAGTCCAATCAGGCGACCCAGCAGAAAACGCAGAAACGGCAGGCGACGGATGATGCCGGGCACCTTGCTGCCCTGCGTCGCTTTTCGTCTGGCTTTGCTGCGGCTCATTTTAATCTGCAGGAACTGGGTAGCGACGGTCGGAAACTGGCGGCGTTTCTGCACTTTCTCCAGGTCGCGCAGCGACAGCTCGCCCCGTTTCAGGGGCGCGGCCAGCAGATTTGCCGTCGCCACAGCGTCCTGAATAGCCAGATTAACGCCCACCCCGCCAATTGGCGACATCGCATGCGCCGCATCGCCAATGCAGAGCACGCCGGGTCTCGCCCAGCTGTCCAGCCGATCGATGCGTATTGAAAGTAGCTTAAATGCGTCCCAGCTGCTGATTTCTGTCATCCGCGTCGTGTCAAACGGCGACAATGCCGCCACCTCCGCCTTAAAAGCCGCCAGCCCGGCGGCCTGCTTTGCCTCAAACTCCCCTTTGGGAATGGTCAGGCCGCACTGCCAGTACGCGCCGCGATCGATAACGATAAAGTTCTGGCGCGGCCCTTTGTGGCCCATGCCCAGTTCGGGATCCTGCGGCTGCTTGCTCAGGCGGAACCAGATCACATCGCGTGCGGCACCAAACGCCTGTCCTGTCAGCCCGGCGGCTTCACGGACGCGCGAATGACGGCCATCCGCACCGATCACCAGGCTGCAGCGGATATGCAGTTGCTGGTTGCCGCGTTTCGCCGTGAGGCCGCTGACCCGGCCATTCTCCTCGTTGAGCGACTCGAACGCGGTGGATTGCAGCAGCGTGAAGCCGGGATAGCGGGCGCTCTGCTCCGCCATAAAGTTCAGAAAATCCCACTGTGGCATAAAGGCGATAAAGCGACACTGAACCGGCAGGCGGGAGAAGTCCGCCATCGTGACATTCTCGCCTGCGATTTCCGCCTCCAGCTTTTCAGCACGCTGATGCGGCAGCCGCAGAAAAGCCTCCAGCAGTCCGAGCTGATGCATGATCTCCAGCGTCGACGGATGAATGGTGTCTCCGCGAAAATCGTGGAGAAAGTCGGCGTGCTTTTCGATGACCACCACACGCAACCCCGCGCGGGCAAACAGATAGCCCAGCATCAGGCCGGCCGGGCCACCGCCCACGATACAGCAGTCGGCGGTAAGAATTTCAGTGGAATGTGGCTGCATGTCAGCTCCCTTTCGCGCCAGTCGTGCTATGAGTATTGCAGTAACCGCTCGGCTTTGCCGCTGTGGGCGCAGGGTACTCTGCCTAGCAAAGCACGCCCCGCCGCGATCTGCCTGACCCGTCCCGCGGCTGTCGTTAACGTCAGGCGTGTGCGATTGAATCGCCCGACGCTTTCCTGAAGGTTCTCGCGCGGTTAGCCCCGCAGAGAGTGGCCCCTGCGTCAGCCGCTGAGTGCCTGCGAACATGGTCAGACGAGGCAATCCCGGCCCGCTCTCTTTGCTGACAGCTGTGGCAGCGGTTCCTCGCCAAACGGCAGAATCAGGCCCCGCGCATGGCCGCCGCGCTGGCACTGAAAATCAGCCTGACCCAGCCTACCGCGAACGGATGGCGCAAGTGGTTTGTCCACCACACTGACAGTCACTCTTTTTCCCCGAATGAAATTGATCCTGCCGTTTGTTTTCACCCGGTCTCTCAGTAAACTGGGGCGCTGGTCTGGTTGAACAAGAATGCCTCTCAATGAATGAAGAATCACCGCAGTCGGTTTATGTTCCCCGCTCCATCGCGGCGCGCAGCCGCATGTTTCGCGCGCTGCTCTATCGGGATAAAACGCCGCTGGCCATGCTGTTCTGTGCCGCGCTGGTCGGCACGCTGGTCGGCCTGGCAGGCGTGGCGTTTGCCCGCGCCGTCGAAGCCATCCAGCAGTGGCGGGCCGGGACACTGATCGCCGAACAGTTTCCGGGCTGGACGATCTATGCCGCCGCCTTCGCTATCTCCGCACTGCTGGCGATGGTGGGCTATTTTCTGGTCAGGCGCTTTGCCCCGGAGGCGGGCGGCTCCGGTATTCCTGAAATCGAAGGGGCGCTGGAAGAGCTGCGGCCTGTACGCTGGTGGCGGGTCATTCCGGTGAAGTTCTTCGGCGGCATGGGCACACTGGGAGCCGGGATGGTGCTGGGCCGGGAAGGTCCCACCGTTCAGCTTGGCGGCAACATTGGCCGGATGGTGATCGACCTCATCGGGATGCGCAGTAACGAAGCGCGGCATACCCTGCTGGCAACCGGCGCAGCGGCGGGTCTGGCTGCCGCCTTTAATGCGCCGCTGGCGGGCATCCTGTTTATCATCGAGGAGATGCGCCCGCAGTTTCGCTATAACCTGATCTCGATAAAAGCCGTTTTTACCGGCGTGATTATGGCAAGCATCGTGTTCCGCTGTTTCAACGGTGAACTGGCGGTGATCTCGGTGGGTAAACTGGCGGATGCGCCGGTGCAGACCCTCTGGCTCTATCTGATGCTGGGGATGATTATCGGCATGGTCGGCGTGCTGTTTAATCGCCTGATCTTTCTGACGCAGGATCTGTTTGCCCGCTTTTATGCCGGAAAAACGGCGCGCGTGGTGCTGGCGGGGGCGCTGCTGGGCGGCGGCTGCGGCATCCTGGCGCTGATGTTTGCGCCGGGTGCAGGCGGAGGTTCAGAACTAATCCCCCAGGCGGTTCATGGCGTTTTCCCGCTCACGCTGCTGCTGGTGATTTTCGTGGTCAGGCTGGTCACCACCCTGCTCTGCTTTGGCTCCGGCGCGCCCGGCGGCATTTTCGCGCCGATGCTGGCGCTGGGCACGCTGCTGGGCACCGCCTTTGGCGTGGTCATGACGGACCTGTTCCCCTTTTACCATCTGGAAGCGGGAACCTTTGCGATTGCGGGCATGGGCGCCCTGTTTGCGGCGTCGGTTCGCGCACCGCTGACCGGCATCGTTCTGGTGCTGGAGATGACCGATAATTACCAGCTTATCCTGCCGATGATCATCACCTGTCTGGGTGCTACGCTGCTGGCGCAGTTTATGGGCGGAAAACCGCTCTACTCTTCTATCCTGGCCCGCACGCTGGCCCGCCAAGCCGAAACAACCCGCCCCTAAGGGCGGGTAAACCGCTCAGCTATTTATCATCGAAATAGTCAGCAGGCATCTGTCCCGGTGCCTGATTGATCACCTGATCGTTATCCGGCCCTTCATTCTTCATATAAGTCACTTTCGCAAACTCAGGAATAATCACGTAGGGGTAAGCCGGGCCTTCGTCGCGGAAGCGGTGCATATCCTCAATAAAGTCGTTCTGATAGCAGATGGTTTTCTCCGGATGCTGCCCTTCTCCGGCAATCCACTGCGGGAAGAAAATTGTCCCGTGCAACAGGGTGCGATTCAGGTCAAACAGCAGACTGACACAGGTGCCGGTCGGCTCGTGCCAGTCTACTTTGTAGATCCCTGGCGCAAACTGTACGGCGTGCATCGTCTGATGAGTGACCCAACGGCCGCCCACCAGCCCCTGATGGATCCGGTAGTCGCAGGTGGTTTCGTTTCGCGCGTACCACTCATATTTCCAGCCATTATCATAGGTATAGACAAAATGCGTGCCAACGAACCGTGAGAGATCGCTGGAGATAGCCTCTGGGGAATCTGTAGACATTTTAACCTCGGTAATCTGGCGCCTCAGACGGGCGCACATGGCATAAGAACAAACAGGAGCGTGCATCGTTAGTTATTGACTATGGCGTAACGGAGGCGTTTCGCCACCCCCTCTATCCAGACGGCGGTGATTACTGACCTGAAACAGCGGACAGTCCTGAACAGGCTATCCCGCGCAGGAAAGATGGGAGCTGTCCTGAGACAGAGAGAGAGCCTGCGCGCGGTAAAGGTTGTCGCTGGCGGATTACCGCACCCGAACGCCAGAAAGAGAAAAGCCCTGACTGAGACAGCCAGGGCTTTCAGGTTACTACCGATTTAACATTTACCATTAACTGACTTAATTAAAAGATACAACTCAGGTACTGCTATTAATGAACAGATTCTGCGGATAAAAGCGAACAGGTTTAAAATGTCGCTGTTATTAACGGTTTTAACCACCTGATAGTCTTTTATGAAACGAAGACAGGTCAGGCCCGTATAAATCTGCACACCCCCATCGCGATATATACTCTTTGATGCGTTGCCTTACTTTCATTACGACGTTTAAACCGCAATCGTATCCTGTCGTAAAGTCACGTTCAGAACTACGAGGCCTGACATCATCGCGACGCGATACTGCTTAACTTCGACTCAATTTAACAGGGTTATCAGTAATTAACGAACAGTGTCTGACATGGTTGTTAACAGAAACACCGGTTACAAAAATACAATCGCTCACCGGTACCGTTGACTCAGAACCCTTTCAGTTCTGATTAATCAGGACAGCTATACGCCGCTGACAACTCTTAATCTACGCAGATAAAAAGGGTTGTCAACACTGGTTTTAAAACCATGTTTAAATTTTCAGTTAATTGCGCTTAATAGCGTTTTTAAGACCAGATATGCCCTTTTTTATAACGGATAGCATTAACAAAAAGGCTATTCTATTCGTTCCAGATAGTTCAGCGGGTCACTATTTATTCTGCAATCTGATGCAATAAAAAAAGGCGCCCGCAGGCGCCCTCTCAGAACGACTCTTTGCTTATTTTGCCAGATTCGACAGCAGTAGTTTCGCGGTTTCCGCTGAGGAGCCGGGGTTCTGTCCGGTGATCAGCAGGCCGTCCTGCACGGTGTAGGATTGCCAGTCATCCCCGCGTGAATAGAGGCCGCCCTTCTCTTTGAGGGCATCTTCCACCAGGAACGGCACCACGTCGGTCAGGCCAACGCCCTCTTCTTCGCTATTAGTGAAGCCGGTGACCTTCTTACCGTTAACCAGCGGTGTGCCATCCGCATTTTTAACATGACGCAGCACGCCAGGCGCATGACAGACCAGCGCAACGGGTTTGCCCGCCTGCAGGGTCTGCTCAATCAGCGAGATGGAGTGCGCGTCGTTCGCCAGATCCCACAGAGGCCCGTGACCGCCCGGATAGAAAACGGCATCGAAAGCGGCCTGATCGACGGTATTCAGCGGCACGGTTGAGGCCAGCGCGGCCTGCGCTTCGCTGTCGGCATGGAAGCGGCGGGTCTCATCCGTCTGAGAATCAGGTTCATCACTTTTCGGATCCAGGGGAGGCTGACCCCCTTTCGGAGAGGCCAGCGTAATCTCTGCACCCGCATCCAGAAACGCATAGTAAGGTGCGGCAAGCTCTTCCAGCCAGAAACCGGTCTTCTTACCAGTGTTACCCAACTCATCATGCGAGGTCAAAACCATTAAAATTTTCATTTCCGCTCCATTTCACAGTCAGTGGTTGAGGTTCAGGAATTGTCAGAATCGGCGTTTGCATCGCCCCCTTCTGCGTTGACCCATTAACTATGGCGGGCTCCCGACTATTTATGTAATTTATTTCTTCAATTTCAGCTATTCACAAATCATTATAGCTCAATGAAATATGACCTGAATTTACTGCCCGTACTGCTGGTGATGATGGAAGAGCGCAACGTCACCCGCGCCGCCGAGCGGCTGGGTATTACGCAGCCCGCGCTCTCCAATGCGCTCAACCGGCTTCGCGACACCCTCAACGATCCGCTATTTATCCGTGAACGTTACGGGATGCGGCCGACGCCAAAAGCAGAGCAGCTGGCGCAGGTGGTGAGTGTTGCGCTCTCCTCTATCGATAATGTCATTCTTGGTCAGCAGGACTTTGATCCGCTTCAGGCAACCCGCCTCTTTACACTCGCGCCGAACAGCTACGTCGAGTTCATTATGATGCCCGCGATTGTGGCACGCCTGCGGGTCTGTGCGCCCGGCATTCGCCTGCGCCTGACGCCGTTTGGTAATGACGTCACCGAAACCGGCGTGATTTCCGGTAATACCGATATGGTACTGGGGCGTATCGTTGATCCTCCCGACAATCTGGTGGTCCAGCACCTGATGAATGAGGGGCTGGCCTGCGTCGTCCGCGCTGACCATCCGCTGGTGGGCGACACCCTCAGCGCCGATCTCTATGAGCAGCTCAGGCACGTCAACGTCCTGCCGCCCGGCCGTATGCGTGCTGGTCTGTATCAGGCGCTGGAACAGCGTGGCCTGCGTCGTCAGGTTGCCGTTTCGGTCACTCACTTTCTGGCTGTGCCTGAAATGATCGCCGTAACGGACTACTGTGCCACCCTGCCGCGCCTTATCTGCCAGCATCTGTCGAGAGACACGCGTCTCCGGATTGTGCCCGCGCCGGTCGACCTTGGTACTTTCCCGGTAGAGATGGGCTGGCATGCGCGCTATCGCGACGATCCGGCCCATCGCTGGTTCCGTTCGCTGATGGTGGAAACGGCGCAGGCACTCGCCGATCCGCTGATAAACGGGTGATCGGACGCCGTTATGTGCCGCAAGAAAAATGGGTCTTAGGGTTAAGCGCTGCATCCTCAAAGCATAAAGGCGTGGCGGTCTGGACATCAGGAATGTGGCGATGAGCAGGCGGAACCTGTTTACTGCCACACTTAATTACTGGCCTCTGCCTCGGGTTGCAAATAATTCTTTAAGTCTGGTCAGGTTGATACGAATGGGTAAGAAAAGTCACGCGTTCATTTTTTCTGTACTCTTCTGGCGAACCAGCACATTAAGGTAGAGCGGGAAGAGAATGGATTATCACCCCGATTAACCTTTAATCGCTGGCAACATAATGAACCGTCTGATTAATGCTGCTTTGACAGCGAAATTTCTTTATGGGTAATTTTCAGAAAGTGACACCTGCATATTCACTCACCGCCCTCCTTACGTTATCCCCCCCGCACGACGAAAATGGTATATCAGGGCAGCCTTTTCACGAGTCAGATCACACAATTGACTCAGACCTGCCTGTGTAAATTGATCACGCGCATCTCAGACACGCCAGGCGTATTTACATAAAACCAAATGGCCTTTAGGTTAAATAACGCAGAAATGAGATAACCAAAAGGACGTGGTTGTGCTACACAACAATCAAATAATAAGCTATTTACAGGCAAATGACATCCTGGCAAATAAACTTGACCATGCCTTTCATGGGGTAAGCAATGCCGTCTTACATCAGATAGAAACGGTTGGAGCAGGCCTGCAGCGAGCCCTCTTTTACACATCATGTTTCACGACAGAATATCAGACGGTCTGCCAGCAACAGAGAAGTGAAGATGCAAGATTTGCCATAGACGCGATCAAAATCCTCGGCCAGGCAGATATTGTAAAGGAGATGCTAAAAATATATTTCGAAGAAATTTTCCGCTACGGAACCAATAGTCAAATGGATTACATAAAAAAATCATTGATGGCACTCAACGTACATATTGCTGCCAGCCACCTTACGCAATATGGCTTTGTACTGGCGGTGGCAGCAGTCGTGGCTGCTGGCATGAAACTCAGCCTCGATATGAGTGCACTTGTTGGTGCCAGAACAGCTAGTATAACCGCGGCGTTAGGGGTGTATGGTGTTATTCAAAAAGCGGCTGATTGCGCAAGTAAATTGCAATTCTCACTACCAGCTTACTATGCTGCATTGTATTCCTGTGAACTGGAAATGATGTATTTCTTAATTGACCCACTATTCGAAAGATCCGGCGCACTAAAAGGGGGCCAGACATCCGACAAAGATATCATCAATATTATTGTCAACATGATAAGGTAATCAGTCAATGGGGAATTTACTGTTCCGGCTATTGAAAAGGATCTTTAAGTCATCTTTTTATATCTATGGGCCAGCTTTTATTATTTTTACTTTCGCCATGATACTTTTTCAGCTTTTCCCGACTGCGCCTTTATGGCCCATACCTGTTTTTGCTGTATTTGTTATCACTTTCTTTTACCGCTGGTTTAAATGGTGACAGAGACTTTTCAGGCTGAAATAATAAGGAAATAACATGTCCACACCCGCTCACTTATGGCTCGAAGATGAAAAGGGCTCACCCAGCATAGGCAGTTGCCAGATGCCGCTCCGGCTCGGCTCCATCGAATTAAAATCATTCTCACACCATGTCACGATACCAGTCGATCCGTCATGGGGGAAATTAACGGGAACGCGCGTTCACAGTCCCGTCACCATCGTGAAGGAGTTTGACAGGACAACGCCCATTCTTTATCGCGGTGTCTGTGAAGGCCGGACGTTTAAAAAAGGCGTCATTAAAATGTACCGCATTACTGAGTCAGGCACGGAGGCCGAGTATTTTAACATCCTGCTTGAGAATATAAAAATAACCACCGTCTCGCCTTATCTCGCCCCCAATGGGCTGAGCAGCACGCACCTTGAGACACTGGAATTACGCTATCAGGCTATCACCTGGAAATATGTTGATGGCAACATACTTTACCGTGACTCGTGGAATGAACTGGCAAGGAGTTAACAATCAGGTGCAAACCTGGCAGCATAAGCCAGTGCGCGGGCGGTCACTGTGCTCACCTGCCTGCCAGCAGTGAACGTGTCGACGTCAGGATTCCGGGTCGCCCGTTGCTGGTCTGCCATGTCTTTTTAATTGCCCGGAAGATTTTTGATGATCCGCTGCTTTACCCAGGCGCATGCCATCAATTCATGACTTCTTCTCCGGCGGCACCCGTAAAAAAGGCTGCCCTTAAGGCAGCCTTTTCTCTGCAGACTCAGGCGAGCCGGGCAGTGGGAGAATGGCCGGTGCGCCACCACAGAATCAGCGCGGCCAGAGCGATGACGCCGAGGACTGCAAAAGCGGTGCTGTAGGAGTAGCGCGCAGCGATCATCCCGGTCATCGCGGGGCTCAGCGCCGCGCCTGCGCCCTGCATCAGCATAATGACACTCTGACCGGCGTTGACGTGTCCCGTTCCGCGCAGCAGGGAGACGATATAACCCGGCACCGCCACGCCGAGGATCCCGGCCGCAACGCCATCCAATACCTGAACGGGAATCACAAAGATCGGCCCGGCAAAACTCGCCGCGATAACGGCGCGCAGCGGCAGAATCATCAGGGCAATCAGGATGAACAGGCGAAAACCGTGCGATTCAACCCGCTTAGAAACCCACAGCGCGACCGGGATCATGACCAACTGCGAGATCACCACCGTGGCCGCCGCATAGAGACCAGGACTGACCGCCGCCTGCCCTCCCGCTGAGGCGACGCGCATGCTCAGCATCGGCAGCAGCGCGGCATTGGCCAGATGGAACAGCAGGAGCGTCAATCCAGCGACCAGCAGCGCCGGTTTGCGCATCAGCACGCCCAGGCTCAGCGCGGGCTGGCGTTCCTCATGCTGTTCATAGCCACGCGCGACCTCGTTATCGATCTCATCCCCGCGTATCGCCAGCGTGGCGAAGGCGGCGAAGATCGCCATGACCGTCATCAGAATGAACACGGCCCCCATTCCCCAGTACCAGGCAGAGAACCCGGCCAGTAAGGCCGCAATGGTGTTACCGCCATGATTGAAGGCTTCGTTGCGGCCCATCTGCTGGTTAAAGCCGCGCTGACCGGTCAGCCCCAGCGTGATCCCTGCCACGGTCGGGCCGATAAAGGCCGCCGCAATGCCCGCGACGATCTGCGACATCATCGCCGTCCAGGTCTGATTGCTGTACCACAGCAGCAGCGTTGCCACGGTAATGACCAGGCAGCCCACCAGCACGATCATCTTTTTATGGCGGGTGGCGTCGGCGGCGATCCCGGCCGGAAGCGTGGCGAGAAGGCCGGCGATGCCGCCACAGGTCATCACCAGACCGATCTCGTCAGGACGCCAGTGTCGCTCCGTCAGAAAAATGCCCAGAAATGGCCCCAGACCGTCGCGGACGTCGGCCAGAAAAAAGCTCATCAGACAGAGCGCGAAGAGTGAACGCTGAGACATAGTGTTTCCCTGGAAGGTAAGTGTTAAAGACTGTTGCGCTTCGGTTAAAAGGGAAATTATGTGTTACAACGAGGAAAGTCACATTTCGTTATAGTAACAAAATGAAAAAGGCCATCCGGCACGCTGTCCGGATGGCCCTTCAGGGATGAATCCCTGGCGTCGGGATTACTTATCGGTGCCGAAACCCTGCTTCAGCAGTGCAGGCAGAACATCCGGGAAGTAGATGTGCTTGTAGTAGCCGCTGACGCTGTCGCTCCAGCTTTCACCGTCGCTGCGACCGATGTTTTTCCAGTGCTGAACCATCTCTTCGTTATAGGCAGCGATCTGCTGTTCCAGGCCCTGCGTCCGGTAGGTCTCATCATGGCGGAAGGTCGCCAGCGGTAAGCGCGGTTTCTGATGCGCCGGCTCATCCACATGTCCGATCACCACACCTGCGACCGGGAAGGTCAGCGGCGGCAGCTCCAGCAGTGAAATCATCGCCTGCGGGTCGCGGCGGATCCCGCCAATCGGTACGATGCCCAGACCCTCTGCCCGCGCGGCCGCCATGACCGATCCCAGCGCGATACCGATGTCTGTTGCGCCCGATACGATGCTCTCGATGCTCTGATGGGCGATCTGCTGCTGGTCAACCGCCTCGATCGCGACCGCCGATTTGTGCATATCCAGCACGAAGGTAATGAAGATCGGGGCTTTGGCGATCCACGGCTGGCCACCCGCAATGGCGGCGATCTCGGCACGGCGTCCGGCATCACGGGTGATGACGACCGAAACCTGCTGCGAGTTTACGGATGTTGGCGCGCGGTAAGCGGTGCTGATAATCCGATCCAGCACAGCCTCGTCGACCGGCTGATCGGTAAAACTGCGTTCACTTTTATGACTTGTAAAAATATCAATCAGATCGCTCATGGTTCCTCCCATTTAAAGCGCAAGAATAGCAGTAAGTCACCGTGAAAAACTTAACCGCACTGGTCATGCGGGTGTGCCATATTCAGTTACCCCAGCGACTTTTCAGATATTCCACTGCCTGCTGCGTCTGTGGCTGATTCAGATAGTTCTCTCTGAACAGGATCGTGCCGCTGATATTGGGATTCGATTCGTTGAGATCGAGCTGCTTTTTCAGTTCCGGCACCCCGCCCTGACGCGTCCAGTCGGGCTCCATCTTCGAAGGCTCCCCCACTTTATAGAGGGCCAGGCCGATATAGAGTCGGGTGTGGGTCGGTTTCACCACCTCTGCCCACCAGTTCGCCAGCACGTCGTAACGGGCGGCCTGACGGGAAAAAGGCCAGTAAAGCTGAGGCGCGATGTAATCCAGCAGGCCCTGCTGCACCCAGCGGCGGGTATCTGCAAAGGCTTCATCGTAGGCCGCCGCCCCGCGCGTGTCGGATCCGGCAGGGTCGTGTGACAGATTGCGCCAGACGCCCGCCGGGCTGACGCCAAATTCCACGCCCGGCTTCAGCTGCCGGACGGTGCGTGAAACCTGCTCGATCAGCTGCTGAGTGTTGTTGCGCCGCCAGTCCGCTTTGCTGGCAAACCCCTGACCGTAGCGGGCAAACGTCGTGTTATCGTTGAGCAGCGAACCGGCAGATTCCGCATAGAAGTAGTCATCGAACTGCACACCGTCGACGGGATAACGGGCGACCACCTCCGCCACGATGCTGGTGATCCAGTCGCGTACCTCGGGAATGCCGGGGTCGAGCACGTAGCGGTCGCCTGCGGTACGGATCCAGTCCCGGTGCAGGACAAAAACGCTGGCTGGATGCAGCGACAGCGTGCGGTTGAGTTCGCTGACGGTTGAGGGTTTGGTGTTAACCGAGACCCGGTAAGGGTTGAACCAGGCGTGGACTTTGATGCCGCGTTTGTGCGCCTCGTCCAGCATAAACTGCAACGGATCATATCCCGGGTCCTGACCAATCTGTCCGGTCAGCATATCGGACCAGGGCAGAATTTTTGAGGGCCAGAGCGCGGTGGCATCCGGCTTTACCTGGAAGAATACGGTGTTAATTCCCAGGCTTTTCAGCTTATCCAGCTTCTCAATCAGCGACTGCTGCTGCAGGCGGATACGCTGAGCCGGAGAGGTGCCGTTGACCGAGGCGACGGGTGGCCAGTCAAGCCGCGACACCGTCGCCAGCCAGACCCCCCGCATCGGTTCCTGAGCATGTGGCTGAACGGGCTGACCCGGCGCAGGCAGGGGCTGTTTGCTGACGGGGGGAAACGGGGTGACCAGCGAGCGCGGCGGCTCAGATGCGCAACTCGCCAGCAACAGCGCCGCAGCCAGCACGGCGCTTCGCTTCACGGCGGTTCTGGCCGCTGCAGAAAAGGGATTAGGGGCGATCATAGACTCCAGTATTCTCTGGTCGGCACGCAAAGAGGGCTATTCTCGGTGACTCTGATTAAATGTCAATGCGTTAGCTCAAGGATGGCCCCGAAACCGCCCCGGCTGAAACGCCGTTACCCCTGCGGCGTGAATGAGATCCCGGCCGACGCCAGGCAGGCTTTCAGCGTGCCGAAGGCATCCTGACACTGGCGCTCATTGACGCAGGCGTACCCCAGCAGCAGCCCGCGCGTCTCCTGAGGATGCATATAATATTGCGAAAGTGGCCGCACTTTGACCCCGCGTTTCAGCGCCTCGGCGGCGATAGCCACATCGTCACTGCCCGGCGGCAGCGGCATCACCAGATGCAGCCCTGCCTCATGATTAAAGGTGGGCAGAAACGCGGGTCCCAGGTAGCGCTCAATCAGCCTGCAGAGGAACTGTCGCCGCTGGCGATAGAGCAGCCGCATCCTTCGGATATGCTCCATGTAATGGCCCAGACGGATAAACTCCGCCAGCGCCCGCTGGATCAGCAGATGTCCACCGCGATAGAGTTCTGCGGCGGCGAGTCGCAGCGGCTGGGCCAGCGATTTAGGCACCACCAGATAGCCAATCCGCAGCGCGGGATAGAGCGTTTTACTGAAGGTGCCCATGTAAATCACCGGCGCATCCGCTTCCAGCCCCTGCAGCGAGGGGTGCGGTTGCCCGGAAAAACGAAATTCACTGTCATAATCATCCTCAACAATCCAGCTCTGATGACGACGCGCCAGGGCGATCAACGCCTGGCGGCGGGCCAGGCTCAGATGCACGCCCAGCGGATACTGGTGCGAGGGCGTGACGAAGACCATTTTCGGTGCCGGGCCGCTGTCCGGCACCAGCCCCTGCTCATCGACCGGCATAGCCCGAATCTTCAGGCCATTCATACGCAGCAGGTTACGGGTGCCCCAGTAGCCCGGCTCCTCCATCCAGACCCGATCGCCAGGGTCACAGAGCACCCGCGTAACCAGATCAACGGCCTGGTGAACGCCTTCGGTGATCAGGATCTGGTCCGCATCGGCCCGCACCGAACGGGCGACCCGCAGGTAATCGACCAGCGCATGCCGCAGATCGGGACAGCCTCCGCCGCTGCTGTAGACCAGCCGATGCACGTCAGGCTCACGATTTAACCGCGCCTGAATCTGACTAAAGAGTTTATGAGGAAATTCGGTCACGTCCGGCGCACCGGGCACAAACGCCCCCCACTGCCAGGGGGAGGCGTTGGCATGACCGAGCAGCGAGGCGCCGCGTTTCGACAGCGTGGCCGGACGCTGTGCTCTGACCGCCTGCAGGTCGGCCACCGCCTCACTCTGCAAAGAGGTTTCCGGCAGCGTCTCGGCGATCCAGGTGCCACTGCCGGTGCGCGCGGTGACATACCCCTGCGCCATCAGACTTTCATAGACGTGCATCACCGTGTTTCGCGACACGCCCAGTTCGCGTGCCAGATCGCGCGTTGCCGGCAAACGGCTCCCGCGCGGAAAGACCTCTTCCGCGATCGCGGCCTGCATACAGTTCAGCAGCCGCTGATGCAGTGAGCCTGTTCTTAAAAACTGTAACCGTGCTAATAGATGATCTGCGTACAAGAGTCGCAATTGGCTCCACCTTTCCTCTGACAATTGGCTCTGGCAACTCACCTCGCCTCAGGCATAAATAAACGTGTTTGTCGGGAATTGTAAATACGCAACTCAACGAGGTGGATGAAATGAGCGAAAAAAATAACCTGATGCAGCAGCGCAAAGCACAGGCTCTCCCTAAAGGCATCGGTACGCTGTGCGACTGGTACGTTGCCCGGGCAGAAAACGCCACCTTATGGGATCAGGCTGGGAACAGCTGGATCGACTTCGCGGGAGGCATTGCCGTGCTGAACACCGGCCATCGCCATCCACGCATTGAACAGGCTATTGCGGATCAGTTAACAAAGTTTACCCATACCGCCTTCCAGATTACGCCTTATGAAAGCTACATCGCACTGGCCGAGCGGATTAACCAGCGTGTGCCCATCGCCGGTGCGGCGAAAACAGCTTTCTTCACTACCGGTGCGGAAGCAGTTGAGAACGCCGTTAAAGTAGCGCGGGCCTATACCCGCCGTCACGGCATCATCACCTTCGGAAATGCGTTTCACGGTCGTACCTTTATGACCATGGCGATGACCGGCAAAGTGGCCCCTTATAAACGCGACTTCGGTCCGATGCCGCCTTCTGTCTTCCATGCGCGTTATCCAAGTGCGGTTCAGGGGATCAGCATCGAAGCGGCACTGACCAGCCTCGATGAAATTTTCACCCAGGATATCGCCCCGCATGATGTGGCGGCGATTGTGCTGGAGCCGGTTCAGGGCGAAGGCGGTTTCCATGCTGCACCGGTGGAGTTCATGGTGCAGCTGCGTGAGCTGGCTGACCGGCACGGCATCCTGCTGATTGCGGATGAAGTGCAGAGCGGCTTTGCCCGTACCGGTAAGCTGTTCGCGATGGAACACTATCCCGTGAAGGCCGATATCATCACTATGGCGAAAAGCCTGGCCGGCGGGATGCCGCTCTCCGCCATCGCCGGACGTGCAGAGGTGATGGACGCCCCTGCGCCGGGTGGTCTGGGTGGCACCTACGCCGGTAACCCGCTGGCCATTGCCTCCGCCCATGCGGTGCTGGATGTGATCGAAGAGGAGCAGCTCTGTCAGCGTGCTGTGGATCTTGGCGCCCGGCTGGAAGCGGAGTTGCAGGCGCAGCAGCGCAGACACCCGGACATTGCCGAAGTGCGTGCGCTGGGATCGATGGTGGCGATGGAGTTCTATCAGGCCAGCACCGCCCAGGCGGTTCAGAAAATGGCGATGGAACAGGGCCTGCTGCTGCTGACCTGCGGCGCTAAAGGTAACGTCATCCGTTTCCTCTATCCGCTGACCATCCCGGATGCCCAGTTCAGCCAGGCGCTGACCATTCTCTCTTCAGTGATCAATCACTGTGTTGCCTCAGCCGGACATCCCGTCATCCCGGCCTGATTCCACTGTGCGTTAACGCAAGTTCATCCCCGTTCGTCCGGCCCCTGGGCCGGACGTCGCCAGGAGACGTTTACATGACGATGACTCAGAGTGCGAATGAAGATTCGCTGGCTCAAAACCTGAAACCCCGCCACGTTCGTATGCTCTCGATCGCTGGCGTGATTGGTGCCGGGCTGTTTGTCGGTTCCGGCCACGCTATTTCGGAAGCCGGTCCCGCAGTGCTGATCTCCTATGCCGCTGCCGGTGCGCTGGTGGTGCTGATTATGCGGATGCTGGCCGAAATGGCCGTCGCCTCCCCCGATTCGGGCTCCTTCTCAACCTATGCGGACAAGGCGCTGGGCCGCTGGGCCGGCTTCACCATCGGCTGGCTCTACTGGTGGTTCTGGGTGCTGGTGATCCCGCTGGAAGCCAATGCGGCCGGAACGATCCTGCACGCCTGGTTCCCTGAAGTGGCTATCTGGCAGTACACCTTCGCGATTACGCTGCTGCTGACCATCACGAATCTGCTGAGCGTGAAAAATTATGGTGAATTTGAGTTCTGGTTTGCCCTGATCAAGGTGGTCGCCATTATTCTGTTCCTGGCGGTGGCGGGTGCGGCCGTTTTCGGCCTGCTGCCCGACAGCAACACCAGTGGCCTGTCGCACCTCTATGACACGCATGGCTTTATGCCGAATGGGATGGGCGCGGTCGTGGCGGCGATTCTCACCACCATGTTCTCCTTTATGGGCACGGAGATCGTGACCATCGCTGCCGCTGAGTCGAAAAATCCGGGCAAACAGATTACCCAGGCCACCAACTCAGTTATCTGGCGTATTGCCCTGTTCTATCTGCTGTCGATTTTCTTTGTCGTCGCGCTGGTGCCATGGAACACGCCGGGGCTGGTTGAACAGGGTTCATGGCAGACGGTGTTGCAAGCGATGAATATTCCGCACGCCCGACTGATTGTCGATCTGGTGGTGCTGATGGCGGTGTGCAGCTGCCTTAACTCGGCGCTCTACACCTCATCACGCATGCTCTACTCTCTCTCGCGCCGTAAAGATGCGCCCGCCGCCGCCTCCCGCACCAACCGCAGCGGCACACCCTGGGTTGCAGTGCTGCTCTCAACGGCCGCCGCGTTTCTGGCCGTGATCGCCAACTACGTGGCGCCCAGCGTCGTGTTTGAGTTCCTGCTGGCGACATCGGGAGCGATTGCCCTGCTGGTCTATCTGGTGATCGCCGTTTCGCATCTGGTGCTGCGTAAGAAACGCGAGAAAGCGGGTGAAGTGCTGGGTTACCGGATGTGGTTATTCCCCGGTCTGACGTGGTTCACTATCCTGTTCATCTCTGCGGTACTGGTGATCATGCTGTTTGATGCCCGTCATCAGGCCGAATTGCTGGCTACCGGCGGACTGACTCTGCTGATTATCGCCACCAGCCTGGTGCTGCGGCGTAAAAAAGAGAAGCGTCCGGCGACCAGATATTTTGCTCAGCGATCGTCTGATCCCTCCTGATGCCGTCAGATTGCCGATGACGATTAAAACCGTGCCCGCCCCTGATAAGGCGGGCATTTTTCTGTCAGGCACAAAATGCCTGTGGCCATCCCGCAGTAAAAGGTATTCTCCTGCCGTTCGCTTAAGCATGGTCCGTAATGCATCTGGTAAAGAGGTAAAACTCAGGAAGTCGATTTAAAGATAGGTGACTTCAATAATTCCCTTATTTTTCTCAGGATTAATCCAGCGCATCTTTATTTCAATTGGTAAGCCGGTCACCGTTTCTGGCTTCATCAGGTCAGCAGTTTTAACGATGGCTTTACCACTCGCCGGATCGTAGCAGTTTAATTCCACCGGATTCTGAGTGAGGTTCATATCGCAGGAGCCATTTGTGATAGCGCCGCTAAAGATGAGGGTGCCTGTCTGCGAGCCTGCGCTGACGGGCCCGACCAGCGTGACCAGTAGTGCAGAGAGGCAAAGTGAGAAGCGTAATTTCATAGCGTGTCCTCCAAAGGTGGTGTTTCCCTTTATCGGCCCACGCAATAAAAAGTTAAGCACGTAATTAATTATTATTCGTAAACTTCAGGCTATAGGTTTTTAAAATCTGCTCATCCCGCAACTTTCATTGCCGCATCACCCGTTAACGTAACAGCTAATTCAATTAGCCCACCAGACCCTTAACTTTCTGCAAAAATCAGATTATCGAAGCTAAATAAGGCATTCGGATGGCTACGGATAACATCAGGTTTTAAGGTAAACAGGTCCTGTCTGCTGATTCAGCACGGCGCGAACGCAGAATATCAGCAGTTTAAAATGATCTTTTTCACATCAGAACACCGGCGTCTTTACGGTCAGGGTTTTGAATGCGGCAGCGTTATTCAGCAAGCAGGGCTTTCTGTTTTTTATCGTGGACTATCTTGAATCGTTCCGGACAGGATTACCGGTTATTCCAGAAACTGACTGAAACGCAACAGATAACCATCCGGGTCCTGAACCAGAAACTCCCGCTGACAGGCGGTGGTCCCGCCGATGTCGTAGTGGTTATCACGTAATGCACGGTAGAGCGCGACCTCGTGCTGCGCCAGACGCCGCAGCACCGCTTCGATATCATCCACTTCGATCTGGAAATTGACGCCCCGGCCCAGCGGCCAGCTCAGTGCGGCGGTATTCCAGCCCTGCGGGTGCCACGCCTCAATCATCAGCTGCGCCCGCCCGTAACAGAGGTAAGCAAAATCGGGCTGCTGACGGACGATCCTCGCCTCAAAACCCAGAATTTCCGTATAGAAACGGAACGACGTGGCAAAGTCTGTGACGGTGAGTTCCGGCACCATCGGGTTCCAGTCCTGTTCCTGTTCGGTTGTCATAAAAAGCGTCCTTTTTTCATGAAGTTCTGCGACGCTGTTCAGTCGCGGAGTCGGGTTTGCAGTTCATCCAGCATCAGCCGCAGCGCGGCAGACTGATGCTCGCGCGACAGATAGAGCCCCCAGATGCCGATGCGCTGCGGCTCATAGTCCGGCAACAGCCTGACCAGTTTTCCGGCCGCCAGCGCCTGATGCGCCTCCTGCTCCGGCACCATTGCAATGCCGCAATGCGCAATCGCCGCCTCACACAACAGCGACGAGATGCCCGCGCTGAAATTTCCCCTGACGGCGACCGCCCTATTTTCCCCGGCTGCTGTCGTAAAGTGCCAGCGCTGTCCGGCAAAGCGACTGTAGTAAAGACAGTTATGTTCGGCGAGATCGCCAGGCGTCTGCGGCGTGCCGTGCTTTTGCAGATAGTCCGGTGAAGCGCAGAGTACGGAGCAGCACTCGCCGAGTTTGCGGGCAATCGCGCCCGGCTCGGGTGCATCGGTGATGCGGATAGCGAGGTCGATTCGCTCACCGATCAGGCTGACCGGCTGATTGTTGATGTCCAGCTCAATACGCAGCGCCGGATAGCGGGCGAGGAAATCGGGGATCGCCGGGCCGACAAGATGCAGCGCGGTAAAGTGGGCGCAGGCGATGCGCAGCGTGCCCGCCGGGATCGCCTGGGTCGTTTCCTGCTCGATCGCCTCAGAGATCACAGCCAGTTGCCGGGTCTTTTGCAGGATCGTTTCCCCGGCGGGCGTCAGGGTCAGCCGGCGCGACGAACGGTGCAGCAGGCGGGTGCCGGCCCACTTTTCCATCTCTTCCAGATAGCGGCTCACCATCGGCCGGGAAATCCCGAGCGCACGCGAGGCTGCACTCAGGCTGCCCAGTTCACATATGCGGTTAAATACGGCGGCCGCCGTCACTCTGTCCACTCTCACCTGCCCGAATGATGAAACTCAGCATCTCTGATTGCGGGAATTCTAACAGATCGCCAGATACGTAAAATAGCGCCACCGACATGCTAAAGCGCCCGTTACCCGGGCTACCCTCTGAGGAGTTACGATGAAAACGCTGATCTACCCTGCCATGCTGATGCTGGCTTCCTCTGCCGCCGGTGCAGCCACGCTGCAGCTGGAAACCTATAACCCCCAGACGAACGCGATCTTCCCCGTCTCCTCCACGCTGGTTTCCGGGCCCACCGAAGCGATTCTGTTCGATGCCCAGTTCAGCATCCAGGATGGCGAGAAGCTGGTGGAGATGATCAAGAAGAGCAATAAAAAGCTTAAGGAGATTGTGATTACCTCTGGCGATCCTGACTTCTACTTTGGCCTGCAGCCAATCATGAAAGCCTGGCCGGATGTGAAGGTGGTGGCCCCACCCGCCATCGTGAAGCACATCCGGCAGACCCACGACGCCAAGCTGAAATACTGGGGCCCGCAGATGAAAGAGGGCGCGCCGGATAAACTCTTCCTGCCCGATGTGACGCATCAGACCCGCTTCAGCATCGATGGTGAAGTGCTGGAACTGCGTCATCCTGACCAGTACGCCGCCTATATCTGGATCCCTTCGGTGAGCACGATTCTGGGCGGCACGGCGCTCTCCTCCGGCATTCACGTCTGGACGGCGGACACGCAGAGCGCGGAGAGTCGCGCAGCGTGGCGGCATGTCCTGACCGAGATGCAGGGGCTGAAGGCCAGGAATGTGATTCCGGGTCACTATCTGGGTGCGCGCCCTGCCGGCTCGCAGGCGGTCGATTTCACGCTCAGCTACCTGCAGAGTTTTGAGAAGGCGCTGTCCCGGCACAAAAAGTCTGATGCGGTGATTGCTGAGATGACGCAGGCCTGGCCAGACCTGGCCGAACCGGGATCGCTGGAACTCAGCGCGAAAGTGAATACCGGCGAGATGAAATGGTAGGCGCGGGATCTGTGACGCGGCTGCGACGCTGAGCCGCACCTGACATACAGCAGGCGCTACCGTTTTGCCAGGGAGCGCCTGTCGTCACGCGCCTGTAGCCGGGCCTCAGCGGGCGTCGGGAAAATATAATCATAGAGATCGCGGTAGAAACTCAGGTTCTTCAGTAATCCCTCCTGAATCGCCTTCGTGATGTCTTTGATCAGGAATGCCTGCGTGGTGTTAAAGTTGGTCATACTGAAAAAGGCTTTGTCATAGACGTTCACCACGCCCTCCCATTTCATTACCTTCTCCTCCGGGGAGGCGCCCTCCGCCGCGACGAATATCCCTTTATGCGACTTCACCCCCTGTTTACTGACATAGGTGGTCAGCGCGTCATAGCCACGCTTGTTGCGCCAGCGGCAGAATTCATAGGGCACGTCGTAATGCGGCAGGACAAAGTCCGGGCTGCGGAAGTGCTCATCGCCGAGCAACCCATCCAGCGTGACCGTGAAATGCAGAAAGTCCTGCAGAAAGTCGAACTGGCGGGTTTTGGTCAGCGTGACGTTGATGCGGTAGTGTCCGGTCTGAACATACCAGTAATTGGTGAAGCCGGTGACCAGAATGGTGAACGCCTGCCAGTCACTGAGTCGTCGATCCCCCGCCAGCCCCCTGAAACGGCTGATCATCAACCGTGATTTGGGATGCTGATACGCTTTCAGCAGCGGATCGTTCATACCTTTCAGTAACATCAGGCACACTCCTTGATAGATTGCGCTTATCCTGCCACGCCCTGATCGGGGTGAAAAGTGTCGTTGTTCTGAATGTGGGGAGGCATCCTCTGCCAGAGGATGTCTGGGGCATGGCATGATGGGGAAATGAACGGGCAGGCTGGCGCATTCGCATTGGCATGTCCTGCCAGCCTGGTCAGAGCCGGGCGCCGCGCTCACCGATGAATTCAAACTATTCTGCGCTTTTCAGCCTGATCAGAAGCACTGCCGCTCCCTGCGAACCTGCCGTCGGGTAAGGTGCCTGTAAAAAACAGAACAGATGGAAGGTGGACGGCAACGGGTTTTGCAGGTCAGGACGCAGCAGTCAGAAAGAGTGCGATGCGGTGGCAGTGACGCAGAGCACCCATTTCGCCTCTGCGTCCGGTCAGGATTAACGTCCTTTTTTCTTTCGTCCGGGCTGAGCAAAACGCTTGCGGGAAGCGCCGCTGGTGTCCGGTTTCGCAGCACTTTTCTGTGGCTTCCTGGCCGGGGCTTTCGCTTTCTTCGCGGGTTTATCTTCTGACGAGGAGTTTTCCAGCAGTTTAAACAGCTCAATCAGTTCATCGTCGGTCAGATCGCGCCACTCCCCCAGCGGCAATCCCTTGAGATTGACGTTCATGATGCGGGTGCGTTCCAGCTTCGTCACTTCATAGCCAAAATGCTTACACATGCGGCGAATCTGCCGGTTCAGCCCCTGCACCAGGGTGATGCGGAAGACAAACGGCGCTTCCTTTTTTACCTTACACTTTTTGGTGACCGTCCCCAGCATCGGCACGCCCGCGCCCATCCCGGCGATAAACTCATCGGTGATCGGTTTGTCGACCGTGACCACATACTCTTTTTCGTGGTTGTTTCCCGCCCGCAGGATCTTATTAACCAGATCGCCGTGGTTGGTGAGGAAAATCAGGCCCTGCGAATCTTTATCGAGCCGGCCAATCGGGAAGACGCGTTTGCTGTGGTTGACGAAATCGCTGATATTATCGCGTTCACCCTCTTCCATCGTCGTGATGATCCCCACCGGCTTATTCAGGGCAATCAGCACCAGATCGTCTTCGTCGCGCGGTTCGATAAGCTGACCGTTAACCTTCACCACGTCGCCTGCAAACACCTGCGCGCCCACAGTAGCGCGTTTGCCGTTAATGAAAACGTTGCCCTGCTCGATGAAACGATCGGCGTCGCGACGGGAGCAGATGCCGCTCTCGCTGATGTATTTGTTGAGACGAGTTGATGAGCCAGTCAGCATGATTCCTCCAAAAAACGCGGACTATACCTTACCGGCGGGGGCTTGCGAAGTCTTTGCACGGGAAACTTTTGCCCGGCCAGGCCCGCCGGATGATCGCAGACATTCACAGCGTAATCGCCATTTCCATACAGCGTAAATCGCTGCCCGCCAGCTTAGAAGGATAGAGACTTTCACCCAGCGCCCGGAAGCCGTGCCGCTGATAAAAACTGACCGCGTTCGGCGTCGACGCCAGCGTCAGCTGCTGATAGCCACGCTGCCGCGCCTCCGCTTTGATGGCGTTGAGGATCAGCCCCGCCATCCCCTGCCCGGTGCAGTCCGGCCGGGTGAAAATCGCCTCTACGCTGGCGGCGGCAAGATCGAGCGCGCCGGTGGAGACCGGGTCCCCATCCGGGCCGTCGATTACAAAAAATGGGTTCTCGCGGATCATGGCAGGAAAGCTGGCCGGCATCCTGTCCGGCGTCCAGGCGGCGATCACATCTGCGGGATAGACCTGCTCACAGCCATGACGGATGGCCAGATTGCGGATATTCCATAAACGGTATGCCTCTTCGGGTGACGCCTGTCTGACAATCATGCTGCTCTCCGGCCCGGAAACGTAACCGCTACGTTATCACATTGTTCTGCTGGCTTCTGCAGCGGCCTGACACAGGCGCCGTCGCGGTTTCTCCCTGCGGCGACGGCCACGCCCAGCCCGATCAGAAACGGGCGTTCAGCCCGACATTCCAGCTTACCTGATGCGTATCGCTGTTGCCCGCCACCGCCGAGACGCCCGCGAACGCATTGACCGACGTGCCGAGCGGCACGCTCGCGCCGACGGCCATATCAACCCAGTTATCATCACGGGAGGCGCTGCTGCGGGTAAAGGCGGTACGGGTCGATTTCAGTCCGGCGGTGACGGCCGAATCGCTGTCACCGAACTGATGGTTATAACTCACCTGCGCCCAGGGATTGATCGGTAACGCTTTGGTATCGATGCGCCAGCCCAGCGAGCCGATCTGTGAATGCAGGGTCTGGTCGCCAAAGCGCATCGCGGTGCTGCTGTTCCCCGTCTCTTTATAGCCATCGACCTGGGTGTAGTCGAGCGCATAGCTGGCCATCGGGCCGGTGGAAACGTAGCGGCCCAGCGGCATATCCCAGCCGGTCTGGAGCCGCATGCCCATCAGGCTGCCGTTGCTGCTGCCCTTTTCGGTGCGGGTTGCCGGTCCCAGCCGGATCTGACGCGCGATGTGGTCAAAATCGAGATCGGCATAATGGACATCCGCGTTAATCCATCCGCCATCGGGGTCACTGAACTGACTCCAGAGCGCCACCATGTTGCCGCGCAGGCGGTAATCGAAGCGCGACGAGGGTTGCTGGCGCTCAGAGGTGGTCGAAAGCATCGCACCCGCCTGCCAGTTATCGCTGAGCTGATAGCCCACGCCCACGGTGCCGGTGGCGCTGGTGGCATCGCCATCCTGCAGGCTGTTGCCGTGAAAATCACGCCGCTGTCCGGCATAGCCGCCAAACAGGGTGAACTCTCCCGCGTCGGCGGACTGCTGACGCTGCTGCTGCAGATGGCCATCCAGCGTGTTGTGCGCATCGCCCACCAGCATCGTGGGTGCCTGACTCAGTGCCGCCACCTGCAGCGGCGCATTCAGCACCGACAGGACATAGTCAGCGATCAGCGCATGAACCGCCGGGCTGGGGTGCAGGCGGTCCGCAAACAGATACTGCTGCGCCTGAGAAAATCCCGCCGTTGCGCTGGTGCAGTCCTTCGCAGAGACCCCCGGCGGGCAGGCCATACCGGCGGTGTTGCTGAGGCCATACAGCCCGGGGTTATCGATCACCTCATTAAACAGCCCGTTAATATCCACGCGGGCGATGTTGCCGCCTGCGGCCACCAGTCCCTGCTCTTCCGTCTGGTTATAGCGATCGGTGAGGAGTGCGGCCTGCTGGCTGAGCAGTTGCCAGGCAGCGATCAGCTGCTGCGCAATCGCATCACGAATCAGCGGGATTGAGGAAACCTGACCTGCTGCCTCGCTCAGCGCCGTCTCAATCGCCTGTTGCCTGGCGGCACGATCCGCTGTGGTGGCGGTGCTCAGCGACTGAAACAGCGCCGCCGTGGCGGGCTGTGCGGCTGGCCCCAGCACCTGCAGAATCGCCTGCAGCAGTGCGGGTGTCGCGCCGACGTTCGGCACCGTTGGAACAATGACCGTTCCGGCTCCGGCATTCAGCAACTGGCTGACCTGCAGGGCCGCGGCGCTGGCGCTGTTGTCCACAATCTGCCGGGCGGTCAGGGGGGATAACGCCGCCGCCGCTAAGTCGTTGCCGCCAATCCAGTGAATGTAGAGCCCGTCCGGGTCGGCCCGCCCGCCACGCGCGGCGAGGTAGCTCGCGAGCTGATCCTGGGTGTTAAACCGGGGATCGATCGCGGGCACCGCCACGGCGCCACCTTCCGCATAGTTGCGTCCGCCCTGCGACGAGGGCCGCAGGCTATCGCCCAGCGACTGCGCCACAATATCGTCATACAGTGGATGGGTTGCGCCGTCATAGGTATAACGCCCGACGTTTCCGCCATCACTGAGGCTATCGCCAAAGACGGTCAGGTTGTCCCAGGCCGCCGCAGGCAGCGGCGACAGCAGGCTCAGCGTGGCACAGCAGAAAAGGTATTGCGCGTGAAGGGGTTTCATCAGCAGCTCCGCACAAATCAAAAGGAAAGGAAAAGGTCTGCGCTGCCCACGGGGATCAGCACGCTGTAAGCGTAGTCGTCCTGAAAAATTGACGGCTCAAAAGGCGCGATCGCGCTCGCAAAGCGGAAAAATTTGCGTTAATCCGCCCCCGCGTGCTGCACAGGCCGGGGTTGCGCCATTACTTTTTGCCGGCGGGTTTCAGGCCGCGATAGAGATCCTGCAAGCGTTTCATCGTCTTAACCGTGCGCTGAGGCAGCGTTGAGGCCACCGACAGGATAAGCATCTCCAGACAGACCATAATCGTGCCGTGCAGCGGAATGCGTCCCTTCTCGCCGCCGCGCGGCACGGTGATAACCACGTTCGCCTCGCGGGCAAAAAAGGAGTCGGTGGCGTTGGTCAGCAGAACAATCGGGATATCCAGCCGCTTTGCTTCGCGTACCACGGTCGTTCCTTCCCGGTGTGCCGACTGCTGCGCCATCATCACCAGCACGTCGCCACGCTGTAACGCCAGCATCTGCTCTGCCAGGGCAATGCCGGCACGGTTCAGGGAAAAGGCGGGCAGACCAATCCGGTTAAGCAGCCGCACGCTGTAGTCGGCCAGAATGCCCGACGCATTAATGCCGAAGATCGCGACCTGGCGCGCTTCGCTCAGCAGGGTGACCGCATCGGCGACCGCGCCCCGGTTCTGCGGCTGCGACAGGATCTCGCAGGCGTGCCGGTGGCCCTGCAGCACAAAGTCAATGGCACTGTTCACGTCGCTGGTCACCTCGCTGACGGTGGTGATCATCTTATCTTCGGAGGTCAGCGACGGACCAAACCAGGCTTTCAGCGTCTGTTTGAGATCCCGCAGCCCGCTAAAACCCAGCGCCTGTATGGCGCGGATCACCGTGGCATCAGAGGTGTGGTTCGCCTGTGCGATCTCCATGGCGGTGCTTTCCAGCACCGTCTCACGCTGCTGATCGAGATAGCGGGCCACTGCCAGCAGGCGCGGCGAGAGCTGTTTCTCGCGCGCACGCAGACGCTCAGCCAGTACATCCACCCTGCTTTTTACCGCTCTGTTCTGTTTCATGCTCTGCCCGCTGCCGGTTTTAAGGCCAAAAATGTAGTAAATGCGTCGTTGCCTTTTCGCTTTCACCTGCGGATTACAGGGATTTAGTGTGCCACCCAGTGTAATTACCTCACTAAAAAGACTTACTTTTAGCAAGTTAAACGCTGTCCCCAGCAGAATTTACGCACTAGCCGGACACGCTGAAATGTAGCAAATTTCTCGCAAATTTTATTTACTACTACATTAGCTAATGATTGAATGATTCTCAATTACAGATGAGAAGAATTGTCGTCCGGCCAGGATTTCCCGGACGCGGCCTTTCTCTGATTACGTGGCTGCCCGTTGCAGCAACCTCCAGGATCGCCCTGCATCGCAGATTGCCCGTGTTGCAGCGCATTAATCGCTTCAGAAACGAAAAGAAAAATGAAAAACAGTTCAGCTATCCGTTGTCCGGCTCGCTACTCCGCCCTTGCTCTGGCGATCCTCAGCAGCCTTACTCTGCCGCAGGTCCATGCCGCTACCGACAGTTCAGCCGATATGACAGTGACCGCGAATGCCGGTGAAGATGGCCGTTACAGCGCCAGCGAGAGCAGCGTCGCCAGTAAAATGCCGACGGCGCGGCTCGATGAGGCGCAGTCGGTCAGCGTGGTGACGCAGCAGCAGCTGGAGGATTATCAGGCCAGCTCGCTGGCGGATGCGATGCGCTTTGTCAGCGGCGTCGCCGAGGCCAATACTCTGGCCGGAACAGAAGATGGCTTTGTGCGGCGCGGATTCGGCAGCAATGCGGATGGTTCGATCTACCGCGATGGTATCCGCAGCAGTCAGGGGCTGAATTTCGATGCCACCACCGAACGGGTTGAGGTGCTGAAAGGCTCCTCCTCTCTGCTGTATGGCATTCAGAATCCGGGTGGTGTCATTAATGTGGTCAGCAAAAAGCCGCAGTACAGCTGGCACGCCAGCGTTGCCGGACGTTACGCCAGCGAGGGCGGCGGCGCAGGCTCCCTGGATGTCACCGGGCCGCTGGGCAACGGTTTCGCTTTCCGGCTGATCGCCGAAAAACAGAATCAGGATTACTGGCGTAATTTCGGCAGCGACGATCACACCCTGGTCGCTCCTTCTCTGCAGTGGTATGGCGAGCAGGCGAGCTTCCTGATCAGCTACGCCGATTACCGCTACGATATTCCTTACGATCGCGGCACGGCTTTTATCGACGGCAAACCCATCGATCTCGGTTATACATCGCGCCTGGATGACAAAGCCAATCACGCCTGGGGCCACAACAGGACCCTGAATGCCAGTTATGAGTGGCAGTTTAATGACGAGTGGCGCACCCGCCTGACGCTGGGCTGGAACCAGCGTCGTTATGACAACAATGAGGTGCGGGTGACGGCGGTGAATGCCAGCAGCGGCGTGGTGACGCGCCGCGCCGATGCCAATCGCGGGTTTAACCACAAAACGAAATATGTGAGCTGGGATCTGCTGGGTAACCCGGAGCTGCTGGGGATGTCACACGCGCTGGTGGTGGGCACCGATTATGAGATGAACCAGACTTATCGTGCCCATCAGTATCAGGGCCGGGTCAATCGCCAGTTTAATTACTTCTCTCCGGCGTATGATCAGCTCTCCCCCATTACGGACGCCAGCACGGAAAACAGCACCGCCGCCAATAATTTGAACCGTATTCATAGCCGTTCGCTCTATGCCAAAGACAGCATTTCGCTCTCATCTGACTGGATCCTGGTGCTGGGCGGCCGTTACCAGCACTATGAGCAGCGCGCCTCGCGCGGTTTTAATCCGCAGGTGGAGACCCTGAACGATGAGGGCAACAAGTTTCTGCCGCAGGCCGGACTGATCTACAAATTTACCCCTGACCTGTCGTTCTATACCAGTGTCAGCAAGTCGTTTACGCCATCAACCGATGTGGATGATGAGGGCAACGTCGGCAAGCCGGAACAGGGCACCAGCTGGGAAGTGGGCAGCAAATGGCAGCTCTCACCGAAACTGTTCGCCACCCTGGCGCTCTACCGGATCGATGAGAAAGCGATGTCGCTGAATATCAATGGCAGCACGCGGCCCATCGACAAGGCCCGTTCCACCGGAGCCGAAGTGGAGCTGAATGGCGAGATCGCCCCCGGCTGGGATCTGAGCGCGAACTACAGCTACGATCAGGCAGAGATCGTCAGCGACAGGGTGAACCCGGACAACAACGGCAATCGCCTGCAGAATGCGCCGCGTCATGCCGGTGCGCTCTACCTGAGCCATGAGCTGCAGATCAGCGGCGTGCCAGGCTCGCTGCGGCTGGGGGGCGGTGCACGCTATGTCGGCACGCGGGCGGGCGACCCGGATAACAGCTTTACCCTGCCTGACTACGTTGTCGCAGACAGCTTCGTGGCGTGGAATAACCGCCTGTTCGGCGAAAAGACCCAGCTGCGTCTGAACATCAACAACCTGTTCAACCAGCACTACTACAGTTCAAGCGGCGGCAATCTGCGCGTCCGTGAAGGTGAAACCCGCAACCTGATGGTACAGGCCCGTGTTGAATTTTAAATTACTGCGTCGTGCGCTGCTGCTGTTCAGCCTGATGGCGACCGCCTCAGGCGTGAACGCCCGCACGCTGACCGACATCACCGGTCGCCAGGTCACGATCCCCGATCATCCGCAACGCATTGTGCTGGGTGAGAGCCGGATGCTCTACAGCGTTGCGCTGCTGACGCCGGGCAATCCGCTGCAGCACATTGCGGGCTGGCCGCTGGATCTGAAAAAGTATGATCCCCAGACCTGGGCTATTTTTGCCCGCCAGTTTCCCGAAATCAGCCAGATCCCGGCGCTGGGTCTGGACGGGGTCAACGATATGAACCCGGAAAAGGTGATTGCACTGAAACCCGATCTGGTGATCCTGCCGCAGCTGGCGCGCGGCAGCGAAAACAGTCTCCTGCTGGAGAAGATGCTGAGCGCCGCCCGCATTCCGGTGGTGAAGATCGATCTGCGGGTGGCGCTGCTGAAAAATACCGAGCGCAGCATGACGCTGCTGGGTGAGATGCTCAACCAGCCCCATCGGGCCGCTGACTTTAACCGGTTTTATCGCACGCATATGCAGCGCATCGGCGACCGGCTGGCGCACTATCACGGCCCTAAACCCACCGTGCTGCTGCAGCTGCATCTGGGGCGGCGCAGCGAATGCTGCGTGACCTCAGTGAACGGCAGTCTGGGCGAGCTGCTGCGCTTTGCCGGTGGCGAGAATATCGCCAGCCAGCAGGTTAAAGGGGTATTTGGCCGACTGAGCGAGGAGAGCGTGATTGCCGCGCAGCCGAACTTCTACTTCGCAACCGGCACCGGCAGCATCGGTGAAACGAGCGCGCTGAAGCTCGGCCCGGCCGTCACCCCGGCGCAGACCCGTGAAAGCCTGCTGACGCTGACGGGTCAGCAGAACGCGCTGAAGCAGCTGACGGCACTGAAAAACGGTCACGCCGCAGCCCTCTGGCATAACTTCTATCTGAGCCCCTGGCACGTCGTGGCGACGGAGTTCTTTGCCACCACGCTCTACCCGCAGCTTTTCCCTGACGTCGATCCTGAGCAGACCCTGCGGCAGATGTTCCGTGAATTCCTGCCGGTTCCGTTAACGGGCAGCTATCTCTACCGGCTGCCGCCCTCCTCCCCAACCGCATCAGGCGGCTGACGGAGCCGCATTTTTCACCCGGACAATATCGGCCATGACCGACAGCGCAATCTCCGCCGGGGTTTTGCTGCCGATAGGCAGACCGATGGGCGCATGGATGCGGTCCAGTTCGCGGCTCTCCATACCGGCAATATGTTGCAGCCGCGCCCGCCGTTTCTCGCTGTTTTTCGCCGAACCCATAATGCCGATGTAAAAGGCGGGGGTGGCGATCGCTTCCATCATCGTCAGATCGTCAATGCGCGGATCGTGCGTCAGCGCCACAATCGCCACCGCGGCGTGCGCCCCGTTCAGCTCCAGCCAGCGCGCCGGATGCTGTGAAACCAGCGTCACGTTATCCGCCCCGCTGAAATGCGTCTCCAGCTCCGCCAGCTTCTCCGGCCGGTGTTCACAGACCCGGACATGAAAGCCCAGCATCTGCCCGAGCCGGATACACTCATGCGCCACACTGGAGTAGCCCGCTATCAGCAGTTCCGGGATCGCACCAACTGGCAGAAGCAGCTGCTCCTCGCTGGCATCCAGCGCGGGCAGTCGCCTGTCGGTTGCGATCGCTTCCCACTGCGCGCGCTCGCCGGGGCGGATGATTCTGACCACAGGCTGGTCGCCTCGCAGCGCGGCCTGCATCGCCGTGAGCAGCGCCAGCGTGGTGTCGTCAGGCGGCAGGCACTCAATCACAATCTCCAGGCTGCCGCCGCACGGCAGCCGCACGTCCGGGCGGATCCCGCCTTCGCCATAGCGTACCCGCTGACTGGTGGCGCGATAGGCCCCCGCCGCCAGCTGCGCCAGAAAATCCTCTTCAATGCAGCCGCCCGACAGCGAACCGCAATACTCCCCGCTCTCGTTGACCGTCATCAGGGTGCCGGGCGCACGCGGCGATGAGCCATAGGTGCGCAGCACCGTGCAGAGCCAGACTGTCTGGCCTGCCTGACAACTGCTGAGTGCCGCATTAATGACACGTTGATCCAGCGTTATCATGAAAATTCCTTGATTAAGTGCAGATCGGCGGGCAGATCGATGTCATACAGACAGCCACGATCCTGAAGGGGCAATCGTACGGCGGCGGCACTGACCATCGCCTGCGGTCCGGCGTCGCCCTGTAAGGTGCTCAGCGTCGGATAGCAGTGGCGCTGAAAGCCCACCGGATGACCCGGCCTGCCTTCAATCCACGGCCTGACTATCAACGCCTCCGCCAGCGCACGGCCAACGGCGCGGTAACTTTCCGGCGTCACAAACGGCATATCCCCCAGCGCAATCAGCCAGCCATCATAGTGACGGCTGGCACGTACGCCTGCGGCGATGGATTCACCCAGCCCGCCGCTGTCGCACACGACCAGCCTGGCCCGGTTGCAGAGCGCATGTATTGCCGATGCGTCGGGACGTGTCACCACAAAGAGGTCCAGCCCGCTTGCGGCGGCCTGCTCCAGGGTCCGTTGCAGCACCGGTTTGCCGTCCAGGTCGGCCAGCAGCTTATGCCCGCCCGCCTGCTGCTGAAAGCGGCGGCTCAGACCAGCGGCCAGCACAATTAACGCTATCTTCACTGTTTTGCTCCGGCTGGCGTAAAAAACGGGCGCAGACTCCGGTCAGCGCCCGCATCCTTTGAGGCTGATCCGTCATTACGGGTCAGCCATCCGATCAGATAAGCTTGTCGAGGGTAATCGGCAGATCGCGCACCCGCTTACCGGTCGCATGGAACACCGCATTACTGATTGCGGCTGCCACGCCCACAATCCCCAGCTCACCCACCGGTTTGCCGCCCATCGTGGTCGCCTCGAAGTCCGGCTCGCCGACGTTAATCGTGATGATCTCCGGGATGTCCCCGTTCACCGGCACCAGGTAATCCGCCAGATTGTTGTTGATCACCCGGCCATTGCGCGGATCGACAATGCCCTCTTCCATTAAAGCCTGGCCGACGCCCATGATCATGCCGCCTATCCACTGGCTGCGCGCCAGTTTAGGGTTGTAGAGACGGCCGCTGTCCAGCGCCGCCACCATCCGTTTTACCCGGATAGTGCCGAAATCTTCATCGACCCGCACTTCCACAAAGTGCGCGCTCCAGCTGTGGGCAGAAAATTTCTCCGGGCGACTCATGTCGTTCAGATTACGCACCATTTTGTCGCGTTCTTCCTGCGACATCTCCTCCGGGAAGGTGCCGCCTTTGACCGTCAGGCTCTCCACCGGTGCCAGGGAGGCCAGTTGCACAAACGAAAGGCGCTGGTCACTGCCCTGACCCTGCACGCCGTCGCCTTTTAAGGTCAGCGCAGAAACCGGCGTGCCTTTAAGGGGTGACTGCGGCAGTTCGCTGGCCAGCTTCAGCAACTGGTCGCGCATGCGTCTGGCGGTATCATCCACGGCGGCGGTTACGTTGCCCGCCAGCTGCGACCCTCCTGCCACCCCCGCACGCGGCAGCGCGGTATCCCCCAGCTCCACCGCAATAGCGGTCGACGCCACGTTCAGGATGTCGGCCGCGGTCTGCGCCAGAATGGTGTAGGTGCCGGTGCCGATATCTGCGCCAGCACACTGAACAATAAACCTGCCCTCTGGCGTCAGGATGACTTTTGCCTCGGCTGGCAGTTTGTTGACCGGATAGGTGCCGGAGGCCATGCCCCAGCCAATCAGCTCACGCCCTTCGCGCATTGAGCGCGGTGCCATGATCCGCTGATCCCAGCCAAAGGCCTCAGCTCCTTTCTGGTAGGCTTCTTTCAGGCGTCGCGAACTCCACGGCAGGTCGAGCTGATAATCTTTGTCCGCCCAGTTGCGCAGACGCAGTTCCAGCGGATCGATGTCGAGTGCATAGGCCATCTCATCCATCGCCACCTCCAGACCAAAGGCGCTCGGATTTTCGCCCGGCGCACGCATCCAGCCCGGCGTGACCGTGTTGATTGGCCGGACTTCATGCTGCGCGGAGACGTTCTCCACCGCATACATGCGGGCGGTGACCTTACTGCAGTTCTCGGCAAAGACATCAATCAGTGAGGTTTCGCTGAAGCTGCGCTGGATAATCGCCTGAATCCTGCCGTCACGCGAAGCACCCAGCTCCAGCTGCTGCGAGGTGGCCGGACGGCCGCCGAGACCGGTAAAGGTCTGTGGACGGGTCAGCGAGACTTTGATCGGGCGATTCAGCGCGCGCGACGCCACGCTGGCCAGCGCGACGTGCGTGTAGGGTACTGGCTTGGAGCCAAATCCGCCGCCGACGTAGGGCGAGATAATCCGTACGCTTTCAACATCAATGCCCATCCATTCAGCGATCTCCACTTGCGCACCGGCGACCCACTGGCTGGGTTCCCAGACGGTCATGCGGCCATCCTGCCAGCAGGCTACACAGGCGTGCGGCTCCATCGGCATGTTGTATTCACGCGGCGTGGTATAGCGTTCGCTGAGGCGCACGTCGGCCTGCTGCATGGCCTTCTGCGCATCGCCCATGTCGATATCCTGTTTCGATACCGGTTTCGGCTCAACGCCCTCATCGGTGGCGAAAATCAGCGCGTAGTCGGTTTCATACTCAATCTCCACCAGTGAGGCGGCCCAGGTGGCCTGCTCAAAGGTCTCGGCCACCACCAGACCGATGTTCTGGCCGTTGTGAATAATCTTATCGTCCTGGATCGGGGTGTAGGTTGACTGCGCCGCGCCGCCGTCCGCAATAGCGGTGGGCCTGATGATCTTCAGCGGATTAAGGTGGGTATAAACCGCCACCACGCCCGCAGCCTGCTGCGCTTTATCCGTGGACATGCGGCTGATGCGGCCGCTGGCGACGGTGGACTGGATCACCACGCCATAGAGCGGATTGTCCGGTTGATGTTCGACCGCATAGCGCGCCTCACCGGTCACTTTAACTTTACCGTCACCGCGCGAGCGCACCGCGCCCAGCCCCTGAACGGCGCTGGCCGGCTCCGTTAACTCCTGACGTGATGTGTCGTTCAGGTCACTCATGCGGTTTCTCCTGCTGCCATCAGCGCGCGTGCAATCACACGCGGCGCCAGTTTCACTTTGTAAGCGTTATGTGTCAGCGCCTGCGTTTCCTGCGTAATCAGCTCTGCGGCCTGGAACACCCTCTCTTCATTGAACGGCTGGCCCTCCAGCGCCTGCTCGACCGACCTGGCCCGCCAGGGTTTGGTCGCCACACCGCCCAGCGCGATGTGCACCTGACGCATCACGCCATTCTCCAGCGTGAAGCCCGCCGCCGCGCTGGCTGCCGCAAACTCATAGGAGCTGCGATCGCGAACCTTGAGGTAGTGAGAGTGGCGCAGTGCATCTGTCTGTGGCACTTCGATAGCAACGATGATCTCATCGTCGCGCAGATCGTGTTCACGGTCCGGCGTGTCGCCCGGCAGCAGGAAGAAATCATCCATCGCCACCCGGCGCGTGTCGCCCTGTGCGTTCTGCAACACGACAGTGGCGTCAAACGCCACCAGCGCAACGGCCAGATCCCCAGGATAGACAGCGATGCAGCTATTGCTGGCCCCCAGAATGGCATGATTGCTGTTGACGCCATCAAGGGCGGCGCAGCCGGAACCAGGCTGACGTTTGTTACAGGCTGAAAACGTCGCCGGATCGCGGTAGTAATTACAGCGGGTGCGCTGGCGTAAATTGCCGCCCAGCGTCGCCATATTTCGGATCTGAGGTGACGCCGCCTGCCAGAGGCTGCCGTAGATAGCTGGCGCGTTCTGCTGGCAGTCAGGATGATCGGCCAGCTGGCTCATGGTCACCAGCGCACCGGCGGTGATCTTCTGGTCATCAAACTGCAGGCTTTTAAGCGCGCTTAACCCGGTGATGCCGATAAGCTGCGGCGGCGTAAAGACGCCGCACTTCATCAAATCGAGCTGCGTGGTACCGCCCGCCAGCAGCTGACTGCCTGACTGCTGCTTCAGAGTGGCCGCCTCTTCAGGCGAGTGGGCGGTTTTCCAGCTGAATTCATTCATACGGACTCCTTCGCCATTTCAGCCGCAGCCTGTCTGATGGCATCCACGATATGCGGATAGGCCCCGCAGCGGCAGAGGTTGCCGCTCATATATTCACGGATCTCATCGTCCGAACCGGCATGTCCCTCTTTGATGCAGGCGACGGCGGACATAATCTGGCCGGGTGTGCAGTAGCCGCACTGGAAAGCATCGTTTTCCATAAAGCAGCGCTGCACCGGATGCAGTTCTCCCTCCGCAGAGGCCAGCCCTTCAATACTGGTGACTTCAGCACCCTCGGCCTGGACTGCCAGCGTCAGACAGCTCAGCACCCGCTGGCCGTTAACCAGTACGGTACAGGCGCCGCACTGCCCTTGATCGCACCCTTTTTTGGTGCCAGTCAGGTTGAGATGCTCACGCAATGCATCAAGTAAGGTGACCCGGGGATCGACCTGCATCGGGTGCGGCTGACCATTGACCTGCATTGTTAGCGATATTTTTTCCGACATTGTCTGCTTCCCATTGTTGGGGGCTAAAAGATGTAATTTTTTTGGTGTGTCTCTGACGGGAGTGAAATCGGGGAAATGGTGATAACCCTAATCTTTACGCGCGTATCTCTGTCATAAGGTTTAGCAGCTTTTTGGCAATCTGGTGGCAGGGTCGGTAAAAGTCAGCGTTATCCGAAGCGGAAAGCACCGTGAAAACGCGCCAGCGCCCTGCTTCGGGCGGAATGCGGATCTTTTCTCCAGGGTTTCTGCCGGCACTGCGGATAGGTATTTGACCGTAAAGAGCGGGACAGGAATGGGAGCGGAAGTTGACTGATGTGATCGCCAGGGAACGTCCCGGTTTCCTCAATTTTTGCTTGCAGGAAAATGCAGTTTATTTTAGATTTTACTAAATTTAGATTTAACTAAAATAAAGAGATGAACACTCCTTTACAGCTACAGGAAAGCGCCTCGCGCGCAACTACCCTGCTTAAGTCGATGAGCCACCCCCGTCGGCTGCTGATCCTCTGCGTGCTTATCGAGAAGCCTGGCACCTCATCAGGTGAGCTGAGTCAGCTGACCGGCCTTTCGCCCTCGGCAACCTCTCAGCATCTGGCGAAGATGAAAGAGGATGGCGTCATTGCATCTGAAAGAGTGGCGCAGAGAATGAACTACTTCATCAAAGATGAGGCGGTGAAAAAAGTTATCTCCACGCTAAAAGCGATCTATTGTCCAGAGGAGTTCAGATGAGTCCGGAATCTGTTACACCCGAAAAGGCTAAAACACTGATTGAGCATGGGGCGTTGCTCATTGATATCCGCGATACCTCAGAATATCTGCGTGAACACATTCCTGGTGCGCGTTCCTTTCCCCTGACCGATATCCAGGCAGGTAAAACGATAGAGAATCCAGAGGGACGGCCTCTCATCTTTCACTGTCTGTCAGGCGGTCGCACGGCTCAGAATGCCCGTTCGCTCATGGCCGCAGCAGGCCCGGTACCCGCGTTGATACTGGCGGGTGGCATTAATGCCTGGAGGCGCGCCAGCCTCCCGGTGGTGGAAGACAAGAAGCAACCCTTGCCAATTATGAGGCAGGTCCAGATTGTTGCAGGCACACTGATTCTTACCGGGGTTGTTCTGGGTTACAGCATAGACAGCCGTCTGTTTTTACTCGCTGGCTTTACCGGCGCGGGATTACTTTTTGCAGGCGTCAGCGGTATCTGTGGCATGGCAAATTTACTGTTAAAAATGCCCTGGAACAGAATGCATCAATAACGATTAGTAGAGTATGCGCAGATGAGTGCGCTGCTTGCGCCGGTTAAATAGTTAAGCGTTGAAGGTCAGCGATGAGCGAGAAGCGGACATTCATTTTAAATTTTTTCCCAAAACGCCTTCTTGCGATGCATTACCAGCTTTGCCATTAGGGGTGAATATGCTGAGCCCTTACGTAGCAAAGTGTCGGACTAAACAGCGGCCTATAATTATCCCCACCTATTACCGTGGGAGTCAGCATATGTTTGAAGGATTTACACATACACGAGTCAGCCTTTCAGAAGCAGAACTCAATGTGCGATTTGGGGGGATCGGACCACCTGTTCTGTTATTACATGGACACCCTCGTACACATGTAACCTGGTCAAAAGTGGCTCCCGAGCTGGCTAAATCATTTACCGTGGTATGTCCTGATTTGCGGGGGTTCGGTCAATCGTCAAAGCCAGCTGATCAGTTTGATCATGCTGGTTCTTCAAAAAGAGCTATAGCCAGTGGTCACCATATGGCCGAGGAAAATCCAAAAGAAGTCACGGCTGAATTACAGCGTTTTCTGTTGCAACCTTGCTAGCAGCATACAGATATATACTTATAGTGAAAGCGAAGACGCCGCGGTAAACATAAAAAGCCCCTGCTGAGCAGCGGCTTTTTTTATTACTGCACTCTTCGGCAAAACGTACCTGTCAGGCGTACTTAAAAATTTTTTTCTCATGTTTTCGCTTTTGTTGCCGATAACCTGATTGCTGGCTGAGTGATGATTTCACTCAGCATTTTTTTTATTTCAAGCGATAAGGATATTTATGAACAAGCTTTGTGTTGCGGCAGTACTGGCTCTGAGTTTAACCGGCTGTGCGCAGCAGACTTTCGTAATGAAACAGAATCAGGTTGGCGCGGCGACAAAAACCACCAGCCAGCCGTTCTTTGTTTCAGGTATCGGTCAGCGTAAGAGCATTGATGCAGCGCAGGTGTGCGGCGGCCAGGAAAAAGTTAATCGGGTTGAAGTGCAGCAGACGTTTGTTAATGGCTTACTGAGCGTAGTGACGTTTGGCATCTACACGCCTCGTGAAGCGCGCGTTTATTGCGCCATCTGATCATGCCTGAGGCCGGTTCGCCGGCCTAATCCTCCTCAGTTATTAAATCGCATCAATCTATTATTAACTTCTGCTGTCGCACCGCTGTACGGCTTGCCTGCTGACGACGATAAAGCGCTGAGCGCGCGTGAAGAGATTATCGCAGCCCCGATTTCCTTCAGCAGCGTCATGTTGATACCCACAGCCTGACCCGCCTTCTCACTGTTTTACACCCGCAAAAAAACGTTCCCTGTCACTTTGAACGATCCAGGGGAAAATCATCTTCTATACTCAGTGACGTTTATTGCGCTTTGCCGCTGCTTTTCGCGTCCCGTTGGGTTTTCCGTCATTACCTTGTGCATAAAAGAGCGGCATAACCCTGCCTCAGACCTTATTAACGACTCATTTTCTCAGGGGACTTCCTACGATGTTGCACTCTCAATCTTCACGCATGGGTAGCTTACTGCTGCTGCTGGCAGGCGTGATTGGCTTCTCGGTCGCGCTGTACGCATGGCTGACGCCACTCACCGGTGTTACCGGCACCATCGGTGCGCTGGGTGTCGCCATCGCCAGCGCCGTGCTGGCGCTCCTGGCGCTTCTGTTACGTGGCGTATCCCGTCGGGGCATGCGCACTTCGTTAATTATTATGACTGTAGTGCTGTTGTCGGGTATCGGTTTTGCAGCCGCGCTGTTGCATCAGTACCTCATTACAGCCGCGATGGTGATCGGCCTGATAGGTCTGATTATGCTGAGCCGCAACCCCGTTGCCCCTAATCATCGCGCCAGAGCCTGAGGATCCGCCCGTGCATAACAAATACTCAACCATGAAAGTCAGCATGACGGCACTGGCTCTGCTTCTCACCCCGCTGATGTCGCAGGCGCAGGATAAAGCCGCTGAAGCCTCTATGGGGACGCAGGAAAAACTGAACGTGGACGCGGCCGACCAACAATCGCCGGGAACGACAAAAACCAGTAGCGAAGCCTCAACCGGCAAGCGCGATGGAGAGAAAGTCGATTCTGCCCCTCAGACAGGCTCCCCGCTGGTGCCTGCGACTGCCACCTGGGACAGCTTTCATGGTCAGCTCAACGCACAGAAATACAGCCCTCTTAAGCAGATTACGGCTGAAAACGTCAGCAAATTAAAAAAAGTCTGGGAGTTTCATACCGGCGATGTCTCAGATGGTAAAGGCGACACGCCAGCCACCGTCTGGTCGGCCACGCCTATCTTTGCCAATGAGACGATTTATATCGGAACCCCTTTCGATCGCCTGATTGCATTGGATCCAGGCACAGGTAAAGAGAAGTGGCACTATGATACAAAATCTCCGCGCAAAGCTCTGACGCAGCCGGTACTGAAAAACCGGGGCGTCTCTTACTGGCAGGCAAAAAATCCGGTTGCCGGGCAGGCGTGTCAGAAGATTGTCTATATGGGTACCGTTGACGGCAAGCTGTTTGCACTGGATGCCGACTCCGGTAAGCCGTGCACGGATTTTGCTGATAATGGCGTCCTGAATCTTAATCAATGGAACACGATTAATGCTAAATACCCGCTATCCGTGTTGCAGCCGCCAACGGTTGTTGGCAACCACGTCCTGATAGGCTGGGCGGGTAAAGACTGGGCCTATGCTGAAGCGCCTCCGGGCACCGTGTTTGCCGTTAACGCACAGACCGGCAAGCGCGAATGGGTATTTGAAGCGATCCCGGCAGCAATCCGTGAACGTACCGGTACGGCCAACGTCTGGACCCATATGTCCGCTGACGAGGCGCACGGTCTGGTTTATCTGCCCGTGTCGTCCCCTTCCCCCAACTACTGGGGCGGTAACCGCGTCGATCCGATTCCACTCGGCACCTCGACCACCGCGCTGGATATCAATACCGGTCGCGTTGTCTGGTCTCGTCAGTGGGTGCATCACGATGTATGGGATTACGATATCAACTCAGCACCGACGCTGATGGATATTACCGTAAACGGCAAGCAGATCCCGGCACTGATTCAGGCGACCAAGCAGGGTTTCCTGTTTGTAGTGAACCGTCTGACGGGCGAGGATGTCTGGCCGATTGAAGAGCGTCCGGTGCCGCAGGGTGATGGTTCCGTACAGGGCGAAATGCTCTCGCCAACACAGCCCTTCCCGACGAAACCTGCGCCGCTGCTCGATCAATCGAAAAAGCCCGCGATCTGGAAACTGGCGGATGTGGTGGGTGCAGGTCAGTGTTCAAGACTGTGGGATAAGCTGACCTATGAGGGTATGTACACGCCGCCAACCACCAAAGGTGAAGGCGCGCTGACCTATCCCGACAGTGCCGGAGGCGTCCAGTGGGGCGGCGTAGCGTTCGATCCGCAGAAACAGATTGCGATCGTCAATACCTCACACATTGTGCAGTACGTGAAGCTTTATAACCGCAAAGACTACGAAAAAGCGGACAGTGGTTCCGGTAATGAAAACGGTTTTGCACCGCAGGAAGGGGCGCCTTATGGCCTGCGTCTGATGGTGGCAAATAACTGGCTGGGGATGCCATGCTGGCAGCCGCCCTTTGGTGAAATGGTGGCGATCGACATGCATACGGGTGATGTAAAATGGCGTCGCCCGGTGGGGGCATCGCAGCAGTATGGCTTCTTTATGCCGGAAAGCTGGGGTTCACCCACCATCGGCGGCCCCGCCGTGACGGCTGGCGGTGTGGTTTTCATTGGCGCCTCAATGGATGCCAAAGTCCGTGCCTACTCGGTGGATAACGGTGAGGAACTGTGGTCTGATCAGGCCGAAGCCCCTGCCGTAGCAAACCCTTCAATCTACGAGTATAAAGGTCGTCAGTATGTTGCTTTCGTCGCGGGGGGCAACACCATCCTGAAAGATCAGGTGGGCGATCAGGTCGTGGTATACGCGTTGCCTGAGTAATCGTTTGTAAGACGCCTTAATGCACGCATCGTGGGGCCTCAGTGCCCCACGCTTTAAATGCAGCAGAGCGTCTGTTGATTAGTAACGACTGACCAGAGAAAACCTATTCCCTCGCATAGGCCTTGCGGACATGGATGAGCTCGACCAGTGTAATAACCGGCCGCAGCAGCAACTGCAGGCTGCCCGCCACAAATAACCACGTTCCGTCAGTCATCAGGGAGTCGTAAAAGAAGAAAATACTGCCGATGAAAAACCATATCGCTATCAGTAAATCGTTCAGCGCACCCAGCGCCCGATAACGCCGCTCGATAATTATGTGGTCGGCCCCGATGTCTATTTCTGCTTCGCGCTTTCGCATCCACTCCCCATGCTTAATAAACTTTTCTGTCCTGATAAGATTAGCACCCGTGTTGTAAATATTGCTGACGCTGAAGATAAAAAGCAGTCAGCATGGGCTGGAGTGCGATTATCGGGACTGCGCTGGTCCTGTGACTGTCTGTTTAACCACAACACCAGGGCAGCCTCTGCGCAGACCCGTAACGGAGTACCGTTTATGAGTGATATCACCATTTACCACAACCCGGCCTGTGGAACGTCGCGTAATACCCTGGCGCTTATCCGCAACAGTGGCGCGGAGCCAGCAGTGATTTTATATCTGGAGACACCCCCCTCCCGGGACGCGCTTAAAAAGCTGATAGCTGATATGGGTATCCGCCCTCGCGCCCTGCTGCGCAAAAACACAGAGCCGTATGAGCAACTGGGGCTGGCAGAAGATCGGTTCAGCGATGACGAACTGCTGAATGCAATGCTGGCTCACCCCATCCTTATCAACCGTCCGGTGGTGGTGACGCCGCTCGGCACAAGACTCTGTCGTCCGTCTGAAGCGGTTCTGGATATTCTGCCCGACCCGCAGCAGGGAGCATTTACCAAAGAGGACGGCGAAAAAGTCATTGATGAACACGGAAACCGGATCAGCCACTGATTTTTCAGTGTGCTGCCAGCGGAAGGGAGAGGCAAAAACAGAGGCCAGCTTTTTCATACGCTTCCGGTTAACGGCGTTGAGTCACCTGTTTTTCTGCGGACGGGATGTAGCGATCTTATCCCGGCGCTGTTCAGCGGAGGCGGGGTGGCGACGCCCGATCACGACAGAGATCGCCGTGATGAACAGGGTAAGGATGGCAGATAAAAGCAGCGTACCGGGTATCCCGTATCGCTCCAGCAGCATGGCGTAAACTGACGGGGCGATCGCCGCGAGGAAAAAAGCGGGTGACAGCAGTATGCCTGTCCTGCGGGCATACTGCTGCGGCTCAAACAGTACCAGCGGGAGTACGGCCTTTACTACCGTGCTCAGTCCGTTCACAGCGCCGTAACTCAGAACAAAGATGGCTGCAGCCACAGGATTCACGTTCCCCGCCAGCCCGGCCAGAAAGCAGAGTGGCAGAAGAATACCGATAATCAGATTCAGACGGACAGCAGAGGTTCGTGCGCCAGAAGCAACGTCCAGCAGTCGGGCGCTCACCTGCCCCACCCCCCACAACATGCCGGTCATGGCGGACATGCCCCAGGCGGCCAGTATCTGAGGAAAATGAGTGGATACGCCGGTGGAAACAAAGCTCATCAGTGCTATCAGCGTGGCGTACCACAGGCCGCTGACGGATGCTTTTCGCTCTTCTGCTGTTCCGCTTGTCGCACGCGCGGACTGCCCGGTAACGAAAGGGTTACGCCGGTGCCCTGCCGGAACGGTGGACAGGAGAAGCAGGCTGACGATGCCCGCACAACCGTAAACGATAAGAGCATGCCGCCAGTCGGTAACATGCAGTAGCGCAGCGCCAGCAGGCCAGAACAGGGCTGAAGCGAGTCCACCCAGTAATGTAACCAGGGCGACCGCCCGGCGGGCCGCTGCGCCAGTAATCTCCACAAGCAGAGCAAACGCGGCATCATACAGAGCGAGTCGCATACCGGCTCCCATCAGAAGCCAGACGGCCACCCACGATGTGGTTGAACGGGTAAACGCCATCAGAAAACAACCGAGGATAATGGCGAAAGTACCCGCCATCATCATTGTTCGTCCGCCGGTACGGGCGATCAGGGGGCCGGTGAGCGGCGACACAAGCCCCATAACGAGCATGGCAATAGTCAACCCGAAGAAGGTCACAACCGGCGACCAGCCTGTCTCCGCCATGATGGCAGTCCCGAAGACGCCCGGCATATAGAAGGTAATACCCCAGTTGATAAGCTGCGTCATGCCAATGCAGAAAAGGGTGCGTCCTGTCAGATGCCCGTCACTCAACCTGCGCACTCCGGCAATGTGGCGTTCCCCTGCCCGAGCGTACGCTGCAGGATGACCGTATCGAGCCAGCGTCCATGCTTGAATCCTACGGATTTAAGGGTCCCTGTCATGCTGAAGCCTGCCGCACAATGCAGGGCAAGAGAGGCGGTATTTTCGCTGTTTCCCACCACGGCCACGAGCTGACGGAAGCCCTTAGCCTCTGCCCAGGCAACCGCACTTGATAACAACTTTTTTCCGATCCCCTGTCCCTGGCTGCCGGGGGCAATATATACAGAGTCCTCCAGGGTGAACCTGTATGCATGCCGTTCACGATAGCGTGACAGGTAGCAGTATCCGCTGACACTGCCCGCCTCAACCGCCACAAACCAGGGTAATCCTGCTGCACGCAACTTTTTCATACGGGCTGTTATTTCAGCCACGTCCGGCGGTTCGGTCTCAAAAGTGGCAGTGCCATGCAATACGTGATAAGCATAAATCTGCTGGATGGCAGGAATATGTCGTTCATCTGCTTCGGTTATTTCCATCGGTACGGCTCCTTTCAGGTCAGAAGCGGAGACTAACCCGGATGAATAATTTGAGGCAGTCAGCAGGACTTATCAGCGGCATAAGGAAAATTTTGGTATGGCTAACCTGAACCTCGATCACCTTGCTACTTTCAGACTGGTCATCAGCCGGGGCAGTTTCTCCGGAGCGGCTGAGGCACTGGGTCTGTCACAGCCTGCAGTGAGCCTGCAGATCAGACAACTGGAGCAGGCGCTTCAGGTCCGGCTGATTGAGCGCACCAGCCGGGGAGTCAGGCCCACACCTGCCGGGCTGACGCTGGTTGAACACAGCCTGAAAATTGATGCTGCGGTCAGTACAGCGGTTGAATCGGTGTGCCTGCACTCCAGCGAGATAAGCGGCACAGTGACTGTCGGCACAGGCGCAACGGCCTGTATTCATCTGCTGCCTCCCTTACTGCAGCAGCTGCGACAGGCTCATCCCCTGCTGAAGGTGGACGTACGCACAGGCAACACGTCCGAAATTGTACGGGCCGTAGAGGAAAATCGTATAGATATTGGCCTGGTGACGCTGCCAGCCACCGGTAAAAATCTGAGCATTACCCCGCTGGGTAGGGATGAGTTCGTCGTCATCATGGAAAAGGATGTCGCGGCGCTGAGCGCGAAAATCTGGACGCCGGGCGCCTTGCTGCCGCTGCCCTTGATCATTTTTGAACCGGGGAGCGGAACACGCGCCCTGATTGACCACTGGTTCCGTGAGGCGGGACATGTGGCCTGCCCGGTCATGGAGCTTGGCAGTATCGAGGCGGTTAAAAGAATGGTCCGTGCTGGTCTTGGCTACAGCATTGTTCCCCGGATGTCCGTTGCATCCATTGAAGAAAGATCGGGGCTCGATATTTACCCTGTGACGCCCTCTCTTCACCGGACGCTCGGAGCCGTTATGCGGGAGGATCGGATTGTAAGTAGAGGAATCAATGAAGTGCTGAAAAGCCTGAACAGCTGTTTTGCAAAAACCGAAAGCAGATAGATGTTATCGGGCATCCAGGCCGGACAGGTGCGGACTGAAGGGGAGAAGTCTCCCCGCAGCATGAACCCGCTTACCCCTGCCCGCTTCTGGTACTGAGCGGGCAGGCCAGCCAACGTCCGCTATGGGCGAAAAGCGGACGTTGTCATACCAGGGTGAATGTCTAACGAACTAAACGTCTTATTAATTTTGAGGGCTCGTTCTGAAAGATTCAGGCGGCTGTTTATGGTTGAATAGCGAAACGGAAATCAGCTTTTACAGCATCAGAAGGATGCTTCATGCGTACTCGTCAGTCATCTCGGTTAATTATTGTTTCACCTGACAAAAATGTTTTGCTGTTTAATTTTTCCCACGAAAATGACGCATTAAGCGGCATGTCCTACTGGGCGACGCCTGGCGGTGGGCTTGAACATAATGAATCCTTCGAACAGGCAGCGCTCAGGGAGCTGCTGGAAGAGACCGGGTTAAAAAGAGATTCCGCTGGAGCGGTGGTGGCATCCCGAACTTTTCCTATGCAGCTGCCTGACGGAGAGACCGTTCATGCTGAAGAGCATTTCTTTATCATCCATGCTGAAAAGCGTGATGTCGACGACTCAGGATGGAGTGAAAATGAAAAGCAAGTTATTAAAAAGCATCACTGGTGGACATTGAAGGAGCTTGAAGATACCAGCGAAACTATCTTTCCCCACGATTTAATCATCGACATACTCTGCAAAGATTCATCCAGCCCTGCTGAATTCAGTGCATTGAAAGGCGCTTAATTCCGGTAAAACACCCATGTCCGCATCTTGCACAAAGCGGACATTCGGTGACGTTTGATGGTCTGTTATGAGCGGAAAACAGATGTAAAGTTCTTAATAAAATATTAGTACTATAGTCATTTTTAATTTATCTCTCTTGCATTTCTTTATAGCTTTTAGCTATTAATGCAAGCCTAGATGGCCGTCCCTTTCCTCTTCCCATAGGATGTCTTTTAAGGATCTCATCCACCTTTACTTTAAGCAATCCAACGAGTAGTAAGTCAGAACTTTCATCTTCGAGTAAAATTCTATTAGTTTGCTTTTCATACTCTTTCAATTCATTAAATGCTTCAATACAAATATTATTCAAATCACCGTCTGAATTTGTAATAGCCTCACGGATTGCTTCTGGTGATTTCAAGCCTAATGACTCTAATTCTTCATATAATTGCCCAGCATTACTTGGAAAATTTTTACTGTATGTAAAATCCTTTCTCATTCTGACAACAAAGTCGTAGACATCATCAAACTCACCAGTTCTATGGCTAAGCCTTTCTTCTGTTTTTGCAAGCAGCCACTTTATTGTATAATCTCCAGCTTTAGTAAGCGAGCCTAGCTGATCAATAAATTCTTTTTCTGAAGGAGACAATTCCCCGCTGAGAGGCTTATACTGAAGATCATGTTCAATTTCATTAAACACATGAGCAAGGAGACTACAAACTTGTATTTCACAAGTTGTTCCTTTTAAATTTTCGTTAGTACCTGACAGGTCTTCTTCAGGAAGATAAACCTGGCAGTGTGTGGCTCGATAATGCCTATATTTTTCGTTTCGATCTATTCTTTCTATTACTGGAACATCGTCATTCTTTCCAACGAAAGAATTAGTTATTTCATCTACAACTTGCTGTCTATCTGATTCAAGATAGGTCGCAATTCTTACCCCCGCTAAATCGCTGATGCCTGAAAAAACCTCATCCACAGAATTGAATTTATTTCTATATTCGCTTTTCCTTAATTTATCAACAAAACTTTTTTGAGATTTCGCACGTCTTTGGACTGTTGCTCGAACCGTTAATTTTTTATGCACTATGTCGTAGCATTTTTGATATGCGATCTCTGCCATTTTTTGATATCGATCATATTCTCGTAGATATCTTTCCCCACATTCATTAATATCTGCATCTGTCAATGGCATCATTTACCCTTACTTTATTCATTGAGAACGGCTATTAGATTAGTTAAAATACGTCTTGCTAATTTCAGCAATCGGTCTCTTCAACTGCTGATCTCAGCTGAAGTGTATTCTACTTATAAATTTAACAGCCTCCATTTGACTACACCTTACCATCATTTTTTTATATTCTAAATTATATTATTCAATCCTATAAAGTAAATGACAATGACTTTAACAACGTCCGCGTCTGGCACATAGCGGACGGTGGCTGCTGAAGCCGCGCGGTGTTCGAAAAGCGGAAGGCACCGACGTCCGCAATTTCGTGAAAAAACCAGCTTGCAGGCAGAGGGTTACCTGCGCGGGTTCAGAGGATAAGCGTCAGGGATGCCGGAACTCTCACTGGTGTGCCGGGTAATAAGGATTCAATTCCTTCCAGGCCGCAGGATCATCACGCCAGCATCCGATGCTGCCAGGATGGTCAGATGCCCGCACAGGCGACCCATCGGTAAGCCTGCCTTTGATTGCCGGATGAGTGCCATCGCCCTGCCGGATAATCTGCACAGGCTCCACCGGATTCAACTCTGCTCATCCTGCACTGTCCCGCACCCAGCAAGCCCTGTCTCGCTGTTCTCTGTAACGCGATCATGATGCCGCAAAACGTGCAATGCTGAGCAATTTCAGGTCTGATAACCACTCAGTCGGCAACGCAGATCGCCGCACAGGGATCTCAGCCCCCCCTGCTTCTCTCTACTTCCAGGTCACACAGCCGATGCTGAAAGAAAACGTTAACGATTTAATTTATCTGGTCGTCGTGGCCGAAGCGCGCAGCTTTACCCGGGCCGCAGCTAAACTGGGCGTCTCCCAGTCTGCCCTAAGCCATGCCATTCGCGGGCTGGAAGCGCGCCTCAACGTCCGACTGCTGACGCGTACCACCCGGAGCGTCGCACCGACCGAAGCGGGTGAGCAGCTGATCAAAACGCTCGCTCCGCTGTTCAGCGAGATCGAAGCAGAGCTGATCGGTGTCACCGAACGTCAGGATAAGATCGCGGGCACTATCCGAATCACCTCCAGCGAGCATGCGCTCACCTCCACGCTCTGGCCGCGCCTGAAACCCTTTCTGCAGCGTTATCCCGATGTGAACCTCGAATTTTCCGTGGATAACAGCCTGACCGATATCGTCAGCGATCGGTTCGACGCGGGCGTGCGGCTGGGCGAACAGGTCGAAAAGGATATGGTCGCGGTGCGTATCGGGCCGGACTGGAATATGTGCGTGGTCGCCACTCACGCCTATTTTGAGCAACATGGCAAACCGGCAACGCCCTATGAACTGCAGCATCACAACTGCATCAATCTGCGTCTGCCGACCCTGGGCGGCCTCTATAACTGGGAATTTATGCGTGATGGCAAACCCATCAGAGTCAAAACGCAGGGGCAGCTAATTTTTAACCATCTCCCGTCGCGTATTGACGCCGCGCTGAGCGGAATGGGGATCGCCTGTGTTCCGCAGGATAGCGTAGCTGAGCACCTGAAACAGGGCCGTCTGGTTCAGGTGCTGCATGAGTGGTGTGAACCTTTTCCGGGCTATTTCCTTTACTACCCCAGCCGACGACAGCACACCCGCGCCTTTTCGCTGCTGCTTGAGGCGATACGCTATCGTGGCTGATGCGCTGTAGAAGCTATTGGCCGGCGTCTGTCACCTGAGGCTGAGACGGCCGGGCCTGACGTCCGGCCGTGACCATCGCCACGACAAACACCAGTGCGAACAGCACGACGATGGTCGGTGCGGGTGCGCTGTCGATAAAGAACGACAGATAAACCCCGCTTAGCGACACCAGCACGGAAACGATGACGGCCACCAGCAGCGCGTGGGAAAACCGACGGGTGAGCAGGAGCGCAATCGCGCCTGGCGCAATCAGCAGAGAGATCGACAGGATAACCCCTACCGCCTTCAGTGTTCCGACAAGCGTCAGGGAGACCATGCAGAGCAGCCCATAATGCAGCCAGCGCGTGGGCAATCCCGAAACCTGTGCCTGCTGCGCATCAAAACTGAACAGCATAAAGTCACGCCATTTCAGCACCATTACGGCTACGACAATGACAGCAATGATCGCAGTCTGGATCATGTCTGCGCCGGTAATGCCGAGCATGTTACCAAACAGGATATGGTCGAGATGCACGTCAGGTTTAACGGCGATGTAGAGGATCAGCCCCGCCGCAAACATGCCTGAGAAGACGATCCCCAGCACCGTATCCTGTTTGATGCGGCTGTTGTTTTGCAAAAATCCACTGGCCACTGCGCAGAATATGCCCGCGACAAAGGCGCCTGCCGCCAGCGGCAGCCCCGCCATCCAGGCAAGCACGATGCCGGGGAATACCGCATGGCTCATGGCATCCCCCATCAGCGCCCAGCCTTTCAGCACCAGAAACACGGACAGGATGGCACAGGGGATCGCCACCATCAGCACCGTCAGTAAGGCGCTGTTCATAAAAGCAAACCGGAAAGGTTCAAGGATCCACATCGGCCAGCTCCTTTTCGCTCTGATAGCGGCTACGACGGCGTTGAGCCAGTAAGCCCTGTTTCGGGGCAAACACAAATGCCACCAGGAACAACAACGTCTGCGCCACGACAATAATGCCGCCCGTCGCGCCATCCAGATAGTAGCTTGCCCAGGCTCCCAGAAAACTGGTGATGCTGCCGATTGCGACCGCAATGATCAGCAGGCGGGGAAAGCGGTCGGTGAGCAGCCACGCCGTGGCGCCCGGCGTCACCACCAGAGAGATCACCAGAAACGCCCCGACGGTCTGCAGTGCCGCCACCGTCGACGCCGCCAGCAGCGTAAAGAACAGGACTTTCAGCCTTTCAGGATGCAGCCCGACGGCGCGCGCATGATTCTCGTCAAAGAAGGTCAGCATCAGATCTTTCCATTTAAACAGCAGGATCAGGCCCGACAGCCCGCCGATCAGGCCCAGCTGAAGGATGTCAGCGGGGTCGATCGCCAGAATGTTGCCCAGCACAATAGTCTGGATGTTCACCGCCGTGGGATTGAGCGACACCATAAACAGGCCAAGACCAAAGAAGGAAGAGAAGATCAGGCCGATAATCGCATCTTCTTTCAGGCGTGTGCGCTGATTCAGTAACAGCATACTGCCCGCCGCCAGCCCACCGGAGAGAAACGCGCCCAGCGCAAACGGCAGCCCCAGCATGTAAGCGCCTGCGACGCCCGGCACAATCGAGTGTGACAGCGCATCACCGATCAGCGACCAGCCTTTCAGCATCAGATAGCAGGAGAGAAACGCGCAGAGTGCGCCCACCATCGCAGCAACCCACATCGCATTGAGCATGTAGTGATAACCAAAGGGTTCCAGAAGCCACGTCATCATCTGGCCTCCCCTTTCTGCGAGGCCCGGGACAGAGGCTGCATGTCATTTACAAGCCCGTTAACCGCGGAATGGCGCAGCGCGCCGCCGAAGGCGCGCTCAAGGTTGGCTGACGTAAAGGTGGTCAGGGTCGGACCGCTGGCGATAACGGTGCCTTTTACCATGACGGTGTAGTCGCAGAATTGGGTGATCGAATCCAGATCATGCGTCGAGACCAGCATTGTCCTGCCTTCGTCGCGCAGCTCGCCCAGCAGGGCGATGATCCGCGCCTCGGTCTGTACATCCACACCGGTAAAAGGTTCGTCCAGCAGAATGACCCGGCCCTGCTGGGCGATGGCGCGCGCCAGAAAGACGCGTTTCTTCTGTCCGCCAGAGAGTTCGCCAATCTGGCGATGCCGGTACGCCAGCATATCCACCCTCGCCAGCGCCTCACTGACAATCTGCTGATCATGTGCGGTCGGGCGGCGCAGCAGGCCCATGTGACCGTAACGCCCCATCATCACCACATCGTCCACCAGCACCGGAAAAGACCAGTCCACCTCTTCTGACTGCGGCACATAAGCCACCAGGTTCTGACGCAGCGCCTGGCGGGTCGGCATACCCAGAACAGAGATTGTGCCGCTGGCGAGCCGGACAAACCCCATCAGCGCCCTGAACAGCGTCGATTTACCGGAACCGTTGACCCCCACCAGCGCCGCAATCGATCCGCCCGGCACGCTGAAGCTGGCATCCCGCAGCGCAGTATGACCGTTGCGGTAAATCACAGTGACGCCTGAAACCACGATAGTCTCACTCATTCTGCTTTTTCTCCCGCCGTGATGCCCTGAACCAGCGTGCGGGTGGTGACGGTGAGCAGATCGAGATAGGTCGGCACGGGGCCATCGGGCGTGCTTAAGGAGTCGACATAAAGCACACCCCCATAATGCGCACCGGTTTCCCGCGCGACCTGACGGGCAGGTTTATCCGGGACGGTGCTTTCACTGAACACCGCCGGGATCTTGAGTTTCCTGACCTGGTCGATGACTTTTCTCACCTGCTGCGGCGAACCCTGCTGGTCAGCATTGATCGGCCACAGATAGAGTTCTTTCATGCCCAGGTCACGGGCCAGATAGGAGAACGCGCCTTCGCTGGTCACCAGCCAGCGTTTATTCTCCGGGATAGTCGCAATCTGCTGCCGAAGCGGGTCCAGCGCCGCGCTGATTTTTTGTTTATAGGCCGCCGCATTCTGGCGATAGGTTTCCGCACGGGCCGGGTCATGCTGGATCAGCGCATTCCGGATGTTATCAACGTAAATCAGCGCATTGTCGGGTGACATCCAGGCGTGAGGATTAGGTTTCCCGTTATAGGGCCCCTCGCCGATGCCAATCGGCTGAATGCCGTCGGAAACCACCACTTCCGGCACGCCGTCGAGGTGCTGATAGAAACGCTGAAACCAGCGTTCGAGGTTAAGGCCGTTTGCCATAATTAATTGCGCACCCTGAGCCCGCTTAATATCGCCCGGCGTAGGCTGATATTCATGTATCTCCGCACCCGGCCGGGTGATGGAAACGACCTCTGCCGCCTCGCCCGCGACGTTCCTGACCATGTCAGCAACAACAGTGAAGGTGGTCACTATCTTAAATTTCTCTGTTGCATTACTGCTGGTGGGCATCAGCGCGATCAGCAGCGCGCCGGTTAAGAACGCAGCCATCTTCTTTATCGGGGCCATGAAGCGATCTCCGGATATGGTGAAATTTCAGGCATAATTAGCCTCTGCTATTTTTTATAGCACAGGCTATATTTTACTGACAGCATCGGAATGTGAAGTTTTTTAAGCGTCGGCGGGTGAATGTGAAGTTGTGTCAGCTAAATAAATAAGCTACTGATATATAGTCTTTTAATCCTGTCTGAAAACTGGCCCTGTCTTTCGCTTTTTTCTGCAGAGCGGGGCAGTAGCCGTCTGTTTAATCGTATTGTCGTCAGGAGAGCGTGCAAACACCCGTTTCCCGGCTCAGAAAAAAAGATAACCCGGCCACCCGACGGGTGTCGGCCTGCAGAGCATCAGAACAGGCGCGAGATATCATCCGGATAATTAAAATAATCTCATTGATAGGCTGAATTGATTAAATTCAGTAATTTTTTTTGCTAGAGTTAAAGTTACTTACCGCAATCACCCAGGAGGATATTTTGTTTTTTTCAAGCGACGAAAAAGCGAATGTCATCATTGGCGAAGCCGCAATGAACCTGTTTAATGCCGGTCAGGAAGTGAACGTTGAACTGCTGATTAAAGAACTGCTGATTATGGCTGGCTCAGAAGTCAACGAGTACCGCCTTGAGCAGATGCAGGATGCGCGTCAATGGTTATCAGGATTTAAAACGATCGGTTCCCGTACCGGTGCGGCAAACTGGCTGTCCGGAAACGTCGCAACAGAATCCGCCGTTTCTGAATCTGCTGATGATATTTATTTCAGGCACTGATTTCAGCCCCTGACTCTCCCGACCTGTACAACAGGTCGGAGCTATCCCGGATTGAAACGATACAACTTTCTGGTACAATTTCTCCCTCGCTGTAACCCCCCCTCAACACGCTGTTTTAAAAGGTTTAGCACTTTTTGCACAAAAATTGTAATCTTAAAAACTCAAAATCTTGTACAAGTTTTTTAAAAAGGTATAACTTACGCACATCTACGATGTATAACTTACGCACATCTGTGATGTATAACTTGTGCATCACTGTGCGATTGATTTAAATCACCTGAGGAAAAATAACATGCGTCAGAACGGACAGTCCCCGGAAACGTTCAGCGACATTGCCCGTTACTTCAATCAGGCCAGCTCTCCTTCTCAACAGGAAACGCTGGGATCTGTCGTGGTGGAAATTCTGCGCGCAGGCAACAGCCTCAGCCGTAAAGCCATCTGCAGTAAGCTTCTGCATCGTCTTGAACAGGCTTCGACGCCAGCAGAAGAGCAGCACCTGCACGAATTAATTTCGATGCTTTTCCGCCGCGAAGAGTAATTGCCTTTACGGCAGCATGAGTTATTCAGGATGCCCGTTTTTCAGTAGTCCAGGACGGTTTAACGTAGTAAAAAGCCCAGTACTGCTTTCCCGTATACGGTGCGCCCGACCGCACCCGATGACGCATACGGACCCGCAGCATGGCCATTGATTCGTAATCAGAGAAGCCAGTATGTACAGAAGTGAAGATGAGAAACTGACAGATGTGATGATCGGCGAAGCCGTTCTTACATTGCTGAAGTCAGACAAACCGGTGTCCAGCAACGCCCTGATCGCGCAACTTGAGATAATGGCGGCTCACGCAGATAACGACGCAAAAGTGTCGGTTATCCGCAAAGCCATAACTGAGGTGCGCAACGGCATGGTCGCTGCGCGCAAACGTGTCCAGAATGAGGGTGCGGAACGCGACAAGACGGTACATCGTATGACCAGCGATGGCCCGCCTGAGGGTTCGAAAAAGCACTGATAGAAGGTATTGCTTACCTGTTGCAGGCGGCTGGTAATAAGCGAAGCGGCAAAGCAACAGAGAAATGTTTTTATGCAGGCTGGGCAAAACGATAACAGCATCTACACTCGTTTTGACATCAACCATTGCGTCTGACTAATTTTCTTCAGAGAACGAAAAAATCATGCAACACTCTTCATCAGATTCTTCCATCATTGACTATTTTCGTAGCGAAGGCGATCTGCTGGCTCAGGAAACCGAACTGCTCGGTGCGCTGATCAGAGACATCGTGGCCGATCAGGGTCGCGTCACCAATAAAGCCATTATTCTCTATCTGATTGCAGAACTGGAATGCACGTCAGATGTGGTCAGACTGGATGTGCTGCGCAAAACGCTGGAAATAGTGGTGGGTCGCACGCCTGACGACACCGGCATCTGATTTCCTTTCCTGCGCTGTCCCTGACAGCGCAGGTTAACTCTCCGCCGCGATGTTGATGCCTGCCTTATTTCTGTTTGCTGACGCGCCTGTGTCTCTTAAGAGAAATCCTGTATAACATCCTGATATTATTAATTTTTTAAAATATAAGAGAAAGCGATCCTGACAGCCGATCGCTTTCCGCGGACAGGTCACTTCTGCACAGCATAATAAAGAACCGGACAGCATAAGCCGGTTATTTTATGAACAGAGATTATCTTTCCATTCTGATTGAAATATAACCGGCGGTGTGAAAAATAAAGCCCCTGACGCCTGACCGCTGTGTATTGCGGCTTATTCTCAGCTCAGAAAAGGATTCAGGGGGATATGAGAGGGGCGTTTCTGGAGGGCGCCTGGCGTCGGCCCCACCGGCTTTAGTGCATCTTGCGGCTGAAAAAGCTTATCGCTTCCTGGCACAATGCTCTCAGCCTGCTGTCACGCGTCTCTTCGCTCAGGCGAAACAGCGCGTCCGTAATGTCGTGAAAATGAACTGGCTCTCCCGCCTTGATCAAATCACTGACCACCGCGCCGACAAGCGCACGGATTTCATTATCATTATCGTACTTCACACGACCTCCCGACGGTGTATGAATATCCAGTCTAACATCAGCAGGAGCTAAAAACCAAAAAAGCCAGCGCAGCCGAAATATAAGCGAAGCGGCAGAAAGGTTATTTATTAACCGATAACAGGCGCCTCTCTGATATTATTTATGCCTGCGTGACCTGCCACTGAATAATAGATAGAAGAGTCCCGTATTCCTTGCCAGATTAATTTTCTGTTTATAAATGTTAACCGCCTGAATTTAAATCGCACGGACCCTGCGCCCGCCTTCTCTTCTCCAGATAAACTTCACCGACGCCAGGTCACAGCAGAGTGTGCGACCCGCCATATTCTGAACAAAGATCTCAGTCCGTCAGCAAAAGCGGCCCCGCGCTATGATAAAACGGTGCTTATCTTCCGCAGTCGTGAGCAGCGAATGGTCCGATTCACCCACAAACAGATTGCAGCCCAGTCGGGACTGAGCCTGGCAACGGTTGATCGTGCTCTGCATCAGCGCGGTAATGTTCATCCGCGAACCCAGCATCGCATCCAGCAGGCGATAGCGGACCTGGAGCTGATGCAGAAAGCCGGACTCGCCAGGGGACGAACCCTCTACTTTGACGTGATTATGCATATTCCGGATCGTTTTCAGCCCCTGATCCGTGAGGCGCTGACCAGCCAGATCGCCAGCTTTGCTGCTTTCAGGCTTCAGCTTCGCTTTCACTTTGGCGCAAACCTCACCGCCGAGGCGATTAATCAGCTGCTGAATAAAAAGGCCCTGCACAGCCACGGCGTCATTCTGAAAGCAGCCTGCTCCGGCGAACTGAACCCCACGGTTGAAGCCCTGCTCCGCCAGCGTGTGCCGTTGGTGACCATGATGAGCGATTTGCCTGGCAGCGCGCGTCTGCGCTATATCGGCATGGATAACTTCGACGCCGGTAAAGTGGCGGCATTTCTGATGTCCCGATGGCTGCGGGTGACTCGTTCGCACATCGTTGCGGTAACCGGCAGTCACGATTTCATTGGTGAGCAGGAGCGAATCCAGGGGTTTCAGCAAGCGATGCAGACGTTTGCGCCTCAGCATCGGGTCAGCGTGGTGGCAGGTGGCTATGGTATCGATGCACGGATGCACCAGTCGGTCACACAATTTCTGCAGCAACATCCGGATGCGGATGCCGTCTATACGGTCGGCGGCGGTAATCCCGGCATATTACGCGCCTTTGCGGAACAGAAGCGCCAGATCAACGCGGTTATCGGGCACGATCTCGATCAGGAAAACTGCGCACTGTTGCAGGCAGGAAAAATCGATGCGCTGATCGAGCATAATCTGCAGCTTGATGCACTGCACGCCTTCCGGACGCTGCTTGAGTTTCATGGGTTTCTGCCGGCAACCACCCCGCCCGCCCCCTATTCTAAAATCAATATCATCACCCGCTACAACATGACGGCCTGACTCATCAAGTCATTCATGAGCACCACTCATAGCCGCTTGCAGAACAGGCGGTCTAATCACATTCTGCCTCATCAATTACACTATCCATAAACCTCAACGACAGGAGTGAATGATGAAAATTATTACCAGCGGTTCGCAGCCTTCCCGAAACGGCCCCGCCGACTATTTTACCGGCAGAGTACGGATTGATGCCCCCTTTCAGGCAACTGAACCCGCCCGCGTGGGCGGCGCAACGGTGACCTTCGAACCGGGTGCGCGTACGGCATGGCACACCCATCCCCTCGGCCAGACCCTGATCGTCACGCACGGCCAGGGCTGGATCCAGTGTGAGGGTAAAGCCATTCAGGTGATGAACTGCGGGGATATCGTCTGGATCCCGGAGAATGTAAAACACTGGCATGGTGCCACGCCAGATAACGCGATGACCCATATCGCGATAGCGGAATCCCTGAATGGCTCACCGGTGACGTGGCTGGAGCAGGTCAGCGACGCGCAGTATCAGTGCTGATGGCCGCAGATCCAATCCTGACATGATCGATCAGGGCCCGCAGTTTGGGTGCCAGGTTTTTGCGGCTGGGAAAGTAGAGATAGAAGCCGTCAAAGGCGGGCAGCCACTCATCGAGCAGGGTCACCAGTTCACCGCGCGCAATAAAGGGCTGAAACGTCTCCTCCATGCCAAAGCTGATGCCGCCGCCCGCGCAGGCGGTGCGGATCATCACCCCCATGTCATTGGTGGTGAGCTGCGGATTGACGGCAACATCAAATTCCCGGCCCTGCTCAGCGAACTCCCAGCGATAGGGGGCCAGCCCCGGCCCTTTTCGCCAGCCGATGCAGCGATGATGAACCAGATCCTGGGGATGGCGCGGCATTCCCGCACGCGCCAGATAGTCGGGTGAGGCGACCGCCACCTGCCGCTGCGGCCGGGACACCGGCACCGCGATCATATCCTGCGCGATCACCTCCCCCAGCCTCACCCCCGCGTCATAGCCCTGCCCGACGATATCAAACTCCTCATCGGTGACGGTGATGTCCAGCTCAATACGCGGATAGGCGGTGATGAAGCCTGCCAGCAGTTCTCCACCCAGCATCCGCTCTGCTATCGAAGAGATAGCCAGCCGCAGCTGACCGCGCGGCTCAGCCGCCAGTTCAGCAACATCCGCTACGGCGCGGTTGAGCTGATTAATCGCTGGCGCGACTTCGGCATAGAGCCGCTGCCCGGCCTCCGTCAGCTGCACCGAACGTGTGGTGCGCTGCAGCAGCGTGATATTAAGGCGGTCTTCCAGCCGCCGCAGACTCTGACTGATCGCCGGGCGGCTGACGCCCAGCTGCTCTGCCGCCAGCCGGAAATTCTGCGTCCGGGCCACAATTACAAAGATTTCAAGCGCATTTTTATCAGTCATCATTGGTTAGCCTGAGTTACCAGTCCATGAAGTAATCAGTGGATTATCTTTATAATCCAGCCGCCGTATGATCGCCAGTGACAACTTAACGGGAGAAATTCTATGTCTCAGAAAGTGATTTTAATTACCGGCGCATCAAGTGGCATCGGCGCAGGCATTGCGCGTGAACTGGCAAAAACCGGGGCCACTCTGCTGCTGGGCGCACGGCGTGAAGATCGTCTGACGGCGCTGGCGGAAGAGCTGCGATTCAATGGTGCAGAGGTCGCGATCAAGGCGGTGGACGTGACGCGCCGTGACGAGGTGGCACAGTTTGCGGAATATGCACGGGAGAAATGGGGCCGGGTCGATGTGATGATCAACAATGCCGGCATTATGCCGCTCTCTCCGATGGCGTCGCTGCGGGTCGAAGAGTGGGATCAGATGATCGACGTGAATATCAAAGGCGTGCTTTACGGCATCGCGGCCGTGCTGCCCGGCATGCTGGCCCGCCAGTGCGGGCACATCATTAATATTGCTTCGATAGGCGCGCTCGCCGTGTCGCCGACGGCGGCAGTTTACTGCGCCACCAAGTTCGCGGTGCGGGCGATTTCCGACGGACTGCGCCAGGAGAACAGCCAGCTGCGGGTGACCTGCATACATCCGGGCGTGGTCGAGAGTGAGCTGGCGTCCACCATCACCGATCCAACCGCCGCCGAAGCGATGCGGCACTATCGCGCTATCGCGTTGCAGCCCGACGCCATTGGACGTGCCGTGCGCTACGCCATCGAACAGCCCGAAGAGGTGGATGTAAACGAAATTGTGGTGCGGCCAACCCGGACTCAACAATAAAAAAATGGCCCGATGCGCAGTGCATCGGGCCATAGGATCAGTACAGGATTTTGCGGGTTCGCTGTATGGTAATGGCAATCGCTGTCAGCGCCACTAGCATCAGGAATATCCCCAGCCCCACCATCGCGTTAAAGCCATACGCCTTAAACAGCAGCAGCCCGGCAATACAGCCGCTCAGGAACGAAAACACCGTGGTCAGGTGCGTGTGCAGCACCTTCTGGAAAAAGCGACGATCGTCGGTTTCAAGATGAACAGCGTGTGACGTATGCGCGAAGATCCAGGAGCCCAGCGCAATACCGGCATCGGTCAGCGTACCGGTGATATGGGTCGATCTGACGCGGCCATTGGAGAGCTGCGTGGAGGTGGCATTGTGAATGCCCATTAAAAAGCCCAGCATCACCAGCACTTCGCCATTGAAACTCGGCCGGTAGAACATCAGTTCAAAAATTGACGCCGCCGTCAGCGCCGCCCCTTCCGCCAGAATAATCAGACAGAAAATGGTGCGTAGTCTGTATTTGTGCCCCACCACGACCGCCAGCCGCGCAACGGTGCAGCCCAGCACAAAAGCCCCGATCAGCGCCATCAGAAACAGCATGGTATGCAGGTCGCTGGTGGTCACTTCCTCCGAGATCTGCGACGTATTACCGCTCATGTGCGATGGAAAAAACCCAAAGGCACCCAGCGCCATGGCGTTAAGAATGCCGGCCGTGGTGGCCAGCACCAGCGCCAGCAGACGATCTTCAGTATGCGAACGAACTTTCTTCTTTTTTATCAGCACAGGCTTCCCCACATCAGATGAATGCTTAACGTTCCTTCAAACTTTCAAGCATACAACCTGACAGCGATAATTCCTGTCAGAACCAGAATACTCTGACGAAATAAGCCATTAATTTTGCTGATTTTTATAAAGCAGTTTCAGTTTACTTTTAAAAGTGTCAACGACGTGATAATTCACTTACATAAGCGCAGCGGCAGGGTCCCTCGCAGCCTCAGTCAACCACAAAGAGGGTGGCGCCGACGGCGGTCGATGAGCGATGCGGTTCGGCATTATCCGCCACCTGATAACTGACGCCCGGCGTCAGCACAAACTGACGACCATCGGCCAGTTCGGTGTGCAGTTCGCCTGCCATACAGAGCAGGATATGGCCTTTGGTGCACCAGTGATCGGCGACATAACCGGGGGAATAGTCGACCATCCGCACGCGGATAGTGTTAAACGTGACCGTCCGCCAGGTCGCCTGCCCCTGGTCGCCGGGATGAATCGTCTCTTCAACCTGATCCCAGTGCGTCAGGCCAAACGGCAGATTTTCAATTTTCATCCTGTCTCTCTGAAATGGGTTGAAAGGAACGCGTTACGCCAGCGCCTGAGTCACCGCGTCTTCCGCGTGAATCAGAGTAGTATCGAACAGCGGTACGCTGGCATCCGTGGCGTCCACCAGCAGGGTAATTTCGGTGCAGCCCAGAATAATAGCCTCGGCTCCCTGCGCCACCAGCTTCTGCATGATCTCCCGGTAGCGCAGACGCGACGCGGGATTGATCTCGCCCAGGCAGAGCTCGTGATAAATCACCTCATGGACAAATGTCCGATCGGCTTCATCCGGGGTAATGATCTCAAGGTCAAACCGATCGCGCAGCCGTCCACGATAGAAATCCTGTTCCATGGTAAAGCGCGTTGCCAGCAGCCCTGCTTTACGCACCCCGGCCTGCCGGATGCGCCGCCCGGTGGCGTCGGCGATGTGCAACAGCGGGATCGCCGTCGCGGCGCTGATTTGCCCGGCCACTTTGTGCATGGTGTTGGTACAGAGCACGATAAACTGCGCGCCAGCCCGTTCCAGATTACGTGCTGCTTCAGCCAGGATCTCACCTGCCTGCTGCCATTCGCCCGCAGCCTGAAGCTGTTCGATACGCTGAAAATCCACGCTGTAGAGCACCAGCTCCGCCGAGTGAAGACCGCCAAGCTGCTGTTTAACCTGCTGGTTCAGGATACGGTAATAGAGAGCGGTGGATTCCCATGACATGCCGCCTAACAATCCAATGACTTTCACAACGGACTCCGGGTTCAGGGGGTGAAATCCCAGCATGCCAGATTGCCATTAATCGGCAATGCGTTTATTCAGCCGCTACGCCGCCCGGATGGCGTACAAACAACCTGAACGTTGCCTCAACAATGGCTAAACGGGGTTAACGGCAGGCAGAATCTGTGGCAGGATACGCGCCCTGCGTCTGGCCATACCCGGCTGACTTAACTGCTTATAACCGGTGACTCAAATGGCTAAAGTTAAAATCCTCCTTCCCCTGCTGCTGATCCTCGCGCTGGCCGCCTGGTGGTTTATCCCCCATGACAGCGAAGAGGATAAGGCGTATTACGTGGCAGTGTTCTGCGCGATTGATCATCAGGATAGCCAGACGGCTGATCAGCAGATGCGCAATGTGATCGAGGGCGGCAATTCCGACTATGCTCTGCAAAAAATCCATTATAAATCGTCGCTGGGTCGCCGTGTCATCAGCCACTGGCAGGATCTCACACCGGATGAACAGCAGCGCGCCACGCAGGATAATTCTGCCTGTCAGCAGTTATTGAATCGCTAATCCGGGGTGCAGGGAGCTCCTCTGTTCACTTTAATGATGAAGGAGTCGCCATGACCCAGCCAGAACGTAAAAACTATCCGCAACTGGGGGACGTTAAAGCGCCCTATGTGCATGCAGTGAAACACGGCAGCACACTCTATGTTTCCGGGCTGACGGCGTTTGGTACGGCAGCGCAGCAGGGAGAGATAGCTGAGCAGGCGGAAGCCATTTTTGAACAGCTCCGCCTTGTTGCAGAGGCCGAGCAGACCTCACTCGGCGCACTACTGAAGGTAACGATATTCGTGACATCGTTCACCGAAATAAATGCCCTGCGCGAAGTCCTCTATCGCTATTACGGTGATCATCTGCCCGCCAGCTCGCTGGTGCAGGTCAGCGGACTGTTCTCCCCGGATCTGCGCATTGAGATTGAGGCCATATTCGCCCTCTGAGCGACGGGCGTCAGAGCAGCATTGCTGAGGCGGCCGCGCCGCGCGCCAGGTAGCCGATGCGATAGACCTCCTGCTCACCCGCGGGCCGCTGAGAGGACGCACGGAGCGTTATCCCCTGCCAGCGGGTCACATCCCAGGCGCTGAAACCGGATCTCTCAGGCAGCGCGGTAAGATCCGTATGAGGCGGGATCGTCCAGCGCTCCAGCGTCATAAAGCGGGCTTCGGCTAAATCCGGTATCGGAGCCTGGTCCTCAGAAGCCAGCCAGCATTCGGGAGTCGGCCAGCCAAAATCCCGGACCAGCGCGGCGAAGCCGGGCGTCTGCAGGAAACGCTGCATCGCTCGTGCCTCCTGCCAGAAATAGATCGGCGCATAGCGGTTTTCCCCTAAGCCCCCCTCCTCACGGCGGGCACAGAGATACGCTTTGGCTATCAGCCCCGGAAAGCCATCCAGCCTGGCGCCATTCTCTCTGATCCGATGTTCGATAATGCCCATATCGTAGTCGGCGGGCAGAGTAAAACGGTAGTGCATCACAATCATAACGCCTCCTGAGCCAGCATCCGGCCGCCGCTGAAGCTCCACTCTTCGGTGGTGTTAAACTGGATAACGATCATTACATCGTCAGGACTGATTCCCATCTCCCTCTGCAGCGCCGTGCAGAGCGCATGATAAAACTGCTGCTTCTGCTGCCGGGATCGCGGCCTGCCTGCCGTTATCTGAAACAGTACAAAATCATCGCTGCGGCCGCCGCTCAGATAGTGACGATCGAATACCCGCTGAGCGACAGGCAGCATCTCAATGATCTGAAAGCAGTCCTGCCGGGGGACGGAAAACTCCGCCACCAGCGCCTGCTGAAGCAGCCCGGAGAGCTGACGCAGCGCCGCATCGCTGTAGCCCTGACGCAGGGTTATTCGTGTGACGGGCATGCGTTGTCCTCCAGATAGTTCAGCGCGGTAACGGCGGCAGGCCAGCCCGCGTAAAACGCCAGATGCGTGAAACTTTCCACCAGCTCATCCCGGTTCAGTCCGTTTTGCCGGGCAAACCGGATATGCCAGGGGAGCTGCTCAACCCGTCCCAGCGCCGTCAGGGTTGCCAGCGTCAGCAGGCTGCGCTCCCGTGCTGACAGCTGGTCGCGCTGCCAGATATCGTCAAACAGCACCTCACGGGTCAGTTCTGCCAGTTTCGGTGCCTGCTGTGCCAGTGTTTCTCTGTTCAGTGAAGTTTTCATTGCACACTCCTTAGGGGTCAGACAGAGTGTCACCCGGGATGATCATCCTGAAAATCAAATTAATCAGCACTAACCCTTCACCTTTGCAGGACGATAATGGACAGGTTACCGGAATCTCTGGATATGGATGCGCTGCGCAGTTTTGTGGCGGGAATAGATGCGGGGAGCTTTGCCCTGGCCGCGCAGCATCTCTGCCGGTCCGCCTCAGCCGTCAGCGCGCAGCTCAAAAAACTCGAGCAGCAATGCGGTACGCCGCTGGTAATGAAAAAAGGGCGACATCTGCAACTGACCCGCAGTGGAGAACAGCTGATGAGCTATGCCCGACGGCTGCTGACGCTGAACGACGAGGCGCTGCGTGCGGTAAAAGGCGAAGGATTACAGGGGGAGATCCGTATCGGCATGCAGGAGGATTTTGGCGAAGCCCTGATGCCCGCCATTCTCGGCGCTTTTAACCGCCAGCATCCGGATGTGATGCTGACAGCAAGGGTTGACCGCAATCAGGCGCTGCTCACGGCGCTGGCGCGTCATGAACTGGACCTGGCGCTACTCTGGCAGTCTGAACGGCAGCGTGGCACGCAGCTGATTGGCCACTGTCCGCTAGCCTGGATACAGCATCCGGCTTTTGATCTGGCGGGCTTTTTGCAGCGCGCGGAGCCGCTGCCGCTGGTGGTCTTCGATGCACCCTGCGTGATGCGGTCCCGCGCCACGGAGGCACTCGATCGGGCCGGTATTCCGTGGCGCGTGGTGTTTACCAGCCACAGCCTGAGCGGGATCTGGGCCGCACTGCAGGCCGGGCTGGGGATAACGCTGCGCACCCGCGCCGGGTTGCCGGAGACGCTTGTGGTGGAATCGCAGCGGCTGCCCGCGCCCGGCTCTCTGGATATCGCGCTGGCCTGCGCCGATCAGGAAAATGATCCGGCACGCGCGCTGTTGCAGCATCTGATCGCAGAAGCCGCTCTGCCCTTTGTGACGGGCTGACGGCGGTTCACAGGGCCTGCTGGATCAGCGACGCGCAATACTCCGCAGAAAGCTCGCGATCGCCGAACAGGATATGGAACATGACGGGTGCCACGACCAGATCGACCACGCGATTAACGTCAAATCCCGTCTCTCCGCGTGCCAGCGCACGGCTGTTGAGCGTTTCCAGATGCTGATAGGTGAAGCCGCAGCATCGCTGGCTGGCCTGTTCCGCATGACTGCCAATCACATCGGCCAGCAGTTCACGGCCAACCTTCGACGACATCTCCTCAACATAGTGCTGAATAAAGACATTAAGGTCGCCAGTCATCGAACCGGTATCTTCCGGTTCCGCGATCGGCCGCATCCGCGCCAGGGCCACGTCCGCCAGCAGCTGCGTCAAATCGCCCCAGCGCCGATAAATCGTTGAGGGCGTAACGCCTGCCTGATCTGCGATCATCGGCACCGTAATGGCAGAACGTTCATGCGTTTCCAGTAACCGGTTTACCGTCGCATGCACCTCCGCCTGGATACGTGCGCTGCGTCCACCCTGACGAATCATCTCCTTCGCCATCTCTCTCTCTCCTGCTTTAGCAATCCTGGTCATTTTAAAGCAACGAAGTTGCATTAACAGATAGCGGCAGTGTACCGCATCTCAGGCTGAGCAGGCGGTAAAGTGTGCTAAACGAAGTCGGGCGCGGCTAAAGCCGCACCTCGGGTAAAGCGGGAAGGGATTAACCGGACGTCGCGTCACCCTTTTGCGCCGCCAGCCAGTCACGGCGGGTCAGGGTATAGATCAGGCTCGGCGGCAGGTCTTTCAGATCCTTTACCTTTTTCAGAAAGGTTAAGCCTGCTTTTTCCAGCACCCGGCGTGACGCCAGATGATTTTCCCGCACGACACCCGTAATGATGCTCAGCCCGGCCTCTTCAAACCCGTAACGGATGGCTCTTTGCGAAAGCTCGGTCGCGTAGCCTTTGCCCCAGGCGTCCGGCTCAAACCGGTAGCCGAGGTTATTGGTCGGATGACCATCAAACCGGCTTCTGAAAACGCCCCCAAAACCGATGATTTTCTCCGGGCGTGCTTTCTCAAAAATGGTCCAGTCGCCGAACCCGTCATCCTTATAGCTCTGTAATCTGAGTTCCATAGAATGAACCGCGTGTGCCCTGTCAGGCCACGGGCCCCTCGGGTTAAATCTGTGTGTCTCAGGGTCGCCAAAGATTCTGAAGAGATCGTCCAGGTCTTCACGAAGGGTATAACGGTAAAGCAAACGCTCTGACTCCCAATACATCGACGGCTCCTTGTGGGTACTGAAATTCACTTTGTGTCAGCGACCTGTTCTGCCGCCCGGCTGTGCAGAGACGACAGCAGGCAGCCAGAAAAATGAATATTCCGGTAATCGGCTGTTTTCCCTTGTTTTTACCACCAGCACGCTGAACAAAGATCACAAACCACAGTGCCACAGTTCCGGCGGCGATGCCATTGGTGTTAATGTTCTGTTAAAGCCGGACGCCGGTTTTTTCGTCTGTCATCGCTGGCGTCCTGAAGCGTGGATTATTCAGCAGAGAGGATATGAATGGCTGAACAGAGCAACATCATCACTGAACTGGCGGAACTCGAGAGTCTTTATGGCAGTGTCGCCCGCCCTTCTATTGCAAAGGTCACCGCTTACATTCACCCCGCCTATCGTCCGTTTATCGAAGCCTCACCTTTTGTGGCGCTGGCGACCTCGGGGCCGGAGGGACTGGATGTCTCCCCGCGCGGCGATCCGGCCGGATTTGTTGAGATCCAGGATGAAAAAACGCTGCTGCTGCCCGACAGACGCGGAAATAACCGTATCGACAGCCTGCGCAACATTCTGCATGACAACCGGGTTGCGCTGCTGTTTCTTATCCCCGGCATTGGCGAGACGCTGCGGGTGAACGGCACGGCGGCGATCAGCACCGATCCGGCGTTGCTGAAGCGGTTTGCCGTCAACCATCATCAGCCCGGAACTGTACTGCGCATCAGCGTGGAGAGCGTCTTCTTTCAGTGCAGCCGCGCCATTATCCGCGCAGGATTATGGGATGCCGACACGCAGATTTCCCGCCAGGCCCTGCCGAGCACCGGTTCGATTCTGAAACAGATTGCAGAGATCGACGGGGATGCCTATGACAAAGCGCTGCCGGAAAGGCTGAAGAATTCACTGTATTGAGTGCCGTTCTGGTCTGATGATCTCGCCGCCAGCTTTAAGCCGTGCATGGCCAGCCAGAGCGGCACCGATGACCAAAACCGGGCGTTACACGAGGTTCTCAAGCCGTTGCTTTGCATCAGGATACTCGTAAGAGGTGACTTCAATTTTGTTATCACTGAGATCGCTGAAATAAACGGACATGGAGACGTCATGGTCACTGACGCTGAAGGGAATATTATGTTGCTTCAGGACCGGAATCAGTTCGCTGAATGACCGGGCTGCGACCCTGAAAGCCACCGTATGACCCGGATGCTGCGATCGCCGGAGAAAAAGGGAAAGGGATGCCCCGTGGTTACGGATCACCAGCGGTCCGCCCTGCCCGAACCAGAATAAAAGGGACTCGTCGCGAGAAAAGCCCAGGATGGTCTGGTACCACCGCTCGGCAAGCTCAATGTTTTCAACGTACAGATGAATATAGTCGATCTCGTCTATTTTCATTTTCCCGCCTCCTGTTGGTTTCAGAAATCTTCGCCAGGTTCCCTCTGCTTAACAACCCGATGAGCACACAGGAACATGAAACTCCTGGTTATTCTGGCGTGCAGAAATCGACCTTATGACTTCACTCACAGCCTGAGTAAGGCTCTTTCATAAAAACCTCGGCCGGTTTCAGCGTTCCTTTCCCTCTTCCTTCCCGCAGCAGGATTTGTTAAAGCAAAGATATTGCATTAAGGCACCGTTCGCCGTATACCTTAAAGCTAATATTTTGCATTAAGGTGATCGTTATGAACCCTGTCCTGACGCCTGCAGCCGCCACCCGCACCACACTTTTCAGCTTTACCAGTGCAGTACTGATTTCAGCGACCAGCAGCGCCCCCACGCCGCTTTATCCGCTCTATCGTACGCTGTTCCACCTGTCGCCGCTCATGCTGACGCTGGTCTTTGGCGCCTACGCTTTTGCCCTGCTGGCCGCGCTGCTGACGGCAGGAAAAGTGTCGGACTTCACGGGGCGGCGACCGCTGATGCTGCTGGCCCTGGCGCTCAATGCGCTTGCGCTGGTGATTTTCATGCTGGCCAGCTCGGCGGCAACGCTGATTACTGCCCGGCTGGTGCAGGGGTTTGCGACCGGCATCGCCCTGCCAACCTTTGGAGCCAGCCTGATCGACGCCAGCAAAACCCGCGGGCCGCTGCTGAACTCCTTTACGGCATTCCTGGGAATGACCCTGGGCACGCTGGCAGGCGGATTTCTGGTGAGCTTTGCCCCTTTTCCTACCGTCACGCTCTACGCGCTCTTGCTGCTGATGATGCTGGCGGCCATGGCGCTCTTACCCCTGATACCGGAAACCATCGCGCCTCAGCCCGGCGTTCTGGCCGCCCTGCGTCCTCAGGTCACCATTCCGCGCCGCGCGCTGGGCCCTCTGCTGAAAGTGACGCCGGTGAATATCGCCACCTGGATGCTGGGCGGCTTCTACCTTTCTCTCATGCCAGGCATGGTCGCCAGTGCCACCGGGCTGACCTCACCGCTTATCGGCGGATCGGTTGTCGCCACGCTGATGCTGAGCGCAACGGCTGCGGTGTTACTCTTCCGTCTGCTTCCCCCTGCACGCGCACTGGTTATCGGGACGCTGATGCTGATAACCGGCGTCACGATCACCCTGACCGGCCTCTCTCTGCACAGCGTGGCCTGGCTCTATGTCGGCACGGCGATTGCGGGCCAGGGATTCGGATCAATTTTCTCCAGCGTGCTGAAAATCATTTTGCCGCTGGCGGAAGGTCACGAGCGCGCCGGTCTGTTTGCGGCCTTTTTAGTGAAAAGTTACCTCGCCTTTGCCCTGCCCGCGATTGCCGCTGGCATCGCTGCTCCCCATATCGGACTGAACCAGACCGCCTGGTATTACGGCATGACGCTGATTGTGCTGGCGCTGATGTCGCTGCTGGCCGTCAGAGGGCGTGCATTCGCGGACATACCCGGTTCCTGACATCGCGCCACGCACCCTATAGCCGTTGCATCCCCCTGAAGCGGCATTTTCACTTACACTCAACGGATTAATTTCAGGCGCAGTGGACGCACAATCCCATGAGTATGATGTCAGCAGCCCGGTCAGAGGCGATCTTAGCCCGTTTCTCAGCCGCCACGCGGCAATGGTTCTCTGCCGCCTTTTCGGCCCCGACGCCGGTTCAGCTGGCGGCCTGGGAAGCCATCGCCCGTGGCGAGCATGCGCTGGTAATCGCCCCCACCGGCTCCGGGAAAACGCTGGCGGCCTTTCTTACCGCCATCGACACCCTGTTCAGCGCCAGAACGGACGATCCCGCACCCGCGCGTGAAAACACCACCCGCATTCTCTATATTTCGCCTGTGAAGGCGCTGGCGGCTGACGTGCAGCGTAACCTGACGCTGCCACTGGCCGGGGTCAGCGCCCGCCGTGAGGCACTGAACGCGCCCGCCATCACCCTGTATGTCGGCATGCGTTCCGGTGATACGCCCGGCGCAGCGCGTGCCCGGCTGCTGCGATATCCGCCCGATATCCTCATTACTACTCCGGAATCGTTGTTTCTGATGCTGACATCGAAAGCCCGCACCACACTGCAGGGAGTGACGACGGTGATCGTTGATGAGGTACATGCGGTCGCGGGGTCGAAACGGGGGTCCCAGCTGGCGCTGAGCCTGGAGCGGCTGGATGCGCTGCTGCCACAGCCCGCTCAGCGCATCGGGCTCTCGGCCACCGTGCAGCCGGTCGAACGCGTTGCGGCCTTTCTGGGCGGCTGTCAGCCCGTCCAGGTTGTCAATCCGGCCGCCACACGCACGCTGCATCTGACGATCGAGGTGCCGGTCGCCGATATGACCGACATCGCCGAGGGTGAAGATCCCACGACTGAATCTCCTGCTGTCGGCGGTTCGATCTGGCCACACATTGAGGCGCGTATTCTGCAGCAGGTGATGGCGCATCGCGCCACGCTCGTCTTTGTCAATTCGCGGGGACTGGCGGAAAAACTGACGGCGCGTCTTAACGCACGCTATCTTGCCGGATGCCGTCCGGCTGGCGATCGGGAGAGTGATAACAACAGGGACGACAACCTTATCGCCCGCTCGCATCACGGTTCCGTGTCGAAAGAGCAGCGAAGTCATATTGAAGCCGCGCTCAAAGAGGGCAGCGTGCGTTGCGTGGTGGCGACGTCGAGCCTGGAACTGGGTATCGATATGGGCCCGGTGGATCTGGTGATCCAGGTTGGTGCGCCGCTGTCGGTCGCCAGCGCGCTGCAACGGGCAGGAAGGGCCGGGCATCAGGTCGGCGGCGTATCGACCGGGATCCTGTTTCCCCGCACCCGGCGCGATCTGCTGGATACCGCCGTCACACTCGAACTGATGCAGACCGGGCAGCTGGAGGCGCTGACCCCGCCGCATAACCCGCTCGATATTCTGGCGCAGCAGACACTGGCGGCGGTTGCCATGGAGAGTCTGCACGCCGACAGCTGGTTTGAACGGGTGCGCCGGGCCGACCCGTTCCGCGCGCTGCCTCGCCGGCTGTTTGACGCGACGCTGGATATGCTGGCTGGAAAATTTCCCTCAGATGCCTTTGCTCAGCTCAGGCCGCAGCTGGTGTGGGATCGGGAGAATGGCCTGCTGACAGCACGCCCCGGCGCGCAGAAACTTGCCGTGACCAGCGGCGGCACCATTCCCGATCGGGGCACGTTCAGCGTGATCCTGCCGGAAGGCGAGGAGCAGGCGGGCTCCAGGCGCGTGGGCGAGCTGGATGAGGAGATGGTCTATGAGTCACGGATCAACGACATCGTGACTCTGGGCGCGACATCGTGGCGCATCCAGCAGATCACCCATGACCAGGTTGTGGTGGTGCCAGCGCCGGGTCGTCCCGCCCGCCTGCCGTTCTGGCGCGGAGAAGGGGTGGGCCGCAGCGCCGATTCAGGTGCCCGCCTCGGCAGGTTTCTGCGTCAGCTGAACCGCGACGCGTCAGAGGATGATGCAGCCCGGCTCAGTGCGCTGGGACTGAATCATCATGCCGTCAGTAATCTGCTGGCGCTGGTGGCTGAACAGCGTGCTGCCACCGGCGTCGTGCCGGATGACCAGACGCTGCTGATTGAACGCTGCCGGGACGAAATTGGCGACTGGCGGCTGATCCTGCATTCGCCGTGGGGAAAACGGGTCAATGCGCCCTGGGCGCTGGCAATCGGCGCACGCATCCGGCAACGCCTGGGCATTGATGCCTCCGTTGCTGCCAGCGATGATGGCATCGTCGCCCATTTTCCCGCCAGTGAAGGCGATTTGCCTGGCGCTGACCTGTTTCTCTTCGACGCGGATACACTCTTCCGGTTCGTAGCGGAAAGCGTCGGCCAGTCGGCGCTGTTTGCCGCCCGTTTCCGGGAGTGCGCCGCACGGGCACTGCTGCTGCCGAGGCGCAATCCGGGTAAGCGTTCGCCGCTCTGGCAGCAGCGACTGCGTGCCGGTCAGCTGCTGGCCGTCGCACAGCAGTATGATGATTTCCCCATCATGATCGAAACCGCCCGCGAATGTCTGCAGGATGTCTATGACCTGCCTGCCCTGCATGCGCTGATGAAACAGGTGGCTGAGGATCGCGTCAGCGTGGTTGAGGTGACGACCGCCCGGCCCTCTCCTTTCGCCGCGCCGCTTTTATTCGGCTACGTCTCGGAATTTATCTACGCCAGCGATGCTCCGCAGGCGGAACGGCAGGCCTCCCTGCTGACGCTCGACAGCAGCCTGCTGGGTGAGCTGCTCGGCCAGATACCGGAACGCGATCTGCTGAACGCGGAGGCCGTGAAGCAGACTGAGCAGCTTCTGCAACGCCTTGATCCCCGCTATCAGGTTTCGCACGCCGAGGGCATTGTCGATCTGCTGCGCGACCTCGGCCCGCTCTCCGTGGCGGCCATCGCGGCCCGCTTTGCCGGCAATCCTGACGCGATCTCCCCGGCCATCACGCAGTTCGCGGCTGCCCGGCGGATTATTCCGGTCACTGTCGCTGGCGAATCGCGCTGGGCGGCGATCGAAGATGCAGGCCGCCTGCGCGATGCGCTGGCCTGCACGCTGCCGGATGATCTGCCCGCCACCTTCCTGGCATCGGTGGCCGATCCTTTGGGCGATCTGATCAGCCGCTACGCCCGCACGCATGCACTGTTCACAACCCGACAGCTCGCCACCCACTTCGGGCTGGGCACCGCCGTAGTAAACGGGCGGCTGCACGCCCTGCAATCCCAGGGCAGCCTGATGAACATCGGTGCAGTCGCAGGCGCGTCAGAAACAGAGTGGGTCACTGCGGAGAACTTCAGACGTCTGCGCTTACGTTCACTGCAATCAGCTCGCGAGGCGACCGAGCCGGTGCCCCCTTCCGCCTGGGTTCGCCTGCTGCTGGAGCGGCACGGTTTAGATGATCTGCAGCGGGAAGAAAGTCAGGGTGCCAGCGGGCTGCTGCGGGTAATTGAACAGCTCGCTGGCGTGCCGCTTCCGGCTTCATTGTGGGAATCACAGATCCTGCGGGCCCGGATCCGCGACTATCAGCCTGCAATGCTCGACGCGCTGTTAGCCAGTGGCGAGGTGATCTGGTACGGGCATAAAGCCCTGGGCCAGAATGATGGCCTGATCTCATTTCACCTCTCTGTCTTTGCGGCAGAAACGCTGCCGGTGCAGGAGACCACGCCAGCTCTCTCCTCGCTTCAGCAGGCTCTTTACGACACACTAAGCCAGGGAGGCGCATGGCTTGTTCATGAGCTGACGGCGAAAATGGAAGCGAGTGCACCGGAAACGGCGGATATCAATGACGCGCTGTGGCAACTGGTGTGGCAGGGCTGCATCACCGCGGATAGCTGGATTGCCGTACGCAGCCGTCTGAGTGCGCCGGGCGTGACACGTTCACGTCCGGCGCGGACCCTGCGCACCCGATTCGGTCATAGCTTTACGCCAGGCGCGTTGCCCGCACGCCGTCCGATGGTCAGCACGCTGCCCGGGCGCTGGTCGCGGATAGCGCGGCAGGCGGTTGCGCCTGCCCGGCTGGCCCTGTCGCTGGCGGAGAACCTGCTGGACCGCTATGGCGTCATCACGCGCGGCTGTGTGGTTTCAGAACAGATCCCCGGCGGCTTTCCGGCCCTGCAGCCGGTATTGCGCGGCATGGAAGATGCCGGGCGGCTGCTGCGCGGCCGGTTTGTCGCCGGAGCAGGCGGCGCGCAGTTTGCCGATCATCAGACCATTGAGCGGCTGCGGCAGCTGGCAGAAGACTCCGGGGCCGCGGCGGAGGCGGTCGTGCTGGCGGCCTCTGATCCGGCGAATCCGTTTGGCGCGATGCTCAGCTGGCCGTCACACGCCAGCGCAACCCGGCCTGTCCGCCGTCAGGGCGCGCGGGTGGTCATCGCGGACGGTGCCCTGATGCTCTACCTGACGCCGGGTGGCAAAGAGTTACTGACGTTCAGTGACGATGTCACACGGCTGGAAGCCGCGGTTGCCGCGCTGGGTGCGTCGCTGAAACGTGAAAAACCTGCGAGCTTTACGCTGGAAACGGTGGCGGGTCAACCGGTGTCGCACTCACCCCTGTTTAATGCGCTGCGCCACGCCGGTTTTTCCCGGGTACCGCAGGGATTCAGCTGGTACCGCTAGCGCAGGTTTCAGCACATCGGCGAACGCCTGCGCGGTCATCCTGGATCGGTCCGCAGGCTGAATGCCGCCCTCTTCCGCACACTCTTTCCTCAAAGAACGCCGCTTTATTTCTCGCGCCTGTCAACACCCGATAGTTGCCCTGCTGAATCACCATTACACTTGATCTACACCCATGCAGGAGGTTCTCATGTCAGACAACACCATGACTTACCAGTTAGGCGATCGTAACGTAAACCGTATCGGCTTTGGCGCTATGCAGCTGGCCGGGCCGGGCGTGTTCGGGCCGGTTAAAGATGAAGCCCGTGCCATGCAGGTTTTGCGCGACGCGATTGAAGCAGGCGTCAATCATATCGACACCAGCGATTTTTACGGCCCGCACGAAACCAATCTGTTAATCAAAAAGAGCCTCTATCCCTATCCGCAGGATCTGTGCATTGTGACTAAAGTCGGTGCCCGCCGTGACGCCAAAGGCGGCTGGCATGCGGCGATGGAACCGGAGGCGCTGACCCAGGCCGTGGAAGATAATCTGCGTCATCTGGGGCTGGACGTGATTGAGGTAGTGAATCTGCGCAGTATGCTGCATCCGGCCAGACCGAAGGAAGGTTCGCTTGCCCCGCAACTGGAAGCGCTGATGGCCTTAAAGGATCGTGGGCTCATCCGTCACATTGGCCTGAGTAACGTGACCGCCACCCAGATCGCTGAAGCTCAGGCGCTGACACCGATTGTCTGCGTGCAGAATATGTATAACCTCGCGCACCGTCAGGATGATGAGCTGGTGGACAGCCTGGCTCAGCAGGGCATTGCCTGGGTGCCCTTTTTCCCACTGGGCGGCTTTGCGCCGCTGAAGCTGGCGAAGCTGAATGAGGTTGCTGCCTCTCTGAATGCGACACCGATGCAGGTCGCGCTGGCGTGGCTGCTGCGCCGTTCACACAATATCCTGCTCATCCCCGGCACCTCCTCCCCTGAACATCTGCGGGAGAATCTGGCCAGCGGCAATCTGGTGCTGTCGGATGAAGTGATGGCGACCCTGAATGCCCTTTAATCTGCGAGCAACGGGCTCCCCGGGACGTGATGCCGTCACGTCCTGAGCAGAACAACAGCGGCATGATTCTGCGGATATGCGTATGGCGAAAGAAAACGGATTGCTGTCAGGGGTAGCGGAGAAGATGCCCTGCTGACGGGCGTTTCCGGCGTTAACCGGCCGCGATTTCACAGTCCGGTGCTGGCGATTTCAGGCTGAAATCGCCAGCGTTGCACCCGCTCTCATCTGCCCTTTACAGTGAACGCTGACGGTTTGCATGAGGCGAGAACGAAGACAGGCACGTCGCAGAAAGCGGATAAAAAACCGGATTCAGCGTCGGGCTGAATCCGGTGATGGGTCAGACGGCTTCAGCCTCTTTCGGCTTTTCACCAAACTTCTCTTTCATGTGTGTCTCGATCTCTTCCAGACTCTTGCCCCGCGTTTCAGGGACCATCGTCAATACAAAGATCAGTGAACCTGCATTGATGGCGGCGAAGATAAAGAAGGTCGTGCTGCCGGCATATTCCATGACCGGTGGGAAACCAAAGGCGACTACGGCGTTAAATATCCACTGCAGCGAAACGGCCCCGCCGGTCAGCACACCGCGCAGCTGCATCGGGAACAGCTCCGACATCATCAGCCAGTAGACCGGTGAAATACACATCTGCATGCAGAACAGGAACAGCAGAATACAGGCCAGAGCCAGATAGCTCTGCATCAGGCTGGAACTCATAAAGGTCAGCACGCCGCCCAGCAGGATCTGCGCGGTGATCACCAGACACAGACCGGTAATCAGCATCGTGCGGCGCGGGAAGCGGCTGATGGCCCAGATGCCGACAAAGGTCGCCAGCACGGAGACCACGCCGTTGCCGATGGTGGCGGCGATTGAGGCGCTGGTGCCCATTCCGGTGGACTTCAGGATAATCGGCGTGTAGTACATGAAGCCGTTGACCCCGGTAAACTGCGCGACAAAGCCAAGACCGACACCGATGATCATCAGACGAATCACCCATTTCTCGCGGATCAGGGTTTTCGCATCCGGGCCGCGCTCGGCTGCCCTGGCCTGCTTCTTCATCTGTGCCATCTCATGACGGACTTCGCGTGGCGTTTCACGCAGATACTTCAGGATTTTTTTCGCCTCGCGCAGACGTCCTTCCGCCACCAGCCAGTGCGGCGACGCCGGTACGAAGAAGGTGCCGATAAACAGCAGCAGGCCCGGCACCATCGCAATCGCCAGCATGTAACGCCACAGGTGCTCATCGTGCAGCAGATAGCTCAGCAGCGTACTGGCGACATACGCCACCAGCTGGCCGGTGACGATCATCAGTTCGTTGCGGCTGACCAGCGGCGCGCGCAATCGCGGCCCGGCAATTTCAGCGATAAACACCGGCACGGTTGACGAGCCACCGCCCACCGCGATACCCAGCAGGAAGCGCATCGCCACCATCACGTTAACCGAGGGTGCCAGCGCCGTACCCAGTGAACCCAGCACAAAGATCACCGCCAGGCTGCGCAGCGTAATACGGCGGCCAAAACGGTCAGAGAAGAACCCACTCAGGAAGGAGCCAATGGCGGCGCCGAACACCAGCGAAGAGGCGACGAGTCCTTCCGTAAAGGCGTTCAGTCCCAGCCCGCCCTGATCCGGCGGTGAGGTCATATAGGGCAGTGCGCCCGAAATGATCCCGGTGTCATAACCAAAGGCCAGCGCCCCCATCGTCGCTACCAGCACCACTAAAAAAATACGCTGGCGTACCGTATCCGCAGGCGCGTGATCGCCTGCATCACCAGAATCTGGTGTATTTGCACTCATAATATTCCTGCCATTAATAAGTTAAACATCCGCATGGTTAAATTTCATACGGAATAGAAATGAAACATATTTACCGATTGGGTAAGGAAGTGTAGACGCTATTTTTAAACTGGCATGAGCAATACGCCGTTAATAAGCGGGAGAGGGAAAAGAAGAAATAAACCGGCGAAACAGTGACTGAAAGAAAGTTATTTCAGGGCATCCCTTTCAGCTCATCCTGGATCCAGTTAAGAAAATGAGCCACGCGTGGAAACCGGGCAAATCCGCGCGGAAAGACCAGATGATGCGCGCTGACGGGCAGGCTCTCCTGTTCAGAAAATACCCTGACAAGTTTCCCGCTGCGCAGATACGCTTCCGCCAGCAATTCACTCTCAAAAATCAGCCCGTGGCCCAGCATGGCCGCTTCAAGGCTCATATAGGAACGATCAAAGCGAAACAGCCACTCTTTATCCGGCTGGGGCAGCTGCCGGGAAGCAAACCACTGCGGCCACTGTATCAGCGGCGACTCCGATAAGATCAGCGCATGATGACGCAGATCGGCCGCCTGCTGAACCGGATGCTGTGCCAGATAGGCCGGTGACGCCAGAACCGACATGCGCTCGTGGCGGATCGTTTTGATTTCAAACGCCTTCCAGTCCGGGAAGCCGTGCCGTATCGCCAGATCGATATTATCCCGGCTGAAGGAAAGATTTTCATACGAGCAGGAGAGGGTAAGCTGAAACTCCGGATAGCTCTCCCGGAACTTATGGATGCGCGGCAACAGCCAGAGCAGCCCGAAGCTGGGCGCGCAGTGTATCCGCAGATTGCTGCGGGCGTTCTCATTACTAATGCGTGCCGTCGCCTGCGCCAGCCCCAGCAGGATCGGACCGATCTCCCGCAGATAATGCTCACCCGAGAGCGTCAGCGTGACCCCTCTGGCAGAGCGATTGAACAGAATACAGCCCAGTTCCCGCTCCAGTTTAGCCAGCTGATGGCTGGCCGCCGAAGGGGTAATACTGAGTGTCTCCGCCGCGCGCGCCACATTACCGAAATGGGCAACCTGCTCAAACACCCGCAGCGCTTTAATTGAAGGTAAGTGATCAGACTGCTTTTCCATCCGCCTCTCCGCGCCGCGATTTTGTGACAGGTGCCCGTTTCTCTGTTGCAGAACTGTTAACTGCATCAAACCAACAAATTCATTCAGCATCAAATGAATTTTTTTGCATTGCCAATTTTCGCCGCGTTATCAATTCTGATCGTGACCCTGCCGGTAGCGATACCGAACCACTAATAATTATTCTTCTGGAGTGGACCATGTTACTTGAAAATAAAGTTGCGATTATCACCGGCGCCGCCTCTCAGCGCGGTATTGGCCGGGCAACGGCGACCTGTTTTGCTCAGCATGGCGCGCGCGTCGTGGTGCTCGATTTAGATCCCGAGGCCGCGCAGGCCAGCGCCCTGTCGTGCGGCGAAGGACATCTCGGCCTGGCGACCGATGTGACCGATCCCCTCTCCATCCGCCGGGCCGTCGACCAGATCCTTGCGCATTACGGGCGCATTGATGTACTGGTCAACAACGCCGGCATCACGCAGCCGGTGAAGACGCTGGAGATTGGCCTGAGTGACTACAACCGGATCCTCGACGTCAATCTGCGCGGCACGCTGCTGATGTCCCAGGCGGTGATCCCGACCATGCAGCAGCAGCAAAGCGGCAGCATCATCTGTCTCTCGTCGGTATCGGCTCAGCGCGGCGGCGGAATTTTCGGTGGCCCGCACTACAGCGCAGCGAAAGCGGGCGTACTCGGCCTGACTAAAGCGATGGCGCGCGAGTTTGGTCCGGACCAGATCCGCATCAACGCCCTGACGCCCGGTCTTATCCAGACAGACATTACGGGCGGATTGCTTCAGGATGAGCGTCGTCACGCCATCATCGACGGCATACCGCTCGGCCGCCTGGGCACGGCCAGCGACGTCGCCAGCGCGGCGCTGTTTCTTGCCAGCGATCTCTCCGGCTATCTCACCGGCATCACGCTGGATGTAAATGGCGGCATGCTGATCCACTAAGCAACGCCCTTCCCTGCCCGCCCGTCCGGCGGGCGCCCTTCGGGAGTGAACATCATGACCACGCTTAATCTGAGCGCAGCCGCGGCTGCGCGCGATATCACCTATCGTAAAATTGCCTGGCGGCTGATGCCCTGGCTGATGCTCTGTTATCTCTGTGCCTATCTTGACCGCGTCAATGTGGGTTTTGCGAAGCTGCAGATGATGGACGATCTGTCGCTGAGCGAAACGGTTTACGGGCTGGGTGCTGGCATCTTTTTTATCGGCTACTTCTTCTTTGAGGTACCCAGCAACCTGATCCTGCACCGGGTCGGCGCGCGCCGCTGGATTGCCCGCATCATGATTAGCTGGGGCCTCATCTCGGCGCTCTTCGCCTTTGTGGAGACCGCCTGGCAGTTCTACCTGCTGCGCTTTCTGCTGGGCGTGGCCGAGGCTGGTCTGGCGCCCGGCCTGCTGCTCTACCTCACCTACTGGTTTCCCGCGCACCGTCGCGCACGTATGACGGTACTCTGGTTTGTGGCCATTCCGCTTTCCGGGATGCTGGGCGGCCCGCTCTCCGGCTGGATCATGGCCACCTTTGCCGGCTTCCATGGCTGGGCGGGCTGGCAGTGGATGTTTTTGCTGGAAGCCATACCGACCATCGTGATGGGCTGTGTGGTGCTGCTGGTGCTCAGGGATCGGGTCGAGCAGGCGGAGTGGCTGGACGACGACGAGAAGCGCCGGGTGCGTGCCGACCTGGATGAGGATAATCAGCAGAAGGCCTGCCACGGCACGTTGCGGGCATTTGTCGCAGACCGTCGTCTGTGGCTGCTGGCCCTGATCTATTTCTGTGTCGTGATGGGTCAGTATGCCCTGACGTTCTGGTTGCCGACGCTGGTGAGAAACTCAGGCGTGAGCGAGCCGCTGCATATTGGTCTGCTGACCAGTCTGCCCTACCTCTGTGCCATCGTCGTGATGCTGCTCGCCGGTCGCAGTGGTGACCGCTGCCGTGAACGCCGCTGGCATCTCATCGTGCCGATGGTGGCCGGTCTGACGGGTCTGACGCTGGCGACGCTGCTGAGTCACAGCACCGCTTTCTCCCTGCTCTGCCTCTGTCTCGCTGCGGCAGGCATCCTTTCCGCCTCATCACTGTTCTGGATGCTGCCGACCAATCTGCTGGGCGGCGTCTCTGCGGCCGCGGGCATCGCCGCGGTGAACTGCTTCGCCAATCTCGCCGGCTTTTTCTCGCCGTGGCTGATCGGTGCCATCACCACGGCAACCGGCACCCCCTCATCCGGCATGTACTTTATTGCTGCGGTCCTGCTGGGTGGTGCGCTCTGCGTGCTGCGCATCCGGGCGGCGGATGTTAATCGTTAATCAGGAGGCCACATGACAGACCCTCAATACAGAGCCGACACGCTCTCCTTACAGCAACGCGCCACACGCATCCGTCGCCATGCCTTACTGATGGGCCAGGTGCAGGGCCAGGGCTATATCGGGCAGGCATTAGGCGCAGCCGACCTCCTCGCGGTCAGCTATTTTCATGCCCTGAACTACCGGCCCGGTGAACCTGATTGGGAAGGGCGTGACCGCTTTTATCTCTCGATCGGCCACTACGCAATCGCGCTCTATGCCGCTCTGCTGGAAGCAGGCGTCATTCCCGAAGAGGAGCGGGAAACCTACGGCACCGATGAGAGCCGGTTGCCGATGTCGGGCATGGCGGCTTACACCCCCGGCATGGAGATCACCGGCGGCTCGCTGGGCCACGGGCTGGGCATTGCCGTAGGCGCCTGTCTGGGGCTGAAGCAGAAAGGCTCAACGGCCCGGGTCTATAACCTGCTTTCAGATGGCGAACTGAATGAAGGTTCAACCTGGGAAGCCGTGATGTCCGCGTCACACTGGCAGCTCGATAACCTGATCGCCATCGTCGATGTCAATAATCAGCAGGCTGACGGCCACAGCAGTGAGATTCTGGCTTTTGAGCCGATCGTGGAGCGCTGGCAGGCGTTTGGCTGGTTTGTTCAGCGGGTCGATGGCAACGATATTCCTGCACTGCAGGCCGCGTTTGACGCCGCACGTAACCAGGTGGGGCCGCAGCCGCGCGTCATTATCTGCGACACCCGGATGGGCAAGGGCGTGCCGTTTCTGGAAAGCCGTGAAAAGACTCACTTTATCCGCGTCGACGCCGATGAGTGGGACAAAGCACTGACCGCACTGGAACAGGGAGTCTGAGATGAACCTACAACCACAGAAAAAACGGCTGACTACCTCGGCCATGATTGCGTCTATCGCCGCAGACGGCCAGCCGACGGCGTCCGCACCCTTTGGTCATGCTCTGGTTTCGCTGGCGCAGCAGCGTCCTGATGTGGTCGGCCTGACGGCGGATCTGAGCAAATACACCGATCTGCATCTGTTTGCAGACGCCTTTCCTGCGCGCTTTTATCAGATGGGCATGGCGGAGCAGTTACTGATGAGCGCCGCGGCGGGCATGGCGCGTGAAGGATTTATGCCCTTTGTCACCACCTATGCCGTGTTTGCATCCCGTCGCGCCTATGACTTTATCTGCATGGCGATCGCCGAAGAGAATCTGAATGTCAGGATTGCCTGCGCGCTGCCCGGCCTGACGACCGGCTATGGGCCGAGTCATCAGGCTACCGACGATCTCGCCATCTTCAGGGGAATGCCTAATCTGACCATCATCGATCCCTGCGATGCGCTTGAAATCAGTCAGGTCGTTCCGGCTATTGCCGACCATCGGGGTCCGGTGTATCTGCGGCTGCTGCGCGGCAAGGTGCCGCTGGTGCTGGATAAGTATGCGTACCGCTATCAGCACGGAAAGGCTCAGCGTCTGCGCAGCGGTAAACATGCCGTCATCATCAGCAGTGGCCTGATGACCATGCGCGCCCTGGAGGCGGCTGAGGTGCTGGAGAGCCGGGGCATTGAGGTTGGCGTCGTACATTCGCCCGTGATCAAGCCGCTGGATGAAGAGACGATCCTGCGTGAAGCCGGGGAGGCGCTGCACCACAATCAGCTGGTGATCACTGCTGAGAACCATTCAGTCACCGGCGGGCTGGGCGAAGCGATTGCGGGGCTGTTAATGCGGCAGGGCGTGACGCCACGCTTCAGACAGATTGCGCTGCCGGATGCCTTCCTGGCTGCTGGCGCGTTACCCACGCTGCATGACCGCTATGGCCTCTCAACCGAGGCGGTGGTGAAGCAGATCACCGCCTGGCTGGAAGGCTGAAGGGAACTTAACCGGGCCACCGGCCCGGTTTTCCGCCAGGCTGCTTCACAGAATATCGTCAGTTTTACTGATTGCAGTGGACCACGCCTTTCACTCTGTTTGCCACGCCACTATCCCTGAAAACGGGGCAGACGGGCGGATGCAGGATCCTGAAGAACCGGCCGGTGCCGATTCACTGTAAACAGCACGCTTATCTGACCATCGCAGGCGTCTGGCAGGCGCTTCAACCATCCTGTGAGATTCAGGCTAATCCCGTGACGCTGCACAGCCGCTGAATGAGCGCGGCGCGGGTCAACACTGAAGAGAGTTTTACCCCAGAATTCGTTGTCGTGTTCAGTCAGCATTAGCATCTTTCACTGTCCATGAAAAAATAATTTTACTGCACAGAAAAAGTTATCCACTTTTTCTGTGGATAACTGAGGGATATTTTCTGGGTATCTTTTTTCGTGCCGGAATCAGGTGTTAGCTGTCAACCTGTCACACTCCCTTTTTCGACGTTCTTTTTCAGGCTGACCGATAACAGGCTGGACCTTTCCGCCAGCTTTCCTGGCGATTTCAGCCTGAAATTTCTATGTAAATTGCAATATAAACAAAAGGTTAATGATGAATTTAGGCTGGCGGAGGGTTCCGCTGTAAACGGGTTAATCAGGGGATGCGTGTGCATCCGGGGGCAGTCAGGTGTTCAGAGCACTGGGGGGAATAAGGTTGGTCACAAATGAACCAGTGCCGGAAATTCTTCTCTTGCAATATCGTGATGAGCCAGCCTGCGCTCAGGACACAGCAGCCTGTCAGCCGATCTCATAACGCAGACTCATCATGGGCTGTGATAAATTGCGCAAAGGTACGGAGCAGAATCTGACCTCAACTGAAATTTCACAAAAGCCTGGCGATTTCAGGCTGGTAATAATTAAAAAAGAAGAATAATTTCAATAAATTATCCATTAACCACCGTGATAAAGCGTGGCGATTTCAGCCTGAAATTGGCTGCATCCCGGATGAAACAGTGATGAGCAGGCAAAAAAAAACCGGCGCAGCGCACCGGTTTCTTCAGGCTGAGACCGTTAACGGTTCAGATACTTCTTCAGCGTCTCTGCGATCACTTTATCCAGCTCTTCCTGCAGCTCTTTCGACTGACGATTAAACTCATAACTGAACATCCGGCCACGCACCTTTTTACGGGCGAAGCGATCTTTGTCCGCGAAGGACCAGAGCGTTGTCGCCTGAGTTTTATCTTTCTCCGGCTCCTTCACCAGCGTCTGGCTGCCCTGACGGATTAGACGCAGGATGTGATTCTTCAGCTCATCCTCAGCCAGGCCTTCGCGGGCACGGACAACATCAATTTCCCGCGAAATAGCATTGATTAACGTGTCGATGCTTTGTCCGGATTCGCTTAACTTGTCCGTGGCCTGTAACAGTGCCTTATAGTCAGGATAGGTCAGCTCGGCATGATTCGGAAAAAGTGTGATCAGGTCGGCTGGCACGCTGGCCGCCTGCAGGGCACGGGTCACTTTCGCCTGGGAGAGTCCCTGATTCTCAGCAATCTCTTTCTGCGACAGGCCGCCCTCTTTCAGCGTCAGCAGGCGCATCCCCACTTCACGCAGATTATGTTCACGCGCCGTCTGAATATCCTGTGCCAGCCTGCGCGCTTCATCCGCAGTAATGGCGGCATCCGTGACCAGCACGTCAAGGCCGGTTTTGCAGTGCAGCGCGGCCGCACGGCGGCGTGAGCCGTCGAGGATCTCGATACGCTCGTCACGCATCACGCCAATGGCCGGAAAGAACTGCTGCAGCTTAATCGTGCGGATGATGTCACGCAGTGAATCGGGCGTCAGGCCAGCCTGATCGCGTCCGTTGGTTTCCATCGTGACAAAGGTTTTGCTCTCAACCTCTGCAGCGGCAATACGTTCAAAGCGAAACAGGGCGCGCTTGCCCGTGGCCAGTACGAAAGTCTGATTATGCTGGCTGTCAGGCGCTTCATTTTCCAGGGGAGTCTGGCTGAAGGTTCTGCCAATCGTAATTCTTTTTGCGCTCATACAAACCTCAGTTCAGGCGAATAAATTCGATACGATCGAACACGGCTTTTGCAAAATCCTCAGCGGCTGAGCGCGCATTTTTCAGCGCTTCGCTGCTGCCGACGTAGGTCGACGGATTGGCGGAGATGACCGTATCAAATGATTCCCCGCAGCGTTCGAAGCCATCGAGGCGGGGAAGGGCGGCATCGAGCATGTCGCCCCCAAAAATCTCTTTTGCCAGACTATGGCAAAGTTTGTGATCGGCTTTGTTGGAAAGCTTGGACATAAAGCCGATGTTACCCTGCAGCCGACAGGTCGCGCCGGAATCTTCAATAATCGCAATCAGCTCCGGCAGGCGCGTCAGGTATTTCAGCGTCGAGTGGAAATCAACCTGAGCGGGAGGAACAGGCGTCATCAGCAGATCGGAAGCCGCAATCGCATTTTTCAGAAACGCATCCAGGTGCGGCCCGCTGTCGATAAAGATAAAGTCATAATCTTTCTTCAGTTTGGCAATGACGTTCTCGTAGAGCACGGCATGAATGTTCTGTTGTGGCAGATGTTCAGCGCACAGCTCATCCCAGCGCGAAGCGATAAAGGCGTCATCGATTGAAGCGGGCAGCACATCCACGCCCGGAATAATCGACGGGACGATAAATTCGTTAATCAGCTCGTCACGCGAAACATTCTGCAGCATCGCCTGCGCGGCGGTCGCTTCTACCAGCCCCACTGAACGCTCATGATTCAGAAACATGGTGGCAGAGGATTGTGGATCGAGATCAATGACCAGGATCCGCAGATCTTCATACAAAAGGTGAGGGTGGGCACGCAGCGCATGCGCCAGCGAAACGGTGGAAACCGTTTTAGAGACCCCGCCTTTCAGATTGCCGACAAACAGCGTATAGGCCTCATAATGGCGATCCCGGTACTTCGGCACGCCACGATGATGATAGATATCGATAATATTCTGAATCGACATGGCGTATTTGACGGAAGAGCCCGCTGCGCGTTTATCGAACTGATAACCGCTCTCTTCCATCTCGTTGACAGCATAATCCACACTGGCCCGGGTCAGTTTAGGCAACTTCGCCAGTGCCGCTTTGGCATAGACCTGATAATAGGTGTTTTCGTGCAGTTCCTGCTTCTGCGCCTGGATTTGTTCGGTGAGGCTCAGCAGCATGCGTTCTGAACGCTGTGCAACCTTCATCACCTGCTTGTCATCGTTAGCCATCGTTGCTCCAAACATGTAGGATTTACGACTTTATACATAAATCCTGCACATGAGGCAATATTTTATCTTGCCAACCTAAACTTCGATTATATGCAACCGCACCGATTCTGGTGAGGTTCATCACATTATTTTTACTTCACTGCCAGAATGACCACACAGCCGCCGGAGAAGATTCACTGTAATCAGCAAAACGTTCACTGTAATCAGTCATGGAGATGGCGATCGCCAGGCGGGAGAGGAGCCGGACAGGCAGATGATTGAAAAGCGAACAGAAAAAAGTGAACGTTCACTGTAATCAGTAAGGCGGTCGGCAAAACGTGCCGGATCGGATGACTCTGTCTATTTCAGCATAAATGTTGAGGGAGCAGGCAGTAACGCAAAGCATCAGACGTTCACTGTAATCAGTAATCCGGTGCGTTTAGTTATCCGTCTGACGTTCACTGTAATCAGCAGTTTCTTAGCGCGAAAAGGAACCGCTTCACGACCAGACGTTCACTGTAATCAGTAAACTTTTCGGCGTTGAGCCACAGATGGTGGAAAAAACAGCGATGGTGGAGAGAAAACAGTCAAAATTAACCGTGATCGCAGTCGCAAAAGAGAGCATTACTCAATATTCACTGTAGTCAGTGACCGCAGAACAGTGAAACGTTGACTATAGTCAGTGAAAACCACTCCGTTGCACAAAGATTCACTGTAATCAGCAGAGAGGGGAATTGAGCGGCGGCGTGACCCGGGAGGAGGTCCGGGAACATCAATCGACGAAGCTTTGCCGTGAGCGCGTGGGCCAAAGGGACATTCTGGTATGCTCAGGAATGCTCCAGGCATGGATGTGCTGGCAAGCTTACCCGAACGCCTTATTCTGGCTGCACGGACTTAATCTGGCAGCTGCGTAATAAGGCGTGATGATCTGTCGTTCACTGTAATCAGTAAACCGGATGGCTGATTCAGCAATCCGTTTGCTGACATTCACTGTAATCAGTAAGCGTTCACTGCAATCAGTAGTGGCAGCCGATCTGACCCGCAAATGAAGAGCGGATGCGCAGCGTTGCGCCCGCAGCTAACGTTCACTGTAATCAGCAGGTAACCCCAGGAAAGATGAATAGCGACCGTTTGCTGACATCATTCACTGTAATCAGTAACAGTGTCACGCCTTTCATCCCGCTCAACAGGCCTTCCTTCAGGCCGCATTGCGATCTCCTCAGCCTTAACGGCAGAGCAGGGCTCATCATTCACTGTAATCAGTGACGTTCACTGTGTTCAGTAAACCGCGATCCTGCCGACCCTCAACGCATTCACTGTAGTCAGTAAGGGGGCCGTTATAAACCGACTCAAAAAAGTATGCAAGCACACACTTACTATCAGGAGCTTATAGGGTGTGGAATTGAAAGTGAGTAACTGACTGACAAAGCTTTATGCAGGGTGCTGAGCACTGATTACAGTGAATGGTGCTGATTACAGTGAACAGGCAGTTAAGCGCTGATTACAGTGAATGCAGTGGAAGACAAGCTGACATCAGCAGCGACAGAAGAGGTGACACTGCAACAGAGTCATACTGATTACAGTGAACGTCAGCGATCACTCATCAAACTCAATTTCATCCAGGGAATCAATGCTCTCAAGATTGCTGATGCCATCAAGCTTAGGCGTGCGGCTGTGGATGATGAAAAAGACGGAGCGCCCGCGTTTCACTTCTGAGTAATCCAGATAGCCAATCTCTTTAAGCTGCTCCATAGCTCGCCGCACCACATGGTTCTGTGTAGTGGTTTTCGAACCCAGATTCAGTCGCATCCGCAGACGCGCAAGTGAAATGGGCGCCGGATTGGTAGGCAGGCTTTCCAGAAAAGTATAAAGCGCCTGTGCAGACTCTTTGCGCTTAAGGCGGGATATGGCGCGAAGCTGAAGCAGCACCTTATGGTCAAAGTTGTAGAGTTCAAACAGCTTGGGATCGGCCTGGATACGCACGATATCTTTTTCACGATCGTAGTAGGCAGACTGAACAAGGTGGGTGTGGTACGCCTTTCCATTGCCCTCAAAGGAGAGCGTGTTGGTCGCTATACGGCGCAGAGAGGCATCCAGACGCTTACGCAGCGCAGCAGAGGAATTGGCAGAGGGGATACCACACATCTTCACAAAGTCGATAAACGGCAGCGTTACCGTGTCGCCTTTGGTCGGGTAGCGCGAGAAAGACTGGATGATCCCTGCCCAGGTTTTGAAATCGTTATCCATATCCAGCCGCGCGCCGGTGATGGTAATCTTTTCGTAGCCCTCGGCTTTCACCAGCGTCAGGTTCTTCAGCTCTTTAGTGGCATCCGTTGAGGCCATCGCACCGGATTTGCCGCGTGCCGTCGATTTCAGCGTCGGCACAAAAAGTCCCAGGCGCATTAATGCCACCGGCTGAACGGTATTATTCTTGTTGGGATGAAGCTGGATAACTTCACCGCTGTTTTTGGTCACTGACAGAAAAGGTTCGAGTAACGCTTTGTTTTCTTTATCTTTATCTGCCATGGTTTTAAGATCTTCATTCTGTGGATGAAAAGGATCGTTTTCTGACTACAGTGAACATTAGCACTGTTTATAGTGAACATTCTACCTGGTACAGTGAATAAAGTACTGATTACAGTGAACACTTTACTGATTATAGTGAACACGATCACCCTTTGAGCCCTTGGGGTGTGCGGCCTGCGACGATCGGGGATCTCTTTGGATCTCTCTATGATCTGTTAAGGATCGTTTTTTAGGATCTGGTCACTGTATAAGTGGAAAACCTCAGCAACAGGCGCTCCTCAGCGGTCTGTCCTGGAGGCTGATAGCAGCAGAACGCAGGGATCCTGATCGTCTGACTGAACAGATCCTGCCTGTAATGATTCACTTTTAATAAACAACTTCCTCACTATTATTCATTTTTCATCATCATTGAGAGCGCGTATCGTTTTTTCATCACTGACAGAATGAGGAAAACGGCATCATGACTGAACATGTCCTATCACGTAACCCTGCGACAGGTGAAATTCTGACGCGCTGGCCTTTGCAATCCGCCGCAGAGCTGGAGCAGTCACTGACAGAAAGTGCGGCGGCATATGCGGAATGGCAACACAGCGATATGGCAGTCAGAGTGCGTGTATTACGCCAGCTGGGTGAACAGCTCCGCCAGCGGGAGCCGGAACTCTCCCGCACCATCACGCTGGAGATGGGCAAACCCATCGCCCAGGCCCGCGCTGAAGTCCTGAAATGTGCGAATTTATGCGACTGGTATGCTGAACATGGCCCGGCAATGCTTGCGGATCAGCCGACTCAGGTTGCAGATGCGTGGCAGCGATTCCGTCCGATTGGGGTCATCCTGGCGGTCATGCCGTGGAATTTCCCCCTGTGGCAGGTTCTGCGAGGCGCTGTCAGCATGCTGCTGGCGGGTAACACCTATCTGCTGAAACATGCGCCTAACGTCATGGGAAGCGCCACACTGATGGCTGAGCTATTCAGAGCAACCGATCTGCCCGCAGGCGGCTTTAATCTCATTAACGTCGATAACGATGGCGTGTCCGTCGCGATTAAAGATGACCGGATCGCCGCGGTTGCCGTGACCGGCAGTGTCCGTGCAGGTGCCGCAATCGCTGCGCAGGCGGGTGCCGCCCTGAAGAAAACCGTGCTGGAGCTGGGCGGTTCGGATCCTTTCATCGTGCTGAGCGATGCCGACCTCGATGAAGCCGTTAAGTCTGCCGTGATCGGACGCTTCCAGAATACCGGGCAGGTCTGCATGGCGGCCAAACGCTTTATTGTCGAAGCGCCGATTGCCGACGAGTTTGAAAAACGCTTTACGGCAGCAGTTCAGGCACTGACCATGGGCGATCCGCTGGACGAGAAGACGTTTCTCGGCCCGATGGCGCGCGCCGATCTGCGTGACGAACTGGACAGCCAGGTCAAAGCCACACTGGCGGAAGGCGCGCGTCTGGTCATGGGCGGCGAAAAGATCGCGGGGCAGGGTAACTACTATGCACCGACGATCCTTGCGGATGTCACCAGCAACATGACGGCGTTTCGTCAGGAGCTGTTTGGCCCGGTTGCCGCGATCGCCGTTGCACGGGATCCCCGGCATGCGCTGGAGATCGCCAACGACAGTGATTTTGGCCTCAGCGCCACTGTCTGGAGCGGCAATGAAGAGACAGCCGATTGGCTGGCACTGCAGCTGGAAGTCGGAGCCGTGTTTGTAAACGGTAACGGCGCCTCCGATCCGCGTGTCACCATTGGGGGCGTAAAGAAGAGCGGCTACGGTCGTGAGCTGTCACACTTTGGTGTGCACGAATTCTGTAACGTACAGACCGTGTGGAAGAACCGCCGCTGAGGGTTACTGCGCCGCAGGAAGATAGGCGGGTGCGCACCTGATGCCCGCACTGAGCGGTCGCAGCAGCCGATGCGGTGCAAAATCATTCAGCATCGGCGAGACGGTGCCGCTCAGCATCTCTTCCGCCACCAGCCTGCCCAGCAGCGGGGCCAGGGTCATGCCGCTGTGGGTGACCATCAGATAGATCTTTGACGATGCACTGAGATAGCCCAGCGCGGGCAATCCGTCAGCCGGGCGCGACCGCTGCCCGGTTTCAATCTTCTCAATTTTTGCCCCCTCACTGTGCCTGAACAGCCGCTGCAGCCGTCGCAGCATCTCTTTGCCAATCAGCCCATCCGGCGAAACCGGGCGGGCCGGATCGGCATGCTGATCCAGATCGAGCGCCTGCAGCATAAGGCGGCCTCCGCCGTCTGGCCGCACGTTAAGTTCCGGCGTGATCAGATTGCAGTTAAGCAGGATCGGCAGCGGCTGGGTGTGCGCCAGAAAACTGCAAGCCACCGGATCGGCACGGTTCGCATTGGTCATCGCCAGTTCAACCCCGCACTGGCTGAGCAGCTCAGGTGCCCAGCGGCCGGTTGCCAGAACCAGCTGATCGCCGCGCCACTCTTCACCGCTGGCCAGCGTCAGATGCACACCCCGGTCCGACTCCGCCAGCGTGGTGACCTCACTCTGAGAAATGAGTCGCCCCCCGCTGGCGTGCAGATCGGCCAGCAGAGAGGCGATGTAGAGGCTGGGATAGAGCAGGCATTCCGAGGAAAAAAACCACGCCTGCTGAACGCGGGGATCAAGCCGCAGACCGGGCAGGGCGCTGAGCAGCGCCTCGCGGTCGCGCGTTTCACAGGGATAACCCAACGCCGTGAGTTTCCCGGCACGCCGGGTCAGCTGCTGGTGGATAGCGGGATCGGCGGCCCACTCCAGCGTGCCGGTTTCCAGCAGCCAGCGGGGCGAGGCCGGATGGCTGGCCTGCCAGCGCCGGTGCGCCTCTGTCGCGTGCGCATTGAGTGCGTGGTAGCTGGCGGGATCCTTGCCGTTGGCATTCACCCAGGCGTAACTGATCTGGCTGGTGCCGCCGCCGGGACAGCCCTTGTCGAAAACGGTGACCTGCGCACCCTGACGGGAAAGGCACTGTGCGACGGCTAAACCCAGCACACCTGCACCAATAACGGCAATACGTTGCGGCATCTGCGGCACCTCCTGAACAGGGATCGGCGGGCGATCGTCACCCGCGCGGTTGTGTCACTATTGCGGAGCCCGGCCATGCCGTCAACCGGTGCGTCAGGCCGTTACCTCGTCAAACCAGGCGGGAACCGGGTCCGCCAGCGTAACCCACTGTTCCGGGCCGGCCGCCATCTCCTGCTCCGTCAGCAGCGCGCGATCCAGCGCCGCACGGATGCGCAGCTCATCCATTTCGATACCGATAAAGACCAGCTCCTGACGCGCATCGCCGGTGCCTTCCTGCCACTGTCCGGCGATGAAGTTAAGGGACTCCGCATCCTGCGGCCAGTCGGCGCGCGGAACGCTGACCCACCAGCGGCCGGCATATCCCTGACGCGCCACTGCGCCCGCCTGCGACCAGAGTCCGGCATAGTCGGGGCGGCTGGCCAGCCAGAAGTAGCCTTTGGAACGGATGATCCCGTCGAGTTCGTGGTTCACCACCTGCCAGAAACGCTGCGGATGAAACGGCCGGCGGGCGCGATAGACAAAACTCCGGATGCCATACTCCTCCGATTCCGGCTGATGCTCTCCGCGCAGCGTCTGCAGCCAGCCGGGTGCCTGAGCCGCCCGATCAAAGTCGAACCGGCCGGTATTCAGGAGTGCGTCCAGCGGCACCTGGCCGAATTCGCTCTCCACAATACGGGCGTGCGGGTTAAGCGCGTGCAGCATGCCCTGCAGTTCATGGCGTTCCGCCTGGCTCAGCAGATCTGTTTTGTTGAGCACCAGCAGATCGCTGAATTCAATCTGATCCACCAGCAGATCCACCACGGAGCGCTCATCCTGTTCGCCCAGCGATTCACCACGCGACTGAAGATCGTCGACCGAGTGGTAATCCCGCAGGAAGTTGAGGCCATCCACGACCGTGATCATGCTGTCCAGCCGGGCATAAGCGGAGAGGCTTTCCCCATCTTCATCCTCAAAGGTGAACGTTTCCGCCACCGGCAGGGGTTCGGAAATGCCGGTGGATTCGATCACCAGGTGGTCGAACCGACCAGCCTGCGCCAGACGTTTCACCTCCAGCAGCAGATCTTCACGCAGCGTGCAGCAGATGCAGCCGTTGCTCATCTCGACCAGTTTTTCATCGGTACGGGAGAGTTCTGCGCCGCCGTTGCGCACCAGCGCCGCATCGATATTGATCTCAGACATATCATTGACGATGACCGCGATCCGCCGTCCTTCGCGGTTGTTCAGGATATGGTTAAGCAGGGTGGTTTTGCCTGCGCCAAGAAAGCCGGAGAGCACCGCCACCGGCAGGCGGGGATCGAGGGGAGTGACTGAGGAGAGGGTCATAGCGTTACCTTACAATGCACGTTAATTAATATGTTATAACATAACATTAAGGATTTTGTTTTCAACCCGTAATTGTGTTTAGTTGTCCGGATAACCACAGATGAGCAGGAGAAAAGATGCAGCGGCTTACACTCGTTCCGCGCCTGATGCCGGCCGTCAGGCGCGGCGAAAAAACCTCAACGATACGCTGGCAGGAGGGGGTGATCGTCCCTGGCCTGCTGAGACTGGAAAATCGGCAGGATGCAGCCGACGCGGTCACTGTGTGGGTGACGCACGTTGAGACTCTGCGTTTAAGTGAGGTGGCTGCGCGGCTGGGAAAAGCGGCGGAATGGCCGGATGCGTGGCTCCTGGCGGGGATGCGCGAACACTATCCGGCTATCTGCCTGAGCAGCGAGGTGCAGCTCATCCATCACCTCACCCCCGCGCAGACAGAGGCGAAACGCGCCGGAGGCTAATCAGGTGTGTTCAATCACCAGCAGCGCCAGCGTATCGGGTTCCAGCGCCCGGAACATATGCAGCTCATCGCCCGGATAGGTGATGTAATCTCCTACGTCCAGATCGACCGCACTGTCGACCGGTCCCACCCGCGCACGCCCTCTGGCGATAATGATGTGCTCGATGGTATTGGGAATATGGGGCTGTGAAACGCGCTCGCTGCCGGGCTGAACCTCCAGCAGATAGATGTCACGCCGCGCACCGGGCGGGCAGGAGGCCAGCAGAACGGCCTGATAATCCGCCAGGTCGGCCGTCACCGTCAGTCCTTCCCCGCGCCGGATCACCTGCAGACGGCGGGCATCCGGCTCCAGCAGCCGCGAAAACGGAATATTCAGCGTCACGCAGAGCGACCACAGGGTTTCAATGCCCGGATTGCCATTTCCTGCCTCCAGCTGGGAAAGCGTGGATTTGGCAATGCCGGCGCGGCGCGCCACCTCAGCCAGTGACAGCCCTGATCGCTGACGTTCCCGCACGAGGGCATTGGCAATAATGCTGATAGGGGTATTCAAACGCACTCCTGATAACCTGAATGTTTTTTATATCGAACGTTACGTTCATCTTGTAAAACGATGTCCGGCTGTTCATTATATCGGAATATACGTTCATTATGAGAGGGGATGATGATTTTTCCGCAGAAGCAGTTGCTGGATAAAGGGGTGATAAAAGCGATTTTTCTGGTCTGCTTGGCGGACGGGATCGTGGGCCTTTCTTATGGTTCGCTGGCCTCCGCCGACGGTTTCCCCCTCTGGGTGCCGCTGGCCTTGTCAACGCTGGTGCTGGCGGGCGCGTCGGAGTTCCTGTTTATCGGCATCGTGGCGGGCGGGGGCAGTCCCTTTACCGCCGCCGCGGCCGGACTGCTGGTCAATGCGCGCCACCTGCCGTTTGGCATTGCGGTAAAGGATCTGGTGGGCAGGGGGCCGTCGGGCTGGTTTGGCTGCCACATCATGAACGATGAAAGCGTGGTGTTTGGCATCTCTCAGCCTCAGCTGGCCCAGCGCCGCAGCGCTTACTGGCTGTGCGGGATCGGGATTGGCCTGATCTGGCCGGTGAGCGTGATGACCGGCGCGGCAATAGGGCAGTTCATTCCGGATGTCTCCCTGATTGGCCTGGATGCCGTCTTCCCGGCCATCCTGATCGCCCTGATCTTCCCGGCGCTGCGCCAGCGTCGCACCCGGCTACCCGCCACCGTCGGCGCACTCCTCTCCCTGCTGGCGACGCCCCTGGTTCCGGCGGGCATGCCGGTACTGTTTTCGTTACTGGGCCTGCTGACATGGAGATCGCGCAAATGACGCACCAGGGATTGATCATCGCCAGCATCGCCCTGCTGGCCGTCGGAACCTATCTGATGCGCTTTGCGGGTGTCCGGCTGGGTAACCGGCTGCGCATCAGTGAGCGCACGCAGCAGATGCTCTCTGACGCGGCCACGATACTGCTGCTGGCCGTCGCCGCAACCACCACGCTGTTCGAAGGCCAGCATTTTGCCGGTGTGGCGCGGGTCGCGGGCGTGGGCTTTGCGCTGCTGCTGGCCTGGCGGCGGGCACCGCTGATCATGATCATTCTGGGGGCCGCGATGATGACGGCGCTGCTGCGTTTTCTCGGCGTGGCCTGACGCCTCCCTTCCGCGCTTTCGGCGGGGCGGCCCGGTTCCCTGGTCAGATTCGGGCCGCCTTTCATCCCGCGCTAGTCCGCTCCGCCCGATCCCGAAACCCCGGCTTTCACCGGGCAGGATAAAAAAGCTTCACACCGCAGGGGATTCGGTTTATGTTCAGGGAAATGATCGTTTCCTAAAGGTGCCCGCGATGAACGATAACCGCTACAAGGATCGGGGGCGGCCACGCGCCTTTGATGCCGATGAGGTGCTCGATCGTGCGATGCTGCTGTTTCGTCAGAAAGGGTATCACGCCACGTCGATCGGAGATCTGAGCCAGGCGATGCAGCTTACCACGGGCAGCATCTACAAAGCCTTTACCGACAAGCGCACGCTGTTTGCAGACGTTTTTGCCCGCTATCTCTCCATGCGTAACAGCAGCCTGTCGCAGCGGCTGGCGCAGTGTGAAAACGGCCGGGCAAAACTGGCAGAGCTGCTGGCGTTCTATGTGGATTCCGTGCGCGACATAGAAGGCGAGCGCGGTTGTCTGGTGGCGGTCAGCGCGGTGGAGCTGCAGACGCTGGATGAAGAGCTGGCGGGCGCGGTCGGGGCGGCGCTGATGCGTAATTATCAGAACCTGCAGCAGCTTATCCTTCAGGGGCAGCAGGATGGCTCGGTTAATCCCTCGCTCGACAGTGCACCGGCGGCCTCTCTGCTGCTCTGCGTCGTGCTGGGGATGAGGGTCGCAGGTAAAGTTGCAGCGACCCGCCCGGACGCCAGCGTGATTCCACTGGCGATGAAGCTGCTCGATTAATTTTTTTACCAATAAAGGAAATGATCGTTTCCTTAATATCCGGAGGTTCTATGTCGTCGCATCCCGCGTTTCAGCATCACTTTGTCACTGTCGGCTCACAGCGTCTGCACTATCTGCATGCAGGCGGTGATCACCCGGAAACCGTGGTTCTGCTGGCCGGATTTCCACAGAGCAGCTATGCCTGGCGGGATGTGATCCCTCTGCTGGCCCGCCGTTTCAACGTTATCGCCCCCGATCTGCCCGGTCAGGGAGATTCAGATTTCCCCGCCGACGGTTACGACACGGACACGGTGGCCGGGCGGATCGTCGAGCTGCTGCAACAGCTCGGCGTGGAACGTTTCTCGCTGGCCGGTCATGATGTCGGTGCCTGGGTGGCGTGGTCACTGGCAGCCCGGTACCGCGGAAAGGTCAGCCGGGTGGCGCTGCTGGACGGGGGCATCCCCGGCGTCACGCTTCCGGAGACGCTGCCGCTGACAGGGGAGAGCGCCCGGAAAATCTGGCACTTTGCGTTTCACTTTGTGCAGGACCTGCCGGAAGCCCTGATCGCGGGCAGAGAAGGCCTCTATCTCGACTGGTTTTTCAACCAGAAAGCCGCCAGCCCGCATCGCATCGATCCGGCGGCCCGGCGTGAATATCTGCGTGTCTTTCAGCAGCCAGGCGCACTGCGGGCCGGGCTTGCGTTCTATCGGGCGTTTGAGCAGTCCGCACAGCAGAATCGCCTGCGTGCGCAGCAGGGTAAACTGTCCCTGCCGCTGCTGGCGGTAAGTGCCGATCGCGGTTCGATTCCTGATATGGCGGCACCCTTACGTGCTGTTGCACAGCAGGTTTATGGTGAAACGATAACTGACTGCGGCCACTTTATACCGGATGAGCAACCCGAAAAACTGGCGGACATCCTGACCCGTTTTTTTACCCGACAGGCCGGGACAAACGCAGAGGCGCTGTTGTAACGCGCAGGCGAGGATGTGCTGCGCCGCTACAGAAATCCGCCGCGGCCTGCGCATTGCTATCTGAACAGCCATCCGGGCATGATGGGGGCCACTGTTTCCCGGAGTTTTCATATGAACCCTGCACTGAAGATAGGCCTGTTGCTGTTTCCTGATGTCACCCAGCTCGATCTGACCGGCCCCTGGGAGGTGTTCGCGCGCACGCCGGGCGTCGAATGCTTCCTGATCTGGAAAGATCGTCATCCGGTGCGGTCCGATCGCGGCCTGTCGATCGTGCCGACCATGACGTTTGCGGATTGTCCGCCACTGGATGTGATCTGTGTGCCGGGCGGACCAGGGCAGATCGCTCTGATGTCAGATGCCGTCACGCTGGATTTTCTGCGGCAGCAGGCGGAACAGGCGCAGTGGGTTACGTCCGTCTGTACCGGATCGCTGGTGCTGGGCGCGGCCGGGCTGCTGCAGGGCTACCGTGCCACCTGCCACTGGGGTTCCCTCGATCAGCTGGCCCTGCTGGGGGCGGACCCGGTCAGCCAGCGCGTGGTGCGAGACCGCAACCGCATCACCGGCGCGGGCGTCACCTCTGGCATCGATTTTGCGCTGACGCTGGTGGCGGAAATCGCCGGTGAAGACGTTGCCAGAGCGGTGCAGTTGCAGATGGAATATGATCCTGAACCTCCCTTCAGCAGCGGTTCCCCCCGCACCGCGCCGCCACAGGAGGTGGCACAGGCACAGGCTCAGATGGCTCCCTTTATCGCCACACGCCGTGCGGCAACAGAAAGGGCGGCTGCCTGGTTGCAGGCTCAGCCGCGTGCTCACGCTGGCGGGAACGGGGCGGAATAACGCTATCTGAAAGCCCGGCCAGGTTGCGCTGTTTCGTCCGGCGATTTTCGATTATTTATTCCGGATGCGAACGCCATAACGTCAGCGTAAATTACGCTGACGTATTTTCAGTGCTGGAATAAAAGGCCCCCCGCCGTAAAAGTAGGGAAAGTAATGTTGCGAGATGGATTATTAATATTATTGCTGATCCGCTGTTATCTCATACGACTTTCCAATAATTAATTCTATCTTATTGATTTATAGTAATTGATTGCCGCTTTTCCCGCGTTGCTTTCTGCAACGTGCTGTGAATAAATAAACGGTCATCAACATCCGCCATCAGGATGAATAAAATGAAGGTCGGCCGGAGCCTGCCGACCTCATATTGCCGGGGCTGCTATGAATCAGGAAAAAGCACGACTGGCCGGGGAATTAAAAGCCAGAGTTAATGAACTTGAACCGCAGTTAGTCGCGATTCGACGGGATATTCACGCCCATCCGGAATTAGGATTTGATACGCTGCGAACGGCCGGTCTGGTCACAGACTACCTGCAGGCGCTGGGGCTTCATCCCCGCAGCGGAGTAGGCCGCAGCGGCGTTGTGGTCGATATCGAGGGCGCAGAGCCGGGTAAAACGCTGCTGCTGCGCGCCGATATGGACGCGCTGCCTATCCATGAGCAGACCGGTTTACCCTTTGCCAGCCGCTTTCCCGGAAAAATGCACGCCTGCGGGCATGATATTCACACGGCGACCCTGCTGGGTGTAGCGACGATCCTGCCGCACTACCGCCAGCAGCTTAAAGGCCGGGTCCGGCTGATATTCCAGCCCGCGGAAGAGACGCCGGACAGCGGCGCGGCCGCCATGATTGCGGATGGCGTGGCGGACGGTATCGACTGGGCCGTAACCCTGCATAACAAACCCGAGCTGGCGGCGGGCGAGATTGCCCTGACGCGCGGGTCCAGCACGGCCTCCAGCGACGAATTCGATGTGACGGTGCACGGCGTCTCGACCCACGCGGCCCGGCCGCATATGGGCACCGATCCGATCATCGCCACCGTCCACCTTATCAGCCAGCTGCAGACCCTGATTTCGCGTGAACGCGACCCCGCGCACTCCGCCGTTCTGACGATCGGACATATTCAGGGCGGAACCACCCACAACATCATTCCCGACAGCTGCCTGTTTCAGGGCACGATCCGCACCAAATCGCCCGAGGTCCGCGCGGCTATGGAGGCCTCATTCAAACGGATGTGTGAAGGCGTCGCCCTGGCGCAGAATGTGCGCATCGACGTTAACTTTCAGCGTGGCGTGCCGCCCCTGATGAATGACGATCGCCTGATCGACGCGCTGGAAACCATCCTGTCGCACCAGTTTGATCAGACGATCGTCGGGCAGCCCAGTGCCAGCTTTGGAGCAGAAGATTTTTCACTGTTTACCGAACGCGTACCCGGCTGCCAGATCCACATCGGATCTGCCACACCGGGTCGTGATGACCATCTGCATAACTCCGACTATCAGCCGGATGAACGCAGCATTGCCGCCGGGACGCAGGCGCTGACGCGCCTCGCGATTGATTTACTCTCTTAATTATAACAATGAGGTTTCTATGATGATGCGCAACCGCCTGTTCACGGCGTCACTGACCGTGGCGCTGCTCGCCACGTCGGCGTTCAGCCAGGCGAAAGATTTTGGCACCCTGAAATTTGCGACCGAAGCGGCCTATCCTCCGTTTAACCAGACGACCCCGAGTGGCAAAATCGTCGGCTATGAGCCGGATATGGTGGCGGAGCTGGCGAAGCGCGCGGGCTTTAAATATGAAATCATCGCGCAGAAGTGGTCAGGTATGATCCCGGGGCTGATCGACGGTAAATATGATGCCGTAGTCGATGCGGTGACCGTAACGCCAAAACGCGCTGAAGCGATCGACTTTACCCATCAGTACACCGTCAGCGTCTCCAGCTTTGTGACCGCGAAAAAAAGCCCACTGGCGACCCTGCCGGGCAGCGGCACGGTGGTCGCGGCAGATGACGAAGCCGGAATGAAAAAAGCGATCGACGATCTGAAAACCACCTTCAAAGGCAAAACCATTGCGGTGCAGGTCGCCACCATCCAGGCTGATTTCCTGCAGAAATATCTGGGCGATGTCGCCACGATCCGCACCTATCAGGCGGGTCCGGAAACCTATGCCGATCTGCTGAATGGCCGCGTTGATGCGGTGATGGCGTCGCGCACCAACCTCAACGCCTTTGTGAAAAAACAGAGCGATGCGATCAGCAGCAGCGGCTATGGCTTCACCGGTGGCGTGCTGGGTGCCGGCTCGGCGATTGGCCTGCGCAAGGGCAACAGCGAGCTGCAGCAGGCGCTGAACCAGGCGCTGGAGTCGATGATCAAAGACGGAACGCTGAGCAAACTGTCGATCAAATGGTTCGGCGAAGATGTCGCGCCGAAAGCGTAACCCCGGATGCTGATGACTATTGACTGGCAGATACTGGGCTTCGGCGATGAGGGATGGGGCGGCGTGCTGCTTAACGCCGCCGCCGTCACCGTCAGCGTGTCGCTCTGCGCCTGGCTACTGGGGGCGATGCTGGGCAGCGTGCTCTGCTGGATGCAGATTGCCGGTTCGCGCTGGCAGCAGCGGCTGGCGGCAGGCTACATCACACTGTTTCGCGGCGTGCCGGAGCTGCTGGTTATCTATCTCTTCTACTTCGGCGGACGCCAGGTCGTCTCCACCGTCGGCACCGCGCTGGGCTTTCAGGGGCCGTTTGATGTCAACGGTTTTGTGGCCGGTGCGATTGCCATCGGGCTGATTTCGGGGGCCTATCAGAGCGGCGTGTTTCGTGGCGCCTTCTATGCCATTCCGGGCGGCACGCTGGAGGCGGCCACCGTAACCGGCATGGGCAGGCTGATGATGTTCCGGCGCATTATTGTGCCGCAGGCGTTACGCACCGCGCTGCCGGGCATGGGCAACCAGTGGCAGTCGGTGATCAAAGAGTCGGCGCTGGTTTCAGTGACCGGCCTGGTGGAGACCATGAATCAGGTCTCTACCGCCGCAAACTCCACCCAGATGTCCTTTTTCTTCTACAGCGTCGGGGCGGTGATCTACCTGATTATCACGACCTGTTCCGATATGGTTTTCCGCTACGTGGAAAAGTTTGCGATGCGCGGTCAACAGCGCGTAAAGGGATAAGGAGAGCTCATGGATATCATCTTTTTACAGCAGACGCTGCTGGCGCTGCTGAAAGGATTGCCGCTGACAATCAACCTGGCGCTGCTCTCTCTGCTGGGCGGTGGCGTGCTGGCGCTGCTGCTGAATCTGCTGCGCATGACGCGCGTCGGCAGCCTGTTCTGCCGGTTCTACGTCTGGCTGTTTCGCGGCACGCCGCTGCTGATCCAGATTTTCATGGTCTATTACGGCCTGGGCAGCTTACCGGCGGTGCGGGAGAGCCTCTTCTGGCCGCTGCTGCGCGATCCTTACTGGTGCGGCTTGCTGGCGCTGATCCTCAACGATGCGGCCTACACCTCGGAGATCCTGCGCGGCGGGCTGCGCGCCGTCAGTCAGCAGTCGCTGGAGGCCGCGAAAGTGTCGGGCATGTCGTCGTATAAGATGTTCACCCGTATCACCTTACCCATTGCTGTCCGTCAGGCGTTACCCGCCTACAGCAATGAAATCATCTCCATGATCAAAGCGACATCACTGGTCAGTACCATCAGCCTGATGGAGATGACCGGCATTGCCGATTCCATCGTCTCGTCCACGTTCCGGGCGCTGGAGGTGTTTCTGAGCGCAGCCCTGATCTACCTGCTGCTGACCATCCTTGTCAGTAAAGGGGTGTCGATGCTGGAACGACGCTTATCACCTTACTACTTTGGAGCACGCTCATGACCGCACCTACCATCATGCTGAGCCACCTCAGAAAGAGTTATGCGGGACACGAAGTGCTGCATGATATCAGCCTGACCGCGCAGGATGGCGACGTCATTTCGCTGATCGGGGCAAGCGGGTCGGGCAAAAGTACGCTGTTACGCTGCATCCCGTTTCTGGAAGTGCCCCAGGCGGGCGAGATCGCCGTTGGCGACGTCAGCGTCACGCTGGACAACGCCGAGGAGAAACTGAGCCGTGAGCAGCGCCGTCGCATTAAACTGATGCGGATGCAGCTCGGTTTCGTGTTTCAGAGCTTTAACCTGTGGCCGCATAAGACGGTAATGCAGAATATCATTGAAGCGCCGGTGCATGTGCAGAAGCGCAGCCACAAAGAGGCGCTCGAAGAGGCTGAGGCGCTGCTGCACAAGGTCGGACTCTATGCAAAGCGTGACGCCTGGCCGTCGCAGCTTTCAGGCGGACAGCAGCAGCGTGTGGCGATTGCCCGGGCGCTGGCGCAGCAGCCGAAAGCGATACTGTTTGATGAACCGACCTCCGCGCTGGATCCGGAACTGGTGGGGGAGGTGTTGCGGGTCATCCGGGGCCTGGCAGAAGAGGGACGCACCATGATCATCGTGACGCATGAGATGGGTTTTGCGCGTGACGTGTCGAACAAAGCGGTGTTTCTGCATCAGGGCATAATCGAAGAGTCTGGCTCACCGGAACAGGTCTTTCTGGATCCGATCTCCCCTCGCTGTCGCGCCTTTGTGAACAGCCATTTTGAACGCAATGCAGGCTGACGCAGACAGGCGCCGCAGCGCCTGATTTCCCCCTGCGGTACACCCGGATATCACGTCGCGCCATTTAGTCACCCGAATGGCGCGGCCGTTTCCGCATTCTTCTGTACGCTGCCGCTCCATTTAACCTGTTAAAAATCATAATCTTAAATTTTATTTCGTCCTGCCGAAAAAAAATTTAAATTTTTTGCATCCGTTTTCCCTGCTCATTCGTATTAACAGATAAGGGCACATCGGCCCTGTCCGTCAACTCAATGAGGAAAGTGAAAATGAAACCATTCATGCCAGCTCTGCTTTTTTCTGCTTTAGTTTTCAGCGGTGCCTCTTATGCAGCGACCATGGACAGCGACACGGTGATGGTCGGTGGGGCAGCGATGTACCCGTCGAAAAATATTGTACAGAACGCCATTAACTCCAAAGATCACACCACGCTGGTGGCGGCCGTTAAAGCGGCGGGTCTGGTGCCGACGCTGGAAGGCAAAGGGCCGTTTACCGTTTTCGCGCCGACTAATGCCGCGTTCGAAAAACTGCCGCAGGGCACCGTCGACTCCCTGCTGAAACCCGAAAACAAACAGAAACTCACCAGCGTGCTGACCTATCATGTCGTGGCCGGGAAACTGGATATGAAAGCGCTGCAGAAAAAAATCAAAGCGGGTGGCGGCAAAGCCGAACTGAAAACGGTGCAGGGTGGCGCGCTGTGGGTGATGGCAAACGGCCCGCACAACATCCAGCTGAAAGATGCCCAGGGCAACATTGCCAATATCACCACCTATGATGTGAACCAGAGTAATGGCGTCATTGACGTTATCGATACCGTGCTGATGCCATAAAAGGTGTCATCTATACTGTGTGTAGCCACTGATGTGGCTACACCTTTAACAGGGAAGACGATGACAAAAAACGTGCCTCACATTCAGGCTGAGTTAATGAATCAGATTGCCTGTGGCGACAAAGCCGCGCTGGCGCAGCTTTATCACAGCCTCTCTCCGAAGCTGTTCGGCATTATCCTGCGTATGGTCCGGCGCCGTGACTGGGCAGAAGAGATCCTCCACGACACCTTCCTTCAGATCTGGCAATCGGCAACCTATTACGACGACAGGCGCAGCGAACCGCAGATATGGCTCTGTCACATCGCCCGCAATCGGGCGATCGATTTTCTGCGAAAACATGATAACCGGTGCTGTTCGATGGAGGAGATTACCGAAGCGGAAGCGGGCTTACATACCCTGCTCTCTGCCGATGGCGGACATGCAGAGGCGCGCCGTCTTCAGCACTGTATGGCGCATCTGCCGTCAGAGCAGCGCCAGACGCTTTCGCTCGCCTATTATCGTGGCCTGTCCCAGAGTGAAATTGCCCTCTCCCTGAGCCAGCCGGAAGGCACCATAAAAAGCTGGATCCGTCGCGCGTTAACCCATCTGCGGGAGTGCATAGGCCTATGAGTGCTCAGGAAAACGAAGACCTTGTCGCCGCGGAATATGTGCTTGGGCTGACCGATGACGCCACCCGTCAGTCGCTGGATAAACGGCTTAATGAGGACGCAGCCTTTGCTGCCGAAGTGCTGCACTGGCAGAAAGCCTTTAGCGGACTCGATCGCATCACCCCGGCGGTCGCGCCTGCGCCCGGCGTCTGGCAGCGGATTGAGCGGGATCTCAGCCGCGCCGCTCCCACAGCCTCTTCACCCCGCATATCCGCTCATCCCGGATTCTGGCTCGGCTGGGGGCTGGCGGCGGCGCTGGCGGGCTTTCTGATCGTCAGTTACGTGACCAGGCCCGATGTTACCCCTGCTCTGCAGCCGGTGGCGGTGCTCAGCGGGGCGCGGCCTGATGCGCAGTTTGTGGTGAGTCTGGATAAGTCCGCTTCGCTGATTGAGGTGTCTGCCCTCAACATCACGCTGCCTGCGGATAAAAACTTTGAGCTATGGCTGATCAAAGGCAGTGCCGCACCGCAGTCGCTGGGGCTGATCGCGCGTCGCGAGGGCAATGCCTTTAAACTGCCCGCCGGGGCGCTGGATAACCAGACGGTGCTGGCGGTCAGTCTCGAACCGCTGGGCGGCTCTAAACAGGCCGGGCCATCGGGGCCGGTCGTTTTCCAGGGCAGGGTCACACTTCTCTGATCGGGCCGCAGACCTGCGCTTTTAACCATCCGGCCCGCAGCAGGCTGTGCTGCCGGGCCGGTGCTCAGGGCTGACGTCTGCAGCTCGCCAGAATGTCGTCAGTGGCGACATATTCGCGGGTCTGCACGCCCGTCATTCCCAGCAGCGTGGAAAAGAGATTGTCGTGGGAATATTTCTGCGTCGCGGCATGCTGGCCCAGACAGTGATAGTCCACGCCATAACGCTGCTGGTAGTCCGGCGACAGCCAGATCAGCAGCGGAACGTGGGTCTGAACGTCGGGCGCAATGGCGTAGGGCAGGCCATGCAGATAAACACCGTTTTCGCCCAGAGACTCACCGTGATCTGACAGATACACCAGGCTGGTCGTAAATCGCGCCTGATGGGCTTTGAGTAACGCTATCGCTTTATCAACGATGTAGTCCGCATAGAGGATCGTATTGTCATAAGTGTTGATCAGCTGCGCCTGAGAGCACTCCTGAATCTGTTTCGTTTCACAGGTGGGTGTGAATCTGCGGAACGCCGGGGGATAGCGGTGGTTGTAGGTGGGCCCGTGACTGCCAATGGTGTGCAGCACGATAATGCCATTGCCCTGCAACTGGCTGATGTACGCCTCCAGACCATGAAAAAGCACGTCGTCGTAGCATTCGCCGTTGATGCACATCTCCGGCAGATTGAGGTCGGTCATCTCCTGATTCGGCACCCGTGCGCACGCACCCTTGCAGCCGCCATCATTCTCATTCCATAACACGCTCAGCCCGGCGCGCTGCAGGATATCCAGCAGCCCCTCCTGATGGCTGGCCAGCGCATCGTCATAATGGCTGCGCGGCATATTTGAGAACATGCAGGGAACGGAGACGGCGGTGGAGGTGCCGCAGGAAGAGGTCGCCGGAAAATAGACGACATCCTCTTTTGCCAGCAATGGATTGGTTTCCCGGCCGTAACCGCCCAGAGAGAAATTAGCGGCCCGTGAGGTTTCACCCACCACCAGGATCGTCAGGTTCTTTTTCGGGCCGTTCAGCCGCTGAGGCCGCTGACGGGCATCCTCGCCTATTTTCACCAGCGGAAGGTTGGCCCGCTCGCGATGGCTGTAGTAAGAGAGTGACGCGGCAATAAAATTCGAGGGGCTGAGTGATTTTAATAGCGAATGGTTATTGCGAATCAGCGAGGCGTAATCTTTATAAAAAACCAGGGCAATCAGGGCAATAAGCAGCAGGGAGAGGGTGAGGCTGATGCCGCGCTGTACGACCCCTTTCCACACCGGAACGGCCTGTTTAAACGCAGGCCAGAAGGCCAGCGCCGCGACAAACACGCCGCTCGCCACTATCACCAGGATCATCTGAGGCGTCAGCAGCGCCAGGCTTTCAGCGGGCGTGGTATCCACCATGTTGGTGATCATCGAGCGGTCGAGGACGATGCCGTAGTGCTGAATAAAGTACTGCGCGGTGGCGGCAATCATGACAAACAGCGCAATGATTATCCTGTCGAGCCACAAAAAGGAGGCGAGCGTCACCACCATATTAATGACGCAGAACGCCACCACCGGCATAGAGAGGAAAAAGAGCAGGTTACCCGCGCCGTTAAACGGAATGAGTGAACTGGCCTGGCGGTAAAAAGGGAGGTTAAGGAAAACCGAAATATAGAGCGAGAATAAAATAATGAATGTCACGCGGTGCAACGCGGGCTGAGTGATTCTGAATCGTGGCATGAAGGTATTCCATAACCCTGAAGAGAGCTGAACAAATAAAAATTAATTTCTGAGTGGGCGGGCTAGAATTAATCAGAATTTTGCGCCGGTTAGAGCAAATAAACGAAGTCAGGGATCGTCATTAATAAAATGGCACGTTATTACCTTTTTCCTGATGAAACAGCGAACAGGGCGGGGGCCGCATGGGGGCCTTTTCAGGGCCAATACTGTTAAGCATTAATGAACTTTTTGCTACAGATAGTGCGATTATCATCGTTGATGTGTGATGCTGATCACATTGTTTTGCTAAAGGCGGCCTGGTTAGTTAAGCAGGGCGTGCAGTTACGGTGAATCAGGCGGGTCGATGATGCCAGGTTCAGCAGACACGCCCCGGAGACGTGTCCGCTGAGACTCCGGTCAGTAGAGTAGTTTATCGCTGCGCTTCTTTCCGATTACGCTGACGGTTAAACCTCTTTTCTGCCCAGATAACGCTCTTTCTGCAGCGAGAGGGCAATCCCGATATCCAGCAACGGTGAGGGGGGCATAAAACTGGCTTTACCGAGCGACAGCATATCTGCCAGGTGCGGGTTATCCTGTTTCAGCATGAAATCAGCCAGCAGGCTGCCTGCGACCGTCTGCTTTGACACACCCGCGCCGTTACAGCCGCCTGCCGTACAGACAAACCGGTTCAGTTGGCCCCACTCCGGCGCGCCGTTGCGCGTGACGCTCAGGGTCCCGGACCAGGTCTGGCTGATGCTGACTTCGCGCAGGGTTGGATAGACTTTATGGAACAAGTGCTGATGCAGCTGAGTTGCCTGCCAGGTCTGCACGGCATTTATCTGACCTTTCAGCGCGGGGATCACATGCTGACGGATCAGGAAACGGCGGTCGGGGGTAAAGCGGAAGGTGGCACCGGCAATAGCATTGACCGGCGTAAGCCCCCAGCTTTGCATCGGCGGCAGAGACGCCAGCTGCTCCGCCGTCAGCGGATCGGTAAGGCTGGCAAAGGTCGCCATCGCCGCCTGACGTGAAAGACCTGGTCGCAGCTCTGGCGATAATGCGTTAGTCGCCAGCATTATTCTGGGAGTAGTAATCACGCCATAAGGGGTCAGCACCTCAGCCACGCTGCCGTAGCGCATCCCCAGCACGGGCGTATTATCGAAACGCTGTACGTTCTCGGGCAGGCAGTGGTTCAGGCCGGCAATCAGCTGCGCCGGATTGACCAGTACGCAGCCCGGCGTATAGATGCCCTGACTGTAAAAGCGCGTCCCGAGTTTCTGATAGAGCGCGTCCCCCTCTGCCAGCGTCCAGGGCTCCTCCATTGAATCGAGCTGACGGGCATACTCCTGCAGAATACGGTCGTTACCCCGTTCGGCCTGACAGTGATATTTACCCACCTTTTCCCAGTCGCACTCAATGTGATGCTGAGCGATCACCTGCTCCAGCTGCCGGATGCCCTCCTGCAGCAAATGACGATAGGCGCTGGCCTTTTTTAATTCGGCCGTTGAGCTGCCGATATTATGGGGCAGGCCAATGACAAAGCCGGAGTTACGGGCCGATGAACTGTCGCGCGGGCTGCAGGCGTCGACGATGAGTATCCTCAGATCGGGATTGATTTCCGACAGGCGGCGCGCAAACGCCACACCGGCAAATCCTGCTCCGACGATAAGCCAGTCGGCTGTAAACCGACCCCGCAGCATCGGCTGGGGGGCAAAGGCGTACTGACCCGCTGGCCAGCCCACCTGATTGTGGTTGAATGGTAGTGATGCGTAGCGCAATTCCCTGTGCCTCATCTGAAAAATGAAGCCAATTTATAAGAGAAAGCGGCGTATGCGGGCCAGCGCTAATCTGACCAGCGTTGATTTCAGACAAGGAAACGTCAGGTGAAGATTTTTCATTTTGCTGCTGTGCGCGGCAGGGATGGATGCCCGCAGGCGGGGCCTACCCGATTCCGCAGAATCATGTCCCGCAGACGCAGGCGGTGCTTTCAACGCATGTTGCTCCGGCAGGTAGCTGACAATGGAACGGGGGCGCGTTATGCCAGCCTGAGAAGTCAGCGCAGTGCGTTGATTGCCTTAATGATCTGCAGCATCGCCTCATTCAGGCTCCCCTCATTGCGGCACAGCAACCAGCCGTTGCGGGCTATCTCCTGCTCGAAGGCGCGGGTAGAAGCCGCGTGCTCTTCCAGCCGGTGGATCACCGTACTGCCCAGGCCCCGCGATCGTGCTGCGGCTCTTGCCCACGACACCTCAGAGGCGGTCACTACGCCGACGTGCAGGTCCGGCACACGCACGTTGTGCTCCCTGTTGAGCCGTAAGATCTCTGCAAATGGGATCATCCGGCGAAACGCGGCATCTGAGGGATACCAGCGGTCCATCAGGATAATGCTGTCGGCTGGCTGTCTGGTCAGAACCTGCTGTGAAATCCAGGCGCGGCTGCGGGCAAAGCGTTCACAAATTTCCCGTTCCAGCTCAGCAGAGGGCTGTCTGACGAGCCGGTTCACAAGCAACATGGTTTCCGATCTGAAAGGATCGCTTTTCCTCTCGCAAAGCCGGACCACCTTGCGTTTCTCTGCCCTCAGGCCCTGGGTGATCGCTTCCAGCAGGGTGGTTTTCCCGACGCCTTTGGGACCATCCAGCGTGACAAACAGCGGACGGTTCACCACTGGAATGACAGGCAGCAGGCGTGACGGATAAAGCGGGGATCTGACATAAGCATTCTCTGTTGCGGGCCGGGTCTGTTTTCATCTGCAATCCTGGGTGCCGCGGAGCGATCCGGCAGGCTGCAGGATCATCCGGGGCAGCGATCCGACATCCTGAGCGCCCTGTTTTGCGGATAACGTGGGATGGTCAGCGGAGCAGTGTAGTGTAAGAACGCCGGAGGGAAAACGAAAAGTATCGCGGTCTGATCAGGCCCTTGCCGTTGCGGTTCTCCACTTCCTCTGCGGTATCGCCACGGCGGATGAAAAAAGCCGCCACGGCGGGCGGCTCTGATCACAGCGATGAAGGCGGGTCGTCGCGTCAGCCTGTCGTGACACGACGGGTTGCGGGACGCTGAGGCAGCAGAACCAGGAAGGCGATAATCATCAGCGCCAGGGCCAGCGAGGCACCGTAGCGACTCAGCGCCAGTCCGCCTGCGGCAAAAGGTTTATCCAGGAAGTCACCAACAACCGCACCCAGGGGGCGGGTCAGAATAAACGCGGCCCAGAAAAGTGCGGTGCGTGAGAGAGCAGTAAAGCAACTGGCCGCCCAGATGATAGCCAGGGCACCGACAAACAGCAGGATCCCGCCATCGTAGCCCAGCCCTTCGCTGTCGGCTGTCCAGTCACCCAGTGCGGTGCCCAGCGTCTGGGAGAACATAATAGTGACCCAGTAAAACGTCTCAGTCACGCCGTTGCTGACCGAGCTGACCGCCACGGTTCCGCAGGTCACTTTCCAGAGAAAGAGTGAGAGGGCCAGCAGGATGCTCAGCAGCAGGGTGCCACCCAGATAACCAATCCCCAGCGAACGGTCTGCAAAATCCGCCAGTGTCGTTCCGACGGTAGTGGTCGCGACCACGGTGAACCAGTAGATCCATTTGTTAAAGCTGTGGCGATTGATTTGAACCGCCACCGCAACCAGAAAGATGATGGCGAAAATCAGCGTGCCGGTCAGATAGCCGAGATTCATCGACATCGTCACCGCGTCACCACCGGTTTCACCCAGCGTTGTCGCTGCGATTTTAGTCAGCCAGAACGCTGTGGTCACGGCTGGCACTTTACTGAAAGAGAGAGAGGCTGTGTGTTTATTTTGCATGGATAACACTCCGGACAAGCCCAACATGAGCTAATACAGCGGTGAGGTTATAAGAACAATCTTAAGCAAAGATTAAGCACCAAGCGGCGGAAGCGATTTTGCTGAGCAATCGAATCTGGCTCACAAAAGCGGGCTGAGCCTGCTCCAGGATCTGACCTGGGGTTTGACTTAATGGCGCACCAGCGGGGACTTTGCTCTGCATTTCAGGCGCAGTTAATGGACGAAAAGTCGGAGGCTGGGTTTTGAAAGAACGCCAGACGTTCTCTCAGTGGCGCCGAATCGTTTAAGAAAAATAAACAATGCCGCCGCAGCTGCTGATAAAGCCTGCATCTGTTTGCATGCCTCTTAATTTCGTCAGGCGGATAAAAAAGGTGTCAGGCTGGTGAGGGGGTAAAAAACGCACACAACCGTTAGGACGAGCGGGGCGGTATAACGGATACCCGGGTTAAAGGTTTCCGGCTCATCAGCCGATAAACACAGGCTAATACTTTACCACTGCATCCTGTTATATATGCGCAGAGCCACAGGGAGAAGGGCACCTCAGAAAATGCAGCCGGAAAGGTTTCAGTTGCAGCCATCGTTCAGGGCAGAGAATCTCGCAGGAATAAACTTCCGCCCGGTACCGCCTTCCGTGCCAGCTGGGGGTTTAAGGTTATAATCAGGTCTGTGCGACGGGTATTCAGTTTGTTAAATATCGTCAGTCACGTCGGAGCCGACCGCCATGTACACAATGATTAAACCCTCCTTTACCGCCGTCTGGTCTACAGACGCACAGGGTGTCTGTATCGCCAGTCAGGAAAGTCCTGCCGGCGTGATGCCCGAACTCAGGGGTGTCACGCTGAGTTCATGGCTGAGGCTGGCGCAGGCCGATGATGATGCAAAGGTCGCATTGCAGCTCACGGCGGCGCTGGAAGGTCTGACCCCTTTTCACATTGAGGTGCCGATTCACTGTCTGGATGGCAGGACGCGCCGTGTCCTTGTTTCTGGCCTGCCCGATTCGCAGCCTGGCGCCTCTCATCAGCAGTACAGTGGCTTTATCCTTGATGTGACCGGACAGCGCAAAGCACTGGAGGATGCACTGCGCACGGCGGCGGAGTATCGTCTGTTAATCGAAAACAGCACCGATCTGATCGCCCACTGCGATGCGCAGGGCCGGTACGTTTCCATCTCCCCCTCCTATTGCGAAATGATCGGCTGGACCGCAGAAGAGGTGATTGGTCGCCGGGTGGTGGATTTACTGCATCCCGACGATCGTCAGCCCGCTACGGAAGCGCTGGCTACGCTCTTCAGCGGTGGCGTGCTGCCGGATGTGGTGGAGGTGCGCAAACTGCATCGCGACGGCCATTACATGATCGTGGGTACTAAAGCCTGTGGCGTGACCAATCCCTCAACGGGCAAAAATATCGGTGCCGTGCTGGTATCCCGCGACATCTCGCGAGACAAAGAGAAGTTGCGCGATCTTGAAAAGCTGGCAACGCTGGACCAGCTGACCGGACTGCATAATCGCGCCTGGATCAACAACAGGGTTGAGCAGATGCTGGCCAGGAGGGATGAACAGGGCTATACCACGGTGATGTTCATCGATCTCAACGGCTTTAAGGCGGTAAACGATCTGATGGGGCACGCGACAGGGGATGCGTTACTGCAGCAGGTCAGTAAACGGCTGCAACGCTGTATGCGTCCCGGTGACGCGGTGGCACGGCTGGGGGGCGATGAGTTTGTGGTGGCAGCCCGATGCACGGACCGTGAAGCGGCGGCGTCAATCGCCCTGCGTATCAACAGTAGCCTGCAAAAGCCCTTTACCATTAATAACGTGGAGGTACGCATCGGCGCCGCGATTGGTATCAGCTTTGCCCGCTCTGGCACCGCCTCCGCAAAAATGTTATTTGAAAATGCGGATAAGGCAATGTATCAGGCTAAAGCTCGCCGTGACGGCACCTGGCAGTTTTTTGATTTACCGCCTCAGTCCGCTGGCGAGTAAATGACGGCTGGCGGGGTCATTTCCGCCTTCCCCGCGTGGCTCTGTGCCCGACAGAGGAGCCTGATGCCTTTCCTGACCGAAACAGAGCAGGGATCAGGTCCGGCCCTGATAAACGCGGGACACATCCGTCAATGGGATCCGCCGGCGGCGAGAGCGCGGCGCGGCATCTGCCTTTTCAGACCCTGGCGAGCTCAACTTTGCGCCGCTGCGCGCGAATTTATTCAATTCCGTTTTCACCTTCGGCGTCATAGGCCGCCTGCGCCTGTTCCAGTGTCGCTCCATGTTGCTTTGCCCAGCCGACCAGCGCGACAAAAGGGGTCTGCAGAGTCTGGCCCAGCGGCGTAATCGCATATTCGACGGCCACGGGCGATGAGGCAATCACCCTGCGGCTCACTAATCCATTACGTTCCAGTCGCCGCAGGGCTTCTGTCAGAGACTTATGGGTAATCGGATCGAGTCTGCGCTTGATCGCGTTAAAGCGTGCGGGCTGAGTGCACAGCACGGTCAGGATCAGAACCGACCATTTGTTCGCCACCTGTTCCAGGATAGGGCGGGTACTGTTGATTTCGGCCAGCAGTGTCGTGATGTCGGTTGTCACAGGGTTTCCTCGTGGATATCTGGTATACATCAGGTGCGTAATTGACACTAAATATACAAAATATATCATCAGGTGTCTAACATCCGTCTGGAGTCACCCTGATGAAACTACGTGGAAAAGTTGCCCTGATTACCGGCGGCAGCAGCGGTATTGGCCTCGCTATTGCCCGTCGATTTGCCCTGGAAGGCGCCCGGGTCTTTATTACCGGCCGCCGCGAAACGCAGCTGGCTGAGGCTGTTGCTTCGATCGATGGGCAGATCGAGACCATCGCCGGCGATCTCACCCATGCTGACGATCTTGCGCAGCTGTTCGATACGCTGCAGGCCAGAGCTGGCCGTCTCGACATCCTCGTCAGCTCATCGGGTGTGGCAGAACCGGCGAGCCTGGATGAAACGACGGAGGCGCACTTTGACCGAGCCTTTAATCTGAACGTGCGGGCCATGGTGCTGACGGTGCAGCGTGCGATGCGGCTTATGGGGGAGGGCAGCGCCATCGTGCTGGTAGGTTCGATCGCAGGCAGCATGGCGAATCCGGGTTACGGCACCTATTCCGCCAGCAAGGCCGCGGTGCGATCTTACGCCCGAACCTGGAGTCATGAGCTGGCCCCGCGCGGCATCCGGGTCAATACCCTTAGCCCCGGCCCGACCGACACGCCGATGTTTGATCAGGCAAGCGACGACGTCAGGGAGGCGCTGAGCGCGCAGATACCGGCAAAACGACTGGGTCAGCCCGATGAGGTCGCGTCAGCGGCGCTGTTCCTGGCCTGCGACGAGAGCCGCTATATCAGCGGCACGGAACTGGTGATTGATGGCGGCATGTCTGCATAGCAAGGCTTTGTGCTGACGCTGCCCGCGCTCCGCACAGGAGGGCGGACAGCGCCGGGGATCATCGCGACAGGGGATGACAGGTTGTCCAGTTATAGTTCACGCTGGCCAGAATCAGCTCGCCGCAGACTTCGCCATAATCCCGGTCCTGATGTTCCAGAAAATAGCGGCGCAGGCTGTCGGGCAGAAAATCGGCGTGGTATCGCAGGATCGTACTGTGCCAGAAAGGGGCGGGCAGTGCCCTGCCGGCATGGCGCATCAGCAGCTCCGCTTTCCAGTCAGACTGCATCACCTGTTCGCAGAAGCTCTGACGCTGGTCAACTGCCGGACTTTCGGGAATGCCTGCCAGCAGTAACTGATTGGGCAGTGCGACCAGGCGAAGATGCCGGATAACCAGTGTGTTTGCGTTATAGCCTGACCAGATAGCCGCAAGTTGCGCCACTTTTTCCGGTAAGGGTTCGCGTTCGTCATAGAGCGGTAAAGTCAGTGGCAGAAAGGTAAAGTGAAAGCCCCGGACGGGCAGAATATCGGCCAGAGGATCGTGCTGAAAACGTTGCTGTAACGCATCAAGAAGCCGTGATACAGCCGCCGATAACGGCGGCTGAATGCCCGTCGCAAGGGCAAGCTTTACCGGATCATAGTAATGACCCTCTTTTACCTTCCCGATCTCTGAATTTTTCGCCCATGTCGCGACCGTTTTCTCATTGGCTGAACGGTATATCTCTTCCAGAGTGGCTGGTTTCACAACAGACCCCGAAACAATGACATCATCATCTTCCTTAGGTGGTTAAGAGGTAGCAATCACGTTGTGGCGAAACCGCAATTGAAGTCCAATGCCACGACCGAATGCTGGGCGCCTGACGCATCTCTCACAGGGTATTCTGCAATCGCGCCACTATTCTGCGTCTGCAGACGAAGATAATGACGCAGAGCAGAAGGCTCAGCAACGCCGTGCAGATAAATACTCCGGCACCGGTCCATGCCAGCATCACGCCACCGATTAACGGCCCTGCCGCAATCCCCAGGGTAGACAGCATGGACGCGCCTAGATAGGCCCCCCGGTGCGCTGGCGGCGCCAACTGGTCGAGCAGAATGTTCAGATTTGGCATCAGGATCGCCTCACCCATACTGAACACACAGGTCACCGTGAGCCATATCCAGGCATCCGGAGAACGTACCGAAAAAAAGCAGAGTTGTGATATGGCGAAAATCAAGCCACCCAGCAGAATGCGTTTTGGCAGCGCATAGCCCGCCAGAAACCGCATGATAAAGGTCTGAAACACCAGTACGGTGCACGCGTTGGTCACCAGTATCAGGGTAATCAGCCTGATGGCCTTCTCGCCGTTCAGCAGAAGGAGGTACTGAGGCAGAACCGCTTCGTAATGCATAAACACCACGGTACACAGAATGCTGCACAGCAGCGCCGCAATAAATACCCTGTCCCTGATGATAATGCCCGTTACCTGATGCAGCCTGAGCTTTATCTCGCTCTCTTTCTGCTCTCCCGCCAGTAATGTCCCTGCCGGGATGAACAGCAGCACGTAAACGAAAAAAGGCAGGTAGGAGAGGCCGGTGATCAGGAATGTGCCTTTCTGCGAGGTCAGCCCGAAGGCTATCCCGACCAGAGGACCAAATACGGCCGCGACGTTGATCAGGTAATAACGCATCTGCAGCGCAAGCGCCCGGCGACGGCGATCGCCCAGTAAATCACTCATCAGCGCGCGCAGTGGCGGATCCACCCAGGCAAAGGAGACGCCTATAACCATCAGGCCGGTAATAAACAGCCCCATTCCTGCCGCCTTTGCGAGGATGATGTAGCCCAGGGCCGAAAAGGCACAGCCGAGTAAAAGAATCACGCGTCGGCCAAGTCTGTCCGAGATCTGTCCGCCGTACATGCCGAGCACCACGGAGATCAGAGCGCTGCTGGTCATCGCGCCACCAATGGCGATCGGAGACATGTGGTAGTTCTGTGTCATGATCACGGCAATAAAGGGCCACGCCATAAAATAGCTAAAGCGGATAACCAACGTGAAAAAGAGCAGGGCGTGGACGGTTCCCGGAAACGTCCGCAGCGTCCGAAATAATCCCGGTGTCTGACACGCACCGTCGGCAGGTTCAGATTTCATAAAATATCCTTATATGAGAATGATTAGCGATTCTTTGGGCGTGCAGTCATAAGCGACTAAATAGTAATAATTTTATTCATCCGTCATCGCAACCGGATTGTTAATGAACTGTTGATTTCACCCGCTTATCAGGTAAACACCGTTAACCGAAGAGGAATATAAAGGGAACAGGCCAGCCGGAATCAAAAACGCCGACGGAAGTGCTGAATTAAGGGATGCAGGCAGAGGCGGGGCGGGCAAGAGCCTAAGCAGAGGAACATTGCGCGGCAGACCCGGAGCCGGATAAACCGGCCAGGTCGGGCCTGTTACTGCCTGGTTGGGGGGGCCACCGTGACCTATTTCAGATCAAACAGCCGGAATAATGCTGTCCGGCCTGCATCCGTCACGTTCACCTCACGATACCCCGGTACCCGCGTGAACCATTTCTTTTGCAGAAACAGCGTTAGCAGTGCAGAGCCAGCATTTCCGCCTAAATGATAACGTCGCTCGCTCCAGTCCAGACACGGGCAGCAGGGCCTGCGGCGTGATCGAGGCTCAGGTACGACGCCCATTTTTGCAAAACAGATTTTCCCGGACGAGGTCAGCCCAGAGCCATCAGCTGTCAGCCATTTTTCACGCAGCATGTATTCATAGATACTGACAGCAAGCTCACCTGCAAGATGGTCATAGCAGGTGCGTGCGTAACCGTTTTTGTCGATGAGTCAGGTATGGGGTTGGTGCTGCTTAGCGATAGGCTCATCGCTATCACAATGTATTAGTTATTGATTTTAATAAACTCTAATAATCCTCAATCCGCTTGGGCTTGCATGTTCCCCGCCGGTAAATTCACTTCTGGGGCGTGGTTCACTTTTCGCTGTCGTGCGGGGTAATTAATTACTCACCGTTGCCGATAATAATGATTCCGCATTACCTGCTGCGGGGCTTTATACCAATACCTCCTGTTAACAGGGGAACCTTTTTGCATCAGCGGTATGCCTTCATGCTGATGCCTTACACCATAGGGTAAGTATGAATAACATCAGAATAGGAATCAGGCTCGGCGCTGCCTTCGGCTTTATGGCGCTCCTTGTCATGTTTATGGTGCTCATCGGCATCATAAAAATTAACTCTCTCGGACAGGCCAACGATGAAATATCCGGCAGTCTGTATGTCAAAGCCTCCACATCGCTTTCACTCCGCTACTACACCTCAGATATGAGTCGTCTGGCGCGAAACGCCATCCTCCTGAGCGATGCCACCAAACGTGAAAAAGCTATCAGCGACTATCGCGATGAAAGGCATAAGGTGGACGGTCTGATCACGCTTATCGGCGATCAGCTCAACACACCGCAGGGAAAGGCGATTTATGCCCGTCTTAAAGACCACGCTGCGCTCTTTCTGCCTTTCATTGATGACGTTGTAACCCTGGCGCAACAGGGCAAAAGTGAAGAGGCCACACAGCTGCTTTTCGGCCCCCGTTATCAGACTCAGGGCGACTACATGGCGTCCCTGAAGGAGATGCAGACCTTCCAGGAAGGGCGTATGAGTGCCGCCGCAGCCAAAGCGCGCGACGACCGTGCTGGTGCACTGACGATCATAACCATTGCCGGCGTGGTGGCCCTGCTGCTGGCGGCTATCTCTGCGTGGATCATTACGCGCAGTATCACGCGTCCTCTTCAGGATGCGGTAGAGGCGGCCCAGCGTGTTTCGCGCGGGGATCTCAGTAGTGTGGTTCGCAGCGACCGCCGGGACGAAACCGGCAAACTGCTGACGGCCATCGGTGAGATGCAGGACTCACTGATTAACACCGTCAGCCTGGTGAGGAGCAATGCCGAAAATGTGGCTTCCGCCAGTACCCAGATTGCCCAGGGTAACGCCGATCTCTCGCAGCGGACTGAGGAGCAGGCCAGTGCACTTGAGCAGACGGCCGCGACCATGACACAGCTCGGGATGACCGTTAAAAACAACGCCGATAACGCCCGCCAGGCAGGTCAGCTGGCCGTCAACGTGCGTGACGTCGCCAGTAAAGGCAACGAGGCGACGGTGGCTATTACCGGCACGATGAAATCCATCAGCGAAAGCTCCGGTCGCATCGGTGAAATCACCGCCGTTATCGATGGCATCGCCTTCCAGACCAATATCCTGGCGCTGAATGCCGCAGTTGAAGCCGCACGCGCCGGTGAACATGGCCGCGGCTTTGCGGTCGTCGCCAGCGAGGTCCGGTCACTGGCGCAGCGCAGCGCCTCTGCTGCGGGGGAGATTCGTCAGCTGATTGCAGCTAATGCCACGACCGTCGGACAGGGTAATGAGCTGGTGGTCCATGCTTCTGAGACCATGTCGGGCATTCTCTCTGCGGTCGGGAGACTCACGGATACGGTCGAAGAGATTAATTCAGCCAGTGCCGAACAGGCTCGCGGAATTGAGCAGGTAGGTATAGCCGTAACAGAAATGGATACCAGCACGCAGCAGAATGCCTCGCTGGTTGAAGAGTCAGCCTCTGCGGCATCGAGCCTCAGAGAGCAGGCGGCGCTACTTCTTCAGGCGGTCTCTGTATTCAGCCTGGGAAATCATGCGGCTCCTGGGACTGTTCAGGTTCCGGCTGCCACCGCCAGAGCGTCTGTCCAGACTGCGGTCGTTAAGCCCCGCGAGGAAACCGTGGACGACGGCTGGACGAGCTTCTGATGACGTCACCGCGCCTCAGGCAGGCGCGGTGCGTTTCTAAGCACTGGCTTCCTGATTGAAACAGATAACCTCTCCCGAACAGGTGCCATCGTGAATATCAACGATGACCAGCGCGGCGCAATCTTCGGGTGCCTGAGCGATACGTTCTCCCCTGGCATTCCATGCGGCGCTTTTACCCACCGGTTTCCAGCCTCCTGACGGCCCGCAATAATTCGCCATCAGGGTGGGCAGGGCATAAAGTCTGGCGTAATCCTTAAGCTGCTGCGCATCATTATCATAGCCACCGGCGCTCAACACTGAGTTCAGATAAATTTCAGCACCCTGCTGTACTGTTCGCTCTGCATGAAGTGGCTGTCCGGCATCGGCGCATATTGCTAAGCCCAGATGAAATGCCCTTTCTTCGATAACGCACTCACTGGTGCCTGCTGAAAAATAGTCGGATTCACCCGGATGAAGGTGCATTTTCAGGTAACAGGTAACCGGGCGATGGGATGAAATAACATATGCACCAACAGCAGGCTTTTTCCCTTCAACAGACACTGGCGCGCCTGCAATAATTGTTATGTCATATCTGTCAGACAATGCCTGAAGGGGAGCAAGGCAGGTTTCATCGGAGAGAGCCAGTTCAGCCGCCAGCTCAGGTTCATAACCCGTCAGAGAAAGTTCAGGGAAAATGATAAGATTAACGCCAGCAGAGGCTGCAGATGTCACCAGGAATTCGTGGTGACGCCTGTTTTCTTCGATACAGCCACGCGCCGGGGCAAACTGTCCGGCTGCGATTCTTAACTTTCTCTCAGTTGCGTCCATAGACTGTCCTGTCTGATTAAGGTCTCCGGGTTACCATACGGAAACAGACGTCTGGCGTCATCACTCTGGCCGCGTAAAAAAGACCTGTTAACTTCCGGCACTCAGCGACACCCGGAAGCCAGGCGCAGTACCCTGATCATTACCGGCGCTCAGTTAATCCCGTCGTTTATGCAGAGTGAAATGCAGGAGGATTTAATGGATATCCAGTTTGCGAAGATTACCCCGGACAGCACCGGCTTTGGGCCGCTGAAATCGCAGAGTATAGCCGGGGGATTTAATATGCTGCGTCGGCTGGAAGAAAACTGGCTCAGCGGACATAACCGTTTTGACAGGCCCGGAGAAAAACTGATGGGCGCTTACGCTGGTGGCCTTATGGTCGGCGTATGCGGACTTAATATCGATCCTTTTGTACCGGAAACGGGCATCGGGCGGCTGCGACATTTCTATATAGACAGGGAATGGCGAAACAGGCGGACAGGCAGCCGTCTGCTCAGTGAAATACTCCGGGATGCCGACCGCTGGTTCGATCGGATTAATACCAATGCGCCCTTATCGGCATTTGCTTTCTACGAACAGGTGGGCTTTGTTGCGTTATCGGGCAGAGATAAAGTCACACATCAGTTCTGCCTCAGCCATCCAGCCTGACCGCAAAAGCACCCACTGTCTTACAACTCATATTCATCCATTCTCCAGAAAACGTTTCATACACGTTCTGAAACACGGAATAGAAGGTAGCAATCACAGCAGAAATCCCCTCCATGCTTTCGTTCGCCATCACCCGTATCGCCTCGTTCTTTGAAATAACATATCGGGCACGGAGTTGCCGACATTCAGCGTCTGCTAATTCACGCAATTGGTAAAAAATTTTATCAGTTGTAACGGATAATCGGCTGACCAGAAATTAAAACGCGGCGTGTTGATTAACGATAAGTGCGCATATTTTAGGGGGAAAACCCTGACAGATATACGGAGATTAAACAGTCTTAATTTTTCTGAATACATTCAGCAGCCTTGACTGTTCATACGGTTATTCCAATGCCTCTCCAGTGTTACAAAATTGTTGCTGCCTTCATTTTCAGCGCGTCTATAACGGTAGGGCGTTAGCAAAATAAGACCAGAGATAAACACTATTCTGAGGATGGATGGCTATGAAAACACTGACAAGAAGACACTTTATGGCTTTTGCGGCAGGGGGAACTGTCGCGCTTGCGGCTGGTCAGGCGATGGCTCACGACAATACCGTGAAGACGTTTCCTGCCGGAACGGGTGGCGGAGGACGGGATCCCGGCCCTCATGATCCCGTCCGCGAAGCAGAAAACCCGGATATCGTTAATCCGCCTGCGACAGACAGCGGAACACTGCCGAATCTGCGCTTCTCTTTCAGCGACGCGCACGTTCGCAAGGGAAGCGGTGGCTGGACGCGGCAGGTGACGCAGCGTGAGCTGGGCATCTCTACGACGATTGCGGGCGTCGATATGCGCCTTAATGCAGGGGGCATCCGCGAGCTGCACTGGCACAAGGAGGGCGAATGGGCTTATATGACATACGGCAATGCGCGGGTGACAGCGTTTGACACCAGCGGCGGATGGTTCGTCGACGACATTGCGGCGGGCGATCTCTGGTATTTTCCACCGGGCATTCCCCACTCGATTCAGGGGCTCGGTCCCGATGGCTGCGAGTTTTTACTGGCTTTTGACGACGGCAATTTTGATGAGGACAGCACTTTTCTGCTGTCAGACTGGTTCAGACACATTCCGCCGGAAATTCTCGCCAAAAACTTTAAGGTACCCGTCTCTTCTTTTGCGCATCTTCCTTCGCCTGATGATGAATATATCTTTGCCGGTAATGTGCCGGGCAGCCTGGAATCGGACAGCATAAAAGGCGCCGCGAAGTCGAAAATCCGCTTTACGCACAGGATGCTGGCTCAGGAACCGGTGCGCGCGCCGGGAGGAACTGTCAGGATCACCGACTCATCCAATTTCCCGGTATCTAAAACCATTTCCGCCGCGCTGGTGGAAATTGAGCCGGGCGGCCTACGCGAGCTGCACTGGCACCCTAATAATGATGAGTGGCAGTATTATCTGGAAGGTGAGGGGCGGATGGGGGTCTTTGCCTCGTCCGGTCAGGCAAGAACGTTCGATTATCGCGCCGGAGATGTTGGCTATGTGCCTTTTGCAATGGGACACTACATTGAAAATACCGGTAAAGGGCCGCTGCGTTTTCTTGAGCTGTTTAAAAGCGATTACTATGCCGATATTTCGCTTAACCAGTGGCTGGCGAGCACACCACCTGAACTTGTCCGGCAGCATCTGCACCTGGATGATGAGTTTATGAACATGCTCTCCCTTAAAAAGAACCCGGTAGTGAAGTAAACGGGAAGCGTCTGTGCCTGAATTTCAGGTGCAGACGCCAGTCTGATAAGAGGTGAAAGAAACAGTGTGCTTTGAGTGAGAAGCGGACGTCAAACCTATGGGATAAAGATGTTATTCCGTATTAGACCTACTATCTATATTGCGCTCTGGAAGTCAGGCCAGTGAAATGTTCCGCCACCCTATCCGTTAACTCAAAAATACAATCGAGATGTGTACTCTCTGCTACAACCCGAATGCTTACATTCGGATTGCCGCAGCTCCTGAAAAATTTATCCATACGGCTTACATCAAACAGTTCATCATGCTCAGCGAGCATGACTGTTACCGGAATAGAGATTTCTTTAAGTTGCCTTTCGGGATTACGAGGGGTAAGGGCGTTAGCCATATTAACGCTGTACGTATGAACAAAGTCAGGCCTCGCATTGATTACCTCACAGGGGAAATTAAGCCTTACTCCTGCACGACGTCCACACAAAAAACCTGCACTCATTGCATTGACTATGAAACTCAAACGGTTTATCGATGCAAAGGGAGAGGAAAAGTCGCGGTTCAGATCCGGAGGTGAAAAAGGACCTAATGCTGGGGCCAGCAGGATCAGGCTTTCAACACTCCTCGATTGAGAGTATTGAGTGAAGTAATTTATCAGCATGCCGCCTCCACTGGAATGGCCAAGCAAGTGAATTCTGGCATCACAAAAAGAGGTTCGGACATAATCAATGACAACATCTATATCCCGCCAGATTTGAACCGGACTGGAAGCTTCTCCCCGGACACCAACTGAACGACCGTGCCCACGGATATCGACGAGACAAACACAGACGGGCAGATCGTAACTCAACTGTCGTGCAAGAATGTCGTAGCCTGCGTCAGAGTTTACCCCGCCACCATGGTAGACAATAAGAACCTCATTGAGATCTGCCACTGGCGCGTATACCCGGATATATAAATCATTGATCCGGCACTCGGTGATGTTATCAGATGGGAGTGATGAAGCGTCAAACTGCTCATAACGCTCGACAAAACGCATGAAGTCAATCACGTCCTGAATTCCTTATTTAATTCGATTCACTACCTGTGAATTTGTGACATGAAGCATGCACCATTTCCTTCATGCACGAGATTTATTTTACATAAAAGTGGCTGGGCGCACCCCTGCGGGCACTCTCCACGCGTTTCTGACGCGGGCGGACTAAAAGCGGGACCTTTCTTGCCCGTATTCTAAAAAACTGTCCTGAAGATTTCAGCGCGTCTGCATGGCTATGCAGTGAGCGCTCGTCTCGAAAGATTAATGCATGCAGATGCTGAAAACGTCTGCTTCTGGTACGGAGCAGGCATGTCAGCCAGCGTCTACTTTGAGCGAGAAGCGGGCATCGAGACTCGGAGAGTATTTCTGATAAGATAAGACATTGATGAGAAAGCACTCAATTTCCAGCGTTTGGCGAAGACAATGAAATGGAGGCGTAATGTTCACCCCGGAGTTTATAAATGAAGAACGCGGCGTGTTTCTACTTTTGTCCAACCACAGTCTGGCATCACCGGAATCAATAAGACTCAGTATTGCATACAATATTGCCAGAATAAGCTGGGGACTATCGCAGCTTCCACCGCACATTCAAACTTGCCGGGTCGTCTATGACATCAGAGGGCAGTCTATCCCTGATCAGGCTCAGGCCTTGGTCAGGCAAGCGCTTGAGCAGGTAGCGATTGTGGAGTTTAGAAGCTGTTGGGACTCCAGTTAATTATCAAAGCAGAGCGTAACAAGATAGAAAAAGCATTGGGAGCGCTGATATCAGAATGTGAAATATTTCCGGTCGCTGAAGGCCTTTTCGGTATTTCTATTTCAGAGCGAAGTCTCTTATCTGCGGGTGAAGTTGCCGTTCTAAAAAAACTCGAACCACTCACACGTTTTGACCTGTGGCACGGAGCCTGGCAAGAATCCAGGCGACGTTGGCTTTGGTGAGCTTCAGCGCTGAGCGAGGTAAGGAAGTCGCATTGCATGTCGGGCGTAGATCCCCGGTTTTCATTAGCAAAGCGGTTAAAGTTCTCAATATTGAAATATCAATGTCCGCGTCTGGCACAAAGCGGACGGTGACAGCTTTATCTCCACGATGAGCGAACAGCGGGCCACGCTGTTAGGGTAATGCCATTAATCATCGGCTTTCTGCCATTGCGCATAATAAGGCGTATCCTGATTTTCACTGAGCCACGGGGCATCATGAGAGTACCAGATATATGAAATTGCCGCAGAAAAAGGTGGCTCATCCAGGGTTGCCACGCGCACGATGACGTGGCCCTGATGCGGCCTCTCTGCCATCAGGTTTGAGCCGCAGAGTGAACAGAGATGACGCAATTTATCCGGGGAAGAGGCATATGAACTGAGGTACTCACTTCCCTTTAGCCATCTGAAATGTTCACGTTTTACCCCCGCTGCCGGGACATATGGGGCGGCGTGTGCTTTTCTGCAGGTATGACAGTGACAGTTCAGAATCCCCTCTTCCATTACATCGCATTCATACTGGATTTTCTTACACAGACAGCTTCCTTTCATAACGGCTCCTGATAGCAGTCAGACATCTCCTGAAACGTCATACTTAACCAGTCCTGATTAAGTTAACAATGCTTTAACACCCTTCAGGGGTGATGACTCTCTATTGATTATCTGCTTTTGCCGTCAGCCCGACCTGACGATGCTTCCGGCTCCCGCCAGCCAATCCTGGCTGTCCGCACCCCCGCGTTTCGTTCAGGCTGAACAGCTCTCAGCGGCACGCTCATCCACGTTAAGGTTTTTTTAATCTTCGACGGTAAGAATGAAGGTCGCTCTTTTTCTAACCCGTCTGGCCGTTTTGCAATCGTCATTTACTGGCCTCTGACCAGGGGCCTTTGTTGCCGGAATGCATTGCCGGACATGCCTGCTGAAAAGCTGTCTCGGGACAGATGTCTGCTTCGGGTTTGTATGGCGCAGGCGCTGTCGTTTTTCAGTAAAAATGTTATTGCATAGTGGCTTTCCGGAGCCAGTCGGCTCACCGCATAACGTTAGTGATATTAGTTTACCTTACTGATTATCGACAATCGCTGGATGCGGAGATACAAGCCAAAAGAGTGACAGTCTCGCTCTGCCCGTCATTGCAAATGGCTTAACCGGCGTGTCAGTGAAGGAAATATATGCGACGTCACTCCCGACGCATGAAAAATCTGCTGTTCGGCAAGTTGACATTTTGTGTTATTTGGATATTTTAATATAAGTTATTCTTAACCTTTAACAGACTGGCGGACTGGTAAATGCGTATTCTGATATTTGATAAAAATCAGGCTTCCTCCCGCTTTGCCCCGGCGTTGATCTCACGGCTGGGATTTGTGACCGATACCTTTTCAGACACGGATAACGCACTGCGTTCGCTTAAAAAATTCTCTCCTGACGTGTTTATCATCAGCACACATTTGCTTTGTGAGCAGCACTGCGCGCTGATCAGACGTTACCGCAAAAGGGGATTTACAACGCCGGTGATCGTCACCGCAGCTGATAGCACGCAGGCTCTGAGGATCGCAGCCTACGAAGCCGGCGCGGATGACATTGTTTCCGATGAGATTGAGCCTGAAGAGTTTGTCGCGCGTATCAGCGCCATCGACCGCCGCAGCCGGGGGATTGCCTCAAGCCGGATAAGGCTGCCGCCTTATGAGCTCGATCTAACGGGGAAACAGGTATTAAGAAATGGCACGCAGGTCGAGCTGACCAACTTCGAGTATCTGGTTGCTGAGTTCCTGATGAAGCGAAATGGGAAAGTCGTGACGCGGGATGAACTGATGGGCCAGCTTTACGCGGATGCTGACCTGCGCAATCAGGATGTGGTTAACGTTCTGATTTGTCGGCTCAAGAAAAAACTGTGCCGGGATTCCGGGTTTCAGATCCAGAGTATCCGCGGGCTTGGATATGTCTTCCGGCAGCAGCTATAGCGGCCCGACTCTGAGCCGGTTCGCGTAAGCTAACGCGGGCGAGTCCCGCATCGCGAGCGATTGCTCAGGGCCGGGCGTCGGTGTCATGCCGGACAATCTGCGTGGCAGGGCCGGGCAGACGGAATCTCCGCCTCTCTTTTAGCGCGGAGTCAGTGATATCGGTTTCAGCAGAGGCCTGCTTATCACGCCGCGCCATAAAAAAGGGCCTGCGCCGCAGGCCCCGAAAGTTAACGCAGCCTCAGCTGCTTCTGAACGTCACCACCGGAAAGCGTGATCGCTCATCCATGGCCCCAATGGCCCTGTTCCCGGCCGTCCGGGCCGCAGACGCACGGACCAGGCGGGCTGAGGATGATCCGATCACCCGGTATTCAGGATGCCACTCCTGAGAATCAATGACCGCTCAGCAGTTTTTCCGCTTCTTCGGGTTTTTCATGCACGCCGAAACGATCGACGAGCGTCCGGGTCGCGTCATTCATCCCTCTGATTTCCACCACGGCGCCTTCCTGGCGGAACTTAATCACAATACGATCCAGCGCGCTGACCGACGTGATGTCCCAGAAATGGGCGTGCGTCACGTCGATGATTACGCGCTTCAGCGGCTCGCGAAAGTCGAAGTGGCGGGTGAAGCGATCGGCCGAAGCAAAGAAGACCTGACCGGTAACCGTATAGGTCCGGGTCTCCTCTTTCCGCTCAGAGGTGACTGCCATAAAGCGGGCTACCTTCGTGGCGAAGTTCAGGGACGCAATCAGTACACCGGTCAGCACGCCAAACGCCAGGTTGTGTGTTGCCACCACCACGGCAACGGTCGCCAGCATCACCACGCTGGTTGAAAGCGGATGCGTGCGCAGGTTCGCAATCGAACGCCATGAGAAGGTGCCGATAGAAACCATGATCATCACCGCCACCAGCGCGGCCATAGGGATCTGCGACACCCAGTCGCGCAGGAACACCACCATCAACAGCAGCACCACGCCCGCCGTCAGCGTGGAGAGTCGCCCGCGACCGCCCGACCTGACGTTAATCACCGACTGACCAATCATCGCGCAGCCCGCCATCCCGCCAATAAACGACGTGCAGATATTGGCGATGCCCTGCGCCTTGCACTCGCGGTTCTTATCGCTCGGCGTGTCGGTCATGTCATCCACAATGGTGGCCGTCATCATGGACTCCAGCAGTCCGACCACGGCGAGTCCCGCTGAGTAGGGCAGGATAATCAGCAGGGTATTAAGGTTAAGCGGGATGTCCGGAAGGAGGAACACCGGCAGGCTGTCCGGCAGTTTGCCCATGTCACCCACCGTGCGCACATCCAGATGCAGCCACATGGAAATCGAGGTCAGCACAACGATGCAGACCAGCGGGGAGGGAAGGGTTTTATTCAGGAGGGGGAAGAGATAAATAATCGCCAGACCGGCAGCCGTGAGCGCGTAGACGTGCCAGGTCACGTGGGTCAGCTCCGGCAGCTGCGCCATGAATATCAGTATGGCCAGCGCATTAACAAATCCGGTCACGACCGAACGGGAGACATAGCGCATCAGGCTGCCAAGCTTCAGGTATCCGGCCATCAGCTGGATGATGCCGGTCAGCACGGAGGCAGCCAGCAGATACTGCAGCCCGTGATCTTTCACCAGCGTGACCATCAGCAGCGCCATCGCGCCGGTGGAGGAGGAGATCATCGCCGGGCGACCGCCCAGAAAGGCCATGACGAGGGGGATGCAGAAGGCGGAATAGAGCCCGACCTGCGGATCGACGCCAGCAATGATAGAAAAGGCGATCGCTTCAGGAATAAGCGCGAGCGCAACCACAGTACCGGCAAGGACGTCACCACGGACGTTACCCAGCCAGTCCTTACGCGTTGAGGACAGCAGCATAGTCATTTCTCAGATTTTAGATACGGTCAGCCCATGAGGGCAGAAAATTCAGGTACGAAAAAGCACATCCGCAGACGGGATGTTATTGAGTGCGCGACTGAGATGTCTCAGTGCAGCAGGGAAGGGGGACGACTCAGGGTGGCGTAAGACGCATGATGTCTGAAATCTCCTTTACGGCAACAGCGTGCCTTCAGGATGGATGTAAACCAGGCTCCGGTGACGGGCGCTGGCGGCGAAGTCCGATCGGCACATCAGGCCGATCAGGACAGGCTGAATACTATAAACGAAAGCAGGATGAGGTCAATCTCTGCTCAAAATGCCGGGCAGGGACAAAAAGCAGTGCATGGCTGACGACGCGCGGGGGAATCCGGCCCGGCAGGATCGCATCAGGCAGGACAGAGGTAAATCGTGCACCCCCGGCTATGCTTACTCTGAAGCCGGATGCGCGCCGCGCCGGGCGTAACCCACGCGGGCCCTCTCTGGCGATACCGTTACAGCTGCTGTTCTTCACTCCGGGGGTGCAGCAGAACGATCATCTCAGAGGCCGTGCTGGCTGTTCAGCCGTAACTGAAATTAAGATAACAGGTGACATGATGTCTAAAACGCAGTGGATTATTCATCGGCTGACCCGCCAGCTCTGGTTTCGCAGCTCACTGTTCGCCGTGCTGGCGGTGATCACTGCCCTGGTCGCCATTGCGATTAAGCCTTTCATTCCCATCTCTATGTCGGGCATTGTGGGAAGTGACGCGGTGGATAAGATACTGACTATCCTGGCCTCCAGTATGCTGGCCGTGACGACCTTTTCGCTTAACATCATGGTGACGGCGTACAATTCTGCCAGCAGCAGCGTCACGCCGCGCGCGACGGTTCTGCTGCTTGAAGACAGCACCACCCAGACCATGCTGGCAACCTTTATCGGCTCTTTCCTGTACAGCCTGGTGGGGATTATCGCGCTCGGCATGGGGGCTTATGGCATGCAGGGGCGCGTTATTCTGTTTTTTGTCACCCTGGCCGTGATTGCCATGATCGTGATCACCCTGCTGCGCTGGATACAGCATCTGGCGCAGTTTGGCTGCCTGTCTGATACGTCGCATCGCGTTGAGGAGGCCACGACGGCGGCCCTTCACCACCGCCTCCGGTCGCCCTGCATGGGCTGCGCCTTCTGGGACGGCATCCTGCCGGAAACGATCCCGCTGCACCGCGTTTACCCGCCGCAGGCGGGCTATCTGCAGCATCTGGATCTGCAGGAACTCGCCGGCTTCGCAGAGGAAAAAGCGTGCCATCTCTATCTCACCGCGCAGCCCGGCAGTTTTGTGCATGGCGCGGCCCCGCTGTTCTGGTGCGACAGGCCGCTTGCGGATGAGGACCTTCAGCGACTGCTCAGCGCGTTTACCCTGGGTGAACAGCGCTCGTTTGAACAGGACCCCCGTTTCGGACTCTGCGTCCTGTCTGAAATTGCCTCACGCGCACTCTCTCCGGCGGTTAACGACCCCGGCACGGCAATCGATATTATCGGGCGGGCGGTCCGGCTGTTCAGCCCCAGCGAACCGCAGGAATCGGAGACGCCGCAGTATCCCCGGCTCTTTATGCAGCCCGCCGGGATAGGCGATATGTTCGACGATATGTTTACCGGCATCGCACGCGATGGGGCCGCCCTGGTGGAGGTACAGCTGCGCCTGCAGAAAGCGCTTCAGGCGTTAGCGATGATTGCACCGCATCGCTATGGCGCGGAGGCGAAGCGTCATGCGCAGCTTGCGCTGGTGCGTGCCAGCCTCGCAATGACCAGCGAAGCGGACAAAGCGGCGGTGGAACGGGTTGCCCGCTGGCAGGCAGAGGCCGTTATCTCCGACAAATCGCTGAATAACTGACCAAACGGCGCCGTTTCGCTTTTACTCTTTTATACTGATTGTTACATTTGGTCTTCATTCCTCTTGATCAGGATACCTATGTCTTCATCAGAAACTGAAACGCAACACAAGCGAAGCCACATTAATCCACCCGTATTTTTCACCTCTGCCGCACTGATTTTTATCCTGGTTGCCTTTGCTGCGCTCTTCCCTGAACAGGCTGATGTGCAGCTGGGCGCACTGCAAAACTCCCTGTTCGCCAACGCCAGCTGGTTCTATATCCTGGCCGTTGCGCTGATTTTGCTGACGGTCGCCTACCTGGGGTTCTCCCGCTATGGCGACATCAAGCTCGGCCCGGATCATGCGGAACCCGATTTCAGCTACCACTCCTGGTTTGCCATGCTCTTTTCGGCAGGTATGGGCATCGGACTGATGTTCTTCGGCGTGGCGGAACCCGTGATGCACTACATGGCACCGCCCACGGGTCAGCCGGAAACGGTTGAGGCCGCACGGGAAGCCCTGCGCATCACCTTCTTCCACTGGGGTCTGCACGCCTGGGCCATTTATGCCATCGTGGCGCTGATTCTGGCGTTCTTCAGCTACCGCCACGGATTACCGCTGACGCTGCGCTCGGCGCTCTATCCGATTATCGGCGATCGGATCTACGGCTGGATGGGCCATGCTGTCGATATTTTTGCCGTTATCGGTACGGTCCTGGGCGTGGCGACCTCGCTGGGTTACGGCGTGCTGCAGGTGAATGCCGGGCTGAATCACCTGTTTGGTCTGCCGGTTAACCAGACCATGCAGGTCATTCTGATTGTCGGGATTACCGCGCTGGCGACACTCTCCGTGGTTTCGGGGCTGGATAAGGGCATCCGCATCCTGTCCGAAATCAATCTGACGCTGGCCGTGCTGCTGCTGATTATGGTGGGCGCACTGGGTCCGACCGTGCTGCTGCTGAAATCTTTTGTCGAGAACACCGGCGGCTATCTCTCCGAACTGGTCACCAAAACCTTCAACCTCTACGCCTATGAGCCTAAATCGGGTAAGTGGCTCGGCGGCTGGACGCTGTTTTACTGGGGCTGGTGGCTGGCCTGGTCGCCGTTTGTCGGAATGTTTATTGCCCGTGTTTCACGCGGCCGCACCATCCGCGAGTTCGTGACCGGCGTCCTTTTCGTGCCCGCCGGATTTACGCTGCTCTGGATGACGTTCTTCGGCAACAGCGCAATCTGGCTGATTATGCAGGAGGGGGCCACCGATCTGGCGCAGACGGTGATGAGCGACCAGACCCTGGCGCTGTTCAACTTCCTGGAGCATTTCCCCTTCAGCGCGGTGCTCTCCTTTATCGCCATGGCGATGGTTGTCGTGTTCTTTGTCACCTCCGCCGACTCCGGCGCGATGGTGGTGGATACGCTGGCGGCGGGCGGAAACGACAACACACCGGTCTGGCAGCGCATCTTCTGGGCCGGTCTGATGGGTGTCGTCGCGGTCACGCTGCTGCTGGCGGGCGGAATGAAGGCCCTGCAGACCGTGACCATCGCCAGCGCACTGCCCTTTGCGGTGATTCTGCTGATGTCGATCTATGGCCTGCTGAAGGCGCTGCGCATCGATGCCTGGAAACGTGACAGTAAGCAGATTGCCACCATCGCCCCAACCGCGGCGCGTAACCCGATCCCCTGGCAGCGGCGGTTACGCAATATCGCGCACTTCCCGAAACGCTCACAGGTGAAGCGGTTTATGGCCGAGGTGATCTATCCGGCGATGGAGATGGTAGAGCAGGAGCTGGCGAAGCAGAATACCGTGTCGCATACCTCAAACGAGGTTGAAGATCGGGTGCGCTTCGAGGTGGATTTGGGCGACGAGCTTAACTTTGTCTATGAAGTGCGGGCCCGCGCCTATCTGCAGCCAGCCTTTGCCCTGGCGGGCATGTCTGGCAGCGACAAGACAGAGGAGCAGAAATATTACCGTGCCGATGTTTATCTCAAGGAGGGGGGGCAGGATTATGATGTGATGGGCTGGAATCAGGAGCAGATCATCAATGATATTCTTGATCAGTATGAGAAGCATCTGCACTTCCTGCACATCGTACGCTGATGCAGCGCTGAGTTGAAAAAGAGGAGCCTGGCTCCTCTTTTTTATCCTGGCGCTTTCTGTTCCCGCGACGGCGGGCCCTCTCTCTCCGGTTGCGCAGGGCGCTAAGCCCGGTCCCGCCGTCACGCTCAACGGCAGTCGGGCACGGCAGACTGGCGCTGTCCGCGCTGCGTTCTTCTGGATCTTTCTTTTTCAGCCCGCCTGCTGCTGTGTGACATCATCCGACAGGGAGCACATCCGCGCCTGCCGGTCATGCTGCCCGTGACGGTCAGATCCCCAGACTGGCCAGCAGATCATCCACGTCATCCTGACTGGCCGCCTGTTCTGAGGGCGCAGGCGACTGAAGCGGCGCGGCACGTTCGCTGGTGGCCGCTGACGCGGATTTATCGCGGATGATCTGAATCAGCTGCTGTTCGCACTGATTCAGAACCGCCATCATGCGTTGCACAATCTGTCCGGTCAGATCCTGAAACCCCTGCGCCATCATAATGGCGTGAAGCTGCTGCTGAGTCAGGCCGGTGATACGCGGCACGTCATCGAGCCAGGCCCGCGTGTCTGCCGCTAACGCCTGCGCCTGATCATCGCTAAGCGGACGATCGGCATTCGCTTCCCAGCGTTGCGTGAGTTGTTCTGCGTGATCGGCCAGCTGTGTCTGCATCGGCTGAGTAATTTCGACGCTGTTAATAACGCCATCCGCGGCTTCCCGCGTCAGCGTGACGACATAGCCCAGCCGTTCACGCGCGTCCGGGATGCTGCCCGCCACCTCGGCGATGGTTTTATCAAGCCCCAGCTGTTGCAGACTGTCATGCAGCGTCCGCAGGATAGCGCCAGTCCGCGCAGTGATCTCGCTGATTTGCTGTTGCTCACTGTGGTTATCGGGTAATGACATGGATGTTATCTCCTGTGTACAAAATGTCGCTACCAGTGGTTATCGGCAGTTCGTTACCGATTTTGAATCTCCTGAACATCTTTCATGCCAGAAAGACGAACAGAAGAGGGCGTCCCAGGCAGGGCATCCCCGAAGCGAGCAGCCCTTCGCCCTGAGCGGCTCTTTCGTCACCGGCGTGCATCTGGCAGGGCAGTGATGGCGGGACGGCCAGCGGGCCAGCGCGGTAAACCGGCTAGACAAGCCCTGTCAGAGTCCGTAGCCTGAATAAAAAAGTTTATTGCTCCTTAAAGAGTTCATGATGAAAAGTGATATCAGGGGGTTGGATCTCAATCTTCTCAAAGCCCTGGATGCGCTGCTCGATGAAGGCAGCGTGACGCGCGCCGCCCGGCGTCTCTCACTGACGCAGCCTGCCGTCAGCGGTATGCTGACGCGTTTACGTGACTATTTTGACGACCCGCTTTTTGTTCGCAGCAGTCACGGTATGGTGCCGACAAGGCGGGCCACCGAACTGGCGGGGCCGGTAAAAAAAATCCTTACGGATATCGCCGTTCTGGTTAAATCGCCGGAATTTGACCCTGAAACCGCAGAGATGATCTATTCGATCGCCGCCACCGATTATGCTCTCAGCGCGGTGGTCGTTCCCCTGATCGCCCGGCTGAAAAAGCAGGCGTCCCATATCCGGATTGCGGTAAGGCCCGTTGATGACGAGCGCATGCATCAGCAGTTGTCCCGTGGTGAACTTGACCTGGCACTGGTCACGCCGCAGACCACGCCCGAAGATCTGCATGCAAGAGCGCTTTTTGAGGAGGAGTATGTCTGTGTCGCGGGCCGTCACCATCCTCTGGCCGCCGCCACGGCAGACATGACGCTTGAACAGTTCTGCGAACAGGAGCACATCCTGGTTTCAACGGAAGGACGCTTTGCGGGCGTCACCGACGAGGTGCTGGCGCAACGGGGCCGCGAAAGGCGGGTGGGCGTGTCGGTAAACAGTTTTCTGGTCGTTCCCGATATTCTGCGCGTGACCGAAATGATAGCGGTCGTGCCCGGACGTCTGGTGCCGATGGACAGCAACCTGGCTGTGATCCCGCTGCCTTTTGCGATTCCGGGTTTTACGAAAAGCATGGCGTGGCATGAACGCACTCATTGCGATCCGGCACATCAATGGATCCGCGCCCTGTGCCTTGAAACAGTCCGCAATACCGCCTCCTGATATAAGTTAACTTATAGGGTCAATCACGATTCGCGATTCGTTTTATTACACGGGTGGCTGAATAATGGCGACTGCCGCGTCAGATAGCCTTTATTGATGGCAGAAACGCTGCAGAAGATAACCACCACTGGAGAAAACGATGAATGCGATTTACTGGCCGGAAGGCTTTGCGCCTGGCTTCACTGATAACTTTGTTTCAAATGAGACGATTATCGCGGGGCTGGCGGTTGAAACGATCTGGCCTTTGCTGAGTCAGCCATTTCTGTGGCCGGACTATTATAAAAACGCCGCCGATATCCGCTTTTATGACAGTAAAGGTCCGGTGCTGGAGGATGAGGTGCGTTTCTACTTCAGCACGTTTGGATTTCCGGTTGAGGCGCAGGTGGTGGAATGTGTGCCTCCGGCAAAGGGGCAGCCTGCGCGCCTGGCATGGCACGGCTGGTCGGGTGAAGAGAACACGCCTGAGCGTCTGGATGTGCATCATGCCTGGCTGCTGGAGGATCTTCCCGGCAACCGGGTTCGTATCCTGACGCAGGAAACGCAGAAGGGCGCGCCGGCAAAGGCGCTGGCCATCACCCGCCCGAATCCTATGCTGAATGGCCATCAGGAATGGCTCGATGGACTGACTGAAGCGGCAATGAAAAAATGACCACTTTCCGGTGACGGCGTTAACCGGGGCGACGGGCCGTTCAGCGTGCCAGCATGCTGGCACGTTTTTATGAGATTAAAACACCGGCAGCAGATGAAACTCGCTGAGCGTCCACGAGAGGATATTCAGCACCGCGAAGGTCATGATAATACCCAGCTGCAGCGGATCCCAACTGCTGCTCTGATAGCCGGAAGCGGGGCGTGCCTTCATCTTCAGATGGAGCATTCCCGGAATAATGACGGCCCAGAGCGTCGCGAGCAGGCCCGCATAGCCGATGGCGCTGACGAATCCATCAGGATAAAGCAGCGACAGACTTAACGGCGGCAGAAAGGTGATTGCCGTGGCTTTGAGGCGGCCCATCCGGGTGGTGGGAATGCTGAAGCGATCGCTGATGTAGTCCACCAGCCCGGCGGTGACTCCCACGAAAGAGCAGATAACCGCAAAATGTGAAAACACAGAGAAGAGCAGCGAGAGCCGGGTGGTTACGCCGTCAGGGTTAAACGCCCGCATCAGGGCGGCAATGTCACCGCCCTGTCGGGCGATCTCCGGGAATGCGGAACGGGGCAGGTTGCCCATGGTGCAGACGATCCAGAACAGATAGATAACCAGCGCCATCGCCGTGCCGATGCACAGGCACCGTTTCACCCGGCGGGCATCGCCGTCGTAATAGGCGATCAGGCCGGTGATGTTACCGTGATAGCCGAACGAGGCCAGGCAGAAAGGCACGATACCGAGCATATAGGGCCAGTAAGTGCCTGTCTGATTGTCGCTATCCAGTAAATAACCGCTGTTCACGGTCGTCAGTAACCCGCCAAACAAGGCCAGCAGCAGGACAATTTTGGCGATCAGCATAACGGACATAATCCGGCCGATGCTGCTGGTTCCCAGCCAGACGATAGCGGCAACCGTCACGCCCAGGATGACTTTCGCCTCTGCGGACGAGACGCTGAGGCCGGTCAGGGCGCTCAGTGAGTGTTCGTAAACCGGCCCGGTAGCGGAAATATAGGCATAGGTCAGAATGCCCAGCACAAACATCAGGCTCAGACCATTCATTTCCGCCCAGCCGCGACCTGAGAGGTCACGTACGATTTTGTCATAGCCGGTTTCCAGCGGATAGTGCTGGCTGACGCGCTGAAACATCAGGCCACTGATCAGCATACTGATCCAGCTGAACGCCAGTATCAGCAACGACCAGCCGAACCAGGCGCCCGCCATCACAACCGGCAGGATAAACATTCCTGCACCAACCACCGTGCCGCAAATGATGGTCGCTCCCCAGAACACCGAAGGGGAACGCTCCGTAATTGCACTCTCTGACATGTGGGATTCCTGAAGCGTTAAATTGAGCGCAGAAGAATAGCGTCATTAGCAGGGTTCTGGCTAATCAACTTGCGATCTTCTTCCGGTTATCTGTGCGGGGACAGGTAAACTGCGCCGTTCACTGGTCAGGGTACAGAAGATCATGTTAACCGACGTCTGAGTCGTCAGGGGCGGTGATCACTGCGGCAGTGATGTCTCGTGCAGATGACGCCAGAGAATGTCACCCTCTCTTTTTAATTCGAATACCACCGTTGAGAAGCGCAGCGTCGGCGGCTGGCCGGGCAGTTGCTGTAACTCTTTATAGACAACCGTTGCGCCCTTTTCGCCCTCAGCAATGATTCGCATATCGCTGATCTCAATCTCCAGACCCGACCGGGCACCGCGCTGCGTGCGGAAGAACGAGGTCAGGGTCGTGAAATCCAGCATGCCGCCGCCAGGCGTTACCATAGAAAAAGCGGGGCTGAAACGCGCCAGAAGCTGGTCACAGATTTCATCCTTTGCCGCGTGGTTGCCCAGCCACGCCCTGATTAAGTCATGGGCATCCAGGACTTCCTGAAAATAGCGATTCATTGTGACTCCCCGTTAAGCATAACTATTATCCTGTGGTTGGCGATGCGCAGGGCGCACAGCAGCGGGATTGCCGCACTGCAGGCCGCAATCGCAAAGCAGAGATGATAAGCGTGTTGCGGGGCCATCCCCGCGTTCGCCAGAAGATTGAACAGCAGGCTGACCAGCGTCACACCGAGGCAGAAACTGAGCTGGCGATTGATATTCCACAGGGCGCTGGCATCCGCCAGATCGCGATCGGCAATCTGTATAAACGCCGCACTTTGCGCCGTGCTGCTGCACAGGCTGCCCCCGAACCCCATCAGCACAAAGGCCAGCAGACAGAGCGGGGTGTCCGCTGCCTGCCCCGTCAGCGCCAGCAGGCCCATCCCTGCCGCCTGTGCCAGACATCCGGCAATCAGCAGCGGACGCGGCCCCCAGTGGTTAAACCGCCTGCCCGTCAGGCTGATAGCAGCAAAAGAGGCCAGCGACCACGGCAGCATCAGCGCCCCCGCAGCACTGGCGGGCATACCCAGCTGATTCTGCAGATAGAGCATAGTGATCACACTCACGCCGGTGAATATGCCAGGGATAAACTGGTAGATCAGCATTGCGGTATGCAGCAGCGGGTCCTTCACCAGATGCAGGTTAAGCAGAGGATGGTTTTTCCTGCGCGCGTTTCTGATATATCCGGCCAGCACCACCAGACCGGCCAGCAGCATCAGTGCGCCTTCGCCAGGCCGCGCCGCCTCGCCAAGCGCGGTCAGCCCGAGCAGGATCAGCGTCAGCGCAGCACTCCCGCTAAGGAGCCCTGTGAAATCCAGCGGATCGGCTATCTTCGCCGGACGATCCGGCCTGAGCCATAACCCCGCCAGCACAAAGGCCAACACCGCCAGAGGAAGGCTGACAAGAAACACCCCTCGCCAGCTGAGATGCTCAACCAGCACGCCTCCCAGAGCGGGTGAGAGTGCCGGTGCCAGCAGAGCAACCAGCATCACTACGGATGAGAGCCTGGCGCGCTCATGGTTCTGGTAAAGGGCATAGGTCAGCGTCTGACCAATCGGGATCAGGAGTCCGCCACCGATACCCTGCAACCCGCGCCAGGCGATAAGCTGTGAAATCGATGCGGCCGCACTGACTCCGCAGGTACTCACGATAAAAATGAGCAGCGAGAGCATAAACAGACGCCGGGCACCCAGGCGGCTGGCCAGCCAGCGACTTAAAGGGATCACCAGGGTCAGCCCCAGAATGTAGCCGTTACTGATCCACGCCAGCTGGCTGACCGGGGCATCGAAGTGTCGGCCGATCTCCGGGTAGGCGACGCTGGCGATAAACATGTTCACCAAATCGATAAAAAATCCCAGCAGATAAACGCTGGCGACGCGGACGCGATAGGTCATTTTTATTCCGGTAGCGGGGGCCTGTGGCGCGCAGTATAGGCGTGACGACGATCGGGATAAATTCAGTTCCTGTTGTTACACTGTCAAAATTATTTTGACAATTGGCCAGCGCAAAGGAGAGGGCGATGATCAATATGCAACGGCTGGGGATATTCGTCGCGGTGGCGGAAGCGGGCAGTTTTACCGGTGCGGCGCAGACGCTCGGGCTGACCAAAGCGGTGGTCAGTTTTAACGTCAGGCAGCTTGAGCAGGAGCTGGGTGTCTCGCTGCTCATCAGGAGTACCCGCCGTGTTTCAACCACTGATACCGGTGAACGGTTTTATCATCGCTGCCTTCAGCTGCTGCAGGATGCGGAAAGCGTGCTGGAGGATGTACTCAGCGATCATGCTGGCTTAAGCGGACTGCTCAGGATCACAACGACGCCCGAGTATGGCGCCCGCGTGGTTGTTCCGGCGCTGGCCGCCTTTGCCGCCATCCATCCACAGTTGCGCATTCAGCACGTCTCATCCTCTCAGAATGACGATCTGATTGCCGGTCGTTTTGATGTCGCGATCCGGCTTGGTCAGCTGGCCGATTCAAATCATCACGCCCGGCTTATCGACAGGTTCGATATTCTGGCGGTGGCGGCACCAGGCTATCTCGACACGCTGGAAGGGGCTGCTGTCCGGGACCTGACACAGCTCGCGTCGGCAGACTGGATTGCGCACAGCCGCCTTGCGACGCCGCTGAACTGGCAGGTGATGACGCCTGGCGGAGAAAGTGTGCTTTTCAGCGCCCGCTATCCCGCCATGATCACGGCAGACAGTGCCTCTTCGCTGCTGGCTTTTGCTCTGGCGGGGGCGGGTGTGGCTGTCCTGCCTGGCTGGCTGGTGCAGGAGGAGATAGAGAACGGCAGGTTGACGCATGTGCTGCCCGATCATCGCTTTCCGCGTCAGGGAATTTACGCGCTCTATCCCAATACCCGCCATGTGCCGGAGAAGGTGCGCGCCTTTATCGATTTTCTGAGCGACCGTTCAGGCGCTTCTGGCGGTGCGTGATGACCGGAAAAGGCGAATGCCTGTCCGGATTAAAGGGCCGCCTTAATCGCCGCGTCCATCTTTTCCGGCGGGGTGATTGGTGCGAAACGCCTGAGCGGCTGACCATCTCGCCCGATTAAAAACTTCGTGAAGTTCCACTTAATCCGGCCGCCCAGGACGCCGGGTAACGCCGTTTTCAGATAGCGAAACAGCGGATGCGCCGACGCGCCATTGACCTCGACTTTGGCGAACATCGGAAAACTGACTCCGTAGTTGATATGACAGGTCTGCGCGATCTCGTCGGCCCCGCCAGGCTCCTGCTTACCAAACTGATTGCAGGGGAATCCCAGGATCACCAGACCCTGAGCGGCATACTTTTTATAGAGCACTTCCAGGCCCGCATACTGCGGCGTGAATCCACATCTGCTGGCGGTATTCACCACCAGCACCACCTTGCCCCCGAAGTCGGCCATCGTGACAGGCTGGCCATCCAGGCGGGTGGCGGTGAATTGATAAAAGGGCGACATACCATAATCCTCAGAGCAGAATCCGTTTTGCATCCACCATAGCACAGTGAGCGCAGCCGCCGTTCAGCTGAACGCCTCTGCGGGCTGCCTGGCAGGCGGGTGAAAACAGGTGCTCCCCGCCCGCCTGAACGCGACCCCAGGCACAGGGTCAGGGGGTCAGCCGTTGTCGCGGAAGCCGGGATAGAGGCTCATTCCGCCATCAATAAACAGCGTGGTGCCATGCACATAGTCAGACAGGTCACTGGCGAGCCACACGACCGCATTGGCCACATCTTCCGCTTCGCCGATGCGGCCATAGGGGATCAGTTTCAGCAGCTCTTTGCCTGCTTCACCCTGGGTGGTGTCTTCATTGATTGCGGTAGCGATCGCGCCCGGTGCGATGCCGTTAACGCGGATGCGCTCTTCACCCACCTCCTGCGCCAGGGTCTGCATCAGCAGATCCACGCCCCCTTTGGAGGCGGCGTAATTGACGTGGCCCGCCCACGGAATACGCTGGTGCACCGAACTCATATGGATAATTTTGCCCGCCGCGCGGCTGATCTGTGTGTCGTGGTTCTGTTTGCGGAACTGGCGCAACGCGGCGCGTGCGCAGAGAAACTGGCCGGTCAGATTCACGTCAATGACGGTGTTCCAGTCTTCCAGTGACATCTCGATGGAGGGCGCATCTTTCTGGAGGCCGGAGTTAGCGACCAGGATATCCAGCCTGCCAAATGCCGCGATCGTCTGGCTGAAAAGGGCGTCAACGTCCGCCTCTTTCGACACGTCCCCCTTCACGGCGATGGCCTGGCCTCCCGCTGCGCGGATTTTTTCAACCAGTTCCTCGGCCGGTTCTGCCTGACGATGGTAGTTCACCACCACACTGGCTCCTGCCCTGGCGAGTCCTTCTGCACAGGCATAGCCGAGGCCAGAGCTGGCGCCGGTGACCAGTGCAACCTGGTTTTTGAGTGATAAGATCATGAGGCTTCCTTTATTGGCAGATGATGAGCTTCATTAACCCGGCTGGCGTTGTCCAGGGCATAAACGTCGATGCTTCGCTGACATGACGTTCAGTCACCCTGACGCTGGCTGACGCGCGCCCCGGGGCTGAGTCACTGAATTATAGATGCGAAGTCGGGGTTTGGCCGTTATCAGGGGGAGTGAGGGGATCGCACGCTGCAATGCGTTAACAGAAATGGATCAGACCTGCACCACTGGCTGGTGGACGACGGAGAAAGTGCTCCGCACCCGGCTGCGATGAAAATATGAGCGGGATGTTAAAAGCCTGACAGGCATGGAATTGACGTTTTAACAATTCTGATTCCAGTGCCGCAATACGCCATGGTCCCTGCGAAGGGATAGCATTACCGATTTTTAGCGAGGACTACAGGCTGCCAGCGGCGCTGGCGCTCACCAGGACAGCCCTGCAACTGACAGCGTCTTAGCGTGAAAGCAGCCAGGCCGACCTGCTCCCTCTTTACGCCCGGGCACGCCACGTTTCACACGCGCCGCAACGCACGTACAGGGGCTGCGACACCGACAGATGAAAAAATTCCCGCATCACGCTGCCAACATGAATTTCCTTCATGTTCGTTGAAAATTGATCACTTTTTTTCAACTCCAGGTTGAGGCATAAAGTAAGAATTGTTAATAACTTTGTGTCATATGACCGTTTGTTAGGGGAAATAGCCCTCGACGTTCATATCAGCGAGCAGGATACCGACAGCGATGAATACTTTAGCCTTTACCCTCAAGCGCATTCGTTTCGACGAAAACTATAACCCTTCGAAAAATACGCGGGCGACGACTAACTTCGCTAACTTAGCGCGTGGCGAAAAACGTCAGGAGAATCTGCGTAACGCCCTGGCGATGATCAACAATCGCTTTAACGCACTGGCAAACTGGGATAACCCGAAAGCCGACCGGTACACTGTCGAACTGGATATTATCTCGGCGGAGCTGAACCTCTCAGCCGGTGGTGCGGGTGAATCCTTCCCGGCGATTGAGATTCTGAAAACGCAGATCGTCGATCACCACACCGGCCAGCGCATCGAAGGCATCGTGGGCAATAACTTCTCCTCCTACGTGCGTGATTACGATTTCAGCGTGGTGCTGGCGGAATATAACAAGGGCCAGACGGCGTTCAGCACGCCGGAGGACTTCGGCCAGCTGCACGGAAACATCTTCAAAAGCTTCGTTAATTCGGCGGCTTATAAAGAGAATTTCAGCAAATCACCGGTTATCTGCCTGAGCGTGTCCAGTAAAAACACCTACGTGCGCACCGGTAATCAGCATCCGGTGCTGGGGATCGAATACCAGCAGGATGCGCCTTCGCTGACTGACTTCTATTTCGGAAAAATGGGCCTGAAGGTGCGCTTCTTTATGCCGCAGGGCAGCGTTGCGCCGCTGGCGTTCTATTTCCACGGCGATCTGCTCAGCGATTACACCAATCTTGAGCTGATCAGCACTATCAGCACCATGGAAACGTTCCAGAAGATCTATCGCCCGGAAATTTATAACGCCAATTCTGCAGCCGGTCACTGCTATCAGCCGACGCTGCAGCATCAGGACTATTCGCTTACCCGTATTGTTTACGATCGCGAAGAGCGCAGCCGTCTGGCGGTTGAGCAGGGCAGATTTACTGAGACGCACTTCATTAAGCCGAATCAGACGCTGCTCTCACAATGGTCTGCTGAATCCGTTCTTTGATTAATTAAACAGAAATAAGGTCACCTGCTATGAAAACGTTATTACCGACATCCACTGCGGGCAGCTTGCCTAAACCCTCATGGATTGCGCAGCCAGAAGTTCTCTGGTCACCCTGGAAACTGCAGGATGGCGAGCTGGTTGATGGTAAAAGAGATGCCCTGCGTCTCTGTCTGGATGACCAGGTGCGGGCCGGTATCGACATCGTGAGCGACGGCGAACAGACCCGTCAGCACTTCGTGACCACCTTTATTGAACACCTCAGCGGCGTGGATTTTGAGAAGCGCGAAGTGGTTCGTATCCGTAATCGCTACGACGCCAGCGTGCCGACCGTGGTGGGTGAAGTCTCCCGTCCGACGTCCGTCTTCGTTGAAGATGCAAAGATTCTGCGTAAGCTGACCGATCGCCCAATCAAATGGGCGTTACCGGGCCCGATGACCATGATCGATACGCTGTATGACAACCACTATAAAAGTCGCGAAAAGCTGGCCTGGGAGTTCGCCCGAATCCTGAATCAGGAAGCCAGAGAGCTGGAAGCGGCGGGTGTCGATATCATTCAGTTTGATGAACCCGCGTTTAACGTCTTCTTCGATGAAGTAAACGACTGGGGCATCGCGGCGCTGGAGCGCGCGGTCGAAGGGCTGAAGTGTGAAACTGCGGTGCACATCTGCTACGGTTACGGCATCAAAGCCAACACCGACTGGAAAAAGACCCTGGGAACAGAGTGGCGTCAGTATGAAGAGGTCTTCCCGAAACTGCAGCGTTCGGCTATCGATATCGTCTCGCTGGAGTGCCAGAACTCACGCGTGCCGATAGATCTGATCGAGCTGATTCGCGGTAAGAAAGTCATGGTCGGTGCCATCGACGTGGCGACCCATGAGATCGAGACGCCTGAAGCCGTGGCCGACACCCTGCGCAAGGCGCTGCAGTTTGTGGATGCGGAGAACCTCTATCCCTCCACCAACTGCGGCATGATCCCGCTGCCGCGCCACGTTGCAAATGGCAAACTGCATGCGCTGAGCGCGGGTGCAGAAATTGTGCGCAGAGAGATCCTGGGCAAATAATCCTGTCTTCCCACGCTGTCCGGCTGGCGACGCTGGCCGGACAGCGTGCAAATCCGCTTTCCTTAGCCGCTGTGTTACATCCCCCCTTTTTCTGCGTTTATTCAGCGTCTTAATGCGTTTCGGTCATAAAGAGACATGGCATTTTCTGGCCTCAGCCGATATAACTGAGCGTTCATCCCGCCCTCCAGAGGAATCACATGGCGCTTTCACACGAACTGCTGCTGATTTTTACGACCTATCTCGTCGCGACGGTCAGCCCCGGACCGAGCAACATGGCGATTATGGGCACGGCAATGAAAAAGGGCAGAGGCGCCGCGCTGGCGCTGGCGGCAGGGGTGGTGAGCGGGTCGCTGCTCTGGGCGCTGCTGGCCGCCTGCGGTGTGCTGACCGTGCTGGCTGCCTTTGCACAGTTGCTGATCGTGCTAAAAATCGGCGGTGGCCTGTATCTGCTCTGGCTGGCGTTTAAAGCGGGTAAATCGGCCTTACGCCGGACTGAGACCGCGGCCCTGAACGCCAGCGGGGAGCGGATCGCCTATGGCCGGCTTTTCCGGCAGGGCATCCTGATGCACGTCGGCAACCCCAAAGCGATTCTGACCTGGGTGGCGATTATGTCCTTTGCGATGAAGCCGGACGGAGGCGCTTCGACGCTGCCGATCATCCTCTGCGGCTGCGCCGCGATCTGCATCTGCGTTTTCGGCGGCTACGCGCTGCTCTTCTCCACCGCCGTGATGAGCGCCTTTTACCTGCGCATTCGTCGCGGGCTCGATGCGCTGTTAGCCTGCTGCTTTGCGCTGGCAGGCGTGAAACTGCTCTTCAGCCGAAGCTAACTGCTTCTCTGCCGGCTCTGCCGATGGCCCGGCATCTCAACCTGTAAGGCTATGAAATGAAAGGCACCTGTCTGTGTGAAACCGTGACGTTTGAACTCGCCGTCACGCCCGCGTTCTATTACCGCTGCCACTGTTCCCTGTGCAGAAAACAGAGCGGAACCGGCCATAACCTCGCGACACTGGTAAAAGAGCGTGACTTCACTTGGTTATCGGGAGAGGCGCAGATCGCGTCATGGTCCAGATCGAGCGGTTACCGATGCGACTTCTGCTCCCGCTGCGGCTCGCCGGTGCCGAACCGGTTGCGTGACCCTGCGTATATCTGGATCCCGGTAGGTTTGCTCAGCGAACCTGCCGACATGCAGTGCATCGGGGATTACTGCACCGCTGACGCCATGCCCTGGGACACTACCCGATCGGCATCTGACCACGCCGGACCCGTCGCGTCGCTGGACGCGCTGCTGGTGAGCCTGAAGCTCGTTGATTAATGGCTGGTGTTACCGGGGGATGTTCAGCGCTAACCCCCAGGTTTCCGAACAGGCTTTAATCTCATTCCGTGAGTGGAGCCGGATTTTTGGCAGGCTTACCTGAGCAAAGATCTGCTGATGGCGTTTCCTCTGGCTGAATCCTGCGGACGGATGCGCGCAGCAACTGTGTCTCTGTCGCGCTCTAAAAAGGCGATGACCATAATAAGCGACAAAAGGGCCATTCGTCACAATACGCGGATGCCGGGCGCACAGGACAGGCGGAGGAGGACACCGTCCGTCTGCGGAAACGCCTGACTACCCTTCGCCCGGCAGGGCAGGCGTTCACTGAAAAACGTTTCAAACGCTTCGCGTCATCCTGCATCGGATACGCTAACCCGAAAAAAACGATAATACATTTACAAATTTAAATGTGTAAATATAATGACGGCTTTTCACGCATCCGAGGATTTTTTTTATGCCGTCACTGTTCAGCCCCCTGACCCTGGGCGATCTCAGCCTTCGTAACCGCATCGTCCTGCCGCCGCTGACTCGCTGCCGCAGCGAACAGCCGGGCAATATCCCCGGCGAGATGATGATAGAGTATTACCGCCAGCGTGCCAGTGCCGGGCTGATGATCACCGAGGGTACCCAGATTGAGCCACGCGGGCAGGGCTACGCCTGGACGCCGGGCATCCACAGTGAGGCGCAGATTGCGGGCTGGAAAAAGGTGACAGAGGCGGTGCATCAGCAGGGCGCCACGATTTTCTGTCAGCTCTGGCACGTAGGCCGCGTCTCTCACAATGCACTTCAGCCGGGCAATGAAGCACCGGTTGCCCCCTCGGCCATCGCCGCCGATAACGTCCGGGTATTTATCGAAACCGGACCGGGTACCGGGATGCTGACCGCACCCAGCGAGCCACGCGAGCTGACCACCTGCGAAGTCAAAGAGATCGTGGCGCTCTACCGGCGTGCGGCGGAGAACGCTAAAGCTGCCGGATTCGACGGCGTTGAGCTGCATGCTGCCAACGGTTATCTGATCAACCAGTTTATTTCGGCGCAGACAAACTTCCGCACGGATGAATATGGCGGCTCGGCAGAGAAGCGTCTGCGCTTCCTGCGTGAAGTGGTTCAGGCGGTCAGCGCAGTCTTTGGCAGCCATCGTGTTGGCGTCCGGTTTGCGCCGCTGTTTTCGAGCACCGACGAAGAGCGCGTTTACCTCGGTCTGGTTGAACGCGATCCGCATGCCACCTATATCCACGCTGCGCAGCTGCTGAATACGCTGGAAGTCGGCTATCTCTCCATCGCCGAAGCGGACTGGGATAACAGCCCGGCGATGCCGGAGAGTTTCCGTATCGCACTGCGCGATACCTTCCATTCTCCGATCATCTATTCCGGCCGCTACAACGCAGAGAAAGCGCAGCAGATGCTGGAAAAAGGCTGGGGCGATCTGTTTGGGTTTGGCCGCAGCTTCATCGCCAACCCCGATCTGCCTGCGCGTATCCGGTCGGGTTACCCCCTGAACGCGGTGGACCACGCCTCGCTGTATGGCGGCGGTGAGAAAGGGTATACTGACTATCCTTTTTACCCATCCTGATACCCTGTGAGGCGGCATGTCCCCGGAAAATGCCCTGAAGCTGCTGGCCAACCCGACGCGTGTGGCCGTGCTGAAGTGGCTTAAAGAACCTGACGAGGCGTTTGCGGGCTATTCGCAGCTCTATCCCTTCGATCAGTACGGTGTCTGTGCCAGCCTCATCCAGGACAAGGCGGGCTTATCACAGCCCGCCACCTCGTTATGCCTCAAGGCCCTGCAGAGTGCCGGTCTGGTCGAAGCCAGCAAAGTCGGTAAGTGGACCTACTACCGCCGCGCCGAACCGCGTATCCGCGAAGTCACTGAGGCCCTGACACAGGCGTTGCAGGCGCTCTGATCGCCCTGGCTCCCTGGCGTGGTCAAACGAACCGGAGTTGCCTGCGCCTTTTCATTCCCCCGCGCTTTTCTGTTCCTGCTTTGTGCCCGCGTCTTGACGAACCCGCCCGCTTAACTTACAACTAGAGCCGTCAGGGGAGTCTCGCCGGAGAGACTGAGAGGCTAATAGCGCATCGCGCGGCTTAGCGACCCTTAGAACCTGACCCAGTTGATACTGGCGTAGGAAGACGGGTATCGCCGCCGATACTTGCCGCAGGGGCGCATCTGCCTTTGCCTTTTCCCTCTGTATCACGGGTCTTCGTTAACCAAAACGAGGGCAATGTGAATAATCTTATCCTGAAACCTTCTCTTCCTGCCGGATGGCGGTCATGAGCCGCTGGTCGGTGCTCGGCAGCGGCGTGGCCGGGCTGTGCGTCGGCACGCTGCTGATGGAGCGCGGCGAAACGGTCGAAATCATCACGCAGCCAGCGTGCCGTGCCGCGTCCCACTGGGCGGGCGGGATGCTCGCACCCTGGTGCGAAGCCGAAAGCGCGCCGCCGGAAGTGATCGCCTGGGGCCAGCACGCGGCCGGCTGGTGGGCGAAGCGCGTGGCGGGTGTAGAGCAGCATGGCACGCTGGTGGTAGCCCCCCCGCGCGACAGCCGCGAACTGATCCGCTTTGCCAGTCTGACCCAGGCGCATCAGTGGGTCACGCCCGGCGAAATCGAACCCGCGCTGGAAAACCGCTTTGCCCGCGGCCTGTTCTTTGCCGGGGAAGCGCATCTCGATCCACGCCGGGCGATGCAGCAGCTGCGCGACACCCTGCAGCAGGCGGGCGTTGCCTTTCACAGCGGACAACCTGCCGGAAAAATCATCGACTGCCGTGGCATTCACGCCGCTGCACAGCAGCCCACACTGCGCGCGGTGCGGGGCGAAATGGTGATCCTGCAGACGTCCGACATCCAGCTTTCCCGTCCGGTACGGCTGCTGCATCCCCGCTTTCCCTGCTATCTGGTGCCGCGTGCCGGGGGGCACTTCATGCTGGGGGCGACCATGGTTGAAAGCCACGACAGCAGCCCGATCAGCGCCAGGGCGATGATGGAGCTGCTCAGCGCCGCCTACAGCCTGCATCCGGCGCTGGCCGAAGCCCGCATTGTGGAGAGCGGCACCGGTCTGCGTCCCGCCTACCGGCAGAACCTGCCGGAGGTGCGCTACGAAGAGGGCCGTTTCTCGCTGAATGGCCTCTACCGCCACGGCTTCCTGCTGGCCCCGATCATGGCTGAAAAACTTATGCTGCAACTGACCCAGGAGATGACACATGCGGGTTGAACTCAATGGACGCACAATCGAAACCACTGCCAGCACGCTGGCAGAACTGATGGCGGAGCAGCAGATCGATCCGCGCAGCGTCGCCACCGCCCTGAACGGTGCATTTGTGCCGCGCAGCGGCTATGCCAGCCAGCGGCTTGAGGCGGGTTGTCAGGTCGAAGTTCTGTCACCGATGCAGGGAGGTTAATCATGTTTTATCAGTTCGAACCCCGATCGCGCTTTCTGCTGGGCACCGCCGGGTATCCCTCGCCGGAGATCCTTCACCAGGCGATCGACGCCTCCGGCACGGAAATTATTACCGTCAGCCTGCGGCGCGAAGGCAACGAAGGCGGGGCCTTCCGCTCGCTGCTGCAACAGGTGAATAAACGGATTCTGCCCAACACCGCGGGCTGCCACACGGTTAAAGAAGCGGTGACGACGGCGCAGATGGCGCGCGAACTCTTCGACACCCCGTGGATCAAGCTGGAGGTCATCGGTCACGCCGACACGCTGCAGCCCGATCCTTTTGCGCTGGTGGAAGCGGCCCGGATCCTCTGCGCGGAGGGTTTTCAGGTCTTTCCCTACACCACGGAAGATCTGATCGTAGGTGAAAAACTGCTGGAGGCGGGTTGTGAAGTGCTGATGCCCTGGGGGGCGCCGATCGGCTCCGGCCAGGGACTGCGCAACATCGAAGGGCTGCGCGCCATGCGCGCCTGGTTCAGCGATATACCGCTGATTATCGATGCGGGCATTGGCGCACCGAGCCAGGCGGCGCAGGCAATGGAGATGGGCTTCGACGGCGTACTGCTCAACACGGCGGTCGCCAAAGCACGCGATCCGGTGCGAATGGCCGGGGCCTTTGCCGCCGCCATTCGCGGCGGCCGCGAGGCATTTGAGGCGGGGCTGATGGAGCCTCGCGATATGGCATCGGCCTCGACGCCGATTTTCGGGCTGGCACAGTTCAGTTAAGGAGCGGCAATGGATCGTTATCAGCGACAGACGATGCTGCCGGAGATCGGCGACGCGGGCCAGCAGCGACTGAGCCGGGCGCGGGTTCTGGTGGTGGGGGCGGGCGGACTCAGCGCGGCGCTGCTGCCATTACTGGCGGGGGCGGGCACAGGGTTCATTCGTCTTTATGATGGCGACCGGGTTGAACTGCACAACCTTCATCGGCAGACGCTGTTCGGCGTCGACGATGTGGGGCAGCCAAAAGCCCTCTGCGCGCAACGCGCGCTGTCAGAGCGGAATCCGGACTGCCAGGTAGAGGCGCATCCCTCTGCGCTCAGCGCCAGTCAGTTGCCACAGGCGCTGGAAGGTATCGATCTGGTGGTGGATGCGGCGGATAATTTTGCCATTACCTACCAGCTTTCCGATGCCTGCTATCCGCGAGGTGTGCCACTGATCTGCGCATCGGTACTGGGACGCAAAGGTTACGTCGGTGGATTCTGCGGTGGCGCGCCGGGCTATCGTGCGCTCTTTTCGGAGTTGCCTGCCGCCGCGGGAAACTGTAATACCGCTGGCGTGATGGGACCCGCTGTCGCGACGCTGGGTGCGATGCAGGCGCAGATGGCGCTGAGCGTATTACTGGACCTGACGCCGTCACCGCTGGGCTGCATGATCCACTGCGATTTTGCAGAGTGGCACATCCGGCGCTTCCGCTTTGACGATGCGCAGGAGCCTGACGGACCCATAACGCCTTTCATCGATCGGTCCATGCTGACGGAAGAGGATTGCATCGTGGAGCTACGCAGTACGGAAGAGGCGCCGGTCAGCGTTGCCGGGCGGGTCAAGCGGATCCTGCCGCAGCAGATCGCCAGCTGGCAGCCGCCGGCGCATCAGCGCGTGGTGCTGGTCTGCGCCAGTGGACTCCGCGCCGCTCAGGCGGCGGAGATCCTCGCCGCGCGGGGTGTCACGCGGCTGGCGCTGATGGCAGCTAACACGCTGTAAGCCGGTTCAGAGCACCTCGACCAGCTGGAAGGTTTCGAAAATCAGCTCCATCTCGGCGTGAAAATAGCCACCACGCTGGAAATAGCGTTGATGTTCCTGCCGCCAGTGGTCGAGGCTCAGATCGCCTTCGCCTTCCAGCATTGCCATTTCAGAGGTCACCCGGTCAAAACGGGTCAGAAACAGCCCGGTGGTGCGAATCACGCAGACGGGCTTTTGTTCGCCGTTCAGCACGATAGTGTAGCCGCCCGGCTGTGGCAGCGGATCCTGTTCCTGCCAGCTCTGTAACGCGCCACAGGTGGCCACCTTTTTTCCCGCGATAATCAATGTGGCCAGCTCATCCGCTAATGCCGGTGAGTCACCGAAAGCATCGGTTATCGCACCCGGGTATCTTTCCTTTACCTGTTCCAGCGTCATCGTCATCTGCAATTCCTTAATAAATAGCGCGTCTCTGGCATTGTCGCTGCCTGCCGCAGTCACACCGTTATGATGAACAGCCGCAATGTCTTACGTGCAGCCAGAGGCTGAGAGCGGTACAGCTTAACCGCCCTCATGACGGAAAAACAATCATAATGTCAGGTAATTATGTCTGCCGGGCGGAAAGGTGAAGCGCATCACGCAATCCCGTTTTGCACGGTTAACGCGTCAGGAAACTCGCCCAGTGCGCAATGTCGTCACCACTGCCGATCTCCGGCTGCACCAGGCCATTGACCATAAAGGTTGGCGAAACGTGAATGCCATTCTGCCGGGCATATTTGCAGTGCCATTTGATAGCATTCTGCAGGTCGGGCCGATCGAACGCGGCGGTAGCATCCACGCCGCTGTACGCTTTCAGACGGTCAAGGATCTGATTTGGTGTGGCATCGCGATTCGGGCCGGTACAGTGATCGGTGAACTCAAACTCTTCACGATGATCGGCCACCGCCTGCATCACCTGCTTCGCGGCGGCTTTGCTGTCAAAGGCAGCGGCAAGGATGTAGCGCACGATCAACCCGGAATAGAGGTGCCAGGGTTGAGACTGCAGACGAATCTTCAGCGTCATCTGCTCTTCACCCACCAGCGCCAGTAACGCGTCTGATTTATTGAATGCCCGCACCGAAAAAGGACAGGTGGGTTCAAGAAACATCTCGAACACCGCAGGGCCATGACCCCAGACCAGCTGATCAGCAGGTTGACTCATTGACAACTCCTTAAAGATAATCGGAATGAAAAGGCACTTTACCCTGGCAAATTGCCGACACATCAGCCAGTTAATCTGCGGCTGTAATTGTTACAAAAAGCAGCAGTCAGTCGCGTCCCGGCGCGAAGCAGGCGACAACCCGGTCCATTAGTCGCTAGAATTGCTGGCCCAGGTATTCTCCGCTGCAAACGTCCCGGCTGATGAGCAGCTATAGTTATTCGCTGAGTGTGCCTGACCCATGATTAAGCCATGGCAGTGACGTCCTGTTATTGGTCTGCCCGGAGCCGACCTGCGCTAAAAGAGGTTAATTTTGTATAGCGATCTCACCTGGAAAACGCTTCACCGCGTCATCAACCAGACGATCTCAGATATGCTGAATGAGCAGCAGACCCTTAATGTTCCGTCATTGCGCGCCCGACTGCACGACATGGCGGAGAAAGAGGATGATGAACTCATGGTGCTCTGCTACTGGCAGGCGAGTAAAATTCTTACGCGACTACCTGCTACCGTTACCGCCAGTCAGCTGATTGAGGCGGCCCGACATGCTTTCCGCACCCCGCAGGATCACTCCCGCCTGTAAACCCAATAAGGTCGTGGCATCAGATGAGGTGCCTGTTAAATTTAACGCTGATTATTCCGCGACATCATTAGCACGGGCGCACGCGTTCCTCATTTATTGCAACGTTATTATACCTTCTTCATAATATAAATTCTAATTTGGGAATAAATAAATATATATTGTGTATTGTTAAATGCTGAATGGTTAATGTGGTATTAAATTAATTCTAATTTTTTCTTTTTATGCGCTAATTACCCCGTTATTTTGATATAAGTCAACAATAATGGAATGACCACACTTCTGTTTAAGTGGTTAAACGTCTCGTTTATCTTTTATATAGTTCTGTTGAATTACTATGCCGTCAGCATAATAAACCATGTGTTGTTATGTTGGCGCATTTTATAAATGCATATCTAGGTATCTGGTGGTTGATTTCAGCCACATTGCATGTGATGAAAAGAGACAGATTTGATGAAAATCAGAAAAGGTATTCTGCCAGTCGCGCTGGCCGGTCTTATGGTTTCAGTATCAGCATTAGCAGGAACAACCCCTGCTGATGGCCCTTCTCCCATCAAACCTAACCCAGGAACGTCTGCGGGTACGCAGGGCGCAGGTGGCCAGGTTAACTTTACGGGTGAAATCACAGACGATTCCTGCAACGTTTCGACAACCAGTGTCGATGTTGATTTGGGCAAATGGGCGAAATCGTATTTTGAAAGCCGCAGTGAAACAACCGAAACACCCTTTACTATTTCAGTGAAAGATTGCCCTGAATCTGTCAAAACCGTAGCGGTGTTATTCGATGGTGATAAAGATAAAGGAGACAATACGCTGCTGAAACTGACCGGCGGTGAAGGAAGTGCCAGTGGTGTAGGCATTAAACTTTATAATTCTGACCGTAAGACACAGATTCCAGTCGGAACCATTTCTGCCGCGGTAAACGTCGCTCATGACAGCCTGAATGCCGGCAGTGGGACTGCGACAGGGGGAAGTGCAGATTTAAACTTCTTCGCCAATTATAAAAGCGACGGTGCCGCCTCGGCTATTACGGTCGGTAAAGCAAATTCAGTTTCAAACTTTGTAATGGTTTATAACTGATTATTGACAGGTTAAGCCTGCCCCCCTAAAACGATTAACGGCGTATATGACTATGTTAAAAGCACTAAGATCGATTTCGCTCATCTCTGCATGCATACTGAGCATGACTGCGCATGCCGGTGTTGTTATGGGGGGGACGCGCGTTATTTTTGATGAAGGAAAAAAAGAGGCTTCCCTTTCCGTCACCAATCAGGAAAAAAATATCCCCTATCTGATTGAATCCTGGGTCAGTAATTTTGATCAGAATAATCATGGCAAGGTGCCTTTTATTGTTACGCCGCCTCTGTTCCGACTGGATGCGGGTAAGGAAAATATATTACGTATTACTTATCTGGGCATGCCGCTGCCGGAAGATCGCGAATCTGTCTTCTGGCTGAATGTGAAATCTATTGCACCTTTACCTCGCGATAAAAACAATGAGCTTCAGGTAAATATCAAATCTGAATTTAAGCTCTTTTATCGGCCTAAAGGTCTGGCGGGTAAACCCTCAGAAGCCTGGCAGCAACTGACGTTCCGCCACGAGGGCAACCAGTTAATTGCGCACAATCCAACGCCCTATTTTGTTTCATTCTATTCGCTCGACGTTGCCCATCACGCGGTTAAAGACCCGGGCATGATCGCTCCGTTTGCGGATCGTCACTGGACCGTCACGGATTCAGGGGCTGTAACCTGGTCTGCGATAAACGATTATGGCGGCGTCACCGAACAACGCACGCGTTAAGCACGGCTGCTTTCTGCCTGTTTTACTTTGTTTTCGGGGCGTCAATAGTGAAAGTGACTCACTCTTATCTGAAGGGAAAAATAAGGTCTGCGACGCCGCTTACTGTCTCGCCGTGGCTGGCAGGCATTCCGGGTTTAATGTTTATGCTGGTTTGCCCGTTACGGTCTGTACGCGCGGATGATTATTTCAATCCGGCAGCACTGGAATTTTCGACTGACCAACATCGTGTCGCCGATCTCCACTATTTTGATCATGAGGGGGGAGAGCAGCCTGGCACTTACCACGTCACCCTTATGCTGAACAACAGAGCGATTGACAGTCGCGATGTGACTTTCGTACAGGGCTCATCCGGGCTGGTTCCGCAATTTACTGCAGCAGAGCTGGATGCGCTGGGAATAAATGTCAAAGGCTTCCCGGCGCTTAGCCAGTTACAAAAGAATGAAGCCATTCATGAGCTCGGCAAGTACATTCCTGATGCGTCGACAGATTTTGATTTTGCCCATCTGCAGTTAAACCTGTCAGTGCCGCAAATTGCCCTGAAAATGAAAGATCGTGATTATATTGATCCGGCTCGCTGGGATGAGGGTGTCCCCGCCGCGTTTGTCGACTATAACCTCACCGGCAGCAGCAGCCGCCATCAGAATGAACGCTGGAACACCACGCTACTCAGCCTGCGCAGCGGCGCTAATCTTGGGGCATGGCGACTGCGAAATAGCGCCACCTGGCGCTATGATCTCATTAGTCACTGGCAATCTCAGAGTACCTACCTGGAACGGGACCTGAAAACACTGAAAAGTCAGTTCAGCGTAGGGGATACCTATACGTCCGGTGACGTTTTCGACAGCGTGCAATTCCGCGGCCTGCAGCTTATGTCGGATGACAGTATGCTGCCTGAAAGTCAGCGTGGCTTTGCCCCGGTGATTCGCGGCATCGCACACAGCAATGCCCGGGTGACAGTGACGCAGCACGGTTATGTGATTTATGAAACGATCGTCGCACCTGGTGCATTCGAAATTAAAGATCTTTTTCCCACTGCGCAGAGCGGCGATCTTGACGTGACTATCCATGAAACGGATGGTTCAACACGGACTTTTACGCAGCCCTATTCCGCGATTCCCTATATGCTGCGTCAGGGGCATCTGAAATACAGTATCAGTGCGGGCCGTTACCATTACTCAGGCGGCGAGAGTCTGCGATCGCCTGACTTTGTGCAAACGACACTGTTTTATGGCCTGCCCCATGATTACACGGTTTTTGGCGGTATGCAGGCTGCGCAAAATTATCATGCTCTGGCTTTGGGACTGGGTAAAAGTCTGGGAGATTATGGCTCACTGGGCACCGATGTCACGCTGGCAAAAACCCTGTTACCGGAGGGGCAGAGCCGTAGCGGTCACTCTGTGCGTGTTCAGTATCAGAAAGATTTTGACTCAACCAACACCAGTTTCAGCATGGCGAGCTATCGCTACTCCTCCAGCGGTTTCTATGCTTTCAGCGAAGCAAATGCGATGACCAGTCCGGCGAGCTATGTGATGAACAAGCGAAGTCGCTCGGAAATCGCGCTCTCTCAGGGACTTGGCGATTTTGGCAGTCTGAGCGCCTCAGCGTATATTCAGCGTTACTGGCGCTCAAATGAAGTTGACCGCACGCTGCATCTCGGTTTTTACAGCAATTACAAAAGCGTCTCATGGGGAGTGGCCTGGTTTTATACCGACTCCACCCGCGCCCGCAAAGCCGATCGCGCCATCACATTCAATCTCTCTGTGCCCTTTAGCGCTCTGTTACCAGGCAGTGCGATCAACTACAGCATGAATGCAGGCAATGACGGTAATGTGTCACAGCAGGTCAGCCTCTCCGGCAGCGCGTTGCAGGATAATAAACTCCATTACAACCTGCAGCAGGGTCATAACAGTCAGGGTCAGAACGTTAACAGCAATGGCTCACTGGACTATCGGGGCAGCCGTGGCAGCGTAAACGTCGGTGTCAGCCATGATCGACACAGCAGTCAGTTTAACTACGGTCTCTCTGGCGGCATCGTTGCGCATGCCCACGGAATTACGCTCAGTCAGCCTCTGGGCGATACCTTCGCGATTGTCCGGGTGCCGGATGCCGCGGATGTTGGCGTCCAGAACAGTACGAATGTTTATACCGATCAATGGGGCTATGCGATTGTGCCGTCACTTTCGCCCTATCAGGAAAACGCCATTGAATTAAAAACAGACACGCTGCCCGATAACATTGATGTCGAGCTTGACGGAAAAACGACGGTCCCCACGCGTGGCGCAATCGTGATGGCCGATTACACCACACACGTTGGTAACCGCGTACTCTTCACGCTGACGTATCAGAATGCCTTTCCGCCATTTGGTGCCACAGGCAGTATCGCACTGGACGAAAAGGGTAAAGAGAGCAGCAGCAGTGGCATCGTTGCCGAAAAAGGTGAGCTTTATCTGAGCGGTGTCCCGGTTCAGGGTGTCATCGTGGTGAGCTGGCAGGAAGATGGAGAGCAGAAACGCTGTCGCGCACCGTTCCGCCTGCCTGCCTCGGCCCAGACTAATCCGGTCAGGCTGATTACCGCAGTCTGCCAGTAAAGCATAGGAATTCAGAATGAAATCAATCAGGCATTTACTAACGTGGAGTGCGCTCATCGTGACTGCACTCTTTTGTCTGCAGGCGACAGCACAGGAGTCCTGTCAGGGAATTGGGCAGGCGGTGGTGCAGGTGCATAATGTCAATTATGTCCCAGGGGCCGCGGATGGCACGCCGATCTCCGCCCAGATACCCATGCAGATTAACAATGTCTTTACTTGCATCAAAAACAGCGGCGAACAGGGATTTAATTATAAGGATCTGGGTTTTGAAATTGATGCTGAAGAATCTGGTTTACAGACCAATATCGCAGGCGGGCACAATACGCCCATTTATCGTATTGCAGGTTTAGATAGCATAGGTTTTGCTTTAGGCTTTAAAGAGCCCGCGTTGTGTGGCTCATCGTTTTTCGATACCACGGGCAAAGGCCAGACCAGCTCAGTCTGTACTTCAGAGATGAATCCGCAGATCAAGGATGCCAGAACCCTCAATCTGCAACCCTATATCGTATTTTATAAAATTCCGGGTCAGCGCTCGCCCCTTAATCCTGGCAATCAGCCGGTCAGTTTTGGTGAGATTAGCATTGGTAATGCCAGTCTGAAGGTGGGTGACAATGCGGCCAGCAGTCAGCCCGTCAATGATAAGCCCCAGATTTTATTGTCGAGTTTTACCGTTCAGTACGGCAGTTGCGCCGTGGTGACCTCTGAAACCTCAATCAATGTTGATATGGGTAAGGTCAGCAGGAGTGATTTTCGGGGCGTTGGCAGCATGGCTGGCAGTCCGAAAAGTTTTCAGATTCAGGTGATGTGTGAGCATAGTGCTGCGGTCAAAGTAGGATTCTTTGGGATGACCACTTCAGGTGATAAGGATGCGATTAGCCTGACTCCGCAAAGTAACACCGCTTCGGGCGTCGGCATCGCCCTGACGTATGGGCCAGGCCTGCAGGTGCCTGAAGGCCAGCGTGTGCCCCTGAATGTTTCCACCGATCAGCTCCCGGTACTGACAACCGTTTCTTCACCCGACCAGGCTGCCTCAATGGCGTTCAATGCCCGATATATTCAGACCGACGGCCAGGTCATGGCGGGCAAAGCGGATGGTACAGTGACCTTTAATCTCGTCTATAACTAGAGACCATTTCAGTGTGCATCAATGGTTTATACCGTGATGCACACTGATTATGCTGTCTGCTTTGCTGACGCAGGCCTCAGCTGATCCCGTTCATGCAGCCATCGTAAAAACCCGTCAAACCCGATCCGCCGTTTTCCACAATCTCTGTTAAAATTGAACCGCTGCGCCACCGTGCAGGATGCCTATTCGGGAGAAACTATGTTGTGGATTTGGAACGCCCTGATTGTTCTGGTCACCGTGATCGGTATGGAGATTACGGCTGCGCTGGCGCATAAATACATTATGCATGGGTGGGGTTGGGGCTGGCACCTGTCACATCATGAACCGCATAAAGGCAGGTTCGAGGTCAACGATCTCTATGCCGTGGTGTTTGCCGGCCTGTCGATTCTGCTGATCTATCTGGGCAGCACGGGTATCTGGCCGTTGCAGTGGATTGGGGCAGGGATGACGCTGTATGGCCTGCTCTATTTTATTGTGCACGACGGGCTGGTGCATCAGCGCTGGCCATTCCGCTATGTGCCACGTCAGGGCTATCTGCGTCGGCTCTACATGGCGCACCGCATGCATCATGCGGTGCGTGGCAGAGAAGGCTGTGTCTCGTTTGGTTTTCTCTACGCGCCGCCGCTGTCAAAACTGCAGGCGACGCTGCGCGAGCGCCACGGTGCTAAACGGGGCGCTGCCAGAGGTGAGCGGGGCGCGGAGCAGGACGCGCCATCCGGGAAGTAACCGCCTGACCGGAGGCCGCCATCAGCAGCGCCAGTTTCTCTGGCGTGCTGGTGGACTGGCGCTGGTCCCAGGCCGCCGGGCCCGCGGCAACCACTTTGATCCCGATTCTGCGATAAACCTGTTTTGCCGTCGCGATCGCCCACGCCGAGCGTAGCGGCAGGCCGCGCAGCCCTGCCGAGGAGGAGTGATAATAGGGTTCAGCGGCTTCCACCAGCCGCCGGGCGATACGACTAAGCGCCTGGCGGTGTCCTCTGTCCGCCAGATTCTCCCGCGTCAGACCCTCTTCCGCCAGCCACGTTTCAGGCAGATAACAGCGTCCCGCTTCCGCATCCTCGACGATATCCCGGGCAATATTGGTCAGCTGAAACGCCAGACCAAGATCGCATGCGCGATCCAGGGTAGCGTTGTCGCGCACGCCCATGATCTGCGCCATCATCAGGCCGACCACACCCGCGACGTGATAACAGTAACGCAGCGTGTCATCGAGCGTCTGATAGCGCGTCTCGTTGACATCCATCGCGAAGCCCGCCAGATGGTCGAAGGCGTACGCGGGCAGGATATCGTGGGCCATCGCCACCTCCTGAAAGGCTGCAAAGGCGGGTTCATGCATCTGCGATCCGGCATAGGCCTGGCGGGTTTTAATCTCCAGCTGAGCAAGACGCTGTCCGGCAGACTGCAGCGACGGCGTGTCATTGCTGAAGCCCAGCACCTGATCGTCAATCACGTCGTCACAGTGACGGCACCACGAATAGAGCATCAGCACACTGCGCCGTGTTCTGGCATCAAAGAGTTTTGAGGCCGTTGCAAAGCTCTTTGAGCCGACCTCCATCGTCTCTACGGCATGATCGAGCAGTGACGGACTATTCAAGCCAGATCCTCCACCATTAATCCCGCCGTTGCTTTGGCCGAACCAATTACGCCAGGGATCCCCGCGCCGGGGTGGGTGCCCGCGCCAACCAGGTAGAGGTTGCTGATATGCTTATCGCGGTTGTGCGGCCGGAACCAGGCGCTTTGCGTCAGGATCGGCTCGACCGAGAAGGCCGAACCCTGATAGGCATTCAGCTCATCGCGGAAATCAAACGGCGTAAAGATGCGATGCGTCACCAGCTGGCTGCGCAGGCCCGGCATGTAGTGCTGTTCCAGATAGTCGAAGATGCGATCGCGCAGGCGCGGGCCTTCAACCGTCCAGTCAATATCGGCCGTGCCGAGATGCGGCACGGGTGCGAGAACGTAGTAGCTGCCGCAGCCTTCCGGGGCCAGCGAGGGATCGGTCACGCAGGGCGCATGCAGGTAGAGCGAGAAATCCTCGGCCAGCGCATCCCTGTTAAAGATCTCGTCGATTAACTCGCGGTAGCGCGGACCGAAGCAGACGGTGTGGTGTGCCAGCTGATCGTGATGATGATTGAGGCCAAAATAGATCACAAACAGCGAGTTACTCATACGTTTATTCTGCAGGGTTTTCCCCTGCGCCACCGACGCCGGATGCTGGCTCAGCAGCTCGCGGTAGGTGTGAACCACATCCGCATTCGAGGCAACCGCGCGGGTCGGGAATACGCGGCCATCTTCCAGATGGACGGCGGTAATCTGGTTTTTCTGTGTTTCCAGACGGGCAACGCTGGCATTCAGCTCCACTTCGCCGCCCAGATCTTCGAACAGTTTTACCATGCCCCGGACCAGCGCGCCGGTGCCGCCGCGCGGGAACCAGACGCCCCATTCCCGCTCCAGCGCATGGATCAGGGTATAGATCGAGGAGGTGGCAAACGGATTACCGCCGACCAGCAGTGAATGGAACGAAAACGCCTGACGCAGATGCTCATCTTCGATGTAGCTCGCGACTTTGCTGTATACGCTGCGCCACGCTTCCAGTTTCACCAGCTGGGGGGCAGCCCGCAGCATGTCGCGGAACGAGAGAAACGGCACGGTGCCGAGCTTGAGATAGCCTTCCGCAAACACCGCGCGCGAATAGTCCAGGAAGCGACGATAGCCTTCGACGTCACGCGGATTAAATGCGGAAATCTGCGCTTCCAGCGCGGGCTGGTCGTTGTCATAACTGAAGACCTTGCCGGACTCCCAGCAGAGGCGATAGAACGGTCTGACCGGCATCAGCTCGACATAGTCAGAGAGTTTTTTACCCGCCAGGGTGAACAGCTCTTCGATAGCAGTGGGATCGGTGATCACCGTGGGGCCGGCATCAAAGGTGAAGCCCTGATCTTCGTAGACATACGCCCGGCCACCAGGCTTGTCACGCTGCTCCAGCAGTCGGGTCGGAATACCTGACGCCTGAAGGCGAATTGCCAGTGCCAGGCCACCAAAGCCTGCGCCAATTACCGTAGTTCTGTTCATTGCATCGCCTGTTGACGGTGAGGGGTCATAATAGCCTGTAACGCGGCCAGCACGGGAACCGGCGGTTTGCCGCTTAAGATGCGCAGCCGGTCAGGCAGAGTGAGTTTTCCCGCATAAAAGCGGGCAATCAGACCTTCAGGAAGGCCATAAAAACGTTGCATAACCTGCCAGCGGCCGTCGGCCGGTCCGGCGAGAAACAGCATACGGTTGAGCATGCGGAAAAAGCGCTGCTGCTGCCAGCTCTGGCGGGCAAACTGCTCCGTGGCGGCGTGCAGGCTTTCTGTCGTAAACGTCAGCATCTCTGCCAGCCGATCCGCCAGCGACACCGCCAGCGGCAGGGAGTAACCGGTCGTGGGATGAAACAGACCGGCGCGCAGACCGCTGCAGGGCAGATCGCGTGTCTGCCAGAAGGCGTTAACGTCACCGGTCAGGGTAATCGGCAACGCACCCTGTTCTTCGCGCAGCAGCGTGGCTAACTGCCAGCCCTGTTGCGCGGCGTAGTCGCGGATATTCTGCCGGGCGCGATCGCCTTCCAGCGTGGCGTGGTCGATATAGTGCGTATCTTCAATCAGCAGCGTATCGGCTGAAAAGGGGAGGCTGTAAACAAAGCGATAGCCTGCCTGCTGATCCACCGTCGCATCCATGATAATCGGGGCGGTCAGGCCGTGCGGCTTGCTGAGTTGCCACTCCTGGCCGACAAACGACTGAAAGCCCATGCGCAGCGCGCTGTCGGGCTGATAGCCCCGGCCATCGATCACTGCGTCACTCTCCAGCACGCGACCATCCTCCAGCGTGACCGAATGTGTCGCAATGGTGGCCACGCGGGTATTCAGTAGCAGGTCCGGGCCGAACCTGTCGTGCATCACCTGCGCGAAACGCGTGGCGGTAACACAAAAATAGCCGCTGTTCAGGCTGCGATGACGCTGGGGGAACCGAACCTCATAGCCCGGCCAGTGATGCGCCACCAGCGGGGCGATCCAGCGATGCTGGCTCGCCGTGAGATCGTCGGCATGAAACGACCAGGTGTGACCGGCGCCCGGCTCGCTTTCGGTGTCAATCAGCAGGATACGCAGTGCTGGCCGCTGCTGGCGCAGGCGCAAGGCGATCAGGCCGTTAGCCAGCCCGGCACCCACCAGAATCAGATCATACCGTGGCATATTCTCTCCTGGCGCTGACCGGCTGGCGGGTGCGCATCGCCTGCTCGACAATGTCCGCCGCCAGCGCCGTTCCCCCCGCCTGATGCAGCGCATCGCGCAGGGGTTTCATCTGCTGACGGTAGCTGTCGTCGGCCAGCAGGGTCTGCAACTGACGGGCCATCGAGTGGCTGGTGGTGAAGCGCGAAGCGCGGCGTCCAATCCCCTGCCAGACTACCCGAGCCGCCACACCCGGCTGATCGAACGCCAGCGGAATGGTCAGCAGCGGCGTGAGATGGTTGACCGCGTCCAGCACCGTGTTCATACCGCCGTGCGTAATGGCGAGATCGGCCTGGGCCAGCGCCGCCGCCTGGTCGGCAAAATCGACCACCTGAACCTGGCTCGCCTGCGCCAGTTTCTCTGCCTGGAACGGCGTCAGTCGACCGCAATGCGCCAGCAACAGCTGCGCGTCGATCTCCTGGCAGGCACGGACGATGGTTTTAAACAGGCCGTAGCGGTGCCCCTGCAGCGTACCGAGCGAAGCAAAAATGCGCGGTTTTCCGTCGTCGGTGAAGTAGCGAGGCTGTGACATGGAAGAGGGGGTTTCCGTGGCGCGCAGCGGCCCTACCGAATGGAAATGATCGGGCAGTGCGTGACGGGGGAAATCCAGTGCCGGGATCAACTGACTGATCTGCGCCAGCGGTGAAAAGCAGTGATGCAGTTTTTCCCGTGAGGCTATCCCCATTGCCTGGGCGTGGCGGGCGATCACCCGGTCGTGGCAGCGCATCAGCCAGTCATAGATTTTTTCGCTGGCGCGATAGCGCTCGCGTGCCTGCTCGCTGTTGCCATACTCAAACGGCATCACGGCCAGCGGGAAATCGGCTTCACGGTTAAGCGGCAGCGCACAGGCGACGGAGACATACGGCAGCGCCAGCGCCTCTGCCGCCAGTGCGCCCGCAGGCTCCATCTGATCGACAATCACACCATCAATCGCCAGGGTGTTCAGCACCACCGGCAATTCGCGGCAGAGCATATCGGTGCTGCGGGCCATCTCATTGATCAGTTTCAGCATTGAGGGGCCGAGCGGATGGGCCGCCAGCTGCAGCGTGTGTGCCAGGCTGCCCGCCGGATGGGTGGTTAAGCCCAGCGGAAAAAAGCCGATCCGGCTGTCGGTGAGTAGCGTGCTGACATCACTCTGCTGAAGAAACGTGATCTGGTGTCCGCGTGCAATCAGAGCCTGGCTGAGATGCTGAAGCGCCTGTACATGACTATAGAAGGGCGGTGCAATCACCGCAAAGTGGCTCATGCAGCATCCTTAACTGACGGCAGCGAGTTTTTTCTCAAACCAGGCCTGAACAAAATGATGGGTGGCATAGCCGTCCTGGCAGGCAGATAACAGATGTTCACCGGCGCAGCGCAGGTGATCGCGCAGCCGCGTTTCAACGGCCTGCGGGCCGAGCAGATTGACCAGCGTCGATTTTCCCGCGTCCTGATGCGCGTCTTTGCCGGTATCGCTCATGCCGTCCGTGAGGTCGTCCAGTAGCTGAAAAGCCTGGCCCAGATTGAGCGAGAACCGGTGCAGTTGCTCGCGCGCTTCGCCCGGGGCTTCTGCCACGATAGAGGCCATCTGCATGGAGGCGCAGAACAGGGTGCTGGTTTTATAGTGGTTGGTCATCAGAATGGCATCGGCGCTGCGTGGCTTATCGCCCTCGGAGAGATCTTTAAACTGGCCCTGCACCAGCCCCTGCATGCCGACCGCGTGAGAGAGTTCGGCCACCGCATCGGCTCTGGCGGCGGCGGTCAGGCCCTCTGCCACGGCGACCACGCCAAACGCCTTACTCAGCAGCGCTACCGCAGCCAGAATCGCCACATGTTCGCCATACTGACAGTGAATGGTCGGACGCCCGCGACGCAGCTGCGCATCGTCCATGCAGGGCATGTCATCCAGGATTAGCGAAGCGGCATGAACCATCTCCACCGCGCAGGCGAGATCCAGCAGACCGGCCGGCGTGGCGCGGCAGCCCAGGTCACGCGCCGCCAGCAGCAGCAGCAGCGGACGGATGCGCTTCCCCGGTGCCAGCGCACCGTCGCGCATGGCGGCGCCCACTAAGTCACGTTCACTTTCAACCGGTAAAAGCTGGTCGAGCCGTTGCTCAATGTCGTTCAACAGAGTGGCAGCATCGCTGTGTATGAAATTGACGTGTTGTTCTGCACAGGCCGTCATCAAGGCTGTCCTTATCTACAGAGGAAGTCACAGCAGGTCGAAATGATTCGATGCCATCTTCAATTATCGTCCCCGACTGCCCTTGCATCGCGGGCAGGTTTTTAACAAACGGCGGGTGAATCCATTACCATTAAGCGTAGTTCAGGATGATAAAAATGTTGGAGAATTCAGGCGCATTCCGCGTTTTGCAGCGGATGCAGGCTTACATTTGAGCGTGAATCAGCCCAGCAAATCACGCAGCTCTTTCATCACGCTGGCGACATCCCCCGTGGATAATGCGCCATCTTTAGCGAAGCGCACAATACCCTGTGGGTCAATCACCAATACCGACGCGCTCTCTGGCTGGAGTTGCCAGCGATGAGCGGTGACGCCACTGCTGTCGATAATAAACTGTTGCCAGGGATCCGCTTTTTTACTGGCGGCGATACTGCGCACCACAAAAAGGGCACTGCCGGGTAGTGCATCGTCCGTATTGACGATAGTGGTGGTCTGGAAGCGATCGCGCGGCAGCCTGGCCTGCTGAATGGCGTCGATAAGGGGCGCGCTCTGCTCCTTCGCTGAGAGGCGACCCGCAACGTGGATCACCAGCCGCACCTTACCGGCCAGTGAGTGACTGTTCCAGCGCTGATAGTGAATGTCGCCCTGACTTAATATCATCTCGCCTTTTTCGGCGATGTAAACCGGGGGAACAGGCTGACCTGTCCTGAGCGTATCCGCCGTGGCGAAACCGGAAAACAGTAAAGCAATCATCAATCCATAATGGCGCACGGGTTCCTCACTTTTTTCGATCTGCGGCAGGCAACATTTCTGATCATCAGGCAGATGATTAGTACCACATCCATGTTTCAGATCAATAAAAGCATTAAAGATTTGGGCTGAAAATGTGGGGATGGATTGATTAACATGAGGTGTAAAATGAGCAATTCACTGATGACCCTACCTGAGTTTGCCCGTTATATCGGTATCAACACGCCGACGCTGGCGCGCGCGTTCTGCTGCCGGGGATCGCTGGCGGGTGTGCCGCTGCCCCAGGCGCTGGATGATGCTCCGCTGACGCAGCGCCACTGGCTGCGCGACGATGTGCGTCAGTTCGATAATGCCTACAGGCGGGTGCAGGCGATGCAGCAGAGAAATGGCCACTAAGCTGCGAAGGCCCGGACAGCGCGCGGGATGAGCACGGCACGTTGCCCTGGCTCTGCGGATGCCGCATGTCCCGCTTTTTCCGGGCTGGATTTTATCTGTCGTCCCGGTGCTTTCGCGGCGGCTCAAGCCGGATTGTCGGGTTTCACCAGGAAACAGACCAGATTAGCATCACGTTCGCCCGCTATTTCCACACCGTTTCCGGAACCGGTAAGCGCATCGCCGCGGCCCAGTCGCTGATTACCGACGCGGATGATGCCTTCCAGCACCGTAAGATAAGCGACAAAGCCCGGCATTGAGGGGACATCCAGCGACTGGTTGCGCTCCAGCAGTGTGTCATAAATGTAGACCTCCTGGCGAATTTCCAGCGGTGCGTCGGACGTTTCCGGTCCGGCCAGTTCGGTCCAGCCATTGGTCATTATCCCCTGGTCGCGCTCCAGCACCTGGGTCATCGCCTCGCCGCCAGGTTCTGATGGCCGTATAACCGCCTGCAGCAGCTCCGCCTCGATTAACGGCACCGACTCTTCATACTGCACGCCATCGCCAGCATTGACGACCATGACCCGTTTAGCCGAGAGCTGCGTCCGCTCGCCGTTGCTGTCCTGATGCTGCATCGAACCGCGCCACAGGTAAGTGAACACCTCTTCATCCTGATGCTGCTGCATCGGCATCCGGGCGTCCAGTTTCAGTGACATCAGGTCAACGCTGAGCAGGGGACTTAAGGCCTCGCCGGGACGCTGACGACGGACAGTAAAGGGGCCGTATTCAAACAGCTGTTCGGGGTTTGCACGCACAATGTTCATGATTTGCTCTTTATTAACAGGAGTTCAATCGATCATAGACCCCGGATGGAAAATGAGAAGCCGGGATTATTGCCCGGCTTCGTCAGTTATTTCGAACAAAAGCCGCTGAGCGGCCTAGTTACCCTGTTCGTCGCTCTCTCCCAGGAAGAAATACCAGAGCGGAATCGACAGCAGCCCGGTGAAGACCGTGGAGTAGAGCAGGATCATCATCGCCTGTGTCATATACATGGTCAGCGACCAGTGACTGAAGGGGATCTGATACTGGTCGATCACGCCACCAATCATCGCATTGGCCATCACTGCGATGACAATCAGCGCCAGCACCGTCACGCTGCGCAGGAAATAACGCATCTCCTTGCGCTTCACGGCAAAACGTGACTGAACGATAGCCAGCGGAGACTGCTTATCGGGTGCCGTATCCACGCGGACGATCCGGGCGCGCCGGGCGCTGCGCCAGCGCTGGATATCCAGCAGTACCAGCAGCAGCAGGCTTACCCCCATCACCGGCAGCGCATAGCCCAGCGCCAGCATCACAATCAGGCTGGTGCCCTGCGCATAGCGTGGCATCGCCAGCCAGGCGGCGAGCAGCGTCTGCGCGGGGCTGAGCTGCGGCACCGCCGGACGGCGAATCCACCACATCCGGTAGCCCAGCACGATCATCGCACAGAGGCCAAAGCCAAAAAATGCCAGGATCAGCTGATTCGCCAGGCCAAACAGGACGCCCATATGCGCATCCACACCCCAGCGGGTCAGTTTTGCCACCAGCGGGAAATGGGCGAACGTCACCCGATCCACCACGCTGAAATCGGTGGGATTGATCGACACCGCATCGACCTGGCTGGGCCAGCGGCGATCGATCTCAGATACCGTCCACGCCTGATCCTGCTTTTTCGGCTGACGCAGCTCCAGCTTTGCCGCATCCAGTCCGGCCTCGCGCGCGGCGACCAGCACCCGATCCCAGCGGGCATCCGGCTGATTCTGCATAACCGGCGCCGCAGTTTTAGCGGGCATCGCCATGTCCGACATGTTCATCCCGGCCATCGTGCCGCGATGGTCGGCATGGGGATCGGCGGCTTCGGCGGGCGCTTCACCGTTCAGGGCGGTGTTGACCTGCGGCGTCTTCCAGCCGAAGTCACTGCGCATTTTTTCGATGTTGTTGCCCGCCCACTGGGACCAGGTCAGCCCGGTGACAGAGAAGAACACCAGTCCCACTGCCAGCAGCAGCCCCAGCGTGACGTGCCAGTGGCGGGTAGCCGCAAACCCGCGCCGGGCTTTGGTGCGTTTGCGTGGCCGGGTGCCTGCCCATAAAACGAGGCCACCCAGGGCGGCGACCCAGAGCCATGAGGCCGCCAGTTCGCTGTAGTTCCGGCCAAAATCACCCAGCAACAGGCCGCGATGGAGCTGGTCCAGCCACATACGCAGCGGCAATACGCCGCTGGTGCCATAGACCGTCATATCCCCTTTCACCTGCAGGCTGTAGGGATCGATAAACAGCGAGCGCGACTCCGACGGACCCAGATCCGGCCCGCTGAACTGCACGCGGGTCGTCTCCTGCGGACCAGGCGCAGGCCGTACGGCGTAGATGTGGGCGGATTCACCGGCGCGCGCGCGGGCAGCGGCGATCTGGGCTGACAGCGGCTGGGCCGCACCCTGAGGTTCGGCGGTCAGGGCATCATGATAGATGGCCTTTTCCAGCTGGGGCGTCAGGACATAGAGCGTACCCGTGAGGGCGGCGACAAATATAAACGGCGCAATAAACAGGCCGATGTAAAAATGCAGGCGGCGCAGCAGGTTAAACAGTGTGCCGCGTGGCGCAGGCGAGATTTCCTGAGAAGAGGACATAGCATTCCACACTTTTCAAAAGATAAAAGCGATCAGGTGACATTGTCACTTAATCGAACTATTCAGCGGTGAGTGTGACGCAAAAAGGCGGGGCACGCGGCCTGTTCAGGCGCCATTGCCGCCGCCGCCGTGGCACGGCGGGGGATGGGGCAGGCGGGGCGCGACTGATCAGGCACATCCACCAGATAAAGGGGATAAAAATCCAGAGCAGTAATGGCACATGGACCAGCAGGTCGCAGTAGCCGCAGGCGAAGCTCATAACGCCGGTTTCGGGGGCCGCCGATGTCATCTCGCCATGATGATGCATCATTGACATTTCTGCGCTCATGGCGGACATACCCGGCATGTCCGCCATCATGGCGTGATGCTCAGCGAGATTCTTCGAGATCATCGGTGCAACAAACAACAGCAGCACGGCCAGTATCGCAATACAGGCAGTCAGGCGTTGTCTGAGTGAAGATCTCGGCATTATTTCAGTGAACGTAACAGGGTCAGAATTCAGGGCGGCAGTGTAACGCGAAGGGGATAAAAGCGTTAAATAAAGTGGCTTTGGATGCGAAAAAATTCGCACTCTTTGAACATATTCACTTTAATTTCAGCATCATTTAACTTAATTGTTACCCGGTAAATACATACAAATAACATGAAAGCGCTGGCTGCGTTTAATCGGAATCCATAAGGGACGAAATATGAAAATTGTGATGCTGGATGGTGAAACCGTGCCTCTCTCCCTGCCCACCGGCCAGGTGCAGGCCGACTGGGTAATTCGCCCGCAGACCTCAGCCAGTGATGTCGTCGCCGCGCTGGCCGGTGCGACGGTGGCGATCACCAATAAGGTGGCGCTGCGGGCCGATATGCTGGACCAACTGCCCGGGCTGCGTTTCATCTGCGTGGCGGCTACCGGCTACGACTGCATCGATCTCGATGCCTGTCGCGCGCGCGGTATCCTGGTCAGTAACGTGCCGGGTTACTCCACGCAGAGCGTCGCCGAGTCCGTAATTGCGGCGATTTTCGCCCTGCGCCGTCAGCTGATGACCTATACCCTGAACACCCGCACCGACTGGCCGCAGGCTGCCCATTTCTGCCTGCATCGTCAGCCGATTCAGGATATCGCGGGCGCCACGCTGGGGATCGTCGGGAAAGGCGATATCGGTCAGGCGGTCGGACAGCTGGCGCAGGCGCTGGGGATGCAGGTGCAGTACGCCGAGCGTAAAGGCAGCGACCGGATACGCGAGGGTTACGTCAGCTTTGAACAGATGCTGGCGACCAGCGATATTATATCACTGCACTGTCCGCTGAGCGAACAGACCCGGCAGCTGATCGACTGGCAGGTGCTGAGTCAGATGAAACCTCACGCGCAACTGATTAACACCGCGCGTGGCGGGCTGATCAATGAGGACGATCTCGCGGCGGCGTTAAAGCAGGGGGTAATTGGCGGCGCGGCGCTGGATGTGCTGAGCAGCGAACCACCCGCAGCGGATAATCCGCTGCTGGCCGACCTGCCGACGCTGCTGCTGACGCCACACATCGCCTGGGCGAGCCGCAGCGGGGTGGAGAACCTGGTGTCGGGCGTGATGACCAATATCGCCGCTTTTGTTCAGGGCCAGCCCGTGAATCTCGTGAGCTGAGTCAGACGCGCAAATTGTGGAATGACAGTTACGGCCCGGCGCTGCCTGCCAGGCGGCAGGATCACGCCCTGGCAGGCATCACCTCTCCTGCCTCGTGCGCCGGGCAGATCACTCCCACCTCTCTTTTATTTTCCGGCGCGTCTCGAAAAATTCAGTCAGACTCTTTTACCGTGCAAGTGAATCTGGCTATTAAGCAGAGAGCCTGTTCAGGCGGGAGCCATCGCGGATTCTGATTATCTGGTTGACGCTGCCTGGTTCTGTCTGTTTCCCGCTGAGGCAAACAGTCACCGTCAGGACGGTTTATCGACCCTGGGGTTGGCTTACTACCGATCGGGGATCGGCATATCAGGATGTCGCGCTGTTCGGGGCGGTCACGCTATCGCGGGAGAGAGAAGGGATTGAGGCCGATGAAAAAAAGAGAGGGAACACTCACACCGCATCATGCAACCTTCCGGCAGTTTCTGACGCAGCCGGAAATCGCCCGCGACTTTATGACGCTGCATCTGCCGCCGAAGTTACGGGAAATCTGTGACCTCAGCACACTGACACTGGAGTCAGGCTCATTTGTCGAAACGGATCTGCGGCACTATTTCAGCGATGTGCTCTACAGTCTGAAAACCACGGCGGGTGAAGGTTATATCCATGTCCTGATTGAGCATCAGTCTGTGCCAGACAGGCACATGGCCTTTCGTTTGATGCGTTATGCGATTGCGGCCATGCAGCGCCATCTGGAAAGGGGGCATAAGAGACTGCCGCTGGTGATCCCCATGCTCTGCTACGCTGGCCGCCGCTCACCCTATCCCTATTCCACCCGCTGGCTGGATGAGTTCGACGATGCGCGGCTGGCAGGCAGCCTTTACAGCCGCAGTTTTCCGCTGGTGGATGTGACGATCATCCCGGACGATGAAATCATGCAACATCGCCGGATGGCCGCGCTGAGCCTGTTACAGAAGCATATCCGCCAGCGCGATCTGGCGGAACTGATGGACAGGCTGATCGCCGTTTTGCGGATGGGCTACCACTCTTCATCGCAGATAGTTTCGCTGGTACACTATATTGTGCAGGCGGGTGAAACGGATGACGCCCGAGCCTTTGTTCGCGAGCTGGCACGCCATGTGCCACAACATGGAGATGCACTGATGACTATTGCACAACAGCTTGAGCAGATAGGCGAGCGCAGAGCCGCGCTGAGAATTGCCCAGGCCATGCTGCAGAACGGCGTGGATCGCCTTACCGTTCTGAAGCTGACCGGACTTAAAGAAAGTGATTTAGCGCAGATCGAACACTAAGCCTCATCGCGGAAACAGGGCGGTTATGGCCGCCTTACTCTGCGTTTACAGCGGCGGGCGGCAGCCCGCATCGCTGACGGACACCCTTTTGCGCCGTGACGCGCGGATCAGGCCCGGCCAGCCTCAGAATATCGAACGGCCCAGCTTTTCGGTCAGTAATTCCAGCGCCGCGGTGCCCGCCAGGGAGTTTCCTGCGCTGTCGAGTCCTGGCGACCAGACGGCAATGCTCATCTCACCCGGTATGATGGCAATTATCCCTCCGCCTACGCCGGACTTCGCCGGCATGCCGACCCGCCATGCAAACTCCCCTGCGCCATCATACATGCCGCTGGTGATCATCAGCGCGTTGATCTGGCGCGCCTGACGCGGGGTGATCATCTCGCTGCCATCCAGCGTTCTGCCCTGATTTGCCAGATAGATAAAGGTTCGCGCCAGCTCTACGCAGTTCATCGAGAGCGAGCAGTAGTGGAAATAGGTCTGCATCACGCTGGTGACATCGTTATCGAAATTCCCAAAGGATTTCATCAGCCAGGCGATCGCAGCATTGCGCGCAGAGTGCTCGAACTCAGAGCGGGCAACATGGCGGTCATAGTGGATATCAGGCTGCTGACTCAGTTGCCTGACGATCTCCAGCATCCGCTGGCGCGGCGCGGTCAGGCGGGTTTCCAGCAGATCGCAGATCACCAGCGCACCCGCATTGATAAAGGGATTGCGCGGTTTGCCCTGTTCCAGCTCCAGCTGCACCAGCGAATTAAAGGGCTGACCGGACGGCTCTTTGCCAACCCGCTGCCAGATTTCACTGTCGTCATAGCGGGTCAGCGCCACCGTCAGCGACAGCGCCTTAGAGATCGACTGAATGGAGAAGCGCGTTTCAGCATCGCCCGCCTGAAAGAGCGTGCCATCCCGCAGGCAGACCGCAATGGCCAGATTGTCAGCCGCTACATCCGCCAGGGCAGGGATGTAGTTCGCCACTTTCCCGTGATGTACCAGCGGACGCACCTGATCGAGTACCTCCTGCAGCAGAGCATTATTCAGTTCAGACACACCGTTCTCCTGTCGGTTTCGGGCAGCCCGCGATGCCATGCATCAGCGAACGGCCACTTATTAAGTATGAGCAGCGGGCCGCTCTTAGCTGATCGGCTTTGACTGCGCGGCCAGCGGTGCCAGCAGCATCTGTAGCAGGCTCAGCAGCGTCAGCATACCGAAGGGCAGCGTCCAGCTCCCGCTCTGCTCATGCAGTACGCCAAAAAAGAGTGGCCCGAGCGCCGCCAGCGCATAGCCTACACACTGCGCCATGCCGGACAGCTGCGAGGCCTGGGGATGGCTGGCTGCACGCAGGTTAAACAGCGAGAGGCAGAGCACCAGTGAGGCGCCTGCACCCAGCCCGGCCAGGGTCAGCCAGACGATGGCCCACTGCGGCTGAAGCAGTAAGCCCAGCAGACCGAGAAAAATCGCTGATGACGCGACGAATGCGGTGATCCGGGCATCTTTTAGCCGCTTCAGCGCCACCATACATCCCAGGTTAGCGACGATCGCGACTGCCTGATACCAGAACAGCAGCCAGCCAGCCTGCGCCTGACTGAACCCCTTGTCCTGAGCAAACAGGGTAAACCAGTCGATCAGGGTATAAAACGCCAGCGACTGCAGCGCCATAAACAGGGCAATATGCCAGCCGCCCGCTGAGCGCCAGGGATGACGGTGTGGGATCGATGCCTCTGAAGAGGCTAAGGCAGGCTGAGGCTGACGTAACAGCGGCAGCCAGGCGAACAGGGCTACCAGCCCGGGCAGTGCCCAGACCACCAGTGAGAGCCGCCAGCCCGCCGCTGAAATCTGACTCAGCGGCACGGCGATGCCGGAGGCCAGGCTGGCGGTAATCGACATCGTGGCAGCATACAGGCCGATGTAGCGCGCGGTGTGCGCGGTAAAGTCGCGTTTAATCAGCGGTGGCAGCAGTACGTTTGCGGCGGCGATGCCTGCGCTGAGCAGCAGCGTGCCGCTCCACAGCGCCGCTTCGGCTGGTAGCCAGCGCAACAGCGAACCGGCAGTGATCAGGCTGAGTGCGCCCCACAGACTGCGCATCAGGCCGATCCGGTTGCCCAGCCAGGCGGCCGGTGGCGCGAGCAGGGCGAACAGCATTAACGGAATAAAGTTAAACAGACCGGCTTCCCCGGCGCTAAGTCCGAACGTCTGACGGATATCCGGCAAAACCGGTCCGGTGACGGTAATCGGTGCCCGCAGATTGGCCGCGGTGAGAAGCAGAACGAATAAGAAAAAAGAGGCGCTGGAAAACGCAGCATGAGGTCGGGCTGAGTGCTGTTCAGGCATCATGGCAGGGATCATCACAGGCAGCAGTGCTGCGGGGGTGTTGGTTGACGTTAACGCTTACGCATCAGAGTTGATGTCTGGGCGCTACTTTACTGACCGGCTGGCGGAGTGTAAAGCCTTGTTATGCGATGAAATAGCACAAAATCGATCCTGCAACAGAAGTCACAATATGACCGTTAGTGGAATTCGGGTTCGGGAAAGTGACCACAGTCGTTCTGGCTGGTCGTGGAACCTGGCTGACAGGTCTGTTGCCGGGTTTCGGCTGCCGGCACCGGTTTTTCAGCGTGCCACGGCGCACTACAGGCACTGAGAAGGGAAACCAGCATCATCGCACTGAGAATACGCATCACCGCTCCTTATATACCCTTTTGTAAGAGAATCGCGTCGGTGATCGCAGCGTGCAGGTCAGGGACGTCTGCCTGAGTCTGGTCGAAAAGTGAATTATGTCAATTAAAACAGCGCAAACATCAGCGCCACGGGGAAGCTCATCGGCCAGGTGGCACCGACTAAAAAGGCGCTTAGCAGTTTGATGCTCAGCTTATCTTTGGCAATAAAGAAGGTAATTAGCGTAGCGAACAGTGCAACAACGGCATAAAAAATCAGCATACCCTGGTACAGTGTCATCGGGCTCTCCGCAGCGTCAGTCAGGTTTTGCTGCGCATGATGCGGATTTTTGTGATCCAGATCAAGGGGACAGAGGTTTAGCATCTAAAGAAATCAGGAAGAAAGGGGGGCGTGAAGTGCAGGAATGCGCTGCGTCTGACCTGGGCGATTTCAGGCTGAAAACTCCCGGCTTAATGCTTCTGAAACCGTTGCGGCTGGCGCTATCCCCGCCGGGTTACCTGTGGCGAATTACCCGTTCGAAAGAGTAAAAAAAGCCCGCCTGGGCGGGCCTGAGTCGGTCAGCGCAGGTTCAGCTCTGACGGTAGAGCGCCATGACGGCCGCCAGGTCGGGCGTGCGTGGGTTACCGCCGGTGCAGACATCGTCCAGCGCCGCCTGCGCCAGCGCAGGAATATCCGCCTCCTGTAAGCCGACTTCGCGCAGCGAACGGGGGATGCCCACATCGTGACAGAGCTGGCGTACCGCGCCGACAGCGGCATCCCGTGCCTGCGCCAGCGGCAGCGAATCGGCCTGTTTTACGCCCATGGCGTGGGCGATATGGCGATATTTTTCGCCTGTGCAGGGGGCGTTCCAGGCCATTACCTGAGGCAGCAGAATGGCATTCGCCACGCCGTGTGGAACGTTGTAAAAGGCACCCAGCGGGTGGGCCATGCCATGCACCAGCCCCAGGCCGACATTGGAAAAGCCCATCCCGGCTACATACTGTCCCAGCGCCATCTGTTCGGCTGATTCCAGCTCTCCTGCTACCGCTCCACGCAGCGACTGACTGATAATCCTGATCGCTTTGAGGTGCAGCATATCGGTCATCGCCCAGGCGTTCCGTGTGAGGTATCCCTCAATCGCATGCGTCAGAGCGTCGATCCCGGTGGCTGCCCTGAGCGATGCGGGCATCGTCACCATCATCTCCGCATCAATAATCGCGACTTTTGGGATACTGTGCGGATCGACACAGACGAACTTGCGGCGATTCTCTTCGTCAGTAATCACATAATTGATCGTCACCTCTGCGGCCGTGCCTGCCGTCGTGGGGAGCGCGATAATCGGGACGGCCGGATAGCGGGTAGGGGCGACGCCCTCCAGACTGCGCACATCTTCAAATTCGGGGTTAGTGATAATAATGCCGATCGCCTTACTGGTATCCTGGGGTGAGCCGCCGCCGACAGCGATCAGGTAGTCGGCTCCGGCCTCTCTGAACGCGGCCACACCCTGCTGTACCGTGCGGATCGTCGGATTAGGCACGACCGCATCATAAACCGCCCACGCAAGCTGATGGGCGGTCAGCAGGTCGGTTACCCGTTTCAGCACCCCGGCGGCTGCCAGCGCTTTATCCGTAACGATCAGGGCTTTTCGCATCCCACGACGTCTGACCTCTTCCGGTAAATGGCGCAGCGAGCCTGCACCAAACCAGGCCGTTTCATTCAGAATCATACGTTGGGTCATAAAAACATCCTCTGTCAGTAAATGAATTTTTACCCTCTGCCATTACCCATTCAGCTTCTGCGCATAACCTCTCAGTTTCCGGTAAAGAGATTTGATGAAAATCAATGGATCAGAGAAAAATTGTCTACACCAGGCGCTGCCCGGCAGACCGCTCAGCAGACGATCGCCAGACGCCGATGTCTCACTGTTGCCAGAGGTGTGCAACACTGGTTTATCTGTTACCCGAAATGCCTGTAAGGAAAAAAAGAGATGACCCGATTCGTAATGAATAAAAAGGATGAGCTCGTCGACAGCGCGTTAGATGGCATGATCTACGCCAGCCCGTGGCAAAACCTGGTCCGGCTGCAGGTCGATCCCGCTATTCGTATCGTAATGCGGCGTGACTGGCAGAAGCAGCAGGTTGCCCTGATCTCCGGGGGTGGCTCCGGCCATGAACCGGCCCACGTCGGCTTCATTGGTAAGGGGATGCTGACGGCGGCCGTCTGTGGCGATGTGTTTGCCTCGCCCAGCGTTGACGCCGTTTATAACGCCATCATTCACCTGACCGGTGAGGCGGGATGCCTGCTGATCGTAAAAAACTATACCGGCGACCGGCTCAACTTTGGTCTGGCGGCCGAGAAAGCCCGCAAAGCGGGCTTCCGCGTCAATATGGTGATTGTCGGGGATGACGTGGCGCTGCCCGACAATCCGCAGCCGCGCGGTGTCGCGGGAACATTGCTGGTGCACAAAGTGGCGGGTTTTGTCGCAGAGCGCGGTGACGATCTCACGGCGGTCACCGGGGCGGCCGAGGCCGCCAGCCAGGCCATTGCCACTATGGGCGTGGCGCTCTCCGGCTGTCATCTGCCGGATGAAGAGAGTGGTCAGCGCGTACCCGAGGGCAGCGTTGAAATGGGGCTGGGGATCCATGGCGAACCGGGCGTGGATGTCATGCAGACGCAGAATGCACAGCAGATTGTGCAGCATCTGCTGGAGAAGGTGATGCCGGATAACGATCAGCGATGTGCGCTGCTGCTCAATAATCTTGGCGGCATGTCGGCACTGGAGATGAGTCTGGTGACGCGGGACCTGATCGCCTCGCCGCTCAGCCAGCAGTGCGACTATCTGATTGGCCCGGCCCCGCTGATGACCGCGCTGGATATGAAAGGCTTTTCCGTGACCCGTATGACGCTGACCCCGCAGCTGGAGGAGGCGATCTGTGCGCCGGTCGAGGTCACCGGCTGGGTTAACGCCGTGAAGATTGCGCCGCTGGCGCCTGTGGTGGTCACCCGTGAGGCCAGCGCACAGCCTGCGCAACCCTCCGATAATTCCGGGGTGGCGGCGATGGTTAACGCTATCTGCGACACCCTGATTGCCAGCGAAAGCGAGCTGAACAGACTGGATGCTCAGGTGGGCGATGGCGACACCGGCTCCACCTTTGCGGTCGGTGCACGTCAGATCCAGCGCGAATGTGCGGATCATCAACTGCCCCTGAATGCCCTACCCGATTTGCTGGCGCTTGTCGGTGAACGCCTGGCGACGGTCATGGGCGGCTCCAGCGGCGTGCTGATGGCGATCTTTTTCACTGCGGCGGCTCAGCAACTGGCCGAAGGGGATACGCTGCCGCTGGCGTTGAAGCAGGGGCTGGAAAAAATGAAGCAGTATGGCGGTGCACGCCAGGGCGATCGCACGATGATCGATGCGCTGCAGCCCGCGATTGAGGCGCTGGTGGCAGGTAAATCGCTGGCGACGGCGGCCGAAGCGGCACAGCAGGGCAGTGACGCCACCGCCGGGATGGGGAAGGCGAACGCGGGGCGCTCCTCTTATCTGAACAGCGCCAGCCTCAACGGCGTGCCGGATCCGGGAGCGGTCGCAGTTGCCCGGGTCTTCGCGGCGCTGAAGCAGCTCTGAAATTCAGGCATTTCAGGGCAGGAAACGGGCCGGTCGCTGACCCGCTGACCGGCGCAGTTTCATGCAGCCTGGTGACTGGCTGAGCGCGACGACGATCATAGATTTGGCGTTTACTCCTCATGAAACAGGGGCGCCGCCGGGCCTGCGGCATGAAAGCCGTTATAGTAAGCAGGCTGCGACACAATCCGCACGGACGTGACTGTCCGGGTTAATCTGAAAAGGAGTAGCTGGTGAAAAAATTACTCTGCGCGACGATACTGGCAGCGTTGCCCGTGACCACACTGGCAGCGTCGGTCTTTACCTTGCAGTCAAAAGACTTCAGTGACAATGCGCTACTGGATAAGAAGTTTGCCGGAGCCAATAAAAGTAATCCTGCCTGTACCGGTGAGAACGTCTCTCCCGAACTTAACTGGTCTGCCGTTCCGTCCGGCACCCGCAGCCTGGCGCTGCTGATGACCGATCCGGTCGGGGCGAAAGGGCTGGGAGTCACACATATGGTGGCATATAACATTCCTGCCAGCCGCTCGTCGTTTGCCCAGGGTGCGCTGACGCAGGGCAGAAACTATACCGGTGGCAAAAACAGTCCCGGCACGCTGCACTACTACGGGCCCTGCCCGCCAGCAGGCAGCGGCCTGCATCACTATAACTTCGTGCTGATCGCCACCGATCTGCCCGTGGGTCAGCTGAAAGCGGGCCTGACTCAGACAGAGCTGATTTCACAGCTTAAGGGTCACGCGCTGGGTGCGGCCAGCACGGTCGGCCGTTTCAGTAACGAATAGCAACAAACCCGCAGAGGCAGCCGCCTGCCTCTGCCCATTGCCTTACTCTGCGCTGAACCGATCCCGTATCCGCGCCGCGATAGCGTCGGTGTGCGTCTCCAGCGCAAAATGCCCGCTGTCGAGCAGTTCAACCTCCGCCTGCGGATTATCACGCTGCCAGGCGGCTGCGCCCGCTGGAATGAAGAAGGGATCGTGCCTGCCCCAGATCACCAGTGTCGGAACCTGATGCTGGCGGAAGAATGCCTGAAACGCAGGATAGCGTTCCAGATTGCTGGCGTAATCCAGAAACAGGGCCAGCTGAATCTCCTTGTTGCCGGGGCGTGCCATCAGCAGCGTGTCCAGCGTGTAAGTTTCCGGCGCGACCTGCTGCGGATCGCTGACGCCGTGCAGATACTGCCATTTTACCCCTTCCGCCGTCAGAATAGTGTCACGGACCACCTGAGCGTTCGCTTCGCCGGGGTCCGCCCACAAGGCACGCACCGGCGCCCAGGCCTCACCCAGTCCCTCCAGATAGGCGTTGCCGTTCTGCGAAATCAATCCGGTCACGCGATCGGGATAGGCCAGCGCCAGCCGCAGGCCCGCCGGTGCGCCATAGTCAAAGAGATACATCGCATAACGCGTCAGCCCCAGCGCATCGACAAACGCGGTCAGCGTCTGGCCGAGCGCATCAAATGTCCATGAATAGTGACGGTCAGCGGGGACCTCAGTGAAACCAAAGCCTGGTAAATCGGGGGCGATGAGGTGAAATTTGTCGGCCAGAAGCGGGATCAGATTCCGGAACTGATGTGATGAGGCGGGAAAGCCATGCAGCAGCAGCAGCACCGGCAGGGAAGGATCGCCCGCTTCGCGGTAGAAAACGTTGACGCCGTCAGCCTGCTGATAGCGGTATGAAACAGAGTGTGCGTTCATAGAAAATCCTGTAACTGGTAAAATTAAATTTAAAAGGTTACGCCAGCAGGGTAGGCTGTCCTGCTGTAACCTGTCAAATCAATTTATAGGGGTTACATGAGCCGGGTTACCTGCTAAGATCGGGATTGAAAGGCAGGCGCCAACCCGGAACCGCATGATGAGAGGAGGCAGTAACATGAGTGACACGCAGGCGCACAGCAGCCAGGGACCCTGGTTTCTGGCCGATCATCCGGCGCTGGATTTCATCAACACCCAGGCCATCGTTGAGGGCGCGCCGCACGATTTCTGGCAAAGCGATTGGGACGTGGAAGCCTGGCTGACGCAGGCCGGACTGGCATCCGAAGACCCGGCATCAGAAGAAGCCGAAGGTGCGCTGTTACAGGCCGCGCGGCAGTTACGCCAGCTTATTAGTGACAGTGTGCAGCAGCAGAAAGCGGGTGAGCGCGTGGACTGGCAGGCGCTGAATGGCTGGCTGAAGCAGGCCACCAGTCATCTGCAGCTCAGTGAAGAGCAGGGTGTCTGGCAGATCAGGCGAATCTACGCGGGTCAGAATGTGGTGCAGCGGCTGGGCCAGGTGGCGGAGCAGGCCGCGCAGCTGCTGACCCAGGCGGATTTCAGCAGGGTACGTGCCTGTGAGCATCCTGCCTGCACGCTCTGGTTTTACGACCGGACTAAAGCGCATCGCCGACGCTGGTGCAGCATGGCGCTGTGTGGCAATCGGGCAAAAGTGGCGCGCTTCCGGCAGTTAAATGCGGTCACCCGACCGGGCGGTTAAGTGATAAAAAAACACCCTGCAGAGCAGGGTGTCGGAAGCGTTATTTTGCCGGTGTGGCGGCGGGCTTGTTGCGCTTGCGCAGCTTGTCGATCAGACGATGCGCCTCCGCTTTGGTCGCCACCGCCGGGGATGAGCCGGTCAGCGGCTGGCGGGCCGTCTCACGCACAGTGAGGATAGTCAGCAGACCGATAATGCCCGCGCCCATCATATAGTAGGCTGGCATCATGGTGTTTTTGGTCGTATCCACCAGCCAGGCGGTAATCAGCGGCGTCGTGCCGCCAAACAGCGACACCGAGAGGTTAAAGCCGATCGCCAGGGCGCTGTAACGGATGTCGGTGGTAAACAGTGCAGGCAGCGTCGACGGCATCGTGCCGCTGAAGCAGGTATGCAGCACGCCCAGGATCAGCAGGCCACCAAAGACGGCCCACATATTACCGGAGCCGATCAGCATAAAGCTCGGGATAGCCAGCAGGATCAGCCCCACAGCACCGAAACCGATGACCGGACGACGACCGATGCGGTCAGTCCAGCGACCCCACAGCAGCGTCAGCGGCATCATCACGAACATCGCGACCATCACCAGCAGCAGACCGCTCAGCTCAGGCAGGCCCAGCACACCGGTCAGGTAGCTCGGCATGTAAGAGGTCAGCATGTAGTTGGAGACGTTAAACAGCAGCACCAGGCCAATACATTTCAGCATCGGGGCGCGATATTTGCTTAACATCTGCATCAGCGTCAGACGCGGTTTGCTCTGCTCCAGCGCCTCCTGCTTTTCCATGTGCTGCTGGAACGCCGGGGTCTCTTCCAGTTTCAGTCGCACATAGAGCCCGAACAGGCCCAGCGGCGCGGCGATAAAGAACGGCACGCGCCAGCCCCAGGACATCATCGCCTCATTCGATATCACAGTTGTCATAACTGTCACCAGGCTGGCACCCAGCAGGTAGCCGCCAATGGTGCCGAACTCCAGGAAGCTGCCCATAAAGCCACGGCGTTTATCGGTGGAGTACTCCGCGATAAAGGTCGCTGCACCCCCATATTCCCCGCCGGTGGAGAAGCCCTGAACCAGGCGTGCCACCAGCAACAGAATCGGTGCCATGATGCCAATCGATGAGTAGGCCGGGATCAGCCCGATACAGAAGGTGCCGATCGACATCATAATCATTGTCATTGCCAGCACTTTCTGTCGGCCGATGCGATCCCCCAGCGGACCAAAGACCAGGCCACCAATCGGGCGCACCAGGAAGGCGGCGGCGAAGGTGCCAAAGGTGGCGATCAGCTGCACCGCATTATTGGCATCGGGGAAAAAGACTTTGCCGATAATGACGGCGAGATAGCTGTAGACACCGAAGTCGAACCATTCCATCGCATTACCGAGAGCGGCCGCGCCAACCGCACGCTTCAGCATGTCGTTATCAATCACGGTAATGTCATCCACAGTCAGCTCTTTAGGCTTCCTGTTCCAGAAATGTTTCTTTGGGTGTTCAGACGATGAGTTTCTGGTGTCCATATTCTCCTCAGGTGCATCAGTAAAGGAGTCTTATAGCTTTCGCAGCCGCAAACAGTGTTCAGAAACAGTGGAAATGAAAGCTATAAGAAGCCGAAAAATGTAAGTGAAGCGGCAGTAACCGCAACCGGTAAACCATAGACTACGAATGTAAGGTTTTGCAAGTTTTCAGCCGGAAAAACTACTTTTGCTGACAAAAGCAGCAGGCTCTGCTTGTGGAACTCCATTTAGCTGCTGAAAACGGCTGGCTATGGGGCACCCATTTTAAACGTTTTAGAGAATCTCATCAGGCCCTGATGTGACAACGTCACTACTGAGCGCATTATCAATCTGCAGGCAGCGTAATCTGCGGGTGAGAGCCAGAGACAGGGTGGGATATATCCATTCGCCGCATATCCATAGCAGGATTAGTTGGTAGTTAACGCAAAACTGAAATGGCAATGTAAAACCATTCCATGCCAGCAGAGTGTTAATTATGAGCACATTACCCCCGGCAGCCTTGCCGGTTATCGATTTCGCGTTATTGTCGGGAAGTCAGCAGCAGAAACAGCGCGTTCTGGAAACATTAAGCCAGGCTGCGCGTGATGTCGGCTTCTTCTATCTGATCAATCACGGCGTTGACCGCGAGCTGTCCGATGCGGTGCAGCAGGTTTCGCGGCAATTCTTTGCGCTGCCACAGGCAGATAAAGACGCTGTGGCGATGGCGAACTCTCCCCATTTTCGTGGCTATAACCTGGCCGGTGTGGAAATCACCCGCAGCCAGCCCGACTTTCGCGAGCAGTTTGATATTGGTGCCGATCGCGAAGCCCTGCCGGTGACCGCCGATTCACCCGCCTGGCAACGGATGCAGGGGCCGAACCAGTGGCCACCGGCCTTGCCGGAACTGCAGACGGTGGTGACGCGCTGGCAGGCCCAGATGACCGCGGTGGCGCTGGAACTGCTGCGCGCGTTTGCCGAAGCGCTGGATCTGCCGCGCAACGCCTTCGATAACCTGTACGGCGACTATCCCAATGAGCATATCAAACTGATCCGTTATCCGGGCCGCACCGGGGGCGAATCGCGCCAGGGTGTTGGCGCGCACAAAGACTCAGGTTTCCTGACGCTGTTACTGCAGGATGACCAGCCGGGGTTACAGGTTGAGGTGGCGCCGGACCGCTGGATCGATGCCTCTCCGCGCCCCGGCGCCTTTGTGGTCAACATCGGCGAGCTGCTGGAGCTGGCGACCAACGGCTATCTGCGCGCCACCGTGCATCGTGTGGTGTCGCCGCAGCAGAACAGTGAACGCTTATCCATCGCCTTCTTCCTGGGCGCCCAGCTCGATACCGTGGTGCCGATCTATCAGCTTCCGCCGCAGCTGGCGGCGCTGGCTCAGGGACCGAGTAGCGATCCGCTCAATCCGTTGCTGCGTGAAGTGGGCTGGAACTACCTCAAAGGCCGTCTGCGTTCGCATCCCGACGTCGCCCGGCGATTTTATGCTGAGCACAACACGCACTGATCACCCACCTTTATAACGATAAGAGATAAATGATGATGAAGAAGCCCTTACTGGTTCTGGCCGGTCTTTCACTGCTGATTGCACAGAATTTACAGGCCGCTCCGCTGCGTGTCGCCGCTGACCCGCTGCCGCACGCGGAGATCCTGGAGTATGTCAAAACCCTGGACCCGAAACTGGATATAAAAATTGTCGAGCTGAGCAACGGCGTGAACGCCAATGAACTGCTGGCCGCCGGTGATGTGGATGCCAACTACTTCCAGCATCTGCCTTACCTGAAAGATCAGGAAAAGGCGCTGGGCAAAACCTTTGCCGTGGTGGCCAGCGTCCACATCGAGCCGCTGGGCATCTATTCGCACAAGGTGAAATCGCTGGCAGCGCTGCCTGAAGGGGCGAGCATCGCCGTTCCGAATAACACCACCAACCTTAGCCGCGCGCTCTGGCTGCTGCAGGACAAAGGGGTGATTAAGCTCAACGCCAAAGGCGAGGCGGGTTCGACGCTGGTCACGCCGAAAGATATCAGCGACAACCCGAAAAAGGTGAAGATCGTTGAGATCGAGTCTCCCCAGATACCCCGTTCGCTGGATGATGTGGATGCCGCCATCATCAACGGCAACTACGCGCTGGAGGCGGGGCTGAACCCGGCCAAAGATGCGCTGGGGCTGGAATCCGCGGCCCATAACCCTTACGCCAACCTGCTGGTGACCACGCCGGCGCTGGAGAAAGATCCGCGTGTTGTTCAGCTGGCGAACGATCTGCGTTCGCCGCAGGTGGCGGCGTTTATCCGCAAAACCTACCAGGGCTCTGTGATCCCGGTTGCGGACCCGCAGCATGATTAACATCCGTCATCTGCATAAACAGTATGCTGGCGCGCCTGCGCCAGCCCTGGACGACATCTCGCTGACCATCGAAGAGGGCACCATCTTCGGCATTCTGGGCCGGAGCGGCGCGGGCAAAAGTACCCTGCTGCGCTGCCTGAACCGGCTGGAGCATCCCTCTTCGGGCCGGATCGAGATTGACGGGCAGGATCTTGCGGCGATGAACCTGGCGCAGCTGCGTCAGCAGCGGCAGCAGATGGGCATGATCTTTCAGCACTTCAACCTGCTCCATTCCCGCAACGTCCATGACAACATCGACCTGGCACTGGAAATCGCCGGGGTGCCGGCCAGGCAGCGTCGTGATCGGGTCGCCGCGTTACTGACGCGGGTGGGGCTGGATGATTTTGCGGCAGCCTGGCCGTCACAGCTCTCCGGTGGACAGAAGCAGCGCGTCGGCATCGCCCGCGCGCTGGCTGCCCGTCCCCGCTATCTGCTGTGCGACGAGGCGACCAGCGCACTGGATCTTGAAACCACCACCGCGATTCTCGATCTGCTGGCCGATATTCAGCAGCAGCTCAACATTACGATTGTGATGATCACCCATGAGATGGCGGTGGTGAAGCGCATCTGTCATGGCGCGGCGCTGCTGGAGCATGGCCGGCTGGTGGAGAGCGGCAGCCTGAGCCAGATCATGGGCCGCCAGGAGGGACGCCTGCGCGCAATGCTGCTGAAGGATGGCGAAGCGGATCGGGCGTTTATCGAAAAATATCAGCGAGAGGCGATGACCCGATGCGTAGCATGAGTCTTGATCGGTTCCAGGCACTGCTCCTCAACGCCACAGGCGAGACGCTCTACATGGTGCTGATGGCGGCGCTGTTCACGGTCGCGATAGGGCTGCCGGTGGGTGTGCTGCTGTTTCTGACCCGGCCGCAGGGCCTGCTGCCGAATCGCGCGATCGCGCTGCTGCTGAACACCCTGGTCAACACCGGTCGCGCCCTGCCGTTTGTGGTGCTGCTGATCGCGCTGATCCCCGTTACCCGACTGCTGGTCGGCACCACGCTGGGCAGTACCGCCGCGATTGTGCCGATTACGCTGGGTGCCTTTCCCTTTTTTGCCCGCATCGTCGAGAACGCGCTGGATGAGGTCGATCGTGGCCGCATAGAGGCGGTGGTGTCGATGGGCGGCACGCTGTGGCATATCGTCAGCCGCGTGCTGCTGCCGGAAGCGCTGCCCGCGCTGGTGGCGGGGATCACCCTGACAATCGTGATGCTGATTGGCTTCTCGGCGATGGCGGGCGTGGTCGGTGGCGGGGGGCTGGGCGATCTGGCGATTCGCTACGGCTACCAGCGCTTCGACAATCAAATTATGGCGGCCACCATTGTCGTGCTGCTGGCGCTGGTGATGCTGATCCAGAAACTCGGCGACCGGCTGGTCCGTTCGCTGGCTTATCGCCGCTGACCGCCCCGTGATGCGGGCAGACCCGCGACGTTTAATACAACGGCCGGAAGGGTGATCCGCAAGGGGGTGAATCCGGCCGCTCCGCTTTTCCGCTGTCCTCAGTTGTATGCCCCCGCCACCCTTTAACAGCAGATGCGTTTTGCAGGATTATTAATCACCGCCACTTGCTAACCTACCATTAGTAACTTACCTTTAGTAACTTAATGGTGAAGCAGGTAAGGTGACGACGATGCAGGCATTACTGGTAACTTCTCATCCTCATCATGAGGCGCATACCCAGTGCGTGGCGGACCAACTGGCGCAGGGCATTATGGCGACCGGGCAGCATACCGTGGAACGCGCGGATCTGGCGGCAGAGGGTTTCGACCCCCGTTTTACCCTTGATGACCATCGCCGTTTCAACGGCGAGGCTGGCGTTCCCGCCGATGTGCTGGCGGAGCAGCAGCGTCTCGATCGGGCGGATGCGCTGGTGCTGGTTTACCCCATCTACTGGTGGTCTTTTCCGGCGCAGCTGAAAGGCTGGATCGATCGGGTCTTTATTCAGGGCTGGGCCTTCAGCGAACAGGAGGGCCGGATCGTGAAACGGCTCGGACACCTGCCGGTGCATCTGTTCGCTATCGGCGCGGCCGACACCCGCACATATCTGCGGCGCGGCTATTTCGCCAGCATGCGAAATCAGATCGAGCAGGGCATCTTCGGCTACTGCGGCGCGCCGGTTGTCACCAGCGAACTGTTACTGACGGGCGATGAGGGGTATCCTGAGTCCCATTACCGGCTGGCCCGGCAACTGGGCCAGCAACTCTTTCCCTCTCAGGACACCCGATGAGCGCAGAAAAACCGGCCCGTAAACGCCTCTCCCGCGAAGCCAGGCGCAGGCAGTTAGCCGATGTGGCATGGCAGATCATGCAGGCCGAAGGAAGTGAGGCGCTGACGCTGGCACGGGTTGGCGAGGCGGCGGGCGTCAGCAAGCCGGTGGTTTATGATCACTTCACCACCCGTCACGGGCTGCTGGCCGCGCTGTATGACGATTTCGACCGCCGTCAGACCGAGCGCATGGAGGCCGCCATGCAGGCCGCGCCGATGAGCGTAGAGCAGAAAGCGGAAGTGCTGGCGGCCTGTTATGTGGATTGTGTGATGACGGAGGGCAGGGAGATCCCGGAGCTGCTCTCCGCGCTCAGCACCTCGCCGGAGCTGGCTGCGGTCAGGTGCCACTATCAGCTCGACTTTATCCGTCGCTGCCAGGGCTGGTTTGCGCCTTTTACCGGCAGCGCGGGGATCCCGGAAGCCGGAATGTGGGGCCTGCTGGGGGCCGCGGATGGCATCGCCGGTGCGGTCGCCCGCGGCGATATCGCTCAGGCAGACGGTCAGCAGGCGCTGACGGCCCTGATCGTGGCGCTGGTGAGGGGCTGCCATCTGCCGGAAAAGCCATAAATGAAAAAAGGCGGCCCGCAGGCCGCCGAATCATTCAACCACAACAGACGTTGTGTAAGCAGTGGCAATGCACAATGATGATCGTTTAGCCTTTCACCCCGCCCGCGGTTAAACCGCTTACCAGCCAGCGCTGCGCCAGCAGGAACACCAGGGTAATCGGGATTGCGGAGAGCACGGCCGCCGCGGCAAAGTCGCCCCACAGATAGTTCTGCGGATTCAGATACTGCTGCATTCCGACCGCCAGCGTGTAGCTGTTAACATCGCGCAGCAGCAGCGAGGCAACCGGCACCTCCGTCACGGCGGCGATAAAGGCCAGAATAAACACCACCGCCAGGATCGGCACCGACAGCGGCAGCAGCACCAGCCGGAATGCCTGCCACGGCGTTGCGCCATCCAGCGCGGCGGCCTCTTCCAGGGAGCCGTCAATCGTTTCAAAATAGCCCTTGATCGTCCAGACATGCAGCGCAATGCCGCCCAGATAGGCGAAGATCACGCCACCGTGCGTATTCAGCCCGATAAAAGGCAGATACTGGCCCAGTCGGTCAAACAGGGCATAGAGCGCCACCAGCGACAGCACCGCCGGGAACATCTGGAAGATCAGCATCCCCTTCAGCAGGCTGGCACGACCGGCGAAGCGCATCCGGGCGAAAGCGTAGGCGCAGGTGGTGGAGAGCGCCACAATGCCTAGTGCGCTGATGGCGGCAATCTTAACGGAGTTCCATAACCAGAGCAGCACCGGGAAGGGCGGCGGCGTGACCCGCCCATCCGCATGTTCCACGCTGAAGCCCAGCGCCAGCCGCCAGTGCTCCCAGGAAATCTGTTCCGGTATCAGGCTGCCGGTGGCGAAGTTACCGGCACGCAGCGAAATCGCGATCACCATCAGCAGCGGAAAGAGGATCGCTGCGATAAATAACAGCAGCAGCAGATGCGTGAACAGCAGACGCAGCCGTTGCGATTTGGGTTGGACCATAGCCATAAGCACTCCTCAGAGCCCGATCCCTCAGGCTGTTTTGTTGGTCAGAACCCGGCAGCGCATACCCGTTTACGACCCCGTATTGCACCTGCCGGGCCAGATGTTTAGTCGAACTTCATCCGCGAGGCTTTCAGGTTAATCACCGCCAGCGCGCCCACCAGCAGGAAGATCAGCGTGGCAATGGCCGCCGCCAGGCCGAAGTCCTGCCCGCCGCCGCCTTCAAAGGCGATGCGCCAGGTGTAGTTCACCAGCAGGTCGGTATAACCGGCCGGGGTGGTCGTCCCCAGACGATCCGGCCCGCCGTTGGTCAGCAGCTGCACCAGCACGAAGTTGTTAAAGTTAAAGGCGAAGCTGGCGATCATCAGTGGCATCAGCGGCTTGAGCAGCAGCGGCAGCGTAATCAGGAAGAAGTTCTGCAGCGGACCGGCACCATCCATCGCCGAGGCTTCATAGAGGTCATCCGGTATGGCCTTCAGCAGCCCCATACAGAGGATCATCATGTAGGGGTAGCCCAGCCAGGTGTTGACGATAATCAACATAGTACGCGCCAGCGTCGGATCGCTGAACCAGGCGGGCTTTACCCCAAACAGGGCGCTGAGCATGACGTTGATCTCACCAAAGCTCTGGTTGAACAGCCCTTTGAAAATCAGGATCGAGATGAACGCCGGGACGGCATAAGGCAGGATCAGCATGACCCGATAAATCGCCTTACCCCGCAGCGCTTCCCACTGCACCAGACAGGCCAGTACCATTCCCACGGCAACGGTCAGGACGACGGTGATCAGCGAGAAGAAGAGCGTCCAGCCAAATATCGCCAGAAACGGCTTCTGAATGCCTTCGTCGGTGAAGACGCGCACGAAGTTTTTCCAGCCGGTGTTGACGGTGAAACCGGGACTTAAGGTTTCGTTGCGCCAGTTGTTCTGCGCATCCACCCCCTGATAGAAGCCCGTCTGCGGGTTAGCCCGGTAGTGCGTTCCGGTTTGCTGGTTGATGAGTTCATCCTCTGCGCCCACGCGATAGAGCGGCTGGGTGCCGGAGAACTGGCGCAGCGAACTCATGCGCAAACTACGGCCATCCGGCAGCGTTGCCTGAATCTGGCTCAGTGCCTGACGGTTGGTGGTAATGACTCTCAGGGTCGCACGCTCGCCTGAGGGTGGCGGGGCAGGCGTCATTTTCAGCGTCTGCTCCGCGCCGAACTGAAACGGCGGCGAAAGATAGTTCTCCCGGCCATCGTTCAGCGCCAGCTGCCAGCGGTCGCCCGCCGGGTAGAGAGCGAAACTGACCGCTTCACCCGACTGAAAGGATCGGCTCAGCAACACCTGCTGCGCCCGCTCGAAGGTCAGCTGATTGCTGCTGCTGTAGTTGGTAAAGGCAATGGCGATGGTGCAGGCGAGCGGGAACAGCACAAACAGCGCCATGCCCGCCACGCCCGGATAGACATAACGCCACGCATAGGCGCGACGATTGGCATAAATCCACAGGCCCAGCGCGCTGAGGATCAGCGTCAGCAGCGCAAACAGATATTCACCCTGCGCGTACATCAGCACCAGCAGATAGCCGACCAGCAGACAGCAGAGCCCGATGAGAACGCCTTTAAGCAGCAGACTGCGCGTTTTCGGTTTTCCTGACATGATGCGGTTTTCCTTAACGGTCACTCAGGCCGGGCATAAGCCCGGCTGCAGAAGGGGAAGTTACTTTTTCAGGCGGGCCTGGGCATCGTTCAGCGCCGCATCGACGCTCTGACGACCGCCCAGTGCGTTCAGGGTGGCGGTGCGCATGGCGTACCAGAAGGCGGCCATCTGCGGGATGTTCGGCATGATGTCACCCTGACGGGCGTTGCTCATGGTGGCGGCGATCCGTGAATCTTTCTCAAGCGTCTGCTGGAACGACTTCAGCGCCACGGCTCCCAGCGGTTTGTCTTTGTTCACCGCATCCAGTCCGGCGTCGGTCAGCAGATAGTTTTCCAGGAACTCCTTCGCCAGCTCTTTGTTGGGGCTGGCGGCGTTGATCCCGGCGCTCAGGACACCCACAAAGGCTTTCGACGGCTTACCTTTCAGGGTGGGCAGTGTCGTGACGCCATAGTCGATACCGCTCTTGTCAAGGTTGCCCCATGCCCAGGGACCATTGATCGTCATGGCGGTTTCGCCTTTGTTGAAGGCGGCTTCGGCAATGGAGTAGTCGGTGTCAGCATTCAGCACTTTGGCTTTGACCTGATCGACCAGGAACTGCATGCCCGCTTTCGCTCCGGCGTTGTCCACCCCGACATCCTTCACATCGTAGTGTCCATCTTTCAGCTTAAATGCGTAGGCGCCACCTGCGGCCAGCAGCGGCCAGGTGAAGTAGGGCTCCTGCAGGTTGAACATAATCGCGCTTTTGCCCTTCGCCCGGAGCTGTTTGTCGAGCGCGGCAATCTCCTCCCAGGTTTTCGGTGGTTCGGGTAGCAGTTTTTTGTTGTAGATCAGGGATAACGCTTCCACCGAAATCGGATAACCAATCAGCTTGCCGTCGAAGCGCACGGCATCCCAGGTGAACGGAAAAATCTTCTCGCGGAAGCTGGCGTCCGGTGTGATCTCCGCCAGCAGCCCCGACTGCGCGTAGCCGCCAAAGCGATCGTGTGCCCAGAAGATGATGTCCGGGCCATCGCCGGTTGCCGCCACCTGCGGGTATTTCTCTTCCATTTTGTCAGGATGCTCAACCGTGACTTTGATGCCGGTCTCCTGCTCAAATTTCTTGCCCACTTCGGCCAGACCGTTGTAGCCCTTGTCACCGTTGATCCAGATGACCAGTTTACCTTCCTCGATTTTTGCCAGGGCACTTGCCGAAAAGAGCACGGCAGAGAGGGCAGAGAGGGCCAGAATTCTTGCTCCGGTTTTCATCGTCATAAATCCATCCTGTTTGCGGAAGTGGGAAATGCTTTACTGGCATCATTGTGCGTATCCGCCAGGGCTTCTCATCCTCCCCGCCTCTACGCCCCGCAGGCGATCGCTGTGATCGCGCTGGCAAAAAGCCCGCTAAGCGCGTGCTTAAGCGGTAAAAATTAATGCGGGTCTGCGCTGACGATCACAAAAAAGCGTGGCAGTGCGCGGTGCGCGCTGTCTGCTCATTTTTCTCCTCCTCCCGCCTCCTCCCCCAGCAGATTGCCGGTCGGCGGAGGATGTTACCGATTATTTCCTCTCGCATAGTGAGCCTCGGAACCCGTCTGCCGCTGAGCAGACACGAATGAGCAGCTAAGAGGGAAGGGATCATGGCGAGCGTTGTGCTACGCAATGTCACAAAGGCCTGGGGCGATACGGTGGTATCGAAAGATATCGATCTCACTATCGGCGAGGGGGAATTTGTTGTTTTCGTGGGCCCATCGGGCTGTGGCAAATCGACGCTGCTGCGCATGATTGCCGGACTGGAAACCATCACCCGCGGCGAGCTGTTAATCGGCGATCGCCGCATGAATGAGGTGCCGCCTGCCGAACGTGGCATCGGTATGGTGTTTCAGTCCTATGCGCTCTATCCGCATCTGTCGGTGGCGGAGAACATGTCGTTTGGTCTCAAACTGGCGGGCGTAAAGAAAGCCGAGATTCAGCAGCGGGTTAACCAGGTGGCAGAGATCCTGCAACTGGCGCATCTGCTGGATCGACGGCCTAAAGCCCTGTCAGGCGGGCAGCGTCAGCGTGTGGCGATTGGCCGCACGCTGGTGGCTGAGCCGCGCGTTTTCCTGCTGGATGAACCGCTGTCAAACCTCGACGCGGCGCTGCGCGTCCAGATGCGCATTGAGATCTCCCGTCTGCATAAACGCCTGAAGCGCACCATGATCTACGTCACCCACGATCAGATCGAAGCGATGACGCTGGCCGACAAGATCGTGGTGCTGGACGCCGGACGCATCGCGCAGGTCGGCAAGCCGCTTGAGCTCTACCACTATCCCGCAAATCGCTTTGTCGCCGGATTTATCGGCTCACCCAAGATGAATTTCCTGCCGGTCAAAGTGACCGCCACCGCCATCGATCAGGTGCAGGTGCGGCTGCCCAATCAGCAGCTGGTCTGGCTGCCGGTTGACAGTGCCGGCGTTCAGGTGGGCAGCAATATGTCGCTCGGCATCCGGCCGGAACATCTGCTCTCCAGCGACATCGCCGACGTCACCCTGGAGGGTGAAGTTCAGGTGGTGGAACAGCTGGGGCATGAAACACAGATCCACATCGAGATTCCCGCTATCCGTCAGAACCTGGTTTACCGCCAGGAGGACGTCGTGCTGGTAAAAGAGGGCACCATCCTCGGCATTGGCCTGCCGCCCGAGCGTTGTCACCTGTTCCGCGAGGACGGGAGTGCGTGTCGCAGGCTCTATCAGGAGCCGGGTGTATAGCCCTGCCAAAACAATAAAAGCAATGACCTCAGGAGATAGAAAATGTTAACTCTGCGCAAACTTCCCCTTGCCGTTGCCGTCGCGGCAGGCATCCTCTCCGCCCCGACGATGGCGGTCGATTTTACCGGCTATGCCCGTTCCGGCATCGGCTGGACCGGCAGTGGTGGTGAACAGCAATGTTTCCAGGCGACCGGTGCTCAAAGTAAATACCGTCTGGGTAACGAGTGCGAAACCTATGCTGAGCTGAAATTAGGCCAGGAAGTGTGGAAAGAGGGCGATAAGAGCTTCTATTTCGACACCAACGTGGCCTACTCCGTCGCACAGCAGAATGACTGGGAAGCGACCTCGCCCGCGTTTCGTGAAGCCAACGTTAAGGGTAAAAACCTGATCGACGCGCTGCCAGGCTCCACCATCTGGGCCGGTAAACGCTTTTATCAGCGCCATGACGTACACATGATCGACTTCTACTACTGGGATATCTCCGGTCCGGGTGCCGGCCTGGAAGATGTGGATCTCGGCTTTGGTAAGCTCTCCTTCGCTGCGACCCGCTCCTCTGAAGCGGGCGGCTCCTACACCTTCTCCAGCGATCGTATCCGCGATTTCGCCACCAGCACTGCCAACGACGTGTTTGATGTGCGCCTGGCAGGTCTGGAGACCAACCCGGACGGCGTGCTGGAGCTGGGTGTGGACTACGGCCGCGCTAACGCCCGCGACGGTTACCGTATCGAAGATGGCGCGTCGAAGGATGGCTGGATGTTCACGGCCGAACACACCCAGAGCATGCTGAAAGGCTACAACAAGTTTGTGCTGCAGTACGCCACCGATGCGATGACCTCACAGGGCAAAGGCGTGCCGCAGGGCACCAGCCTGAATAACAACGGTGACATGTACCGCGTGCTCGACCACGGCGCCATCTCGCTGGCCGAACGCTGGGATCTGATGTATGTGGCGATGTACCAGAACATCGATCTGGACAATAACCGCGGCACCCAGTGGTACACCGTGGGCGTGCGCCCGATGTACAAATGGACGCCTATTATGAGCACCCTGCTGGAACTGGGCTACGACAACGTGAAGTCGCAGCAGGCGAATGAGCGTAATGGCCAGTACAAAGTGACTCTGGCACAGCAGTGGCAGGCAGGCGATAGCATCTGGTCGCGTCCGGCGCTGCGTCTGTTCGCAACCTACGCCAAATGGGATGAGAAGTGGGGCTACAACAAAGACAGCGCCGGCGATCTCACCTCCTTCGCCTCCGCTGACAGCAGCGGCAACGGCATCCTGACCAACAGCCGTGGTAAAGATGATGAAGTAACCTTCGGCGCGCAGATGGAAATCTGGTGGTAAGCCAACCCCTGTTCTGACAGGCGCAGACCTGCGCCTGATGGATCGCTTTGGTTGCGGTGAGCCATTGCCTGGTTATCGCCGCAGCCAGCAATAAGGTAAGCATAATGAAAATGAAAAAACTGGCTGCGCTCTGCCTGAGTGCCGCGTTACTGACTGGATCGGCGCTGCCCGCGCTGGCCGAGGTCAATCTGGTGCCGCAGGATCTCTCTTCTGCACCCGCCGTCGCGCCCGAAAATCTTCAGCGCCTGAGCTGGCAGCCTCTCGCGGCCGCGCAGACACAGACCACAAAACTGGCGAACAGCGGTCAGACGCTGAATGCGCCGCATATTGCCGGCCCGGTGGCAGCCTACAGTCTGCCCGCGAACATTGGCGAACTGACGCTGACGCTGAGCAGTGAAGTGGCCAACGGCCAGGTCTTCGCTCCTAACGTGCTGGTGCTGGATGAAAATCTGCGTCCCGCCGCCTGGTTCCCGAGCCGTTATTTTACCTATCAGAAGCCGGGCGTAATGGCGGCCGATCGGCTGGAGGGCGTGATGAAACTGACCCCTGCGCTGGGGCAGCAGAAAATCTATCTGCTGGTGTTCACCACCGACAGCGATCTGACCCGGACCACGACTTTACTCGACCCGGCGAAAGCCTATGCGCAGGGCACCGGTCATGCCGTGCCGGATATTCCCGATCCCGTTGCCAGCCATAGCCGTGAAGGCACGATTAAGCTGAAAATGCAGACCAGCTCCGGTTCCTCCATTCTGGTCGGCCCGCTGTTTGGTTCCTCCGGCCCGAGCGCCGTCACGGTCGGCAACACCGCCGCGCCTGCACCGGCCTACGCGGCGGCAACAGCACCTGCTCCGGCCGTCGCGCCTGCGGCAAAACCGCGTGCGGAACCGATCATGCACGACACCGAACGTTACTTTAATCAGCAGATCACACAGGCGGTTAACAGCGGCAATATTGATAAGGCGCTGAAACTGCTGGATGAAGCCGAGCGAGTGGGTTCCACCTCCGCCCGGCGAACCTTTATCAGTAGTGTTAAAGGCAAGGGGTGAAGCGGCCCCGATACTATTGATGCTGACCCATCTGGTGCGCCCTGGCGCACCTTTTTTTATTTCTGATTAAGGGCAGACGGGCAGGATAGGGATATAAAGAAGATTCAGCCAGGCTTTGGCATGCTGTCGGCTCAGGCATGAAGGGAGAGCGGCCCGCCAGGCTTCCCCGCCGCCGCCGGTGAAACCCGTTAACCGGCGGCGGGCGACGCAAACCTTGCCGCCCTCCTGATTCATTTTAGCTTCGCACCGACCGCTTACGCCTCACTGTCAGATCCCGCAGCAGCGAAGGCGTTTCGGGATCGCTGAACATCTCCTCTGTTGTGACACGCAGTTTCCGCCGCCAGTTCGGATATTCGTCGCTGGTGCCCGGAATGTTGACCGGTGAGGCCATATCCAGCCAGTCTTCCGGCTGCAATCCCAGCAGGGCGCTGTGACTGTCAGCCAGATAACGCTGCATCGCCCGGTTCAGCGCCCTGCTCATCCCGGTGCGGCGTGCATCGCGTCCGGCCCGTTTCGGCAGTGCGCCGACCCGGTGCAGGCTGTTCAGCAGCGCCTGTTTCGCCCGCAGGCGAACCTCATAGAGCCCGGCCAGCACCACTTTATCCGGATAAAGACCGAGCTGCGCGCCGGTGGTCAGGTCATCGCTCTGCCACCAGCCGCGCAGGGTCGGCAAATCGTGGGTGGTGGCGACAGCCATCGCCTGACGCGGCCAGTTCGCAGGCGCACGGAAGCCATCATCGCTGCTCTGTTCAAACCAGAGCACTTTGTAGGAGTAAACGCCGCCCTCACGCAACTTATCGACAATCGCCTCCGGCACGGTGCCAAGGTCTTCGCCAATCACCATGCAGCGATGACGCTGACTTTCCAGCGCCAGAATTGCCAGCAGGTCGTCGATGGGATAGTGGACATAGGCCCCGTGCATGGCGCTTTCACCGCTCGGGATCCACCACAGCCGCATCAGCGCCATGACATGGTCGATGCGCAGTGCGCCGCAGTGCCGCATGTTGGCGCGCAACAGGGCAATCCACGGCTCCCAGGCGCGCTGTCGCATCACCTGTGGGTCCATCGGCGGCAATCCCCAGTCCTGGCCGCGCGGGCCGAGAATATCGGGCGGTGCGCCGATGCTGGCATCAAGACAGTAGAGATCGCGTTCGCTCCATGTTTCTGCACCACCGCGGGCGACGCCGACAGCCAGGTCACGATAGAGTCCCGGCATCATCATCTGCTGCTGGCAGTCGTGCCAGCAGTCAGCAAACTGCTGCGCGGCGAGCCACTGTAGCCAGAGCCAGAAGCGAACCTGATCCTCATGCTCCCGCTGAAAACGCTGCACCGCCGGGCTGCCGGGGTGCTGCATCTCTTTCGGCCAGACCGGCCAGCCCCAGCGCTGACTGTCCTGCGCCATCTGATCGGCGTGCAGCGCATCAAACAGCGCCTGATGCTGCAGGCTTTCGCCGCCCTCGCGGATAAACGCATTAAACGCCTGCACGTCAGGATCGGTTACGGCGCGCCCGGTGAAGTGCGGCCACGCCAGGCGCAGCGCCGCCAGCTTCAGCCGGGTGACCGCAGCATAATCGACCCATTCGGCGGCGCGTGCCTGCGTCAGTGCCTGCTGCGTGTCCGGCTGCGCCCACCAGGCCTGCGCGGCGGGGCTCTGCCGGAAGTCCGCGACGGCATTAACATCGATGTAGAGAACGTTAAGCCAGCGGCGGGAAGAGGGGCTGTAAGGGCTGGCGCTCTCCGGGCTGGAGGGAAACAGCGCATGGATCGGATTGAGACCGACAAAGGCCCCGCCACGCGCGGCGATCTCCGGCAGCATCCGCCGCAGATCGCCAAAGTCGCCGATGCCCCAGTTCTCCGCCGAACGCAGAGTATAAAGCTGTACGCAGGCGCCCCACAGCGATTCGCCTGCCAGCAGCGCAGGCGGTTCGTAGCAGCGGGCCGGGGCGATAATGACGCGGCAGGACCACTGTTGCGCGTCCTGTTGCAGCGTCAGCTGATGATAGCCTTCGGGCAGCGGCGGCAGAGGCAGCGAATGACCGGGCTGGCAGCGCCCGGAGCTGATTTCGCCCGTCTCGCAGGTGAGATGCCAGTGGGCCTCCCGCTGCAGCTGAGGCGACAGACTCAGCGGGTCGCCGCTGCGCAAAATCACAGCCGGTGGCAGCGGTGTGTCGGGCTGGCCCGGCGGCTGCATGACCGCCAGCAGGCGCTGACGGGTGCGGGCCGGGATCGCCTGAGGCTTGCCGTGCGCATTGATATACTCTGCGGCAATACCCGCCCGCGAGTACGCATCCAGAATGGAATCTGTCTTCATGGCGTTCCTTAGCGTTTCGCTTGCCAGATGCGCTGCTGATAATCGCGGATGGCGCGATCGGAGCTGAACATACCACAGCGGGCGGTATTAAGGATGGCGGCTCGTGTCCAGGCCTCCTGATCGCTCCACATCGCCTCAACCTGCGCCTGCGCGGCCAGATAGGGCTGGAAGTCTGCCAGCACCAGATAGGGATCGCCCCCCTCTGGTCCGAGACTGTGCAGCATCGCGTCAAAGGCGCTGAGATCGCCCTGGCTGAAGGTGCCATCTTCCAGCGCCTGCAGTACCTGATTGAGCTGCGAATCTTTGCTGCGCCACAGTGTCGGGTCGTAGCCGCTCGCTTTCAGCGCCACCACCTGCTCCACGGTATGGCCGAAGATAAAGATGTTTTCACTACCCACCTGCTCCGCGATTTCCACGTTGGCACCATCAAGTGTGCCGATGGTCAGCGCACCATTCAGCGCCAGCTTCATATTGCCGGTGCCGGAGGCCTCTTTACCGGCGGTGGAAATCTGCTCGGAGAGATCGGCGGCCGGAATCAGTCGCTCAGCGACGGAGACGTTGTAGTCGGGAATGAACACCACTTTTAAGCGATCGCCAATGCGCGGATCCTGATTGATCACTTCTGCCACTTTATTAATGGCATAGATTATATTTTTCGCCAGCGCATAGCCCGGCGCGGCTTTGGCCCCAAACAGCACCACGCGCGGTGCGCGATTCGCCTGCGGGTCAGTAACCAGCGTCTGCCAGAGAGCGATGATGTGCAGCAGGCTCAGATGCTGGCGTTTGTACTCATGCAGGCGCTTGATCTGGACATCAAACAGCGCGGCAGGGTCGATGGCAATGCCGGTGCGCTGCCTGATCCAGCCCACCAGCGCCTCTTTATTCTGCTGCTTGATGGCACGGTACTCCGCCCGGAAGGCGGCATCATCCGCGAAGGTCTCCAGTCCCTGCAGCGCCGTCAGATCGTTGAGCCAGGGCTTTTGCAGCGTGCGGGTGATCAGTGCACTCAGCGCCGGGTTACATTGATTGATCCAGCGGCGTGGGGTGATGCCGTTGGTGACGTTATGGAACTTCTCCGGCCAGAGCTGGTGATATTCCGGGAAGAGATCCTGCACGACCAGTTTTGAGTGCAGCGCCGCGACGCCGTTAACTGCGAAACCGCTGGTGACGCAGAGGTTAGCCATCCGCAGCTGGTTGTTATGGACCAGCGCCAGCTTCGCCCATTTCGCCTCATCATCCGGCCAGCGCGCCATGACGGCAGTTTTCAGCTGCGCATTAAGCGTATTGATAATCATCATGTGGCGCGGCAGCAGGCTGCGTACCAGCCGCACATCCCAGCACTCCAGCGCCTCAGGCATCAGCGTGTGGTTGGTATAGGCAAAGGTCTGCTGGGTGATCTGCCACGCGCGATCCCAGCTCAGCTGATGCTCATCCAGCAGCAGGCGCATCAGCTCCGGAATCGCCAGCGTCGGATGGGTATCATTCAGCTGAATCACTTCGTGATCGGCCAGGGATTCGATGCTGCGTCCGGCCTGATGGTGGCGACGCAGGATATCAGCCAGCGCACAGGCGCACTGAAAATATTGCTGCATCAGACGCAGTTTTTTGCCGTTCTGATGATTGTCATTGGGGTAGAGCACTTTAGTCAGTTTTTCCGCATCAATGCCCTGTTGCTCTGCCCGCAGAAAGTCACCGTCGTTAAAGCGGCTGAGGTTGAAGGGCTGCGCATGTTTCGCCTGCCACAGGCGCAGAGGCTGACTGAGGCCATTCTGATAGCCGACCACCGGCAGATCCCAGGCTTCACCCACCAGCTCAAACGCCGGTTGCCATTGGGTCTGGCCCGCATGGGTCACAACTTTGCCGCCGAGTCCGACCCGCACATTCAGCGCAGCGTTATGGTTAAACCAGGAATAGCGGTCGCGCTGCCAGTCATCCGGCTCCTCAATCTGCGCACCCGCCTCGAAGTGCTGACGGAACAGCCCGTACTGATAGTTCAGGCCATAGCCTGTCGCGGGCTGTCCTACATTCGCCATGGAATCGAGAAAACAGGCGGCCAGTCGGCCCAGCCCCCCGTTGCCCAGCGCCGGGTCAGTCTCATTTTCCAGCACGTCGCTCAGTGAAATATCCCAGGCGGAAAGCGCCTCATTGACCGCATCGTACCAGCCCAGGTTCAGCAGGTTGTTGCCGGTCAGACGACCGATCAAAAACTCCATAGAGAGGTAGTTAACATGGCGCAGCGTGGCTGGCGCGGTGTGAGCGGGCTGTGACGCCAGCATATCGGCGAGCGCCCCGCTGAGCGCCTGCCACCACTGTTGCGGGGTCATCTCCTGCGCATCGCGCAGGCCAAAGCGCTGCCACTGACGGGTCAGGGCAGCATGAAACTGAGTCGGATTGAAATCGGGCTGTGTCATCGCGGAGGTCCTTTATAACGAAAAACAGGTCTATGTGGTGACAGTTTGCCCGGCGGAAAAACGTGCTTCCTCCTCCTGTGAGGAATAAGCGCAGGAGGATGGGGAGGGTGGAGAGGATGAGGCTTTTCCGAAATCGTCTGAGGAGTGTGATAAGGGGCGCTTTTGTAAAGTTTAAATAATGGGTTTGCTTGCATTCATCGGACGAAATGCTGAACCTGTGTAAGGAATAATTACGAAGCGTAAAATAATGATGCGCTCGACAAATGGAGAAACGCGCGCCCATGTTAATACCCGCCAAACTCAGCCGTCCGGTGCGTCTTGAAGGCACCGTGATCCGTGAGAGATTGCTGCAAAAGCTCACCGCGGCCGGAAATTACCGGCTGGTGCTGGTCACCAGTCCGGCAGGCTACGGCAAGACCACCCTGGTGTCACAGTGGGCGGCGGGGAAAAGCGATCTGGGCTGGGTTTCTTTAGATGAGGGCGATAATCAGCCGGAGCGCTTTGCCGACTACCTGATCGCTGCACTGCAGCAGGCGACTCACGGCGGCTGTCCGCGCAGTGAACTGCTGGCGCAGAAGCGGCAGTATGTCAATCTCAACGCCCTGTTTTCTCAGCTCTTTATCGAACTGGTAGAGTGGCAGCAGCCGCTGTGGCTGATCGTAGACGATTACCATCTGATCACTAATCCCGTTATCCACGATGCGATGCGCTTCTTCCTGCGCCATCAGCCCGACAATCTGACCCTGATACTGATGTCACGCAATCTGCCGCAGCTGGGGATTGCGAACCTGCGCGTGCGGGAGCAGCTGATCGAGCTGGGCAGTCAGCAGTTGGCCTTTACCCATCAGGAGGCGCAGCAGTTTTTTGACTGCCGCCTGGCGGCGCCGCTGGAAAGCGAAGAGAGCGGCCGGCTGTGTGACGATGTGGCGGGCTGGGCCACGGCGCTGCAACTCATTGTGCTGTCGGCACGGCAGGGGGCCAGTTCGGCGCAGCATTCGGCCCGTCGTCTCTCCGGTATCAACGCCAGCCATCTGGCCGATTATCTGGTGGAGGAGGTGCTGGATAATGTGGATCTGCCCACCCGCCATTTCTTACTGAAAACTGCCCTGCTGCGCTCGATGAATGATGAGCTGATCGCCTGCGTCACCGGTGAAGAGAACGGGCAGATGCGGCTGGAGGAGATCGAGCGGCAGGGGCTGTTTCTGCAGCGCATGGACGACTCCGGCCACTGGTTCAGCTACCATCCGCTGTTCGGCAATTTTCTGCGTCAGCGCTGTCAGTGGGAGCTGACGGCAGAGCTGCCCGCGCTGCATCGGGCCGCCGCCGAGAGCTGGATGGCGCAGGGCTTTCCGGGCGAGGCAATTCATCATGCGCTTGCCTCCGGCGATGCTTCGATGCTGCGGGATGTCCTGTTGAAGCACGCCTGGACGCTGTTTAATCAGAGCGAACTGCCGCTGCTGGAAAACTCCCTGAAAGCCCTGCCGTGGGAGATGCTGCTGGAGAACCCGATGCTGGTGCTGTTGCAGGCGTGGCTGATGCAGAGTCAGCATCGCTTCTCTGAAGTTGACAGCCTGCTGGCGCGGTTTGAACAGGCGAGCCGCTGTGAGATTGATGCGGCCCTGCGCGGTGAGTTTAATGCGCTGCGCGCCCAGGTGGCGATCAACGATGGCAATACTGAAGAGGCGGAGCGGCTGGCGAAAGTGGCACTCGATACGCTGCCCGCCAGCCGTCACTACAGCCGGATTGTGGCGACCTCGGTGCATGGCGAAGTGATGCACTGTAAAGGCGAGCTGGATGATTCACTGAAGCTGATGCGCCAGACCGAACAGATGGCGCGCCGCGACGAAGTGTGGCACTACGCGCTCTGGAGCCTGATTCAGCAGAGCGAAATCCTGTTTGCTCAGGGCTTCCTGCAGGCCGCCTATGAGAGCCAGAGCCGTGCCTTTGTGCTGGTCGACGAGCAGCATCTGGGGCAATTCCCGCTGCATGAGTTTCTGCTGCGTATCCGCGCGCAGCTGCTCTGGGCGTGGGGACGCCTGGAGGAGGCGGAGCAGGCGGCACGCGAAGGTATCAAAGTGCTGAACGGTTTCCAGCCGCAGCAGCAGATCCAGTGTCTGGGGCTGCTAGTGCAGTGTTCGCTGGCGCGCGGCAACCTCGATAATGCCCGCAGTTATCTGAACCGGCTGGAGAATCTGCTGAACAATGGCAACTGGCACAGCGACTGGATCGCCAATGCGGATAAAGTGCGGGTGATTTACTGGCAGATGACGGGCGACAGCCAGAATGCCCGTGACTGGATGCGGCAGACCCCTAAACCGGCCTTTGCCAACAACCACTTCCTGCAGGGCCAGTGGCGTAACATCGCCCGCGCGCAGATCCTGCTGGGTGACGTCAGTCAGGCGGAAGTGGTGCTGGAGGAGCTGAATGAGAACGCCCGTGCGCTGCGCCTGATGAGCGACCTGAATCGCAATCTGCTGCTGCTGAATCAGATCTACTGGCAGACCGATCGCAAAGCCGAGGCGCAGCGAGTCCTGATCGAGGCGCTGAAGCTGGCACGCAGCACCGGCTTTATCAGCCATTTCGTGATCGAAGGGGAGATGATGGCGCAGCAGCTCCGGCAGCTGATTCAGCTTAATACCCTGAACGAGCTGGACAGCCACCGCGCGCGGCGCATCCTGCTGGAGATTAATAAATATCACCGCCACAAGTTTGCTCATTTCGATGAAGGCTTTGTCAGCCGGTTACTCAACCATCCTGACGTGCCGGAGCTGATCCGCACCAGCCCGCTGACGCAGCGTGAGTGGCAGGTGCTGGGGCTGATCTATTCGGGCTACAGCAACGATCAGATCGCCGGCGAGCTGGCAGTGGCCTCGACCACGATCAAAACCCACATCCGCAACCTCTATCAGAAGCTGGGCGTCACCCATCGCAGCGAAGCAATGAATCAGGTGCAGTCGCTGCTGAAAATGATGGGCTATGTCTGAGTGCGCGAAGCGTAATGCGTGAATAGCTGACCTGTGCGGAGGCGTTGCTGATCCGCATTGTGTCAGTGCTGACACAGTAACCGTGCCCCCTCCCTGTTGACAAAGATCCCTTCATCGCTGAGCGGCCAGCTCGCGACGTAATGACCCTTAAAAACGCCTGTGAAGTGGGTGAATAGACCACAGCTTCATACACTGACGGCGATGAATGCCGCGTTTATTCCAGGATGAAAATGCCCTGAAAGTATAAGCAGGATAACTGATTGCTAAGAAAATTCTGTGTGCAAGGGTAACTGTCACTATGGTAAAATTTTCGCGCTAATTCAGCCCTTCTGCCGTGCGTAGTATTACTGGAATGCAGTATGACCGATAAATATTTCACTCATCCTGAAGCCGATGTGCTGCTTCTGCTGCGTCGTACCTGCCAGATCCTCTCTACGCTCCTTATTCTGTTCTTTATTCATCCGCATATTGCCCGCGCCGGAATAAAGGATGGCAACGCGAATCGTATCGTCAGCGGCATAATCAGTTTTACCCACTGGAACGGTTTAAATACGCCGCCTGAATTATGTGTTTTTACCTCAGCACACCATCTCTCATTACCGGAAAAAAGTGCCTCTGTGACCGCGACATTCACCACGGTCTATCTGACGGGGGTGGGTGACCTTGCTAAACATCGCTGTGACGCCATCTATTTCGGTGATGAGACGCCGCAACAGCAGGTGGATCTTATCAGGCAGTTTCAGGGGCGAGGAGTACTAACCTTTGCCGAGAATAATGCGGAATGCACCCTGGGTGCCGCTTTCTGCCTGATTTTTCAGCCAGGCCATACCCACTTTGCTGTTAATCTCGACTCCCTGGCCAGAAGCGGGGTCAGAGTGAGTCCGGATGTGCTGTTGCTCTCCCGCGAGGGAAAAAAATAAGATGAAATTCGATGAATCCCGGCACGATAAATCATCTATCCGCAATAAACTGCGGAAAATAAGCACCATCAATTCGGCGGTAATATTACTGCTCTGCTGGCTGCTGCTCTCATCGACGTCGCTCATTTTTATTAAACACTATGAGAAGTGTAACCTCGATCTGATCGGTTCGACCTTAAGCACGACCTTAACGGCGGCCACCGTCTTTGCCGACAGCGAGGATGCCCGCAGTAAAATCGAACGCTTTGGTAATGAGGGACTTTACGCTTCTGCAAAGCTGGTTACCCGGGATAATCTTGTTCTGGCCCAGTGGCACGCACAGCAGGAGGAGGCGGGCTGGTATTCGCGATTGCTGCGCGACTGGATTTATCGTAAGCCGCTTAACGTCGATATTATTCACGCTGACGTTGCCGTTGGCACCCTGACGCTGGAGGGCACCGTTACCGGCGCGAAGAGTTTCATTCAGTACTCCTTTATAATCCTCTCCATCGGGATGCTCTGCGTACTGATTATCTCGCTGCTGCTGAGCGAATTTCTGCATCGGGGGATGATCGCGACCCTGCGCACCATCACCAGTTCGATTCACTATGTCATTAACTCCGGTGATTTCTCCTGGCGTATTCCGGGCGGCCCCATCAGGGAGTTTCAGCTCTTTTCAGACGATCTCAACTCGCTGCTGAGGGAGATGCAATCCCTCAAGGCTTCGCTGATCCGAGACAATCGCTCGCTGGCCGCGCAGGCGCTGACCGATCCGCTGACCGGCCTCGCCAACCGCAGCGCCTTCTCCGCGCGCCTGACCCAGCTTCTGGCGTCACAGGCGCAACCGCGCTTTGCGCTGCTGTTTCTGGATGGCGATCGCTTCAAGAGCATCAACGATAACTGGGGCCATGCCGCCGGCGACGAGGTATTAAAAGCCATAGGGTCACGACTGCTGTCGCTGGCCGCAGAGTCGGATCTGGTTGCGCGATTAGGGGGAGATGAATTTGCCATGCTGGTCTGCAGCCGGACGAGTGAAGCGGCATTACAGTCGCTCATGCAGCGCATTCATGACGCTACCAAAGAGCCGATCCTGATTACAGAAGGCATGCCGGTTACGACCTCGGTAACCCTTGGCTACGCCTGGTCACAACCGGGTGAAACGATAGAGTCGATTCTCGAACGTGCCGACAGGGATATGTACAAAAACAAGCGAAAAAATAGGGCGTAAAGATGAAGAAAAACCTTTCCCTGCTGTTGCTTACTCTGACGCTGGCGGGCTGTCAGTCGAAAGAACGTTTCAGCGAGGCGCAAATCGCAGCGATGAGAAGTGCCGGATTCACTCAGAATATGGAAGGCTGGGGATTAGGCTTGTCCGATAAGATCCTGTTTGGGGTAAACGAGTCAGAACTGACGCCCGCCAGTAAACAGACTATTCAGGGGATGGCAAAAAACCTGGCCGCAACCGGGATTGAGCATGTCCGTATCGACGGGCACACGGATAATTACGGCAAGCCCGACTATAACCAGCAGCTGTCGCTGAAACGCGCAGAGGCCGTTGCCACGCAGTGGGCGGCAGGTGCGGCGATACCGCGTGAAAATATTGTCACCCGTGGACTGGGCATGCGCGCACCGGTCAGCAGCAACAACAGCGCACAGGGGCGCGCGCAGAACCGCCGCGTCGCTATCGTTATCACAGCACCCTGATAAGCTGTCGGCTGTCTCGTTAACCGCGCCGATCGCCTGATACTCCCCGGTCAGCGTTGGTTAGCCGGGAGGCGCAGCGTCGCCTCCCGCAGACGGGGCGAGTTTCAGCGGATCGCGAGTGCGGTCAGTGCCGACAGCAGCGCATCCACTTTGGGCAGAAACTGTTTGCGGCGTGGCCACACCACGCTCAGCGTCAGGCCGTCAGGCTGCAGATGCGGCAGGAGGATCTCCAGATCGCCCGCGTCGACGGCGCGCTGAATCAGCCAGGAGGGCATCTGCGCCACCCCTAGCCCCGCCAGCACCGCCTGGAACTGCGCATCCACATCGCCCAGCGCCAGCCGGTAGGGCACGTCACGCCAGTGCGGCTGACCATCTTCGGTGGTAAACAGCCAGGGTTTGCTGCTGCCATCCACCCGCTCATAAAGAATGGCGGGGTGTTTCAATAGTTCTGCTTCACTCTGCGGGCGTCCCTCGCGGTCCAGATAGGCGGGAGAGGCGCAGAACTGCATCTGCTCACGTCCCATATTACGCCAGCCCAGCGACGCGGGCAGATCCGGTGCGCCGCCAATCCGCACCGCCACATCGACACCCTCTTCAAACAGGTCAACGAACCGGTCTGACAGACTCATGCTGATCGCCAGTTCCGGATGCTGCTGGCAAAAGGGCACCAGCAGCGGCATAACGTTGAGGCGGCCATAGGTCGTCGGCACGGCAAGTTTCAGGCGGCCGGATGGAATAGTGCGCTGCGCTGCCAGCACCGCTTCCGCTTCGGCCAGATCCTCCAGAATACGCAGACAGGTCTGATAGTAGGCGCTGCCTGCATCGGTCAGGCTCAGGCTGCGGGTGGTGCGCTCCAGCAGCCTGGATCCCAGTCGCGCCTCAAGACGGCTGACGCTTTTACTGATTGCCGAACCGGTGACATGCAGGCGCTGGGCGGCGGCGGTAAAGCTGCCACATTCGACGCTGGCAACAAACGGCAAAATATCTTTAAGACGGTGATCGTGCATCGATTAATGAACTCAGGTTGAGAATGCTGTGAATAAATGCCAGAGATAAGAACTGAATTCTCTATTAGGCTTAGAATTACCCAAAACGAGGAGAAATCAAATGAAAAAGCACGCGTTAATTGTGGGCATCAGTGGTGTCATCGGCCGCGCACTGGCAGAAAAACTTCAGCAGGAGGGCTGGGAGGTCAGCGGCCTGTCACGCGGACGCGGTGCGGTGCCTGAGGGCGTGACCAGCCTGACCGCCGATCTGACGGACGCCGACGCCGTGCGTGAGGTTCTGAAATCGGAGAAACCGGATGCGCTGTTCTTCAGCGTCTGGGCGCGTCAGGAGACGGAAAAAGAGAACATTCGCGTCAACGGCGGCATGGTGCGCAACGTGATCGATGCGCTGAACGATCGCCTCAAAGGTTCGCACGTCGCGCTGGTGACCGGACTGAAACACTATCTGGGGCCGTTCGAAGCCTACGGTAAAGGTGCGGTACCGGTGACGCCGTTCCGTGAAGAGCAGGGCCGTCAGCCGGTCGATAACTTCTACTATGCGCAGGAAGATGAGCTGTTCGCTGGCGCAGAGAAATATGACTATCGCTGGAGCGTACATCGTCCTCACACCATCATCGGCTACGCCGTAGGTAATGCGATGAATATGGGGCAGACGCTGGCGGTCTACGCAACGCTGTGCAAAGAGAAGGGCTGGCCCTTTATCTTCCCCGGCTCGCCAGAGCAGTGGAATGGCGTGGTGGATATGACCGATGCCGGTCTGCTGGCTGAGCAGCTGCACTGGGCGGCCACCTCGCCTGACGCTGCTAACCAGGATTTCAACGCCGTCAATGGCGACGTGTTCCGCTGGAACTGGATGTGGCCAAAACTGGCTGACTACTTTGGTCTTGAAGCCGCAGCGTTCCCGGCGCAGATGATGCCGCTGGAAAACCGGATGGATGAGGCACCTGCTGCGTGGCAGGCGATTGCAGAGCAGCATCAGCTGCGTGAGGCCGATGTGACTAAACTGGCATCATGGTGGCACACCGACGCCGACCTGGGACGTCCGATGGAAGCCTTCACCGATATGAGCAAAAGCCGCAAGGCGGGCTTTACCGGTTATCGCAGCACGCTTGACTCCTTTATTCAGCTGTTCGATAAGCTGAAAGCGGAAAAAGTGATCCCGGAATAATCCCTGCAGGCGCCGGCACCTGTCTTGTTTCCGGCAGAGGCTATACTCAGGCACGAGATAAGAAAAGGGAGGAACCTATGGCAACATGTTTCATCATTGGCGCGGCGGGCAAGGTCGGCCGACAGCTTACCCGCCAGCTGAGCAGCCGCCACCATGCGGTCACGGCGCTGCATCGCAAACCGGAACAGGCTGAATCGCTGCAGGCGGCAGGCGCGAAGCCGGTGGAAGGGGATATTCAGCAGCTGGATGTCGCCGCGCTGGCTACGCTGATGACCGGGCACGATGTCGCTGTCTTTACGGCGGGCGCGGGCGGAGCGGGGATCGCGCTGACTAACGCCATCGATGGTGAAGGGCTGAAGCGGGCTGTAGCCGCTGCCACGCAGGCGGGCGTCTCGCGTTTTGTACTGGTTTCCGCCTTTCCCGATGCGGGCCGCGGTAAAACGCCGTCAGAGGGTTTCGAGAACTATATGCGGGTGAAACGCCTGGCCGATGCGGAGCTGGTGGCGAGCAGGCTGGAGTGGGTGATCCTGCGGCCAGGAACGCTGACTGACGACGCCGGTACGGGGCGGGTTCATGCCGATCTGGCGATTCCCTATGGTGAGATCCCGCGCGAAGATGTGGCGGCAACGCTGGTCGGGATAATTGAAAATCCGGCGATTAAGTATCAGATCATCGAACTGACAAAAGGTGATGAGCAGATCGACGCGGCGTTGCAGCGGTTACAGCGCGGCTAAAAGAGGAGTCAGAACGGCGCCAGTCTGGCTGCCGCTCACCGGCCAGAGTCTTTCCATAAAAAAGCCCCGAAACCGGGGCTTTTTTTCTGTCTGGCCGTCAGCGTTACTTGACGCATCTGGCGCAGTGCGCGCGCTCGATGTGCTGGAAGAAGTCATTGCCTTTGTCATCGACCAGGATAAAGGCAGGGAAGTTCTCCACCTCGATTTTCCAGATCGCTTCCATGCCCAGCTCAGGATACTCCACACACTCCAGGCTCTTGATGCTCTGCTGTGCCAGAACGGCGGCCGGACCGCCGATGCTGCCCAGGTAGAAACCGCCATGTTTCTGGCAGGCATCCGTCACCTGCTGGCTGCGGTTGCCTTTCGCGAGCATGATCTTGCTGCCGCCGTGAGCCTGCAGCAGATCCACGTAGGAGTCCATACGTCCTGCGGTGGTCGGGCCGAGTGAACCCGAGGCGTAGCCTTCTGGCGTCTTAGCCGGACCGGCGTAATAAACCGGGTGATCTTTGATGTACTGCGGTAAACCTTCACCGTTATCGATGCGCTCTTTGAGTTTGGCATGAGCAATATCACGCGCCACGATGATGGTGCCGGTCAGGGAGAGACGGGTAGAAACCGGATAGGCAGAGAGCTGCGCCAGGATCTCCTCCATCGGACGATTAAGATTGACCTGCAATACCTCGCCTTCACCCTGCTGACGCAGTGCTTCCGGGATCAGGCGGCCTGGATTGGATTCGAGTTTCTCAATCCAGATGCCTTCACGGTTAATCTTCGCTTTGATATTACGGTCAGCCGAGCAGGAGACGCCCATACCCACCGGACAGGATGCGCCATGACGCGGCAGACGGACAACGCGGATGTCGTGTGCGAAATATTTACCGCCAAACTGCGCGCCCAGGCCGAGCTGCTGCGCCGCTTCCAGCAGTTCCCGCTCCAGCTGGACGTCGCGGAACGCCTGACCATGCTCGTTGCCTTCGGTGGGCAGTCCGTCGTAATAGTGCGTCGAGGCGAGTTTAACCGTTTTCAGGGTGCTCTCTGCCGAGGTGCCGCCGATGACAAAGGCGATATGGTAAGGCGGGCAGGCGGCAGTGCCGAGCGTCCGCATCTTATCCACCAGATAATTTTTCAGCTTGCCCGGGCTGAGCAGCGCTTTGGTTTCCTGGTAGAGGTAGGTTTTGTTGGCAGAGCCGCCACCCTTGGCAATACAGAGGAACTTGTACTCATCGCCATCGACGCTGTAGAGGTCAATCTGCGCGGGCAGGTTGGTGCCGGTATTCACCTCTTTGTACATATCCAGCGCCGCGTTCTGCGAGTAACGCAGGTTCTCTTCGATATAGGTATTGTAGATACCCTGTGACAGCGCGGCTTCATCTCCGCCACCGGTCCAGACGCGCTGACCCTTTTTGCCCATAATGATCGCGGTGCCGGTATCCTGACAGGTCGGCAGCACGCCTCTGGCGGCAATTTCGGAGTTTCTCAGAAACTGCAGGGCGACATATTTGTCATTGTCGCTGGCTTCCGGGTCGTTGAGGATAGAGGCTACCTGCTGCTGGTGGGCCGGACGCAGCATAAAGGAGGCGTCATGAAACGCCTGCTGAGCGAGCAAGGTCAGTGCCTGAGGCGCAACTTTCAGGATCTCCTGCCCCTCAAACTCCGCGACAGAGACATGCTCGCGACTCAGCAGATAGTATTCGGTATCGTCGTGGGACAGCGGAAAGGGGTTCTGATAGACAAAAGGTTTGTTCGACATTTTTTCTCACTTACTGACTGGCTGAACCTCCGCGGGCAGGCTGCGGGGTGCAACATCATAGGCGAATGTATTGTTTATTATGCTTCCCCGCCGTGGCTACAGCGGGGAAGTGCAGGAATGGTATCTTATAACGCGTTGATCTGCATTTGGTATCCGTCAGAACATCCACACCATCCACGGATAGGCAATCAGCATCATGGATACCAGGAAGATAGCGCCGAAGATAGTACCCAGACGCCAGTAGTCTTTGGTTGGCAGATAGCCGCTGCCGTAGTAAATCGGACTTGGGCCCGTGCCGTAAGGGGTGATGATGCCCATCACACCCAGAGAGGTACATAACATCAGGCAGAAGACCGGCATGTTAATCCCCGGGATAGAGGCGGCGATGGTCAGCATGGCCGGTAACAGCGCGGTGGTATGCGCGGTGGTGCTGGCGAACAGGTAGTGCAGCAGGAAGAAGGCAATCAGCAGGACGACGGCTGAAACCTGCGGATCGTAACCCTGCAGCAGCATTCCCCCCTCTTTACCTAACCAGGTAATAAATCCGACGCGGGCTAAGCCGTCGGCCAGGGCCACCAGGGTCGCGAACCAGGCGAAGGTGTTCCAGGCCGGTTTGTTACTGGTGATGTCGTTCCAGTTCAGCACGCCGGTCCACAGCATCAGCACCACAACCAGCAGGGCTGCCAGCGCAGGTTCAATCCAGGCGGTGGCGAAAATCCACATCAGCAGCGCACAGACCACAAACACCAGCAGCAGGATCTCATTGCGGGTCAGACGGCCCAGTTTTTCCAGTTCGGCGATAGCCCATTTTGGCACTTCGTCGTTGATTTTGACTTCAGGCGGATAGAACCAGTAAGCCAGCAGCGGCATGGTCAGAATCAGCAGCAGGCCCAGCGGCAGGAAAGCCAGGAACCACATGCCCCATGAGATATCAAACCCGATGATGCTTTTCACCAGCGCCAGTGCCAGCAGGTTAGGGGCCAGCGCAGAGAGGAACATGGAGCTGGTGATACAGGCGGCGGTAATGGCGACCCACATCAGATAAGAGCCGATTTTTCGGGCGCTCGGGTCGTTGGGTTTAGAGCCATACAGCGGCGGCAGGTTGGCGATGATCGGGTAGATAGTGCCGCCACTGCGCGCGGTGTTTGATGGGGTAAACGGCGCCAGGAGCAGGTCAGCGAAGGTAATGGCATAGCCCAGCGTCAGGCTGCGACGCCCCAGATACTTCACCAGAATCAGGGCCAGGCGACGACCAAACTGCGTTTTGTCATAACCCGCGGCGAACATAAAGGCACCAAAGATCAGCCAGACGGTGGAGTTGCCAAAACCGCTTACCGCCCATTTAAAAGCCTCGCCGGCGGCTTTGAATTTCGGATTAGCCAGCTCTGCCGGGCTGAAAAGCAGGAACTGACTGAAGAGGGCGATAACGACAACCCCGGTCAGGCCAATCACCGCTCCCGGCAGCGGTTCAAAGATTAAACCGACGATGACCCCGACGAAGATGGCGAAGAAGTGCCAGGCGTAGGGTTCGAGTCCGGCGGGCGTGGGCACCAGTAACAGCAGTACGGCCACAATCACCGGTAAGGCAAGCATCAGGGCTTTCTTTCTGGCCACCGCCGCAGGTGAGGCTTTGGGCGGTTCGGTTACAGTTGAGAGTGTTTTCATAGTGTTTTATCTGCAAGTTAAGAAGAATACGATGTGCGCCCCGGACCTTCACGAATAACTTTCTTTTTTATTCTTAATAGTATGAATAAACCGCGATGCACGGATTTAGGTTAATCTGCTGACTGAGTATTGAGCACTTATTTTAGCGCCATGTAAATATGATGCGATTTTCTGAAATATGAATTTTGATCTAAATCAAAGAAATTAATTTATTATCGTCAGATTTTAACATTTATTTTTAATCTATATTCTGATGCACCCTCTTTCCGCCTTTTTGTGACGAAGATCTACAAATATCCTGAAGTCCTGCATCTCCGGGTTTCATGTAACTATCTGATAGGTTTTGTTTTATTTTTTATGTGAACGATGTGTTGATTTTTAGTTTCCATTGGTTAACAATCAATGGATCTTTACGCTGGCAAATCATCAAATTAAATACACCCAATTGTTTAAAAGTTAAATAAGTAAATTTATCGCTTATGAAAGCAAAGAAAGGAGTATATTAAGTGCATGACATCGGACCACTTAATTAGGCGATAATTAGCGTCCGCTATAAAAATTTCCAGACTTTTAAATCTTGGAGTTTATCGCAATGAATACTCTCACTCCCCTCCTTAATCCCCTGACGCTTCCTGGCGGCGCTGTGCTGAAAAACCGGTTGGTGATGGCACCCATGACAACCTGTACCGGTTTTTATGACGGTACGGTCACCAGCGAGCTGGTCGAATACTATCGTGCGCGTGCAGGCAGCATCGGTACTGTGATCGTCGAGTGCTGTTTTATCGATAACCGTGGCCCGGCATTTCCGGGGGCCATTGCGATCGACAGCGATAACAAGATCCCCGGCCTGAAACGCATTGCGGACGCGATAAAATCTGAAGGCTCTACGGCGATCCTGCAGATCTATCACGGTGGCCGCATGGTCGAGCCGGAACTGATTGGCGGTAAAACCCCGGTTGCGCCCAGTGCGATTGCCGCACCGCGTGAAGGGGCGACCAAACCGCTGGCGCTGAGCGCCGACGAAGTGGAAACCATGATCACCAAATTTGGTGATGCCGTGAACCGTGCCATCAAGGCGGGGTTCGACGGTGTGGAAATCCACGGTGCCAACACTTACCTGATTCAGCAGTTCTATTCACCGAACTCCAACCAGCGCGACGACAAATGGGGCGGCAGCCGCGACAACCGTGCTCGCTTCCCGCTTGAAGTGCTGGAAATCACTCACAAGATGGCGGCACGCTTCGCGCATAACTCCTTCATCATCGGCTATCGCTTCTCACCCGAAGAGATCGAAGTGCCCGGCATCCGGTTTGATGACACCCTCTATCTGCTGGAGAAACTGGCCGCGCGCGGCCTCGATTACGTCCACTTCTCCGTGGGTCAGCTGCTGCGTCCGTCGATTGTTGATACTCAGGACCCTACGCCGCTGATCGAGAAGTATATTGCGATGCGTTCGCCGCAACTGGCAAAAGTGCCGGTGATTGGTGTGGGTGGCGTGGTGAACAAAGCGGATGCGGAGCTGGCGCTGGAGAAAGGCTACGATCTGGTGGCGGTTGGTAAAGCCTGTATTGCCTATCCGAACTGGGCCGACCGCATTCTTAATAACGAGCATCTCGAACTCTATATCGACAGCAACAAACGCGAAGCGCTGCAGATCCCGGAACCGCTGTGGCGCTTCTCACTGGTGGATGCGATGATCCGCGACATGAGCGAGTCTGGCCGCAAGTATAAAGCGGGCGTCTATCAGGAAAAAGTGGAAGCCGAAGCGCTGAAGCTGAAAATCAACGTCACGCTGGACACCGACCGTATCACCGACATCACCCTGGTTCCGGATGACACCCTGGATGTGGACTTTACTTCCACTTTTGAAAGCCTCCGTAACCGTATCCTTGTCGCCAACAGTCCACACGTTGATGCGATCACCGGTGCCACCACGCAGAGTGAGGCGCTGAAAAAAGCGGTTTCACGCGCCATGACCACCTCCAGCAAGGAACATGTTATTGAAGAGGGCGGCAATCCCAACGCACCCCAGAACTACGATGTGGTGGTGGTGGGCAGCGGCGGTGCCGGTCTGGCAGCGGCGATTCAGGCGCACGATGAGGGCGCACGCGTGGTGATCATTGAGAAGATGCCGACCATCGGCGGCAACACCATCAAAGCCTCTGTGGGGATGAACGCCGCAGAGACCCGCTTCCAGAAACTCAAAGGCATCGAGGACAGCAAAGAGCTGTTCTATGAAGAGACCCTGAAAGGGGGCCAGTTCAAGAACAATCCGGTGCTGCTGCGTGAGTTTGTTGACCTGGCACCGGAAGCGATTGAGTGGCTGGCGGATCATGGCATCGAGCTGAATGATATCACCATCACCGGCGGGATGAGCATCGACCGCACTCATCGTCCGGCGGACCGCTCAGCGGTCGGCGGCTTCCTGATCAGCGGCCTGGTGAAAAATATCAACAGCCGCAACATCGAAGTGCTGCTGGAGACCTCCGTTGAAGAGATCCTCTATGAGAATGGCGCGGTCACCGGTGTCAAAGTGGTGGATGAGTACAACGACAGCCGCATCCTGAACGCGAAAAGTGTGATTGTGGCGACTGGTGGATTCAGCGCCAACCGCGAGCTGGTGGTGAAATACCGCCCGGAACTCGATGGCTTCGTGACCACCAACCACAAAGGCGCGACTGGCAGCGGCATCGCGATGCTGGAGAAAATTGGTGCCGGAACCGTGGATATGGGCGAAATCCAGATTCACCCGACGGTGGAGCAGACCACCTCTTATCTGGTCTCTGAGTCCATTCGTGGTGGCGGGGCCATCCTGGTGAGTCAGGCCGGTAAGCGTTTCTACAACGAAATGGAGACCCGCGACAAAGTCTCCGCTCAGATTATCGCCCTGCCAGAGAAGAGTGCCTGGATCGTGTTCGATGAGCAGGTGCGGATGAACAACAAAGCGGCGGACGAATATATTGCTAAAGGCTTTGTCATCAGCGCCCCGACCGTGGCGGAGCTGGCCGTAAAACTGAACATGAGCGAGTCTCAGACGCTGGAAGCGACACTGGCCCGATACAACAACTTTGTCAGAATGCAAAAAGATGAAGACTTCGGTCGCCAGACCGCGCTGCGTCACCCGCTGAGCGAAGGTCCGTTCTATGCGATTCGTATCGCACCGGGGGTGCATCACACCATGGGCGGCGTGACCATCGACACCACCACTGCCGTACTGGACAGACAGAAACAGGTGATTAACGGTGCCTGGGCCTGTGGCGAGGTGGTTGGCGGTATCCACGGCGCGAACCGTATCGGCGGTAACGCTGTCGCCGATATCATCATCTTCGGTATCCTGGCGGGAGGTAACGCCGCGGCCTATGCCCGCCGTTAATCACCCGCCCCGGCATCCGCCTCTGGCGGGTGCCGTTTTTTCCTCTTCAGAGCAGAGTCGCCTATGTTAAACGATGTGCGTGTCTATGCTTACTCCACTGTATTAATGGGTTCGCCTGTCCTGCTTAAACTCTTCGATGATAACCCGATCCTGGCCGGTCAGGTGTTTCGCCTGATCAAACAGCAGGAGAATCTCTTCACGGTCAACCGTGCCGCGTCAGAAGTGATGGCGATTAACCATGCGGCGGGGCAGCATCCGGTGGTGGTGAGTCAGCCCGTGTTCGATTTGATCGCCTGTGCACACGCGGTGAGCCTGCTGCCCGGCAGCCTGTTTAACCTGGCTATCGGCCCGCTGGTGAAGTGCTGGAAGATTGGATTTCAGGGCCACAGCGTGCCCTCCGACGCGGCGCTGCAGGCGCGTCTGGCGCTGACCAATCCACATGAGGTGATCCTGGATGCCGACGCCCGCAGCGTGATGCTGGCCCGGCCAGGTATGGAGATTGACCTGGGTGCCATCGCCAAGGGGTATATTGCCGATGTCGTGCAGGCTTATCTGCGTCAGCAGCAGGTCAGCCGCGCCCTGATTAACCTGGGCGGCAATGTCCAGACGGTGGGTGCGCCACCCGATGAAGCGGGCTGGGCCATCGGCCTGAAAAAACCTTTTGGCGAAAAGGACGCGCTGATCGGGGTGATCGAGGTCAACAACCGCTCGGTGGTCACCTCAGGCATTTACGAGCGTTACTTCGAGCAGGATGGCATCTGTTACCACCATATTCTCGATCCGCACAGCGGTTATCCGCTGGATAACGCGCTGCTGAGCGTAACGGTGATCTCGGACCGTTCGCTGGATGGCGATATCTACACCACGCTGCTGTATGGGCTGGGCGTGGAACAGGGCATCGCCTGTCTGACCGACAAGCCGGGCATTGAGGCGATTTTCGTGACCCGTGACAGGCAGGTGATCTGCTCGTCACAACGTCACTTTTCGTTCCGGTTACTGGACACCGACTACCGGCTGGTTCACTGACAATACTGCTTCAGCAGCGTGTGATACTCCGGCTGCAGACGATAGCGATAGACCGGACGGCCCGTCACGCCGTAATGAATGCTGGTGAACAGGATATTAATCTGCGCCAGCCAGATCAGATATTTGCGGCAGGAGACGCGGGAGATATTCACCTCGGTGGCCAGCTCGTCGGTAGAGAATTCGGTCCCCGGATGCGCGTCGATCCAGAGGCACAGCGTGCGCAGCGTCTGCGGCGTTAATCCTTTAGGCAGCCGCTTCTGCTCGCTGGCACCGGGCAGATTGCCATGCAGAAGCTGATCCACGTCCGACTGCTGATAGAACTGATGATTATCCATCAGCGATTTTTTCTGCCGCCAGCCGGTGAGCGCCTCTTCGAAACGGGCAAACTGGAAAGGCTTAATCAGGTAATCCACCACCCCGTAGTTGAGTGAGGTTTTGATGGTCGCCGCATCGGCAGCCGACGAGATAATGATGACGTCAACCGGCCGTCCGGCGCTGCGCAGCTCCGGCAACAGATCGAGACCGTTCTCCTGCTGCATATAGATGTCCAGCAGGATCAGATCAACTGGTGGCTCAGCCTGCGCCAGGAACTCTTTGGCCTGCTGCAGAGTGGAGGCAGTGCCGCAGCAGGTAAAGCCGGATATCTGCCCGATATAGCAGCGATTAAGCTCGGCTACCATCGCATCATCATCGACAACTAACACATTGATCATTGGGTAATCATTCCTCTCTCCCACGGAAGTTGCACTAAGAATTGGGTAAACACACCCGGTTCCGACTCCACGCTGACGCTACCGCCCAGGCTTTCGGTCTGCTGCTTAACCAGAAACAGCCCGACGCCGCGATCGTCGCCTTTGGACGAGACGCCACGCTCGAAGATGGCGCTGAGCTGCGTGCCCTCGATCCCGGGACCATCATCGCTCACTTCACAGGCTAACCAGCCATTCTGATAGTGCAGCATGAGGTGAATTTCTCCTTCAGCCTCCGGGTCCAGCGCCTCAAGAGCATTTTCGATTAAATTGCCCAGCACCGTAATTAACACCGCGCTCTGCTCCTCACTGCCGCAGTCGGGCAGGAAACTCGCCTCATCAATAATCAGCTGATGACCTTCATCGGTCACACGATTGATTTTACTCAGCAGAAAGCCCGCGATGATTGGCGATTTAATCTTCTGCAGCAGAGAACCAATTTCGGTCTGATAGGCGTTCGCGGTTTTAAGGATATACTCTTCCATCTGCGCATAATTTTTCATATGCAGCAGGCCCAGAATCACATGCAGCTTATTCATGAACTCATGGGACCGCTCACGCAGCGCATCCACATAGTTTACCATGCCGTCCAGACGCTGCATCAGCTGGCTGATCTCGGTCTTGTCCCTGAAGGTGGTCACCGCGCCGATAATGCGCTCGCGGCTGCGCACCGGCACGGTGTTGCTGATCAGGATACGGTTTCCCAGCGTCAGCTCCTGGTCATACCAGGCTTTGCCCGCATGCAGCGCATCCTGCTGATGGCGATGCATCACACTCTCTTCAGCAATCAGATCGCCGCTGGTGGGCATCTTACGGGTGGTATCGTGCAGCAGCTGCTGCGCCGCATGGTTAATCAGGCTGATCCGTGAATGATCATCGACCGCAATCACGCCTTCTTTAATGGAATTAAGGATCGCCTGGCGCTGCTCAAACAGGCTGGAAATCTCGTGCGGCTCCAGCCCCAGCAGGATGCGCTTTAGCCGCCTGACCAGAATAAAAATGCCGACCAGCGCCACCAGGCCGCCAAAGAGACCGGTCCAGACGATATTCCAGCGGCTTTTTGCAATCTGCGCCGCCACATCGTTCAGGGCGATCCCAATCGCTACGACGCCAATCTGCTGATGCTGCGCATTGAAAATAGGGGTAAAAACCCGCAGTGCCTCCACCAGAACGCCATGATTCACGGCCACATTCTCCCGGCCACGCAGCGTCGGGTAGATATCGTTGCCAACGAAATGTTTCCCGATCACCGCCGCGTTGGGATGGGAATAGCGGATGCCCTGCATATCGGTCACCACCACAAACAGCAGGCCGTTGCGTTTGCGGGCGGCTTCTGCCAGCGGCTGGATCTGGCGGCTGCCTTGTGGTGATCCCAGGCTGCGCTGAATCTCCGGGCTGTCTGCCAGCGTGCGCGCAACTGCCATCGCCTTATCCTTGAGATGCGACTGCGCAAAGTTATCGATCTGCACAAAGTAGAGCAGATGGACCGCGACCAGCACGGTGAGGATAACCGCAGTCATCATCAGGGTGGTCAGGGTACTGAGTTTCATGGGTCGTTTCTTCACGGCATGTTGGTTCTGTGGTTGGCTTTTCATTGGCGCTCAGCACGGAGAGAGGATCGCCGGGAAACATACGCGAACTCTGCGCATCCGTACAGTTTTAGCCGTCTGCAGACGGGTGGTCGTCAGAGAACAATATTTGTGTTAGGGGATTGTATAATTCAAAGGACACCCTTAATGTGTGGTTAAAATATATGATCAGTATGGTAAGCCTTTTGTAATTAAATTAAGGCCAAATTGCTATTTTTAATTTTATAATTATTTTCGAATTAACTCATAAATAACATTCTTTTAAAATTTGAGGACTTTTTTTAACCAGTACCGTCTGAGCTGTAGATTAAATGATGAATTCAAAGAAAGTTATTCCCACCCTTTCCCTCGCGGCCTTGCTCGTTTCTTCGGCGCTTCACGCTGAAACTTCACCAGAAAAAACCGACGTCCTGTTAATCGGCGGTGGCATCATGAGCGCCTCAATGGGCACGATGCTGGAAGAGCTGCAGCCTGGCTGGAAGCAGATCATGGTTGAGAAACTGGATGGCGTGGCGCTGGAATCTTCAAATGGCTGGAATAACGCCGGTACCGGTCACTCTGCTAACATGGAGCTGAACTATACGCCTGAGCGTAAAGACGGCTCGATCGACGTGACCAAAGCGCTGGAAATCAATGAAGCCTTTATGGTTTCGCGCCAGTTCTGGACCTCCCAGATTAAAGAGGGCGTGATGCACGATCCACGCTCTTTCATTAACTCAACGCCGCACATGAGCTTCGTCTGGGGCGATAACGTTGACTTCCTGACCAAACGCTACGCTGCGCTGCAGAAAACCGCGCTGTTCCAGGGCATGAAATTCTCTACCGATCACAAGCAGATTGCGCAGTGGGCTCCGCTGGTGATGGAAGGCCGCGATCCGCAGCAGAAAGTGGCCGCGACCTGGACCCCGGTCGGCACCGACGTCAACTACGGTGAAATCACCCGTCAGCTGATCGGCAGCCTGAAGAAGAAAGATAACTTCCGTCTGGAAACCTCGTCTGAAGTCACCGATTTTAAGCGTAACGACGACAACTCCTGGCACGTCACCATCAAAGATGCCAAAAACGGCAACGAGCGTGCGGTTGACGCGAAATATGTCTTCATCGGTGCAGGCGGCGGCGCGCTGAAATTACTGCAGAAGACCGGCATTCCGGAAGCAGACAACTATGCAGGCTTCCCGGTCGGTGGCTCCTTCCTGGTGACCGAGAACAGCGCAATTGCCGATCGTCACCTGGCGAAAGTCTACGGTCAGGCATCAACCGGTGCACCACCGATGTCCGTGCCGCACCTGGATACCCGCTACCTGGATGGCAAACGTGTCGTACTGTTCGGACCCTTTGCGACCTTCTCGACGAAGTTCCTGAAAAACGGTTCCCTGTTCGATCTGCTGAGCACCACCACCACCCACAACATCGGTCCGATGACCAATGTCGGTATGGATAACTTCGATCTGGTGAAATATCTGATCGGCCAGGTGATGCTGAATGATGAAGATCGCTTTGAATCGCTGAAAGAGTACTATCCGGACGCGAAGAAAGAGGACTGGAAACTGATCCAGGCCGGTCAGCGTGTGCAGATCATCAAGAAAGACGCCGATAAAGGTGGCGTGCTGAAACTGGGCACCGAAATTGTGACCGATCAGCAGAAAACCGTAGCAGCCCTGCTGGGTGCTTCTCCAGGTGCCTCCACCGCCGCGCCTATCGCGTTAAACGTGATGCAGAAACTGTTCCCGGAAGAGTTTAAATCCGCTGAGTGGCAGGCCAAAATTCACAAGATGGTTCCTGGCTACGGTCAGAAACTGAATGACAACGTGCCGTTGCTGCAGCAGGTGTGGAATGACACTGCTGCGACCCTGCAGCTGACCACGCCGCCGGTGATTAACATGGATGGCAAAACCGCCGAGGCACCTGCCGCGCAGGCTCAGCCGGCTGCGCCATCAGCGAAGCACGACATGGCGCTGTAATCGCGACCTGACGTAAAAAAAGCCCGCACGGTTAACCGTGCGGGCTTTTTTATTGTCTGCGTTTCCGGCCCGTTACGCCGGCTTGCCGCCGCGCCAGTTCCCCCAGGGATCCTCTGCGGCAGGCGTATCCGCCTTCTTTGCAGGCGCAGTCCGGGGTGCGGTTTTCCCCTCTAACGACGCGAGATAGAGCGCCTCGACCTCGGCCCGCGCCCAGGGCGTGCGGCGTAAAAACTTCAGGCTCGACTTCACGCTGGGATCGCTCTTAAAGCAGTTAATATTGATCCGTGCTGCCAGCTCCGCCCAGCCATACTGCGCGACTAAACGGTTGATCTGCATCTCCAGCGTTACGCCATGCAGAGGATCTTTTGAGGTGTGTGCGTTCATCATCTGTCCATCCGGTTCACTTAATGCCGCACATCCTGACGATCGTTGCGCCGTTGTGCAAGGCGCAGCGGTGAAAAAGGGGCCATTGCGGATTTTTATGTGTCCGCGATAACGCCGCGCGCAGGCGGGCGCGCAGGTGTCCGGCGATTATGCTAATCATAAACCGGTGATGACACTGAAAAAGGAACCGTTATGCATGAACCCGCTGATAACCTGTTGAGTGCTGCCCGGCGCAGACGTGCGTTGATTGCCGGTTCCGTGGGTAATTTTATTGAGTGGTATGAGTTCGCGGTTTATGGCTTCCTCGCCACCGTGATTGCGCAGAACTTTTTCCGGCTGGAGGGCGAGTCTGCACTGACCGGGCTTCTGCTGACCTACGCCTCCTTCGCCATCGCCTTTTTCTTCCGGCCGCTCGGCGCCGTCGTTTTCGGCAGGATGGGGGACCGCATCGGACGTAAGCCCACGCTGATCTTTGTTTTAATTATGATGACGCTGGCAACCGCCGCTATTGGCCTGGTGCCTCCCTATGCGCAGCTCGGCGTGCTGGCTCCGCTGATCGTCACGGCACTGCGCATTCTGCAGGGGCTGTTCGCCGGGGGCGAGTATGGCGGGGCGGTCTCCCTGATGACGGAGTTTGCGCCGCGCGGCAGGCGGGGCCTCTATGGTGCCTGGCAATCTTTTACCGTGGCGCTGGGGCTTCTGGCCGGAGCGGGTATTGTCGCGCTGCTCTCCGTGCTGCTGACCCCGGAACAGATGCTGAGCTGGGGCTGGCGTATCCCGTTCTTTATGGCGCTGCCGATGGGGGTGCTGGCGCTCTGGCTGCGGGTGCAGATGGAGGAGACCCCGGCCTTTATCGGGCAGCAGGCGCAACCTGTGCGGAAAGTGCAGGCCAGCCTGGGCGACACGCTGAAAACGATTCTGCTCGGTATCTGCCGACTCATGGTCTGGTCAGCAGCCGGATACACCTGGCTGGTGATCATGCCGACCTATCTGCAGGCCTCACTGCACACCGGTTTTAACCAGGCGCTGCTGATTGCGGTGATCTCAAACCTCGGCTTTGCCAGCACTATCCTTCCCGCCGGAATGCTGAGCGACAGAATAGGGCGCCGGAGGGTGATGGTTACGGCGGCGGTGCTGCTGCTGGTGCTCTCGCTGCCGCTGCTTAACGTTCTGCAATCGACCGAAACCGGGCTGCTGCTGAAAGCGCTGGTGGTTTTTTTTGCGGGTGGCGTAGTGGGGCTGCTGGCCGGGCCGGGGCCTGCGATGCTGGCAGAGATGTTTCCGACGCAGGTGCGTTACACCGGGCTGGGGCTGGCCTATTCGCTCTCAAATGCGGTTTTCTCTGGCTGTGCCGGATTAATTATCACCGGACTGATTAAAGAGACCGGTAATCCTGACATTCCCGCCTGGTATGTAATGGCGACGGCGCTGGTGAGCATTGTGGCGCTGATGACGCTGAAGCGGGATGATCATCTGCGGCAGCTGGATGAGCCGCCCGGGCGTTAAAGCAGAACCCGGACAGAGTCGTGTGAATTTCTCCCGGTTAACCCCGAGCGACGACCCCTAAAAAAAGGATAAAAAAAACCAGCCAGGCGGCTGGTTTTTTTAGCGGGGAACGGAGGGTTACACCAGCTGCTGTGCGGTGGTTTCCACCAGTGCCAGTAACACTTTGATATCTTCCAGTGTCACCGTCGGGTTCAGCAGGGTCATCTTCAGGCAGGTTACGCCATCGTACTCGGTCACGCCGACGTTAGCGCGGCCTGACTCCAGCAGAGCATCACCGATACGCTGATTGAGCAGGGCAATATCTGCGCTGCTCAGATGCGCCAGGTGCGCCGGACGATAACGGAACAGCACGCTGGCCAGCTGCGGGGTCATGACCAGTTCCAGCGCAGGCTGCTCGTCTACGTACTGCGCCACCTGTTGCGCCAGCGTCACGCCGTGATCGATGATTTCGGCATACTGCTTCTGACCCAGCGCTTCAAGGCCCATCCACAGCTTCAGCGCATCAAAACGGCGGGTCGTCTGCAGCGATTTCGATACCAGATTCGGTACGCCCTGCGCTTCATCGAACTCTGAGTTCAGGTAAGCCGCCTGGTAGCGCATCAGTTCATAGTGACGCGCTTCCTTCAACAGGAAAGCGCCACAGCTGATGGTCTGGAAGAATTGCTTGTGGAAGTCCAGCGTAATGGAATCCACCCGTTCAATACCGTCCAGATAGTGACGATACTTCTCAGAGAGCAGCAGTGCGCCTCCCCATGCCGCATCGACGTGCACCCAGATGTTCTCTTCTGCCGCCAGCGCCGCGATGTCGCGCAGCGGATCGATCGCACCGGCGTCGGTGGTCCCGGCCGTTGCGACAATTGCCAGAACGTTTTCGCCATTGGCTTTGGCTGCCGCCAGTTTGTGGCGCAGATCGTCCATATCCATGCGGGCAAAGCGATCGCACTTCACCTGAGTAACGGACTGGTAACCCAGACCGAGCAGCGCCATATTCTTCTGAACGGAGAAGTGCGCGTTCTCTGAACAGAAGACCTTAATCTTTTTCAGATCGCCGGTTAAGCCATCCTGCTGAACAGAGTGACCCTGACGGGCAAACCAGGCGTCGCGCGCCAGCATCAGACCCATCAGGTTACTCTGGGTGCCGCCGCTGGTGAAGACACCGGCATCACCCGGCTGATAACCGACCTGGGTACGCAGCCACTCAATCAGCTTCATCTCAATCAGGGTAGCGGACGGTGCCTGATCCCATGAATCCATGCTCTGGTTGGTGGCGTTGATCAGCACTTCCGCCGCCTGGCTGATCACCAGGCTCGGGCAGTGCAGATGCGCTACGCACTGCGGGTGATGGACCGACAGGCTGTCTTTGAGGAAGTACTCAATGGCGCGCTCAATCGCGGCCTGGTTGCCCAGGCCCTGAGGATTGAAGTCCAGCTGGATACGCTCACGCAGCTCTGCAACGGTTTTTCCCTGATACATCTCAGGTTGTTCCAGCCACTTAACGACGGCCGCACTACTCTGGGCAATCGCCTGCTGGTAGGCCTCGGTGCTCTGCGCTGAGGCCGCCAGAATCGGGTTTAACCGGGACATTGCATTCACTCCACTCAAACTGGTTGTACGCCAGCTGACAGCAGGGCGTTTTCAAATTTATCCATAAAGACGTCCAGTTCTGCATCTGTGATCAGCAGGGAAGGCAGCAGACGTAATACGCTGCCGTGACGTCCGCCACGCTCCAGAATCAGGCCGTTCTCAAAACATTTTTTCTGCACCAGCGCAGAGAGATCTCCATCTGCCGGGAAGCTGCCCATGTGATCGGCAGGTTCATGCGGTTTGACCATCTCAATGCCGAGCATCAGACCCAGACCACGCACGTTACCGATGACCGGGTAGCGCTGCTGCAGTTCACGCAGTTTGCCTTTCAGCATTTCGCCCTGAGCTGCGACTTTGTCCGCGATGTTATTGTCTTTCAGCAGCTTCAGCGTGGTCAGGCCGGTCGCCATCGCCAGCTGGTTGCCACGGAAGGTCCCGGTGTGATGACCCGGAGACCAGGCGTCGAACTCTTTCTTAATACCCAGAACCGCCAGTGGCAGACCACCGCCGACCGCTTTCGACATCACGATGATGTCAGGCTCAATGCCTGCGTGTTCAAAGGCGAAGAATTTACCGGTACGGGCAAAGCCCGCCTGAACTTCGTCGAGGATCAGCAGAATGCCGTGCTCTTTGGTGACTTTACGGATGCGCTGCAGCCACTCAGCCGGAGCCGGATTGACGCCGCCTTCACCCTGAACGGCTTCCAGGATCACCGCCGCAGGTTTACGCACGCCGCTTTCCACGTCGTTGATCAGGTTATCGAAGTAGTAAGTCAGCGCCTTCACGCCCGCTTCGCCACCGAGGCCCAGCGGGCAGCGGTATTCGTGCGGGTAAGGCATGAACTGCACTTCCGGCATCATGCCGTCAACCGCTTCTTTTGGCGAAAGGTTGCCGGTTACGGAGAGCGCACCGTGTGTCATGCCGTGGTAGCCGCCAGAGAAACTGATGATACCGCTACGGCCGGTCACTTTTTTCGCCAGCTTCAGCGCAGCCTCAACCGCATCCGCGCCCGATGGGCCGGTGAACTGCAGGCAGTACTCTTTGCCCTGACCTGGTAAGACGGAGAGCAGGTACTCAGAGAACTCATCTTTTAACGGTGTGGTTAAATCCAGAGTATGTAACGGCAAGCCGCTGGTAATGACATGTTGAATGCTCTGCAGAACGTCTGGATGGTTATGACCCAGTGCCAGCGTTCCGGCACCGGCAAGACAGTCGAGATAGCTATTATTCTCGACGTCGGTGATCCAGACACCCTGTGCCTTCGCGATCGCGAACGGCAGTTTGCGCGGATAACTTCGAACGTTTGATTCAAATTCAGCCTGACGGGCCAGATAGGTTTCATTAGTTGCGTTTGCGTTTTGAGCATTCAAACTATCAATACGGACTTTATCCGTCATCATATCTCTCCTACAACCGAAACGGCTAAGGCGTCCCAGTTGAATAAATGAATGTTAAAAAAGGTCTGTGTTTAAAGCGCGGCCAATATAGGGTTTTTTAGGGTCTGACTCAATCTTTAATTTTATCGGTGAAAAAGGGATTCTTTGTTATATGAATCAATCAGTTGTTGAGTTTGTAACCGCAGGTATTGCACACGCTTTACAGACATATTTCCAATAAGTGGCGAAAAAACACCAGCTTACCCGATTCGCGCCGCGTCAGATCAAAGATAATAATCTGTGTAAACAGCTGTTTCCGGAGAAAAGGCTATAAAAAAGCGGCCGTTTCAGAGAGAAAAAATATATGCCGTTTCCGCTGATAAAGTCGCACTCACCGGCGGTAAAAACCGCAGATTAATTAAAATAATAAACCTTATATTAACATTTAATTAAAATTCGCTCAGATCCTGAACGCCACTCTCCGGTTTAAACCGGCTTATGACAGACACTGTTCAGCAAAATGATTCAGGTCCGCCAGCGCCTCGCGCACTTTTGCTTCGGAGGCGTTAATCGTCAGTAAATCGGCGTAGCCATTTAACATGGCGCTGATTTGTCTGGCGGTGCGGGGAATATCCGTACAGCGCAGGCTGCCCTCTGTGACGCCGTCACGGATGATCGTCTCCATCAGCGTCTGCCACAACTGTGTCATCTCTTCGGCCAGTACCGCGTAGGGCTCATGGTGTGCCGCCATCTGCCAGAACGAGGAATAGAGCTGCCAGGTCGTATCCGGCGCACTGGGCAGATGGCTTTCAAACAGCACATCCAGCCGCTGGCGCGGCGTCAGGGGCTTCAGGGAGTCCGCAAATTCCTCAAAATCCACCCGCATAAAGCGATCCAGCGCCGCCAGACAGAGCGCCTGCCAGTTACTGAAATAGTGGTAGATATGGCTGCGCGAGATGCCGACCGTCTCAGTCAGCTCACGGGTCGTCACTTTTTCGATCCCTTTTTCAATAAATAATCCGATCGCCGCATCCAGGATTTTTGTTCTTAATGCTTCTGCTGACTCTTTCATCATCACACTCACGTTGACTTTGAGCAACTGCTCAAATAGACTGCTTTTCGAACTTGAGCAACCGCTCAAAAATAATCATAACAGAAACAGAAAAAATGCACTCCCTGAAACCTGTCCTGCCCGTTGCGGCTCCCCGCAGCGCCATTCTGACATTAAAATCGCTGGGCCGTCTTCACAGCCGTAAGCTTATCCTGACGCTGCTGCTGGTGGTGGCGGAAAACGTCATGTACCTGCTTTATCCTCTGCTGGCGGGGTTCGCCATCAACGCGATCGTCGCCGGCAAAACCTGGCACGCGGTGCTCTATGCCGTCATGGTGTTCACCATGTGGGCTATCGGTGCGGCGCGACGCAGCGTGGACACCCGCACCTTTGCGCGGATCTATGCCGCGCTGGCGGTGCCGGTGATCGTGACGCAGCGCAGCGAAAACCAGAGCGCCTCCACCATTGCTGCGCGGGTAGCCCTGTCACGCGAGTTTGTTGACTTTTTCGAGCAACATCTGCCGGTACTGATTACCTCGCTGGCCTCCATGACCGGCGCGGCGGTGATGCTGCTGGCGATCGAGTTCTGGACCGGCGTGGGCTGTCTGGCGATTCTGCTGTTCTTTGCCTGCTTTCTGCCTGGCTTTACCCGGAAAAACGATCGTCTGTTTGGCCGGCTGAATAACCGGCTGGAGAAAGAAGTGCGCTTTGTCAGCAGTGCCAGCGCCACATCACTGAATCGTCACTATGGCGTACTGGCCAGTCTGCGGATCCGCCTTTCCGACCGTGAAGCCCTGGGCTATCTGGCGATCGGCAGCGTCGCGGCGCTGATGTTTGCGATTACCATCGCGGCGATGTCCCGTCGTGGTGGCATTGATGCGGGACATATCTATTCGGTAATGACCTATATGTGGATGTTTGCCATGAGCCTGGACGATGGTCCGCGGCTGCTGGAGAAATATTCGCAGCTGAAAGACATCGGCCGCCGGGTGAATACCGGAACTTACTGACAGGACTAAGCCGGAGCAATGTGTGCGCCAGATCACATAAATGGATTGCGAAGCGCCGCCTGAGTTTTTATAGTCTGAACGCTGTTGCCGGATGAGAATGCGTTTTACTTTTCTTTCCGGCTCACTTCTGCTTTTACCTTCAGGCCATTGGGAATCCATTTTGTTAAGAGAAAATCATAAAACCGACGCTAGCGGTTTTGTCGGCTGGGCATTGCTCGCCCTTGCGCTGGGCGGCTTTGGCATCGGCACGGGCGAGTTCATCATGATGGGTCTGCTGCCGGATGTGTCACGCTCTCTGGCGATCACCGAGCCGCAGGCAGGCAACGCTATCGCCGGGTATGCGCTGGGTGTGGTTGTGGGTGCGCCGGTTATTGCTGTGATGGCAGCGCGCATGGCGCGAAAAACCCTGCTGCTGATTCTGATGGCGCTCTTCAGCATCGGCAACGTCGCCAGCGCGATGGCCGACAGCTACCACAGCCTGCTCGTGGCGCGTTTTCTGACCGGTCTGCCGCACGGTGCTTACTTTGGCGTGGCGTCGCTGGTGGCGGCATCGCTGGTGCCGGTTGAACGACGGGGCCGCGCGCTGGCGTCACTGATGCTGGGGCTGACAGTGGCAACGCTGATCGGTGTGCCGCTGGGCTCGTGGATCGGACAGCTCTTCAGCTGGCATGTGGTCTTCACCTTTGTCGGCGCGATTGGTCTGCTGACCTGCCTGCTGATTGGCCGCTATGTGCCCTACACGCCCGGCGATGCAGAAGCGCATCCGCTGCGTGAACTCGGCGCGCTGAAAAATGCTCAGGTCCTGCTGACGCTGCTGGTCGGCGCGGTCGGATTCGGCGGGATGTTCGCCATCTTCAGTTATATCGCGCCCACGCTGATCAACATTGCGGGGCTGTCGCCTGCACTCATCCCGTGGGCAATGGTGGCGTTCGGGCTGGGGATGATCATCGGTAATCTTGTCGGCGGTCGTCTGGCCGATGGGTCAGTGCTGAACATCATTGGCTGGACGCTGCTCTGGAACGTACTGGTCATGCTGGCCTTCCCGGTGCTGGTTCAGCATGTGGCGACCGGACTGCTGGCGACCTTCCTGATTGGTACCTGTTCGGTGCTGTTGCCGTCGCTGCAGATCCGCCTGATGGATGTCGCCAACGACTCGCAGACCCTGGCGGCCGCGATGAACCATTCGGCGCTGAACATCGCCAATGCCATGGGCGCGTATCTGGGTGGCCTGACTGTGTCGCTGGGCTATGGCTGGCTCTCCACCGCCTGGGTGGGCGTGGCGCTGGGCGTCGGCGGTCTGCTGGTATTCGTGATGACGGCGCGACATGCCGCCCGTCAGCAGGCGCAACTGGCCTGATCGCATTGGCGGGCAGCGGTATGATCTGACGCTGCCCGCTCACACGCATGGCCCGACCGTTCAGTTAGGCTTATCGATTTTTCACACCAGAAAATGAAAAGGGCTGGCATATCAGCCACAGCATTCCGGACGTCTGGATGTTAAAAATAAATTAAAATAATGTTAGCTAACGCGGTTTGTCTGTGTTCTTATAGCGTCATCGGTTTGGAACACAGACCTTATCAACGCCGTTTTAGTCAAGCAGTCCTCAGTGCAAGCGATATCTCAAGATACCCCTTCTTTGTGAGTCTCCTCCTAAAATCCTGGTAAGTAACCTTCTGGAAGACAGGCCATCTCTGCCACGTCGTGGCTCATTAATTAAGGAAGTATCGATGTCGAATAAAATGACTGGTTTAGTAAAATGGTTTGATGCGGGTAAAGGCTTCGGTTTTATCTCTCCTCAGGATGGCAGCAAAGATGTCTTTGTACATTTCTCTGCTATTCAGACCAACGATTATAAAACGCTGGACGAAGGTCAGCAGGTCGAATTCACGATTGAAAACGGCGCTAAAGGGCCTTCAGCGGCAAACGTCGTCCCGATGTAAGACATGACCGATCGGGCTTACGATAGCGATGACGGGAACACCCTGAGCAGTGAAGCCTGAAACGGATAATGACAAAAACCCGCCCTGTGCGGGTTTTTTGCATTCTGGCCTGGGTAAAGGCGGCCAGAGGGCAGCGCGAGGCGGCCTGTCTGGCCGGCGGGATTAGCGCAGGCTGTTAATCAGCCACTGCTGTAATTCAGTCAGCTCCGTCGCCTGCAGCGGAAAATCGCGTATCAGCTGATGTAATACCGGTTCGAGCGCATCCGGCCTGTAGGTCACACCCTGCAGACGCTGCGCCAGGGCTTCCAGCGGCGCAGGATTCAGGCTGTCGCTGAAGATCTGACAGCGGCTGATCACCCCGCGTTCGACATCGAAGTGGATCTCCACGCCACCCCAGACAAAGCGCTGGTCCAGCAGGTGTGAGAAGTCTGGTGCCTGGCCGAAATTCCATGCCCAGCTACGCTGGCGCGCAAACTGCGCGGTAAAACCTGGCAGGTCGGGCAGGGCGTCCGGTGAGATAAATTCCGGTTCACAGCGGGCACCAAAGTGGTCAAAAAACGCCTCTGTGATGGCCTGACAGACAGCCTCATAGCGGATATCTGGCATCAGTTCGGCGAGATGGGTGACACGGGCGCGTACGGAAGTGATCCCTTTAGCCTGCAATTTTTTCGCGTCAGGATTCAGGTAATCTGCCAGCCGCGACAGGTCGGCGTTAATCAGAATGGTGCCGTGATGAAAACCGCGATCGGGTGTTTCGCGGTAGGCTGAACCGGAGATTTTGCGCCATCCCTCCGTAGTGTTGACCACCAGATCGTTTCGCCCCGACGCCTCAGCCACAAGTCCGGTCGCCTGAAGTGCCTGCAGAATAATGTGGGTTGAAACGCTTTTATCGTAGTCCGGTTTGCCGGCCATGAAGGTTAAACAGCAGTTGCCTGTATCGTAAAACACGGCGCCACCGCCGCTGCTGCGTCTCGCCAGCCGGATATTATCCTCAGCCATACGTCGGGTATTGCACTCTTTCCATGGATTCTGCGCCCGCCCGATCACCACGGTCTCCGCGTTACGCCACAAAAACAGTACCTGCTGAGTGGCGGGCATCTGCCTGAAATGCACTCTTCGACCGCCAGATTAAACCAGGGATCGTGAGATTCAGATATCAGTAAACGCAGCGCAGGCATTGGGCTCCCCATCATTCGGCAACGCCCCGGAAGCCGGGCAGAAGGCAGAGTGTGCCAGCCGGGTCAGCAGGCTGCGTGCATCTTCATGCCGTGACGCCATGTAAAAAAAAGATAAAATGCCGTCCGCTGCGCAATCGCGGCAGATTGCAGCAGAGCATTATGCCAGTATGAAAGGTAAGGATGCTGATTCCGCTGTGTATTTTCCCCAATCGAGAGACAACAAACCTGATGAACGCTTCTGCTGGCATCGCCATGAAGATAACCGCTGCGCTGAGTTCCACGCTGATGCTGGCCTGTGTGAAAGGACTGGATGGCACAATACCGGTGGGCGAAGTGATATTTTTCCGTTCGGTGCTGGCGCTGGTGCCATTGTTGATCTGGCTGCGTTTTCAGGGCAGCGTGCTGGACGGGATCCGCACCCGCAATATTCGCGGTCACTTCGTGCGCGGCCTGGCCGGAACCGGCGGCCTTTACTTCAGCTACCTGTCGCTGCTCTATATCTCCCTGACCGACGCCACCGCTATTAACTATGCCGCGCCACTGTTTACCGTGCTGCTGGCGGCGCTGCTGCTGCGGGAAAAAGTGCGTCATCATCGCTGGGTCGCCGTGTTTACCGGGTTCAGCGGCATTCTGGTGATGTTCTCCGGCCACCTCACGCTGACGCGTCAGGCAAGCTTCTCGCTGTCATCATCGTTGGGTATCCTGCTGGCACTGATGGCCGCATTCTGCACCGCCTGTGCGCTGGTTCAGATCCGTTTCCTGAACGGTAAAGAGAAGCCGGGCGCTATCGCATTCTGGTTCGCGGTGACCACGGCACTGACGTCGCTGGTCACGCTGCCCGGTGGCTGGAAGGTGCCGCACGGCAATCAGCTGGCGCTGCTGATAGGGTGCGGCCTGCTGGGCGGCATCACCCAGATCCTGATGACCCTGAGTCTGCGCTATGCCGAAGCCTCACTACTTGCCCCGTTCGATTACACCACGCTCCTCTGGTCGGTGGCGGTGGGGTATCTGCTGCTGGGTAATCTGCCAACCTCAACCACCCTCATCGGGGCGGCGCTGGTGGTCACTGGCGGCCTCTATTCAGTATTGTATGAGCGTTACCGGTATCGTAAAGCGCAGGTCGTTAACATTCCAACCTGAGACAAGAGTGCGCGTTGAGCAGTTAGTTGCGTAAGGTTAATAATTTGTGATCGGGGCGCAGGAAACCTAGGCAGTAATCGATTACTTTATTGTCAGACAGTAAAAGTAATCGATTACTTATCCGTGAGGTTTCTATGATTGCGACGGTTCAGCAGAATGCAGGCCAGCGGGTGCAGCATAAGCTGCTGGTGCCGCGCCTCTCTCTGATGATGTTCATGCAGTTCTTTATCTGGGGAAGCTGGTCGGTGACGCTGGGGCTGGTCATGACCCGCCACAACATGTCGCTGCTGATCGGCGATGCTTTCTCAGCAGGGCCTGTCGCCTCGATTCTTTCACCGTTTGTGCTGGGTATGCTGGTGGACCGCTTTTTTCCTTCGCAGAAGGTGATGGCAGTGATGAATCTGGCGGGCGCGGCGATCCTCTGGTTTGTGCCGCAGGCGCTGATCGCAGAGAACGGTGCGCTGCTTATCGCACTGCTATTTGGCTACACGCTCTGTTATATGCCGACGCTGGCGCTCTCAAATAACATCGCTTTTCACAGTCTCGCCAGCAGTGAGAAGAGCTTTCCCATCGTCAGGGTCTTCGGCACCGTTGGCTGGATCGCCGCAGGGATCTTTATCGGCGTCACCGGCGTGGCTGACAGTGTCGCGGTCTTCCAGCTGGCGGCACTCTGTTCGGTGCTGCTGGCTATTTACAGTCTGACGCTGCCCCATACCCCGGCACCCGCCAGAGGTTTGCCGCTGAAAGTCCGCGATCTCTTCTGTGCGGATGCCTTTGCGCTGCTGCGTCTGCGCCATTTCATGGTCTTTGCGCTCTGCGCCACGCTGATCTCCATTCCCCTCGGCACATATTACGCGTTTACAGCTTCCTGGCTGGCGGATGCCGGTATTCCTGAGGTGAGCACGCTGATGTCGCTGGGTCAGATGTCAGAAATTGTGTTTATGCTGATTATCCCGCTACTGTTCCGCCGCTTTGGGGTCAAAATCATGCTGCTGATCGGTATGGCTGCGTGGTTTGTCCGCTATGCCCTGTTTGCGCTGGGTATGAGTGATGAGACGCGCACACTGATCTACCTCGGTATTCTGCTGCATGGCATCTGCTATGACTTTTTCTTTGTGGTGGGATTCATCTACACCGACAGGATCGCCGGAGAAAAGGTGAAAGGGCAGGCGCAGAGCATGGTGGTGATGTTTACCTACGGCGTGGGCATGCTGCTGGGGTCGCAGATTTCGGGCGCACTCTACAATCATCTGGTTGCCGGTCACGCCAGCGCGCAGAGCTGGGCAACATTCTGGTGGATCCCTGCTGTTGCCGCCGCGCTGATCGCCACTGTTTTCTTCTTTTCGTTCACCTACCGCGATCCGGCGTTAGAAGAACAGAGGAGCCGCCGATGAAAACCATTAAAGGACCGGGGATCTTTCTGTCGCAGTTTATCAACGACCGGCCGCCTTTTAATACGCTGGCGGGTCTGGCAGAGTGGGCCGCCGGGCTGGGCTATCGCGCGTTACAGATCCCCTGTCATCAGCCCGCCATTTTTGACCTCGAACAGGCGGCGGTGAGCCAGACTTACTGTGATGAGATACGTGATGTGCTGGCGGAATTCGGGCTGGAGATCAGTGAGCTTTCGACGCATCTTGAAGGACAACTGATGGCGGTGAATCCCGCCTATGACCTCGCGTTCGATAACTTTGCGCCAGCGTCGCTGCGGGGCGATCCTGTCAGGCGTACCGAATGGGCTGTCGCCACGCTGAAACGTGCGGCGGCGGCATCTGAAAAACTGGGGCTGCGTGCCCACGCCACCTTTTCCGGCTCGCTGGCGTGGCCCTGGTTCTATCCCTGGCCGCCGCACCATGAGGCGCTGTTCAATGAGGCCTTTGCGGAGCTGGCGCGCCGCTGGCTGCCGGTGCTGGAGACCTTTGATCAGCATGGCGTTGATCTCTGTTATGAGCTGCATCCCGGCGAAGACCTGCATGACGGTGTCACGTTTGAACGCTTTCTGGAGGCGGTGAATCAGCATCCACGCTGCCATATCCTGTATGATCCCAGCCATCTCTTTTTGCAGCACATCGACTATCTGCAGTTTATCGATCTTTATCATCCGCACATCAGAGCCTTTCACGTTAAGGATGCCGAGTATCAGCGCAACGGGCGCAGCGGCGTTTATGGCGGCTATCAGCCGTGGCTCTCACGCGCCGGACGCTTTCGTTCGCCGGGGGATGGTCAGATCGACTTCGGCGGTATCTTCAGCAAGCTGGCGCAGTATGAATTCAGTGGCTGGGCCGTGCTGGAGTGGGAGTGCTGCCTGAAGGAGGGGGAAACCGGCGCGCGTGAGGGGGCGGCATTTATTCGTAACCATATCATTCCGGTGTCTGACCGGGCATTTGATGATTTTGCCTCAGCCGGAAACGCCACCGGCATCCGGCATCAGCTCGGTCTGGACCGCGACGCCTGAGGCTGCTGGCCATCTTCAGAGGGGCTGGCATTGCACAGGTTAACAGAAGGAACGCTATGTCTGTTCAGAAGATTGCGCAAATGGCGGGTGTTTCTGTCGCCACGGTTTCCCGGGTGCTGAATAACAGTGACCGCGTAAAACCGGCGAATCGCCAGAAAGTGCTCGCAGCAATTGAAGAGAGCCACTATCAGCCTAATCTGCTGGCGCGCCAGCTGCGGACCGCGCGTAGCTCGATGATTCTGGTGCTGGTGTCTGACATCTCAAACCCGTTCTGCGCCGAGGTGGTTAAAGGGATTGAGGCGCAGGCGGAGAAAAATGGCTATCGCATCCTGTTGTGTAACTCAGGTGCGGATATCGCGCGTTCGCGCTCCAGCCTGCAACTGCTTTCCGGCAAGGTGGTGGAGGGCATCATCACCATGAATGCCTTCGACAGGCTGCCTGAGCTGAGTGCGCTGATTGGTGAGGCACCCTGGGTTCAGTGCGCTGAACATGATGACAGCGGGCAAATCGCCTGCGTCGGCATTGATGATGAAGACGCTGCGCAGTCGGTAGTGCATTACCTGGCCGGAGGGGGACGACAGCGCATCGCCTTGATCAATCACGATCTTCGCTATCGCTATGCCCGCCTGCGGCAGCAGGGTTACATCACTCAGCTTAATAAGCAGCAACTCTCCTGGCAGGCCATCGCCTATGCCAGCGAGCTGAGTTTCAGCGCCGGGAAGACAGCCATGCAGCAGCTACTGGCTGACAGGGTGCAACCGGATGCGGTGTTTGCCGTCTCGGACACGCTGGCAGCCGGAGCCATGGCGGCGATTCACCAGGCGGGGCTGCGGACACCGCAGGATATTGCCGTGGTGGGTTTCGATGGCAGCGAACTGGCTGAGATGATGTCACCGCCGCTGACGACGCTGGCTCAGCCTTCGCAGGCGATTGGTCGCCGGGCCTGCGAGCTGCTGCTGCAAAAAATTGCTCTGCCGGATGTGCCGCCGCAGTGCGTGATCATGCAGGGTGAGCTGGTGGTGCGGGCCAGCAGCTGAACATCACCTCTTTAGTTTCTCTTCAGGTCACTGTGGCTGTTCTGCATTTGCCTGTTATCCGGGCGGAAGTAAAGAAGGGCGGTGACATGCTCAGATCAGTATGCCGTGAAAGGTGGGTGTATCTTTCTTTATCATCGCAGCTGACCTCTGCTCAGCCTTAACACAGCACTGCGCGGCTTTCACCGCGCAGTTTTCTGCCTCACTGCGCGTTCAGAAACGCCAGCAGATCCTCATTCAGCTGCTCCTGATGTGTGACTACGAACCCATGCGGCGCATTGTCATAGACTTTGAGTTCAGCTCCTTCGATCATCTCTGCGGCAACCTTACCCGTCGATTCAAACGGCACGACCTGATCGTTGCTGCCGTGGATCACCAGCGTTGGCACATTTACTTTGGCGACGTCAGCACGGAAATCGGTTTCTGCAAAGGCAGTCACGCAGTCGACGGTGCTCTTCAGCGAGGCCAGCAGCGCGATGTTCAGTGTCTGCGCCATCACCCCATCAGACACGGTCTGTCCGGCGTTGGTGCCATAGAAGGGGGTGGCGAACTCTTTGATGAACTGCGCGCGATCCTTCAGCAGGCCAGCACGAATTTCCTCAAACACCGACATATCCACCCCCTGCGGGTAGTCAGCCGTTTTACCAAAGAGAGGCGTGACGGCACCCAGCAGCACCAGCGCCGCGACGCGATCGCTGCCATAGTTGCCGATGTAGCGTGTGACATCGCCGCCGCCCATCGAGAAGCCGACCAGTGTCACATCCTGCAGATCAAGATGGGTGATCAGGTCATTGATGTCAGAGGCAAAGGTATCGTAGTTATTGCCGTTCCAGGGCTGATCGGAACGACCGAAACCGCGCCGGTCAAATGCAATTACCCGATAACCCTTGCCGGCCAGGAAGTTCATCTGGCTGTCCCACATATCGGCATCCAGTGGCCAGCCGTGGCTGAACAGGACCGGCTTACCGGTTCCCCAGTCTTTGAAGTAGATCTGTGTGCCGTCTGTCGTTTTAAAGGTACTCATAATCTTGCCCTCTGTATGACGTGATGAATGTGGCGCTGTTACCTGCAGGCAGCACCTGATGACGATTCCGGGATTGAGATTCACCCCGTTCACCTGCAACTTACCGTTGAAAGCGGAGGCGGGTGTCTGCGCGCGGTCCGGCTGCTGACCTCTGCTCCGGAACCTGAATGTCAAACCGCTGATAATATGTGCAGCGTCCCCCGGCATGAGCCTGTTGGCCATGTTTCATAGAGACGAAAAAGACCTGTGCATCATCAATAGTAATCCGCTATTTGTAATTCACCATGACAGGGGCATGTCAGCGTTGCACTGGGTCACCCCCGTTACGGCAGATTTCAAAGCGCGCATGTTATTACTCCTGATAGTTACAACATCCTCTTAAAGGTAAGGATTACCCCTGCCTGACCCCCGACGTCGGTAAAGGCTTAACAGAAAAACAACCCAAACCGCCTCTCCGAATAGCCCCCGCCGTGTGCTCCGGCTGGTAAGAAGTCATTACATTTAAAAAAGTCTGATGAATCAGTCATTAAGCGTGCTAAACGTAGCGGCATTGATGGCGGAGTTGTTAATCCTCACTAAGCTTGTGAAGTAACCCCTTAAATAAAGGGACCTTTTCAAGCCGCAAGGTACAGGCGATATCGTCATGAGGCGTATATGAGTGAAAACTACTGCACCATTACATTCAATGGTGAACGGCTGAAGGGGCTGGCGGATCAACCACTGATTGATTTTCTGGATGCGCACGGGAAAAAACTCCCTCACGTCTGTTATCACCCGGCGTTGCCGCCGCTGCAAAGCTGCGATGTCTGTTGGGTGGATGCCGATGGTGAGCGCGTCCGCGGCTGTACACTGCGTACCGAAGAGGGCCTGACGGTTCAGAGTGAAGGCGCTGCGCTTAAGGCAGCCCAGCAGGAGGGAATGGACCGACTGCTTAACCGCCATGAGCTTTACTGCACCGTCTGCGAACATAATACCGGTGAATGTACGCTGCACAATGCGGTGGCGGATATGCATATCCCGATTCAGTATTACCCTCATCAGCCCAAACCGTACAACAAAGACCACTCCAATCCGTTCTATACCTACGATCCCGACCAGTGCATCTTATGCGGGCGCTGCGTTGAGGCGTGTCAGAACGTTGAAGTCAACGAAACCCTGTCGATCGACTACACCCAGGCTCATCCTCGCGTGCTCTGGGATGGCGGAACGGAAATCGCTGGTTCGAGCTGCGTCAGCTGCGGCCACTGCGTGACGGTCTGCCCCTGCAATGCGTTGCTGGAAAAAACCCTGCAACCCGATGCCGGCCCCTTTACCGCGATGGACGAGGGACTTAAGCGTCCCCTTATCGATTTTGTGAAATCGCTGGAAAACAGCATCGGCATGGAGCCGATCACCGGCATTTCGAAGATTGATGTGGCGCTGCGCCAGTCTGAAATCAAACGCACGAAAACAGTATGCACCTACTGTGGCACCGGCTGCAGCTTCGAAATCTGGACCCGTGACCGACACATCCTCAAAATACAGCCGGTCGCTGAAGCACCCGCTAATGGCATCTCTACCTGCGTGAAAGGTAAATTTGGCTGGGATTTTGTTAACAGCCCGGAGCGTCTGACGACCCCTTTAATCCGCGAGAATGGCCGTTTCCGGCCAGCCAGCTGGGATGAAGCATTGCAGCGGGTGGCTGACGGATTGCGCGACGTTGCGCAGCAGCATGGGGGCGATGCGCTTGGTTTTATTGGCTCCAGCAAAGCCAGCAATGAAGAGGCCTATCTGACGCAGAAAATCGCCCGCTTAATCTTTGGCACCAATAACGTCGACAACTCTTCGCGTTATTGTCAGAACCCGGCCACAGAAGGGCTGTTTCGCACCGTCGGCTACGGAGGTGACGCCGGAACGATCAAGGATCTGCAACAGGCGGGACTGATCGTGCTGGTTGGCAGCAATCTGGCCGAAAATCATCCGGTGATCGCGTCACATATTAAGCAAAGTCATAAACATCACGGACAGAAACTGCTGGTCGTCGATCCCCGCTGTCATGAGATGGCGGAGCGCGCTGACTGCTATCTGCGCATTCGACCGGGCACGGACCTGGTATGGGCCTCCGCGATGGCGAAATATATGTTCGATCACGGCTACGCGGATGAGGCTTTCCTGGCGCAGCGGGTCAATAACGTCGAAGCCTATCGCGCCTCGCTCGCTTCTTTCACTCTGGCATGGGCCAGTGAAATGTGTGGACTCAGCGAGTCTGCACTGACTGAGGCGGCAGAGATGATTGGTCAGGCGGGGAGTGTCTGCATACTCTGGGCGATGGGCATTACCCAGCACAGCCACGGCGCTGACACCAGCACGGCGCTGTCGAATCTGTTGCTGGTCACCGGCAACTATGGCCGTCCCGGCACCGGCGGCTATCCGATGCGCGGCCACAATAACGTCCAGGGTGCCAGTGACTTTGGCTGCCTGAGTAATCTCTATCCCGGCTATGAGAAGGTTACTGATGCAGCGGTCCGGGAAAAGTGGGCCCGCGCGTGGGGCGTCTCTCCGGAGGCCCTTTCTGACAAGGTGGGGGCTGACAACTTCAAAATGGTGAAAGAGGCGGGCGAAGGGAAAATTCGCGCCATGTATATCACAGGCGAAGAAACGGCTTTTGCGGATGCTGATTCGGCGTCCGTCCATGACGCCTTCAGCAGGCTGGATTTTATGGTTGTACAGGACATCTTTATGTCGCGCACGGCCGAATTTGCCGATGTGGTGTTACCCGGGGCGCCCAGCGTGGAAAAAGAGGGCACCTTCGTGAACACGGAACGGCGGATCCAGCACTTTTCTCCGGCGATGAAGCCGCTGGGAGACTGCCGGCCCGACTGGCAGATCTTTACCGAACTCGCGGCGCGGCTGGGACACCCGTGGAACTATCCCAATCCGGGCGCGATTATGGCGGAAGCGGCAGCGATTGCCGACATTTTTGCCGGGGTCAGTTATGAGCAACTGGTCGGCTGGCAGTCCCAGCTCTGGCCGGTCAGCGCCGCAGGTGAGAGCACGCCGCGACTCTACACGGAACGGTTCAACTTCCCCGATGGCAAAGCGCGACTCTACCCGCTGAGCTGGCAGCCGCCCGCTGAACAGGAGGATGCCGACTATAATCTGCTGCTGAACAATGGGCGGATGCTGGAACATTTTCAGTCGATGAATCAGACCGGGCAGGGCGGCCGTATCATGTCGCTGTCGCCTAATGCCTTCGTTGAGATCTCACCAGAGCTGGCTGCCTCGCGTGCGCTGAATGAGGGCGAGTGGGTGCGTATCAGTTCGCGACGGGGGTCGGTGGATGTACCGGTTGTCATTACCCATCGTGTGGCTGGCAACGTGCTCTTTATGCCGATTCATCATGGTAAAGATGGCGTTAATGCACTGACCGGTGAACATCACGATCCAGACGTTAATACGCCAGCCTATAAAGAGCTTGCGGTAAATATGGAGCGCATCGATCGCCGGCCACAACCTGATCCTCTGCCGCTGCACAACTTCCGCAACGGCAGCCGGACGTCTTTGCCGCATCTGCCGATTGAGCAGAAATGGCAGCAGGCTGGCTACCGCGAACCGCCTGAACACGTCGAAAAACCGGAGAAATTCTGATGGCAGAACGGATGAAATATCAGGTCACGCCTGCACGTACCGAGCCAACCGCCCGTGAAGCGATGGATGAGTTGATCGAAAATCTCCACCAGCACGGTTTCCTGCGGCTGGCAAACGACCTGGTGAAGTCCAACAGTGAGGTGGGAAAGATTCTGGTTTCCGGGCTTAATCAGCCTGGCACCCAGAATGCTCTTCAGAACCTTTCGCTACTGATGATGATGCTGGGCAGTGTTCCGCCGGAACGCTTCAATCATCTGCTGCTCGCCGTTCGCGATGCGGCGATGGCGGTCAAACCGGTGCGCGATGAAGCCCGGCAGGAAAAAGCCGCGCCGGGCATTCGCGGCATTATACGATTGCTGAATGATGAAGATCTCTGGCGCGGACTGCGCCCGGTCATCGCGGCGCTGAAGGTGTTCTCACAACAGATCGACCGCGACGAGCAGAAACCGATCACCCGTTTCAGCGGCAAAAGCAGCCGGGAATAGATCTGCCTGTTTAGTGTCAGGATTGCGTGGGGGTGTAGACCAGATGACCGGCTACACCGCCCGCACCGCCATCCCTGGGATGATTGATGCCATCGGAGACCGGCACATCGGTGAAATCAAAGGGTGATATCCCTTCCAGACAGGCGACGTTGACCCCGAACTGTTCGGGCTGCGAGCGGCTCTGATGAAAGGTGTAAATACCGCAGGCGGCGCAGAAGTAGTGGCCCACCGCCTTACTGTTGAAACGGTACTCAGTAAGCTGCGCTTCGCCCCGAATCAGCGCCACGCTGGTCGCAAACACCACCACCGCGCCACGCATCCGGCAAAATGAGCAGTTGCAGCGGCGCACCGTATTAAATCCATCCTTCAGCGTCACCCGGAAGGCCACCGCGCGACAGTGGCATTGTCCTGTCATCTCATTGTCCATCGTTATCTCCTGTAATGTGAAAGCTACCGCCATTCAGTCCGGACCAGAGACTGGCCCGGTGTCGGATTCTCTCAGGCATAAAGCAAAGGGCAAACAGCAGGATCCACGGCCTGATGCCGTAATGTGAATCACGACACTCTCTTTTCAGCGTGAACAGCCTCTCTCTGCGGTCAGTCGCCCAGCCGGATCCAGCGACGACCTGCGACGACCGTCAGCACCACAATCGTTATGCCTGCCGCCAGATGCATGGAGAAATCGATAAGATGCAGGTGCGTATCATGGCAGAGCGACAGCAGCATCGATGCGGTAAACGCGCTACCGCAGCCGCTCAGCGCCAGGCTGCGCGCAGGATAAAGTGAGCGGGTACGCTGCAGGGTAAACACCGACATCAGCATCATGGGCAGGCTGGCCGACAGCATAAACAGATAGCAGTGGATCCCTTCACCCAACCGGGCCGCACCCGCAGGCGGGGTTTCTGAAGTCAGGTTGATCAGGTTCAGCGCCAGCCAGATGCCGATCATCAGCAGCGGCCAGCGGAGGCTGACCGGTTTTCTGCCGGCAATACTCAGCGTGAAGGCGGCGGCCAGCGTGCTGCCCGCGATAACGAGCGACAGCAGCAGGGCCGCCAGCGCGACGAGGGCGCCAGGCTGAGACCAGTCAGTGAGCCGGGTATGAAATGCCCAGCTGGTCAGCGCGCCACAGGGCAGGGCGAGCGCGATCCAGCCCGCGACGCGCCAGGCGGTCGGCCAGACGCGGCGGACCGGCTGTGCGGAAGCACTGAGCTGGTTAATTAACTGGTCATGATTTCTCATGCTGCGTCCGTCCGAATTTACGAAGATTAACCATTGCGCGATGCAACAGGGATTTAACCGCAGAGAGCGACTGGTCGGTTTCGGCGGCGGCCTGCGCCAGACTCTGCTCACGCAGATGAACCGATTCGACAATGGTCCGCTGACGCTGCGGCAGGGTCTCCAGATAGCCGGAGAGACGATCCGTGTCGTCGGCGGCGTCCGCAGGCTGGGCGGGCTCAGCGTGCAGCGCCACCTCATCCTGAATTTCCTGACGACGGCCCTGCTGGCGCAGCATATCGATCGTCCGGGCCGAGGCGATGGCGGCAACCCAGGGAAGGATCGGGCGTTCAGGATCGTAAGTGTGGCGCACACGATGAATGGCCAGCAGCGTCTCCTGAATGACATCCTCTGTCAGCGCCTCATCATGGATTTTTTTGCGCACCAGTGCCCGGATGGCCGGAACCATCGCTTTCAGTACCTGGTTGTAGGCAGCCCGGTCGCCCGCCTGCGCGCGGGCCATCAGGGCTGGCCACTGCGCGCGTTGGTCACGCTCTGACATCGGTCACCAGCAGGTCACTCTCCTGTCGCGCTGCCCCGGCAACGCGTCAGCCAGTCCTGTCGTCATCAGTTTCAGGTTTTCTTTCCTTTTTCTGTCGCCTGATCCAGCGCGGAAATCACAATGCCCGGCGTCAGCACCTGCGGCAGCACCACCGGTTTACCGCCATCAGCCGGATAGACCACATAGAGCGGTAACCCGCCACGGCCAAAGTCGCTGAGCGCCTGCTCGACATCGGGATTATATTTGGTGGAATCGGCAACCATGTAAATCGTACTGGTGCGCGCCATCGCGGCTTTCACCGCCTGGGTCGACAGCGATGTCCGATCGTTAACCTGGCAGGTAATACACCAGGACGCGGTAAAGTTCACCAGAATGGGCTTGCCCTGACCTTTGATTGCATTGACGTTCTGCGGCGACCAGGCAACGGCGGCGGCGGCCTCAGAAGCGGTCTCCGTTTCGGCCGGTGCGCTCGCAAAGCGGTTCAGGTTCATCAGCGGCACGATCACCAGCGCCACAAAAAACGCGGTGGCAACATGCAACATCACATGACGCTGACCCATCATACGGCGTTTCTGCGCCATGCCATACAGCCAGGCGGCGAAACTCAGAAGCAAGCAGCAGATCAGGATCGCGGCCAGCGCCGCCGATCCGGCCTGACGCTCCAGCACCCAGATCAGCCAGCCCACCGCACCCAGCATCGGAAACGCCAGCCCCTGCTTCAGCGTGTTCATCCACGCACCGGGTTTAGGCAGGATGCGCGCCAGCAGCGGGAAAAACGAAATCAGGGTGAAGGGCGCTGCAAAACCCAGCGCCAGCGCGATAAAGATTACCAGACTGATTAGGGGAGGCTGGGTCAGTGCATAGCCGACCGCGCTGGCCATAAAAGGGGCGCTGCAGGGCGTGGCGACGATAATCGCCAGTGCGCCGGTCAGGGCGGAGCCGACCAGTCCGCCCTGGTCGCTGCCCATGCCGCCCACGCGCTGTATCGACAGCCCGACTTCAAACAGTCCGAGTAGGTTCAGCGCCGACCCCAGCATCACCAGAATCAGCGCGGCGATAACCAGCGGCGATTGCAGCTGAAATCCCCAGCCGACCGATGCGCCTCCCGCCCTGGCGAGCAGCAGCACGGCGGTCAGGGCCACCATCGTCACCACCACACCCAGCAGAAACGCCACGCCCTCTGCGCGGGCATGACCGGGCGCGTCATGATGGCGGATCAGGCTCAGTGCTTTCAGCGAGATTACCGGAAACACGCAGGGCATAAGGTTCAGAATAATGCCGCCGAGGAAGGCGGCTGCAATCGCAGTCAGCATGATTTACCTGCTCAGATGATGAAGTTAAGCCGGATTGGCCTGACGGTACTGTTTAACGGCATCCATCGCTTTCTGGATGTGCGTATCCGGATTCTTATCGGTGAAGCTCATCAGGATTTTGCCGTCCGGGGCAATCACGTAAGAGGTGCGGTCTGAGACTTTCTGACCTTTCATCTCCATCGTGCTTTTATATTCGGTCGCGACTTTCGCACCCGGATCGGCGGCCACGGTGAATTTGTCACGGCACTCCAGCTGCGAGAACTTCGCAATCTGATCGGTATTGCCTGCGGTCACACCAATCACTGTCGCGCCCAGCTTTTTGAATTCGTCCGTCGCTTCAGCAAAATCATGCGCTTCGAGCGTACAGCCTGCGCTGAAGGCTGCGGGGAAGAAGTAGAGCACTACCGGACCTTTCTGCAGGGCCTGCTGCAGAGAGAAGGTGGTTGATTTACCGGCCAGCGCGGCATCGAGTTTAAAGTCAGGCGCTTTCTGACCGGCTTCTAATGCCGCAAAAGCGGAGGTGGCCGGAACACTCAGTGCCAGCAGCGTCGCGACGGCCAGGGTTTTCAGGGTCTTTTTCATTGGCATTACTCTCTCCATTGACGAACAGACGGAGTTGTCTGCTGCCTCTGTTAACAGGTTCGCTTAGAAATGGAAAAAGTTGCGCTGGTTTTAAAGTTTTTTACGGATTTTTATCAGGAGGTGAGCGTCCGGTTAATCTTTCGTCGGGTTATCAACGCTGAATCGAGTAAAGCTACTGACCTTCCGCGTCTCATAATGCGCCGTTGTTATTCCTGTTTATGCGGAATTTATGTGATTCAGTCCGCATTAATGCCGCTTAAAAATACAAATTTAGTATCAGGTGAGCATGGTCACGTTTCTGAAAGGCATCAGCCAGTAAGTTTCGCTTACAGAATGAAAAAACGATTCAGCTAATGGAGCAAAGGATGAAGATAAAACTGACGTTAACGATGCTGGCGGTTCTGGTTTCCGGCTCAGCGGCTGCAAAAACCTGGGTGCTGACCAGTGCTGAACAGGGCACCGAGCAGGGGAACTGGAAGATCACCAGCAGCGAGCTGAAAGCGCAGGGTAAGCCGTTCAGCATTGAGCAAAAGGTGCTGCATGGCGGCAAGCAGGAGGGCAGTAAAATTCTGACCATCCACAGTCAGGATGGGCTGACCATTACGCTGAGTCCGACGCGCGGCATGAACCTGTTACGTGTTGAAGGCTTTGGTTCCCGCATGGGCTGGGATTCGCCGGTCAAAGAGGTGGTCAATCCTGCCTATATCAATCTTGAGAGCCGTAACGGTCTGGGCTGGCTGGACGGCTTTAACGAAATGATGGTGCGCTGCGGCTATGAGTGGACCGGCCATCCGGTTACTAATGAGGGGCGTATTTACACCCTGCACGGTAAAGCGGGCAACACGCCGGTTTCTCAGCTGGAAGTGGAGGTCGCCGATGCAGCCCCGCACGAGATTCGCATTCGTGGCCTGATCAAAGAGAGCACCTTCAAGAAAACCGATCTTCAGACCATGACCGAACTGCGCTACGTACCGGGCAGCGACAGTTTCAGCCTGCATGACGTGTTAACGAATTATGCCGACTATCCGCACGATTATCAGATCATCTATCACAGCAACTTTGGTCTGCCTATCCTGGAAGAGGGCGCCCGCTTCATCGCGCCGATGTCCGGCATCAGCCCGTTCAATGACTACGCGAAGGCCGGGCTGAAAGAGTGGCAGACCTATAAAGGGCCGACCAGAGATTTCGATGAGATGGTGTTCAACATCAAGCCTCTCTCTGACAGCAATCATCAGAGTGTGGCTGCGGTTGTTAACAAGGCGGGAAACAGTGGCGCTTCGATTCAGTTTGATACCCGCCAGCTGCCCGTGCTGACGCTGTGGAAAAACACCGACACCCTGAAGCAGGGATATGTGACCGGCATCGAGCCGGGCACCAGTTATGCTTATCCGGTGACCGTGGAACGCGAGCAGAAACGCGTGAAGCAGCTGCAGCCGGGCGCCAGCACGCAGTTTGATCTGACATATACCCTGCTGCACAGCCGCGAGCAGGTCAGTGAGGTGGAAAAACGTATCAGCACCATTCAGGGCGAGACAAAGATTGAGGAAAGTGAAACGCCAATAGCAAAAGAGTAAACCACGCACTCATCCCGGTCCTCTTGTACCGGGATTTTTCATTCTGGCTAAAGAGTGAATTAACGCGTGAGGCGCATCATTAGCTATACCGCGCTCTGCGGGTCTCTCTATACTGGCGGGATAACAGGAGGAACTATGTTACCCGCACTCGAATACAGCTTCAGAATTGATATTCACGTCGATAAACCCGTTGTGATCTCCAGCAGCCCTTTAAAGGGGAAGCGCCAGCTTATCCCGATACGCTCCGGCACCGTCTCCGGCGCGCTCAACGGGCAGGTCATGCCGGGGGGTATCGACAGCCAGTTCATTGATCCTGATGGGATTTGCCGCCTCTCGGCCCGCTATGCCTTACAGGTCGGCCAGGGTACAGTTTACGTCGAGAATAATGGCATTCGTCGCGTACCTGACGCATTTAAAGAGAAGCTGTTCGGGGATGACATGCGCTTTTTTGATGAACTGCCGCCTTCACAGATCTATTTCAGAAGCGTCCCGGTATTTGAAACCGATGTGCCTGAGTTGTCATGGCTCACGACATCGGTGTTTATCTGCGCCGCAGAAAGAACCGCGTCCGGCGTGACGCTGGAATTTTACAAAGTAGTCTGATTTTTAACTCACAGTAAACATATTTTCTTTGCTCAGCCCTGACGCCCTGGTCCTCGCCAGGGCCTTATCCGCTTGCTGCCCTCCCTGACCGGCAACGCAATCCCTGCCGGATCCTGCTCCGGTTTCCATTAACTGCGAGCTGAAGATCCGTAACACCCTTTCTGTTACCCCGAATCAGCAGTCGCCCTTAACAGTTAATATCCGTTAAAGTCTTGCCGGTCACTTCCGATAATGCTTAGAAGGTGTGCTTCCATGTGCAGGCCCAGGCCTGGGAGTTTTTCCGGTCTGCGTGGCGATATCGGTGACGCTTAAGGCGTACAAAGGATTTTCTTACATGTAGCCGGCATTGATCTGATGCGGCAATACGTCAACGAAAAATGAAGATACATTACAGTCATCCTCTGAGGTTTGTATGTTCAATGTGAATGAAGTCATCCAGAGAGCGATAAAATCAGACGCCACCGGAATGGTTGATGATGTCAGCGCTATTAAAGGCGCAATGGGATGGGTTGAATTTTCTCCTCAGGGGAAGATTATTAAGGCGAATGATATTTTCCTCGCGATGACAGGCTACACGCTGAGTGAAGTGACGGGGTTGCATCATCGCGCACTCTGTCAGAGCGCCTATACGCAGACGGCAGAATACGCCAGCTTCTGGCAGTCATTGTCTCAGGGCAACGCAATAAACGGCGTTTTTGAACGCTGCCGGAAAGATAAATCCGTTTTTTATATTGGCGGTTCCTATTTCCCGGTAAAAAATAAACATAACGAAGTGGTGCGGGTGATAAAAATCGCCAGTGACATTACGGAAGAACACAAAGCACTTAAAAGCAAAGAGGCGATCATCAGCGCCATTAACGCCTCAATGGCGTTAATTGAGTTTACGACCGACGGTGAAGTGTTAGATGCCAATGATAACTTTCTGAAGTTAATGGGCTATCAGCGCAGTGATATCGTCGGCAAGCATCACCGGATGTTCTGTTTTAATGATTTCTATACGAAGAACCCCGATTTCTGGGCGAAAATCCGCAGCGGTCACTCTTTCAGCGGGCGATTCGAAAGGAAAAACGCCGCAGGGGAACGTGTCTGGCTGGAAGCGAATTACACGCCGGTGCTTAACGCGTATGGCACGATTGATAAGGTGATTAAAATCGCCTCTGACATTACGGTCAGAGTCGAAAATTCGCGCAGAATCGCCGATATTGCGGTGACGACCTCTGAAGAGACCTCGCAGATTTCACACAACGCCAAAGACGTGTTAACGGAAACCGTTAAAAACTCGATGCTGGTTTCAGACAAGGTAGAAGCGGCTGTTACGGTGAGTAAAAAGCTCTACGAATCGGCGGCGAACATCAGCGAGATAATCTCGACAATCAGCAGCATAACGTCACAGACCAATATCCTGGCGCTGAATGCGGCGATTGAGGCAGCACGGGCAGGCGAAGCGGGCAGAGGATTTGCAGTTGTGGCTGGCGAAGTCAGGCGGCTGGCCGCGTCCACGTCATCATCCACCCAGAAAATCACCGCGGTAATCGAAGAGAATAACCGGCTTATCAGCGACATGTACCATCAGCTCGATGAGATAAAGAGCATCATCACCCGCGAAAATGACAAAATTACCGAGCTGGGCCGGAGCTTCCAGGAGATTAACAGCGGCGTCAATGAGTTTTCGACCGTTATCCATCAGCTGAATGCTTAGTTGGCGGCTTTTCAGAGCGCCTGGTGCGGAATCCTGAGCGGGTCAGGCGAGGCGCTTTTTTCTGGCTAAGAGATCTGGCAGGTTTGCCTGACTTTTTTCACCGGGCTGAATTGTTGAAGTGTCTGCTCAGGCTGGCCAGACGTTGTGTTGTCCGGTGATTGAAAGGCAGCATTTGTGCAGCTTTAAATCCGGAAGGGAGTGGAGTGGCAAACGTAACAGAGATCGGGCGCTTTAATTTAACATAAGATAGATTGTGCGCATTCATAGTCGAGGCTCTCAGTGACACCCTCCGTTATGAATCCATGACTTTTCCGCGCCCGCCGCCATGACGGGCGCGGAACGTTAACTGAACTACACGCGCGTCAGCCCCTTACTGCGGTGCAATCAGCGCCACATATTTGGTGCCATCGTTGTTGCGCTTGAGTTTCTCCAGCGCCGCCGGAATGTCATCAAAGGTCACCGTTTCTGGCGCTGCGAGCTGTAACTCACCATTGCCGACCTGCTTCAGCAGCGTTTCACCGGCCAGACGGAGCTGACTCAAATCCTGCGCTGTTCCGTAGGCATGAATGGATGCGAGTGCGATCTCATGTAACGAAATACTGGTGGTGAACGCCGGCAGCGGCGCGGTTTCGATTCTGTCCTGAACACAGACGAGATGACCATAGTAACCCAGTATTCCGGCGAGGGAGATCGCGCTCTGCTGGTTTACCGTATCAAACACCGCGTGCACTGCTTTTTCGCCCAGCATACGACGGAAATCCTCTTTCCAGCCTGACGCTTTGTAGTCAAAAGCCTGAATCACGCCCCGTGCAGAGAGTTTTTTATGATGACGCTCGCTGGCGGTGACATAAACATGGGCGGCGTGGTTAATCAGAAGCTGCGTAATCAGATTCCCCACATAGCCCCCTGCACCGTTTACCAGTACGGTCTGCCCGGCAATATCGGGCAGTTTTTTAATGGCCTGCCAGGCAGTCAGCCCTGGACAGGGAAGCGAGGCGGCGGTGGCATCGCTGATGTTATCCGGCACGGCAATGACGGCATTCGCCTTAACCAGGGTATGGCGTGCAAAACTGCCGTGATGGCGAAGATCGGTATGGTACATCACCCGGCTGCCCTTACGGAGATGCGCAACATTCTTACCGGTCGCGACAATAATCCCCATCCCATCGACACCCGGGATCTGGCCCGCCTGCCAGGCAGGAGACAGCCCTTCCATCAGTTTCCAGTCGACGGGATTAAGGCCGACGGCACGATTTTCGACTAACACGTCATCGTCACCCGGTGATAATGATTTTTCTTCTTTGCTCAGCTGAAGGGGCGATGGATTGCGATGCCAGGTCCACGCGTCTGTCTTATACATTTATGTTTCCTTTGATTCTGGTCAGAGAAAGAGAGAGGTTTTGGTAAGCAGGCGGCCAGGCCCCCGGTGACAGAGGACGGAGCCGCCCTGCTGACCATTCCGGCGGCAACGCCTCTTCGCGTTGCCGCCGGCGGTCTCTGATACTGTTTATAGCCCATCCCGGTTACCGTGCGGAGACAACCGAAAACCCCTTTATCGTGCTGCAAGCGCCTTCAGCAATGCTGAGGCGAGCAGATGGTCTGAGAACGGGTTCTGCCCGGTGATCAGTTCACGATCCACCACCACATGCGGCTGCCAGGCGGCAGCAAAGTTCATGTTTCCGCCCGCCTGCCTCATCGCTCTGGCCGGGTAATAGCGAAGCTTTTCGCCTTTTAAAGAGGCCTCGAAGATTTTCTCTTCCTCGTCGGCAAAGATGGTCATCTTATAGCCGCGGTAGATCCAGTGATCTGCGCTGACGTCTCTGTCTGCCACTAACCCCTGCTCATAGCCCTGCGGATCATCCTGAGCGGCAAGGAGAGTGATCGGGCCGTGACAGATGGCTGCGGTCGGCTTCCCTTTCCGATGGAAATCACGAAGCAGTCTGCCGACCTCCGGATTATTCGACAGGTCAATCAGCGGCGCATGACCGCCGGGAATAAAGAGCGCGTCATAGTTATCCAGTCCGGCAGCCAGAACAGTTTTCAGCGATTTCACCTGAGCGGCCTGCGTCAGCGCACTGACCACGCCCTCAATCCGGTGCATCTCGTTTACATCGCCGCCAAAGTACAGCGCATCGCGTGAACGCTTGTCGGCACGCGGCTGAGTGCCCTCCGGGGTGACGACCGTTAAATGATAGCCTGCCCGGATCAGCGCATCGGCAGGCACGCCAAATTCATTCAGATAATAGCCGGAGGGGAACGTCTTATTATTCTGCAGCGGTAATTCTGTTTTACCTGAGAGCAAAACCAGTACTTCGCCCTTGCTGGCCGCAAAGGCGGTTGCACTGGTCACCAGTAGCATAAGCGCCAGCGTTTTGAAAATCTTTTGCATTTTATCCTTTCATTCCGGGTCTGCGATATATGGGGTGATCCGGTAAGGGTCACCGTTGAAGTCACTCTATTGAATCGGTTAAAGATGATAAAGTGCCCTTCAGGCAATTGACTTGTTACACAGGTGAACAAATGAGAAGCTTCGATCCCGTTCAGCTGGGCAGTATCGAACTCTTCTGCAGAGCGGCCGAGCTGCACAGTTTTACCGCTGCCGCAGAGCTGCTGGGCCTGACGCCCGCGTCGGTCAGTCGATCGATCAGCCGTCTCGAAGCCCGGTTAGGCGTGCGGCTTTTTGCCAGAACGACAAGAAACATCAGGCTGACAAATGAAGGTGAGATCTACTACAGGCAGTGTCAGCAGGCGCTGGAACAGATTGCAGAAGCCGAACGGGTCATTACCGGCACGCAGAAGATCCCCAGCGGGCGACTGCGGGTCAGCGTCGGCACGCCTTACGCGCATCATCGTCTCCTTCCCCTGCTCCCGCGCTTTCAGGCAGAGCATCCGCAGATCGAACTCGATATCAGTATTGCCAACCGGGTCATCGATTTCGTGGACGAAGGGTTCGATCTCGCTATCCGTCTGGGGACACCAAAGGATTCCAGCCTGATTGCGCACAAACTGGAGGACGCGACGCTGGGGATTTTTGCCTCGCCGGATTATCTGCGTCGCCGGGGCCAACCCGTCACGCTCGACGATCTGGATCAGCATGACTGCATCAGGTTTATTCTGCCCAGCTCGGGCAAACCGATGCCGTGGGAATTCCGCGATGAAAACGGGCAGCCTGTCGATATTAACGTCAGAAGTCCCTACAGCGTCTCTGACGATGTTCTGGGCGCGGTCAGCTGGGCGGTGGCGGGAGGCGGGCTGTTCCAGTTTTATCACTTCATCGCCGAATCTGCCCTCTATAGAAACGCCCTGACCGAAGTCCTGCAGAACTATAGCGGGCGCTCGCGGCAGTTCTCAATACTCTACCCGCAGAACCGGCATCTCTCCGCCAGGGTCCGGGCCTTTGTCGATTTCCTCCGACGCGCAATCCCCGGCGCGCCGCCACGGGAGTAACACGTGCGCGCTGACCGCGGTCAGCGGCGCATCAGCCCGGCGAACGTGCGGCGGGCTCAGAGTCTGCCGTAGAAGGTCATCCGTGCGGTTTCCGACAGCGCGATACCGGGCTGTGTGTTGTAAGCCAGCACGGCCAGCATTCGCGTCACCTCGCCCTCTGTCGGCGTGACGCGATGCAGGGCGTTACGGCCCCGAAACAGCACCAGATCGCCGGCATCGATCGCCAGCGAATTCACCGCCTGCCGCGCATCCAGCACCGCCTCGACACCTGAGAAGTTCATCCCGCCCGCATCGGCGTCGCGCAGATCGTTGACATACTGAAACACCCCGCCTGCCAGCGGCTTCTGTACCAGTAAGGTGATAGCGAACGAGGAGTTGTCAAAGTGCCAGCCCAGCTCCTGGCCGTCAGAGGCATAGTGCAGATTAATTGACGAGAGCGGATCGGCGTAGGGATAGAGCGTTTCCTCACCCAGCACGTCGCACAGGAAGCGTTTGAACAGCGCATCATTGTAAAGCTGGCGCAGCGGTGAGCTGGCCGCAATCACATCATCGGTGATGCAGCCTTTGGTGCTGACCACCTCCCGGTTTCGCGGATGTGCGTCGCTGAACGCCGCATCCGGCTTCATCAGATACACGTTATGTCTGCTGCGGGTGTGATAAGCCAGATGACGCTGAGCGTTGCCCTCTTCGATAATCACCGCCAGCGCCTGAGGCTGTAAAAACTGACGCAGAACCAGTGCGCCAGAGTGGTTTAACGCTTCACGACAGCGTTGACGCCAGCCATCATCGGCCAGCGGATGGATATCGAGACGAACCAGGGCATCACTCATAGCATCATTTCTCATCAGCAGCAGGTGTAGTGTTACTCTATCTTTCATCCGCGAAGCTATGTAACGATAAAAACTTAATGCCCTCATAAGGAAGCGTTAATGCCAGCCAGAATAGCCAGGTTGCCAAAAATCAGCGTGATACACGCCTTCAAAGTCGCGGCCGAACTGGGCAGCCTGGCAAAAGCGGCTGCCCAGCTGGCCCTGACCCCGGCGGCGGTCAGCCAGCAGATCCGCCAGCTGGAGGAGCAACTTGGCAGTGCTCTGTTTCTGCGCACACAGAGTGGTGTGGTGCTGACCGAGACCGGAAAAGAGTATCTGCGCTACGTCACCGAAGCCTTTGATATTCTGCATCTTGGCCAGCAGAATATTCGCGATGCGGTTCGTGCGCCGAAACTGACAATCTATGCCCTGCCGTCGCTGGCGTCAGACTGGATTATGCCCCGGCTGGCGAGCTGGCGCGAACGGTGTCCGGATGTCGATCTGGCGCTGCACGGTACGCACGCGCAGGTCGATTTTCAGGCGATGCCTGCGGATTTTGTCCTCTGTTTTGGCGAAGACCGCTATCCGCAGCTTGAAAAACAGTGGCTGTTCCATGATGAGGTGCTGCCGGTCGCCAGCCCTGCGCTGCTGCAACGCTTTACGGCGACAGAGATCTTCAGCCGTGCGCCGCTGATCCATCTGGACTGGGGACAGGAGGGGCGTTTTCTGCCGGACTGGCGCAGCTGGTTTCAGGCCAGAGGCATGGACGAGCCGCTGCCCCAGCCGGGGTACAGCTTTAACCTCACCTCGCTGGCGATTGACGCCGCCGTCGCAGGGGCCGGGCTGCTGCTCGGACAGCGCCGCCTGACCGCGCCGCAGCTGGCGCGCGGCGAACTTGTGGTGGCAGACGCACTCAGCCTGCCGTTAAGTAAGCCCTATTACCTCGCCTGGCCGCCACGCACGCGGGAGTTGCCAGGCAGTGCGGCGATGATCGACTGGCTTGTCGGCCTGGCCGGAGAAGGGGTATCGTGACAATCTGCGCCCGCCCTGATTGATTGACGGACGCAGGATCAGAGCGTGACCCTGTCACGCTACGTTACGCGTTATCCTCAACGATCACGGCCACCCTTTGCCCTGCCCGCACCGCGCCGCCCGGCTGAACGCTCACCTGCTGAACGATGCCGTTACACGGCGCAATGAGCGGGATCTCCATCTTCATCGATTCCAGCACCACCAGGGTGTCACCCGCACGCACCCGGCTGCCTGCCGTTGCCTGCACCTGCCAGAGGTTGCCGGAGATCGGGCTTTCGATCCCCTGCTCGCCCGGCTGCAACGGCATCTCACCGCCTTCTTCAGCGACCGCTTCCTGACTGTCGAAATGGGCCTGTCCGCTGGCAATCCAGCGGTCGCGCTCCGCGTTAAACGCGCTCTGCTGATGCTGGCGGAAGGCATCAATACTCTCTGCTTCACGGGCGAGGAAAGCCTGATATTCCGCCAGCCGCAGCGTGCAGTGTTCGATACGCAGCGGATAGCGGCCGAGCGGAAAATCGCGGCGGATCTGCAGCAGCTCACTGGCCGAAACCGGATAAAACCGGATCTGGTCGAAAAAGCGCAGCAGCCAGGGTTTGCTATCGAAGTCAGCGACCTGATGATAGCGGTTCCACATCTGCAGCGTCCGTCCCACAAACTGATAGCCACCCGGCCCCTCCATGCCATACACGCACAGATAGGCGCCGCCGATGCCCACCGAGTTCTCCGCCGTCCAGGTCCTGGCCGGATTATATTTGGTGGTAACCAGCCGATGACGGGGGTCCAGCGGCGTGGCAACGGGCGCGCCCAGATAGACATCACCCAGCCCCATTACCAGATAGCTGGCATCAAAAACGGTGTTCCAGACCGCCTGTTTATCCGGCAGATCGTTGATACGACGGATAAATTCCAGATTATCCGGGCACCAGGGCGCGTCCCGGCGCACGGTAGTCATATATTTCTCCACCGCCTGCTGACAGGCTGGATCATCCCAGGAGAGCGGCAGATGCACGACGCGCGAGGGAACCTGAAGATCATCACTCAGACAGACCGTCTCCCACTCTCCGCGCACCCAGGTCAGCAGCCTTTCTGGTGCCAGGGTCTCCGGCCGGAAGTGGATCTGCAGCGAGCGGATGCCGGGTGTGATATCGATAATGCCGTCACGGGATTGCGCCTCCAGCGCCTGCATCAGCGCATGAATTCGGAAACGCAGCACCAGATCCAGCTCCGGCTCACCTGCCTCCAGCAACAGATGGGTGTCACCGGAAAGACGGGCGACCAGACGTTTGTCCGCTTCGCCACAGCTCATCACCACCGGTGACGTCAGCGGCGCAGGCTGCCAGTGAATCTCCTGCGGCTGCAGCGTGGTCAGTTCGCGGTGACGGGCAACGGCCAGCTGACGGGCGACGGGAATCTCCACCGCCACAAACTGCACTTTATCGCCCGCTTTGAGCTGGCCCATCTGCCACAGATCCGCCTCAATGACCGTCACCGGACAGACGAACCCGCCGAGGCTCGGCCCGTCCGGGCCCAGGATCACCGGCATGTCACCAGTGAAATCGACCGCGCCGATGGCGTAGGGGTTGTCATGAATGTTCGAGGGGTGCAGGCCAGCCTCCCCGCCGCTGTCGCGGGTCCAGATCGGCTTGGGGCCAATCAGACGTACACCGGTGCGGCTGGAGTTGAAGTGAACCTCCCATTCCGTGGCGAAGAAGGTCTCGATATAGTCTGGCGCAAAGAACTCTGGCGCACCGTGCGGGCCATAGATCACGCGCAGCGTCCGCAGTGCGCCAGGACGGGTGCGCAGCGCAGGAGGCAGTTCTGCCCCGGTCGCGCGCGTGGCGCGGGGGGCCAGATGCAGTACATCACCACTGCGCAGCGCCCGTCCGGCGTGCCCGCCAAACTGACCGAGCGTGAAGGTACTTTTGCTGCCCAGATAGTCCGGCACCTGAATACCGCCGCTCAGGCAGAGGTAGCTTCGCACGCCCGCGCCGGTGATCGCGCCCAGCTTCAGGGTCGCCCCGGCCGGGATGGTGAAAACGGTGTCCATCGGCTGTGCGATCCCGTCCAGCGTGACGCTGAGCGGCGCACCGCAGATTACCGCCTCGACCGCTGTGTTAAATTTCAGGGCAGGCCCGTTAAGGGTGATTTCCAGCGCCGCATCCCCTTCACCATTGCCCAGCAGGCGGTTGCCCGCCCGCAGGGCGCGATCGTCCATCGGGCCTGACGGCGGCACACCGACCGCCCAGTAACCCAGACGGCCCGGATAGTCCTGAACGCTGGTCTGCGTGCCCGCACTGATGACCTCAAAGGTCGCCGCCTGATAGCGGAGCTGCTCCAGGCAGCGCGTCCAGGGCTCGCCGGAGGTAAAGGGTTCAAAAGCCAGGATCTGCTGCAGATAGCGGCGGTTGGTTTCGACGCCATAGAGACGGATTTCCGCCAGTGCCTCTGTCAGGGTGGCAATAGCCTCTACGCGGGAGGGCCGCCAGGCGATCGCTTTTGCCAGCATCGGGTCGAAGAAGGGCGGCACCTCACACCCCGCTTCCACCCAGCGGTCGATACGCAGCGTCTTATCCCCGCTCTCCGGGAAGAAAACGTCGGTCAGCAGCCCCGGCGACGGCTGGAACTGCCGCCCCGGATCTTCCGCATAGAGGCGCGCCTGCACCGCATGGCCCTGCGGCGTCAGCGTGGCGGCCAGCGTGCGGAGCGGAGGGAGATCGCCTGCGGCCAGCGCAATCATCCACTGCACCAGGTCCACGCCCCACACCTGCTCTGTGACGCCATGTTCAACCTGCAGCCGGGTGTTGACCTCCAGAAAATAGAACTGCTGCGCGGCACTGTCATAGACAAACTCGACGGTCCCGGCGCTGCGGTAGTTCACTGCTTTGCCCAGCGCGATGGCGGCCTGGCAGAGCGCCTCCGCCATACCGGCTGGCAGGTTCGGCGCCGGGGTCTCTTCGATGACTTTCTGGTTCCGCCGCTGCACCGAGCAGTCACGCACCCCCAGCGCGATCACCTCCCCCGCGCCGTCACCGAAGATCTGCACTTCCAGATGGCGGGCGCGCTCAATATATTTTTCCAGGAATACCCCGGCGTCGCTGAAGTTGTTCTGGCCCAGACGGCGCACCGTTTCAAACGCCTCGGCCAGCGCCCGGGCATCACGACAGACGCGCATCCCGATGCCGCCGCCGCCCGCGGTACTTTTCAGCATGACCGGATAGCCGACCTCTTCTGCTGCGCGACAGGCCTCGTCGATGTCCGCCAGCAGTTCGCTGCCTTCCAGCAGCGGCACTCCCTGGGCTTTCGCCAGCGCACGGGCGGTATGTTTCAGGCCGAAGGTTCGCAGCTGCGACGGCGTGGGGCCGACAAAAACCAGCCCCGCCGCCTCGCACGCTTCCGCAAAGGCCGCATTCTCTGACAGAAAGCCGTAGCCGGGATGGATGGCCGTTGCCCCGCTTTGCCGGGCGGCAGCGATGATTTTTTCGCTCACCAGATAGGTGTCCGTTGCGGGTCCGTCGCCAAGGCTGATCGCCCTGTCCGCTTCACGCACGTGTAAGCTGCTCAGATCGGCCTCGGCGTAAACGGCCACGCCTTTTACCTGCATAGTACGCAGCGTGCGCAGAATGCGGCAGGCGATCGCGCCGCGGTTAGCAATCAGTAAGGTATCAAACATAAGCGAACTCTCAGGGAGGCGGGTCGTCCCGCCACAATCGATATTCCCTGGGGTCGTCCCCGGGGCTGACCGGCGCGCAGGAAACGCGCGGGCGGCATGTTCAGCGGATGGCGCGGCTCAGTTCCAGACCAGCACTTCGGCGGGCGTCGGGTTCCAGCCGTTACAGGGGTTATTCAGCTGCGGACAGTTGGAGATCAGCACCATCACGTTGCACTCCGCCACCAGCTCCACATATTTGCCGGGCGCGGACAGGCCATCGGCAAAGGTCAGCCCCCCTTCGGGCGTGACCGGCACATTCATGAAGAAATTGATATTGGCGCCGATATCGCGCTTGTGCAGGCGACCATCGTGCAGACAGGCGCAGAGAAAGTTATCGCGGCAGCTGTGCATGTAGCGTTTATCCTGGGCGTAGCGCACCGTGTTGCTCTCCTGCGAGCAGGCGCCGCCCAGGGTGTCGTGACGACCGCAGGTGTCGGCGACGATAGTCAGCAGCGGATTTCCCAGGTTTGAAAAGAGCACGCTGCCGGTGGTCAGATAGACATTGCCCTGACGGCGCAGCGTACGCTGCGGATCGTATCGCTCCCGTGGGTTGTCGGCGTTATAAAACAGGGTATCGATCGCCTGATTGCCTTCGAGGTCGAGCAGGCGCAGCGTCTGGCCTTTTCTGACTTCAAACAGCCACGGCTCGCCCGCCGGGATCTGATGGCGATAGCACGCCTCTTCGGGAGAACGTTCAGAGTGAATGAGGGTCATGGCAGCCTCCTTACAGGGCAAAAAAGCGGGTGTTCTGAAATGCGCGCTGGTTCTCATCGCGCGTAAGCATGGCGTCCGTCACGGCCTGACTGTCGTCGGCCTGATACCAGCTCAGCTGGACCGGGCGCGGGTTGTATTCCGTTACCGGATCCTGCGGATGCGGCAGCGCGGTGAGGATCAGCAGCACATCCATCGGCGCGTAAAGCTCCACGTAGTCGCCCGCACGGCTGTTATCCGGGGTGAATGTAAACCGGCCTGCGTTATCCACCGTGACCCGGCTGAAGAAGTTCACCACCATCAGCAGATCCGCCAGGCCCAGATCCCATTTGCCCATCTCAACCAGCAGATTATCCACACCGTTGCGGTAGAAGCCGTTGCGCAGCTCCTGATAGCGCCCTGTGCCATACTTCTCCTGCGTCTCAGCCGCGTTGAGTACGCCGCCAAAGGGATCGTGCCAGCCGCAGCTATCGGCGACGATCGCCGCCATCACGCGGCCCATATCAGAGTAGAAACAGTGTCCGCGCGTCAGCCGCGCGGTGTGCTGCCCTTTCAGGGTGTCGGGCAGGTTCAGGCGCTCACTTTTTTCGTGAGGATTGAGCATCATCATGCTGACGTTAGCGCCGCCGTCGATATCGGTCAGGCGCAGAATCTGCCCTTTGCGCAGAATCAGTGAGGTATGGGCGCCACCCGGCAGCCGCTCTTCGCGCAGGGCCGGGGCGGAATGAAACAGTGTGGTCATCGGGCGATCTCCTTAATCGGATAGAGGTTGTTTTGCGTGCCGGTCGCCAGCTGAGAGAGCCGGGTCTCGTTGAGCGGGATGTCGTAAGTGATCCGCGCGCCCCACGCATTCGGGGCCTGAGGATCGAGGCGGACCTTGTCAAAGACCAGCAGCCGGGTGCCGAGATTAAAGCCCTCGGCCAGGTCGTGGGTGACCATAAACACCGTCATGCGGGTTTCGCTCCAGAGCTGAAGCAGCAGCGCGTGCATATCTTTGCGAATGCCGGGGTCCAGCGCGCCAAACGGCTCATCCAGCAGCAGCACGCGCGGCTGCATCACAAACGCCTGAGCGATCGCCAGTCGCTGCTGCATACCGCCTGAGAGCTGCGCCGGATATTTGTCGAGCGCATGGCCCAGCCCGACCTTCTCCAGCATCGCTTTTGCCTGCTCACGGGCCTGGCGTTTCCGGGCACCGATCAGCCGTCCCAGAAACGGCGAGGCGGGCAGTTCAAGGCCGACAGCGACGTTATCCAGCACGTTCAGGTGCGGAAACACTGAATAGCGCTGAAATACCACGCCACGGCTGCGATCGGGTTCGGCGGACAGCTGCGCGCCGTCCAGCGTGATCGCGCCCCGCGTGGGCTTCTCCTGGCCAAGCAGCAGCCGCAAAAACGTCGATTTCCCACAGCCCGACGCGCCCACCAGCGAACAGAACTCGCCCTCTTTCACCTGCAGGTTGATGCGCTCCAGCACCACATGGTCGCCATACTCCTGCCAGATGTTTTTGATATCGATGAAACTCATTCCCGGCCTCCTTCCGCCCAGGGGAAACAGGCCTTGTGCAGCTGACGCAGCGCCAGATCCATCAGCCACGCCAGCAGCGTGATCCAGATGACATAGGGGATGATGACGTCCATCGCCATATAGCGGCGCACAAGGAAAATGCGATAGCCCAGACCGGCCGTGGCGGAGATCGCCTCGGCGGAGATCAGAAAGAGCCACGCCGACCCGAGCAGCAGCCGCAGCGAGGTGATCAGCCGTGACAGCAGCTGCGGCAACACCACGCGCAGTACCACCGTCCAGCTGTTGGCCCCCAGGGTCTGCGCCTTGATGAACAGCTCGGCGGGGATCTCCCGCGCCCGCTGTTCCAGATCGCGCGCCAGCATCGGCGTAATACCGATCACGATAAGCATCACTTTTGACAGCTCATCCAGCCCGAAGACGATAAACAGCATCGGCAGCAGCGCCAGCGGCGGGATCATCGATACCACGGTCATAAAGGGCGACAGCGCCGCGCGGCTCATCGGGAAGACACCCGCCGCGATGCCGATGCACAGGCCGATCAGCGATGAGATCGCCAGCCCGGTCAGCAGGCGGCTCAGGCTGATCCAGGTGTCTGCCCACAGCAGAAATTCCCCGCTGCGCTTGTCCGGCGTAAAGGCCATCCGATCGATGGCCGCGATCATCTGCGACAGGCCCGGCAGCAGCTTGTCATGCGGATTCGCCTCCAGGCGCACCGCCGAACTGATAAACCAGGCGGCGGCCAGCAGCACAAAGGGTAATAGCATCAGCATCAGGCGCATTCCCTGGCGGGGATAGCGGTTGATATGGCGCATGGCTTGAACTCCCGGAGTCAGTAATTAGAGCTTGCCTGCGGCGGCCATCTTCAGATAGCTATCGTCAAAGCGCAGTTTGATGTTGGCGGGATCACCGACGGTGACATTGCCAGGGAACTGCATCCCGATGAAGTCCGCACTCTGCGCGCCCTCTCCCAGCAAGCCCTTATCAAAGGAGAACGCGGCAACGCGCTGCATGGTTTTCGGCAGGTCGGGCGAGCTGACAAAGGTGGTGGTTTCGGCGGGCGTCGGGAACAGGTGGGTCGTTTTCAGCTGCGCCTGATAACCGGCGAGATCGGTACCGGAATCGGCGGCCATCGCGCTCAGCGCCTGTGTATCCCCGGCCTGCATCTTCCCCATCATCTCAAACCAGGCCCCGGTCAGCGCCTTGCCCAGTGCCGGGTTCTCTTTCAGGGTGTCGGTATTCACTACCATCATGTCAATCAGTTCACCCGGTACGGCGGAGGAGCTGAACACTTCGGTGGTCTGCGGCGTCTTTTTAATTACCGACAGCTGCGGATTCCACGCGACGGCCGCCTTAACGCCGCTGGTGCCAAAGGCCGGGACGATATCGGCATCCGAGGTGTTCACCACTTTGACATCCTTCTCCTGCAACCCGGCCGTCTCCAGCCCCCGGACCAGAAGATAGTGAGAAACCGACAGCGCAGGCAGATAGACCGACATCCCTTTCAGATCGCTGAGTTTCTTTCCGGTTCCTTTCAGGACGATGCCGTCGTTGCCGTCGGAATAGCTGCCGGTGATCAGCGCCGTAGAGTCAACGCCCCCGGCGGCCGGAATGGTCAGGGCATCCATATTGGTCATGGTGCAGCCGTCGAACTGGCCCGCCGTGTACTGGTTGATCGACTCGATATAGTCGTTCAGCTGGGTGATGTGAATTTTGATGCCATATTTGCTGGCCCATTTATCAATGATCTTCTCATTGCTGATGGCGCCCCAGGGCATCCAGCCCGCATAGATGGTCCAGCAGATGTTGAACTCTTTTTTCGCCGCGGCAAACGAGGGGGCGCTGACCAGCAGCGCCAGCGACATAACAAGTGTCAGGAGGGGGGATTTCTTCATGGTTGACCTCTGGTTGGCACAAAAAAAGGGAGCAGCGCAGGACACCAGATGGTGCCGCTGTCTCCCGGGCTTTTGTCCCGCCGTGTAACCTCGCAGAGGTCGCCAGCTCTCGGACCAGCCATTCACCTGCGTGAACCGGAACCCTAGCCAGCTATTGATGATCTTGTGTCTTACGCTGCTTACTGCCGTGAGACCTGCAATTGGCGTACCAGAATTTAAATCGCACAGAATCAGTCGGTTAACGAGGTCAGAAAGCAGAAGGCACCGGGATGGGGAGCCAGCGGCGCGCGTTGCACATAATCGGTGCCCTGCTGACGGCGTTCCGGCAGTCTCAATCTGTCACGCTGACCGCCGCTGAAAATGGCGGCAGACCGTGACGCCCTTTCTCCTTCGTTATATAATCCTGTGCATAACGAAATTTGAGGAGCCGTAATGAAGCGTTTCTGGCAGGTATGCACCCTCGGTTTACTGGCCGTTCTTCCCCTGGCATCTCAGGCGTCGCGTCAGAGCACTGACCAGACTGGCCGTCAGGTTACGATTCCTGATCGCGTCGACCGCGTGGTGGTACTCCAGCATCAGACCCTGAATCTGCTGGTGCAGATGAACGCCACCGATAAGATTGTCGGGGTGATGGCGAACTGGAAGCAGGAGCTGGGCGATGGCTATGCGCGTCTGGCACCGGAACTGAATCAGAAAGCCACCCTCGGCGATTTGACGCACGTCGATCCGGAAACACTGGTGGCGCTGCATCCGCAGGTGGTGTTTGTCACTAACTATGCGCCGCAGGCGATGATCGACAGCATCAGCGCCCTCGGCATTCCGGTGGTGGCTATCTCTCTGCGTCACGATCGGCCCGGTGAAAAAACCAGAATGAATCCGACGATGAGCGACGAGGAAACCGCCTACGATAAGGGGCTGCGCGAAGGCATCACACTGATTGGCGAGATCGTTAATAAACCCGCTGAAGCGAAGGCGCTGATCGCGGCCACCGATGAGGGTCGGCAGATTGTCCGCGACCGTCTCAAGGCGATCCCGGCGGATAAACGCATTCGCGCCTATATGGCGAATCCGGAACTGACCACCTATGGTGCGGGCAAATACACCGGTTTGATGATGCAGCATGCGGGTGCAGTCAACGTCGCCGCCGCGACCATTACGGGATTTAAGACGGTCTCAATGGAGCAGGTGATCAGCTGGAACCCGCAGGTTATTTTTGTGCAGAACCGCTATCCCGGTGTAGTACAGACGATCACGCAATCCCCGCAATGGCAGAGCATCGATGCGGTTAAACACCATCGCGTTTATCTGATGCCGGACTACGCCAAGGCCTGGGGCTATCCGATGCCGGAAGCGATGGGGCTGGGGGAACTCTGGATGGCGAAAAAACTCTATCCGCAGACGTTTCAGGATGTGGATATGACCCGGCTGGCCAATCAGTGGTATCAGCGCTTCTATCGCACCCACTGGCAGGCAACGGAGTGATGCTCAGGGTGGCGGTGGCGGGCAGTCTGAAACCGGTCTGGCCCGCGCTGATGGCCTCCTTCCCGGCGCCGGTGGAGACCCGGTTTGGTCCGGCCGGTCTGCTGCGTGAAGAGATTGAAGCGGGACTGGTCTGCGATCTCTTCGTCTCGGCCAGCGAAGATCATCCGCAGCGGCTGCGGCAGGCGGGTCAGGCGCTGGCAACCCTGCCCTTTGCCACCAATACGCTCTGCCTTACCGTGCGCAGCGATCGGCTTCAGGCGGGCGACGACTGGTTCACACTGCTGACCCGTGACAGGCTGCGGATCGCCACCTCCACGCCGGGCGACGATCCCGGCGGTGACTATGCGCAACAGCTCTTTTCCCGGATGGGAAAGGCGGGGGAAGCGGTGCGTCAGCGGGCCAGAGCAAGGGTCGGTGGACGCCACTCCCCCCCGATCCCGCCGGGCAGGCTGGCGGCGGAATGGCTTATTCTGGAAGATCGGGCCGATCTGTTCATCGGTTATGCCAGCTATCGGGCGGCGCTGCGCCGGATTGCCGGGCTGACGGTGATGGCAATCCCGCCCGCGTTTAATCCGGTAGCGCGTTACTGCTGCGCCATCCTTACCCCGGAGGCGCAGCCGCTGGCCGGGTTTCTGCTGACCGACCGGGCGCAGGCGCGGCTGCGGGAGGCCGGGTTTGGCGGTGCGCCGCAGGCTCATTCTCCGGCATAACAGCGTCCGCGCGCCCCTGCCCTAAAACTCCTCCGGCTCACCTGGCAGAGGTTCACTCAGATCCTGCCCCTTTACACCGGCATAGGTGATCACCAGTTCGGCAGGCTCTTCCAGCGTGTATCCCCGGTGTGCGCTGTTGACGGTTTCATTCAGGGCCTCTCCCGCGTGAAACGTACGCTGCTCGCCGCTCTCTTTATCTTCGACGATCAGGGTGCCGGAGAGAATAAACGCCGCATTTGGCATCGGATGGGTATGCCAGGGGAGCGAGGTATGGGCAGGCAGCGACAGCCGCATTACGGTCAGTTCAGGTTCGCCAGCGGGATAAGCATCAATTACCTCGCCGTTCCAGGCCTGGCTGCTGCGCATCACCTCAACGGCGTTAATTTCGTTCTTTTGCTTCGACATGATAATCCCTGTTTTCCGGAAGCGTGCCGGTCATGAATGAGAAGTAAGCTTAGAAGAAAATGGCGGTGACGGGCCTGCTGTCCGGGCGACTGATTACTGTTTCGCCGCCTCAAATAATCATGGTAAATAGCGGCTGACGACAGCGCTGGTTATTTTATGCCCGATAATGGCCTTGCGGTTATAAGATATATCCCGGCGCGAGTTCGCAACCTGCCCGTTCTGTATTATCTTTGAAATCATCTACTACCTGAGGGATTTCTGATAATGAAAGGTCTGTTTACGGCATTACTCGCCAGTTCTGTTTTATTATTATCCGCCTGCTCGAAAGATGACGATAACAAAGTCAAAGTTGCCATTAATACCGGGCCGGATGAGGCGATCTGGCAGGTGGTTCAGCAGGTCGCAAAAGATAAATACAAACTTGATGTTGAGGTTCTCAACTTCAATGATTATGTGCTGCCTAACGAGGCGCTGAATAATAAAGAAGTGGATGCCAACGCTTTCCAGAGCCTGCCTTATCTGGAGGCGCAGTCCAAAGAGCGCGGCTATAAGTTTGCCGTAGTCGGCAAAACGTTTGTCTTCCCGATTGCGGCCTATTCGCACAAGATCAAGAACATCAGCGAACTGCAGAATGGTGCCACCATCACTATTTCTAATGAAGCCACGACGCTGGGACGCAGCCTGCTGCTGTTACAGGCACAGGGTCTGATCAAACTTAAAGAGGGTGTGGGTTATTTACCGACCTCGCTGGATATTATTGAGAATCCAAAGAATCTGAAGCTGGTTGAAGTGGATACGCCACAGCTGACCCGCACGCTGGACGATCCCAACGTGACCCTGTCGATTATCAATACCAACTTCTCCGCTCAGGCGGGATTATCAGCGCACCGCGACGGCCTGTTTATGGAGAGCGCCTCATCGCCTTACGTGAATGCACTGGTTTCACGCGAAGAGAATAAAGACAGCGATAAGATTCAGAAGCTGAAAGCGGCGCTGCAGTCACCGGAAGTGGCGGCGAAAGCCGACGAAGTCTATAAGGGTGACGCCATCAAAGGGTGGTAAGAACGGCTCTTTACGGATCGAAAAAGGCCGCAACCGTGTTGCGGCCTTTTTTTGCGCCCTCGCTGACGGCTGACGGGGGGTACGCAGCGACGTCAGCCCGGCGCCACCGGGTCAGTATGCGCTCAGGCGGCTGCCCCTTTCAGCTGCGCAGAGAGATGTCCGGCCCACAAACTGGCAACCCATTTCACCCCTTTTGAGGTGAAGCGTGCCTGAGAAAAGGCATGCTGGTTCTCGCCTGTGCCGGTGTGCAGCGTGAAGTAGCCAGCCTGCAGATGATAATGCTGGGGCGTCAGCGTGCCTTTCGCACGATACATGATGTTGCGTTCCAGCAGGAACTGACGAAATTCCGGCTCTTTGGCTTTCAGCATTTTGCAGAGCTGACGGAAACCCAGCGCGTCATCTACCTCAACGAAGTTATCAAAGAATGCGGCTTTGGGTGCCGAGAGCGCCAGCTGCTGCTCTGCTGCCTGGCGCTGTTCAAACTGCTCGGCCCAGGCACGCGCCGCTTCGGCAGGATTGGTAAAGTCAGGAAGGTGGGTGGTTTTTTCCCGATCCTGCCAGCGATCCAGCACTTCAGCCGTGAAGCCCGGCGACAGGCGAGCCACGGCCAGCAGCGAATCACGCTTATTCAGGCGGTACTCCTGACGCACTTCCCCTTCCCGCTCATACTCACTGATTTTGAGTGGCTGGGAGAGACGCTGCGCCGTTTCCAGACTTTTGATTAACCGCTTCACTTCTCCGTGTGTGATGCCAGTCATCTGAGCCAGTTCACGACTGCTCATTGTGACCGATTGTTCCAGAGATTTGAGGCTTTCAGTCGAAATCATCATGGGTTCACCCCTCACTAAAACGCTACCAATACCCGGCGGGCAGTCCAATTATTATACAACTACCTGTTCATATATCCAGTATTTTATTTGAGCAATCGCGTAACTGGAAGCTGTTACGCAAACGGCGGCGGAAAGCGCCTGTTGCGGAGTTCAGCGGGGAGATTTGAGGCAGCCGGGCCAGGTTACAGGTGCCGATCCTGACATCAGGGATTCACATAAAATAACAATCTTAGACACAGACCCTTTACATTGCAGTATAGTGAAGGCAGTCAGCAGGTTACCGGCCTGTCAGACGCCCTTTTTGATGCGGGGTCAGCGTCCTGAACTGGCCCGTTACTACTGGATAGTATCTTTTACTGGAGTAAGTCATGCAGCCGTTGAACGTCGCCTTTATTAAAGCTAACTGGCATAGCGAAATCGTTTCACAGGTCCTCACCGGATTCGAACAGGAGATGGAGAGCCGCGGCGCGACCTGCGAGATCAGGACATGGGATGTGCCGGGCGCTTTTGAAATGCCGCTGCTGGCGCAACGTCTGGCGCAGACCGGCAAATATGATGCGATCGTCTGTGCGGCTCTGGTGGTGGATGGCGGAATCTACCGTCACGATTTCGTCGCCCAGGCGGTAGTCAGTGGCCTGATGCAGGCGCAGCTGGCGACCAACGTGCCGGTCTTCTCCGTATCGCTCACGCCGCATAATTTCCAGCCCTCTGCCGAATTCATCGACTTCTACACGCACCACTTCGTGAAAAAAGGCCAGGAAGCGGCGCGGGCGGTCTGCCAGATCCACGCGCTCGAACTCTGATCGTCACCTGCTGAGGCTTCATACGCTGAGCGGCCCTGCTAAGGAGAAAACGTTGGAACAATCACGTCCGCCTTTACCGCCCTTTACCCGCCCCGAACAGGCGAGGGAGAAAGTCCGGCTGGCCGAAGATGGCTGGAACAGCCGCGATGCGGAGCGGGTCGCACTGGCCTACTCCGTGGACAGTCAGTGGCGCAATCGCGATACCTTTCTGACGGGCCGGGCTGAAATCGTCGCTTTTCTGCAGCAGAAGTGGCAGCAGGAGCACGCGTACCGGCTGATTAAGGAGCTGTGGAGTTTTGATCAGAACCGGATTGCGGTGCGTTTTGCCTATGAGTGGCACGACGATAATCAGCAGTGGTATCGCTCATACGGCAATGAGAACTGGGCGTTCGATGCGCAGGGGCTGATGAAGCAGCGCTTTGCCAGCATCAATGATCTGAAAATCAGCGAGGCGCAGCGGCTATTCCACTGGCCTCAGGGACGACGCCCAGACGACCATCCGTCGCTGAGCGATCTCGGCTTATAGCCCTTGCGTGTCCAGCGGAGAGCGTGGCTCTCCGCCAGCGTTCCATCAGCCCTGCTCGCCTTTGCTTTCAACAAAGGCCGCTTTGTTACGCGTCACCGTATAAGCCACTTTTTTGACATCTTCCGGTGACGTGGTCACTTCTATCGGGGCAATCGTCACTCTGCCCATGCCAAACAGCGTTGCCACATATCCGCCAACCTGATGTTTGCCTGCGGGCACATGCAGCAGCCTGCTTTCCCCGTTAGGCAGTTTTCCGGCCTCTTTTCCATCTAACGTCAGGAATACGCTGGAGCCATCATCTGCGCGGGTCTTGATATGGGAGACATCGATCTGCGTCGGGCCAGCAGCAAATTCATCGGCTGCATCGGCAGGGGCATGTTTCGCACAGCCGGTCAGTACAGCGGCAACCGTTACAACGGCGAGAGTAAAACGATAACGCATTTGGCACTCATTCTCCTGATTGTCAGAACTGACTATTTTAGCGGGTTCCCGGCCGGATGTAAGGGGGGCCGAAGTCGGCATGCTCTTAAAAAGTGCCTGAAAAGCGGGCCTGTTGTGACAATTTACGTAAAGTTTTTTTACTGAATATATACACAGTCTTTTTGTCACCAGCGGGCGCGCGTTTTAACCTCTTGATCCGCCTGATTTCTCTGGCCGGATAAGACCCGATCTCGCCTCTGCAAACGGCTGCGCGGCGATTTTTCCTCTGTGCTGCCCCTGTCAATTCAGCCTGATCAGGTTCATAGTAGAGGTTCATCCCCGGGGCCTTCCCGGCGGCCATTCCCTCAACAGAGGGTTCGATATGCAATTTCATACGACTGATACGATCTGTGCGTTTACCGGCACCCATCCCGCGAACCTGAAACGCTGGATGAAGCAGGGGTTACTGACGCCGCAGCACGATACGGAAAGCTGGAGTGACGATCACCTCCGCGAAATTCACACCCTGATCAACTTAACGGCTACAGGCGCCACGCTGGAGGAGATCCGGCAGAGTCAGCAGGCGGCCTCGACGGTGAAGACACAAGGCTGGGCGGCGCGTAAAGGTGACATGCTCTGGCAGCTGGAGTTCGGCACCCCGCTGTCGCTCTCCCGTCAGATGCACCATATGGCCAGCAACTACAGCGGCGATGACCTCATCATCAATCTGCTGCGGCCGCTGAGCAGCTGGCTCCATGCGGACCAGCGTCAGGGTGCCGCGCGCCGCCTCGATCGTTTCGAGCAGACCGTACTGCAGCAGGCGGGCCGGGTGAAGCGCGCCTCGTCGCGTAGCGCCACCGCCGTTCCGCTGTTTCTGGAAGCGGTCAGCGTGCTGGATAAAACGGAGATCTGGCTTGAAGCGATTCGTCTGACGGCGATGGGCTTCGATGTGGCGGTTGACGCCCGGGCAAGCGGTAAGCCTGCCACGAAAATCAAGATCCATGAGCACCATGTGATGTGGTGTGGTGCCGGCATCAGTCAGGCGATGCAGGACTACTTCGAACAGGAATCTCAGGCGGGGCATCCGATCATGCTTTCCGGCCCCGATCGCAATCTGCTGTTTTCCCACACTTCCGCATCCAGCGCTGCCTGATCACAGGCAGCGTCTGTCCCGCTTTTTCCCGCCAGACAATATTTTTTTCCGTTAAGACGCTCTTAAGGTGGCTGCGTATACTGGTGGCTCAACCCTGACTCATTGACGAGACGCTGATGAAAAAGAGATTACTGGCCTTTGGCCTCTGCCTGTTACCCCTTACCTTCACCGCTGCGCATGCGGCTTCTGACCTGACCGGCTGTGCCGCTAAAAAGCAGGCGATCGAGACACAACTCGCTTTTGCCCGGCAGCACAACAACAGCCAGCAGGCTGCCGGCCTTGAAAAGGCGCTGCGTGAAGTGGAGCAGCACTGCACCGAGAGCGGCCTGCTGAAGCAGCGTCAGGAAAAGGTGGCGGAGAAAAAGCGTAAGGTCGGTGAGCGCGAACAGGCGCTTGCAAAAGCAAAAGCGGAAGGACGCAGCGCCAGCAAAATCCAGAAGCGGGAAGAGAAACTGGCCGAAGCCCGCCAGGAACTCGACGAGGCCGAACAGGCTCTGCGGCAGTAACACAACGGGTCAGCCCGCCGGGCTGGCCTGCGCGTGTGGCGCTCCGGACACCTTTCGCCCGCTCCATGTTTAACTCACTGATTCGCCTGCGCAAATCCTGCCCTTTCCATTACATTATGTAATGCGTTGATTACTTATATTCATGCACCTAATTGGTGCAGTAAAGTCAACATGGTTGCGATCAATTATTTAACTTTTTGAACACCTTCAAAGAATTGAAAGATAGCGATATTTTTCCCTCTATGCAGCAAATACGCACTCCGGGCGCATCATTATTCGCGACTGAGCAGGCTTATTCATCGATCTATTCACTTACGCCGCCCCAAAAAGGGGCATAGCGCCCTTCTGGCCTGTCGGATGCCACATCTTATTTGTTTCAGGAGTGTTAGATTATATCCGCGCCCTACAATGCGCTTACCATCCACGGCTCCACACAATAAATAACTTCATTAAGAAAGGTTTTTTATGGATAAGTTATCTTATGCGTCTGAAAGCAGCACATCTGCCTGGTCCACCTACCTGCAGCAAATCGACCGGGTTGCGCCCTATCTGGGCGACCTTTCACGTTGGATAGATACTTTGCGTCATCCTAAACGCGCGTTGATTGTCGATATTCCCTTGCAGATGGATGATGGCTCGATTCGTCACTTCGAAGGCTATCGCGTTCAGCACAACCTTTCGCGCGGCCCCGGTAAAGGGGGGATCCGCTATCACCCGGACGTTGATCTTAATGAAGTGATGGCGCTCTCCGCCTGGATGACCATCAAATGTGCGGCGGTAAACCTGCCTTACGGCGGTGCCAAGGGCGGCATCCGTGTCGATCCGTTTAAACTCTCCGAGAGCGAACTGGAGCGTCTGACCCGCCGCTACACCAGCGAAATCGGTATCATCATCGGGCCGCAGAAAGATATTCCGGCACCGGACGTTGGCACCAACAGCAAGGTGATGGCGTGGATGATGGACACTTACTCCATGAACCTCGGCACCACCGTGACGGGCGTCGTCACCGGCAAACCGATTCACCTGGGCGGCTCACTGGGGCGTGAAAAAGCCACCGGCCGTGGCGTATTCATCACCGGACGCGAAGTGGCGCGCCGCGCAGGCATCGAGATCGAAGGTGCCCGCGTAGCCGTGCAGGGCTTCGGTAACGTCGGCAGCGAAGCGGCCCGTCTGTTTGATGAAGCCGGTGCGCGCGTGGTGGTGATTCAGGACCACACCGCCACGCTGTTCAACGCCGATGGCATTAATATGGCAGCGCTGACCGAATGGCAGATCGCTCACAAGCAGATTGCCGGTTTCCCTGGCGCGCAGGACATTGATAAAGAGGCGTTCTGGACCACCGAAATGGATATCCTGATCCCGGCCGCACTGGAAGGGCAGATTACCCGTGAACGTGCAGAAATCCTGAGCTGTAAGCTGGTGCTGGAAGGCGCGAATGGCCCGACCTATCCGGATGCGGATGACATGCTGGCTACACGCGGCATCATCGTGGTGCCGGATGTGGTCTGTAACGCGGGCGGGGTGACCGTGAGTTACTTCGAATGGGTGCAGGATATGGCCAGCTTCTTCTGGAGCGAAGAAGAGATCAACCGCCGCTCCGATAAGATCATGACGGAAGCGATGGTGCACGTCTGGGAGAAATCGAAGGAGAAAGCATGCTCGCTGCGCACCGCGGCCTACATCGTGGCCTGTGAGCGCATTTTGATGGCGCGTAAAGATCGCGGTATCTTCCCGGGTTAATCCCGTGGGCGCTGTTGTCCGCAACCGCGCCCGTTTTCCCGCCTACTTCATCAGCACCTGAAACTGCGGGTTAAACTCATCGAAAATCGGCAAGGCGGCCGCACCCAGCGCCGCCGTGTCGCTGCCGGTCATGCCCCGCTTCAGTCGCATATCCAGAAGATAACGCCCGCGTACCGACTGATAGAGAGGTGGCAGCCGCTCAACCATCTGTTCCAGTAACGGCGCAGGCATCATGCCGCCGATAATCACCGCCTCAGCATCAAACACCGACTCCAGAATATTGATCGCCTGGCGCAGCGGCGTGGTCACGCTCTCAATCCAGGCGGTGAAGCGCGCAGGGTCGATCTGCAGGAGATCTTCCGGCAGCGCACGCATCGGATCGAGGCCGCAGAACTCATAGGCAGCCTGAAGCGAAACATAGCGCTCAAGACATCCCTGATTACCGCAGTAACAGGCCCGCCCGCCCGGTGCCACCACGATATGGCCGATTTCTCCCGCGTTATGGGCGTGACCAGTATAGATATGGCCATCGGTGAAAATGCCTGCACCCAGGCCGGTGCCGATATAGAGATAGATAAAGGAGTTGAGATGGCGGGCGCAGCCGTGAAAGCGTTCGCCGATGGCGGCGACCGTGGCATCGTTCTCCAGCGTAACCGGCAGACCGCTGATGGCGGCCAGTTCCGCCTCGATATCAACCTGTTCCCAGCCATTCAGCGTGGTCGGCCCGACCGAGGAGATGCCCTCGACGCCAAACGGCCCCGGCATTACCACGCCAATCCCCAGCACCTTCTGCCACTGCGTCCCCAGGAAAAGGCGCATCTCCGCCAGTACGCCGGCAATGCACGCCAGTGTGGCAGCCGGCTGGGGCTTCTGCACCATCACAAGGCGGCGGAAGTGGACTTCGCCGCTGAGATCGACCAGCACCAGCAGCAGCGTCTGATGATCAAGATGAATGCCGATGGACCAGGCACTGGTGGGATTGAGCGTGACCGGAATCGAGGGCTGGCCCCGTCCGCTGCGGCGCGGCTGGCGGCTGGTCAGCAATCCGGCCTGCTCCAGTTCGGCCACGATATTCGACACGGTCTGCGGCGTCAGCGAGGTCATGCGGGCCAGTTCGGCACGGGTCAGCTCCCCGTGCAGGCGGATAGCTTCGATTACCACACGCCGGTTGTGCGCCCGCGCATGTTCAAGGTTGGTTCCCGAGGTTTTCATGGTGTTTTCCATTACAGCGGCGCCTGACAGTATTGGGGGCCAGGGGCCTGCGGGCAAACAATATCTTTGATGCTGTACGCAATTCTGGCGCGTTGCGATAGGCAATTTTGCCATAAAAGCGCAGTCTGTGTTTCAGCGTTGTTACGGTGTTGTTCACTATCCGTGAGATGAGTGGCACGCCGTTTGCTTCTGTCTCTCAGGCCCTTTCACAAAGTGGCCCGTTTTACGCCCCGGATTAAATCAATCAAATTGATTTAATTAACCGACAGCCTGTTGCTGCATAGTGGAGAAGAGCATGTCACAGCATTACATCCCCCAACTGAAAGCCGGTTTTGCTGCCTTACTGCTGTTAAGCGCAGGCAGTGCGGCGGCGGCCAGCCAGATCAATGCCCTGTTTATGACCCAGGCGGCCTATAGCGAAAATGATATCCGCGCGATGACGCAGAGTTTCCAGCAGCAGCATCCCGATATCAGCGTTAATCTTGAGTTTGTGCCTTATGAAGCGCTGCACGACAAAATTGTGGCGGCGCGCGGTGCAGGCGGTAATGGCTATGATGTGGTGCTGTTTGACGCCATCTGGCCGGCCGAGTTTGCCCGTTTCGACCTGCTGCAGGATGTCAGCGCCCGCATCACGCCTGCGGAGAAAGAGAACGTCTTTCCGGGCGCGATGAACACGGTGATCTATAAAGGCAAAACCCTGGGCATGCCGTGGATCCTTGACACCAAATACCTTTATTACAACAAGGCGATGCTGGCGAAAGCGGGCATTACTACCCCGCCGCAGACCTGGCAGCAGGTTCTGGATGACGCGAAAATCATCAGGCAGAAAAAGATCGTCACCTATCCGCTGGTCTGGAGCTGGTCGCAGGCCGAGGCGCTGGTGTGCGACTACACCACGCTGGTGTCCGGCTTCGGCGGGCAGTTTTATCAGAACGGCAAGCTCAGCTTCTCCAGCCCGGCCTCCCTGAAGGCGCTGAACCTGATGAAAAGCTCGCTCGACGAGGGGTTGAGCAATCCGGCTTCACGCGAATATCTGGAAGAGGATGTCCGCAAATCGTTTTCTAATGGCGATGCGGCGTTCGCGCTGAACTGGACCTACATGTACAACATGGCGAACGATCCAAAGCAGAGCAAAGTCGCGGGCGATGTGGGCATCATGCCTGCGCCGGGTGACGCACCGGGCAAGGTCGGGGCGGTGAATGGTTCGATGGGCCTGGGGATTGCCAAAGGCAGCACCCATCCCGACCAGGCCTGGCAATATATTCAGTATATGACCTCTCAGCCCGTGCAGAATCAGTACGCGAAGCTGAGTCTGCCGATCTGGAAATCTTCCTATCAGGATGAGGCGGTGAAAAAAGGTCAGGAGAGCCTGATCGCGGCGGCGGATAAATCGCTGAACGTGATGCTGTCACGTCCGGAAACCGCCGACTACTCCCGTCTTTCGAACCAGCTTCAGCAGCAGTTGCAGCAGGTGTTACTGGGCAAAATCCCGGTGCAGGATGCGATGGCGACCGTGGATAAAAGCGCCGCCCGGCTGCGTTAAGGAGTGATGATGCTGAGTCTGCGTCAACGTGAACAGCGTCAGGCATGGGTGCTGCTGGCACCCATGCTGCTGGTGATGCTGCTGCTCACGGCCTGGCCCCTGCTGCGCACCATCTGGCTGAGTTTTACCGATGCTGCGCTGATCGGCAGCGGCGAGGCGCCGGTATGGGTCGGGCTGGAAAACTATCTCTATGCGCTCGGCGATCCCGATTTCCGGGCGTCGATCTGGCGCACGCTCTACTTCACAGTGGTCTCCGTCTCGTTCGAAGGTGTCATCGGCGTACTGGTGGCGCTGCTGCTCAACCAGAAATTTGTCGGGCGCAACGTTCTGCGGGTGCTGGTGATCCTGCCGTGGGCGCTGCCGACCATCGTCAACGCGATGATGTGGCGGCTCAACTTCAATCCCGATTATGGCAGCATCAACGCCCTGCTCACGCAGCTCGGCATCCTTGATGGCTATCGCAGCTGGCTGGGATCGCCGGATGCCGCCCTGAACGCGGTGATGTTCGCGGATATCTGGAAAAACTACCCGCTGGTTACCCTGCTGGTGCTGGCGGCCCTGCAGTCGATTCCGGACGATCTGTTTGAAGCCGCCAGGCTGGATGGTGCCTCTGCCTGGCGTCGTTTCCGGGCGATTACCTTCCCGGCGATCATGGCGCCGCTGGGCGTGGCGCTAATGTTACGCACCATCGATGCCTTCAAGATTTTCGACATCATCTATGTGATGACGCGCGGCGGGCCGGTCGACAGCACTAAAACCCTGAGTTTTTTCGTCTATCAGGAGTCGTTCAGCTACCTGCGCGCCGGCAGCGGTGCCGCCTACGCGATACTGATGACCCTGATGTGCGCCCTGCTGATCACGATCTATCTGCTGATGTTGTGGCATCAGCGACGCCGGAGTTCCGCCTATGAAAACTAAACTGCGCCGGGTGCTGCGTTACGGGGCCGCGCTGCTGGTTGCGATCTCTATACTGGCGCCGATGGGCTGGCTGTTTCTGATGAGCGTCAGCTCGGCCAGCGATCTGTCGCGTGTGCCACTTGAGTGGCTGCCGCGTCAGTGGGATTTCAGCCGCTATCAGGGGCTGGTTTCGCTGGCACCGAACCAGCCGGGCACGATTTTTCTGCACGCGCTGGGGAACAGCCTGCTGGTCGCCACCGTCGCCACGGCGATTTCACTGCTGCTGGCGATACCGGCGGCGTTCAGCTTCTCCCGCTACAGCGGCCGCGAGGCCTGGCTGTCCGGCGCACTGGCGATCTATATGGTGCCGCCCGTGGCCTTTGTGCTGCCGCTCTACTTTCTGCTGCAGCAGCTCGGGCTGCTCAATACCCGCCCCGGCCTGGTGATGGTCTACTGCTCGCTGATCCTGCCGTTTCTGACCTGGATGCTGAAAAACCAGTTTGACGCGCTGCCGCGCGATATCGAACAGGCTGCGCGTCTGGATGGCCTGCGCTTCTGGCAGGTGCTGCTGCGCATTACGCTGCCGCTGGCTAAACCGGTGCTGGGCGCGGCGGCCCTGTTTGGCTGGCTGCTGGCCTGGGATGAGTTTTTCTATGCGCTGCTCTTTACCAGCAATATTTCGGCACAGACCCTGCCGGTTGCCATCGCGGGTTTCACGGCCGGACGCGCGACCGACGATGGCCTGATCGCGGCGATCGGTATTCTGGCATCGGTGCCGCCACTGTTCATCGCCATCTGGCTGCAAAAGACGCTGGTCAGCGGTCTCACCAGCGGCGGAAGTAAGGGATAATCATGATCGGGACTACCGCATCCACCCTCTATGTGGTGGGCAATATCAATGTCGATTTAATCATGAGCACGCTCGGCGAGTGGCCGCAGCGCGGCACGGAAGTGATGCTGCAGCACAGCGAGTTACGCCCCGGCGGCTCCGCCGGAAACTGCGCGCTGGCGCTGGAGGCGATGCAGGTGCCTCACCGGGCTATCGCGAATCAGGGTGACGACGGGTTCAGTCACTGGCTTGCCAGCCACTTTCCCCACAGCGCCGCCCACTGGCCGCGCTACCCCTGTGAAACTTCACTGACGGTCGGGGTGACCCATCCCGATAACGAGCGATCCTTTCTCAGCAATTATGGTCATATTACCGTGCTGACCGCAGAGGATGTGCTGGCACAGCTGCCCGCACAGGCGGTGCCGGGCGACATCGTGCTGCTGTGCGGCACGTTTCTCTGTCTTGAACTCTATCAGCACTACCCGACGCTGCTGGCGACGCTGCAGCAGCGCGGCTTCTGCGTGGCCGTAGATACCGGCTGGCCGCCCGCAGGCTGGAGCAATGAAGTCCGCCTGCACGTCGGCCACTGGCTGGCGGCGTGCGACTGGCTGCTCCTGAACGAGGTGGAAGCGCTGGGGTTAACGGGTGCGGCGCGGCTGGACGAAAGCGGTGCCTGGCTGGCCGCGCGGCTCAGCGGTCGCGGCGGCTGCGTGATCAAGTGTGGCGCAGAGGGTGCGCGACTCTGGTCGGCCGCCTCGGTGCAGTATGCCGCCGCGCAGCCGGTGACGGTGATCGACACCATCGGCGCCGGTGACAGTTTTAATGCCGGCTTTCTCGCCGCGCTGCTCTACGGTCAGCCCTCCCATACTGCGCTGCGCTGGGGCATCGATGTGGCGTCCCAGGCGATAAGCAGCTCTCCCCGCCGCTACCCCAGCTGGCAACAACTCCAACTTTCCAATGAGGTGCGCTGATTATGGCCCGTGTTGAACTTGTACAGGTGGCGAAGCGCTACGGTAAACAGAGCGTGCTGCATCCGCTGGATTTAACCATTCCCGATGGCAGTTTCACCGTGCTGGTCGGCCCGTCCGGCTGCGGTAAATCGACCCTGCTGCGGCTGCTGGCCGGGCTGGATACCGTCTCTGATGGGGCGATCATGCTGGATAAAAAACGCATTAACGACCTCGATCCGGCTGACCGCGATATCGCTATGGTGTTTCAGAGTTATGCGCTCTATCCGCATCTTACCGTCGCCGAGAACCTGGCTTTTCACATGCAGGTGAAGAAGGTGAAGCGTGAGGAGCAGAAAAGCAAAATCGCCCGTATTGCCGCGATTCTGGGTATCGACCAGCTGCTGCAGCGCTATCCCCGCGCGCTGTCGGGTGGACAGCGGCAACGCGTGGCGATGGGCCGGGCGATGGTGCGAAATCCGCAGGTCTTTCTGTTCGATGAGCCGCTCTCGAACCTGGATGCGCAGCTAAGAATGGAACTGCGTGCCGAGATCAAATCGCTGCATCAGCGTTTTAAAACCACGATGGTCTATGTGACGCACGATCAGGTCGAAGCGATGACGCTGGCGGATCAGATTGTGGTGATGAAAGAGGGCGTGATTGTGCAGCAGGGTGCGCCGCTGGCGATTTATGATCGCCCGGTTAACACCTTCGTGGCGCGGTTTATCGGTTCACCGCCGATGAATCTGCTGGCGGCCCGCTTTGAGACGCGGGATGCCCTGCCGGGGCTGCGCTGTGGTGAACAGTGGCTGCCGTTGCCGCGTCGCTGGCATGATGCCGCGCAGCGGCAGGCCGATCAGCCGGTCACGCTGGGCGTGCGCCCGCACGATCTAATCAGCGATGTCAGCGGGCAGCCAGCCACGGTCAGCATCGTGGAGATCACCGGCGAGTCTACTCTATTGCATCTTAACTGGCAGGGTTTTCCGCTGCATATGCAGCTCAGCGGGCGCAGCGACGCGGTGCCGGGTGGTACGCTGCCGGTGACCGTGAATCCGGAGAAGATGCACCTGTTTGATGCCAGCAGCGGTGTGCGGCTGACGGAGCAGTGATGCACGGCGGTCAGCGGCTGACCGGCTTAAGGCGACGCGCCTGCACACGCCACAGGGGCGTATGTATCCTGCGGCGCACGCGCACCTCCTGAGCCGCCGCACTTTTCAGATGCGGCGGCATGCAGGATGTTACGCCAGGTGGAACTGCTCGACCGACTGCGCCAGCTGCTGGGCCTGATCTTCCAGCGAGCTGGCGGCCGCCGACATCTGCTGCACCAGCGCGGCGTTCTGCTGGGTGGTGCCGTCCATCTCATTGACGGCAATGGTGATCTGGCTGATGCCGCGGGCCTGTTCATCGGAGGCCGTTACCATCTCGCCAATGATCCCCTGCACCGAACTGACGGCGTGCATCATCGCCTGCATGGTCTGACCGGCATCGTTTACCAGCCGGACGCCACTTTCGACTCTGACGCTCGACTCCTCGATCAGGGCGCCAATCTCTTTCACCGCGTTCGCACTGCGCTGCGCCAGGTTACGCACCTCTGAGGCCACTACGGCAAAGCCGCGCCCCTGCTCGCCTGCCCGCGCCGCTTCCACCGCCGCGTTCAGAGCCAGAATATTGGTCTGGAACGCGATGCTGTTGATCATGGTGGTAATGTCGCCGATCTTCTTCGAGCTGTCATCGATCTGCGCCATCGTCTGCACCACCTCGCCCACCAGCGTGGCCCCGCGGCTGGCGATGTGGGTGGCGTTTTCAGTCAGGCTGGTCGCCTGTTTAGCGTTGTCGGCGTTGAGCCGGATGGTGGCGCTGATCTGCTCCATGCTGGCAGCGGTCTGCTCCAGCGCGGCGGCCTGTTCTTCGGTGCGCGAGGCCAGATTAAGGTTGCCGCTGGCGATTTCGCCCGCGCCCTGCCGCACCGATTCGCTGGCATCTTTGATCTGGCCGACGATCTCGCGCAGCTGATTCTGCATCGTTTGCAGGGCGAAGAAGAGGCTGTGACTATCGCCCTTCTTCACGCTGATGGTGTTGTCCAGTCGGCCGTCTGCCACGGCCAGCGCAATGTTCGCCGCCTCGATGGGCTCACCGCCAATCGGCCTTAACACTTTACGGCTGAAGAGCATGCCGAGTACGGTGCCGACCAGCAGAATACTGACCACCATCAGCAGCACCGCCCACATCAGCTGGCGGTTAGCGGCGGCCATCACCTGACTCACCGGTGCCACCACGCCGAGATACCAGGGTTTGTCGCTGTTGCCGATCACCACCGGCTGCCAGGTCATCAGGGCCTTTTCACCCAGTACCGGATCGAAATGTTCGACGACGTTCGGGGTAAAATTGTCTTTCTCGCCTTTCCACACTTTTCCGGCTTCTTCTTTCACCGGGGAGGAGACCACCTTGCCGCCATTCGAGAGCAACAGGGCATATCCGGTGCCCTGCCAGGGTTTAATCTGGTTCACTTTCTGCTGCAGGGAGGCCAGCGAGATATCGGCGGTAACGATTGCTTTGAGGGCGCCCTGCTCGAAAATCACTGAGGCGACAGAGGTCAGCAGCGTGGGGACGCCGTTATAGGCGTAGCTGTAGGGTTCGATCAGTGTGTCTTTTCCGGCCTTATGCGGCACCAAGTAGTAATCCCCGTCGCCAGGCGTCAGGAAAGAGTCGAGCGGGTGCATTACGTAGTTGCCGGCGGTATCGCGGTCCACAAACCAGGCATAGCGACCTTCAGGTGCCTGACCGGGCAGCTTCGCAAACTCCGCATCGCGGCCGTCAAAGGCGTTCTGTTCAAAGGTCACGGACATCGACAGATAATCCGGGTTAGCGCGCAGCGCATACTCCATCACCTTATCGACCACTTTACGATCGCCGATCCCGGCGTGGGGTAAAGCAATGACGCTTTGTCCGAGGTGGTTCGCCACATCGCGCGCATGACTCAGCTCCTGCTGAACCTGAAGCGCACGGCTCTGAGCAATCTGCTGCAGATACTTCTCTGCCAGCGACTTCTGCTCACCGGCCGACTGCCAGCTCAGGACACCAATGGTGACGCTGAATCCCAGCATTATTGTCAGCCCGCCCATGACCAGCATCTGCGTGCGGGTGCTCATCTTTTTTTTATGTGTTACCTGACTGGCCATCGTGGTTCCCCTGAAAATTTACCTGTTTCTTGCCCTCCCTGTGAATGTGGTGCTCCCTTTATCCTCTATCGGCGGCGTTTTTTTGAACTTTAACGGCGGTTGTCAGGCAGCGCGAAAGGATTCAGCCCGTGTGGTGCGGGGAAGATGATCTGAAAGGGATTATGGCTTTGATGATGAACGGGCTTTTTTTGATCTGAAACAATACTGCCAGCCGGTATTACTGTCAGTTTATCTCTATCGCGGCTGTAACCCTGTCACCGAGGAGAGTTCTATGATTGGTAAATCCGGATTAGCTGTGGGGATGATCGTCTGGTTAGCCTATGTTGCCTGGATCGTTCACTACTATTCAGACACGTTTATGCAGTTCTCCCGCTAAACAATCAGGACCTTCGGGTCCTTTTTTCTCTCTTTCACTCCGCCAGGTTGCCCGCTGAGCCGTTTATTCGCTATTATCGACTCACTTTATGAGCCGAATAACCCCATCTGTTCGGCTCATCTACGCTGATTGTGAGCCGTTTATGTGCGTTAACTGGATATGGCAGCAGCCGGACTGGCCCCATTTTCACTGGCAGGATGCGGTGCTGTTGCCGCGCCTGCGCCATCTGCAGCAGCAGCGCGGCCTGCTGTTGGGTCGTGCCAGCCTGCAGACCGACGGCGAGACACAGACGCTGGATACCCTGCTCAGCAATATTCTCTCCTCCTCCGCAATCGAGGAGGAGCGGGTCAACGTGCAGTCTGTGCGGTCGTCGCTGGCGCGGCGGCTGGGAGTGTCGGAAACGCAGCCCTACCCGGTTTCCGATCGCTCAGAGGGGCTGGCCGCGATGATGCTGGATGCGATCAATAACCGCAGCCAGCCGCTGACGCTGGAACGCCTTTATCAGTGGCACCACTGGCTCTTTCCGGCGGATGAGTGGACGGTGCAGCGCCTGAGCGTCGGCACGCTGCGCGGCAGTGAGCCGATGCAGGTGATCTCAGGACGCCTCGATCGCCCCACGGTCCATTTCGAAGCGCCACCGCGTCACGGGCTGGAGCCTCAGCTGGCGGAGTTCATCGCCTGGTTCAACAGTAGCCAGCAGGATGTGATGCTGGACCCGCTGCTGCGCGCCGCCATCTGCCATCTCTGGTTTGTCACCCTGCACCCGTTCGATGATGGCAATGGCCGCATCACCCGTGCACTGACCGATCTGGCGCTGGCGCAGGCGGACAGCCAGAGTATCCGCCTCTACGCCATGTCGCCCGCCATTCTGGCGCAGCGTGCCGGCTACTACCGCATCCTGGAGCAGACGCAGAAAGGCGATCTCGACATCACGCCCTGGTTGGTGTGGTTTCTGGATATTCTGGATGAGAGCCTGCAGCAGGCGATGCTGGTGATTGAACGTACTCAGAAGAAAGCACGATTCTGGCTGCGACATCAGGGAACCGGATTAAGCCCTGAACAGGTAAAAGTCCTGAACCGGTTGCTGGATGGAGGAGAACAGGGTTTTGAGCTGGGCATCAGCGCCAGTCAGTATCAGAAAGTGGCGAAAGTGAGTAAGGCAACCGCGACCCGACACCTGGCCGATCTGGTGGAAAAAGGCTGTCTTTACAGGCTGGAAGGCGGCGGGAGGAGCACCCGTTATCAGGTCAGTCACAATGAGGCAAACAGAGAGATCTGAGTGACGCCAGCCGTTATAGCCCGGCAAAAACAGCAACGCCGGAAGGCTCGCTTCCGGCGTCGTGGGGATTACGCGGCTTTAACGGCGCGCACTTTCTTTGTCGCGGGCTCGTCTGCCTGCTCGCTGGCATCCTGAGCGGCAGCGGACTTCGACGCGCTGGCCGCCGCTTCCGGCAGTTTGCTGGTGCGCAGGATATGCTGAACGGCATCTTTCTGATCGGCCATCAGCAGGCCCAGGGTTTCTGCCTGAGATTCGCCCATTTCAGGCTGCTGCTGTAACAGCCAGTCGGTGAAGGCTTCGGCCATATCGAGCATTTTGTCGTAGGCATCGGCCTCTTTCTTGTTGGCAAACGTCATCTTCTCTTCACCCTTTCTGACTACTACAAATTTTGTTTCAACAGCCATCTTTTTCGCCCTCAGGTACTGTGTATGCATACAGTATATCATGGCAGTGATGCATTGCCAGCAGAGATTAGAGTTTACGGGTGGTGCGCTGGCTAACTTTGTCCACGCGCAGGTTTTTTATTTTTTTCGGGTTGCCGTCCGCCACCTGACAGGCTGACTACACCAGCAGCTCCTCAAGAAACATCGCCAGGGCTTTGCGCGGATCGTCCTCTTCGGAGACGATCACCTCAATCCCCCACTGTCCCAGCACCTCTTTCGCCACCGGGTTGTTCCGGTTGGTGAACAGGTAGGATTTGGGACGCGCGGTCGCCAGCCCGGTTCGTCCCCACATTTTGGTCAGGCGGTAGAAGAGCAGACGAATATTGAAATCGCTGATGCTGTAGCCGACAAAGAGTACCGAGTTGCCCATGACGTCGTGCGTCAGTTTGATGTCGAGCGGCGAGTCGAAATAGAGGCGTTCAAAATAGCTGCTTTCATCAAGCACGATGGAGGTGTCATCGTCGAAGTCACCGTGCAGCTTAATGATGTGGCGTTTGTCTTCAGTAAGAGAGACCAGGTCGGCCGCATTGGCCACTTTATAGTAAGGCACGCCGTTGGCATCATGCGCCGCTTCCAGCCAGCGGTCGTAATTGGTGGTGTAGATACGGGAGAAATTCCCCTGGGTGATCATGGTATGAATTTCAGAAGACCGGACATCGATATCCGGCCGGTGCCATTCACGATCCATCCAGCTGCGCAGCGGCCCGAGTGAGCCTTTTTTCTGTTTGTAATACTCCGCCAGCGACAGGTGGGTTCCGTATGTGTTGAAAATTTTAGGGTCGTAACCCAGCTCGTTGGCGAGATGCGCGATCAGTTCATGCCACTCAGGCAGGCCAAAGTTGCGCGAGATGCCCGCCCCGGCGAACAGGATCAGTTTGCCGGAATCATAAGCACGCTTGAGTTCAGGTTTCATGCCACGCTCCGCGAGGTTTTTAAAAAGGTGGCAAAGCGATCCAGCGCGATGCGCCGCATCGAGATCTCATTTTTGAGTTCGCCCATTTCTGCAAAGGTCTGATCGTAGCCTTCAGGGATAAACACGCAGTCCCACTGAAAGCCCCGCGTTCCGGCGGGTTGGGCAGCGATGGTGCCGCGCAGCTCACCCGAAAACTGATACATTTTGCGGCCATCGCAGTAGCCCAGCACCGTTTTAGCGGTCACGGCCTGGCTGTCGAGCCCCTGCACCAGCGCGGTAAAACGGTCGGCGTCCAGGCGATTCCAGAAAATGCGGGTCAGCCCGGCGGGCAGACCGTTCAGGCCATCCAGATAGAGGCCGGTGTGTTCGACAAACAGCGGCCGCCCTATCAGGGAAAAGGCTTTGGTGAGTTTGTCGCGCACCAGGTCCAGCTCATTTTCGGTCTGTATCTCTTCGATGCGACGGGCGATGGGCAACACTTCAACCCCGACAGGTTCGAGTATTTTGCGCACCTCCGCCAGTTTTTGCTCATTGGCAGAAAGGAATCTGATTTTCATGGGGCTTCCAGGTCAATTACTCCGGCACGCCGTGAGGGTTTTTATGAGGTCAGGCGGGCAGGATAAATCACTAACGCTGGAGAGTGTAGTTCAATTCTGTCGTCATCCGCTGACCTGAGACAGAACCGGCAGGGAAACGCACGCCGGTTCTGCCGGTTCAGTAAACGATGCCGGGGGGATTGATTGTCGAATGAGAGATGGCTTCATCCTGCTCGCCCCAGCGTGCCAGAACCTGCTGATACTGCCCGCCCGCTATGGCGTTATCCAGCGCCGCCTGCAGCGCGGGCGCCAGTCCGTTGCCCTTGCGGGTGGTCACCGCCACCCAGGCGCGAAAAGGCCCGCTGCCAACCAGCTTTGTCTGACCGCGCGACGCCACCTTCCAGGCCGCCATCGAGTGCGGCCCGAACTGCGCATCGGCCCGTCCTGACAGCAGCGCCAGCGTGGCGGAGGCGTCATCGGTCAGGTAGATCGGCGTCACGGCGGGCAGCCCTCTGGTCCGGTTTTGTGCATCCCAGCTCAGTAAGATGCGCTCCTGATTGGTGCCCGACGAGACGATGATCCGCTTGCCGGCAATATCCGCAGGCTGGTTGATCCGGCTGATCTTACTGTCACTTTTCACCGCAAAGGCGTGGTTATCCGCGCGGTAGGTCGCGAAATCGAACTTCTTCTTACGCTCCTCCGTGACGGCAATGTTGAACATCGCGACATCATAGCGTCCGGCGGTGATCCCCAGCGGCCAGTCCTCCCAAGAGGCGGGCACCAGCCTGAGTTTCAGGCCCAGACTGTCGGCCAGCAGTCTGGCGATGTCAGGATCGCTGCCAATCCGCGTCACATTGTCAGAGGCCAGCAGCGACAGCGGCGGCGAGTTGGTGGCGGAGGTCGCCACCGTCAGCGTGCCGGGCTCGATAAAGTGATACCCTGCAGGGATCTTCGCGATGGCCTGCGGGCTGGCCGCGACGTGAATCGGCGTCTCGTTCTGCAGCACATCCAGCGTCCGGCTGGCCTGCACGGCCAGGGCGGGCAGCAGCAGCGCCGTTGCGACTGCCGTGAACCGCAGCGCCCTCATAATACGCGCGCCAGAAAACGGCGGGTGCGTTCATGACGCGGATGACTGAGTACCTGAGTGCTGCTGCCCTGCTCCACAATCCGGCCATCCACCATAAACACCACATTGTCCGCCACTTCACGGGCAAAACCGATCTCGTGGGTGACAATCACCAGCGTCGTGCCGGAACGCGCCAGTTTTTTGATCACGTCGAGCACCTCGCCGACCAGCTCAGGGTCGAGTGCCGAGGTTGGTTCATCGAACAGCATGACGCGCGGATTGAGCATCAGCGCCCGCGCTATCGCGATGCGCTGCTGCTGCCCGCCCGAAAGATGGCGCGGCCAGGCATCGGCCTTATGACGCAGGCCCACAATATCGAGCAGTTCTCCAGCCCGCGCTATCGCCTGCGCTTTCGTTAACTGCCGGTGCGCAACCGGCGCTTCGATCAGATTATCCAGTACGCTGAGGTGCGGGAACAGGTTGAAGTTCTGGAACACATAGCCCACGTTGATGCGCTGCCGCAGAATCGCTTTCTCTTTCAGTTCATACAGTCTGTCGCCGCGCTGCTGATAGCCGATGTAGTCGCCATCAATCTGAATAAACCCCTCATCGACCCGTTCGAGATGATTAATGGTGCGCAGCAGCGTGGATTTACCGGAACCGGACGGCCCGAGGATCACCGTGACCGATCCCGGTGCCAGCGACAGCGACACATCATCCAGTGCTTTGTGCTTACCAAAACGTTTAGTGACACCGGTGATGCTGATGGCCCCGGTGGTGTGCGAGGTGCGGTAATCAATGGCTTCGGACATGGCTGATCTCCTCGGTAGAATGAAGCGGTTCGGCGCGGTTACGCCACTGACGCCAGCGCGACGGCTGCGGTTCACGGGTGACGCTGCGGGCCATCCAGCGTTCAGCGTTGTACTGAATCACGGACAGCACCGTGGTGATGATCAGATACCAGGCGGCACCGACCATCAGCAGCGGGATCACCTCCTGATTGCGGTTGTAGATCATCTGAATGGTGTAGAACAGCTCCGGCATCGCCAGCACGTAAACCACCGAGGTGCCTTTCGCCAGACTGATGATCTCGTTAAACGCCGTCGGGATGATGGCGCGCAGCGCCTGTGGCAGGATGATGCGGAAGGTCCGGCGCGAAGCGGAGAGCCCCAGTGCAGAGGCCGCTTCCACCTGGCCGTGATCGACGCCAAGAATGCCGCCGCGAATAATCTCCGCGCTGTAGGCCGCCTGCACCAGCGTCAGCCCAATCACCGCCGCCGGAAACTGACCCAGCACATCGATGGTCTGAAACGCGCCCCACGACAGGCCGGTAAAGGGAATGCCGATCGACAGCGTGTCGTAGAGATAGGAGAAGTTATAGAGAATGATCAGCACCACAATCAGCGGCAGCGAACGGAACAGCCAGATATAGCCCCACGCCAGCGTGCTCAGCAGCCACGATGAGGAGAGCCGCGCCAGCGCCAGCAGGCCGCCAAAGAACAGGCTGAACAGGGTGCCGAACAGCGTCAGCAGCAGCGTCTGGCCTAAACCATGCAGGATCACCGGATCGAAGAACCAGCGGGCAAACACGCCCCACTCCCAGCGCGGGTTGAATGCCACGGACTGCACCACGCCCGCCAGAATAAACAGCGCCACGACAGCGCCCGCGGTCCGGGCCGGATAACGCGCCGGCACGACCTTTAATTGATGTTGGCTCATCGTCGCTCCTTAACTCGCCCTGGCGACGTCATGGACGCCGATCACTTTGATAAAACGCAGTCGTCCGTCGTGCGGTGGCTGACCATAACGCTCCAGATCGCCGCTGAGATCGAACTGCGGCTGATAGCCGTGCCCGGTATAGAGCCGCACCGCCTCCGGCTGGCGGAAGCCGGTGGTGAGAAACAGCCGCTGATAACCGGCCTGCAGGGCGCGCCGCTCCAGCTCCTGCAGCACCACCAGAGCCAGCCCCTGACGACGCAGATCGCGGCGCGTCCAGATGCGTTTCAGCTCTGCGGTCTGCGTGTCATAGGGTTTATACGCGCCCATCGCGATGATCTCGCCGTCACGCTCCAGCACGATAAACAGCCCCTGCGGCGGCAGATACCATTCGGTCAGTTCCTGCTCCAGCTCGTTGCGGCGGGAAAAGAAGTCGCCGTAACGCGCCGAATATTCACCAAACAGACCGCTGAGTATCGGCTGCAGCTCCGGTGCCGCCGGGGAGACTTCACGAAACGTGGATTCACTCATCGTCAGCTCCTCAGTCGCCCAGTCCGGCGGGATTAATTTCAGAACGGTCGATGCGCTCGACGCCCTCACCCCAGCGATTCAGTACCTTCTGGTAGTCGCCATTGCCGATTACCCCGTTCAGGGCGGTGCTGATAGGTTCCGCCAGACCGCTGCCTTTCTTCACCGTGACGGCAATGTGCGCCGCCTTCGGCCAGCCACCATCCACGCTGCCCACCAGACGGGTTTTGCCGGTCAGCGCCGCTTTCCAGGCGCCAATCACGTTGGGGCCGAAGTAGGCGTCGGCCCGCCCCGCCTGCAGAGCCAGGGTCTGGGCGGCGTCATCTTTGGCATAGATCGGCGTAAAGGCTTTACGCCCTTTGGCCTGATTCTCTTTGTCCCACGCCAGCAAAATCGCCTCCTGATTAGTGCCGGACCCCACGATGATCCGCAGCCCGGCGATATCCTCTGCTTTGGTCACGGACTGAATCGGGCTGCTGCTTTTGACATAAAAGCCCAGTGAATCTTTGCGGTAGGTGGCGAAGTCGAACTTCTCTTTGCGTTCGCGGGTCACGGTGATGTTGGAGATCGCCGCGTCATATTTGCCGGAGGCCACGCCCAGCGGCCAGCCTTCCCAGGACGTTGGCACGACGTTGAGCTTCAGGCCCAGGCTGTCAGCCACGAGGCGGGCGATATCGACTTCGCTGCCGAGCAGGGTTTTATTGTCATCAGAGAATACCGTCAGCGGCGGCGAGTTCAGCGCGGCGACCGCCACGGTAAAGGCACCCGGTACGACAAAACGGTGCCCGGCGGGCAGTTGCGCGATCGCCGCCGGGTTTTTTGCGGTGTTAATCGCGGCTTTATTGGCCTCAAGGCTGACGCGCTGACCGTTGTAGGAGACGCTGGTGCCCTCCGCCAGCACGTTGCTGCTGGCGGCCAGAATAAGCAGGGCGATAAGACGCAGTGATGTTTGCATGGCGTGTGCTCTTATTGTGAGGTGTACTGATTAACGGGTTGTTTCAACGCGAAGCTGTCGCGCAGGGTCGTGCCCGGATAGTCGAGACGCGTCAGGCCACGCGCCTGCAGAATCGGCACCACGCGGTCAACAAAGCGTTCAAAGGTGTCGGGCGTGCCGCCGTTAATGATGAAGCCGTCGGCGGCGTGCGTTTCAAACCAGAGTTGCAGGCCATCGGCCACCGCGTCTGGCGTGCCATGAAACAGCGGGCGCGGGGTAGCGGCTTCCAGCGCGGCCTGACGGAGCGTGTGACCATGCTCTCTGGCCTTGCGTTTGATCTCATCCGTGGTGCTGCGGAAACTGTTCTGGCCGATGTCACCGATATCGGGGAACGGCTCGTCGAGCGGATAGTGCGAAAAGTCGTGGTGGTCGAAGAAGCGTCCGAGATAATTAAGGGCATCGTGGATGGACACCAGCGCGGCTGTGGTCTGATACTGGCGCTCCACATCCTCGTCATCATCGCCAACGATCACGCTCACACCCTGGAAGATATGCAGATCCTCTGGCTGGCGACCATTGGCGACCAGCTGCTGCTTCACATCCTGATAGAATGCCTGCGCTTCTTCGCGGGTGGACTGATGGGTAAAGATGGCATCCGCATGGCGTGCGGCCAGCTTTTTACCATCCCCGGACGCGCCTGCCTGGAAGATAATCGGACGACCCTGTGGCGTGCGCGCAATGTTCAGCGGCCCCTGCACCTGGAAGAAGTCGCCGTGATGATCGAGCGTGTGCAGTTTTGACGGGTCGAAGAACTGGCCGCTCGCCTTATCACGCACAAAGGCATCGCCTTCCCAGGAGTCCCACAGGCCTTTTACCACCTGCAGATATTCGTCGGCGATGCGGTAGCGCAGCGCATGATCGGGATGCTGCTTGCGCGAAAAGTTTTTTGCCGATCCTTCCAGGGGTGAGGTCACCACGTTCCAGCCTGCCCGGCCGCCACTGAGATGATCGAGGCTGGCAAACTGACGCGCCACGGTAAACGGCTCGCTGTAGGAGGTGGAGACGGTGCCGACCAGCCCCAGATGTTTGGTAACGCCCGCCAGCGCCGACAGCAGCGTCAGCGGCTCAAAGCGATTGAGAAAGTGCGGGATCGACTTCTCATTGATAAATAATCCGTCAGCGACAAACAGAAAGTCGAGTTTGCCCTGCTCCGCCTTGCGGGCGATTTTTTTAGCGTAATCGAGGCTGATACTGGCATCGGCCTGTGCCGCCGGATGCCGCCAGGCGGACATATTTCCCGATGCGCCATGCAGAATCGTACCCAGCCGGAGGTGTCTTGTGGTCATAGTGTGCTCTCTTTTTTAGTCGTAGCAATGCCCGCGACGGGTGTCAGAACCCTCGTATTTTCAGGGCGGCAGATGAATTCAGTTAAGGCGGGGGGCCCGACATCGCGCCGTGAGATGCTGCAGCGCCTGGCGGGCCAGTCGGGCAAAGTAGTCGGCGGCAGGCGCAATCAGCGCCTCGTCCGGGTTGAAGCTGGCATGATGCAGACCCGCCTCGCTGGCGCTGCCGAGGCTGACAAAAGCTCCCGGCACCTGTTGCAGGTAGAAGGCGAAATCTTCGCCCAGCAGTTGCAGTCCGGCGTTCTGCACACGATAACCGGCCTGCCGTGCGACCTCACTGGTGAAGTCTGCCCAGTGTGCATCGTTGATCAGCACCGGCGGACCGGGATGCCAGTTCAGCGTCGCCTGTGCGCCATTGGCTTCAGCGAAGTGCGTAACCAGGGTGCGCACCCGCTGCTCCAGCCCGGCGCGCAGCATTGCATCGTGAGTGCGGGCCGTTCCGCCAAACTCCACAACGCCGGGCAGAACGTTCCAGCTTTTACCGCCGTCGATACGGGTGATGCTCAGCACCAGACTGTCCAGTGCACTGAAACTGCGGCTGGTAAGTCCCTGTAGCGCCTGAATGATCTGGCTGGCCGTAACAATGCTGTCAACACCCTGCTCAGGCGAAGCGGCATGTGCGCCTTTGCCGGTGACGCGGATAATAAATTTGTCTGCGTTGGCGTAAAACGCGCCGCTGCGGGTCGCAAAGGTGCCGACCGGCAGTGAGGGTTCGTTGTGCATCCCGAAGATCGCCTGAACCTCGTCCAGTACGCCAGCATCGATTAACTGGCGGGCACCACGGGCAATCTCCTCGGCAGGCTGGAACAGGATACGCACCCGGCCGGGCAGCTGATCGGCCTGCGCGTGAAGCCGCAGCGCCGCACCCAGCATCACTGCGCTGTGCAGATCGTGGCCGCAGGCGTGCATCACGCCAGGATGACGGGAGTGAAAACGCACGCCGCTCGCCTCATGGATGGGTAACGCATCAATGTCGGCGCGCAGCGCGACAACGGTTTCTCCGCGACCGATCTCTGCCACCACGCCCGTTTCCAGCGGATAATCAGCCAGACGGATATCCGACGCCTGCAGCCAGTTTCGCAGCCGGGCGGTGGTGGCGAACTCCTGCCCTGACAGCTCAGGCCAGGTATGCAGTTCACGCCGCCATTCAATCAGTTGTGATTCCGCACTCATGATGTCTCTCCACTGAGATTCAGGCTGCAACCAGATGACGCGTTGCCAGCAGTTCCAGTGAGCGCAGCCGGGCTGCTGGTTCAGCGATCGGCGTGTCGATCACAAACTCATCAATATCAAAGTTGTGATGCAGCGCGTCTAACTGCGCATGAACCTGAGCCGCGGTTCCCCTGAGCAGTGACGGCGTGCGCGGCTCGATCTGATACTCGCGGTATCCACCCTGCCGCACATAGCGTTCCGCCTGCTCCAGGCTGACGACGTTGACAGAAGGACCCTCTTTTACCGACACATGGTAGTGACGCAGTGAGCTGACCAGCAGGTCAGCCTGGGCCGGGGAGTCGGCGACCACTACCTGCACGGCGACCAGCGCACGCTGACCCTGGCTCAGGCGGGAATAAGTACTCAGCGCATGTTCCAGCAGCTGGCGATCGCCATTCAGATGGGCGGCGAAGACAAACTGCCAGCCCAGACGGGCAGCCAGTTTTGCGCTCTCTTCACTGGCTCCCAGCAGAAAGCGGTTGGCCGGGCAGGAGGGCAGCGGCGTGGCGGCTAAGCCCTCTTCGTCGGGCTGCCTGCGGGCGGGTGTCAGCCAGCTATTCAGCAGCTGAAGCTGATCGGCAAAAGAACCTTTTTTTGCGGCATCAATACCCTGCTGCAGCGCATGGGTGGAGAGCGGCAGGCCGCCCGGTGCCTTACCCACGCCGATATCAATGCGTCCCGGCGCCAGCGACGCGAGCAGATTGAAGTTTTCCGCCACTTTGTAGGGGCTGTAATGCTGCAACATCACGCCGCCCGAACCGACACGGATATGACGGGTCTGCGCAATGATCCACGCGATGAGCACCTCGGGTGAAGGACTGGCGAGCTGGGCGGTGTTGTGATGTTCCGCCAGCCAGAAGCGATGATAGCCCCACTCCTCTGCCCGTTGCGCCAGCTGCAGCGTGCGCTGCAACGCCGCGGTGGCCGACTCTCCCTGCGACACGGGTGCTTTGTCTAACAGACTCAATCGATATGCCATTTATCTGGTCCTTATGCATTTCTGTTGCTGACCAGTGTGCGGTGACGCCAGTTATTGGTAAAACATCATATTGTTTTATGCTTTCTTGAATTCCTTATAATGGCCACGCCAGGCAGGGAAATGCGCAGAAATGGGCGTGCAAAGCCGGTTTCAGACGCTTTTCACCCCTCTTTGTTGCCTGTTTTCGCAGCATGACGGGATTAAAATCGATAAGCTGGCAAAAGTTTGCAGAAAAACGTCTTATCTATCGGGGCCGATGCCGGGATGGGCGGATAAAGCGGGCGGGCGCGTGGCGGCGCTGTTTCAGAGAGCTGGCAACAGGGGGAGGCATAGAGGCTCAGCGAAGGAAAAAACGGGGGATTCGCTTCGGCGGAAATAACGGGCAGGGACTTTTACCGGGTTATTTTACCGCGCAGGCCATTCCTGTTTTTCTGTCTGCCGAATGGCTGTGACGGTATAGCCAGCCGCAAAGCGGAAACGGCAGAAATTAAGGCCGCTGGGAATTCTGTTTTAATGGAAAATAGCGGGTGTTGATGATGGCAATATTAACTTCGCAGGGCACCCCGTCGTCGAGATAGACGGTTTCATTAATCTGGATGACCGCATCCCCTGGGCTTAAATTCAGCAGCGTCAGAGCCTCAGCGTGCGTGAGATTAATCGCCGTAAGATGCTGATCTCTGAGCTGAACCTTTTTTCCGGTCACCTCTTCAATATATGCATATTTCGAAATCTCCAGCTTGCTGAATTCCATGCTGCTGAAGAGGGAAACCGGCAGGTGAATCTGTTCGAGCGCCACCGGAATATCATCAAAACACATCAGGCGATGGATCTTATAGATCTGGTCGCTGTTTTTAATCCGCAACGCCTGGGCCATTTCCGCCGAGGGAACTTTGACAATACTGACCGAAATAATTTTCCGGACGCCTTTGTGCCCTTTCCGCTGCGCCTGAAAATCGAACGGCGAGAGCACATGAAAACGGTGCGCCTGACTGCTCATCTCCGTCGAACCCACAAAGATCCCCGAGCCTTTTACCCGGTATATCCGCTGCTGTTCAACCAGAATGCGCGTCGCCTCACGGACCGTGGCGCGGGTAATGCCGATGTTTTTTGCGATTGAGATTTCGGTGTCCAGTTTTTCTCCGGGTTGAAGGCCGTCCTGTTTAATTTTATTGAGGATGTAATCCACCACCTCTTTTTGCTTTTCAGTTATCCCATCAACCATCGATTTTCTTCCCCTATGCGTGAACCGGAGGCGCCACTTATCCGTGTCACTACAGTTCTGCCTGACATTGCCGGAGGAGTACTACACCGGCTACCTGAATATGTGATCAATTTAACAAATTGACACTGATATTTAGCCTGCGTACCCATATTTTAATTTTACAGGTTGTGTCCGTACACGTCGAAGTACATTATCAGGATGACTAGACATCTGAAAGATGTACAGATGTGATGGTGTGAGTGAGTCCGCCTTTTTACATCTTCGCAGGCAGATGAATTATGCAGTAACTGCATGAATAAATGACGTTTATAAATTAATAGTCACTGTTTTTCATGGGTTCTTCATCTGTCCGGGTTGTCAGATAACAGGGGCAGACAGCAGCAGACAGCCGCTTTTATTGGAAAAGTGACTGTACATCTGCAGCGTCGCCGGACTCACCAGCGCGCGCGTTTCCCCGCATCCGGGGTCGCGACTTACATAAATTTTATTACGCATTCGAGGCAGGGTTAAGACGATGTCAAATCTGGCTGACTGGCTGAATAACGAAAAAGTACAGTACGTTGAAAACGTTGCTGACTGGCGGGAAGCATTAGCCGTGGCGGGGCGTCCGCTGCTCCGTGAAGGCGCCATATCACAGGATTACATTGACGCCATTATTCACCAGAAAGAGGCGATCGGTCCCTTTTTTGTGATTGCGCCACAGATTGCTATGCCCCACGCGCGGCCGGAACAGGGCGCACATAAACTCGGGTTGTCCGTAGTGTTGCTGGGCAACGCCGTGACCTTTGACTCCGAAGAGAACGATCCCGTGAAGGTGATCTTTATGTTCTCCGCGCCGGACAGTAACAGCCATATCGAAATGATTTCTCATCTGGCAGAGGTGCTCTCCGATGAAAACATCATGGAGCAGATCTTTGCCGCCCGCAGTCAGCCGGCGCTGATGGCGATTCTGACCGGTGTTTAACCGGTCTGTCGCCCCCCTTTTCTAAAAACAGTTAACGAGGTCAGCTATGAAAATGATGGCAGTGTGTGGTTCAGGTCTGGGCAGCAGCTTCATGATGGAGATGAACATCAAGAAAGTGCTTAAGACGATTGGTGTTGAGGCTGAAGTGGAGCATTCCGATCTCGGTTCGGTTACGCCCGAAGTGGCCGATGTGTTTGTGATGGCGAAGGATATTGCCTACAGCGCTAACCTGCCGCCCGAGAAGGTCATCATCATCAATAACATCATCGATCTGAAAGAAATCGAGCAAAAAATACGTGAGTATTTTGAGAAAAACTGAAAGTTGATAAGCAGATAAACACCATACCCTCGAGGTTAATATGTTTACTCAAAACCTTTTGCAGTTCGTCGTCGATGTGCTGAAAGTGCCCTCCATTTTAGTCGGACTGGTGGCATGTTTCGGGCTGGTTGCGCAGAAGAAGCCCTTCCCGGATGTGATTAAGGGAACGGTAAAAACGATTCTGGGTTTTCTGGTGCTGGCAGGCGGAGCGACCGTGCTGGTCGGTTCCCTGACGCCGCTGGGCGACATTTTCAAGCAGGCGTTTGATGTTCAGGGCATCATTCCCAACAATGAAGCGATGGTCTCGATCGCCCTGGCAAAATATGGCGCACCGACCACGATGATCATGGCTTTCGGCATGGTCGCGAATATCGTTGTCGCCAGGTTTACCCGGCTCAAATATATCTACCTTTCCGGTCATGTCACCTTCTATATGGCCTGTATGATCGCGATTATTCTGTCGGTTGCCGGCTTTGAGGGTATTCAGCTTATTTACACCGGATCGCTGCTGTTAGGCATTCTGATGGCGACCTTCCCGGCTATCGCTCAGCCCTATATGCGCAAGATCATCGGCGGCGACCACGTTGCGCTGGCGCATACCGGAACGATTGGCTACGTCTTATCAGGCTGGATTGGCTCACTGGTGGGCAAAGGCTCTAAGTCCACCGAAGAGATGAACATGCCAAAAAACCTGAGTTTTTTGCGCGACAGCACCATCTCTATCTCTCTGACGATGATGATTATCTACCTCATCCTGTCGGTCTCGGCCGGTAAAGAGTATGTGGAGACGCATTTCAGTAACGGTCAGAATTACCTGGTTTATTCGTTTATTCAGGCGATTACCTTTGCGGCGGGCGTCTTTATCATTCTGCAGGGTGTGCGCCTGATTCTGGCGGAGATCGTTCCGGCCTTTACCGGCTTCTCCGAAAAACTGGTACCGGATGCCCGGCCTGCGCTGGACTGTCCGATTGTCTTCCCGTACGCGCCGAATGCGGTTCTGGTGGGCTTTATCTCCAGTTTTATCGGCGGTCTGGTCGGGCTGTTTGTCCTTGGCCAGCTTCACTGGGTTCTGATTCTGCCGGGCGTGGTGCCCCACTTCTTCTGTGGCGCGACCGCGGGCGTATTTGGTAATGCGACCGGGGGTAAACGCGGTGCCATCTGCGGCGCCTTTGCGCATGGCCTGCTGATCACCTTCCTGCCCGTTGCCCTGCTGCCCGTGCTGGGACAGATCGGCCTGACTAACACCACCTTCTCCGACACCGACTTTGGCGTTACCGGTATCCTTCTCGGCAACATGGCTCACTTTATGGATAAAGGCACCATCACAATGATCATCACCGGCATCTTTGCCCTGTTGGTGATTTTCAACTTTATGACCAGAAAGAAAGTGCCTGCAGAAACGAACGCAGGCTGAGTCACGCCTCTCCAGCCAGAAAGCGCGCTCTGCGCTTTCTGGCTGCTTCACGTCCCGTCCCGTTGAGTGACCCGAATAACGCTGTTTTATCGCGCCTGATCATGCTCCGGACCGGGCTGCCCTCGCCCAAATCCTGTTTCTTCACCCTGAAGCATCATGTCTTCCCCCCTAAAAAAGGACGATTCCGAATCAAAACTGTGATCAAAATCACATTTCCGACATAAGAGCAGCTAATAAATAAAATTTCACAATAAAACAATTGAATGCAAATGATTAACATTTACAATCTCATCCGCATATAACAAAGCGTTTAACGCTGATTAGTCCACAAATAATCTGTGGCATTGTCTCTTTTTAAGGTGAAAACACTCTGCCAGCCGATGGCCGGGTTTTTGTCTGGTTAGTTAGTTTTATGTTTACTGGAGTTGTTGAGCGGACATCCGGCGCTGCTGATTTTATGTCAGCAGGGTATCAGGTATTCACGCACAGGAACTGAACATGCTTTTACGCTCATCCACCCAGGCGGCACGGGAACCCGCGCCTGCCACGATTGCCAGCACGGCTGACACCGCCATTTTTAACGATCAGCAACTGGCAGCCTGGTCGCAGCAGACTCAGGAGGTGCTGGCGCTGATGACCCGCACCGTCACCGGCGTAGAGAAACCCTTCAGCGGCATCCTGCCCCACGAGCTGGCGGCCGAGTTCAGCGGCGTCGATCTGGATCGCCCGCTGGGCAACAACGAGGCGGCGCTGGCGGAGCTGAGCCAGCTCTATCTGCGCGACGCCGTCTGGTTCCACCATCCCAAATATCTGGCTCATCTGAACTGCCCGGTCGTGCTGCCCTCTCTGATGGCCGAGCAGATCATGGCCGCCGTCAACAGCTCGGTCGATACCTGGGATCAGAGTGCCGGTGGCACGCTGATTGAGCAGAAGGTGATCGACTGGACGCTGGGCCGCATCGGGCTGCCTGACGGATCGGACGGGATCTTCACCAGTGGTGGCACCCAGTCCAACCTCATGGCCATGCTGCTGGCGCGTGACAGCTGGTGTGCAGCGCATCATCCTGGTCATCTGATCAAGCAGCGTGGCCTGCCGGAGACCGCGCCCAGATGGCGGGTTTTTACCTCCAAACTCAGTCACTTCAGTATCCAGAAATCGATGGCGATACTCGGCCTGGGCTATGACGCGGTGATCGCCGTGGATCACGACGAACACTACCGTATGGATGTGGCTTCGCTGGAACAGGAGATTGCGCGCTGCCGCAGCGAGGGGCTGATCCCGATTGCCGTCGTCGCCACCAGCGGCACCACCGACTTTGGCAGCATCGATCCGCTGCCGGAAATCGCCCGCCTCTGCGAAGAGTCTGGCCTGTGGATGCACGTTGACGCCGCTTACGGTTGCGGGCTGCTGGTCTCTGAGAAGCACCGCTCGCGCCTTAACGGTATCGAACGGGCGGATTCGGTCACTGTCGATTATCACAAATCGTTCTTCCAGACCGTCAGCTGCGGCGCTTTCTTCGTCCGTGACAGCCAGAATCTGAAGCATGTCACCCACCATGCGGATTACCTGAACCCGCTGAGCGCTCAGCAGGAAGGTACGCCTAACCTGGTCAATAAAAGCATTCAGACCACCCGCCGCTTCGACGCGCTGAAAATGTGGCTGACCCTGCGCGTGATGGGACCGGCAGCCCTGGGTGACGCCTTCGATTCCCTGATCACGCTGACCGAGTCTGCCCATGCGCTGTTAAGTGCGCATCCTGCCATCGAAGTGCTGCACGCTCCGGAGCTGACCACCCAGATTTTCCGCTTCGTTCCGGGCAAACAGACCAGCGATGCGAAGATCGATGAGATTAACGCCGCCATCCGTAAAGCGCTGTTCCGCGCCGGCAATGCGGTGGTGGCCGGTACCCGGGTTGACGGACGCCAGTATCTGAAATTCACGCTGCTGAACCCCACCACGACAGTTGCGGATATCGAAGATGTGCTGAGCCTGATCACACATTACGGCCGGGAACAGGTGCGTGCCTCTGCACTGAGCGCGGTCAATCAGGGAGCGAACTGAAATGGATAAGCCTGTTTACGATTTTATTGGCGTCGGTATCGGCCCGTTTAACCTGAGCCTGGCCTGCCTGAGTGAGCCGGTCGAGGGGCTGAAGGGTCTTTTCCTGGATCAGAATCCGGGATTCGACTGGCACACCGGGATGATGCTGGAAAGCGCCCACCTGCAGACGCCGTTTATGGCCGATCTGGTGACGCTCGCCGATCCCACCAGTCCTTATAGCCTGCTCAACTACATGAAGGAGAAGGGAAAACTTTACTCTTTTTATATCCGCGAAGATTTCTTCCTGATGCGCAAAGAGTATAACCAGTACTGTCAGTGGGCCAGTTCGCGGCTCTCCAGTCTGCGCTGGAACAGTCATGTGGATTATGTCAGCTACGATGAGGCCGCAGGCCTCTATCAGGTGCAGGTCACCGACACCCGCAGCGGGAAGAAACAGCGCTATCTGACGCGTCACCTGATCCTCGGCACCGGCCCGGTGGCCTGGATGCCCGAGTGCAGTCAGCCGCACCGCCAGCGCCTGACCCACTCCAGCCACTACCTGGCGCATAAAGCTGAACTGCAGCAGAAGCGGTCGATCACCGTGCTGGGCAGCGGCCAGAGCGCGGCCGAGATCTATTACGATCTGCTGACCGACATCGACCGCTTTGGCTATCAGCTCAACTGGATCACCCGCGCGCCGCGTTTCTATCCGCTGGAGTACACCAAGCTGACGCTGGAGATGACCTCGCCGGAGTGGGTCGACTATTTCCATGCCCTGCCCGCCCACACCCGCGATGCGCTGAATGCCCGTCACAAGAATCTCTACAAAGGCATTAACAGCAGTCTGATCAACGACATCTACGATCTGATGTACGTCAAACAGCTCGACGGTAACCTGAACGTCAATCTCTTTACCCATTCGGCCCTGACCGCGATGCGCTGGCTGCCGCAGGGGGAATTTGAGCTGACACTTCATCAGGAGGAGCAGGCGTGCACCTATACCCGGCGCACGGAGGGGCTGGTGATGGCGACCGGCTATCACTATCAGCCGCCGATGTTTTTAGAGGGCATCTCGTCGCGCCTGCGCTGGGATGACAAGGGGCGCTACGACGTGCAGCGTAACTACAGCATCGACCATCACAACCAGATCTTTGTGCAGAACGCCGAGCTGCACACCCACGGATTTGTCACCCCGGATCTGGGCATGGCCTGCTATCGCAACTCCGTGCTATTGCGCGAACTGACCGGACGCGAGGTTTACCCCATTGAGCGTCAGATCGCTTTCCAGACTTTCCCGGCTAAAACGGAGCGCTGAGATGAACACACCACCGCTGTTTACCGCTGACCGCCCTGCCGGCCGGTTTACCCTGAGACCGATGCGTGAGAGCGATGCGCCCCTGATCCATAGCTGGGTCACCCGCGACTATGCCCGGTTCTGGGGAATGCAGTCACACAGTCTGGCGCAGGTTGCCGGGTTCTATCAGACGCTGACCGCCGCCGATCCTCATGCGGCGCTGATCGGCTGCTGCAACGACCAGCCGGTCTGTCTGATTGAGTGCTATCGCGCCGCTGACGACGAGATCGGCAAGTTCTATCCGGCCGCGCCTGATGATTATGGCATGCATATCCTGATAGCCCCTGCCAGCCAGCCGATTAAAGCCTTCAGCTGGCAGGTCTTCACGCTGGTCATGGACTACCTGTTCAGCCGCCCGGAGGTGAACCGCGTCGTCGTGGAGCCGGACGTGCGCAATGAGAAGATCCACGTCCTGAACCGGCGAGCCGGGTTCCGCTATCAGCACACCCTGGACCTGGGTCATAAAACCGCCTGGCTGGCCTTCTGCCAGCGGGAAGATTATCAACACGCGTTACTGCAGGAGTCGCAGACTATGGAAACCCCCGCTTCACTGACCGACGGCACCCATCTGATCGGCGAACACTGGACCCAGGCGAACCGCATGCTGATCCGCAAAGCGATTGCCGAGTTCGCCCATGAAAAAATTATCGCGCCACAGACCACGGGCGACGATGCGTATCAGCTGACGGTGCCGGGCGGTGAAGCCAGCTATCATTTCCGCGCCGCACGGCTGGCGCTGGATCACTGGGAGATTGACGCGGAATCGCTGCGCAAACAGGAGAACGGGCGCGCGCTGCCGCTGGATGCACTGCAGTTTATCGTTGAGTTCAACGCGGAGATTGGTATTCCGCAGCCGCTGCTGGCGACCTACATGGAGGAGATCAGCAGCACCCTGTGCAGCAGCGTTTATAAGCGTCAGAAACGTAATCCTGACAGCCAGGCGCTGGTCTCTGCCGATTTCCAGACGGTGGAAGCGGCGATGACCGAAGGACACCCCTGCTTTGTCGCCAATAACGGACGTATTGGCTTTGATGCCCGTGACTATCTGGCCTTTGCGCCGGAAGCCGCCGCGCCGGTTCACCTTATCTGGGTCGCCGTTCATCGCCGCAACGCCCACTTCGCCAGCCTCAGCGAACTGAGCTATGAGCAGCTGATGCGCGACGAACTGGGTGACAGCACGCTGAACGCGTTTACCGCGCAGTTAACCGAAAAAGGGCTGGCGGCCGAAGAGTATATCCTGATGCCGGTCCATCCGTGGCAGTGGAACAACAAGCTGCTGACGGTGTTTGCCGCAGACGTCGCCCGTCATGAGATCGTCTATCTCGGCTCCGGGGACGATGCGTATCAGGCGCAGCAGTCTATCCGCACTTTCTTTAACCGCAGCGCGCCATCGAAACGCTACGTCAAAACCGCCCTCTCCGTGCTCAACATGGGCTTTATGCGCGGCCTGTCGCCCTACTATATGGCGACCACTCCGGCCATTAATGGCTGGCTGGCCGCGCTGGTCGCCGGGGATGCGTGGCTGAAACGCTGCGATTTTCGCATCCTGCGGGAGGTGGCGGCGGTGGGTTATCACAATCGCGCTTACGAACAGGCGATCAAAGGAGACTCCGCCTATAAAAAGATGTTTGCTGCACTCTGGCGGGATAATCCGGCTGCCAGCCTGCAGCCGGGTCAGCGCCTGATGACCATGGCGGCATTCCTGCACGTCGATCAGCAGCAGCAGCCTCTGCTGCCCGCGCTGATCGCGGACTCCGGTCTCTCTGCCAGAGCGTGGATCGACCGCTATCTGACCTGCTATCTCAGCCCGCTGCTGCACTGCTTCTATCAGCATGATCTGGTGTTTATGCCGCACGGCGAAAACCTGATTATGCTGCTGGAGAATAACGTCCCGGTGGCGGCTTATATGAAGGATATTGGCGAGGAGATCGCCGTGATGAACCCGGACGCGGTACTGCCGGAGGGCGTGCAGCGTCTGGCGGTGGATGTGCCGGACGAGCTTAAGCTCCTGTCGATCTTCACCGATGTCTTTGACTGCATCTTCCGCTTTATCAGCGCGATCCTGCATCAGTCGCAGACGCTGCCGGAAGAGGCGTTCTGGCAGGCGGTGGCGCAGTGCGTGAAGGATTACCAGAGTGCGCACCCGGAACATGCCACGAAGTTTGCGCGCTATGACATGTTCGCACCGGCGTTTACCCGCTCCTGCCTGAACCGTCTTCAGCTGGCAAATAATCAGCAGATGATCAACCTCGCCGATCCGGCTGAGAATCTGAAGTTTGCCGGAACACTGGATAACCCGATTGCCCGCTGGCGTTAATCGTTACACTGTCACACTTACTCCGTGCGGCCACCTTGCTGGCCGCACGTTCTGTGGTTATTTCTCAGGTATTCATCATGACTTCCTTTCAACCGATCGCCCGGCTGACACGGCGACATCTGATCTTTCCGCTGTCGCTGGTGCTGTTCGAGTTTGCCACCTATATCGCCCATGACATGATCCAGCCGGGTATGCTGCTGGTGACCCAGGAGTTTAAGGTCGGGCCGGAGTGGGTTTCCGCCTCGCTGACCGCCTATCTGATGGGGGGCATTCTGCTGCAGTGGCTGCTCGGCCCGCTCTCGGATCGGGTTGGCCGCCGTCCTGTTCTGCTCAGTGGTGTGGCCTTTTTTATGTTCTCCTGCATCGCGACTCACTGGGTCACCTCGATTGAGCAGTTTATTCTGCTGCGTTTTCTCCAGGGTGTCAGCCTCTGCTTTATTGGCGCGGTGGGGTACGCGGCGATACAGGAGGCATTCGTCGAATCACTCAGCATCAGAATAATGGCGCTGATGGCGAATGTCGCCCTGCTGGCGCCGCTCGCCGGTCCGCTGGCGGGCGCGGCGTTTCTGACCGTGGGTGAGTGGCGCACGCTGTTCTGGCTGACGGGCGCCGTCGCAGCGCTGGCGCTGGCCGGCTTGTGGTACGCGATGCCGGAAACGTCGGGCGATCGAAAAAAACCGCTGTCGCTGGGGTCGATTATCAGCGGTTATGGCGCGCTGCTGAAAGATCGCCAGGTGATGCGCGGGTCGTTCGCTATCGGACTGGTCACCGTGCCCTGCATCGCCTGGGTGGCGTTATCCCCCGTGATATTAATGCACGGCGCGCAACTCAGCCGTATCGACTATGCGCTGCTGCAGTTGCCGGTTTTTGCCGCCATGATTGCGGGTAACCTGACGCTGGGACGCTTATCCAGCCGTCTGTCGATTGAACAGCCGATCAGGATCGGGGCCTGGCCGGTGGTCTGCGGGCTGATCGTCGCGGCAACCGCCACCGTGCTGAATGCGCAGAACTATCTGTGGCTCACCGCGGGCGTGAGTCTTTACGGCTTCGGCACCGGACTGGTCAATGCCGGACTTTACCGCATGACGCTTTTTTCCAGCCATGCCGGAAAAGGCAGCGTAGCCGCGATGGTGGGCATGGTGACGATTCTGATCATCGCGCTCGGCATTGAGGCCGCCAAAACGGCCTGGTTCAGTTACGGCAGCGGAGGGTTCAGCCTGGTGAACCTGATCTGCGGTCTGCTGTGGCTGGGTCTGGTCAGCGCGTTTCTGCGCGCCGGTCAGCGCAGATTATGCGCCGAATCCTGATCCCTCTGCAGTCAGACCGTCATTAAATAAACCCTACGGAATGGCAGACACTTATTTGCCATTCCGCCTGTTACTTCTCCCGCATTAATTCCCCGCCAGGCCCGCATTGATTAATTTCAGATAAGCTTTGACCAAATCATTACTTTATCTGTGTGTTGCGTCATTCGATGATGATTCCGCCTGCTGAGGCAATTGATAACAAAGGAATTCACCATGAAGACGTTATTTCACGTTAAACCACGCACGCAGAGGCTGGTTTTTACTTTACTTGCCGGGACACTCTCTTTTCATGTGCTGGCCGCGCCGGTTAAAGGCGGCACGCTGATTTATCTTGAGCAGCAGGCACATACCAATCTTTATCCACCCGCCGGGGGGTTTTATCCGAATGGCGGCATCCTCAATCAGATCACCGATAAATTAACCTGGCAGAATCCTGAAACGCTGCAGGTTGAACCCTGGATTGCGGAAAGCTGGACCACCAATGCAGATAAAACCGAATACACCTTTAAATTACGGCCGGGCGTTACCTTTTCAGATGGCTCGCCGCTAGATGCGAATGCGGTTGCTAAAAACTTCGATACCTATGGCCTGGGAAATAAGGCGCTACGTCTGCCGGTATCAGAGGTCATTAATAATTACGAACGCAGCGAAGTGATCGATCCGCTGACGGTGAAGTTCTATTTTAAAAAACCTTCGCCCGGATTTTTACAGGGAACCGCCACTATCGGATCCGGTCTGGTTTCGCTGAGTACGCTGGCACGCAGTTTCGATCAACTCGGCGATGCACGACATATCATCGGCTCCGGCCCCTTTGTGGTCAGCGATGAGAAACTGGGCCGGGAGGTGGATCTGGTCGCCCGCAAAGCGTATCAGTGGGGACCAAAGAATATTCAGCAGCAGGGCCCGGCTAATCTCGACGGCATCAAAGTGATTGTGACGCCGGAAGACAGCGTGCGCATCGGTGCGCTGCTGGCGGGTCAGGCGGGGCTGATCCGTCAGGTGCAGGCGTATGATGAGAAACAGGCCAGAGATCAGGCGTATCCGGTCTATGCCGCCCCTACCCGTGGCGTAAACGACAGCTTGAGTTTCCGTCCCGATAATCCGCTGGTCAGTGATATCCGCGTTCGACAGGCTCTGCTGCACGCCACCAACGCGAAGCAGGTGGTTGAGACCCTCTTCTCACCCAACTATCCACAGGCGACCTCTGTGGTGGCCACGACGGCCGCGGGATACGTCAATCTGTCGGATAAGCTCACGTTTGACCTCACCCGAGCCAGAGCTTTGCTGGATGAGGCGGGCTGGCAGCCCGGCCCAGATGGCATCCGGCAGAAAGCGGGACAGCGGCTGGCCCTGACCGTCTACGAATCCCTGCCACAGCCGCAGAACAAAGAGGTCCTGCAGCTGGTGGCGCAGCAGTGGCGGCAGGCAGGTGTCCTGCTCACTGTCAAAGCTGGCGATGCGGGTAGCAAAACGCTGGATAACCTCGATCCGCTTAAAACGCCGCTGAACGTGACGGAAGTCGGTCGCGCCGATCCGGATGTCATCAAAAGCAGCTTCTATCCTGCCAACCGTGACAACCTCCTGCAGAAAGGCGGATCCAGCGACAAAGTGAAAAACTTCCGTGATGAGAGGCTGAATCAGCTGCTGGTCGCCATCTCTGCGGAGGTCGATCCAGCGAAACGACTTAAGCTGACGGGCGATGTTCAGCGCTATCTGCTGGACCAGGCCTACGTCATCCCCATCTTTGAAGAGCCGCAGGTCTATGCTGGCGCGCCCTGGCTGAAAGGGGTCCGTTTTGAAGCCGTGGGTCGTCCGGCGCTCTACGGCGCCTGGCTGGAAAAACCCTAACCGGAGCAGAGAATGCGTCATTATCTCTTACAGCGTGCGGGCCTCGGTGTGCTGGTGTTATGGGCTGCGTTCAGCCTGTCATTTGTGCTGCTGCAGGTGCTGCCCGGCGATGCCGTCCTGATCAAGTTCCAGAATCCCGATCTCGGCCTGAGCCCGCAGCAGATCGCGGAGATGCGTCAGGCCTACGGCGCGGACAGCCCGCTGTGGCAGCAATATCTGCATACGCTGCTGGCGATGCTGCGCGGCGATTTTGGTTACTCCGTTCAGGCGGGGGTGCCGGTCAGCGAACTGCTGAGCAGCAACCTGCCCGGTACGCTGCGTCTGGCGCTGTGCGGCTTTACGCTGGCGACGCTGCTGGCTTTCGTGCTGGCGGCATTGTCGCGACTGCCGGCCCTGCGTGGCGTGCGCAATCTGGTGCAGTCTCTGCCCGCGCTGTTTATTTCCGTTCCGACCTTCTGGCTCGGCATCGCCCTGATCCAGTTTTTCTCTTTTCAACTGCGCTGGATCCCGGTGATCAACCCGTCGCCCTGGCAGGGGCTGATCCTGCCGATTATGACCGTGGCAGTGCCGATCTCTGCACCGCTCGCACAGATTCTGCTGCGCAGCATTGATGAGGTTTCGACCCGGCCTTTTGTGGCGGTGGTGCGCGCCAAAGGGGCAGGCGAAAACTATGTTCTGTGGCGGCACATCCTGCGCAACGCCATGCTGCCGGTGCTTACGGTTGCGGGGCTGCTGCTGGGTGAACTGATTGCCGGCGCGCTGATTACCGAAACAGTATTCGGACTGGGCGGGCTGGGACAGCTCACCCAGCAGGCGGTCAACAATCAGGATGTGGCGGTGCTACAGGCGGTGGTGATGATCGCCGCGCTGGGCTTTGTGGTCATTAACCTGCTGGTCGATCTGCTGATGCCGCTGTTTGACCCGCGCATTCAGCTGACAGGAGGTGCTGTATGAGTCTGGTGGATTACGCCGCCGCCCGTCGCCCCGCGACGCCGGGAAAACGCAGCGTCCGGTTCGCTCCCGGTCTCTGGCTGGCCATCCTCATTCTGCTGCTGGCCCTGCTGGCGGCCCTGTTTCCTGCGCTGCTGACGCACTCCAGTCCGACAGACGGGATTGCAGGCGCCCAGCGACTCGCCCCACAGGCGGGGCACTGGCTGGGCACCGATCAGCTGGGGCGCGATCTCTATGCCCGTATTGTCTATGGCGCATCGCATTCGCTTTCCGCTGCGCTGATGGCGGTCACGATTGGACTGCTGGCGGGCACCACGCTGGGGATTGTCGCAGGTGCCCTCGGCGGCCGATCAGAATCCGTCATCATGCGTGGTGTGGATGTGCTGCTGGCGATCCCCTCGCTGCTGCTCTCGCTGAGTCTGCTGATTTTGCTTGGCTTCGGCACACTCAATGCGGCCCTGGCGGTGGGGGTGGCTTCTATCGCCAGTTTTGCCCGCCTGGCGCGTGCCGAAGTCGTGCGGATCCGCCACAGTGATTATATCGAGGCGGCGTACGGCAGCGGCGGTCGCTTTTTCAGCGTGCTCTGGCGTCATATCCTGCCCAATGCGCTGACACCGGTGATCGCCTACGCTGCCCTGCAGTTTGGTCAGGCCATTCTGGCGCTGTCGACCCTGAGCTTCCTGGGCTACGGCACGCCGCCCCCGGTTCCCGAGTGGGGGCTCTTAATCGCCGAAGGGCGTAACTATCTGGCTACCGCCTGGTGGCTGACCACCATTCCGGGCGTGGTTGTGGTGGCCGTCGTGCTCGCCGCCAATCGCATCAGCCAGCAACTTTCAGGAGGACGCCGATGAGTACTCAGCCTTTACTGGCCGTCAGCGATCTGACACTCAGCTATCGCAGTGGCAACCGGTGGCAGCCGGTCGTCCATAACGTCAGTTTTGAACTGCACGCCGGAGAGATGGTGGCGCTGGTCGGTGAATCCGGTTCCGGCAAAACCACCACTGCGCAGGCGATTCTGGGCCTGATGGCGGAGAATGGCCGCCGCGAACAGGGGGCAATCCGGCTCAACGGCGTGGATATCAGTCAGTGGTCGCAGAAGCGCTTCGATAGCCTGCGCGGCGCACGTATCAGCCTTGTGCCACAGGATCCCGGCAATGCCCTGAATCCGGTGAAAACGATCGGTGAGCAGGTCGAAGAGATCCTTCGGCTGCACCTGCCTTTACCGGCCGCCCTGCGTCAGCAGCGGGTTATTGAACTGCTGACCCGCGTCGGGCTGAGTCACCCGGAACAGCGGGTAAACCAGTATCCGCATCAGCTCTCGGGCGGCATGAAACAGCGGGTGCTGATCGCCATCGCGCTCGCCCTGCAGCCAGAGATCATTATTGCTGACGAGCCGACCAGCGCCCTCGACGTGACGGTTCAGAAGCGCATTCTCGATCTGCTGGATAACCTCCGGCACGAATTCAATACGGCGGTGCTGTTTGTCACCCACGATCTGGCCTTAGCGGCTCAGCGCGCAGACCGCATTATCGTTTTCCGCCACGGCGAGATTCAGGAATCGGGGCCGGCCGCCCGGCTGATAAGTGCCGCTGCTCATCCCTATACGCGCCAGCTGCTGAACGATGCCGCTCCCCGGCGTCCTCCACGCAGCCAGCCAGTCGCGATGCCGTTCTCTTCGCCAGCCATCCGGGTAAGCGGCGTGATGAAAAGTTTTGCGCTGGGCAAACAGCAACGGTTGCAGGCGCTGAATCAGGTCAGTTTCCAAGTGGCCCGCGGCACCACGCATGCTCTGGTCGGCGAATCCGGTTCGGGTAAAACCACTCTCGCCCGCATCATTATGGGGTTTGACACGGCCGATAGTGGTGAGGTGACGCTGGATGGCATCGTCGTCAATGGATTACGGGGCGAAGCGTTACGCCAGCTGCGGCGCAAGATTCAGTTTGTTTATCAGAACCCGTTTGCCTCGCTGGACCCGCGCCAGACCCTGTTCGCCATCATCGAAGAGCCGCTGCGTAATTTCCGACGGTTAAGCCGCACGGCGCGCCGCGAGCGGGTGGAAGCGATCACCAGCCGGGTCGCGCTGCCTCTGTCTCTGCTGTCACGCCATCCCCATGAACTCTCCGGTGGCCAGCGTCAGCGGGTCGCGCTGGCGCGTGCGCTGATCTGTGAGCCGGACATTCTGGTGCTGGATGAAGCGACCTCCGCGCTCGATGTCACCGTGCAGGCGCAGATCCTCGATCTGCTGCTGCAGCTTCAGCGCGAACTGGGCCTGACCTATCTGTTTATAACACATGACCTGGCGACGGTGCGGCAGATTGCTGACAGCGTCACGGTGCTTAAAGCAGGCGAAGTGGCAGAACAGGGTGACGTTGTCACGATATTCAGTGCGCCACAGCACCCTTACACGCGTGATCTGATTGCCGCCATCCCCCTGCTCGTTCCCTTAACTCATCAGGAGTCAGCATGAGTCGACGTCTCGGATTCTTTACCCGGCTGCTGGAAAAGGTGCCGGCGAAACAGCGGTATCAGCTGGCGACTGCACAGATCCAGCATGCTGAACGGTGCGGATTTGATACCGCATGGATTGCTCAGCACCACTTTCATCAGGATGAGGGCGGTTTACCCTCCCCCTTACTCTTCCTGGCCCATGTAGCTGCGCACACCCGCACCATCCGGCTCGGCACCGCCATCATCACTCTGCCGATGGAAAATGCCCTGCGGGTAGCGGAAGACGCCGCTGTTCTCGATCTGCTGGCAGAGGGGCGGCTGGAGGTCGGAGTGGGTTCGGGCGGCACGCCGGAGTCGTTTCTGCCCTTTGGCCTGACTTTTGCCGGGCGCGGAGCAGCGTTTAACGACCATCTGCATACGCTGCTCAGCGCCTGGGGCGGCGATTCGCTGGGCCATCCTGACAATCATCTCTATCCCGCCGCGCCGCAGCTCGCCGGACGGGTGTGGATTGCCACTTTCTCGGTTGAAGGCGCGATCCGTGCTGCACAGGGTGGACATGGGCTGATGCTCTCGCGCACCCAGCCACGTCCCGCCGGGCAGCCCGATCTGCCGCTCGATGCGCTGCAGAATCCCCTCATCGACGCTTATCTGGCAGCCCTGCCGCCGGGAACGGCGCCACGCATACTCGCCTCACGAACCGCCTTTGTCGCCGATTCGGACGCCTATGCGCGTCAGATAGCAGAACCCGGCATTCGCAGACAGGCCTCACAGTACCGGGGCGAACTGCGCGGCGAACGCTTCGACGATTTGCTGGCGCAATTTGATGCCCACGTCGGCGATGCCGGGCGGGTGAAAGCGTCGCTGGCGCGGGACAGCGTGCTGGCGCGCGTCACCGACATCTCATTTCAGGTGCATTCGGTCGAGCCGTCGCACGCCGATACGCTGCGCTCAATTGAGCTGATTGCCGAACATCTTGCGCCCGCGCTCCGTGGCTCAGGCGAACTTAACAGGAGAATTTCATGAGTCAACCCGACGATTTAATCGCGCAGCTGGCGGATATCGATCCCGATTCCGACCTGGCGCACGCCCGCCAGACACGTCACGCCGCTACGCTTCATGCCCAGGGCAGCTACAACCTGCTGTTTGACCTGGGCGATGACGATTTCCCCCTGAGCGGGCGCCATTATCTTGCCGCACTGGTGGCTGGCTGGCATGCGCAGCCCGGCCTGCAGGCACATTATCAGCAACAGGCATCGGTCAGACAGCCTGAACGGATCGTAGCGGCGGAGGCCTTTGCCTGTCGTCTCAGCGTGGAGCCGGTTGCGGCAACGCCTGCCGATCTTCAGACCCTGAAGGCGGCGGGCTGGAGCCTGCGCGGTATTGTCACGCTGGCGCAACTGGTGGCGTTCGTCAGCTTCCAGAGCCGCTTACTGGCGGGGCTGCACAGCTTACAGGGCAAGCATGGACACGATGAGGCGACGCCTGTCGTGGCCGGACCCTGGCACCAGACCACACGCACCGCCAGCGGTAAAACGGCACTGACCGCGTTTACGCAACAGGAGCTCGGCTGGGAACCCTGGCTGCCTGCAAAACCGCTGGCGGAGTTCAGCGAGGCGGAACAGGCCACGCTGGCAAAATTCGGCCACACACATTCGGACTATTTTCGCCTGCTGGCCCGGAATCTGCCGCTGCTGGAACAGCGGACGCTGACGGATAAAGGCATTTTCTATACCGCCGGTGGCCTGCCCCGCGCTGAGCGGGAACTGGCAGCAACCGTGGTAAGTAAAGTCAACGGCTGCATCTACTGTGCTTCCGTGCATGCCCGTAAAGCCAGCCAGCTGTCAAAACAGGATGAGGCGATTCAGAAGTTACTGAACGTCGCGCCGGGCGCGGTGCTGTCACACGGACAGAGTGACCGCTGGCAGGCCATCATCGGCTTTTCGGCTGCGCTGTCGCTGACCCCTGCGCAACCAACGCTGTCGCAGGTTAAGGCACTGCGCGAGCAGGGTCTGGACACGCTGGATCTGCTCGATCTGATTCAGTCCACCGCCTTCTTTGCCTGGGCCAACCGCCTGATGCTGACGCTGGGTGAGCCTTTTCTGCCGGAATAACAGGAATAATGATGACTTTGCCTTTAACTGAACAACTGGTGCAGTGGCGTCGCGAACTGCATCAGCACCCGGAACTCTCAAACCACGAATTTGCCACCACTGAACGTCTCACCCGCTGGCTGGAACAGGCCGGGATCCGGCTCCTGCCGCTCGGGCTGAAGACCGGCGTGGTGGCGGAAATGGGTCACGGCGAAGCCCTGATCGCGCTGCGCGCTGACATTGATGCCCTGCCGATTGAGGAGGTCACCGATCGTCCCTGGCGTTCACAGCAACCCGGCGTAATGCATGCCTGCGGTCACGACGTTCACAGCGCCGTCATGCTCGGCGTGGCGTTGCAGCTGAAACAGCAGGAGGCCAGGCTGCCGGGCCGGGTGCGGATTCTGTTTCAGCCCGCCGAAGAGACCTTTGACGGTGCCCGTCAGCTGATTGAGGCGGGCGCGCTGGAGGGGGTAAAAGCGATATTCGGCCTGCACAACGCGCCGGACCTGCCGCTGGGCACGCTGCGCAGCCGCGCGGGTGCGTTTTATGCCAACGTCGATCGCTTTGTGATCCGGGTTAACGGCAAAGGCGCGCATGCGGCGCGGCCGCAGGAGGGCATCGACTCCATCGTGATTGCCAGTCATATCGTGACCGCGCTGCAGACGCTGCCGAGCCGGGTCTTCAGCTCGCTGGAGACGGTAGTGCTGAGCGTGACGCGTTTTACCGCGGGCAATACCTGGAACGTCCTGCCGCAGAGTGTTGAGCTGGAAGGGACCGTGCGCACACACAATAGCGGGATCCGGGCGCAGATCCCCCATCGCATCCGGTCACTGATTCAGGGCATTGCCAGCGGGTTTGGCGCATCTGCGGAACTGGCGTGGACCGAAGGGCCGCCTGCACTCATCAATACGCCTCAGTGGGTGGATGTCGCGCTGGAGGTGGCCCGTGAGAGCGGCTATCACGCAGAGCATGCCGCCTCGCCACAGATGGGCGGCGAAGATTTCGCGTTCTATCTGCAGCAGGTGCCAGGGGCGTTTGTCAGTATCGGCAGCGCCAGTGAATTTGGTCTGCATCATGCCGCCTTCGATCCCGATGAAGCCTTGCTCGCGCCTGCGGTTGACTACTTCACGCAACTGGTGCCGCGTGCGCTACAGATTGTGGCGGCGCAATGACGAAAAAAAGGAGTGCCGATATGGCTGTAGCGGTTCCTCAACCGATTCTGGATCACGCTGTTATTCATGTCGCCGATCAGCTGGATAGCGCCCGCGCACGCTTCCGGCGACTCGGGTTTCAGCTCACCGAACGGGGGCATCATTCGCTGGGGTCGAGTAATCATCTGGCGGTCTTTGGTGAGAATTATCTTGGGCTGCTGGGCTATGAAGCGGGCAAGCGCGGCCAGCGTGCCGACCTCTGGCAGTCGCCGCTGGGCCTGAGCGGACTGGTATGGAAAACCCACGAAGCGGAGAGCACCTTTCTGCACCTGCAATGGCAGGATCTGGATGGCGATCCGCCCGCCACTTTCCACCGTCCGGTGACGCTGCCCGATGGAACCGAAACGGAAGCACGCTTTTCCACGGTCCGGGTTCGCGCCTCGCTGATCCCTAATGGTCGCAGCTTCTTTTGTCAGCATCTGACGCCTGAGGTGGTATGGCAGCCTGCGTGGCAGCGCCACCCCCAACGGCGTGCGTAACATCAGCGAGTTTGTCATTGTGGCTCAGGACCCGGCACTTTCCGCTCAGGTTTACAGCCATCTGTTCGGCGCGGCGAAAGTCATCGCCTGTCCCGAAGGTGCCTTTGTGTTGCGGGCCGGTGCGGCCACCGTGCGGTTTGCGTCGGCAGATTATGCGCAGCAGCGGTTTGGTCCCCTGCCGGAAGAGTATGATGGCACCGCCCGAATGGTGGCGCTGGGCTTTGAGACAGCGGGTCTGGCTCAGGTAAAGCGTGCGCTGCAGGCCGGAGAGATCGTTTTTCAGGAGCAGCCCGATGCCATCGTCGTGGAGGCGGGCCAGGGCTTTAATCTGGCGCTGCGTTTTACCTGAACGTCAGTGAGGGAACAAAAAAACGCCTCAGCTGAGGCGTTTTACAGGAAGATCGGTACAGATAAAGCCCGGAGCATCACCTTAAACGACGCTGGCCGTCCGCATTAAAAAAACAGCGACGGCGACAGGCCGAATCGGGCGCATAACGCCCGTATATGGGCCACCGTCAACTGACGCTCGCCGCTCAGGATTCTGCTCACCAGTGATTTTTTGCCAATTTCGTTTTCGAAGTCACTCAACCGGAGGTTGTGCTGCTCAATCAGCACACGCAGCACAGCAGAGCCGCTTTCGATTTCCCTCTGACGGGCATTAAATATGGCCAGTCCGGGATCGTTATCTTCATAATCCGCAATCCGTGCACACAGCAGATCAACCAGCGGATTATCCGGCTCATGTTCAATGAGATATTCGACCCGTTCCAGTGCATCTTAATAATCCCGCTGCTGGCCGCTGCCCGCCAGTATGGGTAATGCTTCCGCGAGCTGATTTGACTGAATGTGCATAACTCATGGCAGGCACGGTCAGATAAAGACCTTTCGCAGGCTGATGAAATAACCCGCTCCGTGATAACCGCCATCACTAATATGCTTATCGACCTGATGACCGCGACTTCGCATAAGAACGGGCTGAGCTGCCGTCAGTGGCAAAAGAGGGAATTGAACGCGCACATGCGCTGGGGAGATAGCGGGTAAAACAAGCCGGTCAGGAGCGGCGCCAGAAAGTCCTGTACTACCGGCAGATCAGGAAACGCAGTATCCGGGAAACAGCAGAGGCAACGGGGTACAGCCCTTCGCAAATCTGCCGTATACAGGCGTTGTACCGGTAACCAGAAGCCGAAGATTTTGGTTAAGTCATGATTAAGGTATGATGCGCTGATTTAATAACCATTTAATTCATGAGGGATTATGGCGACGGGATTTTTTCTGTATCACCTGGATAAAACCACCTGCGGGGGACGGATCCTTTCCGGTGCGTCTGACGACACCTACGAAATCGGTGGCATTGAGCGGCAGCAGGTGCGGCAGGGTGACCCGGTTACCTGCGGCAAGCACGAGGGGCGCTTCCGCGTGTGTGGCGGCATGGGGGACACCTATGAGGTGGGCGGAGAGCTGAAAGAGTGGGCGGGTTCACTGGACAGCTACAGCTCCTGCCCGTGCCGCGCCCGGTTTATTCCGTCTGTCCAGACGCACACCTACGAAAGCGACTGCAACGCCGGACGGGTAGCCGAACGGGGGCAGGACCGCGAGGAAAAAAGCGCAGGAGTCAGAGCCTGAACAGCGTGCGCAGGCCGCGAAGAAGAAACGGGAAATCACGCTGACCATCGGCGTATTCTTTGATGGCACTGGCAACAATGCGAATAATAGCGGTGACCGTCAGGCGGCCTGTTCCGGTGAACATTACGGGATGAATGATGCTGATGCTGGATCTGCGTATTCTGAGTGCGTGCGATTAAAACGTGGCTATAGCGGTACTGCTGCAGGCAGCTATATCAGTTACTACAGCAACATACACTGGTTGAATACACTGTACAGACAGGATATCAGGCCCGATACAGGAGCCGGTCAGTACGCTATTTATATCGAAGGTATCGGTACGGAAGATGGGGCTGGAGACAGCACATACGGAATGGGAACAGGCCGGGGCGATACTGGCGTAGTGAAAAAAACCGATAAAGCAATCGCTGCACTGTCTGCCGGTATTCAGAGTTATCTCCTCCAGCATGCCAACGGCAGTTCCTGCACCATTAAAGAGTTGCAGTTTGATATTTTTGGCTTCAGCCGGGGCGCAGCGGCGGCGCGCCACTTTGCCAATCGGGTGTTCAGTCAGGATCACGCCATTATTAAGGCGATTAAGGCCGGGCTGGATGGTATTGCGTTTTCCGGGACGCCCGGAGGAAAAACCCGCTTTCTGGGGATATTCGATACCGTAGCCGCCATCGGGACACCGGTTAACGGCCTCAATCCGCACAGCGCCGATACAGGGGATGTCAATCTGGTGCTGCGTCCAGGCGTGGCAGACAAAGTGTTCCACATTACTGCGCAACACGAATGCCGCTTTAACGTCGCCCTGAACAGCGTGAAACCGGCGTGGCCGGAACTGGCTTTGCCCGGTGCGCACTCTGATATTGGCGGCGGTTATAACCCTGATGAGCATGAAACCTACTTCCTTACCCGACCGGAGTTTGAAACCGTTCCCCTTTCCACCCCCGACAAGGAAACACGGATTTACCAACAGACTTGTGCGCAGCTTACAGCAATGGACGGCTATCCGGTGATAGCACCCCTGCTGAACGCAGTGGAGGTGAATGTTGATACCTGGCATGATGACAGAATGCCAGCAGACCGTTACGGAGCGCCACAGAAACGCAGCGGTGCCGCGCTGGTTATAGACCGTCCGACGCGTAACGACTGGTCGAAAGTAGTATTGCGGGTAATGCTCGATGCGGCACAGGATGCCGGGGTGGTGTTTGACCCTATTTTACCTAAAGACGACAACCTGTCACTCCGGCCAGAACTGAACTGCCTGTGTGAAAAAGCGATTGTAATGGGCCGTGCCATAAGGAGAGGACAGTCTGCCACCGGCTTTACCACACCAGAAATTCTGATGCTGGCCGAAAAATATATTCATTGCTCAGCCAACTGGAACAGCGTGGTGAGAGACAGTCAGAGAATCATAAGCGGTGCGGTCAAACCGGCGAAGCTGGTGACGTTCACCAACCGGCCGGACGAGCGCTGGCAGCGTACGGTCTACGATATGGACGGTAACAGAATATGGAAATAATCCGTGTAACCTGTCTTCTTTCTTTATTGGCACTGACGGCCTGTCAGGGAAAATCCTGGCCCGACACCGCCACGCCAGGCAATGTACCGGCAGAGTAGACTTTTAACTTTTTCACACCGAAAGCGTTGCCAGCAGTGGTCACGTTTGCCGCTATTCTTGACGCTGATGGAAAGGATTATCGCTTTAACACGCTGAACAGTACACCCGACCTGCCCGACGTTATCGGTGAGTGGAACGACAAAGACCGTGCGCCTGGTGGCTACTGGAATCACGTTAAGCGGCCTCCCAGACATATCATTTTTTGCTGGGACTCGATTATCGATAAAAAAGTGTATGAAACTCACCTGACGATCTCTAAACCTGTACTGGAGAAAATGCTCAGGCCGAGCGAGTACAGGGATTATCGGGGAAGAACAGCGTATTACGATCGATTACAAATTGGTCTGGCTCCGGAGGGGAAAGTGGCCGTCTGGTTACAGGGAAGTGGTTCTGAACCTAATTACCGCGTCACCCCATCAGTCCTGAAAACCGTCTCAGGGGATAATTTGGGTATTTGCAAAGGCATAACGCGGTTTTCTGACGGCTATGAGTACGGAAAAGATATCGAGTATTTTATCAAAGGGAAAAAATATCCTTACGGTAGCTGGTAAGCAGTCTATTCACCCTCAGAAGGATCTTTCCAGGATCCTTCTGGGGTGTGGTGGTCAATTGTCAGCCTTAACGTACACTTTTTTCCATTTCCCAAACGAAGCCATATCAGAACGTGTAGCTGACGGTCACCGAGACATTGCGGGGTTCACCATAAACTACGGAGCTGGCCACATTGGTATCATAAGCTTTGTCGAACAGGTTGTTCAGATTGCCCTGCAGCGACAGATTTTTACTGACTTCATAGCGGGCAAACAGATCGACCAGCGCGTAGCTGCCCTGCCGCGCACGCCAGGTGCCATTCCCTTCCGGCGCGGCGATGTCGTTCCAAATATGGGTCTGCCAGCGGACGCCACCACCCAGCGTAAGCGGTTGCAGGGCAGGCAGGCGATAGCGGCTGAACAGGTTAAAACTGGTCTGCGGCAGCTGCGGATTAAACGTGCTGCCATCGCGGTTTTCCGCAAGGTAGCGCGTTCCGCCCACGGTCATCTGCCAGTTGTCGGTTACGGCACCGTTGATCTCAAACTCCACGCCACGACTCACCACTCCTTTACGGCCAATCCAGGCGGTATCACCTGAACCCTGAATCGTCTGTGTCGTCGCCTCTGCCGCATTATCCAGTTCGGTGCGGAACAGTGAAATCGAGGTGGTCAGCCGGCTGTCCAGCCAGTCAGATTTCAGCCCCGCCTCATAGTTTTTCCCGATCACCGGTGAAAGGTAGGCGCCGCTGACATCGCGATAGTCCTGTGGCTGGAAAACCGAGGTGTAGCTGGCGTAAGCAGACCAGTTTTCCGCGAAGTCGTAAATCAGTCCGCCGTATGGCGTTGTATTGTTCTGCTCCATCCCGCCGGTTGGCGTGACACGGCTCCAGCGGGTATAACGCGCACCCAGAATCAGATGCAGGGGATCGGTAAGCGACAGGCGGGTCGCCATGTAGGTCGATTTCTGGTGGACCCGCTGCGAATCGGTGGCCAGCAGACGCGGCGTCCAGTCCGATTCCGGGTAGTCGCCTTTATAGGTGTTAAAGTTGCCCAGCGAAGCCGGCGAGATATTCTCAAAGGTGCTGTAGTAGCGGTTATCCTGACGGCTGTAGCTGATTCCGGCCATCAGTTCATGCTGCCGTCCCAGCCATTCATACGGCCCGCTGGCAAAGGCATCCACCGCATCCACTTTGCGTTTACCGGTGTTGTAGCCGGTTCCGCCCACTACCGGATAGCTGGCATAGCCAGAGACCCCCGCGCCGGTATTGCGATCGAAATAGCCGTCGAGATAGAGCTGTTTGCTGTCCAGCCGCATCTCATTGTGGGTGCCGTTGAGGGTGATATTCCAGCCGTTATCGAAGTCCTGCTTCAGATTCACAAAGAGTTTACGGTTCTCTTTGTTGTTATAGGCCCAGTCAGGTGCGGTGTTGTATCCCCGGCGCGAATGAATCTGTCCGCCGTCGGTATACCAGCGTGGCGCACCGGCCCACATCGTGCCATCGGTATTCACCTGACTCAGCTCATAGCCGACAGAAAGCGTGGCTGAATCGGTCAGGTCCGCATCTGCCACGCCATAGATAAACTGTTTTCTGGCACCGTAGCGCTCAATGAAGCTGTTGTTATCCTGCCAGCCCGCGATCAGGCGTCCGCGCAGATTGCCGGATTCACTGAGCGGTGCAGCGAGATCGGCTACGTAACGCTGCTTATTCCAGCTTCCGTAGCTGGCAGAGATCGTGCCAGTGGGCGCTTTGCTGTCAGCGTGCTTACGCACCATATTGATGGCTGCGGATGGATTGCCCGGCCCGGTTAACAGGCCGGTCGCGCCACGCACTACTTCAACCCGCTCATAGAGCGCCATATCGGTCTGCGCATCGCCCAGGTTCCAGCGCGCGGCGAAGGCCGTAGGAATGCCATCGACCATATAGTTGTCGATTATAAAACCGCGGGCATAGTAACTGGTGCGATCCATATCGCTCCGGATGCCCTGAATGGCGGTGGTATTGGTCAGTACATCATTCAGCGACTGAAGTTGCTGATCGGCCATCCGTTGTTTGCTGACAATGCTGACCGACTGCGGTACATCCCGCACGGTGCCCAGCATCTTCGTACCGGCACGCGTCACCGGGACACTGTAGTCGGCTTCAGGTGACGGCGTCACGTTATCATCCGCTGCCGTGACCGTCAGCGTCTGGGTATCATCCAGTGAATCCGGACGGGCGGCGGCGTGCGCCATATTTGCCAGCGTCGAGGCGATAAGCACCGTCAGCAGTGAGACACGGCGCGGATGCGACCGAACCGGAGAAGAGCTTATCCTGGCGTTATAAAGTGAGAGAGCGTTCATTCATTCCTCAAATTTTTTTATGTTTTTATTGCAACGACTGTTATGACGGTGCTGACAGCTGACCCCGCCGCCCTGCTCTTTTACATCAACGGAAACCTTTTCCCTGGATTCCCGGTCATCCGATCAGGGGTAAGCCCTACCATTAAAGCAAATGAGAAATATACGCATTTATATTATCATTACAATGTTTTGTTAACAGTTAATCTCTTTTCTTTTCGGAGTGCGACTGAATGTTGCTAAAGACAGGGGAACGAGAAAGGGAGGATGTTTCGTTTGCTACAGTCTGAGGGCAGATAAATTATGGAACGAGGGTTTCCGCTTCGCTTAAATTCATTATAAAATCCTGTACTGGCCATCTATTGACCCGAAGTTGCCTCTCTTCGTGCAATAATGACCGCATTGGCACTTTTTTCTCTTTATTAAATACCAGATATTGCAGGGATCCATACATGCGCAGAACATCGACTCTTAAAGCGCTGATGATGACAACGACCGTTTTCAGTGTTTTTCCGGCCCACTCTGCCACCCTCGTGCAGAATGTGAGCGCAGGCTGGGAAAGCTTCAGTGACAAGGTTGCCACGACCTGGCAGCAGCCACAGGGGATAGACTTCTATTTGCCCGCGATCACCTGGCATAACCGTGCCACCTACGATCGGGAACACATTAATAAATATAATGAAAGACCCTGGGGCGCAGGTGGCGGCATCTCCCGTTATGATGAAAAAGGAAACTGGAACGGCATCTACCTGATGGCGTTTAAAGACTCCTTTAATAAATGGGAACCCTTTGGCGGATATGGCTGGGTGGCCACCTGGCGTCCACTGGCCGACCAAAATTTTCACTGGGGCGCAGGTTACACGGCGGGTGTGACTGCGCGTGATAACTGGAAATATATCCCGGTGCCAGCCATTCTGCCGCTGGCTTCAGTCGGTTATGGCGATCTTGACTTCCAGATGACCTATATTCCCGGCACCCATAATAATGGAAACGTCTATTTTGCGTGGCTGCGTTATCACTTCTGATCGGTAACCGCTGACCGGGGTCAGCGCGACATCGCCATGATGGAGAGTTCGCTGATCACCAGCGTCTCGTTATCGTAGCGATGTCGCAGCTGATGATAACTTTCACTCTCTGTAATCTGTTCAACCGCTTCTGATAAAGCATTCATGGCCTGCCGCATCTGGCTCAGATAGTCGTGGGTGTCATAAACCCGATCAATGCCCTCCAGCGCGTGATTCATAATTTTGCGGGCGACATCATTCAGTGTGTCGAGCGCAGAGAGTTTTGAACGCGCGGTACGGCGCAGGTCACGGGGAGTAAAAGCTTCAAGCCCCAGTCCGCGCGGGGCACGGATCATCCTGCGCAGCGCCTGATTCAGTGCGCCCTTTGAGAGCGGCTGCTGTGAATCACGTGGAGCGGGCACCAGCCAGGGCGAATCGGGATCGGCTGCGAGCAGCAGCGCCTCAATACACTTTTGCATCAGCGGCGATATCGGCAGCACATGTTCCCGCTGCGATTTATTGCGCGTGCCCTGCTTCCACAGGCCTGAGCGCAGATCGAACTCCGATTTCTGCGCCTGCACAATCTCATCCGGTCGCCGGGCGCTCACCAGACACAAACGCAGCGCCCAGCGCGCCTGCTCTGATAAGGCCCAGTTATCCAGACCGTGCCAGAAAACCCAGATTTCGGCGTCAGAGAGTTGCCGGCTGCGCGGCGGTGTTGTGCGACCGGCCACATCTCTTTTTTTCATCGAAGCGATGGGAGAATGATCGAGATACCCCTGCATCTCACACCAGGCAAGAAACTGTTTAGTCAGGGCAAAAACCCGGCGTGCTTCCTCCTTTTTGCCGTCGACAATCAGGATGTTATAAAGCCGGTTAAGGCGTAAGCGGTTCAGCGATTTGAGTGGCTGCGAACCGATCCCGGGCAGGACATGTTTCAGCAGCGAGGAGACGGCGATTTCGGGGCGTCGGCGGCTGACCAGCAGCGAGAGTTTTACCCAGACCTTCATCACCTGCTCTACCGTACCGTCATCGCCAAAATTATCCAGCTCACTAAGCGAAGCCGCCCTGACCTGCTCCAGCCAGATCAAAACATGGCGGCCGACATGTGCCGATCGCGCTGAGGCCGTTAATCGTTCCGTTGTCACATCCCTGCCTTCTGGTCACTGCAAAGAGGGGTATTCTAATCACTCTGTCCATGTGACTCCAGACCTATTAAGTCTGGAGTCACAATTCCGCGTTCTGGCGCAATCTGAGTATCTGGTAGCAGGATTGTGCAGGGTTGGTTCAGCGGAAAAGATGACGTGATTTACTGGTATGAGAGTTTGCAGAGCGAGACCGATAAGGGTGAATGGTTGCGCTGGCGAGGTCCGTCAGCGCATCATCGACAGACGTGAATAAACCAGGTTAATAAAACGAACTGGATGAAAATTTTGTGATGGCTGTAACAGTGCCTGCCAGGCTAAAACTAAGATTGTCTCCCTATACTGCAATGAATACGAACACCAACACCAGTGCAAAGCTGCAAACAATAACAATCCCTGCGATACGATTAGCCCGCCCTGTGCGGGCTTTTTTTTCTGAAGCGGTAAGTGTCATGCCGGGAAATAGTGCCATACGGCCCCGGGCACTTATACGGCTGACGCTGTCAAAGGAAACGGATGAGATGCGCTGGCGTGAAGGAATAGTGAGAAGGGTTCCGGATGAGGCGCGCGTTCATGGGGTGATCGGAATCAGCGTAACGCCTGAATAAGCAGAGTCGTCGGGTTTCCGCATAGCGGGCAGCCTGTGAAGCAGGCTGCCCTTTGTCCCTATTTGAAGTCAACCTGCATCAGTTCAGCGATGGTCGCATTGCGGGTCGTTGAGACGCAGCGATCCAGATAATCGGTGAATCGCGAGGGCTTGCCCATGCCAAGCTGCATAAGTTTTGAGTTGTCAAAGACCACATTCAGATTAGAGAAATGGCCATAAAGGTTCATGGCACGCAACATGATCCGTTCGTTGCAGGGACCAAACAGATCCCTGAAGCTTCTTCTGCTCTCAGAAAGCTGTTTATAAGAGACTTTCTGATAATCCTCACCCAGTGCGCGTTTGCCGGATGCTTTAGCCATCGCCTCATCAATTTCCGCGAATGTAACGCTGCTCTGAGTACCGGCAGAAATATGGATCACTTCATTAATAACCTTTTCGGCATCAAGAAGCAGTACCAGCGCATCTGCACAGAAATCTACGGGAACCACGTCGATACGATCGTCGAGGTTGCAGGTGAATTTCCCTAATGCCAGCGCCATACGGAAGACCCAGAAAATACTGGCTGAAGGCAGACAACCCTGATCCGAGTGCCCCACCACAATCGACGGGCGGGCGATTACCAGCGGCAGTCCCGGCAGCTGCTCTGTCATCATCTTTTCAATGGTGGCCTTACTCCAGGTGTACTCAACAACATGCTGATCCCGGCTGGAGTCCAGCCAGCTCTCCCTGACCAGCGATCCCGGTTCCGGCGCACATGACATCGCGGTGCCGACATGGATAAATTTCGCCAGGCCAGCCACGCGGCTCATGCGTTCAGCAAACCTGAATGTGCCGTCCACATTCACCTTCCAGATTGACGGATTTTTGCCAAATGAGGCTACGGCGGCACAGTTAATGACATGCGTGACCTCATCAAGCCGTGAGTCGTCAATAAAGTTTTCCGGTACTGCCAGGTCGCCCAGAATAATATTGTCGGGGGTGACTGAGTTAATTAATGCTTCATTCAGGCCAAAATTGACAAGATTAGCTTTAAGCCGGTTTAACCCCTCATCAACGGTTTTGCCTCTGACCAGCAGCAGCAGTCGATCCTTAACGCTGTTTTGTAATAAGTTTGCGACGACCGCTCCGCCTAGAAACCCTGTAGAACCGGTAATGAGTATGTTTTTCATAATGGTATCATTCATTCTGGTTGATCAAAGAAAAGCATTAAAACAATGACTTTCCGTTCAGAAAAACAATTCAAAACAGTAGATGAATTGTCGCTAAAATATTCTGCAGGTGCAGCGTCGTACCAGGGCAGAGTCACCCCGCGCTGATACAGGTAAACGAATCACGCAATACTTCCGTCCAGTATAAAGACGGTCATTAACCGGAAGTTAAACAAAACAAAAAATTCACAAAGTTTTTTTCATTTAAATTCCGTTTATCTTTCTGGCAACACGACCGGGCGTTTAATAACTTTGCCTGTTGCTGACCTGCCGGCTGATTTGAACAAAATTACTCATTTTGAATCAAGTTTTATTTAAACTTTTTTTGCTGAACTTAGTGAGAGTTTTATAAATGAACGCTGCGATCTCGCTTATTTATGGAGAGAGGGTTTAGCGTGTGTGTAGAGCATGTGTAGAGGTTAAACAAAGACGTTTTACTGTCTCTGGTTATTCTTTTGTTTACCGCCCGTTTAATTAAGATGAATTACATCCTTACCCGTTATGCACTTCCCGCGGCGGGATCGTCGGGTGACGCATCAGATTTCATTTAAGAGAGCAGGCATGCTGACTACACATTTAAAACTTAAAAAAACCGGCTGGGAAGAGTGCGAGGCCTCGGCCTACGCTCAGATTTACACGGCGTTCGGCGGAAGCATATGCACCCATCCCCGCGTTCTTGCTTATCTTGAAGAGCGGGAAGGCGTCGCGATTCAGTACTATCTGAAAAAGGTCAATGGCCACGCTGTCGCCGCTATTTTTTCCCTGAATGGTTCGCTGGAATATAAAAAATCCAGCCTGCCCTTTGTTTTTGACGATATTATTCTGCCGATTAAGGCGGGAGCAAAAATTATCCTGCCTTTCAGAACAAAGCGGTTATCGCCGCATTCTCAGGGCGTGATAATGAATAGCATCCGTCATAATCTCTTCAAGAAAAAAATGGCCCATATCAAACCTGACTTCTCCGTTAAAACGGCAAAGAAGCGTACGGGAGAGGTACGGCGATTCAGGAAAATGGGCGGCACGGTCGAAGATGTCTCCGCTTTTTCGCCGGCGGAGCTGGCTGCGATTTATCAGCGCCTGTTCGATCTCCGCTGGCAGAACCAGCTTAAATGCACGGATCTCCACATTCTGACGGAAACCTTCACCCTGTTCAGGGAGATGATTTTTGGTAAAATCTTATTTATCAACGACTCACCCTGTGCGTTTGATCTCAATTATAAAGTCGAGTGTCCCGACTGGTATTATTTTGAAGATTTCAATGGCGGCATGGATCCGCAGTTCAGATCTATTGGCATCGGCTCTGTTTTACTCTGGGAAAATATTCTCCAGGCTAAAGCGTTAGCCGCCTCATCCGAGAAGAAATGTATTTTCTCCCTGGGCGCCTACAACCCCGCCTGGCACTACAAACAACAGTGGTGCGATATTACGCCTTCGGGGCGCACGCTTTTCTGAAACTGAATAGCGGCGTTTCTGCCCGGCTGACAGAGAGGCTGTCGGCCGGTTTTTCACCATCATAATAAAAAAGTCACTTCTACACACAATCTCCACACACCCTCGACGGCAAATAAACGCGACTTCGTTACGATTGCGCATCCCTTAATAAAACGAGATGCCCATGTTCGTCCCCAAACTGTTTTCGCTGCCTTTCATCCTGCTTGCACTGGTTGCCGTACTGACGGGCTGTGATGATGATGCCAGCGCCGATGCCAATGCTGCCGATCCGCAGGTTGCTGTTGCGGTGGTCCAGCCTCAGGTTTTATCCGTTTACGAAACGCTTCCGGGGCGCGTGAATGCACTTCGCACGGCTGAGATACGCGCCCAGGTGAATGGCGTCATTGAGCGTCGTCTGTTTGAGCAGGGTGCCGAAGTGAAAAAGGGTGAACCTCTTTTTCAGATCAATGCGGCCCCCTTTGCGGCCGAGGTGGATAACGCACGGGCTGGGTTACTGCGTGCGCAGGCTGCGAATGACAGAGCACAACAGCAGGCTGCCCGCCTGCGTAAACTGACCGGAACAGGTGCGATAAGTCGTCAAAGTTACGATGATGCTGTCGCCGCTGCCCGCCAGGCGGCCGCCGATGTCGCGCAGGCCAGTGCGACACTGAAGCGCAAAATGCTCGATTTACGCTTTGCCACGGTCGAGGCCCCGATATCGGGCCGCATTGACCAGGCGCTGGTTTCTGAAGGCGCCTATGTCACGCCGGGCGACAGCAGCCCTCTGGCTCGTCTTTATCAGACAGACCCGATCTATGTGGATGTCTATCAACCTGCCGAAGTTTATCAGCAGCTGCGCAGACAGGTGGCCAGCCCGCAGAATGCCACAACTGGCTTGCCGGTTAAGCTCTTTTTGCCGGATGGCACGGCTTACAGCCAGACTGGCCGAATCCTGTTTTCCGGCATGAGCGTGGATACCAGTACAGGCCAGGTGCTGGTGCGCATCGAAGTCAGTAATCCCGACCGCGAACTGCTGCCGGGCATGTTCGTGCGGGTGCAGGTTCCCCGCCAGCATTACGATGACGCCCTGATGGTGCCTGAACAGGCTGTTTCACGCCAGGATGACAAAGCCGTGGTCTGGGTGATTGACGATCAGCAGCAGGCGCACCCGCTCAGCGTCCGCGTGGGCGAGCAGGTTAACGGAGGCTATCGCATCGCCGGGGGATTACCGCCTGGCAGTCGTGTCGTCGTAAAAGGCATGGACAAACTCAGCGACGGCACCCGCGTCGCCGCGGTGCTGTCAGTTGCGCCTCCTGTGAATCTGACCCTGCAGGAGAAAGAGTAATATGGCTCAGTTTTTTATCAGACGTCCGGTTTTTGCCTGGGTGGTCGCGCTGTTTATTGTCCTGTTCGGCGTTCTGTCTCTGACGCGGCTTCCGGTGGCCCGTTATCCCTCGGTGGCTCCTGTCAATGTCACTCTCACCGCCACCTGGGCCGGGGCCTCGCCACAGACGATGAACGATTCGGTCGTCAGTCTGATCGAACGCGAACTCTCTGGCGTTAAGAACCTGCTCTACTTTGAATCATCGACAGACACCTCAGGTCAGGCAACGATTACCGTTACCTTTAAACCCGGAACGAATGCCGAACTGGCGCAGGTCGATGTCCAGAACCGCATTAAAACGGTGGAATCCCGCCTGCCGCAGGCCGTGCGGCAGAACGGTCTGCAGGTTGAATCCGCCGATACCGGTTTTCTGATGATCATCAGCCTCACCTCAAAAACCGGCAAAACGGACAGTGAAGCGTTAAGTGACTACATGGCCAGAAACGTGGTTGAAGAACTGCGCAGGCTGCCAGGCGTGGGCCGTGTTCAGCTCTTTGGCGCAGAAAGCGCCCTGCGCGTCTGGGTCGATCCGGTGAAGCTGCTCTCATTTAACCTGACGATGAATGACATCGCTGCCGCCATCACACAGCAGAATGCGCAAATAGCGCCGGGACGCATCGGCGACGAACCGGCGCTGCCGGGTCAGATGGTCACTCTGCCCCTGACGGTAGAGGGTCAGCTGACCACCCCGGCAGCCTTTGGCAATATTGTCCTGCGTGCGCACAAAGATGGTGCCAGCGTCAAACTCTCTGATGTCGCCAGAGTGGAATATGGATCGCAGACCTATAGCATGATGATGCGTGAAAACGGACAGCACTCTACCGGTGCGGCCATTATGCTCGCGCCCGGTGCCAATGCCGTGAAAACGGCAGAAGCCCTGTCTGCACGAATGCAGGCGCTGAGTCTGTCAATGCCTGAAGATATCCGGTATGCCATCCCTTTCAATACAGCACCGTTCGTAAAGCTCTCAATCGGGAAGGTCATCCACACCCTTCTCGAAGCGATGGTGCTGGTTTTCGTGGTGATGTATCTGTTTTTGCAGAACATCAGGTATACCTTCATTCCGGCCATTGTCGCGCCGATTGCGTTACTGGGCACGCTATCCGTCATGCTGCTCGCTGGCTTCTCCGTCAATGTGCTGACCATGTTTGGTCTGGTGCTGGCCATCGGCATCATTGTTGATGACGCCATTGTGGTGGTGGAGAACGTCGAACGGCTGATGCGCGAGGAAAATCTCGGCCCGCGTGAGGCGACCTCACGGGCAATGCGGGAGATCACCGGCGCCATCATCGGCATTACCCTGGTGCTCACCGCCGTTTTCATCCCGATCGGGTTCGCCAGCGGCTCCGTCGGCATCATCTATCGTCAGTTTGCGCTCTCCATCGCCACCGCGATTCTTTTTTCCGCGCTGCTGGCGCTGTCGCTGACCCCGGCACTCTGCGCCACGCTGCTGCGAATGCCCGACGATCACGCCAGCGGCGGTTTTTTTGGCGGATTTAACCGGGCGTTAGCGCGACTGACCCAGCGCTATTCAGGCTGGACAGCCACGATCCTCAGACGCTCAGGCCGCATGCTGCTGGTCTATATCGCGCTGTGCGCCGGAACGGCGATCGCTTTCAGTCAGCTCTCTTCCGCATTTTTGCCCGAGGAGGATCAGGGCTACTTTATGACAGCGTTTCAGCTACCGGCCGAGGCGACGCAGCAGCGGACGCTGGCGGTCGTAAAAAAATATGAAGAGGCGATGGGTGCGCGCCCGGCTATCGCCACCAATCAGTCCATTCTGGGATTTGGCTTTTCGGGTGCCGGCGCAAACACCGCACTGACCTTTACCGTCCTGAAAGAGGCAAAAGATCGCGGTGACAGCTCAACGCTGCGCGAAGCCAGATTCGCCGAAGAGGCGATGCGTGATAGTCCCGAGGGAACCATCATGACGATGATGCCCCCGGCTATCGAGGAGCTGGGAACCTCTTCCGGCTTTACGCTGCGGCTGGAGGATCGGGCCGGTCGGGGCTATCCGGCGCTGGAAGCCGCGCAGCAGCAGCTACTGCAGCTTGCCGCCAGCAGCCATAAAGTAACCCAGGTTTATGCAGATGGTCTGCCGCCCGGCAGGAGTATCCGGCTGAATATCGATCGTGAGAAAGCCAGTGCCATGGGCGTTTCGTTTGCCAGTATCAGCGACACCCTCTCCGCCGCGATGGGATCGCTCTACGTCAACGACTATCCCAACAGAGGCCGTATGCAGCAGGTGATTATTCAGGCCGAGGCAAAGGATCGTATGCAGATGGATGACATCCTGAATCTTTACGTCCGTAACAGCGACGACAGGATGGTGGCGCTGAAGAGCTTTATCACGCCGACAGCCTCTTCCTCGCCGCTTCAGCAGGTCCGCTATCAGGGCTATCCGGCGATGCGACTCTCCGGCAGTGCAGCCCCGGGTGTCTCAAGCGGTGATGCCATGAAAGAGATGGAATCGCTGGCCAGACAGCTGCCTGCAGGATTCGCAATCGAATGGACAGGACAATCGTTGCAGGAGCAGCAGTCCGCTGCGCAGGCACCGATGCTGATGGCGCTCTCCATTCTGGTGATCTTCCTGGTGCTGGCCGCGCTGTATGAGAGCTGGGCCATCCCGCTCTCCGTGCTGATGGTTATTCCGCTGGGGATTGCCGGTGCCGTCACCGCCGTAATGATGCGCGGATTGCCGGATGACGTGTTCTTCAAAGTCGGACTGATTACGGTGATTGGCCTGTCGGCCAAAAATGCGGTGCTGATCGTCGAGTTTGCCCGGCAGCTTCACCAGGAGGGCCGGAGCCTGCGGGATGCGGCGATAACGGCGGCCCGGATGCGGCTGCGTCCGATCATCATGACCTCGCTGGCGTTCGGGCTGGGTGTGGTGCCGTTAATTATCGCGTCCGGCCCGGCCAGTGAAACCCAGCATGCTATCGGAACCGGCGTTTTTGGCGGGATCATCAGTGCCACGCTGCTGGCCATCCTGTTTGTCCCGCTGTTTTTCGTCGTGATCATGACGCTGGCGGTCAGACTGAAAGGAAAAGGAAAGCCCGCAGAGTAACCGGATCTATCGGGCCTGCTTTATAACTTCCCGAAGCTGATATGATGATGCTGCATCTTTGCTGATGCAGTTCACCGGAAAAACAGCATAGTTTCCGCATAGCAATAAGCTCCGTAATCCCCCGGCTGGCCGTTCAGCGCCTGCCGGGGGGTCTGACGAAGACAGGATACTCATGGACAATAGCGATATTTTAATCGTCGAAGATGATGTGGAGATAGCCGCCATTCTGACTGCCTACCTGCAGAATGGCGGCTATACCGTCAGCCATGCGGAAAACGGCGCCCTGGGGCTGGCGTACTGCGCAACCGCTTCACCGCAGCTGATCATACTGGATGTTCGTATGCCGGTGATGGATGGCTGGCAGTTTCTGGCGGAGATCCGTCGGCGCGGCGACACGCCGGTTATTATGCTGACGGCAAACGACGACGATGTGGATAAACTCTCTGCGCTGCGCATTGGTGCCGATGATTACGTGGTTAAGCCGTTTAATCCTGCTGAGGTAGTCGCGCGGGTGCAGGCGGTGCTGCGACGCACCCAGGCTGTGACCCGTTCAGACGATGTTTTATCTTCCCGTTCCCTCTCCATCAATGTGCGGCAGCACAGCGTCATCATCAAAGCTGAGGGGATCGACATTGCATCCCGCCTGACCACTACCGAGTTCAGGCTGATCACCCATTTTGTCCGCGAGCCTAACCGGGTCTTCAGCCGGGATGAACTGCTGGAGGCCTGCTTCCCTGAGGGGGATACCCTGCCGCGAACGGTAGATAGCCATATCAGTAAGTTACGCAAGAAACTCGATGACGCGGGGGTGTCCGGGCTGCTGCAGAACGTGCGCGGTTTCGGTTATCGTCTGGGAGAGGGTAAATGAAACGTCGGAGCCTCAGTCAGCAGCTGAACTGGCTGATCGTCAGGGTCACGCTCTATTCATTCGTGACCTCTTTTGCCACTTATACGCTCGCGCCGACCGTTATCGGCCTGTTTTCAGGTGAGCTGTTGCCACTCGATCTGGATGTGGGAACCACCAGTGACTGGCTCACGATGCTGGTCTCCACGCTGCTGACCATCGCCGTCTCCGTTTTCTTCTCTGCCCGCTTCGCGCGTCAGATGGTCGTGCCACTGGAATCCCTGACGCACAGTGCGAAACGGGTGGCGGAAGGCGACCTGAGTGCGCGCGCCAGCGAAGGTGCCATAGAGATTGGCGAGATAGATGCGCTGGTCAAAGACTTCAACCGTATGGCGGCCGCGCTGGAGAATCTGTCGCAGAACAGCCAGACCTGGAACGCCGCCATTGCCCATGAACTACGCACGCCGGTGACGATACTGCGCGGACGGCTTCAGGGCCTGGCGGACGGTATCTTCGCGCCCGATCAGAAGCTCTTCGTCAGTCTGATCCATCAGACTGAGGGCCTGACGCGCCTGATTGAAGATCTGAGAACCCTGAGTCTGGCGCAGTCGGGCCATCTGCATATGCACTATGGGCAGGTGAACATCCAGAGTGAGATCGCGTCGCTGGCAGAACTGGTCAGGGCGGATTTCAAAACCAGTCATCACTCCTTAGTACTGAAAATCAGTCCGGCAACCATCGAATGTGATGCCTCACGCTTCAGACAGGTGCTGCTGGCCTTTCTGGAGAATGCCCGCCGTTATGCTGTGCCAGGCATCATAATGATCGCCTGTGAAGAGGATGCCGGTGGTGTTGTGGTGCATATCGATGACGAAGGCCCTGGCATCGACCCGGCGTTCGCCCTCACCGTCTGGGATGCCTTTGTGCGCACTGATGATTCACGGTCACGCCAGAGCGGCGGCACCGGATTAGGGCTGGCGGTAGTGAAAGCGATTGTGCTGGCGCAGGGCGGGCACGTCTCCTGCAACAGCAACGCGCTGGGAGGCACCCGCTTTTCATTCTGGCTGCCCGCCACCAGACCCGGCGTAATGGCGGCCAGCGACTGATGGCAATCCGGCCGGGGATAACCCTCTGTTTTCTGCGCTGACAGACCTGTTCCTGCCTCTTTGCGACCGAAAAGCGTAACCACAGGTAACTAACGTCGTGATTCCTGTATCCCGGCCAGCATCACGCGCCGGGGATGGCTATGCTCTGCTGAGTTCAACGTGCAACTATGACTACCAGGGTATCCAGTGATGAAAAAATTATCAGTGATTGTGATGGCAACCGGTCTGTTTTTATCCGTGAATATGCAGGCGAATGCCGAAGGGTGTCTGAAAGGCGCGGCCGTGGGCGGCGTGGCGGGTCATGTTGCTCATCATGGTGTGGCTGGCGCTGCGGCAGGCTGTGCAGTCGGGCACCATATGGCGAAGAAAAAACAGAAAGAAGCAGAGAAAAATCAGCAGGCTCAGCAGGCGCAGAAATAAGCGGCCCCGTGACACGGTAATGTGTACGCTGATGGCCCGGTCCGGGTCATCAGCGCTTTACCCGGCCGCCGTCCGTCACTGTTTCGCCAGGCGTTGCGCAACTCATCAGCGAAAATCACTCCCGGCAGAGCGTGGGGATCCAGACTTCCCTGCTGTCCAGACCCTGACCTCCCTGCCAGACATGGCCGGACAACACTGTTCAGGCATCATTATTCCTGCGCCATTCCTCCACGCTTTCCTTTGACACCTCTTTATTAAAACAAACCAGTGCGTATCCACCCTGCCTGCTCCAGGCGCTACGTCCGCCACAGCGGCTGCCGTTGCGCGCAGTGTTGAACGGGCACGCGCAGACGCCAGGATAAGCGGCGATGGCATCATCGATAATGCGCTGACGAACCTCATCGTCGGTCTGCTTCTGTCGCTTAGCCTCAGCCGTACCGGCCCAGCAAAGCGCCAGGCTCAGCATTACCGAAATAACACAGGTAATTTTAATCATGATCCCCTCCCGCATGAGGAGGATAACGTACCGCACCTATCAGCCCGGCAATCCCCAGAACAGGGCACAGACAGGGGCTGTTCAGGCCCGGTTCCGCGTCCGGAAGCCTGTTTTTTTATCTGAACGCAGATGCGGACTTCAGACGTTAGCCCGCCGCAGGCGCAGAAGCGCCGCCGCGATCTGCGCCTGCCGGTCACTCACAGCGGTGTCATGCTCTCTGCCTGATGCTGGAAAACATACGGGTCGGATAGCAGCTCAAACTGCTCATCATCGGGATAGGTAACGGCCACATGATACTGTTCACCGGCAAAGGCTTTCACCGCGTCGATGTTTTCCCACCAGGTTGCCAGAAAAAAATGCGCCCATTCGCCCTGCGTTTCTCTGCGCACGCTGGCCCCCAGATTGCCCGGCGTCCCTTCTGAATGTTCAACACCGGTCTTCTGCAGGTGATCGGCAAATCCTTCAGCATGTCTGACCGGAACGCATCCGTGCCATGTTCTGACTATCATCTTGCTCTCCTTCATCGTGAAGGTTTAAATCCTAACATAGAAGGCAATGCGTAACAGCGTGTCAGGAACAGACAAGCAACCGTTTGGCACCGGCGTGCGGTCTGACGATCGGCAGGGCAATTGCGGAGATCGCTTTCCGAACAGGCCATACTGGATCGGCCCTGCCCCTGCTTTCCTCAGCCCCCGGCGGGTGCTCTGTACACATGCGCCCGGCTGTTCCGGGCGCGATAAGGGAAGCCAATAACGCGACCTTACCGATCCGGGGAATTGGCGATTTTCAGCTGCGCCCTGTCGTTGTAAAAGCGCCGGTAAGATAACCAGACGGCGATGATGGTTGAGAGACTGGCGGTGCCTGTCAGCATAAAGGTCACCATGATCTGGTATTTGATGGCCTTAAGCGGATCGATACCCGCAAAAATCAGGCCCGACATCATCCCCGGCAGGCTGACCAGCCCGACCGTCTTCGCCGCATCCACGGTCGGGATCATGGCGGTGCGGATGGTGTCCGCGATAATGCGCTTCGAGGCCAGCTTTACCGGGGCGCCCAGGCTCAGCATCTCCATAATTCTCTGCTGATTATCCCGGAAACGCTGATGCAGACTGGTGAAGCAGAGCCCGACGGCGACCATCGCATTACCCGCGATCATGCCGGAGATGGGAATAACCTGCATCGGCACGAAGGCTATCGCACCGCTCAGTACCAGAATCGCGAGGGTTATCACCGTGCCGCTGAAAATCGCCGTAAACGCGATGCCAAAAGCGTTTCCGATATCCCGTCCCCGTTTGCGGGCGTTGATTGCGGCGTTGACGCAGATAAACAGCACCATCAGCACGGTCAGCCAGTCGTTGTTCACATCGAAAATCGACTTCAGCACAAAGCCGACGATCACCAGCTGTACGATTGCCCGGCAGACACTCCAGATAATATCCTTGCTCATGCCGAGCTTTTCTTTCTGACTGATCAGCAAGGCAATGATGACCAGACTCAGTGACAGCAACAGCGAGGTGTCACTGATATCATGCTGATTCACGCGCATTCTCCTTTTTCTGCGGAGCCAGACGGAGCACCTGCGCCGCCTGGTCAATATCCTGAACATCATGACTGATGCGCACCACGGCGACCTGATGCTCCGTGGCAACGCGGTCGATCAGGGCAAGCACGGCCTGTCTGTTCTCGTCATCCAGCGCGCTGGTTACCTCATCCAGCAGCAGCACCTGCGGCATAAACTGCAGATTGCGCAGCAGACCCACGCGCTGTTTCTCGCCGCCGGAGAGCTGATCAACCGGTTTATCCAGCATCGCGGCGGCCAGGTTGACGCTCTCCAGCGCGCTGACCAGCGTGTCGCGCGGGGGCTTCTGATGGCGAACCTGCCAGGGCAGCGCCAGATTGTCATACACCGTCTGCCCGAAGAGCTGCGGAGTCTGAAAACAGTATGAAACCTGCTGGCGATAGGCCTCCGGCGCCAGCGTGGTAATGTCACTGCCGCTGAAAAAAATCTGTCCGGAGGTCGGCGCCATCAGTGAAGCCAGGATCTTCAGCAGGGTGCTTTTGCCGCTGCCGGAGGGGCCAGTCAGTAAGATCTTATCGGCCGGGTATAACTGTAAAGAGATCGGTTGCAGAAGCTGGCGCTCGCCAGCGGAAAAAGCGATCGCCTGCGCATCCAGCAGGGGCAAGCCTCTGTCCATATTTCGCCTCAGGGTGTTAATTAACAGTGGAGAAGTCGGGGGCCGGAAGCCGCGGTTCGCCGATCAGGTGTGTCCGGCGCACAGAGGCGGCACCATGAACCATCCGGGGCATAAGATAAGGCATTCAGGCGGGACAAATCATCTTCTTCATCAAATCCGGCGGCGATCATCATTGAGGCCGCGGCTGCAAGTGTAAGCCGGGTGGCTCAGGGCGGCCACCCGATCATGGTCACTTTTTCCAGCGGGTGGAAACCGGATTACTGACGCTGTTTTTCTCCTGCGTGTAGGTGCCGTTCTGCTGAGCAATGGCTTCGCCGGTATCCACAATCGCGTTCTGAATAAAGACGTTCTGCTGATCACCTTTGACAAAGGTTAACTGATGAAAGGCGGTTTTATTGCCCCAGTCAGACGAGGGCAGAGAGATGAAACGCACGGTAAAAGTCTGGTCGTCAAAGTGGCCCTGCATGACGTAAACGCCGTAGTGATCCTCACCCTGCGAAATGATTTTGTAAGTGCCGTTATCGTAGTAGTAAATCTCAGCGTCCGGAAACGGCTTTTTCTCGTACATTTTGCGGTAGTGCAGTACCTGCCGGATGGTCGGCTGGCCGAATCTCACGGTCAGCGTATTATCCTGTGCGGCCGTGGTCACTCCTTCCGCGTGTACACCGCTCATCATCATTAACAGACTGGTGGTCATCATTGCCGTTGCTTTCACTCTCTTTCTCCTCTGAGGATTAGGGGAATCTCTGGCGTAAGAGCCTGAAACTTACATGCTGTGATGGGCGGGTGAAAGAGGCCGATCACAGTTTATTACACAATGTGATAATCACGACTCGTTAGGGAGTCAGTTCAGAAAGAGAACGAGGATAGCCTGCCAGTGGACCGGGGATGGGGTTCATGGCTGAACTTGGCGGACCGGCTAAGATCGTGACGGAGCGGCCTGACCCCTCTGCGCGAGTCGCTAATTCAGCAATCCGGCCCCCACATTCACCGACAGCCCCAGAATCGCCAGGTTAAAAATAAACGAGATCACGGACTGCAGCAGCGCCAGCCTGCGCATCGCGGTCGTGCCGGTGGCGACGTCTGCCGTCTGCGACGCCACCGCGAGGGTGAAGGAGAAGTAGAGGAAATCCCAGTAGCCGGGATTTGCCTTTTTCTCAGGGAAGATCAGCGGCGTAAGATCGCTGCTGCGGTAAAGGTAGTGCTGATGAGCATAGTGCATCGCAAACGCCGTGGGCAGCATGGCCCAGGAGGCAATCAGCGTCAGTGCGGTCAGCAGCAGATGCATCAGGCGCGGCGTGCCGGTCAGCGTCCTGAGCGCCGGAAGCTCACTGAGAATCGCCACCATGCTGACCACGCACGCCACGATAACCATTCCGAGCACCAGCGCGGCGCTCTGATCCTGCTGCTGAGCGATGCGTTTTATCCCGGCTGCATCCGTCCGCAACATGCGGATCCAGAGAATGCAGAGATAGAGCCAGGCCCAGACGTTCCAGCCGATCAGCAGACGCTGCATCTGTCCGAGCCGATCGGAGAGTAAAAAATAGCAAACCAGGCCAGCGGCAAGGGAGAGCAGCAGGCGTAAGCGTGAATAGAGCGTCGAAGTTAAGGTTGTCGGCATAGAACAGCCAGTGTGGTTTAATCAGCGTGATCTCAACTTTAGCTAAAATCAGGTAAAAATCATGGACAAAGACAGAATTGTTACACTTCTGATGTACAAGCGCTGGATTGATGCAGAGACGCTGAAAAGCATAAAAGAGATAGGTGACACAGCGTATGCAGGGAAGCGCCACCAGATGCTAAGGCTGATGAACCACATCTATGTGGTCGACAGAATCTTCGAAGCCAATATGTCAGGCGAGCCGCACGGTTACACCGCCCTTAACACGCCAGATACACCCACAGTTGAGGCGCTGGAAGCCAGTATGGCCGCCTGCACAGAGAGATATATCCAGCGGGTGACGGCGATGACGCCCGACGATGCAGCCAGGATCATCAATTTCACTTTTATCGACGGCGGCAACGGAGAAATGCGCGTCAGTGAAATGCTGGATCACGTCCTTTTTCACGTCACCTATCATCGTGGCGCCGTCGGCTGGTTGATCGCTGAATGCGGGGGTGTGCCGCCGAAAGATGTGCTGACGGTTTTTCTGCGGGACCACCATCGCTGACCGGGATTACCCGCACAGCCGCCCTTCACGGGCGGCCTGAAACAGCGTGCAGACAGCAACACTCACCACCACGCCGGTTCTGATACCGCCCGTCTCAGGGGTTTCAATCGCGCAGCGCCCTGACATCACATCAGGACGATGCCAAAGCGTTTCAGAAGCAGCGCCCAGAGCACGAACAGAGTGACCGTAATCGCACTGGAGATCAGCAGCGTCAGCCAGAAACCCACGCGGGGATAGATGAAGGGAAACAGAATGAACATTGGCAGCGTCGGCACCACATACCAGAAGGTATACCACGCATGCGCACTGATTTTTTCCGCTGACTGCCCTTCCAGCTTCATCCAGATCAGCACCAGCAGCGTAACCAGCGGCAGGGCCGCGATCAGACCGCCCAGCCGGTCGCTGCGCTTTGCCACCTCTGAAATCAGCACGACCATAAAGGCCGTTATCGCATATTTGGCTATCAGCCAGATCATGAATTTCCTCTGTATCGCGGAGTATCCGGCAGGCAGGAACCGGGCCACTCTGAACCTGGCCCGGTTTTTCTGATACCCGATCAGGGCATCATCCTGCGCAGTGTATCATCCCGGAGGAAATAGTGATGGAACAGGGCCGCCAGCGCATGCAGACCAATCAGCCAGTATCCCATCGGGGCCAGGGTTTCGTGCCAGTCAATCAGCATGCTGGCGGTGGCCGGATCGGGCGTCGTGGCAACCGGCATAGTGAAGCCAAACAGGGCCCACTCTTTCCCGCGCAGATAGCGCGAGGTCAGCCCCAGGACGGGCAGAACCACAAAAAGCGCATAAAGCAGTGTATGGACAAGGTGGGAAAGGCCGGTCTGCCAGCGCGCGACGGGCGGCGTAATCGGCGGTGCTTTGCTTCGGGCGCGCAGCCAGAGGCGGGCAATCATCAGGATCATGACGCAGAATCCGGCCGAAAAGTGCGTAATCATCACCGCATTTCTCTGCCAGGTGCCTTTCTCCGCCATCCAGCGCAGCTCAATCGTGGCGTACGCCACAATGATCAACAGTACCGTCAGCCAGTGAAAAAGAATTTGCGAGCCTTTGTATTTTTTAAGCATTGATAAACTCCCGACACTATTTTTTGCCGTCACTATACCAGTTAATTATTAGATGTTTATTAGGAGTTTACCCGTGATTGTGACAGCCTGTGACTTCGGCAGGCCGCTCCCTGACAGCTGTGCTTACTGCCAGTCAGCCTGCGTAAAGCTTTAAAAGCTTTGCGGCACTGGCGGAAAGTACCCGTTGACCTGCCGCCATCGCTTTTTCGGCCCGCTGAATCGGAGTCAGTAATATGACATCCCGGGAGCAGGAAACAGTGGCCGCTCAGAAAACAGGGGGGTTTAAGAATAGCGATAATTCTTAAACTTCATCGCGTCTTAAGCGTGAAACCGGCCCGATGCTCCGGTGGGGGATCAACGCAGCAGGGTTAAAACCATTTCCTGCTGGCGCGATTCACGCGGCGAAATAGCGACTGAGACTTAAGTCAAATCCGCGCCCTGCCACAATAGCCCGCTCGCGCCTCGCTTAATGGCAGTACCAGTCTGAATAAGAGTAACGATAACCTGCGTGATCGTAACCTTAGATGCCTAATTTTCTGTTTCAAAAACAGTCACTTCTCCTGTGTTAATTGTTCGCCTATGCTGGCTGTTCACTCATTTACATCAGAAGGATCTGTTATGTTAATTGTCCCCGCCTCCTACAGTGCTGAAGCCGTTGAATGCCTGTATGAGGTAATCGATAACCTTACTTTGAATGGCTCACGCTGCCAGATTATCTACGACAGCCAGGCCGCGCGTGCCGCCGTTATCGAAGCAGACGCGACAGATGAGCATGGCGAACAGCGCCATCCGGTTCTCGCGGTGCTGGAGATGGAGCGCGTAACCAGTATCAATACGATTCTGCGGATTAAATCGTTCTGGACTGATGCAGACGGCACGCGCTCAAATGTAGAGCAGGGCAGCCTGGCGAAGGCACTCTATAAGGCATTGACCCTGAAGAAGCAGATTACGCTGGTCGGATTGTAGGGCGATCCCGGCGCGCGATATCCGGCGCAGGCTGCGCGAGCCGTCCGGTCTCTGAATTACAGGAAGGCTCTGACCAGCAGCGTGGCGCAAATCACCCATATAAGTACAAAAACGCCAGCCGTTATGCGACTGACAGGACGTCCGGTGGCCTGCGCGGCGGTTTCCCGATGCTCACGCATCACCTCTTCAGGAATAAGACTGACCACCAGCATAATCCCTGCTGGCACGATGATCAGATCATCGAGCAGGCCGATGACCGGGATAAAGTCGGGGATCAGATCAATGGGCGAGACGGCATAGCCTGCAACCAGCAACGCCAGTCCTTTTACCCACCAGGGCGTTCGGGGATCGCGGCCGGAAAGCCAGACGGCATGCACATCCCGCCTGATGTTTCGCGCCCACGCTCTGGCGTTCGCCATAAACTGTCTGAACATGATGTCGTGCAATCCTGATTAAGGAACGGTTTCTGAGTGAGCCAGATCAGGCGTGCTAATGACATGCAGCTTAACGCCTGAGAGCAAATTTAACCCGCTTCAGCCCTCCCCGCCACCTGTCACAGTTTTCTGCACTTTCCTGAACGCGCCTGTTTCAGGATGAAGCAGGCGCATCAGGCTTAAAGACGGAAAGCGTTGACGGTTTCACGTAAAGAGTGAGCCTGGGCTGAAAGGGACTGGGATGCGGTCGAGGACTCCTCTACCAGCGCGGCATTATTCTGCGTCACCCCATCCATCTCATTCACCGCAATGCTGACCTGCGAAATACCCTGCATCTGTTCAGCGGAGGCGAGTGAGATGTTATCCATCGCATCTGCCAGTTTCCCGACCATCGCGTTAATCTGCAGGATGCTTTTACCGGTTCCGTTAGCCACTTCCACCCCACTCTCTACCTGCGCCACCGCCTCTTCAATCAGACTTTTGATATCTCTGGCCGCTGTCGCACTTCGCTGCGCCAGCGTCCGCACTTCACCGGCCACTACCGCAAAGCCACGCCCCTGCTCACCTGCACGCGCGGCTTCCACTGCCGCGTTAAGCGCCAGAATGTTGGTCTGGAAGGCGATACCCTCGATAACCGAGGTGATATCTCTGACTTTCGTCGCACTGTTTGAAATATCGTTCATCGTGTCTGACATACGGTGCATATCGTTTTCACCGGAGCGCGCCAGCGCAGCGGTTTCGCGAGCCGACTCCGCCGTCTGCTGCGCCGTTGCGGTGTTGCTTTTCACCGTGGCGGTCAGCTGTTCGATACTGGCCGCCGTCTCCTGCAGCGCGGCAGCCTGCTGTTCGGTCCGGGAGGAGAGTTCAGTGTTACCCTGAGAAATCTCATCTGCGGCCATCGCGACAGAAGCAGACGCGTCTTTGATATGTGACACCAGGTCGCGCAGATTGGTCTGCATACTATCCAGCGAAGCCATCAGGCTGACGCTGTCCCCTTTGCACAATGTGACGGTCGTGGTCAGATCGCCAGCGGCAATGGCCGCCGCCAGATGCTGGGCATGTGAAGGCTCACCGCCCAGCTGAGACTTGATCCGGCGCGTGATTAGCGCACTCATGACAAAGCCCATCACCACAAACAGGGTCGTCAGGGCCGCGAGAGTCATATAAACGCCTGATAACGCCTCACTGGAGGTTTCCGCAGTCTTGCCCGTCACCCTTGCCTGATACTCAACCATGCCATTCACGGCAACGCGGTATTGCTCCAGCACCGGGATCAATCCGTCACGCAGCCTGGCCGGGAAAGCGGCCGCATCAGCACTGAACAGATTCTGCGCAGCCTGATTCAGCGGCCCCGCGGCATCTTCAATTTTCTTTAAATTTCCGGAGGCCTCATCCACCTCGGCCAGGTTGATGCCGGGGATGCTTTTCGCGCCGTTAATCAGCGTACGAAAATGCGCAATCGTGTTGTCGCTGTTTGACTGCAGATCAAAAAACTGCGTTTTCACCTGCGGCTGCGTCTCTGGAGAAATGGACAATAAAAGTGCCGTCTGCTGCGTTAAGTTATCTTTAAGTGTCTGGAGCGTCTGAAGGTCGGTCAGTCGCGCACGCGTTAATTTCTGCTGATCGCTGGCCGTATTCAGTTTAAATCCGGCAAAAGCGGTCACTAAAACCCCCATCAGAATAACGGCCAGAAATGCGGCGTTAAGCATGACGCTTAATTTCATTTTTTTATGCTGTTTCATGGAAGATCCCGATATAAGAAAAAAAAGTGATCAGCGACAGATCCCTGTCTGAGGTTCGCTGGTGCCTGATCCCGTTATCGGCAGGCGAAGCGGGAAAAAGAGTGATTAAACGCGCATATAACATAAATCTTTTTGTTCTGTCGGATGGGGCCGGAAGGCGACAGGGCAACGATCAGAAAAAGCGGGAGACCAGACATCGGGGGGGCTGATCAGCCGGACCAGCTGAGTCAGGTTACAGGCCGTTATCCTGAACAGACGGAGGGCGCTGAGGCGTCAGGCTCAGTCGGTGATGCAGAATACGCCTCTGCGTCTGAGCGTTGATCTGCGTAATGAGAACCTGACGCACAGGCGCTATTTCATTTTTCTGGAAAAGAGAAATAAGGGCATTACATTTCCGCCGGAATAATCACGACACGTAGTATCGGGATAAAAGCTGAAATGGGCGGATTTATTTCAGGCAGCGCAGATTAATCCTCATTCCCATAAACAACCTCGCCATCAGATCGTCATCGCAACACTCTCCTGCCCCTGAACAGGCGGCCTGATTAAGTCATTATCCCAATGATTTTACGGGATAACGAGGAAGGAACTCTTTTTTCTTTCTGGCCGGGCAGGCAGGAATAAAAAAATTTATGAGGCTGTTTTGCTTAAGGTAATCCTAATATCCGGCCGCGATAATTCATTCCATACTGACCTGGAGTGAAAAAAATGCTTAAGACTTTACTCAGATCTCTGCCGCATGATTACGCCCCTTTTTTTCGTGGCCTTCATATTTCCATTGCGCTGTTGATCGCACTGCAGATCATCAATTCAAACTTTATCGACGCCGACGCCCTGAGCGAATCGGGCTGGCCGGCGCTGATGACCTGGTGGCATGCCCTTTCCGGTGCACTGCTGCTGCTCCTGGGCCTGATCCTGCTGAGCTGGATGATTACTCAGCGAGGCGTCAGATGGTACTTCAGCTGGGCCTTCTTCGATTTTAAACAGATCAAAGCTGACCTCCGTCAGCTGATGCAGTTCACTTTACCGGAATCCTCCCGCGGCAGTATCGCCGCCACGGTGCAGGGACTGGGCGTCGCCGCTCTGCTGCTGGTTGCGGCGTCAGGCAGCGCATGGTTTGCCGCAGAAAGGTTGCTGCCCTCGCTGGCGCTCTATTCGGGGCTGTTTCTGCACTGGCATAAATTCCTGACCACCTTCATTGAAACGTACTTTTATGCACATGGGCTGATGGGCGTTGCGCATATGTTCCTGCGCACTAAAAAACAGACCGCTGATTTACGCTCCGCAGAGTAAAGGTGACGCAATGAGAATCACGCCGGAATGTTCGCTGAAATGGGTCGCAGGTGCGTCACAGGTCAATATCGCCACCGATTTTATACGCGACCACTATTCACACCATTTTGATGCCCGACTGACGGTTCTGATGCCGTGGATTCTGATGCTCTGTGACGGAGAGGATAATCTGCTGGCCGCCTGTGGCGTGATGCCAGCGTCCCAGGGCCCGATGTTTCTTGAGCAGTATCTGGACAAACCGGCGGAGGCGAGCCTGCCTGAACACGGGTTCACCAGCGTCCATCGCAACAGCATCGTCGAAGCCGGCAACTTTGCGGCGGTTGATGGGGCGGCTGCCCGCGTCATGTATGCCGCCGTCTGCCTGCTGCTTAACGCCTATCGCTATCAGTACATCATGTTCACGGGCACGCAGAAGATCCGCAATATCTTCGCCAGGCTCCATCTGTCGCCCGTGTGCATTTCGATGGCCGACCACGCCAGAGTGGCAGGCGGAGAAGCCACATGGGGGCGCTACTACCAGCACCGGCCTCAGGTCATGGCGGGCGATCTCGCTGGCGGACAGAAAGCGCTGGCAGGCAGTTCGCTGCTTCTCAATCTTTTTGGTGAATTACCCCCGGCCCCCTGGGACGTGCAGCAGGAGAACCTTCGTCATGCTCATTGAAACCCTTGATCGTCATGCTAACAGCCAGCCCGATGCCGTGGCGCTGGTCAGCACCGCGCGAAGCTGGACGTGGCGCGAATATGAACAGGCTGTTTCTCTTCTGGCTGCTGAGCTGCAGCAGGCGGGCGTTCAGCGACTCGGTCTGGCGCTGGAAAACGGACCGCGCTGGATCATCGCCGATCTCGCCTGTTTAAAAGCGGGTATTGTCTGCGTACCAATACCTGCGTTTTTCTCGCCGCAGCAGCGTTCGTGGGTCATCAGCTCCGCGGGCCTTGACGCCATTCTTGATGAGGCGTCTTCGGATGAGGGTGAATCCGTCCCCGTTTCCGCTGGCCAGTTGCAGCGCTTACCCTGCACGCACCAGCCTGAACTGCACCGGGACACGGTCAAAATCACCTACACCTCCGGCACCACCGGCCAGCCAAAAGGGGTCTGTCTGCGGCAGCTCGGGATCGAGTGGACCGCCTCTGCGCTGGCGACGGCGATGGAACCGCTGGCGCTGGCGCGTCATCTGGTCGTTCTGCCTCTGAGCACGCTGCTGGAGAATATCTGTGGCGGTTATGTGCCGCTGCTGCTGGGCGTCACCACGGTGATCCCCTCCACCGCCGAGGTCGGCTTTACCGGTTCGAGCCAGTTCAGCCATGAGGTGTTCGCCGGGGCGCTGCTGCGCTGGCAGCCGCAGAGCCTGGTGCTGGTTCCTGAACTGCTGCGCGTGCTGAGCTTCCTGCACAGCCGTATGCCGTCAGTGAGTGCCTCACTGAAGTTTGTGGCGGCGGGCGGCGGCAAAGTGGCCGTCGGTCTGCTGCACGCCGCCAGAGAAGCGGGTCTGCCGGTTTATGAAGGTTATGGCCTTTCTGAGTGTGGCTCAGTCGTCACCCTGAATCTGCCCGACAACGCACAGGCGGGCAGCACCGGCCGCCCCCTGCCCGGTGTTGATATCACCTTCGACGCCAGCGGCAGTTTGCTGGTGGCCAGCCCCGGTAATGCTGCGGGCTATCTGGGCGAGGCACCGTTCGGCACGCGGGTTAACACCGGCGATCTCGCCGAGCGCGACGCCTCGGGCTTTATTCACATTAACGGGCGGGCGCGCAACGTGCAGATCACCGCCTTTGGCCGCAATTTCTCGCCAGAGTGGATTGAGGCAGAGGCAATGAGCTGCAGCGCCGTCCGGCGCATCGTTATGTTCGGCGAAGGGCTGCAGCGCAACGTGGCCCTGATCCATGCGATGGAGGGCATGGAGTCTGCCGCCCGTGACCAGCTGATGGCGCTGTCCGCCGCCCTGCCGGATTACGCCCGCCCGCACCACCTGATTTTTACCCCGGTCATTTCATCACCTGAGCTGCTGACCGCCAACGGACGCCCGCGTCGCGATGCGATCTGGACGTTGATGAAGCATCAAATACTGAACTGTGAGGAGTACATCTGAATGGCCTTTTATCAGCAATTACAGGATCAAACAGAACAGGCACGCAACGCAATGTTAAGCAGCGTTGTCATCGAACAGAGCGCCCAGGGTAACGTGACGCGTGACATGTATATCGCCTTTCTCAGCCAGGCCTTTTATCACGTCAGCCATACCGTTCCCCTGCTGATGAGCGCAGGCAGCCGTCTGCCCGCCGAGAAAGAGTGGCTGCGGGCGGCGCTGGCTGAGTATATCGAAGAGGAATATGGGCATCACGAATGGATCCTGAACGACATCCGTGCCTGCGGGGGCGATGCGGAAGCGGTACGCAACGGCGCGCCCGAACGGGCCATTGAGCTGATGCTCGCCTATCTCTATTACCGTATTGAGCGCGTTAACCCGCTGTGCATATTCGGGATGGTGCATGTGCTGGAAGGCACCAGCGTTAACATCGCTACGCCGATTGCGGAATCGCTGCAGCACGCGCTGAAGTTACCGGAAGAGGCGACAACTTATCTGCGGTCGCACGGTGCGCTGGATCTGGAGCATCTGAAGTTCTTTGCCAGCCTGATGGACAAAGTGACCGATGCGCGCGATCAGCAGGATATCGTCCATACCGCTAACGTCGTCTATGCGCTTTACGGCGACATGCTCCGTGCTCTTGCTGAGGTACCTGATGGAACTGCGCAATAAAAATGTGGTGCTGACCGGCGCCAACGGCGGGATTGGTCAGGCGCTGGCTCTGCGCCTGGCCGCGGCGGGAGCCTGCGTCTGGCTGGTGGGCCGCAACCACAGCGAACTGGAGAACCTGCGTCACCGGATGCAGGACCCCGATCGCCATACCGTGTTTGCCCTGTTTGACTACAGCGACGACGAGATCCTCTCCCTCGGCAGCTGTTTTGAGGGCGGGCGGCAGCTTGACGTACTGATTAATAACGCCGGCACCAGTCGTTTTGCGCGGCTGGAACAGCAGAGTTTTGCGGATATTCGTGAGCAGCTGCGCGTCAATGTGGAGATCCCCCTGATCCTTACGCGCGCGCTGATTCATCAGTTCAGTACCGGCGGCACCATTGTGAATGTGGGATCGATTCTGGGCGAGCTGGGTCATCCGGGCTACAGCGTCTACTGCGCCTCAAAGGCAGCGCTGCATCGCTTTTCGGAATCGCTGGGCCGCGAGCTTGCGGCAACCGGCGTGAAGGTGTTGTACGCCGCGCCCCGCGCCACGCGGACCGGGCTGAATTCGGCAGCGGTGAACGCCATGAATGCCGCGCTGGGTAACCAGAGCGACACGCCGGAAGAGGTCGCCCGGTTTATTACGGACACGCTGATCCAGGGTCGCCGCCGGGCCAGGATTGGCGTGATGGAGGGCATCTTTGTGCGTGTCAATGCGCTCTTTCCTGCGCTGGTTGACCGGGCGCTGCTTAAAAAACTGCCGGTTATCAATCGTTTTCTACAGTCGGACGCTTCAGCGGAGATAAAATAAATGAAACCCCTATTCGCACTGTTAACGCTGTCGCTGACAGCCCTGCCCGGCCTCGCGTCGGCGGAAACCCCGCTCTCTTCCCTGCAGAAAGCGTGGTCAGTGTGCCAGTACCGCACGCTGGAAAACCAGAAACAGAACTGCCTGAGCGACCTCAGCCAGCAGGCCCATCGCGTTCAGGGGCGTGACAGCGATCCTGAACTGCTGATCTGGAGCGCGATCATCGACAGTAGCTGGGCAGGTGCAAAAGGTGGCCTGGGCGCGCTGAGTCTGGTCAAACAGGCGAAGGCCGATCTGGAAAAGGCTATGGCGATTAATCCGCAGGCGCTGCAGGGCTCGGCCTATACCAGCCTCGGGGCGCTTTACTACCAGGTGCCGGGCTGGCCGGTTGGTTTTGGCGATAATAAAAAAGCCGAAGCGATGCTGCAGAAAGCCCTGGCGATCAACCCGGACGGCATCGATCCCAACTATTTCTATGGTGATTTCCAGCTCGAACAGGGCAACAAAGAGGTAGCCAGACGCTATCTGGACAAGGCGCTCAAAGCCGCACCGCGTCCCGGACGTGAAATTGCGGACAGCGGCCGACATGCCGACATCCAGCGCGACCTGAAAAAACTGGATTAACCGCTGACAACGCCCCTCTGTCGGCTATAGTAACGATCCTCATCCTGACGTTGACGTACAGAAAACAGCGACCGGGATGAGGTTCGCACAGTGCCAGCCCTGCGGCATTCCCTATCCGATCTGAAAGGAACAGGCTTTTGATACACGGAGAATCGCACAAGATTTCGCGTTCTGGCTGGCTGCGTGCCGCCGTGCTGGGTGCCAATGATGGCATTGTTTCCACCGCCAGCCTGCTTACGGGTGTGGCCGCCGCCAACAGCTCATCGCACAGTATTTTACTGGCCGGAGTGGCGGGGGTCGTCGCGGGGGCCATGTCGATGGCAACCGGAGAGTATGTCTCCGTCTCATCACAGGCGGATACGGAACGCGCGGCTATTGCCGAAGAGCGGGCCGAACTGGAAGAGAACTATCAGGCTGAAACCCATGAACTCGCGTCGATTTATGTCCATCGCGGCCTGAGTCGGGAGTTAGCCCACGAGGTCGCTACCGCACTGATGAAACATGATGCGCTGGATGCCCATACCCGCGATGAACTGGGCATCTCCGATACCTCCACTGCGCGGCCTCTTCAGGCGGCCCTCTTTTCAGCGGGTAGTTTTACGCTCGGCGCGGTGATTCCGTTTGCGGCGGCGCTGCTGCTACAGGGCATCGCCGGGATTGTCATCGCCGCCCTGCTAGCCCTGATCATTCTGGGTGCCGTCGCCGCCCGGGCTGGGGGCGCACCGGTGCTGCGCAGCGTTGTCCGCGTCAGCTTCTGGAGCAGCCTGGCTATGGCGTTGTCGGGCGTCACCGGCGCGCTGTTTGGGCATTTCGCAGGCTGAGGCGCTGCGATAAGGCATGAGAAAGTCGGCGCGAAATGCGCTGAAATAGGCTGTGAAACAACCGTTGAACAGATGAGACTGAGCGTCTCTGCACGTCGATATATTCTGGCCGATGCAGGGCGCATTCAGCAGAGCGTGAGTTACTCGCTTCCCGCCTTCTCAATATTCTTTTTCGTGCAGTTATTCAGGGACGTTGCTTTGGTCTGGCTGTGACGGTCTAACGCGGATCGATAAGATCGACCACCAGTGACAGGATCTCATCCATGATGTGTGGCTCAACCTTTGCGGCATAGCTTGCCCTGCGTGCCACCAGGTCAAGCGAGCGCAGTTGATAACACAGCGCCACGCCAGTCACTTTACCCGTATCCGTGCTATTGCCATCCAGGTAAACAGTTACGCCCTGTGAGCGGGACGCACCGCCGCCGCTCGTCACCGGCACGCAAACGGCTGTTCCCAGCACCTGAACCAGTTCGCGCTGAGAGATAACCAGGTAGTAATGCGGACCTTTAAATTCGCGGCCTTCTACCGGATCGCCATTAACATGCCAGATTTCTCCTTTCTGCGGCACTCTACCTGAAACCATCAGATAAGCTCCCTGCCCTGCGGCGCATCATCCAGACCGTCAGCAGTTTCTTCGTTGTAACCCTGAATTTCCTGCTGGTCGATACAGGCCAGTAGCTGTGCCAGGGTACGACGACCCCGCGGTATACGCGCCATCGGGGCAATATTGACGGACTCGCCCTCTGTGGTCACGTTCAGCTCAATGCCGACCGTCCAGCCTGCTCTTGCCGCGATGTCACTCGGGATGGTCAGCACGACGGCGCCGCCCTGCTGGCGTAATCTTGTTGATGCCATATGTCCTCCGCTATGTGAATCAATAGCACATACCTTATCATCAAGTGACACTAAGTCACACTTTTACGCTCTCTTTTTAAGCACAAAATCGTCTCATTGCGGGCGGTGCGTAATCAGCCTGTAAAATCTGACTAAAAGGGGTTGCCTCATGAGGTCAGCCATTAATCACAGGAGCAACTGTGGTATCTGAGCTGCACAACACTCTGGTTTTTATAACGCTCTCGGTGCTTCCAGTCTTTTCACTCCGTTATTCAGTCAGTGACTCCCGCGGGACGCTACCCAGCCGTCTGCCTGTGAGAGTCAGAATGGAAACGCCACTTCTCCTCATGGAGAAAACGGTAAAGACGGCGCAACCGGAGGTACAGGCGTGGAATGGTGTTAACAATGATCCGTCACAACAACTGTAAACAATGCCTTACCTTACTGAAGTAATTCATCTGATACAGACCGTTTTAACACGCTACGGTTATGCCTCAACGGCAGACTCCCTCTCTTTTAGTGATTTTCTGACAGTGATTTCTGATGGTGGAAACGGAGGTAAGGGTGATGGATTAGGTAATCGAGTAAACGGAGGGACTGCGGGCCCTGGCGGCGTCGGCGGTCAGGGTGGCCGCGGCTGGATCCTTCTATGCCATAAAGATCTCAGACTGTACTCCCAAGCTCTTCTGAAATGGCCCGGGCGGTGGCAACCACTTTATCCATCAGGTTTTTCGCGCCAATCAGTTGCAGCTTTGCTGTGGGTAATGAGACCGACACGGCATAGGGCACGCGCTGCTGAATATCGAACACCGGCGCCGCGATACAGGTGACGCCCAGTTCGTTTTCTTCACGATCCATCGCGGTACGCTGAACAAGGATATCTTTGAGTTCCTGCTGCATCTCAGGCAGCGTGGTGATGGTGTTTCTGGTGAGTTGCTGAATGGTGTCCTGATGGCTCTGCCAGTATTTGAGCAGGTAATCTTCGCTGCCCCAGGCCAGAAAAATTTTGCCCATGGCTGAACAGTAAAGGGGCATATGCTGACCAATATAGGCTCGGGTGCGCATCATGCCCGTTGTGGGTTCCAGCTTGTTGATCAGGACAACATGGTCATCTTCCCGGCTGGAGAAGTTCACGGTTTCGCCCACGTCCAGATTCAGTTTTTCCAGATGTGGCCCGGCAACGTGAATAATATTGAGCGACGAAAGCGCCTTCTGACCCACCGAAATAAACTTGGTGGTTAAGCGATAACTGCCAGGCGAAGGGGCCTGAGTCACGTAACCACTGCTGTGTAATCCCTGTAATAGCCGATGTACGGTGCTTTTGTTCATTCCTGACAGCTCAGCAAGCTGGGCCAGCGGACAACCGTTAGGATAATTACTCAGCAACTCAATTAAATGCAGACCACGAAACAGGCTCTGTGTCCCTGATGGCTTTTCGCTCTTTGTATCCTTTTCTTTATCCATTTTACCCGCCATCCACCTCACCTCTCCGTTGCTCACTGCCTGAACGCGCTAAGGCGTGATGTTAACTCATGACCTGCGTGCAGGGAATCTTAAGCTTTTTAGTGTGGCCGGACACGCCTGTTCCGTCATCGCAGAAGTGCGCCGTCCATCACAAATTCAAAACAATATTTTAACTTGCTGTTTCTGTTGAATAAATAACCGGGCGCCTTCTTTGCATTTCCTCTGCGGCAGGAATACTATTTTTTGGAATGCTATTTCACATGTTGAAATCAGCCATGAGCGATCTCTGCTCTTGCTGCCAACAAAATCAGGCGTTACGGGAGGCAGGAATGCAACCTCATCCGGATAAACCGGTTCTCACACTCAGCCACATCACGAAGCGTTTCGGCGGCAACGCCGCGGTTAACGATGTGAGTCTGGACGTCTTCCCCGGCGAAGTGGTGGCACTTCTGGGAGAAAACGGCGCAGGTAAATCCACGCTCATCAAAGTCCTGGCTGGCGTGTACACCAGCGATGAAGGTCAGATTACTTTTCAGGGCAACGCCATAGCATCCGCCGCTGCGCTGAAAACTGCAACGACTCAACCGATCGCGTTCATTCATCAGGATCTTGGGCTGATTGAGTGGATGACCGTGGCGGAAAATATGGCGCTGGTGATGGGATTCAGTCGCCGTTTTGGTCTGGTTAACTGGCGTGCGGTGCGTGAACGTGCGCGTCTGGCACTGGAAGAGGTGGGTATCCAGCTGGATCCCGATGCGCGCGTCTTTGAGCTGTCGCGCACGGAGAAGTCCCTGCTGGCTATCGCGCGCGCTGTGGCGGTGAACGCGGAAGTGCTGGTACTGGATGAGCCAACCGCCTCGCTGCCCGCCAATGATGTACGTCACCTGTTTGGCGTGATTGAACGCCTGAAAAGCCGCAACGTCGGCATGATTTATGTGACGCATCGCCTGGATGAGGTCATTGAAATCGCAGACCGTATCTGCGTAATGCGGGACGGTAAGCGCGTGGCGGAGGGCATAACGGCAGATTACCGGCTGCACGATCTGGTCGAAATGATTGTGGGTGAAGCGCTGGAAAGCAATCAGCGTCTTGCTCTGCCCGAGGCGCGACCCCCTGTTCTGACACTGGACCAGATCTGCATCGATGAAGTCGGTCCGGTCTCTTTCAGCCTGCAACCCGGCGAAATGCTGGCGCTGGCAGGACTGCGCGGTGCCGGGCAGGAGGAGATTGGCCGGATGCTGTTTGGACTGAAGCAGTCCACCCGTGGTCAGGTGATCTTCCGCGACAAACCCTGCCACTCGCGCACCCCGCGTGATGCGATGGCCGCAGGCATTTCATTTGTGGCGGGCGATCGCACCGGCGAAAGCCTGGTGATGTCGATGAGCGTGCGTGAAAACCTGTTTATTAACCCCTGCGCCAGCGGTAACCGGCTGATCTCCCATTATGGCCGCCGCGCGGAGATGGGTGCCAGCTGGTGGAAAGTTCAGCTGTTCGATGTGCGTCCCAAAGATGTGAACCTGGATATCAGCGCCCTTTCTGGTGGCAACCAGCAGAAAGTGGTGATGGCACGCTGGATGCATCTCAACGCACCGCTGCTGATCCTCGAAGATCCCACCGCAGGTGTGGATGTCGGCGCACGGGAAGAAATCTATCACCTGCTCAATAAAGCCCTCGCCGATGGCGTGGCGATACTGGTGATTTCCAATGACCTTGAGGAAATCGCTCACATCTGCAACCGCGCCCTGGTGTTTAACCGGGGTCAGGTGGTCGGCGAACTCAGAAATGAACAGGTTACTTTTGCAGGTTTACTGGAGCTGGCCTCCGCCAGTTCTGCGGCTCCCTTAGCTACCGTCTGAACAGGCCGACAGGAGAAACGATATGTCCAAAACTTCGGTGAAATCCACCGCACTCGAACAACGGGTCAGCCTTGCACAGCACGGCTTTGCGCCGTGGTCGATGCAGTTCCTCACCCGCTACGGCTTACTGCTGTTATGTGTGCTGTTAGCGTTAATTTTTTCAGTGCTCTCCCCCACGTTTGCCTCGTTGCTGACCGTGCAGGCGATTCTGTCCAGTAAGGCGAAAATTGCTCTGCTGGCGCTGGCGGCTACCCTGCCTATGATCGTGGGCAAAATCGACCTGAACGTCGGTTTTGGCATCGTACTGTGGCACATTCTGGCCATAACGCTGCAGGTGGAATACGGTTTTTCCTGGCAGATGGCGGTGCTGACGGTGCTGATCTTATCTGCGCTGTATGGCCTGCTGAACGGCATTCTGGTGGCACTGGCCGACATTGACAGTTTTGTCGCGACGCTGGGCTCGGGCACGGTGCTGTATGCCATTGCGCTGTGGCACTCCGGTGGCCGGCAGATTGTGGGTGATCTCCCGGACGCCTTCAGTGCGCTGCACAGCACGGAGATCGCAGGTATCCCGATTGGCGCATTCTATGTGCTGGCTCTGGCGCTGCTGTTATGGCTGATCACCGAGCATACGCCGCTGGGAAGATGCATGTACGCCGTGGGCGGTAATCCGGTGGCGGCCCGACTCAACGGTATTGCCGTCAATAAATATGTGATTGGCTCCTTTATCGCCTCCAGCGTCATTACCGGCTTCAGCGGCGTGCTGATCGCCGCAGAACAGGGCGTCGGTCAGGCCAGCGTCGGCATGGACTACCTGTTACCTGCCTTAGTCGGCGCCTTCCTTGGCAGCACCACCATCCGTCCGGGTCGGGTTAACGTCTGGGGCACGGTGGTCGGGATAGCGATTCTGGCTATCGGTATCGCCGGGATCCAGCAATTCGGCGGGGCCTTCTGGGTTGAACCTCTCTTTAACGGGGCCACGCTGTTGCTGTCAATTACGCTCGCCGGCTACGCTCAGCGTCGCCGTATGTTGAACCAAAAAGCCGTCGTGCGCAGTCAGAGCACGCCAGCGACCACACCAGACCCACAGCAAAAAACCATCACACCAGGAAACTCATTATGAAAAATCCGGTATCTGGTCTTTCTCTCGTTGCCATCATGGTAGCTTCTCTGCCTGCCCATGCAGAGAGCTATCTGGAACAAGCTACGGCGGCCGTTGCTAAAGCCACCTCCAGCGCAACCGCCTGGGACGGCCCCACTACGGGTCCAAAGCTCCAGGCGAATAAGAAGTTAATTTTTATTGCCTCCGATATGAAAAACGGCGGCGTGCAGGGGGTTCAGCAGGGACTTAGCGAGGCGGCAAAAATTGCGGGCTGGCAGCTGGATACGCTGGATGGCGCAGGGTCGGTGAAAGATCAGCTGGCCGCCCTGAATCAGGCTATCGCTCAGCGTCCGGACGGCATCATTATTGGCGGCTGGAACCCTAACGTCGCCAAAATGCCGCTTAAAAAAGCCGTGCAGCAGAAGATAGTGCTGATGGCCTGGCATGCGGAGCCTGCACCAGGGCCGATTAAGCAGTACGGCATTACAGATAACATCACTTCGGACTCAAACGAGGTGGCCCGCCTGGCGGCACAATACGCCGTAGTGAAGTCGGGCGGTAAAGCCCAGGTCATTATCTTTACCGACTCGCTGTATAAAATTGCGCTGGATAAAGCCAATGCGATGAAGCAGGAAATTGAAAAATGCAGCGAGTGTAAAGTCATCGATTTTATTGATACGCCGCTGGCCGATACCTCTAACCGTATGCCGTCGCTGACCTTCAGTCTGTTACAGAAGTATGGCGATCGCTGGCAGTATTCGCTGGCCATCAACGATCTCTATTTTGACTTTATGTCACCGGCACTGAAAACCGCCGGAAAAGGGGGCAAAAATGCGCCTTACAATATCTCCGCAGGCGATGGTTCCGTTTCGGCCTTCCAGCGTATTCGCAATGGCGAAAGTCAGGTCGCTACCGTGGCGGAACCGTTAAAACTGCACGGCTGGCAACTGCTGGATGAGTTTAACCGTGCCTTTGCCGGTCAGCCCTCGTCAGGTTACGTGACGCCCGCGCATCTCATAACCCAGGAGAATATCAGCCAGGATGGCGGACCGCAGAATAACTACGATCCTGCAAACGGTTATCAGGCGCATTACAAAACCATCTGGGGCGTGAAGTAAGGGAGGCCAGCAGCATGCAGGTTGAAAAATTGTGTTCCCCTGCCATCTGGGCCGAAGGCCCGGTTTGGCTTCCGCAGCATGATGCGGTGGTATTCAGCGATGTAAAAGGTAACCGCATGTACTGCTGGCAGCGCAACGGTGAACTCAGCATCTGGCGTCATCACGCTAATTACGCCAACGGCAATGCCCGGGATAGTCAGGGACGTGTGGTCAGTTGCGAGCATGGCCGTCGGGCGATCAGCCGGACCGACACTGACGGCTCGGTCAGCGTCCTGATCGATAAAGTCGAGGGCAAACGCTTTAACTCGCCCAACGATCTGGCGATCCGATCTGATGGCACGATCTGGTTTACCGACCCGCCCTACGGAATCGTTAACGATCACGAAGGCTATCTGGCACCCAGCCAGGTCATCGGCTGCTATCTCTACTGCTACGACCCCGATAGCGGGCAGCTCAGCATTGCGGCAAGCGATCTGCAACGTCCTAACGGGCTGGCATTTTCACCCGATGAAAGCCTGCTGTATGTGGCCGATATGTCCGTAGTGGACTTCCCGACCCTGGGACGCCATCAGCTCCGGGTTTACAGAGTGGAAGGACAGGAGCTCTCAGCCGGGCAATTTTTTGCCGATGTGACGCCAGGCTTTCCGGATGGATTTTGTGTGGACAGCAACGGTGACATTTACTGCAGCTGCGCCGACGGCGTCATTATTTTTGACGCTCACGGGGCGCGTAAAGGCAAAATTCCCGTTCCTGAGACGGTCTCTAACTGCACCTTTGGCGGACCCGATAATAATGAACTTTATATTACAGCCCAGACCTCACTCTACCGGGTAATTCTGCGCTGAGCTAACCCCGGCAGACAGAACGCATACGCATCACCACCCTGTCAGTTCGTCCTGAGCTGACAGATTTTCTGCGGGCAAAATCCGGCAAAAAAGGCTGAGATCACAAAAACCACACATAAATATATATGCATGATTTATAAGAAATAATTTTCAGATCATTTCTTTGACTGGCTCTGTTTTTCCCCATAGCATTTAGTTGAAATGACATTCCACATTATGAAACAGGCGGCAACGCCGGGAGTATCAGTCGTATGAGAATCAGCTATCAGCAGTTATATGCGGAGTTTCTCCGCGTTCTCAGGAGTCGCAACGTGCCCCAGGATAAAGCTGAAGCCTGTGCACAGATGTTTACCGAAACCAGTCTCAACGGCGTCTATTCCCATGGCGTAAACCGCTTCCCGCGTTTTATTCAGCAACTGGACGCGGGTCATATCGTTCCCGAAGCCGACGCAGAAAAAGTTCTGTCACTGGGCGCGATCGAGCAATGGGATGCGCAGCGTGCCATCGGCAACATCACTGCGCACAGCATGATGGAGCGCGCCATGAAAGTGGCTTCTGAACACGGAATCGGGCTGGTGGCGCTGCGTAATGCCAATCACTGGATGCGCGGTGGCAGTTACGGCTGGCAGGCGGCGGAGAGAGGCTTTGTGGGGATCTGCTGGACGAACTCTATTGCTGTGATGCCGCCCTGGGGTGCAAAAAGCGGCGCTATCGGCACCAATCCGCTGATTATCGCCGTGCCGGGTGAGCCGATCACCATGGTGGATATGTCGATGTCGATGTTCTCTTACGGCATGCTGGAGGTGAACCGTCTGGCCGGGAAGAGCCTGCCGGTTGACGGCGGATTTGATGATGAGGGTCATTACACCCGCGACCCGGCCACGCTTGAGAAAAACCGCCGTATCTTACCTATGGGTTACTGGAAAGGCTCCGCGCTGTCAGTGGTGCTGGACATGCTGGCCACCCTCCTCTCCAACGGCGCGTCCGTGACTGAAGTGACCCACGACAACGGCGATGAATTTGGCATCTCGCAGGTCTTTATCGCCATTGATGTAGACCGGCTGATTGATGGCGACACCCGCCAGCACAAACTCGACCGTATACGAGCCTCTGTTATCAATGCTGAAAGGGCCAACAGCGAGCAGGCAATTCGCCTGCCCGGCGATAAATTCCCGCCGCTGCGAGCTGAAAATCAGCGCCTGGGTATTCCGGTCGATGAACGCATCTGGGCGCGTATTCAGGCGCTGTGAGGAGAAAAGCATGATCACCGGACATATTTCAAACACCGACCCGCGTCACTATCCGCCTGCCATTGCACGGGCGATCGCCTGTCTCACCCGCCAGGACCTGAGTACCCTGGCGGCAGGACGCTATCAGGACAGCGAAACGGGCTGGGTGATGCAGGTTCTGGATCTGCACACCGCCCGGCCTGAAGAGAACTACCCGGAAGCGCATCGCCTGCATATCGATGTGCAGTATCTGGTGGCGGGCGAAGAGGTCATCGGGGTCGCCACGCAGCCCCTGAATCTGCCAATCCACCAGCCTTACGACAGCGAGCGCGACATTATCTTTTACCAGCACGCGCCGGATGAAACTCTGGTGCGCATGCTGCCGGGCACGTTTGCCGTGTTTTTTCCGCAGGATATTCACCGCCCGAACTGCTCGACAGCGACTCCCGGGCCGATTCGCAAAGTGGTGATCAAGATCCCCACCCGCGAGCTGGTCTAGGCAAGGAGGAATGCCATGAGTCTGACATCCACCGTTGTTAACCGTGAGAAGATCCCCGCCCTGCGCTGGTTACGGATCATTCCGCCGATTCTCATCACCTGCATCATTTCTTATATGGATCGGGTCAATATTGCCTTTGCCATGCCGGGCGGAATGGACGCCGAACTCGGTATCAGCGCCTCCATGGCCGGGCTGGCGGGCGGCATTTTCTTCATTGGTTATCTGTTTCTGCAGGTGCCGGGCGGCAGGCTGGCCGTCTATGGCAACGGTAAACGCTTTATCGGCTGGTCACTGCTGGCCTGGGCGGTCATCTCGATCCTCACCGGGCTGGCAACCAGTCAGTATCAGCTGCTGGCGCTGCGCTTCGCGTTAGGTATTGCCGAAGGCGGCATGCTGCCGGTGGTGCTGACGATGATAGGCAACTGGTTTCCTGATGCAGAACGCGGCCGTGCCAATGCCATCGTCATTATGTTTGTGCCGATCGCCGGGATCATTACTGCCCCGCTCTCCGGCTGGATCATCACACAGTGGGACTGGCGCATGCTGTTTTATGTGGAAGGCGCCCTGTCGCTGCTCGTCATGGCTCTGTGGCATTTCACCATCAGTAACCGGCCGCAGGAAGCAACGTGGATCTCTGCGGCGGAAAAGCACTACCTGATCACCACCCTGCATAACGAGCAGCTGATGATCAAAGGGCAGAACGTGCGTAATGCCTCCCTGCGTCGGGTGATGCGTGAGCCGGTGATGTGGCGGCTGATTCTGGTGAATTTCTTTTATCAGACCGGCATTTATGGCTACACCCTGTGGCTGCCGACCATCCTGAAAGAGCTGACGCACGGCAACGTCGAACAGGTCGGTATGCTGGCTATTCTTCCCTATGTGGGCGCCATCTTCGGCATGTTTCTGTTTTCGGTTCTCTCAGATGCGACCGGGCGGCGCAAGCTGTTTGTGGCGCTGCCGCTGGCGGGCTTCGCACTGTGCATGGCGCTGTCTGTGATGCTGAAAGCCCATATCTGGTGGTCTTACGCGGCGCTGGTGGGCTGTGGGGTGTTTATCCAGTCTGCGGCGGGCGTGTTCTGGAGCATTCCCCCGCGCCTGTTCAATGCTGAAGTAGCGGGCGGAGCCCGTGGTCTGATCAACGCGCTGGGCAACCTGGGCGGTTTCTGCGGGCCTTACATGGTCGGGATGCTGATTGCGTTTTACAGCAAAGATGCCGGCGTTTACAGCCTCGCCATTTCGCTGGCGCTGGCTGCACTTCTGGCCATGACGCTGCCTGCCCGTTGCGACGCTGCGACACGGGAGGCCATATGAAACGCTGGATTGGAGTGGACTGCGGCGGCACCTTCATCAAAGCCGGACTTTACGATAAAGCGGGCCGTGAACTGGCCGTTGCGCGGCAAAACCTGCCCGTACAGGTGCCGGAGCCGGGTTATGCCGAGCGTGATATGACGCAGCTCTGGCAGCAGGCGGCCGCGGTGATCCGCGAGGTGCTGGCCACCAGCGGTCAGGATGCGGCCGACGTGGCTGGTCTGGGCATCTCTGCTCAGGGTAAAGGACTGTTTCTGCTGGATAAAGCGCGGAACCCGCTGGGGAATGGCATTTTATCTTCCGATCGTCGCGCCCTGAGTCTGGTCCGGCAGTGGCAGCGTGACGGCACGCCGCAACGGCTCTATCCGCTGACGCGCCAGACATTGTGGACCGGCCATCCGGTTTCACTGCTGCGCTGGCTGAAGCTGCATCAGCCAGAGCGTTATGCTGCGATTGGCAGCGTACTGATGGCTCATGACTACCTGCGTTTCTGCCTCACCGGTGAGCTGGCCTGTGAAGAGACCAATATCTCCGAATCCAACCTCTACGACATGCAGGCAGCCGACTGGTCGCCCGCGCTGGCTGAGATGCTGGGTATCAGCGAGATCGTCTCCGCGCTGCCTCCGATTATCGGTCCGACGCAGATTGCAGGCTTCGTGACTCCGCAGGCCGCAGCCGCCTGCGGGTTGCTGCCCGGAACGCCGGTGGTCGGCGGTCTGTTTGATGTGATGTCCACCGCGCTTTGTGCCGGACTGAATGATGCAACACGCCTTAACGCGGTGATGGGCACCTGGTCGGTTACCAGCGGCATCACCGACTGCATCAGCGATGAAGCCGACTATCCCTACGTCTATGGTCGCTATGCCATAGAGGGACAGTACCTGATCCATGAAGCCAGCCCGACCTCGGCAGCCAACCTGGAGTGGTTCTGTGAGCAGTGGGGCATCAGCGACTACCGTCAGTTGAATCAGTGGGTCGCGGATCTGGAACCCGCCAGCAGCACGCTGCTGTTTCTGCCGTTTCTGTACGGCACCAATGCCGGTGCCGATCTGCACGGCAGCTTCTTTGGCCTGCAGGCGGGCCATACACGCGCACATCTGGTGCAGGCTATTTATGAAGGCGTGGTGTTTTCACACCTGACCCATCTCAACCGCATTCTGCTACGTTTCCCTCAGGTCACCGCCCTGCGTCTGAGCGGTGGCCCCACGCGATCCGCGCCCTGGATGCAGATGTTTGCCGATGCCAGCGGCCTGGCGGTCGAGGTGCCACAGATCAGCGAAAGCGGCTGTCTGGGAGCGGCACTGGTCGCGCTGACCGGAACCGGCGCTTATGCCTCGCTGCAACAGGCGCAGCAAGCCTTAGCCCCCGATATCGCTGTCTGGCAGCCAGACAGCGCAAGGCACGCCCGCTATCAGCAGAAGTATCAGCGTTATCAGCATCTGATCCGCGTCCTGAGTGACGCACAAGGAGCTACCCTATGAGCCTGCCCTTACTCCAGCTGGCGCTGGATCATACCGAGCTGAATGCGGCGCTGAGCACCGCACAACAGCTCCACCCGCATGTGGACATCATCGAAGCCGGAACCCTGCTGTGCCTGAGCTGCGGCCTCGAAGCCGTTAGCCGTCTGCACCAGCAGCATCCTGAGAAAACGCTGGTGGCTGACTATAAAGTGGCGGATGCCGGCGGCACGCTGGCAGAGATGGCCTTCAGCGCGGGCGCAAGCTGGATGACGGTGATCTGTGCCGCCCCGCTGGCTACCTTTGCCAGCGCACTGGAGGTCGCACAGCAGTATCAGGGCGATATTCAGATCGAACTCTTTGGCAACTGGACGCTGGAGGATGCCCGAAAATGGCGGCAGCTGGGTCTGAAACAGGCCATCTATCACCGAGGCCGGGATGCGCAGGCCAGCGGGCAGCAGTGGAATCAGCACGATCTGGATACCCTGAAAGCCTTATCAGATTTGGGTTTTGCCCTCTCCATCACCGGCGGGATTACGCCGCAGGATCTTTACCAGTTTAAAGACGTTGACGTTAAAGCGTTTATCGCCGGGCGAGCACTCAGCGATCCTGCCTGCGGCATTTCGCGCGCAGCAGAATTTCATCAGGCCATTGCCAGTATCTGGGGAACCGTATGAAACGCCAGCATCCGTTAGGTATTTACGAAAAAGCCCTGCCCGCCAACCTCACCTGGCCTGAACGACTCGCGCTGGCAAAAGCCTGTGGCTTTGATTTTGTGGAAATGTCGGTGGACGAAACCGATGCAAGGCTGGCGCGCCTGAACTGGAGTAAAGAGCAGCGACTGTCGCTGGTGAATGCCATGATTGAAACCGGCGTCACCATTCCCTCAATGTGCCTGTCGGGACACCGCCGCTTTCCTTTTGGCAGTCACGATCCGGCCACCCGCCAGCGCGCGGACGCTCTGATCGATCAGGCTATTCAGCTGGCTAAGGATGTGGGTATCCGCACGATTCAGCTGGCGGGTTACGACGTCTATTACGAACCCCATGATGAAGGCACCGTGGCACGCTTTGCCGATGGGCTATCACGCGCGGTGCAGCGTGCTGCGGCCGCCCAGGTGATGCTGGCGGTTGAAATCATGGATACGGAATTCATGAACGCGATCAGCAAGTGGAAAGTCTGGGAGCAGCAGCAGGGCTCACCGTGGTTTTCGGTGTATCCCGACGTCGGCAATCTCAGCGCCTGGGGCAACGATGTTACCGCAGAGCTGACCCTGGGCATTGACCGCATCGCTGCCATTCACCTGAAAGATACCCAACCCGTAACGGAAAGTTCGCCGGGCCAGTTCCGTGACGTGCCCTTTGGTCAGGGCTGTGTCGACTTTGTCAGCATCTTCCGCACGCTTAAATCGCTGAATTACCGTGGATCGTTCCTGATCGAAATGTGGACCGAGAAAGCAGAGGAGCCGGTTGCCGAAATCGTTCATGCCCGGCGCTGGATTGAACAAAAAATGCAGGAAGGAGGTTTACTATGAGCATAGCCGCAATGAAAGAAGAGGTGCTGGCCGCGAATCTGGCGCTGCCACACCATAAGCTGGTGACCTTTACCTGGGGCAATGTCAGCGCGGTGGATCGCACACAGGGACTGGTCGCCATTAAACCGTCGGGCGTGGAGTACGCAAATATGACCGTGGACGATATCGTGGTGGTGGAGCTGGAAAGCGGACGCGTGGTTGAAGGCAGCAGGAAGCCCTCATCGGACACGAAGACTCACCTGGCACTCTACCGCGCTTTTGAGGATATCGGCGGTATTGTCCACACCCATTCGCGTCACGCGACCATCTGGGCCCAGGCGGGTCAGGATCTTCCCGCATGGGGAACAACGCATGCCGACTACTTTTACGGCACGATCCCCTGTACCCGACAGATGACAGAAGCCGAGATCACGCATGAGTATGAACACAATACCGGCGAAGTGATTATCGAGACGTTTGCGCAGCGCGGGTTATCTCCTTCGGCGATCCCTGCGGTGCTGGTCAACTCGCATGGCCCGTTTGCCTGGGGAAAAGATGCCGATACCGCGGTACATAACGCTGTCGTACTGGAAGAGATTGCCTATATGGGTCTCTTCTCCCGACATCTCTCCCCGGAAATCCCCTCTATGCAGCAGCCTTTGCTGGACAAACACTTTCTCAGAAAGCATGGGCCGGATGCCTGGTACGGGCAGTAAGCGGAGTTAAATCGTTGACGTGTTGCCGCAGGGATATCATCGGCCCTCTTAAAACGCGGATGTCAGCATGATGACATCCGCGTCACTTTTCAGTTAATTGGGGCGAAACGGACATATTAACGATAACTTCAAGGGGTGAGGTTTACGCTTACATGAGGAGAGTCATGAATTTTCCGGGCCACAGGTCATGCAGACCTGTCAGTTAATCCGGTGCTGTCATAAAGCTTATTGCCATATCCGGCAACGCAATAGCCGGGAATTATCCAGCCTCGACCAGTCCCTTTTCTTTGCTTATATCAGACAGGAAGGCAGGGTGTTTTATGATTTGGTAATCGGTCCCTGCAGGGCCTGATTAAGTGCCTGTCAGAATCCTTCTTTCACTGCTTTAGCTCTTCACAACATTCATGAATGTTATTCATAGTCCCTATCCTCCCGCCTGCGATTATCTGCACGCACAAACCCGTTAACATATCCTTATCTCTTCATTTCTGACGGATTACCATGCTTAATCAACAGGCAAGTGCGCAGTCGGCTACAGCTAATAAAACCGGTCTGTCGTTTCTACTCATTCTCAGCGCCCTGATGGCTGTTACCTCTTTATCAACCGACATCTATCTTCCGGCTATGCCCGTCATGGCCAGAGATTTGCAGGGTAATGCAGAGCTGACAATAACAGGGTTCCTTATCGGCTTTTGCATCGCACAACTGATTTGGGGACCGATTAGCGATCGTTACGGGCGTCGTCGGCCGTTATTTATCGGCTTAGGTCTGTTCATCATCGGCTCGGTGGGCTGCGCGTTATCAACAGATATCGTGCAAATCGTCTTCTGGCGTGTTTTTCAGGCGTTAGGTGCCTGTACCGGTCCGATGCTGGCACGAGCAATGATCCGTGACCTGTTTAGCCGCACTCGTGCAGCACAGATGCTTTCAACCCTGATGATTATTATGGCTATCGCGCCCATTGCGGGTCCACTGATCGGCGGGCAGATGATTAAGGTCACCTCATGGCATACCATTTTCTGGCTGCTGGCGATTATCGGAACATTGATGCTGATCTCGTTATTCTGGTTAGCGGAGACCTTACCGGCTGAAAAACGTTCGCAAGCCTCCGTAACCAGAGCCTTTCAAAACTATTATGCCTTGTTAACTAACGCCAGATACATGCGGTTTACTCTCTGCCTGATGTTCTATTACGTCGCGGCTTACGCCTTTATTACGGGCTCTCCGTTTGTTTACATCACCTACTTCGGTGTTGATCCGCAGCATTACGGCTGGCTGTTTGCAATAAACGTTTTAGGATTAATGGCTGTAAGTATGGTCAACAGACGCCTGGTTCATCGTTATCCACTGGAAACGTTGCTCAGGAATGCCGTACTCATCGCCACTATTGCCACAATAGTGCTGGCGGTCGCGACCGGGCTGAAGGCAGGTGGCATTACCGTGATTGTCGGTGCTGTATTCGTATTCTTCTCCATGAATGGCATCATCGCTGCAACATCAACAGCTTGCGCACTTGACGCAGTGCCTGACGTTGCAGGCTCTGCATCGGCACTGATGGGAGCGTTGCAATATGGCAGTGGCATCATCTCTTCACTTCTTCTCGCTCTGTTCAGTGATGGCACGCCATGGACGATGGGCTGGATAATTGCGTTGTTTACTGCGGTCAGCGCCTTAATGGCACTGACCGTTCAGCTAAAAAAATAAAACTTTATTATTGATGCCAGACGACACTTGTTTATAAAGCTATTCGCTCTTCCCTGTAACTCAGGGAGGAGGGGCGTTTTATCTGGCATTCCAAAAGAAATAACGAATAGCAGACTGACGCCCTCAGGAATATTTACTATCCGCTATAACGTTTTGGCAGAATAACTCAGTGTTGTCTGTGGAATGGCTGCGTAATCATAGGCTGCCAGAGAAAGCAGAAATGCCTGTGCATACATCCCGGCATCAGAGGCAAGGCGAACATTGTCCCGGAGTGAATAACAGAGCAACATGAGTCGCCCCGAATAACATTGCGTTGCGTTCCACCACTTCTGAGCGGCTTAAGTTATCCCCCGCACAACATCCGATTATGAATCGAACCAGATAACAGGCGCTTGAAACGATTAAAATCGCTGGCGAACGTTACTCTCCTGAACACCAGGCTCGCGCAGGCCGTTAATACCCGGACGAGTCCACCGCGTATGGCGGACCCGTTATTCCGAGTAGCGAAGTGCATCGATCATCAGCGCAAAAGCGGGCGGATGCTGCTTACGGCTCGGGTAGTAAAGATAATATCCGGGGAAAGACGGACACCAGTCCTGCAGAATCTGAATAAGCTCTCCTGACTTTATATAATCCTGCACCCTGTCTTCAGGTATACAGGCGATGCCAAAACCGGATAACGCAGCATCGATCCTTTCCGCCTGCAAATTAAACGTTACCTGCCCTTCCACTCTTACCCGTAACGGTTTCCCTTCCTTCTCAAACTCCCAGTGATAAAGTCCACCGGAAGTCGGCAGGCGCATATTGATACACCGATGATTTTGCAGCTCGTGAGGTGTTTCGGGCACAGGGTTAGCGGCAAAACAGGATGGTGCGCCAACCACAGCCATACGTATATCTGGTCCAATCTTCACGGCGATCATATCTTTATCCACGCTTTCACCCAGACGGATCCCGGCATCAAAACGCCCTTCGACGATATCGACAAAGCCGTTATCAATCACCAGTTCGACATTAACTTCCGGATACTCATTGAGAAAGGGTTTTAATTTCGGCCATACCAGACTTCGCGCGGCATGCTCCCCGGCAGATAAACGGATATTGCCGGAGACGGTACCATTCAGTTGTACGAGCGACTCCAGCTCCTGTTCAAGATCGGCGATGCGGGGTTCAAGGCAGGCAATAATTCTCTCACCGGCTTCCGTAGGCGCAACGCTTCGGGTCGTACGGGTCAGAAGACGGATATTCAGCCTTTCCTCCAGGGCCTTCATCGCGTGGCTGAGTGCCGACTGAGAAACCCCAAGCTTGCCCGCTGCTTTGGTAAAACTTCGCTCCCTTGCTATCACCAGAAAGATTTGCAGCTCGTTGAAGTTCTCTTTCAGCATCGACGATTTCCTTATTGAGGCATTCCCTTCAATGCACACTTATGAAGGGTGTTCACAGACACCATCATCTTAGCCCTGTTACTGACAGTAATGATAATTAATATTCTGGCTGCGTCGAAAATAAGTCTTAATTATCAGTAATTTTATCATAGCAACACTCACCGCCGGGGCGACAGAAAGCATTGGTCTTCATGTCGTGAATACCGTTATTGAAATGCAGGGCCTGGCAATACAGGAGAGGCGAAGTAATTCATCTTAACGGCTTCAGAAGCAGGATCGCTCAGGGCAACAGTGAACTGTCGTCGCGGACAGAACCGCAGGCCGCCGCGCTGCAGGAGACGACAACCAGCATGGAACAGTTAACCGCCACCGTGAAGAGAAACACCGCCGGAGCAGAGCAGACCGCTCAGTCCGCCCGAGGAACCGCACAGCTCGCCCTTTAGGGCGGGGCGGACGTTCAGTTGATGTCTGCGACCATGCAGGAGATTTCCGTGAGCGCCACCAGGGTTCGTGACATCACGTCTGTCATTGAAAGCATCGCAGACCGGCAGAGGCCGCATCAGGCTATTGCTTCACTGAACAGACTATTGTGGCGTGATCCCACCCTTTATTTTCATTCACCGTCAGCGCCTCCACACTGAAATGCGCGCGCTCAATTTCATCCGTTAAATCCGTGAGTGGCATCAGCGTTCGCCAGGGCCGCCCCTCTTTCAGTAGATGATGCCTGTGGGGATCATATGTGCTCCAGTCCTCAGAGTAACGGGGAGTTCCACACATAGAACCGATCACAAACCGTCCACCGGGCCTGAGCAATCTTTTTACCTCCGCATAAAAGCGTCTGCGCGCGTCATCTATCAGGCAATGTAAACAGCTGCCATCAATAATCAATTCAAACATAGCGTCTGTGCAGGGGTGAATGTCGCAAACATCATCCACAACAGGCCGCTGCACCCTCTGCCCGAATTTGCCTGTAATATCTTTCATAAGGATTCATTTCAGCGATACCTTAAGCTCTGCACGCTGGCATCCACGGTAAAAAATATTTATCTGTCAGTGAAGCGATACAGCCATTCCTCACAGTTGATAGTAAACCTTCAATCTCTGCGGCAGGATGCCGCGGACGTTGTACTTCTTTGCATTCATTGGCCGCAGAGCGTTTTGAAAAGCCGTTGCCGCTGAAAGAAGGTGCTATTCGGGAAAGAGTAAATAAAATCCTGACTATCACAATCAGAAGAGAACAGCTATAAAGGAGAGGACATTATTCATACAAGGAAAGGTTATGAGTATCAGCAGAGTGTTACTGGTCCTGGTTTTTGCCGCCTGCCTGGCAATGTTAGTGAAAGCGGGGTCCGTTCATTTCACCGACTATCTTGATGGTAAAATTGATAATCAGATAACCAAATGGGCTGATGGTAAGTAACGCTTAAAGCAATCTGAACGAAGAGGTTGCACTCGTGCGGCCTTTTTTATTGATCACGCGTGGATAATTCCGCACCATGCTCCCCCCTGAACGCTCTCCTCTGCTGACTGATGTGAGGGTTCGAGTCTCTCTTCTGCTTTCACCGTCCGGGATCAGACTTTACCGGTGACGGGTGACGCTTTATTAAAAAGGACCCCCTGATGTTTCTGACTCTTCTCTATACCCTTTTTCCGGTCACGGCTGCGATAGCGGGTGCGGGTGTCGCCCTGTTCCGCCAGCCGGGTGAAAAGGTGATGAGCCTGATCCACCATTTCACGGCGGGTGTAATATTTTGCGCAGCCGCGACAGAAGTGCTGCCCGGCCTTAAACAACATTCGATGATGGCCGTTGTCGCGGGGGGTGTTACCGGTGTGGTACTGATGATGCTGATCCAGCACTTTGGCGAAAAAGCGGCCAGCCAGAAAGGGATGCTGATTGCTATTGGTCTGGATATTTTTATCGATGGTCTGGTGCTGGGGATCAGCTTCGCGTCGGGGGTGAAAACCGGCATCATGCTGACACTGGCGCTGACGCTTGAGATCCTGTTCCTTGGTTTGTCGGTGGTGGAAGAGTTGCGTGCCCTGCTCGGCAGCGCATTTAAGGTTCTTCTGGCGGTAACCGGTATTGCCCTGCTGCTGCCTGCTGGCGCAATGGCGGGCGCACCCGTCGCCGATCTGGGTGAATTCTGGCTGACCTACTTTCTTTCATTCGGTCTGGTGGCGCTGCTCTACCTGGTAACCGAAGAGCTGCTGGTCGAGGCGCACAAAGGCGATCGGGACACTCCGCTGGGGACAGCGATGTTTTTTGCAGGCTTTATGATACTGATGCTGATTGAAGAAGGGCTCTGATCGGCGGCCGTGGTGTTGCAGGTAATCATTCACGATAACTCCCGATTCCGGTTCACTGCCGCTGAATCAATCGTCCCCCGTCCGGCATTAAAACAGCGTCCCTGAGGACGCTTTCGATTTCTCAGCAAACCTTTACCGGGTGAAGCCCTCCGGTTACTGCTACAGACTGTATGACTTCCAGGTTTCGCCATCTTTATTCCGCTTCGGCTGCGATTTACCCGGGAGCTTAGCTGAGCTCGATGACGATTTTCCCGAAGGGTCCGCGTTCAAGCGCCGCCAGCGCCTCCGGCAGTGCCCCGAAAGAGAAGGTGGAATCGATAACCGGTTTCAGTCCGATCTGATCCACGGCGCGGGTCAGATCGTCCAGCGCACGACGATGTCCTACACCGATACCCTGAATAACAGGGGATTTGAGCAGCAGTAATCCGCCGGGCGCGGCGGTATCCTGCGTATCCATCATCCCAATCAGGGAGATGCGGCCCTGTGAGGCGACCGCGCGCACAGCGTTTGCAAAGTTACGACCGCCCACGGTTTCAACGACGTGATCGATGCCGCGATCGTCTGTCAGGCGGTGAATGGCCTCGACCCACTCCTCTTTATGGCGGTTTATCGCATGATCGGCCCCGAGTGCCAGCGCCGCAGCCAGCTTCTCATCACTGGATGAGGTCACGAAGACTTCTGCCCCCAGGGATTTGGCAATCTGCAACGCGAATAGCGACACGCCACCGGTGCCCTGCACCAGCACGGTTTCTCCCGGACGCAGGCCGCCACGTTCAACCAGCGCAAACCAGGCCGTCAGACCGGCACAGACCAGCGTGCTGGCCTCGGCATCGGTCAGCGTGAGCGGGGCCCTGACCAGCCAGTTTTCATGCATCACCACATATTCGGCCAGCACACCCTGAATCCCATAACCCAGTGTGTTGTAGTGGGGTGCTCTGGCGTTATTGTGCAGCCTGCCGTCGATCCAGTCGGCATTAAACGAGGAGATGACGCGATCGCCGGTATGGAAACGGGTCGTGCCGGGTCCAACAGCCTCGACCACGCCTGCCATATCGGAACCTGGCGTCAGGGGCATCACCATGCCTTCCCCCATCCTGCCCTCAATAATGGCGTTATCACGGTAGTTGAGCGCGACGGCGTTCACCCGCACCAGCACCTCATGGGGACCGGGCTGCGGAATATCGGTGTCGATCAGTGTCAGGGCAGAACGGCCAGGCTGGTTTAACGTCCAGCGTTTCATGGTGCGATTCACAGGAATTTCTCCGGGCTGATAACAGAAACCGCATCCTAACACTGCCATTAAGGCGACAGTGGCGATACTATTTCCCCAAATTGATTCCTGAATGGCGACAATATGAAAAGCGAGATGAACACTCTTCCGATCTTTGTGGCTGCGGCGGAGTCGGCGAGTTTTTCACAGGCGGCCCTGAAACTTCACGTCACCCGCTCTGCGGTGGCTAAAACCATTGCCAGACTCGAGGAGCGGCTGGGCGTCACGCTCTTTAACCGCACCACCCGCAGCCAGAGCCTGACGGATGAGGGCACACTTTTTTATGAGGCCTGCCGCCGGGCGCTGGCTGAAATCAGCAGCGCGGAGGAGATCCTGGAGGAGGGAAAACTGCGGGTCAGCGGGAAACTCAGCGTCTCTGTGCCGGTGCTGTTCGGCCACCTCTGTATTTCGCCCCTGCTCTATGCACTGGCGAAAGAGCATTCCGGCCTGGAACTGGAACTCTCATTCAGCGATCGCCCGGTCGATTTAATTGAAGAGGGATTTGATCTGGCCGTCCGCATCGGCACGCTCTCTGACAGCAGTCGCCTGGTTGCCCGTAAACTCGCCTCGCATAGCATGGTGCTCTGCGCGTCTCCCGACTATCTCCAGCGGGCCGGAGAGCCGGCATCACCGGATGCGCTGAGGGATCATGACGCGGTTGCCTATATCCGTTCTGGACAAATGCTCCGGTGGCGCTTCATAAACGAGAGCGGCGGGATCGTTGAGATGCTTCCGCCCGCCCGCTTCAGAATGGATGATATGCAGGCGGTCAGGGATATCACGCTGGCGGGCGGCGGGATTGCCTGGCTGCCTTACTGGCTGGTGCGGGATAACCTCATCAGCGGCGATCTGACACAGCTCCTGAAAGCGTGGCGGTCGGAAAATCAGAATGTCTATGCGGTCTGGCCTCATACGCCACATCTCTCGCTGAAGGTCCGGCTGGCCGTGGACAGGCTGGTCAGCGCGTTACCGGCCATGATGTCTGCGGCAGAAAGCCCGATCTGATCCCATGTGCGGGCATCGCGTTCAGTCAGCGGCGGCATGTCAGAAACGCACCTGCCACCGTCCGGCCAGTTCATCCGCTGAACAGAGGCGTTGGCTGTTCAGCCGGTGATGCCTGCCAGCGTCACAGAGGCACCCCCGCAGACAATGACCAGAACGTTATCTTCAGGATTAAACGTCACTTTGCGATCGTACAGCAGTGACAGCGACACGCCGCAGGCGGGCTCTGTCAGCACGCGGTGATCATCGAGAAAGCGACGGCAGGCCCTGAGCGCCTCGTCATCTGAGACGACTCTGCTTCTGACATCCAGCCGGGTAGCCACGTTGAACACATTTTCGCACACCTGGCTGGCGGCCAGGGTGGTGGCGATACCGCTGACCTTATCCAGCCTGACAAGCTGACCGGCCTTCAGAGAGGCGTTCAGCGAGGCCGTGCCTTCGGTTTCCACCGCGTAGACAGGAATATGGCTTAACTGGTGATTTTTCAGCCCTTTCGCGATGCCGGATAACAGGCTGCCACCGCCCACAGAGAGGATCACCGTATCCGGTCTGACGCCTTCGCTTATTACCTCATCCACCAGAGAACTGATCCCTTCCCATAAAAGGGGGTGGTCAAAAGGGTGCACATAGACCTGCTCTTCTGTCGCCAGCGACAGGGCGTAATCGTTGGCTTCACTCCAGATTTTTCCATGAACGATTAGCCTGGCGCCTTCCTGCTCAATCAGCTCTCTGGCTCTGGCGGAGGTGGTTTCCGGTACCACCACGGTGACGGGTAATCCCAGCCTGCGGCCACTGTGCGCCACGGCGATGCCTGCGTTACCGCCGGAGGAGCTGATAAAACCTTTCGCGCCCGTCTCTGCATAGTGACGGCATACATGCCCTGCGCTTCTGAGCTTAAACGAGCCGGTCGGCTGCGACGATTCCATCTTGAGCCAGACGTGGCTGCCGCAATGCTGACTTAAAGGCAGTGAATGGATCAGAGGGGTTCGGATAGCGATGTCCATGAATTTTGTCCTTATGTTTTCACCCGTGACTGCGGGTTCAGGCGTAACAGAGCATTCCTGATCGATGGGGAAAGCACAAGAGGCATTAACGTTATCGGCTCCCTGTGCCCTTATCCTTGCAGCATGCGCGTTAAGCTGCGCGCCTGACATCACCCCATGAACGTTGCCCGCCTGTAAACCAGACTCGAAAAACAGAGTTTACATAAGGTATGATTGCGCACTCTTTATCTTTCTATCTGTGTGTTATGCAACTTATTAAACTCAAGAGTGTTGACAGTACTAACACTGAAGCCAGACGTCGTGTCCACTCAACAGGCAGGATGAACTTTGCCGTTTCGGCTGAAATGCAGACGGCTGGCCGGGGGCGCTTTAACCGTGTGTGGCAGACACCAGAAGGCAATATTGCTGTAACGCTGGTGGTTCCCCGACCGGAACAGCGTCAGGATATCGCCTCTTTGTCGCTGGTGGCGGGCCTGGCTATCCACGATGCGCTGAGTCTTTACATCAGCGATGCCGATATCCGCATTAAATGGCCCAACGATATTCTGGTGAATGGAGCCAAAATAAGCGGAACGCTGATTGAAGCCGACAGTAAGGCGCTTTACATCGGTATCGGGATCAATCGCGTTGCCGCGCCTGCAGATGTCCCCTATGCCACCGCCACCCTTGAGCAGTTCAGCAAAAACAGTGCCGACCAGATTCTGGAGATGCTTATTGCCCGCTGGCAGGACTACTTTGAAATCTGGTCAGAAATGGGTTTTGCTGCACTGAAAAATGCCTATGAAACCCGCATGTATGGTCTGAATGCGCAGGTCACGATTTCGCTGGATGCAGAAAAATCGCTGAAGCATACCGGCCAATGTCGCGGTATTGATGAGAACGGCAATATATTGCTTGAGAGCGGGGATAATGCTGTTCAGGCGTATAATTATGGCGACATACTGATTCTGGATTAATTCTCGCTGATTTCCGCTTCTGGCTCCCTGCCCCGGTCAGGGCATCGGGCCAGAGCATTCGGAAAATAAATGACCTTATTACGAACAGGCACGTACCTGCCTGGACTAAGCGTGCTGCTTCTCAATTGTCATTACGTAACAATCAATTCTCAGATTTACTCAAAGCAGAAGTGCCTCACTATTTTCTGCGGCCTTTTTTTGCCCCTGCCTGAACCAGACCAGGCGCTCTCCTGTCTATTTTTACTCTATAAACAGACGCATTATCTGTTGACCACGTTCTCAGCCGCTTTCCTGAATCCCATTTAATGACGCATTCCTTTTTTTTCTCTTGCTCTGACGGGCAGGCGCACATCCTTCCCTGATCCATCTGTTCCTGCTGCGGATGCGTGCATTAACTATTTGAGTTTTGCGACTTCATGCCGATGTTAAAACCACAAGCATAGGATTCAGCAACCGTCGCTGTAGCAGTTCACGCTGGCTGTCAGGCACGCCATTGCATGATGATTTTCAGATTAACTTTCCTGACTGACTTTGGGGTAATTGATGGCGCAGACTTTGTCTTTTAAACGTTTAGCTGCAAACGTGCTTTGCATATTGCTGTTGTTATGTTCAGCAAATCGGGCACTCGCGCTTTCAAATGGTTGTGCAGTCCTTAACAGCTTATCGGGCTCCTCTTCGCTTTCCTACAGCGGCAACAGATATCCGGCCACAGACTTCGCCCCCGGCGATACTCTGACGCTCAGCTTCACCGATAGCGGCACAGGTGTGGGGCTTCCCCCGATGAATACTGACAGTGTGAGCCTGGCCCGTAATGACCTGAGTAATGCCCAGACTTACAATGCGACAAACTCGACGAGTAACAGCGCGCATAATGTTTCAATTACCGTTCCTTCGGGCAGCCTGGAAGTTTATGGTCTTGCGGTTCGTGCCACAACGTCACATGGACAGATAAGCAATCTGGTGTTTACCTGCACCAGCGCCATTACCGCATCCAGTGACGCAACCCTTGCCGGGCTGTCGCTTTCGTCAGGCTCGCTGTCGCCTTCGTTCAGCTCCCTGACCAGCAATTACAGTGCGTCGGTCACAGACAGTGTGACATCCATCTCCGTCACGCCCGTAGTGAGTGAAAATCATGCTACCGTCAGCGTCAATGGTCAGATCGTCGCTTCAGGCTCCGCCACGCCGGGCATTGGCCTGACGACAGGCAACAACACTATTTCTGTGGTGGTTACTGCACAGGATGGATCGACCCGCGCCTACAGCATCACGGTAAACCGCGCAGAGGCACCGCCCGTCTCGGCTGACAGCAGCAGCACTGTCGCGTCCGGCAGTGTGAATAACCTTATACCGCTGGCCCTGACTGGCGGCACACCTGCTGCCGTTACCCTCGTCACGCCACCTTCGCATGGTACCGCCACCCTCTCGGCGTCGACGGTCACTTATACGCCTGTCGCCGGCTTTTCCGGCAGCGACAGTTTCACATGGCATGCCTCAAACAGTGGCGGGACATCCTCCGATGCCACAGTCTCGCTGACTATCAGCGCCCCTGTTCTCACGGTGTCCCCTGCTGCGGGTGCGCTTCAGGCAGCGACGGCTGGCACCGCCTGGTCGCAGACATTGGCTGCATCCGGTGGCACCGCACCCTATACCTGGACCAGCACCGCGCTTCCGCCGGGTATCACATTAAATTCCGCATCAGGAACCCTGTCAGGAACGCCCTCTGTGGCAGGCCACTATAACTTTCGGATCGCTGCCAGGGATACGCTGGGTGCTACGGGCAGCACTGATTATCTGTTGATCGTCAATAGTGCACCACCGGTAGCCAGCGACAGTGCAGCCACTGTCGCTGCAAACAGTAATAACAACCCTGTCACGCTCAGTTTGTCCGGCACAGTCACCTCCGTGACTCTCGTGGACATGCCGGTTCACGGCACAGCAGTCGTCAGCGGCACAGTCATTACCTATAGCCCCGCTGCGGGTTATGTCGGTAACGACAGCTTCACCTACACTGCCGCAAACAGCAGCGGTTCCTCGCCTCGCGCCCATGTTTCACTCAGTGTCTCGCCGATCCTTTTAACTCTGTCGCCAGCGAGTGGCGCTCTGCCACCGGCAACTGCAGGAAAAAACTGGAGCCAGACGCTCAGCGTCAAGGGTGGTAATGGCCCTTACTCTTTTAGTGCCGCCAGCCTGCCCGCCGGGATAACGCTTAATGCGTCGACCGGCGTTCTGTCAGGTTCACCTGCCGCTGCAGGAACCTATACCTTCCAGATTTCAGCCGTGGACAGTTCCGGATCCAGCGGCACAGCAAGCTACACGCTGGCTGTAAATGCCGCGATGCAACCCCTCCTGCTAATGCAACCCGGACGCGGCGCACTGCCTCCGGGTGTTGCAGGAAAAATGTATGCTCAGACTTTCAATGTAAACGGGGGCGTGGCGCCTTATCAGTGGCAGCTTAACGGGCCGCTACCTGCCGGACTGACGTTTGCTGACAGCCAGCTTAGCGGTACGCCGCAGAGCAGCGGTAATAGCGCCTTCACTATTCAGGTTACTGATGCGACCGGGAATACGCTGCAAACGGCATACACCCTTGAGATTGGTGCTGCTTCTGCCGTTGCGACGGATCACAGTGCCACGCTCAACGCGGGTCAGTCCGTTGCGATCTCACTTACCAGCGGCGCTACCGGAGGGCCGTTCACAGGCGCACAGCTTCTTGACCAGCCGGAACGCAGTACAGGCACTGCCTCTGTGCGCGCTACCGGCGCAGACTACGAGCTGCTATTCACCGCAGCGGCTCAGGCCAGTGGAAGCGTCGTTCTCAGGTATACGCTGAGCGGCCCCAGCGGAGCGACCGAGCCTGCCCGGATCCTGCTGACGATTACGGAACGTCCCAATCCGGCCCGGGATGCCGACGTTATAGGTATGGTCAGTGCGCAGTATCGCGCGGCACAAAGTTTTGCTCGTGCGCAACTGCATAACTTCAGTGACCGGCTTGAGCAGCTACACAGCGGCGCAGATTTGCCCTCTGATATGAGTGGCATTCGCTTCACGATGCCCTCATCGCGACCAGAGCAGGATGCCGATCAGAAAATGTGGGCCACGGCCTGGCAACATCAGCGTCCGCTCACAGACAGCCGTGCAGAACCCTACCCGTCGTTGCCTTTCACTCCGTCGCAGCAGGCTGACCGTTTCTCTTTCTGGACAGGCGGCTACATTGACTTTGGCAGCGATAAGGACAATGGCATACGTTTCAGTCACACAACGGCGGGCATCTCCACCGGGGGCGATTACCGGATTACGCCCGCGTTAACCGCTGGCATGGGAATGGGCTTCGGACGCGACGTCAGCGACATTGGCGATAACCGTTCAGAATCCAGCGGGCGGGCATTCAGCACTGCGCTCTATGGCAGTTATCATCCCGGCACTTTTTTTGTCGATGGGCTGCTTGGACAGGGGCAGATGAGCTTTGACAGCCGGCGTCATGTTAAAGAAAACGCGGCAGAGGCGCGAGGCAGTCGCTCAGGACGCCAGATATTCAGCGCGCTGACATCCGGTTATGAGTTTCGCTCAACGGATACACTGATTTCACCCTATGCCCGTCTGCAGTATTTCCGGACCAGACTGGATGGCTACAGTGAAACCCGCGCAGGTGCCTTCAGCCTGGCCTATGCCCCGCAGACCTTCTCGCAGGTCATCACGGGCGGAGGCCTGCGCGGAGAACGCGCGGTTCCTGCCCCATGGGGGGTCATGCGCCTGCAGGGTCGGCTGGAGTATGCACAGATGCTGAATCACACGGGTGAGGCCAGGGTAGGCTATGCCGACACGGGCAATGATACCTGGCAGGTGCCGCTTACAGAGCAGAGCCGCCAGAGTATGACGATAGGGACCGCCATTGATTTTCTGTTGCCTCACAATATCACCCCGGGTCTCGCTTATCAGGCTACGCTGGGTCTTGACGCCGCGCGTTCACAGGATCAGATGCTCATGTTTCGTCTGAATATCGGCTTCTGAAGACTAAACGACCCATGCTGAAGGATAAGGGCGGCCCGTTTTCCTCTGCCTGAATCCCGCCTGGGCAGTTAAGGCGGTGGTGATCGAATAGTTCACCTGCCATTTCCCGCGAGATCAAGCTGACAGCCTGATTTACATCAGGCTGAATAACGGGATGAAGGGTTGTCTGCCTGAAATGGCAGTCAGAACGTAGTAGAAAGTGCAAACAGGCCGGGGCGAAAATCCGCCCCGGCAGTCAGGATCAGGCCAGATGTTGAAGCTGATTATGCTGGTTCAGGATATCAGCCAGTGAACCCTGATGGCCGACAGAACCGCTGGGGTAGAGATCGGCCGGTTGACCATCCAGAGCACGCGGTGCCGCATCGTGCCAGACGCCGCCTTCAGTATCACTCAGCGTGACCACGTTGCCATCCGCGCTTTTTACCGAGAGTGCCTCGTGGGTCGGCTCCGGCAGATCGGTCTGCGCTGGCGTGACACTGTAACTGCTGAAAGCGGCCAGATCGATCGCCTCGTGGTTTTCTGCCTTCAGTCCGAGCTGGGCAAAGTCCAGCGTATCGTGCGTATCATTCAAGGGTAGCGTGTCGTGGCCTGCCACGTTGTCCGGCCGGGTGAGCAGATTCGTCAAGGAAAACGTAAAGTCGTCACTGTTTTCTGACCCGAAGACGCTGACGGCCTCAGTTGCAGGATTCGGTGCCTCAACATGAGCGATGCCTGCGCTGCTGCTATCCTGAATAGCGGTCGTCTCCTGGCCCTCCTGGGCTACCGCAGCAAGAGTCACCTGCGAGTCCCCCCTTTCCGCCGCCGCGCTGTGCGAAACGGGGTTAACATCTCCATCAGCTCCGCCAGCGATCAGCCTTTCTCCGCTTTGCGTGGACGTTTCCGCCTCAGTGCTTTCAGGCTGATGGGTCCGGGTCTCCTGACGTGTGACCAGAGTCTGGCTTTGATGCTCCCCGGCGTTCACCGTAAAGAGAGCATCGGTTTCAGTCGTTCCCGCCAGTGGCTGATCGTGGCTGGCCTCCGCATGAATCGGGGGACTGTCGCTGAGATGTTTAGCCGCCGCTTTCGGCGCACAAGCTTCCACCTGGAAATGGGTCGTCATCACTGCCTGGTGGCCTGCTGCATCCGTCGCGGTGACGACGATATCGTGCTGGCCTTTGCCAAAACCGGTTTTCATCATCACCGGCGTCAGGGAGAGGCTCCAGTGACCGTCGTCGCTGACGGTTGCAGCGTGATGCTTCCCGCCAATACTGACCGTGACCGTCTGACCGCTGCCGCTGGTGCCCGTGGTGCCGGTCAGCGTCTCAACCTCTTTTTTCTCCGCGCGACTCAGCAGGCCATCGCCAAAGGGCGTATCCATGGCAAGGACTGGCTCGCTGCCGCTGTCCGTGACTGGCGTGGTCAGGTCGGCCGTGACGTAACCAGCCTTTTCAAACCAGTTTCCGGCGCCGTCCAGCACGCCGAACATCAGGTTATTCCCTCCCTCAGACAGTTCGGCGGCGCTGATTTCCGCCCGCCAGCTGCCGTCTGCCTGAATGACTGCCGTGTTCCAGTGGAAAGTATCGTCAACCTGCACCGAGAAACTTTTCAGCGGCAGCGGCGCTTCCATCGTGCCGCTGAGAACGTACCACGTCTCACCATCATGCTGCACGGCATCCGCCAGCGTCACCGGGTTGACGGTCACCTTCGGGATGCTGCTGTTGTAGTGGGTGATCAGCAGCAGGTCGTGGCTCAGGCTGGTACTGTTGCCGTTTGCGTCCGCTGCGCTGACCGTGATGCTGTAGTTGCCATCCTTTATCGTCTTCAGCTCGCTGTCCGATATCTGGACCTGCCACTGGTCCTGCCAGGTGCTGCCCTGCCAGACCCGGCCATCCAGCGTCAGCTCAATGGTTGTGCCGGAGGGAAGATGGGCCGCGGTGCCGGTAAAGGTGATGCCGTAGATCCCCTCTTTATAGCTGACGGCGTTGTCACCGGTGACAGGATCCAGCGTCAGCGTCGGTAACGCGTCAGAGGCGTAGATTTCCACTCCCGACGAGGCGTAACCGCTGTTGCCCGCCGCGTCGGTGACGGTAGCCGTGGCACGGTAACTCCCTTCCCCCATCGCCTGCAGCGTTTCCGGCGGAACCGTGAACTGCCACTGCCCGCCCTGTCCGATGACGTCACTCCAGCGGAGATCGCCAAAGGTGACCTCAATGGTGCTGCCCGCTTCGCCGCTGCCCGCGATCACCAGCGGCTGACTGATCTCGCTGCGGTCGATCAGCCCGTCGCCCGACAGCGTCGTGATCGTGACAGCCGGATCCAGGGTGTCGGTGATAAACGTCGCCTCAGCGACGCCGGTCTGGCCCCAGAGGTCGGTGGCGGTCAGGGTCAGGCTATGGCTGCCCTCGTTCAGCTCCGCCTCTGCCAGCTGGTCGCGCGTCAGCGACACCTGCC
>NZ_JBPFDF010000005.1:0-248086 GCF_051025615.1 Pantoea phosphatilytica
TACGCTTTCCTCCTTCAGAGTCAACCTCTTTTTTCAGAAGTTTTCTCCGGCGGCGCAGTCTCCTGTGCCTTCAACGCGCTTCCCGTTGCCGGTGTGCCGTGTTGATGGAGGCGCATTATAGGGAGTTCGCGCGGCCTGACAAGCGTTTATTGCAAAAAGATTACCGTTCGAGGTAATTTTCATCAAATCGCGTTATTTCGCTACGATTTGCCTGGTAACTGTGCAAATTCCTGAGCAAAAGCACGGACCTGCGCCCAGTCTGTGTACTCGACTTCTTTCGTTGAATCGGTTTCTCCACCGGTCATCCGCATAATTAATTGAATCATAACCCGATCAAACCAGCGATAACGCGGATAGTAGAGCGCCCCTGCGAACACGGCGCAGCAATCGGGCTGCCACGGTGAAGCCGCCAGAAACTTCCGGGTATAGGCATTCGTCTCGGGAGAACGTTTCTCCGGTTTACGCGCCGTCAGGTTCACCGAGAAGAATCCGCTGGTACGCTGCTGAAGCGCCTGAAGATGTTGCTTCACAAATGTGTCGACGACCGGCTGAAAATGACCGTAGCGGATGGAGGCGCCGATCAGCACGCGATCGTAGTCTGCCCATACAGGCTGAGGTGCATCCTGAATGTTCATCAGGTCACAGGGTTGCTGCGGACGGATCGCTTCAGCAAGCGAAGCGGCAATCTTCTGCGTTTGTCCGTCACGGGTCGAATAGAGAATCAGCGCTTTCATATCAGCATCCTTATTAATTATTCACGCCAGAATGTCGGCGTGAACAGCACCAGCAAGGTGAATACCTCGAGGCGTCCGAATAACATAGTCGAGATCAATATCCATTTCGCTACGTCATTCATTGAAGTGAAGTTATCGGCGACCACGCCTAAGCCTGGCCCAAGGTTGTTCAGGGTGGCGGCAACAGCGGCGAAAGCCGAGAAGTCATCTACGCCCGTGGCGATGATCGCCAGCATACTGACCAGGAACACCAGCGCATACGCCGAGAAGAATCCCCACACGGCTTCAAGGATGCGTTCCGGCAGCGCACGATTGCCCAGCTTAATGGTGTAAACCGCATTCGGGTGAACCAGACGTTTAAGCTCACGGTTGCCCTGCTTGCACAGCAGCAGGATGCGGATCACCTTCAGGCCACCGCCGGTAGAGCCGGCACATCCGCCGATAAAGGCAGAGCACAACAGCAGAACCGGCAGGAACAGCGGCCAGCGTGAGATGCTGTCGGTAGTGAACCCCGCCGTCGTGGCCATCGAAACCACCTGGAAAAAGGCCTGGTTCAGCGTTTGCCAGCCATCCGAGTAAACATGATGGAACCAGAGCACCAGCGTGCAGATCAGCACCAGCGTCAGCTGCACGCCAATGAACATGCGGAACTCAGGGTCGCGCCAGTAGACGCGCGGATTGCGTCCGCTGAACATGGCAAAGTGCAGGCCGTAGTTACAGCCGGAGATCAGCAGAAACACCGCCACGATAGTGTTGATGGTGCCACTGTTAAAATAGCCGATGCTGGCATCGTGGGTTGAGAAGCCGCCGATAGCGATGGTCGAGAAACTGTGACCGATGGCATCGAACGCTGGCATGCCCGCCAGCCACAACGCCAGCGCACAGGCTACGGTCAGAAGGACGTAGATCAGCCAGAGTGTTTTGGCTGTCTCGGCAATACGTGGCCGCATCTTGTTATCTTTTAATGGCCCCGGCATCTCAGCACGATAGAGCTGCATGCCGCCGACCCCCAGAATTGGCAGGATCGCCACGGCTAACACGATGATCCCCATCCCGCCCAGCCACTGCAGCATCTGCCGATAGAAGAGGATCGCTTTAGGCAGCGAGTCCAGCCCCACCAGCGTCGTGGCACCGGTGGTCGTCAGACCGGAGAAAGATTCAAAGAAGGCGTCCGTCACCGAAAGGTGCGGCTGCTCGGCAAAGATAAAGGGCATCGCCCCCACGCTGCCCAGCACCGTCCAGAACAGCACGACGATCAGAAACCCTTCCCGCGGCTTGAGCTCGGTTTTCTTTTTGCGGTTCGGCCACCACAGCAGCGAGCCAATCACCAGCGCCATCATAAAGGTCTGGCTAAACGCCCGTCCTGCACCATCGCGATAAATCAAGGCGACCAGGCCAGGCAAAATCATCGTCACTGAAAAGAGGATCACCAGCAGACCGACTATGCGGGTAATGGCGCGAAAGTGCATTCAGCCGTTCCTTTAAAAAAAGATGAAGATCAGGGTGTGAGCGGGACGAGCGATAACGCTCCCCGACTAAAGTCTGACAGATTTTTTTTGAATCCGTCGATCTGCCCGTAAGGCACGGCCAGTGTCAACGCGATACGATCCTGAAAGTCGCTCTCCGTCACCTTAGCGTCGAAACGCTGTACCAGCCGTTCGATATCACTCAGCTGCGGATAGTCACATTGCAGAGTGAAGAACTTCATTGGCACTTTGCGCTGTCGTGGCAACTGCTTAAGGCCCTGCTGGACACCGCCGCCATACGCTTTCACCAGGCCGCCGGTTCCCAGCATAATGCCGCCGTAATAGCGCACCACCACAGCGGTAATCTCGCCAATACCGGCGCCCATCAGTTGCGCCAGCATCGGTTTTCCCGCCGTGCCCGACGGCTCACCATCATCGGAAAAGCCGAGCTGCTGAGAATCATCCGGCGCGCCCGCCACCCAGGCCCAGCAGTGATGCCGGGCGGCAGGATGCTCGCTTTTCACCTGCTGAACAAAAGCACGCGCCGCCTCTGCTCCCTCGGTGTGCGCCAGCAGCGTAATGAAGCGACTCTTCTTGATCGTCTCTTCACTGCTGCTCACGGGCACAGCGGGAATATCAAAAGCCTCCATATCAGGCCAGATGCAGATCGCGGGTCATGTTCTCAACGCGATGCGCATGGATCACCACGTTATCCTCGATACGAATGCCGCCATAAGGCCGCAGCGCATCGATCGCCTGCCAGTTGAAGTGCTGACTGAAACGTCCTTCGCGCAGCGGTGCCAGTAGCGAGTCAATAATATAGAAGCCCGGCTCGATGGTTAAGACCATGCCCGGCTGCAGCACACGCGTGCAGCGAAGATAAGGATACTGCGCGGGCGCCGCCAGGTGGGTGCCCTGCTCATCCTGCATGAAACCGGCCACATCGTGTACCTGCAGACCCAGAGGATGCCCCAGACCGTGCGGCATAAACGGCCCGGTCAGATCCTCAGCCACCAGCGCCTCTTCACTTATTCCCCGGACCAGCTCGAACTTCAGCAACATCTTCGCAATACGATGGTGCATCTGGAGGTGATAATCGGTGTAACGTACGCCCGGTTTCAGCGTGGCGATCAGGGCCAGCTCTTCAGCATTCATCGCCTCCACCATTCTGGCATAGAGCGAACTGCTCTGCGCAGCATAGCTGCGGGTCAGATCGGCGGCATAGCCCAGATACTCGGCACCGGCATCAATCAGGAAGCTGTGGCGCTTCGCAGGCGGCTGATGGTCCAGTCGGGTGTAGTGCAGCACTGCGGCGTGTTCATTCAGCGCAATGATATTGCCGTAGGGCACATCGGTGTCGCGGTGCCCGGTCGCGGTCAGATAGGCCTGATTGATGTCGAACTCGCTTAAGCCCGCCGAAAAGGCTTCTTTCGCTGCACGATGGCCCGCAACCGCCAGCTTCTGCGCCTGGCGCATACAGGCCAGCTCATAATCTGTTTTGATGCTGCGGTGGAAGTGCAGGAAGTCGATAACCGCTTTGGGGTTGATATTGTCTGAGGCGATGCCGAGCTGGGTGGCACGCGCGCTGACCGGCCCGATATAGGCGACGTTATCGCGCTTAGCAGGCAGCAGCTGCCCAATCTCCTCTGCATTTTTCAGACCGACAACGTCAACATCTTTCGTCCAGAAGCTATCCGGCAGCGGCTCCACGTTATGCCAGTAATCCACCGGCGAGTAGAACCAGAGTTTCGGTTTGTTTACGCCGTCGATCCATAACCAGCAGTTGGGAACCTGCGTCACCGGAACCCAGGCTTTAAACTGGGGATTCACCTTAAAGGGATAGGTGTGATCATCCAGAAACACCGTCAACAATTCACCGGAATGGATCAACATGGCATCCAGTTTATTGCGTGCCAGCACCTGCTGCGCCCGTTGTTGCAACGTGGCGATATGCGCGTGATACAAGGTCTTCAGTGAATCCATTGACGTCTCTCCAGTGTCGCGAAATGGCCGCAGTTTAGCATACCCCTTGCACAGATGACGAAGTCGACGCAGCTGTGATCTTGTTAGCAAATAAGCAAAGAGCGGTTTGCAAAAAATTAACATCACTCCCACACTCACGATCATCTGGTATGACCAGATCACCTTTCGCGGTTTCAGGAGACGCACATGCTCTACCAAGGCGCTAACCTTACTCTTCACTGGCTGGACGATGGCATCGCCGAGCTGGTTTTTGACGCTACCGGCTCGGTCAACAAGCTTGATACGCAGACTGTCGCCAGTCTGGGCGAGGCGATCGCCGTGCTGGAACAGCAGCCCGATCTGCGCGGCCTGCTGCTGAGCTCCGCTAAACCCGCCTTTATTGTCGGCGCGGACATCACCGAGTTTCTCTCGCTGTTTGATGCCCCGACCGAAAAGCTGAGCCAGTGGCTGAGCTACGCCAACAGCATCTTCAATCGTCTGGAAGATCTTCCGGTGCCGACCCTGTGTGCCATTGACGGCTATGCGCTGGGCGGTGGCTGTGAATGCGTGCTGGCCACCGATCTGCGTATCGCTACTGCGGACGCCCGCATCGGTCTGCCGGAGACAAAACTCGGCATCATGCCCGGCTTTGGTGGCAGCGTCAGGTTGCCGCGCCTGCTGGGGGCTGACAGCGCACTGGAGATCATCGCCGCCGGCAAAGATGTCGACGGGGCCGCAGCCCTTAAGCTCGGTCTGGTCGATGCGGTGGTTGCCCGCGACAAACTGCGCGAGGCGGGCATCACCATGCTCAAAGCCGCGGCCAGCGATGGCAGCTGGCGGGCGCGCCGTGCGCCAAAACTGGCCCCGTTAAAACTCAGCCCGATCGAGGCGGCCATGAGTTTTACGATTGCCAAAGCCATGGTGATGCAGACTGCCGGTAAGCACTATCCCGCTCCGCTGATGGCAGTCAAAACCATCGAAGCGGCGGCCACGCTGGGCCGCGATGATGCACTGAAGCTTGAAAACGCCGCGTTTGTGCCGCTGGCGCAGTCTGATGAGGCGCGTGCTCTGGTCGGCATCTTTCTCAACGATCAATACGTTAAAGGCCTGGCGAAAAAGCGTGCCGCCGAAAGCGGTGCGCCTGCTCAGGCGGCGGTACTGGGCGCAGGCATCATGGGGGGCGGCATCAGCTACCAGTCTGCGTGGAAAGGCGTGCCGGTCAGAATGAAAGACATTAATCCGCAGGCGTTGACCCTGGGGATGAACGAAGCCAGCAAGTTGCTCAATAAGCTGCTGGCGCGCGGTAAAATCGATGGTAATAAACTCGCCAGCGTGATCGCCACCATCCAGCCCACCCTGAGCTACGCCGGTTTTGAACAGGCCGACGTGGTGGTTGAGGCAGTGGTAGAGAACCCGCAGGTCAAAGCCAGGGTGCTGGCTGAAACCGAACAGCATCTGCGCGAGGATGCGATTCTCGCCTCCAATACTTCGACGATTCCGATCAGCCAGCTGGCTCAGGCGCTGCAGCGCCCGGAAAATTTCTGTGGCATGCACTTCTTTAATCCGGTGCCGCGTATGCCGCTGGTTGAAGTGGTGCGCGGCGAGAAAACCAGTGAAGCGACCCTGAGTAAAGTGGTGGCCTGGGCCAGTAAGATGGGGAAAACCCCGATTGTGGTCAATGACTGCCCCGGCTTCTTCGTTAACCGCGTGCTGTTCCCCTACTTCGCCGCGTTCAGCCTGCTGCTGCGCGACGGCGCCGACTTCCGCCAGATCGATAAGGTGATGGAAAAACAGTTTGGCTGGCCGATGGGCCCCTCCTGGCTGCTGGATGTGGTCGGTATTGATACCGCGCATCACGCGCAAAGCGTGATGGCAGAGGGTTTCCCGGATCGTATGAAGCATGACTACCGCGATGCGATCGACCTGCTGTTTGAAGCCGGGCGCTTTGGCCAGAAAAATGGCAAAGGCTTCTGGCGCTGGGAAGATGACAAAAAGGGCAAGCTGAAGAAAGTGCCGGATGCAGAGGTGGATACGCTGCTGCTGCAGGTCTGCCAGCCCGCACGGGTCTTCAGCGATGAAGAGATCCTGAACCGCATGATGCTGCCGATGTTGAATGAGGTCGTGCGCTGCCTGGAAGAGAAGATTATCGCTTCGCCTGCTGAAGCCGATATGGCGCTGGTTTACGGTCTCGGCTTCCCGCCTTTCCGTGGCGGAGCTTTCCGCTACCTCGACACGCTGGGCAACAGTAACGTCGTCGATCAGGCACGGCGCTACAGCGCGCTCGGTGGCCTGTACACCCTGCCCGCGCTCTTGGTCCAGAAAGCCCATCAGCATGAAAGCTGGTATCCCGCTGCCAAACCGATTGACGAAGCTGCGCTGAAAAGCGCCTGAGGGCATAAAAATGGAAAATGTGGTGATTGTTGATGCGGTACGCACCCCGATGGGCCGCTCAAAAGGCGGCGCCTTTCGTCATGTGCGTGCTGAAGATCTCTCTGCGCATCTGATGCGCGAAATCCTGAGCCGCAACCCGGCGGTGGATCCGGCATCGCTGGACGATATCGTCTGGGGCTGCGTTCAGCAGACGCTGGAACAGGGATTTAATATCGCGCGTAATGCCGCGCTGCTGGCCGAAATACCCCATTCGGTGCCCGCTACGACCGTTAACCGCTTATGTGGCTCCTCCATGCAGGCGCTGCACGATGCGGCCCGCGCCATTATGGTCGGTGATGCGCAGTGCTGCCTGATTGGTGGCGTGGAGCATATGGGGCATGTGCCGATGAATCACGGCGTCGATTTTCATCCTGGCCTGGGTCGCACCGTGGCGAAAGCGGCGGGCATGATGGGCTTAACCGCCGAAATGCTGGCGCGTATGCATCACATCAGTCGTGAGCAGCAGGATGCGTTTGCCCTGCGCTCCCATCAGCGAGCCTGGCAGGCGACACAGCGCGGGGACTTTGCAAATGAGATTGTCGCGACCTATGGCCATGACAGCGACGGCATCCTTAAACGCTATACGTTCGATGAGGTGATCCGCGAGGAGACCAGTGCCGAAGGCCTTGCCGCACTGAAACCGGCATTTGATCCGGTCAATGGCACCGTCACGGCCGGCACCTCGTCCGCGCTGTCAGATGGCGCGGCCGCGATGCTGGTGATGAGCGAATCACGCGCCCGGGAATGGGGGCTGACGCCACGCGCCCGCATCCGCAGCATGGCGGTGACAGGCTGCGATCCGTCGATCATGGGCTACGGGCCGGTACCGGCAAGCAAGCTGGCACTGAAACGGGCAGGACTGAGCATCAGCGATATTGATATCTTTGAGCTGAACGAAGCTTTTGCCGCGCAGACACTGCCCTGCATCAAAGATCTGGGTTTGCTGGAGATGATGGATGAGAAGGTCAATCTGAACGGCGGCGCGATCGCGCTGGGCCATCCGCTCGGCTGCTCCGGCGCACGTATCAGTACGACGCTGCTGAATATTATGGAACGACGGGATGCCCGCTTTGGTCTGGCCACGATGTGTATCGGGCTGGGTCAGGGGATCGCCACCGTGTTCGAACGTCTGTAATACGTTGAGTCTTACTTTGTCAGATTTACCCGCCGTTACCGGCGGGTTTTTTCTCGCTGCGGCAGGCCGCTACCGGGCATCAGATAAAGGCAAACGCATCGCCATACATCTGTGACTCCACGGCACCACGTTCGGCACAGAAGCGATCGCGGGCAATCTTCGCCATCTCAAAGCGGCCGGCAATGTAGATCTCATGCTCACTCAGCGTGCTGAAGTCCTGCATCACTGCCGTCAGGACCGTACCTGAACGACCCTGCCAGCCCGCTTCCGGCTGCTCGACCACCGGAATCACCTTCAGGTTAGGATGCTTCACCGCCAGCGCGTCCAGCTCTTCCAGATCGTACAGATGCTTAAGCTCACGTCCGCCCCAGTAAATGGCGATATCGCGTTCAGGCTGTTCCGCCAGCGCCGTCAGCAGAATCGAGCGGGCATAGGAGAAACCGGTGCCACCGGCGATCAGAATCAGCGGCTTGCGGCTCTCTTCACGCAGCCAGGCATCGCCGTGCGGGATATCTACCGTGATCTGTCGATCGTTGCGGATCCGATCCATTACGGCCATGGCGTAGAGATTGAGATCGGAGGCACCGATGTGCAGCTCAATGATCTCTTTTTCCATCGGCGTGGAGGCCAGTGAGAAGGGACGCTTGTCACGCTCATCCATCACTACCATCAGATACTGCCCCGCGCGAAAGGTGAATTCCGCTTCCGGGATCAGGCGAACGCGATAGACCGTGTCGGTAATCGCCTCAACTGAAGTTACTTTACAGCTTAACGTTGTCATGCGTTCCCTCTGTCGGGTCGTCTTTATGGTTGTGCTCGCCATCAACGCTGTGGCGGCTGATCAAAAATACCTAGCTCATCCCAGATAGCATCAATGCGCGCGGTCACCGCAGGATCCTTGACGATGGGTGTGCCCCATTCGCGCTGCGTTTCACCCGGCCACTTATTGGTTGCATCCATTCCCATCTTCGACCCCAGTCCGGAGACGGGTGAAGCGAAATCGAGATAATCGATCGGGGTATTTTCCACTAATACCGTATCGCGGGCCGGATCCATTCGCGTCGTAATCGCCCAGATCACATCGTTCCAGTCACGCGCATTAACATCATCGTCACACACAATAACAAATTTGGTGTACATGAACTGCCGTAAAAATGACCAGACGCCAAACATGACACGTTTGGCGTGTCCGGCGTACTGCTTTTTAATGGTGACGACGGCCAGCCGGTATGAGCATCCTTCCGGCGGCAGATAGAAGTCCACGATCTCCGGGAACTGCTTCACCAGAATCGGCACCAGCACTTCATTCAGCGCCACACCCAGCACCGCAGGCTCATCCGGCGGCCGGCCGGTGTAGGTGGAGTGATAGATAGCCTGACGACGCTGAGTAATATGCGTGACGGTAAAGACCGGGAAGCTATCCACTTCATTGTAGTAGCCAGTGTGGTCGCCGTAAGGGCCTTCAGGGGCCATATCCCCCGCTTCGATATACCCTTCGAGCACAATCTCCGCGCTGGCGGGCACTTCGAGGTTGTTCGACAGACACTTCACCACTTCGGTTTTGTTACCGCGCAGCAGACCGGCAAAGGCATATTCCGACAGGGTATCCGGTACCGGCGTCACGGCACCAAGGATAGTGGCGGGATCAGCACCCAGCGCCACAGACACCGGAAAACGCTCGCCCGGATGCGCTTTTGTCCACTCCAGATAATCCAGCGCGCCGCCACGGTGCGACAGCCAGCGCATAATCAGCCGGTTTTTGCCTATCACCTGCTGGCGATAGATGCCGAGATTCTGCCGCTCTTTGTGCGGTCCGCGCGTCACGGTCAGACCCCAGGTAATCAGCGGAGCCGCATCGCCCGGCCAGCACCGCATCACCGGGATACGCGTCAGATCGACCTCATCGCCGCTGAACACCACCTCCTGACAGGGGGCATTACGCAGCCGTTTAGTCGGCATATTCAGCACCTGCTTAAACTGCGGCATCTTGTCGAACAGATCGCGGAAACCTCTTGGCGGTTCCGGCTCTTTCAGAAAGGCCAGCAGCTTACCCACTTCGCGCAGGGCGCTGACATCCTCCTGGCCCATGCCCATGGCCACGCGCTTTGGCGTGCCAAACAGGTTGCACAGCACCGGCATGTCATACCCTTTCGGGTTTTCAAACAGCAGAGCGGGGCCACCGGCACGCAGGGTGCGGTCGGCAATTTCAGTCATCTCCAGTTCGGGATCGATCGACTGGGTAATGCGCTTTAGCTCACCACGCTGTTCGAGCAGCGCGAGAAAGTCTCTTAAATCGTGATATTTCATGCGGCTTTAACTTTCCGGCCAGAGTGAATCGGCCATTATAGGTCTGATTAGGCGGATATGCTGAGGTTTATACGACAGCCGCCGTGATGGTTATCGAGTCTGATACAGAGCGGTAGCAGACGTCAATTTTCCGTCGCGGTTTCTGCCATGATCCGGCAGGTTAAGAAAAGTCTCAGTTTATTTTCACCAGGGGACGCTTTACGCTGCCCCTGCGCTATAACTCTGGCAGCAGGTTTGCTATTCTTAGCGTCCATTCGATGGGAGCAGTTATGGAATCCTGGTACTTACTCTATTGCAAACGTGGACAGCTATTACGCGCGAAGGAGCATCTGGAGCGGCAGGAAGTGCATTGCCTGAGTCCGATGATCGCTCTGGAAAAGATCGTGCGCGGTAAACGCACCACCGTGAGTGAGCCTCTGTTTCCTAATTACCTGTTTATCGAGTTCGATCCCGAAGCGATTCACACGACGACGATCAGCAGCACGCGCGGCGTCAGCCACTTTGTGCGCTTCGGCACCACGCCTGCCACGGTGCCGACGGCCGTGATCGAAGCGCTGGAAACCGACGTCCCGCAAATCCTGCTCGACCCGGAAACCCCTCAAAGCGGCGATGAAGTGGTGATCACAGAAGGTACGTTTGAGGGGCTGCGCGCCATCTTTGCTGAACCGGATGGTGAAACGCGCTCAATTCTGCTGCTCAATCTGCTGAACAAGCAGGTGATGCGCAGCGTCGATAACAAGCAGTTCCGTAAAGTTTAAGCCAGTCTGAACAGCGTCCGCGCATTCTGATCGACACGGACCGCCAGCGCCTCAGCACTCTCGCCACGCCAGGTTGCTACCTGATTCACAATATGCGGTAAAAAGCAGGGCTCGTTGCGGCGCGAGGTCGGACGCGGACGCATATCGCGCGGCAGCAGATAGGGCGCATCCGTCTCCAGCAGCAGACGGTCGGCCGGGATCAGCGGCAGCAGCTCACGCAGTTCCAGCCCCCGTCGTTCGTCGCATACCCAGCCCGTAATCCCTACCGATAAGCCCATCGCCAGACAGGCTTCCAGCTCATCGCGCGTGCCGGTAAAGCAGTGGATCACCGCGCCAGGCAGTTTTGGCAGCCAGGGGGCCAGGACTGCGGCAAAACGCGCATGGGCTTCGCGGCAGTGCAGAAACACCGGCATATTGAGTTCGGCCGCCAGCGCCAGCTGCGCGTCAAACGCATACTCCTGCTGCTCATGCGCGGAGAGGTTGCGGTTGAAATCGAGTCCGCACTCACCGATAGCCACTACTTCCGGTTTTTCCGCCAGACGACGCAGGGTACTGGCGATTTCCGCAGACCACTCGCTGGCGTGATGCGGGTGAACGCCCGCGGTGGACCAGCAGAAACCCGGTTGATCTTCAGCCAGCCGCTGCGCCTGCTGGCTCTCCAGCGCGTTGGTGCCGGTAATCAGCATCCCGGTGACGCCCGCATCACGCGCGCGTTTAACCACCTTTTGCCGATCGGCGGCGAATTGCGTGCTGGTCAGGTTTACACCGATATCAAACATAATTTTTCCCACAGTTTATAAAACAAAAAACCGCCCATCAGGGCGGTTTGCAGCGATCGCTTCCCGCCAGGGCGGGTAAGAGTGTCAGCGTCAGGAGTCGGTGTTCTCTTCCTCATCCTGCAAGCGGCGGCCTTTACCCACGTAGTAACGGGAAAAGAATACGCCGACTTCAAACAGGCAGTACATCGGAATAGCGAGCAAAGTTTGGGAAAAAACGTCCGGCGGTGTGAGCAACATCCCAACCACAAACGCGCCCACCAGAATATAGGGACGTTTCTTTTTCAAATCTTCCGGGCTGGTAATGCCGGTCCAGCAGAGCAGCACGATCGCCACCGGCACCTCAAACGCCACACCAAAGGCCATAAACAGCGTCATGACAAAATCGAGATACTTGGCGATATCTGTCGCGACGGTGACGCCAATCGGCGCGGTCTTGGTGAAGAAGCCAAATGCCAGCGGGAAGACCACGAAATAGGCAAAGGCCACACCGAAGTAGAACAGAAAGGTGCTGGAAAACAGCAGCGGCATCACCAGCCGGCGTTCATGCCGGTATAGCGCCGGGGCGACAAAGGCCCAGACCTGATAGAGGATCACCGGCACCGCAAGAAACACCGACACAATGATGGTCAGCTTAATCGGGGTGAAAAAAGGCGAAGCCACATCGGTCGCAATCATGCTGGAGCCGACCGGCATCTGGCTGATTAACGGGGCCGCAATCAGCTGATAGATGTCGTTGGCGAAGAAAACCAGCACCAGAAAAATGGCTAAGACGGCGATGATGCAGTTCAGTAATCGCTTACGCAGCTCAATCAGATGACTGATGAGCGGTTGGGTATCTTCAACGGCCATTATCGTTCATCACCTGCAGAAGAGGAGGGTGCGGCAGGACGCCCGGCATCAGCCGTTCTGACCACATCGCCAGCGGGCGCCTGCGCGGGTGCGCTGGCCGTACCGGAAGAGGCAGCAGAGCCGTGCGCAGCCGGATCGGAGGAAGCCGCAGCCGGTGCCTGCGCGGGTGCGCTTGCTGCACCGGAAGGGGCAGCAGAGCCGTGCACAGCCGGATCGGCGGACACCGCAGCGGGTGCCTGCGCGGGTGCGCTGGCCTGCTGTTCTGCCGTCGCCGGAGTTGCCGCAGGCTCAGCGGCCGGCGGTGGCGTGGCGTTGTGCCGGGCAGAATGGATGGTGTTAGCCTCGTCTTCCTCTTTTTCAATGTCGATGCTCTGACTGACCGAGCGCTTCATTGAATCCGCGGTTTTACGCAGCTCTTCCATCGACTCTTTCAGCTCAGGGGAGAGAGTGCCGCGGCTCGCCTCTTCCACCTTTTTCAGGCTGTCCTGCAGCTCCTGCAGCTTCAGCTCCTGCGCCAGTTCATGTTGTACATTGGCTGCCAGCGAACGAATCGCCCGGATCCAGCCGACCACGGTTTTCACCGCAACCGGTAAACGTTGCGGGCCGAGAACAATCAGCCCGATAACGAACACCAAAACCAGTTCACTAAAACCAATATCGAACACGGTTTACACCTGCTTGTCGTTCTTGGCTTCTTCTTTGTTAGCCGACGTGGGCTGTTTGTCCGCCAGCGTTTTCGCCGCGAAGTCAGCGTCCTGATCTTTCGGTTGATCCTTTTTGTCATCTTCATCGCTCATGGCTTTTTTGAAACCACGAATCGACGAACCTAAATCTGACCCCAGATTACGTAACTTGTTGGTACCGAACAGAAGTACAACAATCACGGCAATGATTAACAATTGCCAGATACTGATACCGCCCATGAGATAGCCTCTGATGTTCTATGAAAATGATGAGGTAATGCACCACAGCGAGCCCTTCTTAGCCGGGCCTGAACCAGCGACATTACCTTTTTTTAGCCAGACGTGACAATCAGTTTGTCTTACGCCAGCCGATAACCCAGGAGACGATTCCCGCCGCCATCAGCACCGCCGGAAAGAAGTCCCAGTCCGGCCTGGCGAGCAGAACCGCTGTTCCGCTTAACAGCAGTGTGGCTCCGACACCAAACAGGTAACGCGCCTGATGATGACGGACGCGCTGCACATTCAGATCGCCCACTAATTTATCGACGCTGTGGCGCAGAAGTTTGTGCTGACGCATGCTGTCGTAAAAGAGTTCGGGCAGCTCGGGTAACTTTTCAGCCCAGAATGGCGCTTTCTCTTTAACCGCCCGCACCAGCGCGGAGAGTCCCACCTGATCCTTGATCCACTCCTCCAGGAATGGCTTCGCCGTCTTCCACAGGTCAAGCTGGGGATAGAGCTGACGGCCAATGCCTTCCACGTAGAGCAGCGTTTTCTGCAGCAGCACCAGCTGCGGCTGCACTTCCATATTAAAGCGACGGGCCGTGTTAAACAGGTTCAGCAGCACATGCCCGAAGGAGATTTCAGCCAGCGGCTTTTCAAAAATCGGTTCACAGACGGTGCGAATCGCAAATTCGAAATCTTCCACGTTGGTATCAGGCGGCACCCAGCCGGAATCCACATGCAGCTCCGCTACCTTGCGATAGTCGCGGTTGAAGAAGGCGATAAAGTTTTCCGCCAGATAGCGCTTATCTTCCTTGTTCAGCGACCCCACAATCCCGCAGTCGATACCGATATATTGCGGGTCTTCAGGATGTTCATAGCTGACAAAAATGTTGCCCGGATGCATGTCGGCATGGAAGAAACTGTCGCGGAAAACCTGGGTGAAGAAGACCTGCACGCCACGTTCCGCCAGCAGCTTCATGTTGACGCCATGTCGCTCCAGGGTCGCCACATCAGAAATCGGGATCCCGTAGATGCGCTCCATGACCATCATGGTTTCGCTGCAGTAGTCGGAATAGACTTCCGGCACATAGAGCATGCGGCTGTCTTCGAAGTTCCGGCGCAGCTGAATCGCGTTGGCGGCTTCACGCAGCAGGTTCAGCTCATCCAGCAGGGTTTTCTCATAGTCGCGCACCACCTCGACCGGACGCAGACGACGGCCATCCGGCAGCAGACGCGGCACCCAGCGAGCCAGACGATAGATCAGCTTCATGTCCGCTTTGATCACCGGCAGAATGTCTGGGCGGATCACTTTGATCACCACGGCCTTACCGTTCGATTTGAGCGTGGCGGTGTGCACCTGCGCGATAGAGGCTGACGCCAGCGGTTTGATGTCAAAATCGTCAAACCAGGTTTCAATCGGCGCACCCATAGAGGCTTCAATCTGTGCTTTGGCTTTGACGCCATCAAAGGGCGCGACACGGTCCTGCAGGATGGCAAGCTGATCGGCGATCAGCGGCGGGAAGAGATCCCGGCGGGTTGACAGCATCTGGCCAAACTTGATCCAGACCGGACCCAGTTGCTCCATTGCCATGCGCATACGGGCACCGACCGGTTCATGCTGATGCAGGTTAGGGATCCAGAAAACAGAGCGACGCCACAGGCGGAACAGGAAAGTAAGGCGTGTCTGAGGGATCAGTTCATCAAGGCCATAGGTCAGAAACACCTTCATGATCAGATATAAGCGGCGGATCTCTCCAAAACTCATTTTGCCTCCAGCTGCGCCAGACGCGCATCAAGCGCCTCAAGCGAACGTTCCATCGCATCGACCTCCTCAGAAAACCAGGCTAACTCCAGCGAGCCAGGCGCAACACGCCACTCTTCCGTGATGGCCTGTCCGAGATAATCCTGGCGACGCTGCACTTCACCTCTGAAAAAGCGCAAAGCCTGTTGTGAGCGCTGACTGATGCCCTGCGCAGCGATATCGCCGACCCAGGGCGCCAGATATTCTGCCGGATCCAGCTCCGCCAGATCCATCAGCGCAGAGAACTGCTGCACGACCTGCAGGTCGCCGTCGACCTGCAGCTCACCGCTGCGGATCAGCGGCGTCAGCTGCTGGCGATCGCGCAGCTTCGGCAGGGTTTTCAGCGACGTGATCACCGTGCAGTCGCTGCGATCCTGCCAGTCAGCCAGCACATCGAGCTGCTGTTCACTGAACACCAGCACCAGCGGATGAGAGAACTCTTTCAGGCGCAGCGTCAGTACTCTGCCATTCAGGCGTTGCCGCGCTGATTTCAGGCCGCGATCGCGATAAAGAATACGGTTCAGCGCCGTTTCCAGGCCTGCGGTAATCAAGGGCGTCAGGTTCATGACCATCTCACTCAGAACTTAAATCCACGATGCAGCGCCACGATGCCGCCGGTCATATTGGAGTAAGTGGTATTTTCAAAGCCAACATCGTTCATCATCGCTTTCAGGGTCTCCTGATCGGGATGCATACGGATCGATTCGGCCAGATAGCGATAGCTCTCTGCATCCTGCGCCACCAGCTGTCCAATGCGCGGCAGAATATGGAATGAGTAGGCGTCATACGCCTTGCTCAGCGGATCCAGCACGGGCTTAGAGAACTCCAGCACCAGCAGGCGTCCACCTGGCTTAAGGACGCGGAACATCGAGGCCAGCGCCTTCTCTTTTTCCGTGACGTTGCGCAGGCCAAAAGAGATGGTGATGCAGTCGAAATAGTTATCGGGGAATGGCAGCGCTTCTGCGTTGGCCTGCACGTAACTGACATTGCCAACCACGCCCTGATTGCGCAGCTTTTCGCGGCCCATCTTCAGCATGGAGCTGTTGATATCGGCCAGAACAACCTGACCCGTTTCGCCGACCAGACGCGAGAATTTCGCCGTCAGATCGCCGGTTCCGCCCGCCAGGTCCAGCACGCGCTGACCGCGACGTACGCCGCTGCTGTCAATGGTAAAACGCTTCCAGATGCGATGGACGCCAAACGACATCAAATCGTTCATCAGGTCATATTTTGCGGCTACGGAGTGAAATACGTCCGCAACTTTGTCCGCTTTTTCGCTTTTGGCGACCGTCTGAAAGCCAAAATGGGTGGTTTCCTGCTGTGATTCATCTGCCATCGGTTTTACCTGCTCCACAAACAATACTTCCCGAAGTGTATCAGAGTCACGGAAGTCAGGCACGTTGCGCCCATACTATTCGTGGAGGCGTCTCACACGCGGCTCACGCTCCTCCCCCTCCCTCTCCTCATCGGCCTCCTCTTCCAGCCGGTTTTCCGGCATGGCGCGTTCGGCTAATTGCGGGTTGATGGGGCGTTTGATCTCCACGCCCAGCGCCCGGAATCCCTCGCTCTGGGCAATCAGGTTACCGCGCCCTTCTGCCAGCTTTTTCATCGCCTCGCGGTAGCTGTTCTGAGCCTTATCCAGGCTATGGCCGATCCCGCTCATATCATCCACGAAGAGCCGCATCTTGTCGTAGAGCCGCGCCGCCCGATCGGCTATCCGCTGGGCATTGCGGCTCTGGTGCTCATAGCGCCACAGATTGTTAATGGTGCGCAGCGCCACCAGCAGCGTAGTGGGGCTGACCAGCATAATATTCTGCTGCAGCGCCTCGCTAATCAGTTCAGGCTGCCGGTCAATCGCCAGCAGAAAGGCGGGCTCCACCGGAATAAACATCAGCACATAATCCAGCGACCGCAAGCCGGGAAGCTGCTGATAATCTTTTCGGCTCAGCAGGCGGATGTGCGCGCGCATGGCGCTGACATGCTCCTGAATCGCCTGCTCACGGGCGATTTCATCCTCTGCATTGAAATAACGCTCATAGGCCACCAGCGTCATCTTGGCGTCCACCACCACATCCTTGCCCTGCGGCAGACGCACAATCACATCCGGCTGCATCCTGCCCTGCTGTTCTGACTGGATGCTGACCTGCGTTTCATATTCGTAACCTTCCCGCAGCCCGGAGGCTTCCAGCACCCGGCTCAGTACCACTTCCCCCCAGTTACCCTGGATTTTGTTGTCGCCCTTCAGCGCCTTCGTCAGGTTAAGCGCCTCCTGCGCCATCTGCGCATTCAGCTGCTGCAGCTGGCGGATTTCGTGGGTCAGGGTATGGCGCTCGCGCGCCTCTGCGCCAAAGCTTTCATGCACCTGTCGACGGAAGCCATCCAGCTGCTCACGCAGCGGGCCGATCAGCCCGTTCAGGCTCTGACGGTTCTGTTCATCAACGCGACGGCCGCTGTTTTCGAAAATACGGTTGGCAAGGTTTTCAAACTGGGCGCTGAGACGCTGTTCGCTGTTGGTCAGCAGGCGCTGTTTCTCTTCTGCGGCGTAGCGGGTCTCTTCCAGACGAATGGTCACTTCGCGCAGCTCCGCTTCCTGCGCGCTGTTCACCTCCAGCTGATTGCGCAGTTCGCGATTAAGCTGTTCGCTTTCGTTACGCCAGTAATCGAGCTGCTGCAGCCGCTCGGTGGCCCCGCTCAGCGCGCCGTGAAGCTGACGCAGCTCCTGCTCGCGCTGCTGCGCCTGCTGCTGAAGCTGATCGATCTGCTGCTGCTGACGCTGTTGCGCCTCCTCCAGCAGACGACGCTCGGTCTGAAAACGGGCAACCAGATGACCGGCACGTAACTGTGCCAGCATCCAGCCAATCCCCGCCCCGGCAAGCGCCAGACAGGCGCTGATGATAATATGCTGATCCATGATTTCCCCCGACTCAGGCTGCTGAGGGAAAAGGTAGAGTCGCACTGTATGAATGTCCAGATAATTTTACCGGGATTCAGCGCTTTAGAGAGCCGCTACCAGTAGCCTTCCCGCCTGCCACTCGTCGATGAGAAAGAACGGCATGGGCAGCTGCCACTCGCCCTTGCTGACCTGCGCCAGATAGTGCCAGGTCCTCTCTCCGGCGGTGATTGCAACGCGCTGGCGGCTGCCATCCGCCGCCGCCGATTTACCGGTCATACTGGCAAACCCGGCATTGCTGCCCACATGGAAATGGGGCGTCTGCCAGCGTACGGGGGCATGGTCAGGCCAGGGACGGGCCTGATGAAAATGGAAAATTTCATCGTGGCTCAGAAGACTTTCACGCACCGTCGGCCATAGCGCCACCTTCAGGAAATACTGGTCGGTGAAGCGCTGGCTCCCCTGATACTGCGCAATGAAATCGCGCATCGCCTGCTCCACGTCCCGGAAGACGCCGTGACAGCCGCCCCACATGCCCGCCAGCAGCAGTTCGGTATGCGAGAAGTAATCACGCATATGGTGGAACCAGTAAGGCGAGGCGAGCCAGGCGTTAACCGCTGCGGCTTCCCGCTCCGAGAGCAGCGAGTCGGCATCGCGCACGATAAAGCGTTTCACCTGCGGATCGTCGAGCACCAGAAAACGCCACAGGGTTGGATAGAGCGTTTTCTCGTGCGACATATCGATCAGCCTGACGTGTGGCTGATCCAGACGCTGCCAGACATGCTGCGGCACGCTGTCGTCGAGATAGATAAGACAGCTCCAGCCGGGATAGAGCGCCGGTGCCACTTCCACGTTTTTAATTAAGGTTTCACAGTAGCGAGGCTGATCGCCATACAGAGAGAAGGCGATAACGTTCTGCTCTGGCTGGCTGAGATCGGCGGGTTCGGGCTGCGGGGCCGGAAACGCTGCGCGCTGCCCCTGACTGAAACGCGCATCCGAGCGCATCAGCGAGGCCAGCCCATACTGCGCTACCTCCTCGCGTTTATTCAGCCAGCCGCACACTTCGGTTAAGCCATCCAGCCAGGTTTCGGAGGCGGTGGCCTGCACCGCAGGTGGCGACTGAAGGATCTTCTGATAGGTTTTGTACGCTTTGGCATGCTGGCCCAGACGCAGCAGGCAGAGAGCATAGTCGCTCAGAACCTGCATCTGATTCGGCATTGACCGCAGCACCTCTTCACAGCAGCGGGCGGCCAGCGCATAGTCGCCCTGTTGCATGGCGGCGCGGAAACGTTCGGCACAGCGTTCCAGCCGCGCATGAAGTGCGGCGGGATTGAGGCCAGGGGCAGGACGTCGGGCAGGAAAGGTAGGGCGCATAAACATCCTCAGGTTCTACTGATGCTACGCGCCGTTAACGACCAGCAGCAGGTTCCGGGCCCGGAAAACCTGCTGCCTGACGCGACCGTTACAGCAAGCGACGCGCCGCTTCGACCACAATCTTCACTGCGTCACTTTCTGTCTGTTTCATCGTGACCGCATCCGGGATCTCTTTCTGAGTACGGTTCACAATCACGCCCGCCACCATGCCGGCTCGCAGACCCTGGCTGGCGCACATGGTTAACAGTGTAGCGGATTCCATCTCATAGTTGAGGACGCCCATCTCCTGCCACTCCTTCATCGATCCTTTGAAGCGACTGACTACCCGTCCTGAAACGGTGTCGTAACGCTCCTGGCCCGGATAGAAAGTGTCAGAGGAAGCGGTGATGCCAATATGGGTCTTCGCGCCACAGGCTTCTGCGGCCGCGACCAGGGCCGTGGTGCAACTGAAATCGGCCACTGCCGGGAACTCCATCGGTGCGAAGTGCAGGCTGGCACCGTCCAGGCGAACCGACGCCGTTGTCACCAGTACATCGCCGACGTTGATATGAGGCTGGATCGCGCCCGTGGTGCCGACGCGCAGGAAGGTCCGCACACCAAGCTGCGCCAGCTCTTCAACCGCAATGGAGGTGGAAGGACCACCGATGCCGGTGGAGCAGACGACAACGGGCTTGCCATCCAGTTTTGCCAGCCAGGAGGTAAATTCACGATGTGAGGCGAGATGCGTGGCATCTTCCATCAGTCCGGCAATTTTCTTCACGCGCTCCGGATCGCCGGGCACAATCGCCAGTGTAGCGCCCTGCAGGTCGGCTTTAGTCAGGCCCAGATGGAAAACGTCAGACTGTGTCATTTTCAGACTCCTGTTAAGGGAAAGTATTGCGCCACTTTACGTCAGCACGCCCGATAAATATGTGACAGCTTTCACTTAAGAAAATGAAAGTTACATTTTTCAGAATTCAAATTGAGATAACCATCACATAAATACATCTTCTTTACCGGGACTGTGCGCAGCGAGGCTGTGCCAGCGTTAGCGCAATGTTAAAGAGTGGGAGGATTGTATTCGCTGCTGACCCTGTGGCCCGGCACCTGGCGCGCGCGGTTTACAGCCAGGCTATAGTTACCTGATTGCGCAATTGCTTGCACGGAGAGACTCATGAAACCCAGTGATAATATGGCACAAAAACCGGCGACGGACGGCTTTGCCGCTGCCGTGCAGCCCACCGCCACCACCACCATTATGACCGATAGCCCGGCTATTCATGCGGGTGAAACCTCAGTGCCCAGCCAGGGCGAAAACATGCCAGCTTACTTCGCTAAGCCGCAGGGCGCAGACGGCCCGCTGCCTGTTGTGCTGGTGGTGCAGGAGATCTTTGGTGTGCATGAACACATCCGGGATATCTGCCGCCGCCTGGCGCTGGAGGGTTATCTGGCTATCGCGCCTGAACTCTACTTCCGCGAGGGCGATCCGTCGGAATATCACGATATCCCGACGCTGTTCAGCGAACTGGTCAGCAAAGTGCCGGACAGCCAGGTGCTCTCCGATCTCGATCACGCCGCCAACTGGGCCGCACGTAACGGCGGCGACATCCGCCGCATGGGCATCACCGGTTTCTGCTGGGGGGGCCGCATCAGCTGGCTCTATGCCGCGCATAATCCCCAGCTGCGGGCCGCAGTCGCCTGGTATGGCCGACTGGTGGGTGAGCGCACCCTGAAGCAGCAGAAACACCCGATTGATATTGCTGTCGATCTCAATGCGCCGGTGCTGGGATTGTATGGCGGTCAGGATGAGGGGATCCCGCTGGAGAGCGTCGAGCAGATGCGTCAGGCGCTGCATGCCGCCAATGCCACCGCCGAGATCATCGTTTATCCCGAGGCGGGACACGCGTTTAATGCTGATTACCGGCCGAGCTACCATGCAGAATCCGCCCAGGATGGCTGGCAGCGGATGCTGGCCTGGTTCAGGCAGTATGGTGTTACCTCACGATAGATGAAAAACAGGGGCGCTTCTGCGCTCCTGTTTTTGACTGTCAGGCCGTCGGCTACACCCTCTCCCCGCGCAGGTTTTTCGCCGCCTGTACCATATTCGCCAGCGCCTGGCGCGTTTCCGTCCAGCCACGCGTTTTCAGACCACAGTCCGGGTTCACCCACAGCCGCGCCTCCGGGATGCGTTTCGCTGCCTTCAGCAGCAACGCTTCGATCTCCCCGACGCTGGGAACATTGGGCGAGTGAATATCATAGACGCCGGGGCCGATCTCATTGGGATAGTCGAAGTGTTCAAACGACGCCAGCAGATCCATGTCAGAACGTGCGGTTTCAATGGTGATCACATCCGCATCCAGCGCCGCGATCGCCGCCATGATGTCGCTGAACTCGCAGTAACACATATGGGTGTGAATCTGGGTCTCGTCCCGCGCCACACCCGCCGTCAGCCGGAAAGCCTCCACCGCCCAGTTCAGATAACCGGCCCAGGCCGAGTGATGCAGCGGCAGACCTTCCCGCAGGGCGGGCTCATCAATCTGAATGATCCCGATACCCGCCTCCTGCAGATCGGCGACCTCATCCCGCAGCGCCAGCGCGATCTGTTTCGCGAGGGTTTCCCGTGGCACATCTTCACGCGGAAATGACCAGCAGAGGATCGTTACCGGACCGGTCAGCATGCCTTTGACCGGTCTGTCCGTCAGCGACTGCGCATAACGGGCCCATTCGACGGTGATCGGTGCCGGACGGCTGACATCGCCGATGATGACGGGCGGCTTCACGCAGCGCGAACCGTAGCTCTGCACCCAGCCATTGCGGGTAAAGGCAAATCCCTCCAGATGCTCGCCAAAATACTCCACCATATCGTTACGTTCCGCTTCACCGTGAACCAGTACGTCCAGCCCCAGCCGCTCCTGTTCGCGGATCGCCTGCCTGATATGCTCCGCGATGCCGGTGCGATAATGGCTGCTGTCGAGCCGCCCCTGCTTAAAGTCGAGGCGCAGGCGGCGAATCTCCGTGGTCTGTGGAAAAGAGCCGATGGTAGTGGCAGGCCAGGCGGGCAGGCGCAGTCGCTGATGCTGCAGGCGACTCCGCACCGGCCAGGCGCTCTGGCGTGTGCTCTGTTCGGGCGTAATGGCCTGCAGACGCTGCGTCACTGCCGCATTGTGCACCCGGCGGGAGTGGGCGCGGGCGCGAACCGGCGCGCTCCAGGCGTCCAGCGACGCTGCCTCGTTGCGGTTCAGCGCCTGGCTCAGCAGCGACAGCTCAGCACACTTCTGCAGCGCAAAAGCCAGCCAGCTTCTGACCTCCTCATCCAGATGCGTTTCAGTGCTGAGGTCGATCGGGCTGTGCAGCAGAGAGCAGGAGGAGCCGATCCAGAGTAACTGACGCCGGGCGACCAGCGGTTGCAGGCGATCAAACCAGTGGCGCAGATCGGTGCGCCAGACGTTGCGTCCGTTGATGACGCCCAGCGACAGCAGCCAGCTGGCGGGCAACTGCTGATGCAGCTGCTCAATATCGTCATCCCCATGCACCAGATCCACATGCAGCCCCTGCACCGGCAGCCTGCGGATCACCTCAAGGTTCTGCTCGATGCTGTCAAAATAGGTGGTCAGCAGCAGCCTGCAGTGACCCTGCAGGGCGTCATAGGCCGGTTGAAAAGCGTCGCGCCACGCCTGCGGCAGCTCAAGGGCCAGTGCCGGTTCATCAATCTGGACCCACTCAATGCCACGCTTAGCCAGTTCCGCCAGCAGCTGCTGATAGACGGGCAGGATCGCCGTCAGCAGCGACAGACGCTCAAACGGCGCGCCTTTGACCTTGCCCAGCCACAGATAGGTCACCGGGCCCAGCAGCACCGGCTTGATGTTATGCCCCAGCGCCAGTGCCTCATCCACCTCATCCAGCAGCTGCGTCCAGCTCAGCTTAAAGGTCTGATCCCGGCTGAATTCCGGCACCAGATAGTGATAGTTGGTGTTAAACCATTTGGTCATCTCGGCCGCCGCGACGGGTTCGCCGGAGGGGGCGCGTCCCCGGCCGAGGCGGAACAGCGTGTCGAGGTCAATCGTGCCCGCCGGGTTCTGATGGCGTTCAGGCACATTGCCCAGCATCAGGCTGGTGGTCAGCACATGATCATACCAGGCGAAATCCCCCACCGGCAGCAGATCGACGCCAGCTTCTTTCTGTTGCTGCCAGTGACGAGCGCGCAGCTCGCGTCCCGTCGCCAGAAGCGCCGCCTGGGTGCTGTCGCCCGCCCAGTAACGCTCCAGGGCTTTTTTCAGTTCACGATGCAGGCCAATACGGGGAAAACCGAGGGTATGATTGAGGATAGTCATGTGCCAGTCTCCAGAGAAAGGTTCACGTTGCTTTAACCGGGCAGTCAACGATGTTTAGCCGTCCAGATGTTTACACTGCTATACTCTGCGGGTACTGTATGTTGCTCAAGCGCAATATGTTCATTTTCGATGTGAAGGACACTCATGATCGAACTCAAGCACCTGCGGACGCTTCAGGCTCTGCGCAATACGGGATCGCTGGCTGCGGCAGCGGCCCAGCTCCATCAGACGCAATCGGCGTTGTCTCACCAGTTCAGCGATCTGGAGCAGCGTCTGGGATTCCGCCTGTTTGTGCGTAAAAGTCAGCCCCTGCGTTTTACCCCGCAGGGGGATATTCTGCTGCAACTGGCGGAGCAGGTGCTGCCACAGATCCAGCAGGCACTCCAGGCCTGCGACGAGCCGCATCAGACCACGCTGCGGGTCGCTATCGAGTGCCACAGCTGCATTCAGTGGCTGACCCCGGCGCTGGATAAATTCCGTCAGAGCTGGCCGCAGGTGGTGATGGATTTCAAATCGGGCGTGACCTTTGATCCTCAGCCCGCGCTGCAACAGGGTGAGCTGGATGTGGTACTGACCTCCGATATCCTGGCACGCTCGGGTCTGTTCTACTCGCCGATGTTTGATTTTGAGGTGCGGCTGGTGCTGGCAACGGATCATCCGCTGGCGCAGCTGGAGCAGATCTCACCGGAAGATCTGGCCGATGAGGTCCTGATGATCTACCCGGTCCAGCGTCAGCGTCTGGATATCTGGCGTCACTTCCTGCAGCCTGCTGGCGTCAGCCCGGCGCTGAAAAATGTGGATAACACGCTGCTGATGATTCAGATGGTTTCCGCGCGTATGGGCATTGCCGCGCTGCCGCACTGGGTGGTCGAGAGCTTTGAGAAGCAGGGGCTGGTCGTGACCCGCACGCTGGGCGAGGGTCTCTGGAGCCGCCTCTATGCCGCAGTGCGCGACGGCGAACAGCGCCAGCCGGTGCTGGAAGCCTTTATCCGCTTTGCCCGCCAGCACGCCTGTGAGCATCTGCCCTTTGTGCGCGATGCCGCGCGACCGGGCGCCGTGCTGCAGCGTTAAGCCGATCGGCACAAACCTGCGCGGGCGCGGACAAAATCCCCTATAATGCGCAGCCTGTCGACCGACCATGAGAAGATTTCACCATGACTAACAACGATATTCTGCGCAGCGTGCGCTACATGCTTAACCTGAGCGATGCGAAAATGGTGGAAATTTTTGCGCTGGCAGAGTGCGACGTGCCGCAGACAGATATTCAGGCATGGCTGAAAAAAGAGGACGACGCCGCGTTTCGCCCCTGCCCCGACGTGCTGATGGGGTATTTCCTGAATGGCCTGATCTTCTACCGTCGCGGTAAAAGTGAAGATGCGCCTGCGCCATCGATTGAGCGCAAAATGACCAACAACATCTTCATGAAGAAGCTGCGCATCGCTTTCGATCTGAAAACCACCGACATTCCTGAGGTGCTGAAGCGCGCGAACTTTACGGTTTCGCAGGCCGAAGTCGGCGCGATTTTCCGCAAGCCTGACCATAAAAACTACCGCGAATGCGGCGATCAGATTCTGCGTAACTTCCTGAAAGGGCTGACGATGATTCAGCGCCCTAAGAGCGAGAAGCCTGCCTGATCACGTGCCATACGGTCGGAAAGAGCAGGCGATGTCCTGAGCTGGACATCCATCCATTCCAATGCCTTCACCGTCGGTTTATTTACCTTATTCGCGAGGTTTTCTCCCTCGCGGGCCAGCACGTGACCGTGTTCAAACATTCAGGTTTGAACACGGTGGCAAACGTTTTTCTGCTTAGCGCTTTATTGATTAGCACACCCGGTATGCACTCTGATTGTCTGACGCAATAGTCATCAGGAGCCTGGCGTATAACGGTTCTGGTTCCTGTTGGTATGCTATCGATCGATGACTAACCTGTCGTGTGAGCCTGGGCTGGCGGATAGTATTCAGTTTCTGATGGGGGATTAAGCAAGACACGAATCCCTTGCAGCCAGCCAGACTAGTTCTACAGGCAATTAACCCTATTAACTTCATGGCTATCGCCCATTCCTCTGCCTGAACCAATAAGCACGAAGAAGTCGTTAACGCTTCAGGGGTGACGCGCCTGAACGGCGAAGTGTCCGGGCCAGGATAGCCCGGACGACGAAAAAAGATGGCGGTACTTTACGATGCAACTACGTCAGTCCGGCGGGCTGAACCGGCATCAGCCCGCCGGTTCAGCATTGCTATCAGCGGGTTATCGATCGCGCCGCCCCACCACCCAGCGCTTATGCACCCACAGCGAGGCGACGATCACCAGCGCGCCTGCAATAAAGCTCGGCCAGTGCGGTTTCTCCTGCCAGATAGCCAGATTGACCAGCAGTCCGGCGGGAACGTGCATATTGTTCATGATGCCCAGCGTGCCGGCATCGACCTGCGTCGCCCCGTAGTTCCACATAAAATAGCCAAGCCCGGACGCCGCCACGCCCAGCCAGACCAGAATGCCCCACTGCAGCGAGGTAGTCGGCAATTTCTGTGGATTACCCCAGGCGGACCAGGCGAGCACCGCGATCGCGACCGCGCCCAGATAAAACCAGGAGAAGGCGGTGTGCTGCGGCATAGGCCGGGTCTCCTGCAGACGCTTATACCCCACCATTCCCGCCGCGAAGCAGATGTTGGCGAGCTGCACGAGCAGCAGACCAAACCAGAAATGATCGCTGACTTTGTCATAGCGGATAATCGCCGCCCCGGCCACCGCCAGCAGCGCACTGAAGATGTAGCCGATGCGCAATGGACGACGACTAATCAGGTCATAAATCAGCGTCACATAGAGCGGCGTCATCACCGTAAACAGCAGGAACTCCGACACGCTGAGGTAGAGATAGGCTTCGAAACTCAGCAGGTACATCACGCCCAGCTGCAGCATCCCCACCAGCATGTAAAGCAGCAGCGTTGACGGCCGATAGCCGCGCCAGCGCAGAAAGGGTAAAAACACCAGCGCAGCGAGCGCCAGTCGCATCAGCACAGAGAACCAGCTGTCCACCTGACCGGCGAGGTATTCACCAATCAGGCTGAACGAAAAGGCCCACAGAATAGTGGTAATGATCAGTAAGAACACGGTAACAATCCCGAAATGAACAGGCCGTCAGTGTAAACAATGTGTCGCCGCGAGGCTGCAAAATCTGGTTGACATCCGGTTATAAACCAGGCGACCGGAACAGCCGTTTCTGCGGCTATTTACACGTCCTGACATAACTGTCGCCGGAATCGGTTTTCAGCCAGACAAAATGCGCGAAATGATCCATCTCGTGATCATTTTCGCTCTCACCTGTAATAAAACTGTAACAAATGTGTCATTCATCACAGTAACGTTGTGCAACTGACACTATTCTTTGCGCGAAATGGAACATCTTTTGTCCATTTTATTCTGTCCACGTCCTGCCCCAACCTGCTGGGAATTAAAACCATAATGTGCCCTGGAGGGCCTCACTAATGCTGAGTATTTTTAAACCTGCACCACGTCAGCCGCAGGTGGCGGAGGATCGCATCGATCCTCTCTACCGTCGTCTGCGCTGGCAAATTTTCATCGGGATCTTTTTTGGTTATGCGGCCTACTATCTGGTCAGGAAAAACTTTGCTCTCGCCATGCCCTATCTGGTCGAGCAGGGTTTTTCACGCGGTGACCTGGGCTTTGCCTTGTCGGGCATTTCCATTGCCTACGGCTTTTCTAAGTTCATCATGGGATCCGTCTCTGACCGCTCGAATCCGCGCGTCTTTTTACCGGCCGGTCTGATTCTGGCCGCCGCCGTGATGCTGATCATGGGGTTCGTTCCCTGGGCCACCTCCAGCATCATGGTGATGTTCGTGCTGCTGTTTATCTGTGGCTGGTTCCAGGGCATGGGCTGGCCGCCCTGCGGACGCACCATGGTGCACTGGTGGTCGCAGAAGGAGCGCGGCAGAATCGTCTCGGTCTGGAACTGTGCGCATAACGTGGGCGGCGGTATTCCGCCGCTGCTGTTCCTGCTCGGGATGGCGTGGTTCAACGACTGGAAAGCGGCACTCTATATGCCTGCCTTCGGTGCCATTGCGATTGCGATTCTGGCCTTTGCGCTGATGCGCGATACCCCGCAATCCTGCGGTCTGCCCCCGATTGAGGCGTACAAAAACGACTATCCACCCGACTATGACGCCAGCCACGAAGAGGAGCTGACGGCCAAACAGATCTTCATGAAATATGTGCTGCCGAATAAGCTGCTGTGGTACATCGCGCTGGCCAACGTGTTTGTCTATCTGCTGCGTTACGGCATCCTGGACTGGTCGCCGACCTATCTGCGCGAGGTGAAACACTTCACGCTGGATAAGTCCTCGTGGGCCTACTTCCTGTATGAATATGCGGGGATTCCGGGGACGCTGCTCTGCGGCTGGATGTCGGACAAAGTCTTCCGCGGCAACCGTGGCGCGACCGGGGTCTTCTTTATGACGCTGGTGACCATTGCGACCGTGATCTACTGGCTCAATCCGGCGGGCAACCCCGGGGTCGATATGACCTGCATGATCGTGATTGGCTTCCTGATCTACGGTCCGGTAATGCTGATCGGCCTGCATGCGCTGGAGCTGGCACCGAAAAAAGCCGCAGGGACGGCGGCAGGCTTCACCGGCCTGTTCGGTTATCTGGGCGGCTCTGTCGCCGCCAGCGCCATCGTGGGCTATACCGTCGACTACTTCGGCTGGGACGGCGGCTTTATGGTGATGATTGCCGGCTGCGTGCTGGCGGTAGTCCTGCTGCTGCTGACCATGGTCAGCGAACACCGGCACAAAAAGAGCCCTGCCTGAAGGCAATAAAAAAAGGGCCGGATAACCGGCCCTTTTTTATGCGGATGGCTTAAGCCAGATAGAGCGTGCGCAGCGTCTGCGGCACCGCGTCATCGGCATTGGAACCAATCACATCCAGCTCCGGTAACGTCTCTTTCAGCCGCTGATGCGCGTTCTGCATGATATAGCCCTTTCCGGCCATGCTCAGCATCTCCACGTCATTCATGCCATCGCCAAAGGCGATGCAATTTTCCAGCGAGTGGCCCAGCTGTTTCGCGACCGCTTCCAGCGCATGGCCTTTCGACACGCCGCCCGCCATCACTTCCAGACAGGTCGGCAGCGAGAAGCTGACATTCACCCGGTCGCCCCAGCGCGCTTCAATAGCCTGCTCCATCGGGATCAGATGCTCAGGATTTTCACAGGTGAAAAAGACCTTGCTGATGTTATCGGTGGGCAGCAGACCCGGCTCATAGACCTGGTAGTTAAACACCGACTCGCGGAAATAGTCCTGCTCAGCCGGGCTGGAACGGCTGACAAACCACTCATCGTCGCGATAAACGTGCGTCAGGATATCGCTGTGATGATATTGCAGGCCGAACAGATCGCTGGCGATATCCTCATCCAGATTGTGGCTGAACACCAGCTCACCGCGGGCGTTGTGTACGCGTGCGCCGTTTGAGGTGATCATATAGGCCGGAATCGCCAGGCTGTCGCGCATCTGGCCCACATCGATATGGTGACGACCGGTGGCGAAAATAAAGTGAATCTGTTTCGCGACCAGCTGCTGCAGCGTTTCACGCGCAAAAGGGGTCAGGCGATGTTCGGGAGAGAGCAGCGTGCCATCCAGATCGGATGCAACGATGTGATACATGAAAACCTCGGATAGCTGGTTCAGCCGGTGTTAACCGGTCGGATAAATAACGTCAGTGATGCGATGAAAAAAAGTCGACCACTGCATTGAGTGCCTCGGCACGCATCTCATCTTTTTCAAACAGGATCTCGTGACGCGCACCGTCGATCACCCGTGGCGTGTTGCCTTCACACGGATGACCCGCCGCGGCCATCGCGGCACAGAACAGATCCTGCGAGCGATTGTCGACCACCCGATCATCGCTGGCCTGCAGCAGCAGCAGCGGCGTGGTGATCTTATCAACCTGGCTGAGAATGTTGCGACCCGCATGGATGCCTTCACGCACCCAATGATAGGTCGGCCCGCCCATGCGAAGCGCCGGGTCGTCCGCATAAAACCGCAGATTGCGCCGGTAACGCTCGGCACTGTGTGTCAGCCGGTTAATGCCAAACGGGTGGGCGCGCCAGCGTCCGGTGCCCAGCGCATAGCCATCACGCACGGCCGGTCGCTTCTCCGCCCAGTCCAGGATCCGGTGGGCCAGAAATGAGGGCAACGGTAACGCGATGCCAAACATCGGCGCCACCAGCGCCGCCGCATGAAAAGCCTGCGGCTGACGCGCCAGAAACAGCGTTAAGATCGCCCCTCCCATGGAGTGCGCCAGCGCGTAGCGCTGCTGATAGTGACCGCTGACGATCTCTTTCAGATAGAGCGTTTCCAGATCGTCCACATAGTGGGTAAATTCTGCCACATGGCCGCGATGGGTATCTTCCAGCAGGCGATCGGATCGTCCCTGACCGCGATGATCCAGAATGATCACATCAAACCCGCAGTGGAACAGATCGTAGGCCAGCTCAGGATATTTCATGTAGCTCTCGATGCGTCCCGGCACAATCAGGATCACACGCTGATGTTGCGGTGATGTGAAACGCACGTAGCGCAGCGTCAGATTGCCGACGCCGGTGAATTCACACTCTTCGCGGCGGTGCCAGAAGTCGAGCAGCGGCCCGGTGGCGAAGGCCGCAAAGGCTTTTTCCCGTCTCAGCCAGCTGGCTTTATGTTGATCCATTCGCCCTCCTGTTGACCGGATACCGGGTCCTGAATGCCCTGTGCAGGCCGTAGCGCCGCGCTTAATTCTGGCGTATTGTGTCACAATTCCGCTACTAATGAGAGCCTGACCCATGACCATCGAATGGTGGCTGACCTATCTGCTTACCACAACAATTCTCAGCCTGTCGCCGGGTTCCGGTGCCATTAACACCATGAGTACCGGGATCAGCCACGGCTACCGTGGCACGGTGGCGTCGATCTCTGGCCTGCAGGTCGGACTGGCGCTGCATATCGTGCTGGTGGGTATCGGGCTGGGCGCGCTGTTTTCTCAGTCGCTGCTGGCGTTCGAAATCCTGAAGTGGGCCGGTGCGGCCTATCTGGTCTGGCTGGGTATTCAGCAGTGGCGCTCCGCTGGCGGGATCGATCTGGATGCCGTTGCCAGAGCGATGCCACGTCGTCGTCTGTTCAAACGCGCCGTGCTGGTTAACCTGACTAACCCGAAAAGTATCGTCTTTCTCGCCGCCCTGTTTCCGCAGTTTATCCAGCCGCATCAGCCGCTCTTTATGCAGTATCTGGTGCTGGGCGTAACGACCGTGGTGGTGGATATCATCGTGATGATTGGCTACGCCACGCTGGCGACCCGGATTGCCGGCTGGATTAAAGGTCCCCGCCAGATGAAGTTAATGAACCGTATTTTTGGCGGACTCTTTATGGCGGTGGGCGCCCTGCTCGCCAGTGCCAGAAAGATCGCCTGAGTCCTGCGCGCCGACCTGCCCGGGTCGGCGCCGCTCTTCCCCTCTTCCTGCCTCGCCGTTAAGGCGCACTCACCGGCAGCGCGCGCAGGACAATGATCCCCGGCTTAGACCGCATATATTCCCGGAAAGGCATATCAACCACTTTGCGCGTGGCGGCGAGCGAAGAGGCATTTCTGAACCATAACCGGCCATCATGCCGCACAGCGATGCCGGCATGGGTGACATCCAGCCCCGGCGCGGTGGCGTAAACCCCCACGTAATCGCCGGTGCGGATCTGCGCCAGCACCTGGGGCGTGATGGCTTTCGCGGGCAGATAGGTAATGCGGCGGGAGATCACGCCGAGGCCGGGCACCTGCGGTTTTCCGCGCACCTCGCGATTCAGCAACTTCACGACCGTCACCGCCTGCGGGCTGAGGCTGCGCGTCATATCATCGGCATTACGCGGCGTTTCCGCGAACCAGTCAGAGAAGAAGTGGCGGCGGTTCAGGTAACGAACCTCGCCGCCCGCATAGCGGGTGCGGATCAGGTTCGCCTCAAAGCTGGCGCGGTCGCGGCTGTGACTCAGTGCCTGAACGTAATCCAGCAGCGTGAAGCAGTCCACGCCGTGAAAATTCACTACCAGCATTTCGGGGATATCCGGTGAACCCTTAAGCGTATGCGCCTGATAAGGCGTCCCGAGAAAGGCGGCGGAGATCTGCGCGATTCTCTCGCCCTGCGGCGCTGACAGCGGTGGTGCCTGCGCCAGGATCGCCGACACCCTCTCTTTTCTGGCCGGTTCTGGTGCCGGTGGAGGCGTGGCCTCCGGCGAGGCACAGGCGCTGAGCGCGGCTGCGATGAGCAGCAGTAACAGGGTTTTGATTCTGGTTATCCTCTTCATATCAACAGACCATACGCACCGACCCTACCAGAGGCACGCGTTTCACTATTTAACAAATGATGAGGATTTATCTGCGGCTGTGGCAGAGAAAGGACAAAATCGCGGGCGGCAAATCAGAGAGAAACGGCAGAGGATGAGCTTTCTGCCGGTCGCGCCAGGCGCATTCCGGCAGAAAGATCAGGGTCCGGGCTTAACGCGAGATAATAAGGTGGATACCGAAACCAGCAAACAGCACGCCGGCCATGCCATCGACCCACTTGGCCAGACGCTGATACTTCGCCCGCATCCACGGCAGCGCAAAGATAGCCGCCACCAGCGCAAACCAGGCAAAGGTTTCGCCGATAATCAGCAGGAACAGGCCCCAGCGCTCCGCTGCACCCACATCATCACCGACGAACAGCGAGAAAACGCTGCCGAAATAGATAATGGCTTTCGGGTTCGACAGGTTGGTCAGCAGCCCCTTAAGAAAGCTCATGCCGCGTTTTGGCAGTTCCACCACCGGCTCATCCTGCTGCGGCTGTTTGTGACGCTGGCGGGCCGAGCACATCAGCTGCCAGCCCATCCACAGCAGATAGAGTCCGCCACCGACCATGATGATCTGATGCAGCCAGGCCATTTTTTCCAGGATCAGATGAAGGCCCATCAGCGCCACGCCCGCCCAGACCACAATCCCCAGCGTGATGCCCAGCACTCCCATCATCGCCTCTTTACGGGAGCGGCTGGCGGCAGTTTGCGACACGAAAAAGAAATCGGGGCCGGGGCTCATCAGCGCCACCAGATGCACCAGCGCGACCGTTGCAAATAACATCAGCATAATCAGTGTCCTTTACTCTTCATCGAGATGCTCTTTGATCATCACCAGGAAAGGTTTACCAAAGCGCTCCAGTTTGCGATGCCCGACGCCGTTAACGCTCAGCATCTCTGAGGCGCTGACCGGCATCTGCTCTGCCATCTCTATCAGCGTGGCGTCGTTAAACACCACATAAGGCGGAATATTCTCTTCATCCGCAATCGCTTTTCGCAGCTTACGCAGCTTGGCGAACAATTTGCGATCGTAGTTGCCACCCTGAAACTTCGCCGGTCCGCTGCTTTTGGTTTTCGCGGTAATCAGACGCGGCACCGCCAGCATCAGGGGCACTTCGCCCCGCAGTACCGGACGCGCCGCTTCAGTGAGCTGCAGGGCGGAATGCATGGCGATGTTCTGCGTCACCAGCCCCAGGTGGATGAGCTGACGCAACACGCTGACCCAGTGTTCGTGGCTCTGATCTTTACCCAGCCCGTAGACCGGCAGTTTGTCGTGGCCCTGTTCGCGGATACGCTGGTTGTTCGACCCGCGCAGCACCTCGACGATGTAGCCCATCCCGAATCGCTGACCGACGCGATAGATGCCGGAGAGCGCTTTTTGCGCCTCGACCAGACCGTCATAACGCTTGGGCGGATCGAGACAGATATCGCAGTTACCGCACGGCTGCTGGCGACCCTCACCGAAATAGTTCAGCAGCACCAGACGACGGCAGGTCTGCGCCTCAGCGAACGCGCCCATGGCATTGAGCTTGTGGCGTTCGATATCCTGCAGCGGCCCGGGCACTTTCTCTTCCAGGCATTTACGCAGCCAGGCCATATCCGCCGGATCGTAAAGCATCATCGCTTCTGCCGGCAGGCCATCCCGACCGGCGCGCCCGGTTTCCTGATAGTAGGACTCGATGTTGCGGGGGATGTCGAAGTGCACCACAAACCGGACGTTAGGCTTGTTGATGCCCATTCCGAAGGCGACCGTCGCCACCACGATCTGCAGATCGTCACGCTGAAACGCTTCCTGCACCCGGCTGCGCTGTTCGCTGTCGATCCCGGCGTGGTATGCCCCGACGCTGAATCCCCGGCTTTGCAGACGCGCGGCGGTGTCCTCCACCTTCGCCCGGCTGTTGCAGTAGATAATGCCGCATTTGCCACGCTGATCCTGCACGTAGCGCAGCAGCTGATCGGTGGGCTTGAACTTCTCTACCAGGGTGTAGCGAATGTTGGGGCGGTCAAAACTGCTGATCTGGATCAGCGGGTCCTGCATATGCAGCAGGTTAACGATATCGTTGCGGGTGGTTTCGTCTGCGGTGGCGGTCAGCGCCATCACCGGTAACGCCGGGAAACGCTGACGCATCCTGCCGAGTGCGCCATATTCCGGCCGGAAATCGTGGCCCCACTGAGAGATACAGTGCGCTTCATCCACCGCCAGCATCGCGGGTTGCCAGTGCGCCAGATTCTCCAGGAAGTTATCCATCATCAGACGCTCAGGAGCGATATAGAGCAGCTTAACCCGACCCGTGCGGCAGTCCGCCATCACGGCCTGCTGCTGCTCGCGCGTCATAGTGGAATTAAGACAGGCAGCCGCCACGCCATTCGCCAGCAGCTGATCGACCTGGTCTTTCATCAGTGAGATCAGCGGGGAAACCACCAGCGTCAGCCCCTCGCGCACCAGCGCCGGGATTTGATAACAGAGCGATTTACCGCCGCCGGTGGGCATAACCACCAGACAATCGCGCCCGTTCAGCGCCTCATTAATGATCGTCTGCTGACCGGGACGAAACTGCTGGTAGCCGAAGGTATCCTGTAATACCTGCTGCGCCAGCGCTTCCTGATTGAGAACTGCCGAGGTTGCCACGCGATTCCTGTCTTACGTTAGGGATTAGAACAAGTCGTTAAGCGTTACACCCACACCCAGACGCGTCTGGCGATGGTTGTAATCGATCAGTGATTCACCGTAGCCGCTGAATACCTGAGTATAGAAGCGAACGTGCTCGCTGATAGGGTAGCTCCAGCCCAGGGTGGCGCCGCCATAACCGCTGTTCCAGTTATAGTTGCCCTCTACGCTGAAGATGTTGTCGCCCAGTTTATAGCCCAGACGGGTGCGGTAATAGCCCATATATTTGGTGATATCGGGATTGTCATCGTTGTTGGCCCCGTCAGGGATACGATACCAGGGCTTGATCTCCACCAGGAAGTTTCCGTTCTCGGCCATCAGACGCGCATAAACGCGGTTCCAGCTTCGTGAGGTCGGGTCGCTGCGTCCGTTGGATTCATGATTCAGACCCACTTCCACATCACGCAGTGTCCAGCCTGCCAGCGAATAGTCCGTGGCCCAGCCCAGAAAAATCTGCGGCTCATAGTTGGTTTCACGGAAAGGCGATGACTCGCCGCGATTCGACAGCTGCCACCAGGAGCGCTGGGTATAGGACGCGGCCAGCACCGAGTTGTCGCCCAGAATGCCGCGCCACAGCGGAAACGCCAGGCTGAGCTGGAATTTCACCTCATCCTTGCGGGCATTTTCTCCCCAGTTATAAGAGGAGATCGCCTCTTTGTTCATATCGCTGGTGTAGGTATAAAGCAGATAGTTGTTCTCATACGGGTAGAGAACAAAGGGGTTATCGTGCTTCTCCAGCAGGTTAGCAATAATGCTTCCCTGAACCTCTGGCGCGTCATGAACCTCTTTAATCTGGGCTTCATCCGCCTGCGCCAGCGCAGGGAAGATCAACATAGCCGCCAGCAAGGCGCGATGCTTACGCATAAAATTCTCCGGTGAGCGCTGCGTATCAAAATAACTGAAAGGGTGTCGTAAAAAGCAGGCCATTCTACACGCAAATGGCAGTGAGCATGAGTGCTGATTTCTTAAACTGGAAACACCCCCGCAGGCGGCATAGAATACACAACTCATTAACGTTCCGCGCCCCTCTGGCCCGATTTTTTCAGGACACATCATCATGTCATCACCCGTGCTGACACCGCAGGACGCTCGCCAGCTGGTCGGCGAAATTTTCGTTTATCACATGCCGTTTAATCAGGCGCTGGGCCTGGAGCTGATGCGCCTTGACGCCGACTACGCCGAGATCAGCTTCAGTAACAAAAGCATGCTGGTAGGCAACCAGGTGCAGCAGATCCTGCACGGCGGTGTGATCGCAGCCGTGCTGGACGTGGCGGCGGGCATGGTCTGCGTCAGCAATGCCTTAACCCGTCAGGAGAGCATCAGCGAAGCGGATCTGCGTCACCGGCTGTCGCGCATGGGCACCATCGATATGCGCGTCGACTATCTGCGCCCCGGACGCGGCGAGCGTTTTACCGCCACCAGCAGCCTGCTGCGCGCCGGAAACAAAGTCGCCGTGGCGCGCGTAGAGCTGCACAATCAACAGGGTGACTATATCGCCACCGCTACCGCCACCTATCTGATCGGCTAATCATTTCTGGATTTCACATGGATACGCAACAGACCCGCCAGGGCATCTTTTTTGCCCTGGGCGCTTATTTTATCTGGGGCATCGCGCCCGCCTATTTCAAGCTGGTAAAGCAGGTTCCGGCAACGGAGATCATGACACATCGGGTGATCTGGTCTGCACTCTTTATGCTGCTGCTGATCACCGCAAGCCGCAGCTGGCCGACAGTCCGCTCGGTAGTGCGGCAACCCAGAAAAGTGCTGCTGCTGGCGGTCACCGCACTGACGATTGGTGGCAACTGGCTGCTGTTTATCTGGGCGGTCAACAATCAGCATATGCTGGAAGCCAGCCTGGGCTACTTTATTAACCCACTGATCAATGTGGTGTTCGGTATGCTGTTTCTGCGTGAGCGTTTTCGACGCCTGCAATGGCTGGCGGTGCTGCTGGCTGCCGTCGGCGTGCTGGTGCAGCTGTGGCAGTTTGGCTCGCTGCCGATCATTGCGCTCGGTCTGGCGCTGAGTTTTGCCGTGTATGGGCTGATGCGTAAGAAGATTCAGGTCGATGCGCAGAGCGGTATGCTGATTGAAACCCTGTGGCTGTTTCCACTGGCGGCGCTCTATCTGTTTGGCTTTGCCGACAGCAGCACCAGCCATCTCTCCGCGAATCCGCTCAGTCTCAACCTGATGCTGATCGCAGCGGGCATTGTCACCACCATCCCGCTGATGCTGTTTGCCGCAGCCTGTACCCGACTGCGGCTCTCGACCGTCGGCTTCTTTCAGTATCTTGGCCCGACGCTGATGTTCATCCTGGCCGTCGCGTTTTACGGTGAAACGATCACGCCGGACAAGATGGTCACGTTCGGCTTCATCTGGCTGGCGCTGCTGGTGTTTATCTGCGACGCGGTGGCGTTTTCACTCCGTGCCCGTCCGCGCATAGCGTGAAATAAAGCGGGCTAACGCTGGCCCGGTCAGCAGGATGGTAAAAAGACGCAGCGTCTGTAACGCCATCACAAACGCCATGTTGACCTGGGTGCCTGCCGCAATAATCGCCACCGTGTCCAGTCCGCCAGGGCTGGTGGCGAGATAGGCGGTCATCAGATCGATATCCAGCATCTGCGTCAGCATCCACGCCAGCCCGCCACATAACAGCATCAGCCCGAAGATCGAGGCCAGCATCTGTGGCAGCGTGCGCAGGGCCAGCAGGAAAATCGGTCGGGTAAAGCGCAGCCCCACGCTCCAGCCAATCAGCGCGTAAGCCACCGCCAGCAGCCATTCCGGCACCTGCAACGCCACAAGATCGCTGCCGTTCAGCAGCGCGCCAGCCAGCGCAGGCAGCAGCAGCGCGCCAGAGGGGATGCGCAGACGGGTGCCCAGCCACGCGCCCGTCAGCATTATCACCAGGGTCAGCGCAAAGCCGTAATTCAGGGCGGGAAACCAGGCTAACGACACGCTGTGCGCCTGATCGCCCAGCCCGATGCGCGCCACCAGCGCCGCCGCTGACGCGACAAACAGCACCCGCAGATACTGCATAAACGCCACCAGCCGCACGTCCGCACCGAAGTCACCCGCCATCGCCACCATCGCCGACGCGCCACCCGGCGACGATCCCCAGGCGCCGGTCGGACCGGGCAGATGGCTGAAGCGCACCAGCAGAAAGCCGGAGAGGCCGCTGGCCGCCAGCGTCAGCAGCAGCACCATCACAATAATCGGCCACTCCTGAATCAGCGGCGTCAGGATCGACGGCGACAGGCTCCGGGCGATCATACAGCCCAGCACGGCCTGAGCCAGCAGGAACAGCCGTTTATCAATCCGCAGCGTAGCGCCCGACAGCCCCATTACGACACCGACAACCATCGGCCCCAGCAGCAGCGCGGCTGGCACATGGAAAACGTGCAGCACCGCGCCGAGCAGCACCGAGATCAGTAGCAGCAGCGTCCACTGCACAGGCAACGACAGAGCATCCATAAGAAGTTAATTATTTGTAAAAACAGAAGGGTGAGATTACGCAGAAAAGGGGACGGGAGCCAGTAAAACGGGCCATCTCAGATGGCCCGCTACGTTATTACAGCCAGTTTTTACGCTTGAAGTAGAGATAGGGCGCGAGGCCGGCCAGAATCATCAGGCCAATCGCGCCGGGATAGCCAAAGCTCCACTTCAGTTCCGGCATAAATTCGAAGTTCATTCCGTAGCTGGAAGCCACCAGGGTCGGCGGCAGGAAGACCACGGAAACCACCGAGAAGATCTTGATGATGCGGTTCTGCTCGATGTTGATAAAGCCCATCGCCGCCTGCATCAGGAAGTTCACCTTCTGGAACAGCGACTCGTTATGCGGCAGCAGCGATTCGATATCGCGCAGGATTTCGCGCGCCTGCTCCAGCTGGTTGCCCGGCAGCCGCGCTTTACGCACCAGGAAGTTCAGGGCGCGCTGGGTATCCATCAGACAGAGGCGCACCTTCCAGCCGATATCTTCCAGCTCAGCCAGCCGTGACAGCGCCTGATCGTACTCTTCGCCCTGCTGACCTTCCATGATCACCCGGCTGAGTTTCTCCAGCGCGCTGTAGATGTTCTCGATCTCGTCCGCCAGCTGCTCGATTTTGGTCTCAAACAGATCGAGCAGCAGCTCAAAGGCGTTACCGTCGATCAGGGTCTGGTTGCGGGCGCGCATGCGGTAAAGACGAAACGCGGGCAGTTCACGTTCGCGCAGCGTATAGAGCCGGCCTTCACGGATGGTGAATGCCACGGTGGAGTTACCGGCATGATCGTCAGCATCTTCATAGAAGAAGAAGGAGTGGATATGCAGACCATCTTCATCTTCGAAGAAACGCGCCGAGGCCTCAATATCTTCCAGCTCAGGCCGTGTCGCCAGGCTCTGGCCCAGTTCGGACTGCACCCGGTCACGTTCGCCCTCTTCCGGCTCGATCAGATCGACCCAGACCGAGGTGGTCAGTTTGTCGTTTTCGTCTTCCAGCTCCAGTCGCGTCAGGCGGCTGCGATCCAGTTTAAATGCGCTCAGCATAGCAATACTCCCCATTGCAGACTAAATGGGACAAGGCTGTCCGCCGTTCCTCAACAGGAACCGGCAACCTGAACACGGAAACAGAGTTTCAAAGGTAAATCAGTGCTGACTCGTGCGACGGAATCAAAAGGGAGGTCGCTGATAACCGCTAAGGCTACCCGCGTAAAGAGGTAGCCTTAGATGTTATGCCTGCTAAACAGGTCATTGAGCCAGCATCGACTGGGCGTGTCCAAGGCATTGTCCTCTCATGATAATAGTGGGCGCATGTTACGCTGAGACGAAAAAGCCGTCAACCGCACGCTAAAGCGTTTCCAGCTTCGCGTAGGCCGCCACCAGCCACTTGATTCCCTGCCCCTGAAACGCCACCTGCAGACGGCTGTGCTCGCCGCTGCCTTCCAGATTGATGATGGTGCCTTCACCAAATTTAGCGTGGTGAACACGCTGGCCCAGCGCGAATCCGCTGTCATTTTTGGTCACCGGCGCACCCATCCGCTGATGGTTCACCGGACGGCTGACGCTGGCGCGCAGACGCACCTCTTCGATGCAGGTTTCCGGCAGCTCACCAATAAAACGGGAAGGCCGGTGATACACTTCCTTACCATAGAGTCGGCGGGTTTCGGCGTAGGTCAGCGTCAGTTTGAGCATGGCCCGGGTCACGCCGACGTAGGCCAGACGACGCTCCTCTTCCAGCCGCCCGCCTTCGTCCAGCGACATCTGGCTCGGGAACATGCCCTCTTCCATGCCGACGATGAACACCTGGCTGAACTCCAGCCCTTTGGCCGAGTGCAGCGTCATCAGCTGAACCGCATCCTGCCATTTGTCGGCCTGACCTTCGCCTGCCTCCAGCGCCGCATGGGATAAGAAGGCCTGCAGCGGCATCAGATCCTCATCTTCATCCTGATAGCTGAACTGACGTGTGGCGGTCACCAGCTCCTCAAGGTTTTCGATGCGCGCCTGGCCCTTCTCACCTTTCTCCTGCTCATACATCAGCCACAGGCCGGAGTCTTTGATAACCCGGTCGGTCTGAACATGCAGCGGTAAATCGGCGGTTTCGGTGGCCAGTGAATCGACCAGCTCACAGAAGCGTTGCAGGGCGGAGGCGGCGCGACCCGCCAGCGCACGGCTCTGCAGCAGTTCGCGGGTTGCCTGCCACAGCGTCATCTGGCGTTCACGGGCCGTCTGACGCACCACATCCAGCGTACGATCGCCCACGCCGCGTGTCGGGGTGTTAACCACACGTTCAAAGGCGGCGTCATCATTGCGGTTCGCCATCAGACGCAGATAGGAGAGCGCATCTTTGATCTCCTGACGTTCGAAGAAGCGCATACCGCCATAGATGCGGTACGGCAGGCTGCTCTGCAGCAGCGCCTCTTCCAGCACGCGCGACTGGGCGTTGCTGCGATAGAGGATCGCGCAGTCGTTGAGTGCGCCGCCGTTCTCCATCCAGACCTTGATACGATTTACCACAAAGCGCGCTTCATCCAGCTCATTAAAGGCACAGTAGATGGAGATCGGTTCGCCGTCGCTGCCTTCAGTCCAGAGCTCTTTGCCCAGACGGCCATTATTGTTGGCGATCAGGGCGTTGGCGGCTTTGAGGATATTGTTGGTCGAGCGGTAGTTCTGCTCCAGTCGGATCGTTTCTGCTGCGGGGAAATCCTGCAGAAAGCGCTGGATATTCTCGACCTGCGCGCCGCGCCAGCCGTAGATCGACTGGTCATCGTCGCCCACGATAATCACCCGGCCGCTGTCGCCCGCCAGCATCCTGATCCAGGCGTACTGAATGTTGTTGGTATCCTGAAACTCATCCACCAGCACGTTGGTAAAGCGTTCGCGGTAGTGATTAAGGATGTGCGGCTTGTTAAGCCACAGCTCATGGGCGCGCAGCAGCAGCTCAGCAAAATCGACTAATCCGGCGCGATCGCACGCTTCCTGATAAGCCTGATAGATGCGCAGCCAGGTCTGCTCGATCGGGTTGCCGTAGCTTTCGATATGCTTCGGCCGCAGGCCTTCATCTTTTTTACCGTTGATGTACCACATGCCCTGACGCGCAGGCCACTGCTTCTCATCAAGGTTCATCGATTTGATCAGACGCTTGAGCAGGCGCAGCTGATCTTCGCTGTCGAGGATCTGAAAGTCCTGTGGCAGACCGGCATCAAGATGGTGGGCGCGCAGCAGACGATGCGCCAGACCGTGAAACGTCCCGATCCACATGCCGCCCTGGCTGGTGCCAATCAGCTGCTCGATACGGTGACGCATTTCCGCCGCCGCTTTGTTGGTAAAGGTCACCGCCATAATGGAATAGGGTGAGCAGTTCTCGACCGACATCAGCCACGCAATGCGATGCACCAGCACCCGCGTTTTGCCACTGCCCGCGCCTGCCAGCACCAGCAGGTTACTGCGCGGAGCCGCAACGGCAGCGCGCTGATTGTCATTCAAACCATCGAGCAGTTCAGAAACGTCCATAAGCACCGTTTACCAGAGAAAAAACGCCGTCGTCGCGCTGTTGCGTTCGCCTGCCGCAGGGTTGTCGACGCAGCAAACACCGCGACACAGACGCCGGATCGGAGACGGCGACAGCGCAGAAAAGAGATGACGACTGGATAAATTTACAGCCATTATAGCAGTGAGGTGAGTGATGCCAACCGCGAAATTTCAACATGCGGTAACAGACGCGCATCCGGGATGTGCATCAGATTGCCCTGCCGCAGATTAATCCAGCACGCCTGCAGCCCACAGCGCAGCGCACCCGCCACGTCAGTGGTGAGGTCGTCGCCCACATGCAGAATGTGCTGTGGCGCGATAGCCAGCCGCTGCGCAGCAAGCTGATACATATCCTGCCACGGCTTGGCGCGTCCGTCCGGTCCGGCGCGCAGGGTAAACCGGAAGTACCCGGCGATCCCCATTTTTTCCGGGCTGGCGTTGCCGTTGGTAATCGCCACCAGCGGCACTTTTTCCGCCAGCGCTTTCAGCGTCTGGTGCGTCTCATCCGGCATCTCAACCTGACTGCGCCAGTGGTGGAACACATCCATCACCTCTGTCGCACCCGCGCTGGCGTCAGCGGCAGAGAGGCCGGCATTCAGCATCGCCAGCTCGACCGAGCGGCGTCGCCACTCCGACACATCGTGATAGATCTCAGGCTCACGCAGCAGCAGCTCGTCACGCAGACGCTGATAATCCTGCGGCGTGAAGCTACGCAGCGCCGGATGATACGCCTGCAGCGCCGCGTGGGACGCCAGGGTCGTGCGACGGATCACCGGATGGTTATCGTAGAGCGTGTCATCAAGGTCGAAAGTCAGGGCCTTAATGGCCGACAGCGGACGATAAAACTTCATTCGTTCTTTCCTCGTTTGGCGCGGGGATGCGCAGCGTCATACACCGATGCCAGATGCTGGAAGTCGAGATGGGTATAGATCTGCGTCGTTGACAGGTTCGCATGCCCCAGCAGCTCCTGCACGGCGCGCAGATCGCCGCTGGACTCCAGCAGGTGCGTGGCAAAAGAGTGACGCAGCTTATGCGGATGAATATGGCTGGCGACACCCTGCCGGATACCCCACTCTGCAAAGCGCTTCTGCACATTGCGGGGCGAGATGCGGTTGCCGCGCGTCGAAAGAAACAGCGCATCATCCTGACCGCCAAAGGCTTCACGCAGCGGCAGCCAGTGCTGGATCCAGGTGATCGCCGTGCGGCCAATCGGCACCCGACGCTCTTTGCTGCCCTTTCCCACCACCCACACTTCGCCGGAATCGAGATCGACGTGGCGGCAATCCATGTTCACCAGCTCAGAAAGGCGCAGCCCGCCGCCATACATCACTTCGAGCATCGCCCGGTCGCGCACGACCAGCGGATCGCCTAAGTCGATCTCCAGCAGCTGATTGACCTCATCAACATCGATGTTCTTCGGCAGATGACGCGCTTTGCGCGGGGTCATCACCCCTTTGGCCGGATTAGCGGCAAGCAGACCCTGGCTCACCTGCCAGTCGAGAAAACTGCGCAGGGCTGAAAGACGCAGCGCGAGGCTGCTGGCGGAAAGTCCGGCACGACGGCTGCGCGCCGCCATGCTGCGCACCTGCGCAGGCTCCAGTGCAGCCCAGCTGCTGAGCTTCATCTCATCAGCAATGGCCACCAGCGCGGCAAGCTGTCGCGCATAGCTGCTCTGGGTCAGAGGGCTGAGCTGGCGCTCCACCTTCAGGTAGCGCAGAAATCCGTCGATGGCCTCCTGCAGCGCCTGACTCATACGCGCTCAACCCAGCGGGCGAGCAGGCCCGGCATCATCTGTGACAGATGCTGCAACAGCAGCGTGCCCATACCCGATTGATAGTGCTGGCTGTCACGGCTGCTAAATACCAGCACGCCGAGTTCGCCCTCTTCGCCCATCAGCGACATCGCCACCGAGCCAATCGCTTTGGCCTGCGGCAGCAGCAGCAGCAGTTCCGGCCCGTTGAGGCTGCCGAGATAGTGATGCTGATTACCGAAGCGCTGAATGCGCAGCGGCTCAAATGCCTGACGCGACAGGCTCAGCTGGAAGAAATCGGAGGGTGCGCCCAGCAGCCATTTGTCGCTGAACAGCCGCACATTCGCGCCCGCCAGGCCCAGCTCACGCGCCCAGCGATGCAGACGGTTGAGCATATCCTGCAGGGAGTCCGCCGCGGCCAGATGGCTCTCCAGCGACAGCAGACGATCAAAGAGTTCGTGGTTGGCGCTGGCCTGTTCCATCAGCAGCGTGATCTCTTCTTCCAGCCGCTGGATATGGTTACGTTGCCGTGCCATATGCCACTCGACAAGCGACACGCTGCCGCGCACCGGGTGTGGCACGGTCATTTGTTCAACTTCGCGGGCATTGCGGATAAAGAATTCGGGATTCTGCCGCAGGTAATCACTGACGGCCTGATCGTCCAGCAGAACCGAACTGTCAGCCTGCTCTTCGATATTTTTCATAGATGAATAAACCCATCATAGACGTGTGTGGCAGGCCCGGTCATATAGAGCGGCTGACCGGCCCCTTTCCAGGTGATATGCAGCGTTCCGCCAGGCAGATCCACACGGACTTTCGGTGCCAGAATGCCCTGCTGAATGCCGCACGCAACGGCAGCACAGGCGCCGCTGCCGCACGCCTGCGTTTCACCCGCGCCGCGTTCATAGACGCGCAGGCGGATATGCTCGGGATTGACGATCTCCATAAACCCGACGTTGACGCGCTCCGGGAAGCGTTCATGGCTCTCCAGAATCGGCCCCAGCAGCGCGACCTGCGCGGTTTTAACGCTGTCGACCTGAATGACGCAGTGTGGATTGCCCATCGACACCGCCCCCAGCATTACGGTCTGTTCTGCCACCCGCAGCAGATAGAGATTTTCCGCTTTATTGGCGCGGAAAGGCACCTGCTGCGGCTCAAAGTTGGGCTCGCCCATGTTCACACGCACCTGGTCATCAGGCGTGACGGTCAGGACCATGCGACCATTCTGGGTACTGACCCGGATGTCACTTTTGTTGGTCAATCCTTTCAGCTGCACAAAGCGGGCAAAGCAGCGCGCACCGTTGCCACACTGTGCCACTTCACTGCCGTCGGCGTTGAAAATACGATAGTGGAAATCGAGGTCGGGATCGTAAGGCGGTTCAACAATCAGCAGCTGATCAAAACCGATCCCCAGATGGCGGTCGGCCAGCCGGCGGATCAATTCCGGCGAAAAAAAGATATTTTGTGTCACCGCATCCACAACCATAAAATCGTTGCCGAGACCGTGCATTTTGGAGAACTGCATTTTTTGCTCCGCCGGATAAGCCATCAGATTAGTTCGCTTTTACGCCTGCATTGCCGGTTACCAGTCCGCCCACATCGGCTTTAGTGGCATCGGCTTTCTGACGTTCGGTCGGTGCCTGCTGTTTCTTCGGCTGATCCTTCGGCGGGAAGTAGAGCGGTCCTTTCAGGCCACAACCTGCAAGGCTGATTACTGCCACTGTCATGGCCAACAGGCTTATTACTTTCTTCATTCTTTATGCTCTTCATGTCCTTTACCTGGATGCTTATCATCGCAGTTGAAGGTGGAAAAGCAACAGGAAATCCCCGCAAATAGCGTGAACCGGGTGACAGGCCAGAAAGAGAGCGGCCACCTGCGGAGCGCAGGCAGCCCGTCAGCATCAATGCACCTGATAGCGCGGTTGATAGTCGCCGTTGTCGTTGTCAGGCTGCGACGTGCAGAGCTGCGTCAGCGTCTGACTGCGGAACGGAATCACCTGGAATCGCTCACCGGTATTCACAATCTGGTAGAACTGCGGCAGGTTGAAGTTGATAAAGCTCGACCCATAGGTAAAGCGGTCGTGCGACGAAGAGTAGAACCGGCTGACATCGCGCACCAGCTCCTCTTTGCTGCCTTCGCAGTGATGATAAACCTCAACCCGGTTGGTCTCATCGAGGATATAGATGTTGAAGCCACGCTCATCGGTCGTGTTCTCAAAGAAGAACTGAATGATGCCTTCGCTGGCGTAGCCGTTGACCACCGGCGGCAGCGGCGTCTGATTGGTTTCGACTTTGATCGACAGGCCGTGCAGCTTGTTGTTGGAGATCGCGCCATAAAATTCCACCGCGTTTTCCAGCTTCTGCACCGAAACGCTCATGCGTTCGAAGAAGAGCCCCCACGTCTGGCCCGCCATACGCAGGGCTTTGAAACGGCCCGGCTCCTGGCGTGTGCTGGAAAGGCGCAGCTCAATACATTCTGACACCAGCTGCTGGACGCGCGTACGGATCAGCCCGCGCAGATGCTGGCTGTAACAGAACACTTCCACCGTATCGGGCGGCGACGCATCCTGATGCATCTTGCCCAGAATGGTTTTCAGCCCTTCGATCATCGCCTGTTCGCCGCTGAAGTGCAGCGTACGCACCTCATTCCAGGAGTTGCGATAGAGCAGATCGATACTGCCGATCAGGCACTGCTGCTGCTGACCAAAGCTGAAGACATCCAGCTTGCGGAAGTCGAAGTGCACCACCTGATTGCGGAAGGCCGCCGTCGGATCGTGCTCAAGGTTGACGATAATCGCAAGGTGGCGGATTTCGCACGGGCTGTAGAGCGCTTTTGGCGTCGGCGCAGGCAGACGCAGCGGGAAGTGGCTGGAGACATCGTTCACCAGCTCCTGCAGCCGCGCCAGATCGCAGATTTCGTTGCCTTTAATATGCAGCCGGGTTTTACGGGTCAGCAGACCGTTGAACCACGCCCACGCCACCAGCTTGTTCAGGTAGCGGTTATATTCCAGGGGCTGATGGCTGATGATCGAATCCATGTCCGGCGCCTGGTTATAGAGATACCAGCCAGGACGGTTGGCGCGGCCAGGCGGCACATGAATAAAGGTCAGATTAGGCTCGGAGAGATCGGGCGAGATCTGAGGGTTAACCAGCGTGACCTTTCCCGGCAGCGCCTCGAAAGCCGCATAGAGTTTACGGGTCAGCACGCCGATATCCTGCGGGCTGGCGCTGACGCTTAAATTATTGCGGCGGGCAAAGCGGATCAGGTTGCGATAACTCTGCATCATCGCATCCAGCAGTTCGTTATGCGCTTCGCGCACCCGCTCGATTTTCCACTCTGCACGGTTGTCCAGAATGGCAATCTTCTCTTCGTTCCAGCCCCAGGCTTTAACCAGCTGCGATAAAATTTCGCGGCGCCAGCCGGTGCGTTGCTGATGATCATCAGTGCTGAGTTTTTCGCACACTTTCAGGTAGAAGCAGCGGCGCACCAGATCAAGACGCGGCTGATCGTCGATGCTGGTCAGATAATCGGTGACCCGCTCCAGCATCATGCAGTAGGGATCGAGCCCGAAACAGATAATTTCGCCGTCATGCAACCGCTGTTTGATATCCATCGCCAGCAGCTGTGTATTCGGATATTCCCAGCTGTAGGCTTCCAGCAGCAGCGTTTTCAGCACCGCTTTATAGGGCGAGTCGATGCTCTTATAGAGCTGCCACAGGCTGGCACCGAAATACTCTTCGGCCGAGAGCGTGCCAAGGCCACCCAGGTCGAGCCACTCATTCGGGGTCAGTACGCCTTTGGCATACAGCGACATCACATAGTCGTCGTAGTGATGCTCTTCTTCGCCCGGCACCATGTTCCACAGGATGCGTTTACCGGCCATGCGAACCGCCGTACGGTAGAACTCATCCAGCAGTAAAATGTGTTGGGTAGAACCGCAATCTTCTCCGCCCAGGCTGCCACTTTCGTTGTGGCGGAAACGGTTCTCATCGATCAGGAAGAAACTGACTTCCACGCCCATAGAGACGCACCACTTCTGCAGCAGCGTGCATTTGCGCTGCAGGTTCAGGCGCTCTTCATTATCCAGCCAGGATTGATGGCAGACCCAGATATCGAGATCCGAGACGCTGTTCTGGCCGACAGAGGAGGTGCTGCCCATCGAGTAGATGGCCGTGATTGGCCTTTCGCCCTTCGGCGCATCGGCATGGCGCAGGTCACTGTCGCCGGTCAGGTCAGCCAGCAGCTGGCATTGGTTTTCATCAGGCGTGAAAAAGCTGATGCCATGTGGAACGTTACCTTCAAGGTAACCCGGCATCTGCGGATGTTGATAATGTAATAAGGTTGGCAGCAGACTGTAGACACGCTGAAAAGCGGGCCCCATGGCAGCCAGCGCACGATCAACGCGCAGCTGGTTGATTGCATCCAGTCTCTGTTTCAGTGTCTCAATATAGAGGTACAAGACGTTTCGCCTGATTGTCCCAGTGTTTAAGCACCCTGTTTCCGCGCTCTGCCTCTGCTGGCGTAAAAAAGTGGGCAGATAATTGCTGGAAACGTGATCAATCTAACACCCGGCAGATTGACCGTAAAGAAAGTTGCGCTACTTAACAGTTTAGCACGTTCTGACCCGCTTCCTGCATTTTCAGCACCGGATCGCACGCGACGGCTTGAGAAACCGGGCCGTCAGCCGCGCGCCGACCCTTTTCAATCCGTTGAAACTGACAGTATTCGCCCAGAGATGATAGGATATTCAGTGAACGATAAAAATGGTTAACAGCATGTTAGACAAAATTTTCAGAATTGCTACAAGACAAAGTCCGCTCGCACTGTGGCAGGCACATTATGTTCAGCAACGCCTCATGAGCGCCCATCCGGGCCTGCGCGTTGAGCTGGTGCCTATGGTCACCAAAGGTGACATTATCCTCGACACGCCGCTGGCGAAAGTCGGTGGCAAAGGGCTGTTTGTCAAAGAGCTTGAGCTGGCGATGCTGGAAGGCCGTGCCGATATGGCGGTACATTCCATGAAGGATGTGCCGGTCAGTTTTCCCGACGGGCTGGGCCTGGTGACCATCTGTGAGCGCGACGATCCGCGCGATGCGTTCGTTTCTCATCATTATGACTCTATCGATGCGCTGCCTCAGGGCGCCATCGTCGGAACGTCGAGCCTGCGTCGTCAGTGCCAGATCAGCGCGCGTCGTCCGGATCTGGTTATCCGCTCACTGCGTGGCAACGTCGGCACCCGCCTCGGTAAACTCGATGCCGGTGAATATGATGCCATTATCCTGGCCGTTGCCGGGCTGAAGCGGCTGGGACTGGAAGATCGCATTCGTCAGGCGCTGCCTGCCGACGTTTCACTGCCCGCCGTGGGCCAGGGGGCGGTCGGCATCGAATGCCGTCTCGACGACACGACCTTGATCGGCCTGTTACAGGCGCTGAACCACGCCGACACCGAAGTCTGTGTCAGAGCGGAGCGTGCCATGAATACCCGCCTGGAGGGCGGCTGTCAGGTGCCGATTGGCAGTTTCGCCGTGCTGGAAGGTGACGATCTCTGGCTGCGCGGCATGGTCGGCGCACCGGATGGCCGGGTCATGGTCAGCGGCGAACGCCGCGGCCCGCGCGCGCAGGCGGAGCAGATGGGCATTTCACTCGCCGATGAACTGCTGAACGGCGGCGCGCGTGAAATCCTGCAAGAGGTCTATCAGGGGCAGCCGCCGGCATGACCATCCTGGTGACGCGCCCGGAACCCGCAGCGGCAGAGCTGGTGTCACGCCTGCATGCCATTGGTAAACAGGCGTGGAGCCTGCCGCTGATCGAATTTGCGCCGGGCGCTGACCTCCCCTCTCTGCCTCAGACGCTCGCCGGCCTGCGCGCCGGTGACCTCGTTTTTATCCTTTCACAGCAGGTTATTCACTACGCACAGCACCGGATCAAAGCGTGGCCCCCTGAGCTGGACTATTATGCAATTGGTCGCAGCACCGCACTGGCGTTTCATACCGTCAGCGGTCAGCAGGTGACCTGGCCTCATGCGCAGGAAACCAGCGAAGAGCTGATCCGGCTGAATACGCTTCAGCAGGTGGCCGGTAAACGTGCGCTGATACTGCGTGGCGATCCCGGACGCGAACTGCTGGCAGAGACGTTAACCCGGCGCGGTGCCGAGGTGACGTTTGCTGCCTGCTATCAGCGCTGTCAGAAGCACTACAATGGCCCGGTTGAGGGGCGTCGCTGGCGCGATCGCGGCGTCTCTGTGCTGGTGGTGACCAGCGGTGAAATGTTACAACAGCTTTTTTCGCTGTTCCCCGCAGTTGATCGCGAGGAATGGCTGCTCAACTGCCGACTGATCGTCGTCAGTGAACGTTTGGCTACTCTGGCCGCAGGATTGGGTTGGCAGGATATTCAGGTAGCCGATGGTGCCGATAACGATGCGCTGCTGCGCGCGTTACGCTGAACTTTAATAATGGGATGTGCCACATATGACGGAACAAAAAGACTCCTCCGCCATGGTTGAAGAAACCACCCCAGCGGTCGACCGCTCTCCTTCCAGCAACAGCACACCACCGCGTCAGGCGAAAAATGGTGGCATGGTGCTGGGAGCAGTGGCGATTGTCATCGCGCTGGCAATAGGTGCGGGTTTATACCTTAACGGGAAACATCAGGCCGATTTGCAGGCACAAACCAATCAGAAGCTGAGCGATCAGTTAAGCGCGTTGCAGCAGCAGGCCAGCAGCGATAAACAGCAGCTGACACAGCAACTGAGTGGCGCAGAAAGCGCCCTGCAGACGGCGCAGGCCCAGCAGACCGCCTCTGCAAAAGAGCTGGAAACGCTGCGTGAAAAAATGGCCGTTATCTCCGGCAACGATGTGCGCAGCTGGCTGCTGGCGCAGGCGGACTATCTGGTGAAGCTGGCCGGCCGTAAACTCTGGAGCGATCAGGATGTCACCACCGCGGCGGCACTGCTGAAAAGCGCCGATGCCAGCCTGGCCGACATGAACGATCCCAGCGTCATGAACGTGCGTCGCGCCCTGACCCAGGATATCAGTAACCTCTCCGCTGTGACTCAGGTCGACTATGATGGCGTGATCCTCAAGCTCAATCAGCTGTCGAACAACGTTGATAATCTGCGTCTGGCGGATAACGACAGTGATGATGCGCCGATGGACAGCGATGGCGGCGAACTATCAGGTTCCGTGCGCGAATGGCGGCAGAACCTGGTGAAAAGCTGGCATAACTTTATGGATGATTTTATTACCATCCGCCGCCGTGACAACACCGCTCAGCCCCTGCTGGCCCCTAATCAGGACGTTTACCTGCGTGAGAATATCCGTTCACGCCTGCTGATTGCGGCGCAGGCTGTACCGCGTCATCAGGATGAGATCTACAAACAGTCTATCGATACCGTTTCGGCCTGGGTTCGCGCCTGGTACGACACCAACGATGCCGCCACCAAAGCGTTTCTTGCCCAACTGGATGAGCTGAGCCAGCAGAACATCAATATGGATCTGCCGGATAACCTGGAAAGTCAGCCGCTGCTGGAGCAGCTGATGCAGACCCGCGTGCGGAACCTGTTAGCGCAACCTTCTGCCGCTGCTAATCAGCAGGGAGGCTAAGGATGCTTAAGGTATTTATCCTCTTTATCCTGCTGATTGCGGGCGTGGTGCTGGGACCGATGATCGCCGGTCATCAGGGCTATGTACTGATTCAGACCGATAACTGGAACATCGAAACCAGCGTCACCGGCCTGGCCATTATCCTGATCATCAGCCTGCTGGTGATTCTGGCCGTCGAGTGGTTGCTGCGCCGCGTGCTGCGCACCGGGGCACGTACCCGTGGCTGGTTTACCGGACGTAAGCGCCGTCGCGCTCAGCGTCATACGCAGTCGGCACTGATGAAGCTGGCAGAGGGCGATCATCGTCAGGCAGAAAAACTGCTGTCTAAAGATGCCGACCACGCCGATGTGCCGGTCGCGAACTATCTGCTGGCCGCAGAAGCTGCGCAGCAGCGTGGCGACGAAGTCCGTGCAAATCAGCATCTGGAGCGCGCTGCGGAGCTTTCTGAAAGCAATACCATCCCGGTTGAGATCGCGCGCGCGCGCATTCAGCTGGCACGTAACGAAGATCACGCGGCGCGTCACAGCATCGATCGTCTGCTGGAAGTGGCCCCGCGTCATCCGGAAGTGCTGCGTCTGGCTGAACAGGCCTATATCCGAACCGGAGCCTGGAGTGCCCTGCTGGATATTCTGCCTGCCATGCAGAAAGCGCAGGTCGGTGACGATCTGCATCGCGAAGCCCTGCAGCAGCAGGCCTGGCTGGGTCTGATGAATCAGGCAATGGCCGATCAGGGCAGCGATGGACTGAAGCGCTGGTGGAACACCCTGAGCCGTAAAACCCGTCAGGATACGACGCTGCAGGTGGCAATGGCGGATCATCTGATCGAATGCAACGATCACGACACCGCGCAGGCGATCGTGCTGGAGGGCCTCAAGCGTCATTATGACGATCGTCTGGTTCTGCTGATGCCTCGTATTAAAAGCGGCAATCCCGAAGCGCTGGAGAAGGCGCTCCGCCAGCAGATTAAACAGCATGGCGCTACGCCGCTGCTGCACAGTACGCTGGGACAGCTGCTGATGCGTCATGGCGAATGGCAGCAGGCGGCTGAAGCTCTGCAGCAGGCGCTGGAACAGCGTCCTGATGCGTTCGATTATGCGTGGCTCGCGGATGTTTACGATCGCCTGCATCGTCCCGAAGAGGCAGCGAAAATGCGCCGCGAAGGTCTGCTGCTGACGCTGAAGAGCAATCCCAACGGCTGATGCCGTCTGGAGACATTAAAAGCCGGGCTTGCCCGGCTTTTTTATGCCCCTCTCCTCTCATCCCGCCCTGACGCAGGCAAAAAAAAACACCTGCCAGGGGCAGGTGCAAGATCAGGTCGGTAAGACAACCGGGAGATACCTGACTCAACGTAGTGTCTGTTAACCCTGTAAGGCTTGCGCGATACAGGCAGGCAGACAACAGGTATCTGAAAATTGGCTCTGCATCATTCCCAGGTTTATGTAGCATCAGCAGACATAAGAGGTGGAATGAGCATCTACAGCAGAAGTATTGCACAAGCCATGCCAGGTTGATGACTATTTTTTAAATAATTAAAATTCAGCTAGTTAGGCGCATCAGTCATCTGCGCTGCGGGGGTGTCAGGCAGGAACTGTCGGCATCCGGCGACAGCGGTGGCTTTCGCTGTCTCTGAATGGAGACAGCCAGCCGCGAATCTCCGTGAATCCAGCAATAACAAGGCGTTATCTGTCGGCGATTCACGACGCTGCGTTTATGTTCAGAAGACAGTGTCTGTTAAGGCTGACAGAGGCATGAATGCTGACAGAAAGATGTCAGAGGGCGGTCAGATCTGACTTCGATACATCGCCAGCCGGACGCGCAGGGCACAGGGTCAGAAGAGGAAAACGCCCGGCGCCCGGCTCAAACCTCCTTCGGAGGTCCTCATCCTCTTTTCCTCAGACGAAAAAAAACCTGTCTTTTCAGACAGGTTTCTAAAAATGGTCGGCGAGAGAGGATAACGCCGCTCTTCGAGCTGCGCCCTTCGGGCCGTTGCTGACGCAACGTTGTCTCGCTGCGCTCGGCGCAAACCTCCTTCGGAGGTCCTCATCCTCTTTTCCACAGACGAAAAAAAACCTGTCTTTTCAGACAGGTTTCTAAAAATGGTCGGCGAGAGAGGATTCGAACCTCCGACCCACTGGTCCCAAACCAGTTGCGCTACCAAGCTGCGCTACTCGCCGATTTTTTTAAACTGTTTTGCCTGGTGCGAAGAGAGGGACTTGAACCCTCACGTCCGTTAAGACACTAACACCTGAAGCTAGCGCGTCTACCAATTCCGCCACCTTCGCGTATCCCAGCAAAATCTGGGGTGGCTAATGGGACTCGAACCCACGACAACTGGAATCACAATCCAGGGCTCTACCAACTGAGCTATAGCCACCACAATTCTTTATGATACAGATTACAAACCTGCAGCATTTAAATCTTTACTGCCAACCGCGGTAAATCAACCACCGAAGCTCATGCGCACAAACGATATGGCGCGCCCGACAGGATTCGAACCTGAGACCTCTGCCTCCGGAGGGCAGCGCTCTATCCAGCTGAGCTACGGGCGCGTAGCGCCGTTGCGGATGTGCATACTAGAGATAAGCGCCCATCGTGTCTAGTGCTTTTTAAATAAAAAGACGCGTTTGATTACGCTTTGTGCATTTTGTCGAGAAATAGCGCATTCATGCGCGGGCAGAGACTAAAAATGCGGCATATATCAGCAATATCAGAGATCGCCTCGCCAGTAGTAGCGCAAATATTTCAGCAGTTTTAGCTGCCGCCGCAGGCGGGAGGGCTGACGAATAAGGCGATAAAGCCACTCCAGCCCCAGCCGCTGCCAGATCAGAGGCGCACGCTTCACATGACCGGTGAAAACATCATAGGTGCCACCTACGCCCATATAGAGGGCATCAGGCCAGTGCGCGCGGCACGCCAGCATCAGCAGCTCCTGACGCGGCGATCCCAGCGCCACAGTCACCAGCTTTGCGCCGCTGGCCGCAATCCGGGCAAAGAGTGCATCCTGTTCGGCTGGCGCAAAATAGCCATCCTGCGCCCCGACAATATTGACATTCCACTGGCGGCGCAGCTTATCGCAGGTTTCATCCAGCACCTGCTGACGACCGCCGATCAGAAATACCGGCGTCCCTTCCCGCCCGGCACGCTCCATCAGTGCCTCCCACAAATCCGCACCCGCAATGCGCTGCACCCGCGCCCGGGGATACTTCTTGCGAATTGAACGCACAATGCTGATGCCATCCGCGTAGGCATATTCCGCCTGGGTCAGCAGCGTGCGTAGTCCCTCATCCCGCTCAGCGGTCAGGATCTTCTCCGCATTGATCGCCACCAGAATGCCGCTGCGTACCTGCTGCGGCGGCATCAGAAAACTCACCGCCGACGGCATGTTCTCGAAGCCATACAGCTCAACGCCACGAATCCGGTACTGCGGCGTTTCCGTTAACTTTGTCATATCTTCCGTTAATCCCAGAGGTTAATCAGAGCGGGCTGTGCACGACCCGCCTGCTGCGGTCGCGAATCAAACCTGCGCGATCCAGTAACCAGAAAAGTAATTTAGCCATGCCCAGGCAGGCAGCAAAAATAATGCAGAAAAACACCACGCGAGAGCCGAACGCATCGAGCCCTTCGCGTGCCAGCACGATCATGTTAAAGACCGCGCCAAAACAGAAGCTTTGCAGGATGGCGCCGCTGTAGCGATTGGTCTCAAGGCAGCCGCGCTGATAGATCGCATCAAAGGCCTTAATAATCATCCCGACCGCGACCGCGCCGGGAGGAATCGCCCAGACGCCGCCCATCACCACCAGCGAGCCTATCAGCGTGGGTGAAATCGCCAGGCCGGAGTGGTTGTTCAGCACTTCCCAGGTAAAGTAGTTAGCGCTGTTCAGCACCGCCAGCGGCCGATCCGGCCAGAGCCAGGTCGGAATAAACACATAAAAATCGCGCCATAGCGGGGCCAGTCCCTGGAATTCGATTCTGGCGTAGTTATCCAGCAGCAGGGCGAGGTTTTCCCACGGCGAGAACGTATCACGCGTCAGATAGAGGAAGGTATAGAACGCTTCATCGCCCATGACGTCCAGGTTATAGCGGCGCAGCGCCAGCCAGAACATCCCGGCAATCGCCATCACACCGGCGCTCGCCAGCATCCACAGCGTGATCCAGCCGCGGGTAATCCCGATAAACAGGAACAGGGCGAACGCGATAATGATATTGGCGCGGGTCCCCCCGACCAGCGCATAGGTCACTAAACCAAAGGTCACGGTGACCAGCAGGAACAGCAGCCAGTTGCGGCGCGTCGGGCGTAAAAAGTAGGGGATCAGCATCGCCGGAATAAAGAAGTAGAAAAATCGCTTAAGCGCCACGCCCGAGACTTCGCTGGAGAAGATCTGGTTGTAGGCGGTCAGGCGGAACAGCAGAAAGCCGTTGTGAATAAAGAACACCGTGACGGTGCCCAGCGCCACCAGCGCCAGAATCACGCAGGTCAGATGGGTTTCGACGCGATTCATCTGCAGCCAGGGTCTGGCCGGCGTAGGGCTGGCGGGCTTCAGCCGTATTTTATAGCTGACGTAATAGATGGCATAAAACGCCGTGGCCGACAGCAGCGCCTCCAGCAGATTTTCAACCGGCACAACATCGACATTAAAACGGAACACCAGCACCGAGGTCAGCGGGAAGCCGAAATAGAAAGTCAGCAGAAACAGCAGCGTGAAGAAGAGATGGAAGTTAAAACGGACACGCTTAAACTCCCGCCAGGTCAGGGTCAGGATAAAAACCAGCGACAGCAGATAGACCACCAGCAGGCCGCCAAACTGCATCAGACTCATGACAACTCCCCTTCGCTGAGCTGTAACGCCGCCCGCCATCCGGCCAGATAGCCCGGCGCAAAAAAGGCGATAGCCTGCTTATCACAACTCGCCAGCTGACGCCGCGCCTCAGCAATCACTGAAGGCGTCAGCGCATCTTCGCTGAACAGGACCGGCAGCTGCTGCTCAGCCACATCACGCCAGAATGGATTCTTACGGGTCAGGACAAATGGCACTCCGGCCTGAATCAGCAGGCAGAGCGTTCCCACACCCTGCTGACGTTCAAACATAAAATAACCGACATGGCAGCGCGCCAGCAGGGCCAGATAGTGCTCAAATGGCAGATTTTCACGGATCAGATTGACCCGCCCGTTCGGGAACAGCGTCTCTGCAGCGGCCTGAATCTGGCTGATATAGGCCTGGTTGCCCGGTGGATAGCCCAGCGGAACCTCGATGCGCACCTGCCCGCCAAACTGCGCGCGAATCGCCTTCAGCCCTTCAATATGCCGGTTACTCGGATCGCCGGAGTTACCCAGCAGCAACGTAAATGGCTCGGAAGGCGCAGACGCGATGGCGGCGGCGGGCATGCGGGTCGGGAAATAGAGCAGTGAACCGGGTACACGGCGATGGCGCTGCTGATAGTGATGCAGGTCGCCACGGGTCGCAAAAACCTGAGCCACGCGGCCCTGGGCGATCCGGCGAATTTGATAGAACAGACGAAACTTCAGGCTGCGCGAATCTTCATAGAGATCGGCTCCCCAGACGTGCCAGAAGATCTGTGAGCGGCGCAGTTTCCCGATGAGCAGCGCCAGCCAGATCCACGGGTTAAACTGTCCGTGACAGAAAAAGCGCTGCTGACGATGTCTGGCCCGCGCCACGACCGCCTGCGCCAGCGCTTTCTTGCTGGCAAAACATTCGATCTGCAACGCGCTGAAGGGGGCCAGGCTTTCGGGCTGCTGCGTCACCACCATAAAATGGCGTGGCGAAGCCACAGGCTGCTCAACGCTGAGGACGTCGTTGAAAAAGCGCAGCACCGTCTGATTGTGGTGGGGAATGTCCGATCCCAAAACGTGAATTAAAGTCATTTTTTCCGGCAGTAAACAATAAAAGCGCCACAGCACAGGGCAAAGTAAATCATATAGGTCAGCATATAAGCCTGTGCTGCCCCCGTTGCGCCATAGAGCGGGATCAGCCAGCGCGATAACAGGGTCAGCAGCAGAAACTGACTGATCTCAGTCAGAACATAAAAGCGCAGCGAGGCTTTGGCGATCACCAGATATCCGAAAACATAGGCGCCAACTTTAAAAACATCGCCGCACAGTTGCCAGACAAAGAGATCGCGCATCCCGCGAAACGCCTCAGAGAACAGCAGGCTGATAGCAAAATCGCGCAGCACCCAGACGCCAAAGCTGGCAACCGCGACGGCAGGCAGGACAAAGCGCAGCGCACGACCAATCTCACGCGCGATATCGCGTTTGTTGTCGAGCCGCGCCAGCGTCGGCAGCAGCCAGACGCTGAAGGTGGCGGTGATAAACTGCAGATAGGCATCGGAAATGCTGGTGACGCCCTGCCATAATCCGACCTGCGCCCAGCCCTGCTGCTGCGCCAGCAGATTACGCATCAACACCCAGGCGACAGGCAGGGTGACGGCCGTGATCAGCGCCATCAGCGTATATTTTGCCAGATTCCCCGCCAGTTCAGGATGCCATTGCGGACGCAGCCAGCTCAGCGGCAGCGGCACGCGGCGTTTCAGCATCATCAGCGCCGGCAGCAGCAGTAAGGCCGGAACCAGCGCCAGCCCGATCAGTGCGCCCTGATAGCCACCGGCCCACCAGCAGACCAGATAGCCTGCCACACCGATCAGACTGCCGAAGATCAGCGCCAGCGCATTGCCGCGCGCATCGCGATACCCCTTCAGCAGCGCCAGGGTAAAGTTGGCCCAGGCGATGCCGAGCTGCAGAAAGGCCACCACGCGGATGACCCCCTGATAGCGGTCGTGACCAAACAGCGCGGTGCTGATGGGGCCCGCCGCCAGCAGAAACAGCAGCGCCAGCACCCCGGAAAAGCCCATCACCAGGGTCGATGCCGTTCCCACCATCGCCCGCAGCCGGTCGGGCTGCTGCTGATACTGCGCGACATAGGTGGTGACGCCGTTGAAGATACCCGCGCCCGCCAGCACGCCCAGTACGGTAATCAGCTGACGGAAATTCCCCGCCTGGCCGACGCCCTCCGGTCCGAAGCTGACCGCCAGCAGTTTAACGACCAGCAGACCGGCCACAATTTTTACCAGCGTGGACGACGCGGTCCACACTGAGGCTCTGGCAAGTGACATCAGGAGAAGAAGCTCAGCAGCGAGCTGATGACAGTGCTCTGGTTGTTATCTGACAGGTTATAGAACAGCGGCAGGCGCAGCAGGCGTTCACTTTCGCGGGTGGTGAAGCGATCGTCGCCGGCAAAGTGCGAGAATCGCGCACCGGCAGGCGAACTGTGCAGCGGAATATAGTGGAATACCGTCAGAATCTCGGCCTCTTTCATCCAGTTGATCAGCGCCTGACGATCGTCCTGATCGCGCAGTTTGATATAGAACATATGCGCATTGTGCTCACAGCTGGCCGGGATCACCGGCAGGCTGATGCGGCCCTGAGCCGCCAGCGGCTGGAGGGCGTCGTAATAGCGCTGCCAGACACGCAACCGCTGCTGATTAATTCGCTCAGCGGCCTCCAGCTGCGCCCAGAGCCAGGCGGCCTGCAGGTCGGACATCAGGTAGCTTGAGCCCATATCGCGCCAGGTATATTTATCGACCTGTCCGCGAAAGAACTGGCTGCGGTTGGTGCCTTTTTCGCGCACGATTTCGGCGCGCTCAATCAGGCTGGCGTCGTTGATCAGCGTCGCCCCCCCCTCGCCACCGGCGGTGTAATTTTTCGTTTCATGGAAGCTGAAGCAGCCGATATGGCCGATGGTGCCCAGCGCGCGGCCTTTGTAGCGTGACATCACGCCCTGCGCCGCATCTTCAATCACAAACAGCTTATGTTTTGCCGCCAGCGCCATGATGGTGTCCATCTCACAGGCCACGCCCGCATAATGCACCGGCACAATGGCGCGGGTTTTTTCCGTGATGGCCGCTTCGATCAGCGTTTCATCGATGTTCATGGTGTCCGGGCGCACATCGACAAACACAATCCGCGCACCGCGCAGCACAAACGCGTTGGCGGTAGAGACGAAGGTGTAGCTCGGCATGATCACTTCATCGCCAGGCTGCACATCGATCAGCAGCGCCGCCATCTCCAGTGATGCGGTGCAGGAAGGCGTAAGCAGCACTTTTTTGCTGTCAAAACGCTGCTCCATCCACTGCTGGCAGCGACGGGTAAATCCGCCGTCGCCGCAGAGCTTGCCGCTGTTCATTGCCGACTGCATATACTCGATTTCGGTGCCCACAACCGGAGGCGCATTAAATGGAATCATGACCTTTCCTGTAAAACCAGTAGGCGGTGCTGTCGAGCCGGGCACCGCTGCGTAAATAGAGGCGCATTGCCGTGAGATTGCTGAGCTGGGTGGCAATCCGCAGCTGATTCAGCTGCCGTACCCGCGCCCAGTCAGCCGCCGCCAGCAGCAGCCGCTGACCCAGCCCCTGGCCCTGCGCAGCAGGCAGCACGCCCAGCAGGCCCACTCGGGCATCGCCGTCGACCGCGCGGAGCGAAACAAAGCCCTGAAGCTGCCCTGCGGCATCGCTCGCCACCAGGCACTGATCGTCAAACGAGCCGCGCACCGCATTTTCAATCCACTGCGCGTAAAAGCGACCGCTGGCGTCCGGCGCGTACCAGGGCGCACGGAAACGGCTCTGGCTGAACAGCGCAGACGCCGCCTCACGCAACAGCGGGATCTGCGACTCGCGGGCAATACGAATGCCCGGCTGTCGTTCCGTCTGCGTGACCGCCAGCGTCAGATCCGCCTCCCCTTCTGCCAGCTGAAACTGATGCTGCTGCAGCGTGTCGATCAGCGCGGTTTCGCTGGCCGCCACTTTCATCTGCATCAGCGCACAGGGATGACGCAGCGCCTCTTCCAGAGGGATCTCACCTTCCGCTTCCAGCCGCACGGTCTCAACACCGAAGAACGCGCTCTCCCAGCTAAGGGGATGAATATTGACGTGGACGGGCATGTAATAAATCCAGCAGATATTGGCCGTAGCCGGTTTTTGTCAGCGCTTCGCCTGCGGCGCGTAGTCAGTGATGACGCCAGGCAGCCCTATATAGCCGCCCTTTAAGCGGAGAAGCGCACCCGTGCCGAACCGATAAAACCGGCACCGCCGGTGATCAGAAAGCACTTCATCGCCAGACACCTTTGGTGTCGACAATCCAGTTCTGCTGCACGCTGGCGGCGTCGATGGCGCGGAAGGCGCGATGGTCGACCAGCATCACCAGAATATCGGCCTGCGCCAGCGCCTGCTCAGCCGACACCAGTTCCGCATGACCGGCGAGTGCGTCTGTCAGCTGCGCAATGTGGGGTTCAACCACCCAGGTTGTGCCACTGTGCCACTCGGCGATGTTCTGCGCCACGCCAATAGCCGGGCTTTCGCGCAGGTCGTCAATATTGGGTTTAAAGGCCAGGCCAAAACAGGCGATGGTGATATCGCTGGCGCGCTTGCCGGTCTGCGTCAGGCAGTCTGCCAGCGCCGTTTTTACCTGGTCCAGCACCCACTGCGGCTTGGCGTCATTGACCTCACGCGCGGTGCGGATCAGACGGGCCAGTTCAGGATTCTGCGCCACGATAAACCAGGGATCGACCGCGATACAGTGGCCGCCGACGCCCGGCCCCGGCTGCAGAATGTTAACGCGCGGATGGCGATTCGCCAGCGCAATCAGCTCCCAGACGTTAATGCCCTGATCGGCGCAAATCAGCGATAGCTCATTGGCAAAGGCGATATTCACGTCACGGAAGCTGTTTTCAGTCAGTTTGCACATCTCGGCGGTGCGGGCGTTGGTCTCCACGCATTCGCCTTTTAAAAACAGCCGGTAGAGTTCGCTGGCACGGGCGGAACAGGCGGGCGTCATGCCGCCGATAACCCGGTCGTTGTTAATCAGCTCAACCATAACCTGACCCGGCAGCACCCGCTCCGGGCAGTAGGCAACAAATACGTCAGGCGCTTCGCCCTGTTGAGGAAAGCACAGATCGGGCCGTGCCGCAGCCAGCCAGTCGGCCATCTGTTCGGTACTGCCAACCGGCGACGTCGATTCCAGAATCACCAGATCGCCTTTTTTCAGTACGGGCGCAATCGACTCTGCCGCCGCTTTCACAAAGCGCAGGTCGGGCTGATATCCATCTTTAAAGGGTGTCGGTACGGCAATCAGAAAGGCGTCGGCGGCTTCCGGCTGAGTGGTGGCACGCAGATCGCCGCGTGTGACGGCGGCATGGACGACCTGATCCAGATCGGGCTCCACGATGTGGATCGCGCCACGGTTGATGGTTTCTACGGCACGGGCGTTGATATCCACCCCCACCACTTTTTTTCCCTTTGAAGCAAAAACGGCTGCCGTCGGCAGCCCAATGTATCCCAGTCCAATCACGGAGATGGTTTCAAAACTCATAATTCGGCTCGGTTATCTTTTAAGGCTTGTAAAATACGACCACAGGCTTTGCCATCGCCATAGGGATTATGAGCGTGGCTCATCGCCTGCCAGGCCTCGTCGTCGCGCAGTAATTCACCGACACTCGCCACGATTCTGGCGATATCGGTTCCCACCAGTCTGACCGTCCCCGCGTCGACCGCTTCGGGGCGTTCGGTGGTATCACGCATCACCAGGACCGGTTTACCCAGCGAAGGCGCCTCCTCCTGGATACCGCCGGAGTCAGTGAGGATCAGCCAGGCACGGTTCATCAGCCAGACAAACGGCAGATACTCCTGGGGTTCGATCAGGATGATATTCTCAATGCCGCTGAGGATGCGGTTCACCGGCTCGCTGACATTGGGATTGAGATGCACCGGATAGACGATCTGCGCCTGCGGATGCTGACGGGCGATCTGCGCCAGCGCGCTGCAGATACGTTCAAAACCGCCGCCAAAACTTTCACGCCGATGGCCCGTGACCAGCACCAGTTTCTTAGCGGGATCGAGGAACGGATAGCGCGCTGCCAGCTCCGCATTCAGGCTGGTGTCATCCAGCACCCGATCGCGCACCCACAGCAGCGCATCAATGACCGTGTTGCCGGTCACGATAATTCGCGCATCCGGCAGATTCTCCTGCAGCAGATTCTGACGCGATCGGGCAGTAGGCGTGAAGTGCAGACGGGCAAGATGGCCGGTGAGTTTGCGGTTCCCCTCTTCCGGCCACGGCGACGCGAGATCGCCGGTGCGCAGCCCCGCCTCCACATGGCCGACAGGGATCTGCTGATAAAAAGCCGCCAGGCTCGCCGCCAGCGTGGTGGTGGTATCACCATGTACCAGCACGATGTCCGGCTTAAAGTCGAGCAGGACGGTTTTCATCCCCTCCAGAATACGGCAGGTGATCTCAGTCAGTCCCTGCTCGGGACGCATGATATTGAGGTCGTAGTCCGGCTGCAGCCTGAACAGGCGCAGCACCTGGTCAAGCATTTCGCGATGCTGCGCCGTGACGCAGAGCCGCGACTCAAACGCAGGATCCTGCGCCAGCGCCTGAACCAGCGGGGCCATTTTAATGGCTTCCGGACGAGTACCAAATACGGTCAGAACTTTCACACTGTTTCTCTCAATCATGCGTGTCTGACATCAGACGCGGACGACGTGCCAGCGCCACACCGGCGCCTGTTAATGCGCCAACCGCACCCCACAGAATCATCATGAACAGACGTCGCGGGCTGTCACGGGAAACCGGCTCTTCCGGCGTACGCAGATAACGGTAGGTCTGGAACTGGCTGTTCAGTTTTGGCCCGGCCTGCAGCGTTGCCAGCATTGCCCTGTTTTGATCATAGCTGATATCAAACGCCGGGCCGGTCGCGCGCAGGGTATCCAGTTGCCCCTGTAAAACCGGCTGCCCCAGCAGGAAGAGATCGCTGTCCGCCAGGTTTTCACCCGCTTCGCGCGTCTGTTTCTGACTGATGCCCTGCTGGCTGGCGATCTTCAGCGCCTGCTCAAGCCGATGCTGCTGGCGCTGGAAGACGGCATTCGCCACATCTTCCTGACGTTTTACCTGCGCCTGCAGCTGATTCGTGCGTGCCTGCCAGGCCCCTTTCAGCTCATCGTTCAGGTGACGCGCGGCGCGCTCACTGGCGTAGGCGATGTACTGACGCAGCAGATTATTGGCGTCGCCCGCAGTTTCGGCTTTAAGTCTGACGTTGTCGGGCAGATTATGCGCCGCGTCGGCGGGGGTGAAGAGAATATTGCCGATCATATCGTCGAGCAGGGCGGCATCGTTGTGCGCATTGCCCGTTTTCCGGCTTTTGTAGTAGTCGGTCTGCTGCCAGAACTCACGACGCGTATCCCAGGAGGCGAGCTGCATCGTGAACTCCTGATAGACCTCATCCATCACGGTCGGTGACGGCGCCGCCAGGGTCAAGGCGTTGTTGCGCGCATCCAGGTTGGTCAGGAACTGCTGTTGCGCATAGTACGATCCCAGCATGTTGACCGTGGGTCGATCGGTGATCGCCGTGGTGCTCCAGACCTGTCTCATCAGCAGCGTGGCGAGCCAGGCGACCAGCGCAAACAGCAGCGCCAGCCCGACAATCCAGCGCTTACCGCGCCATAAACGGCAGCCAAAGCTGCGTATATCCAGTTCGTTGTCCACAACGTCAGAAGGCATGCCAGCATTATCCTTTATCAGCATCGGGTTCATTTGTTTTTGGCTTCGCGATAATGGCTCAGACGACGCTTGATGCGCCGCACACGTCGCGCCACACGCCACGCATGTTTCAGGCAGTAGCCGTAAACCATAAAAGCGCCCAGGAACAGCAGCAGCATTACCCATTCCGGGATGAACGCCAGATATTCACCCAGCACACCGATACCGGCCAGGATCGCCGCTGCCACGGTAATCAGTACAAAGGCCTGACGCGAGCTGAAACCGGCTCGCATAATCAGATGATGAATGTGCTGACGGTCAGCCGAAAACGGACTCATGCCTTTACGCAGGCGACGATACATAATCGCCACCATGTCCATCAGGGGAATGGCAATCAGCCACAGCGCGGTCACAGGGGTAATGGGATGGCTCAGACCCTGGGTGGTTTCCAGCAGAATCCAGATAATGGTGAAACCGATCATGGTGCTGCCGGCATCGCCCATAAAGACCTTGAAGCGGCGTCCCAGGAAGCCGAGATTCAGCAGGATATAGGGCAGCGTGGCGGCGATCATCGCAAAACACCACATCGCGAGGCTGGTCTGGCCGTCGAAGTAGAGGATGATCCCCATCGCGGCAAATGTCACCGACGAGAGTCCGCCCAGCAGACCGTCAATGCCGTCTACCATGTTAAAGGCGTTAATTGCGGCCCAGACGGCAAACAGCGTCAGCACATAGCCGAAGGGCCCGACGATCAGCTCGATTGGCCCAACGATAAATCCCAGGCTGAGCAGGTAGAGCTTGGCACCAAACATCATCACCAGCGCGACAATGGCCTGCACGACCGCACGGATTTTAACGCTGATGTCGAAACGGTCATCCAGCGCCCCGACCAGCACCAGCACACCGGCACAGCCCAGATAGAGCAGCGCGTGGGGCAGATAGTAGTTGGTAATGGCGAACGTGAAGCAGATACCTGCGAACACAGAAATGCCGCCGACCAACGGAATCGCGCCATGGTGGCGTTTACGTGAGTTAGGCTTATCCACTAAACCAATTTTTTTAGCTGCTTTTCGAGCAAAAAAGAGGAAAGCCAAAGAAAAGAGAAAAATTAATCCAAGCTCAGTACTCATAGTGAGTAAATTCACGTTAAACGCTCTCAGCTAACATCCCGCACAACAATACGCGAAAAAGCTCGCCTGTCGCTGTGTCGGATTCCGAATTCTGCGTAAAGAGACAGACGAACGATTAAACCTTCGCCATCGCTACCACAGTCATTATAAATGCTCCTGCCAGTGTTCAATCCTATAGCTCATAAATGAAAAACGCCACGTTGAGACGTGGCGTCAGGTCGATTTTCTGCGCATCCGGACTAAAAAAGCCGAATCAAAGGTTCGGCCTGGCAGTTTCGGATTAAGAACGCTTCATCATGTCGAAGAATTCATCGTTGGTTTTGGTCATCGCCAGCTTGTTGATGAGGAACTCCATCGCGTCGATTTCGCCCATCGGGTGAATAATCTTGCGCAGGATCCACATCTTCTGCAGCTCTTCCTGAGAAGTCAGCAGCTCTTCTTTACGTGTACCGGAACGGTTGTAATCGATCGCCGGGAAGACACGTTTTTCAGCAATTTTACGCGCAAGGTGCAGTTCCATGTTACCTGTACCTTTAAACTCTTCGTAAATCACTTCATCCATCTTCGAACCGGTATCAACCAGCGCCGTTGCAATGATGGTCAGGCTGCCGCCCTCTTCCACGTTACGTGCCGCACCAAAGAAGCGCTTTGGACGATGCAGGGCGTTGGCATCCACACCACCTGTCAGAACCTTACCTGAAGCCGGTACGACGGTGTTGTAGGCGCGCGCCAGACGGGTAATGGAGTCAAGCAGGATGATAACGTCTTTCTTGTGCTCAACCAGACGCTTGGCCTTCTCGATCACCATTTCAGCAACCTGAACGTGGCGTGAAGCTGGCTCATCGAAGGTCGAGGCGATGACTTCGCCTTTAACCAGACGCTGCATCTCGGTCACTTCTTCCGGACGTTCGTCAATCAGCAGCACCATCAGCACGCAGTCCGGGTAGTTGTACGCCAGGCTCTGCGCAATGTTCTGCAGCAGCATGGTTTTACCGGCTTTCGGCGGTGCCACGATCAGACCGCGCTGACCACGACCGATTGGCGAAGCCAGATCCAGTACGCGGGCGGTTAAATCTTCCGTTGAGCCATTACCCCGCTCCATACGCAGACGCTTGTTGGCGTGCAGCGGTGTGAGGTTTTCGAACAGAATCTTATTACGCGCATTCTCCGGCTTGTCATAGTTAACTTCGTTAACTTTCAGCAGTGCAAAATAACGCTCACCTTCTTTCGGTGGACGGATTTTGCCAGAGATGGTGTCACCAGTGCGGAGGTTGAAGCGGCGGATTTGGCTGGGGGAAACGTAGATATCATCAGGGCCGGCGAGGTAGGAGCTGTCTCCTGAACGGAGGAATCCAAATCCATCCTGAAGGATCTCCAGCACGCCATCACCGAAGATGTCTTCGCCGCTTTTCGCGTGCTGCTTCAGGATTGAAAAGATAATGTCCTGCTTGCGCATGCGAGCCTGATTTTCCAGCCCCATATTTTCGCCGAGAGTAATCAGCTCAGCAACCGGCGTATTCTTTAATTCGGTAAGATTCATAGTGATGGGTTCTTAAACTCGGGGTAATACTCGGAATGTTTGTCGTGAATGGTATGGCAATTAATCCATGCCGTTAATGGCTCTTTTCGGCGCTTCCCGACGATCATCGTATGAAATGGCGATCGGTATGCAGAAAGATGTCCGAATGTGATGCCAGAGTTGGAGCTAACCGTAAGATTGCTGAACCGTTCTCTCTTTAAAAGGTACAGTGCGACAGGGTTCAACAAGGGAAAACTTTTAGATGCTAACTACAGGGTAAGTGCGTAATGCAGTATGGGTAAATTAGCACGCCTGAAAGCGAACGTCCAGCAGCAGGAGATAAATTCACCACTGCCAGACGTTCAGCCCTGAATTACGCCAGATTAGCGTTCAGGAACTCTTTCAGCTGGCCTTTAGACAGCGCGCCCACTTTGGTCGCGGCAACTTCGCCATTTTTGAACAGCAGCAGCGTCGGGATACCACGAATGCCATACTTCGGTGCCGTGCCTGGGTTATCGTCAATATTCAGCTTAGCGATGGTCAGCTTGCCATCATACTCTTCTGCAACTTCATCAAGGATTGGCGCGATCATTTTGCAAGGACCACACCATTCAGCCCAGAAATCTACCAGTGTAACGCCGTCGGCTTTCAGCACGTCGGTGTCGAAACTGTCATCGGTCAGATGAACGATTTTATCGCTGCTCATGTTTTACTCCACAAGATTATGCCTGGCGAATTGGCGTAATATATACCAATGTAGGTTGACTTTATTTCATCGGATACGCTTTCGTAAAGCGATAGTAAGCTGATATTCTACCACACTATGAGCAAAACACACTTAACTGAACAGAAGTTTTCCGACTTCGCCCTGCACCCGAAAGTGGTGGAAGCCCTTGATAGTAAAGGCTTTCAGTACTGCACGCCGATTCAGGCGTTAGCTCTGCCTTTTACGCTTTCAGGGCGTGATGTCGCAGGCCAGGCGCAAACCGGTACCGGCAAAACGATGGCGTTTCTGACGTCAACGTTTCATCATCTTCTTTCTCATCCTGCGGCTGAAGGCCGGCAGGTAAACCAGCCACGGGCATTAATTCTTGCGCCGACGCGTGAACTTGCTGTGCAGATTCATGCGGATGCCGAACCCCTCACCGCCTCAACCGGCCTGAAACTGGGTCTCGCCTATGGCGGAGACGGTTACGACAAACAGCTGAAAGTGCTGGAACAGGGCGTTGATATTCTGGTCGCCACCACCGGTCGCCTGATCGATTATGCGAAGCAGAATCACGTCAATCTCAGCGCCATTCAGGTCATGGTGCTGGATGAAGCCGACCGCATGTTCGATCTCGGCTTTATCAAAGATATCCGCTGGCTGTTCCGTCGCATGCCGCCGGCCACTCAGCGTCTGAGCATGCTCTTCTCAGCTACGCTCTCTTATCGCGTCCGTGAGCTGGCATTCGAGCACATGAACAGTGCGGAATATGTGGAAGTGGAACCGGAGCAAAAAACCGGTCATCGCATTCAGGAAGAGCTTTTCTATCCGTCTAACGAAGAGAAAATGCGCCTGCTGCAGACGCTGCTCGAAGAAGAGTGGCCCGACCGTGCCATTGTTTTTGCTAACACCAAACACCGCTGTGAAGATATCTGGGGCCATCTGGCCGCCGATGGACACCGTGTTGGCCTGCTGACCGGCGACGTGGCTCAGAAGAAGCGTCTGCGCATTCTGGATGACTTCACCAAAGGTGATGTGGATATTCTGGTTGCCACCGACGTGGCTGCCCGTGGTCTGCACATTCCGGCGGTGACGCACGTCTTTAACTACGACCTGCCTGACGACTGTGAAGATTACGTTCACCGCATTGGCCGTACGGGTCGTGCCGGTGCCAGCGGACACTCAATTAGCCTGGCCTGTGAAGAGTACGCGCTGAATCTGCCGTCGATCGAAGAGTATATCGGTCACAGTATTCCGGTCAGCAAGTACAGCAGCGAAGCGCTGTTAACCGATTTACCGCCGCCTAAACGTCTGCAACGCAGCCGTTCCGGTAATGGCCCGCGTCGCGGGGGCAACAACGGCAATCGTCGCGGTGCACCACGCAACAACAACCGTAAACGTTCAGGTTAGGCCATCATGCTAAGCGCGTCGTCACTCTATGCAGCGATTGATTTAGGATCTAACAGCTTTCATATGTTGGTGGTGCGCGAGGTCTCTGGCAGTATCCAGACCGTTGCGAAAATTAAGCGCAAGGTTCGCCTTGCCGCCGGACTGGATAAAAATAACCTGTTGTCAGCCGAGGCGATGTCGCGCGGCTGGCAGTGCCTGAGACTCTTCTCTGAACAACTGCAGGATATTCCCCTCGATCAGATTCGCGTGGTGGCGACCGCCACGCTGCGTCTGGCGGCCAACGCGCAGACGTTCCTCGACACGGCTCAGCAGATCCTCGGCTGCCCCATCAACGTCATCAGCGGTGAGGAAGAGGCGCGCCTGATTTATCAGGGTGTGGCCCACACCACTGGCGGTTCCGATCAGCGTTTAGTGGTCGACATCGGCGGCGGCAGCACCGAGCTGGCGACCGGCGACGGCTCCCATGCTTCGGTGCTGTTCAGTCTGCCGATGGGCTGCGTCACCTGGCTGGAACGCTTCTTCAGCGACCGCCATCTGGCAAAAGAGAACTTTGATCAGGCAGAGCGCGCCGCACGGGCGATGATCCAGCCCATTGCCGCCCAATTGCGTGAGCAGGGCTGGCAGGCGTGCGTCGGTGCCTCCGGCACGGTTCAGGCGCTGCAGGAGATCATGGTCGCTCAGGGCATGGATGAGCGCATCACGCTGAATAAACTTCAGCAGCTGAAACAGCGCGCCATTCAGTGCGGCAAACTGGAAGAGCTGGAAATCGAAGGGCTGACGCTGGAGCGGGCACTGGTGTTCCCCAGCGGTCTGTCGATTCTGATCGCCATCTTCCAGGAGCTGAGTATCGACAGCATGACGCTGGCGGGCGGCGCCCTGCGCGAAGGGCTGGTCTACGGCATGCTGCATCTGCCCATCGATCGCGATATTCGCACCCGCACCCTGCACAACGTCCAGCGCCGTTTCAGCATTGATGTTGAACAGGCCGATCGCGTGCGTCAGCTGGCAGAGAGCTTTTTCCGCCAGGTTTCCACGCCGTGGAAGCTGGATCAACGCTGTCGTGAGCTGCTGATCAGCGCCTGCACGATCCACGAAATCGGCCTGAGCGTCGATTTCCGCCATGCACCACAGCATGCGGCCTACCTGGTGCGTCATCTCGACCTGCCCGGCTTCACCCCGGCGCAGAAGAAGCTGCTGGCCTGTTTACTGCAGAATCAGAGCGGCAGCATCGATCTGGCGCTGCTGACCCAGCAGAATGCCCTGCCGCCGCGCCTGGCGGAACGGATGTGCCGTCTGCTGCGGCTGGCGATCATCTTCTCCACCCGTCGTCGCGATGACACCCTGCCTGCGGTCCGGCTTCAGGCGGACGATGATGCCCTGCATCTGACCCTGCCCGCGGGCTGGCTGGAGGCGCATCCGCTGCGCAGTGAACTGCTTGAGCAGGAAAGCCATTATCAGTCTTACGTCCACTGGCTGTTAACGCTGTCGTAAGCCCGGCCCGGAGAGGCGAATGTCCATCGCCTCTCCGTTTTCCTGTCTTAACCCTTCTTCGCCTTATCCAGCATCGCTCTCAGCCCGGCAACCCGGCTCTGACCGGTTTTCATCCGCTCCTCGGCACTGACCACCTTGCGCTCGGTCTCCCACTGCAGATCGTCCTGCGGCAGCTCCAGCAGAAAACGACTCGGTTCAGGCCGGACCAGCTCGCCATACTGCCGGCGTTCGCGGCACAGGGTAAAGGTCAGCTCTTTCTGCGCCCGGGTGATACCGACGTAAGCCAGACGGCGCTCCTCTTCGATATTGTGCTCATCGATGCTGCTCTGATGCGGCAGCAGTCCCTCTTCCATCCCGACGAGGAAGACATAGGGGAACTCCAGCCCTTTTGAGGCGTGCAGCGTCATCAGCTGCACCTGATCCAGCTCCTCATCGCTTTCGCCGCGCTCCATCATGTCGCGCAGGGTAAAGCGGGTGACAACCTGCGCCAGGGTCATCGGCTCGTCGATATCGCTGCCTTCAAGCATTTCGGTCATCCACTGAAACAGCGTATTGACGTTCTTCATCCGCATCTCGGCGGCTTTCGGGCTGCCAGAGGTTTCGAACAGCCAGCTCTCATAGTCGATGCCGCGGATCAGATCGCGGACGGCGTTGACCGGTTCACGTTCGGCCAGCTGGATAATCTCATTCAGCCAGTGGGTAAACCGCTGCAGGTGCTCCAGACCGCGCCCGGTAAGCGTCTGCCCCAGCCCGACATCAAAGCTGGCGTTAAACAGGCTTTTACTGCGCAGGCTGGCCCACTCACCGAGCTTCTGCAGCGTGGCCGGGCCAATCTCGCGGCGCGGCGTGTTCACGATGCGCAGAAACGCGCTGTCATCCTCGGGATTGGTCAGCACGCGCAGATAGGCGAGCAGATCTTTGATCTCCGGTCGTGAGAAGAACGAGGTACCGCCCGAGATGCGATAGGGGATGCGGTTCTGCATCAGGAACTTTTCAAAGGTTCGCGACTGATGATTGCCCCGGTAAAGGATCGCGTAATCTTTATACTGCGTCCGGTTGATAAAGTGGTGCGCGATCAGTTCGCCGGTCACCCGTTCGGCTTCGTGCTCCTCGCTGTTGGCGGTCAGCACCTTGAGTTCGCTGCCCTGCCCCAGCTCCGAAAAGAGACGCTTTTCAAAGACGTGCGGATTATTGGCGATCAGGATGTTTGCCGCTTTCAGAATGCGCTGCGATGAGCGGTAGTTCTGCTCCAGCTTCACCACCTCCAGCGCCGGGAAATCCTGACTCAGCAGCACCAGATTCTGCGGCCGTGCGCCGCGCCAGGAGTAGATCGACTGGTCATCGTCGCCCACCACCGTGAAGCGGGCCCGCGCGCCGACCAGCAGCTTTACCAGCTCATACTGGCTGGTGTTGGTATCCTGATACTCATCCACCAGCAGGTAACGGATACGCTGCTGCCAGCGTTCACGCACCTCCGGATTACGCTGCAGCAGCAGCGTTGGCAGCAGAATCAGGTCGTCAAAGTCCAGCACGTTGCACGATTTGAGATGCTGGCTGTAGAGGGCGTAACAGTGGGCAAAGATATGATCCTGCTGCGATCGCGCCTGCGCGGTGGCGGTTGGCGGATCGACCAGATCGTTCTTCCAGTTTGAGATGGCAGAGATCAGCTGCTGCAACAGCGTCTTATCCTCTTCCAGCCACTCTTTCGTCAGCTCTTTCAGCAGCGCGAGCTGATCCTGATCGTCGAACAGCGAGAAGTTGGACTTCATGCCCAGCGCCGCCGTTTCGCGCTTGATGATCTCAAGACCCAGCGTATGGAACGTCGAGATCAGCAGGCCGCGCGCCTCTTTGCGGCCCAGGGTCTGCGCCACACGCTCTTTCATTTCGCGCGACGCCTTGTTGGTAAAGGTCACCGCCGCGATATGGCGCGCCTGATAGCCGCACTCACGAATCAGATGGGCAATTTTATTGGTAATCACGCGGGTTTTACCCGATCCCGCGCCCGCCAGCACCAGACAGGGACCGGTAACAAATTCGACGGCACGTTGTTGGCTGGGGTTTAAACGCATAGAAGAAATCGCCTGATTGAATCAAAAGAAAGGGGTTTATACTGGGCGGCAATTATACACAACCGAGATACCAACATGGCGAAAACCGCGGCGGCTTTACACATCCTGGTCAAAGAGGAAGCGCTGGCAAAAGAGATTCTGGCGAAACTGGCGAAAGGCGGCAATTTCCAGCAGCTGGCAAAGAAACACTCAACCTGCCCTTCCGGCCGGAAGGGGGGGGATCTGGGGGAGTTCCGTCAGGGACAGATGGTACCGGCCTTTGATAAAGCGGTCTTTACCTGCCCGCTGCTGACGCCTTACGGGCCGGTAAAAACCAGCTTTGGTTACCACATTATCAAAGTGCTCTACCGCAACTGATCACTTCTTCTGCTTCATCTGCTGCAGTACGGTGCTGCACTGGTTATCTTCATTGTCGCTGGGGGAGATCAGTGCCAGCAGCGCGGCGGCCGGGCCGACTACCGCGCCCAGCGCCACGGCTGCGGCACCGCGCGCCAGCAGCGGCCCCGTTTTAACGCCCGCGTCAGGATTTTTAAACGTGCCGCGCACATAGAGCGGCGAACGCAGCGTCACGATACGGATGCCTTTACTCTCGGGATTGACCGAGAGATCCAGCCGCTCACTGGCAAAGTTCGCGTTGCCTGACACGTTGATGATCGCGTTCTCGGTATCGAACACAAACAGGCTGGGCGTCGCCAGACCGTTCTGCAGCCGGATATCCGTGGCGGCGCAGTTGATCCGCACCTGATCATCGCCAAACAGTTTGCCCACCAGATAGTTACCGACGTTCAGGCCAGCGATCTCCATCAGGCTGCGGCTGATCAGGCCATCGTTCATCAGCAGCTTAAGCTGGCCGTTGCTGGTCGCCAGCAGGTCGGCTACCGAGTTCCCTGTGCCGGTAAAGCTGGCATCGCCGTTGAGCTGGCCGAGGCTGTTCTGCATCGCCTGCACATCCGGGAACATCTGACGCAGGCGCAGCTTACGCGCATGCAGATCCACGCGCCCGCGCATCGGTGAGCGACTGCCCTCAAGACGGATAGTGCTGTTCAGGTTGCCGCCTGCTACACCAAAGCGCAGCGGATCCAGCAGCAGGTCACCGTTTTTCATCTGCAGATGGGTATAAAGATCGCTTAACGGCAGCGAATTGCTGTGTTCGATACGTTTGCCGCTGAACTTCACGTCGGCATCCATCACGTCCCAGCTTTTGGTCTCAAACTTATCGTGCGGCAGTACGCGGTCGGCAGGCTGATTCGATTTCTCACCGCGCCGGGCCTTCGCCTGCGCCGTTTTCTCGCTGCCTTTGCCAGAGTCCACACCAATCAACGGCCCCAGATCGGCTATCCGCAGCTGCTCAGAGGTCAGCTCGCCACTGAGGGTCGGGCGGGGTTTGACCTGACTGTAGACCAGCGAACCGTGAATATCGCTGTCACCAATGTGGCCGTTGAATTTTTCATAACGGTAGACCGCGCCCTTTTTGCCGTTGAATTTTGCGATCAGATGACCATCGGTTTCATACGGCGGGGTGTCCGGCAACAGCACGCCGGTCAGACCGTACAGGTTCGCCAGCGTATCGCCAGAGAAACGCAGCCGCACGTTCAGGCCGCCGAGGTTCATCGGATCCTGCAGGCCACCGGTCACCTGAACGCGGGTGGTGCCATTGCGGACATCGGCCTGAATCGGGAACGGGGTGTTCTGGCTGCGCAGCGACAGCATGCCGCCGGTCTTCCCTTCGCCACTGAGCTTCTCGTTGTTGTAGCTGCCACTGGCCTTCCAGCCAAAGACGAAGTCGCCCGCGCCCTTCTGCTGGTCGTCGCCGCCGGCGATCTGCGCGTAAGGCACCGGTTTACCCAGCGGATTGATCTGAACGGTGACGTCCGCGCGGTTAACTGCATCGCGATAGCGAATCTGCCCCTGGTCAAACAGAATGTTATCCAGGCGGAATGACCAGGCGGAGGGCGTTTTCGCCTTCTCATCGCTGTCACTGCTGGCGAGGTCGAACGTCCAGTTGTTCTTCTTATCGGCCGTCTGGATCAGCCGGGCATCAGGCCGCTGCAGTTTAATCCAGGGGATAAACAGCTCTTTATGCAGCAGCGAGAGCGGGGAGAGCGTCGCATCGGCCCGCTGCAGATGCACCATGGTCACGTCAGGAATGCCGGGCGGATTGCCCAGCATGATATCTTCCGCATGCAGCTGCGGCCACGGCACCCAACGCCGCCAGCCTGACTCGTCACGATGACGCACCCAGTCGACACCCAGATCCCCCCGAATCGCAAAGGGCCGGTTTAACTCGGTCGAGACTTTCTGGTTGATGGTGGGTTTCAGGCGATTCCAGTCAAAGGTGGCGATGATGACGATGATCACCACAATCAACAGCACCAGAATTCCCACAACCCAGCTGACTATTTTCCCGGTACGCGACATTACGCTTTCTCCTTGCACATTCACGGTCTGGGTTAAAGATAGTCGAGACCACGGCTAACGGCATCAGGGAAGCTGGAGAGTAAGGTGATTCAGTTCGGGAAACGGAACCGGCCGCGAAAAGTAGTAGCCCTGCGCCGCAATCGCTGACGAGGCTTTAACCTGCTGCCACTGCGCTTCAGTTTCGACACCCTCCACGATGACGCCATTGCAGTAGCGATTGATCAGCGCCAGCAGCATCGGATACATGCCCCGCCCTTCATCACTGCTGTCCAGCAGCATAAACAGGTCGCGCGATAACTTAATGTAATCATACTGCAGCTCCGTCAGCGCCGAAAAATTGGCCATCCCCGAGCCAAAATCATCCAGCCACAGAGGGCCCAGTTCCGTTATCTTTGCGACTTTCTCCGGCTGCGGCAGCGCCTGATGCTCGGTCAGCTCAAAACGGAGCCAGGGCAGGCGGGCGATCAGGCGGCGAATCGCGGGTCGGTGCTGAATGGCGAGCAGAGAAGGCCCGTCGATGTTGACCGAAGCCATCACCGCATGGCGCTCAAAAAAGGATGACCACTGCGTGAGCAGATCCAGCTGCTCATGCACCACGTTCAGGCGCTGCGCGACATCGAGCCCGGCAAACCAGGCTTCGGGAGAGAGCGGCTGGTCCGGCGCGGCGGGATGAGCCACGGCGGTCAGCAGCTCAATGGCGAGCAACCGGCCGCTTACCCGGTAGATAGGCTGAAAGCGATAGTGCCGCTGACATTGTTGCCAGAAGAGCGGGCTTCCGGGGCAGTGATTGAGGTCAGTTGAAGACGGCAGCCTCTGAAGAATACTCTCCATTACCATTTTTTTCCTGGTGGGTAACTGGTCCCCAAAACGGGTGACGCTGCCGCGATTATCGGGGTTGCCTGTGATAATGCGATGAACAGCCCGGCCACATTAAGCCGGGAGTTTATCAGCCATTTCGTTAAGATAATCGGCAAAACAGGCCGGAATTAGCCGCGCTTATCTGCCAGATCGGCACTATTCAGCACCTTAAGCTAAATTAAAACGCTGTTTTAAAAACGTTGACGTCTGCCATACCAGACGCGAGACTAGCGTGATATTTCACTGGGGGTTCCGAGCCATGACGCAAAAGAAAATCGCCATCATCGGCGAATGCATGATTGAGTTGTCTGAAAAGGGTGAGAACATTAAACGCGGTTTCGGCGGCGATACGCTTAACACCGCCGTCTACCTCGCCCGCCAGGTTGATACGCAGCAGCTGCGGGTCGATTATGTTACCGCACTGGGAACCGATTCGTTCAGCGACCAGATGATCGCCGCCTGGCAGCAGGAGCAGATCAACACCGACCTGATCCAGCGTCTCAGCAACAAAATGCCGGGACTCTATGTCATTGAAACGGATGCCGACGGTGAACGCACATTTTGGTACTGGCGCAGCGATGCGGCAGCGCGTTACTGGCTCGACAGCCCGCAGTCGGCGGCGATCGCCGAACAGCTTACCCACTACGATTACCTCTATCTCAGCGGCATCAGCCTGGCGATTCTACCGTCAGCGAGTCGTGACCGGCTGATGGCGCTGCTGGCGCGCTGCCGGGCAAACGGCGGTCAGGTGATTTTCGATAACAACTACCGCCCGCGGCTCTGGACCGATCGGCTTAGCGCACAGGCCGCCTATCGCGCAATGCTCAGTCACACCGATATCGCCTTCCTGACGCTGGATGATGAACATCTGCTGTGGGGCGAACAGCCGCTGGATGAGGTTATCGCCCGGACGCGCCAGGCGGGTGTCCGCGAGATCGTGATTAAGCGGGGCGCAGACGCCTGCCTGGTGGCGCTTGATGATGCGCCGCTGATCGAAGTTCCTGCGCTCCGCCTGGCGAAGGAGAAGGTAATCGACACCACCGCAGCCGGTGATTCGTTCAGCGCCGGTTATCTGGCGCGCCGTCTGACCGGTGCCGCCGCAGACGCCGCCGCGCAGCGCGGACACCAGCTTGCCAGCACCGTGATCCAGCATCGCGGGGCGATTATCCCGGCGGAGGCGATGCCTGACTGACAGGCGGGCAGCCAGCGTTGTTGCACGAGGCTGGGACAGCCGCTATGCCAGAAAGATGCGCCTCCGGGCGCATTTTCGGGCTGACTGACGGGCTGTCAGAATCGGTTAAGGCACAGAGAGGTTTTACGCACAGCGCGGCTGACTGAACTGCATCTGATAGAGCCGCGCATACGCGCCGTTCTTCTGCAGTAGCTGCTGATGCGAGCCACGCTCAACGATCTCGCCCTCTTCAACCAGCAGGATCTCGTCGGCCTTTTCGATGGTGGAAAGCCGGTGAGCGATAATCAGCGTGGTCCGGTTCTGCTGCAGCGTCTCCAGTGCTGACTGGATCGCGCGTTCAGATTCGGTATCCAGAGCGGAGGTCGCCTCATCGAGGATCAGAATCGGACTGTCGCGCAGCAGCGCACGGGCAATGGCAATACGCTGACGCTGCCCACCCGACAGCAGGACACCATTTTCCCCGATCACGGTATCCAGTCCGTTCTCCATTTTATTGATGAACTCAAGAGCATGTGCCATCTGCGCCGCTTTCTCAATCGCCTCACGGCTGAAGACGTCCGTGCGGGCGTAGGCGATATTGTTGGCGACGGTGTCATTAAACAGGTGAACATGCTGAGAGACCAGCGCCACCTGCTCACGCAGCGAAGCCAGAGTGTACTCACGCAGATCGTGGCCATCCAGTAGAATCGCGCCGCTGTCGATGTCGTAAAACCGCGTCAGCAGGCTGGCAAGCGTGGATTTACCCGAACCGGATCGCCCCACCAGCGCCACGGTTTTACCGGCAGGCAGCGTCAGATTAATATGCCGCAGCGCCGCTCTTTCCGCGCCTGGGTAGGTAAAGGTGACATCCCTGAATTCAATCGAGCCGCTGGTGCGTTTAACGACCCGGCGGCCCTCATCTTTCTCCTGTTCAGTATCCAGAATGGTGAACAGGGTCTGACAGGCGGCCATGCCACGCTGAAACTGAGCGTTAACGTTGGTCAGCGACTTTAACGGCCGCATCAGCATCAGCATGGCGGAAAAGACTGCGCTGATGGTGCCCGCCGTCAGCGTGGCCATCACCGACGGAAAACTGGCTGCATAGAGCACAAAGGCGAGCGCCGACGAGGCGAGCAGCTGAATAATGGGATCGGAGAGCGAAGTCGCTGACACCATCTTCATTCCCTGACGACGCATGGTGTTGCTGACCTGTTCGAAGCGGGCGGTTTCAGCCTGCTGACCGCCAAACATCAGCACCTCTTTATGCCCTTTCAGCATCTGCTCGGCATGGGTGGTCACCTGCCCCATCGTGTTCTGCATGTTTTTGCTGATGCGACGAAAACGCCTGGAGACGATGCGGATCGCCAGCGACACGACAGGTGCCAGCACCAGCAGGATCAGTGAAAGCTGCCAGCTATAGTAGAACATCATCACAAACAGGCCGATGATTGAAGCGCCTTCACGCACCACCGTCACCAGCGAGCTGGACGATGAAGAGGCAACCTGTTCGCAATCGTAGCTGATGCGGGAAAGCAGCGTACCGGTCGACTGCTGATCAAAAAAGGAGACCGGCATTCCCATCATATGGCTGAAGAGGCGGCGACGCAGCGTCATCACCACTTTGCCCGACACCCAGGCAATACAGTAACTGGAGATATAACCGCTGACACCGCGGATCAGGATAAGCCCGATAATCACCAGCGGCATCCAGAGCAGAACGGTGTGGTTATTTTTGCCAATCACGTCGTCCAGCAGCGTCTTCAGTAAAGTCAGCATAAACGGATCGATGGCGGCGTTGATAATCAGGGCAACACCCGCGACCAGCAGTCCGGCTTTGAAAGGAGAAATCGTCGGCCACAGGCGACAAAAGGTTTGTCGGGTAGAGAGATCGCTATCAGACATGATATGTATCTTACCGTTGTGAATGAACGGACGATCTTATGTTAAACCGTATCAACCAACAGGAAACTGCACGGGGGGTAAATGAGGCCAATCAGTCCCAAATGAGACTGGTACGTTAGCCTCTGCAGCGTGATCCAGATGACGCTGCTGCCGGAATCATAACCTCGCCTTCATCGCTGGCAGTGTGATATCTGGTTAATTTCGGCTAATAAAGCAACCTCTGCCAGCCATTTAGATTAGGCAGAAAAATTGTGATTTAAATCGGCTTCTGTGCGCACAACTGCTTAAACCCCTCTTATAATTTATCCATTAATATTAATAAGTTAACCGAATAAATCCGCCACCAGGCATAGTCCGAATCTGGTCCGTTTCGCCCTTTTCGGATGGACGACTGCCTGAAAAAAGACCATCTTTTAATCAAAAGACAGCAGGACGCTTTTCTCTCCGGCCGCGAACAACAATTAAAAGACTCTCCGCATCAGGATCTATTTATGCACACAGAAATCATTAATATCTGGCCACACGGTGATGCACCTGGCGCCAGCGATTCACGCGCACAGCCGCAGATTGTCGATATGGCAAAAGAGTATGAACCTTACGATCGCGCGGCCACTGGCGTGCGCTGCCCCGAGATCGCACTCTGGCATCCGGTCGAATCCAATGGTATCACCCTGCTGGTCGCACCGGGCGGGGGCTATCAGCGGGTAATGATCGATCGTGAAGGCAGCGCCCTGGCAACCTTCTTTACTTCGATGGGTTACACCCTGGCGGTCATGACCTATCGCCTGCCCTACGATGGTCATCATGAAGGCCCGGATGCGCCGCTGGCGGATGCACAGCGCGCCGTGCGCGTCCTGCGTGAACGGGCGCAGCGCGGTCTTAATGGCAAATATATCGTTATGATGGGCTTTTCAGCGGGCGGGCATGTAGCCGCCAGTCTGGGTACGCGCTTTGCGGAGAAACTCTATCCGGTACAGGATGGGGCAGAAAACTTCTCGCCGCGCCCGGATGCCATGATCCTGGTCTATCCGGTGATCAGTATGCGTGACGGCATCGCGCATGAAGGTGCGCGAACCCGTCTGCTGGGTGCGTGGCCCGATCAGAAGACGATTGAAGCCTACTCACTGGAAACCCGCGTTCATCCACTGGTGCCGCCGACGCTGCTTATTCACGCTGCCGACGATGAAGCCGTGTCGGTGAACCACAGCATGGCGTTTTTTGGCGCACTGCGTGAACACAAGGTGCCGGCAGAGGTGCATTTTTATCAGAAAGGCGGACACGGCTTCGGAATCCGTGGCGTGGCCGATTTGCCCCTCGCCAGCTGGCCAATGTTAGTGACCGAGTGGCTCAGGGCTAAGACCTGACGTTACGCGGCAGGCGGAACGTCTTTGACGTTACTATCCGGCGAACTGGCTTCATTGCCGGTCGCCGGTGCTGCTGACGGCGCCATCACTTTATCCCAGCTGTTCTGCAGGCTCTTCACGTTAGTTTCCGCTTCGCCTTCCGGCTGGATCAGCACCATCATCAGTTCCTGCGTCAGCTGCTGGCGCAGCTCCTGGTTTAACTGCTCGCGGGTCAGGCCGGCCAGGAACGTCTGACGCAGCTTCTGATACTGCTCAGGGGCGATATCGACCACGGCGTTCTGCTGGGAACGCAGGCGCTGGCTCATCAGCACATCGGTGTCGGTGCGGGCGTAGGTGGTAAACAGCTTGTTCAGCTCCAGCAGCTTCTGCGCCATCAGCGCATCAAACTCCTCCTGCGGTAAGCCCTTATCGCGCACGTTTGCCAGCTCACGCGCCACCAGACTCATATTCTGCGCCAGACTCTCGTTGCGACCATCCATGTTGATAGAGCACTGCGCACGCTGATACAGCACGCGACAGTCGAAGCCTACCTGAATGCCCTGGGCCTTGCTGTCACTGAGAGCACGCTGGACGTGCCAGAACAGGGCTTCACGGGCCAGATCGCCCTGCCAGTAACGCTGCAGATTCTGGGAGTCGCGGATCGGCTGCCACGGCGTATCCCATACCAGCGAGAGGCGATCCTGCGTCATGTTGCCGCTGACCAGATTCACTGGCTCGTGCGGCAGCGGCGACAGGGTGGGCAGAGGCGCAGGCGTTTCACGTTTGCCGGTTAATGGCGAGAAGGTTTTATTGATCTGCTCAGAGAGGCTACGGCTGTCAACATTGCCAACCACATAGAGCGTCATCGCATCCGGGGTGTACCACTGATGATAAAATTCGTTGAGCTGCGTTAAATCCACCGGCGCACGCGGTTGTGCGGCGGGATCGTGGGCCAGCAGCGCAGAGCCTTTCAGGCGATAACGCCACCAGACATCCTGCGGATCTTTCGGCCAGGTGACGACCGGATCGGAGGCGCTGAGCGCGGTGTTAACGACGGCATCAGTGATAGCCATATTGCCCGCCGTGGCCGCCAGCCAGTTGAGGGCCTCTTTCAGCAGTTCGGGACGGTTGTTGGGCAGGCTCAGGTTATATTGCGTGTAATCATAGGAGGCGATCGCGGGTGGCAGCGGATGCTGAGGATCCATCGCCTGTTGCCATAGCGCGCGCTGCTGCTGCGTATCGAGCGCGGTGTTGTGCACCATCGCCAGACGCGGCAGCAGATGGCTGAAGCCGGTCTGTTGCGCACTTTCCACCAGCGACCCGGTGTTCACCACCAGCCGCAGTTCGATGCGATCGCTGGGGCGTTGCGGTGTGGCCAGTAACTGCCAGTTAAATCCATTATCCAGCTTGCCTTCCTGCCAGGCCGGATCCGGTTGCAGCGTTTCTGCCTGGAGACCATAGCTGGTCGCAGCCAGCATTAATCCACCAACCAAAAGCCGAATTCTGGTGCCCTGCATGTGAACCCCTACTCAAATAATTCAAATATTGTTATCACTGGCGCGTAGTGCCGCTGTTATTAACGAATCGGCGGGCGCCGAATCGCGCTGTTATCCAATAACAATGTGTTTGACCACAGGAAATTCAGGATGTCGCGCAGCGAAGTGAAAAACGTCAAAAAAACAAGTGGGGTTCATTATGCAAATGCCCGCTGTCAGGGCAAGCGACAGCGGGCATTTGTGGAGATTTAAATGAAATTCAATGATTAAATTGAAGATTCAGACGCTTTATTCTCCTTATTCCGCCCTGCCAGGGTGTCGTCGAGCTGTTTGTGGTCCAGCTGATCGACCCACTTCGCCACTACCACTGTCGCCACACCGTTACCGATCAAGTTCGTCAGGGCACGCGCTTCCGACATAAAGCGGTCAATCCCCAGGATCAGCGCCAGACCCGCCACCGGCAGATGGCCTACCGCCGAGAGCGTCGCCGCCAGCACGATAAAGCCGCTTCCGGTCACCCCGGCTGCCCCTTTGGAGGAGAGCAGCAGCACCACCAGCAGCGTAATCTGATGGAAGATGTCCATGTGCGCGTTGGTGGCCTGCGCGATAAACACTGCGGCCATGGTCAGGTAGATTGAGGTGCCATCCAGGTTAAAAGAGTAACCCGTAGGAATAACCAGCCCCACCACCGACTTCTTACAGCCCAGCCTTTCCATCTTATCCAGCATGCGCGGCAGCGCAGACTCCGACGAGGAGGTGCCCAGCACGATCAGCAGCTCTTCTTTGATATAGGCGATGAACTTAAAGATGCTGAAGCCGGCGAACAGGCGGGCAATCAGCCCCAGCACAATCACGACAAACAGCACACAGGTGATATAGAAGCAGATAATCAGCTGACCGAGCTGCACCAGCGATCCCACGCCATATTTGCCGATGGTAAAGGCCATCGCACCGAATGCCCCTATCGGTGCCAGACGCATGATCATGTTGATGATGCCGAAAATCACCTTAGAGAAGCTTTCGATCACGTTGAAAATCAGCGTGCCGGTGTTACCCAGACGATGCAGGGCAAAACCAAACAGAATGGCGAACAGCAATACCTGCAGAATGTTGCCGCTGGCAAAGGCACCAATCACGCTGTTAGGGATCACATCCAGCAGGAAAGCGACGATGCCCTGCTGCTCGGCCTGCTGCGCGTAAACCGCCACGGCTTTGGCATCCAGCGTGGCCGGATCGACGTTCATCCCGGCACCCGGCTGCACCACGTTAACCACAATCAGGCCGATAATCAGCGCAATGGTACTGACGATTTCAAAATAGAGCAGCGCAACCGCGCCGGTCCGGCCAACCGCTTTCATGCTTTCCATGCCCGCGATGCCGGTCACCACGGTACAGAAAATAACCGGGGCGATAATCATCTTGATTAATTTAACAAAGCCATCTCCCAGAGGCTTCATCTGGGTCCCTAACTCCGGGTAAAAATGGCCTAACAAAACGCCGATGCCAATCGCCATCAGCACCTGGAAATAAAGGCTTTTAAAAAGTGAGGTTTTCATAAACAGGTGTCCACTAACGCCATGAGGTGATGTTGTCGGATTTGTTATTGTGACTGCCGGGCAACAGAGGTGGCGCCTGACAGTAACCCGAAAATAACACTCTGTTTACGTGATTAATACAGGGTGACAAAGCCCCAGGAAACCCTGGGGTCGTATTTCTGAACTGAAACGCTTCAGCAAGGGGTTTTGTAACTAAAATTCTCGCAAAATCAATGAATCAGGCCGTTATTGCGCCGGTGAGGATTTTTCAATCCAGAGCGCGTTAAAGCGGCTGACCGGCAGGGCTTCCGCGTAAAAATAGCCCTGTCCGATGGCGATACCGCGTGCCAGCAGCCAGTCACGCTGCTCGGCGGTTTCCACGCCTTCGGCAATGACCTCAAGATGAATAATCTCGGCAATGGCCGCTACGATGCAGACCATCGTGTCATCATCCGGCAGCGCCGCCACGAAGCTGCGGTCCATCTTCAGCTTATTAACAGGCAACGCTTTCAGCTGATGCAGATAGTTAAGGTTGGAATAGCCCATACCGAAATCGTCCAGGGCTACCGCTACCCCGGTCTGCTGCAGCATACGCAGCATCGACATCGACTGCTGCGCATCTTCCAGCTGCGCCGTTTCTGTCACTTCCAGGACCAGCGTGCCGGGAGCAATACGGTGACGCGCCAGTAGCGACTGCAGATGAGAGACTACAGCGGTGTCCCGCAGCTGCACCGCAGAGATATTGACGCTCAGCGGCAGCATGATGCCCTGTCGCTGCCAGCCTGCCAGAATGCGGCACGCCTCTTCAAACACCCAGCGGCCAATCGCGCTGATCACCCCAATCTCTTCGGCGCTGGCGATAAACTCTTCGCTCAGGCCGTAGCTGCCATCCGGCTGGCGCATCCGCAGCAGCGCCTCCGCGCCGGTTAAGGTGCCGGTACGCATATCAACCTGAGGCTGCAGATAGAGGGCGAACTGCTCATCGTGCAGCCCCTGCAGAATGTCATGCTCCTGGGTCAGGCGCTTCTGCGCGCGTTCGGTCAGCGCAGCGTCGAAGAACAGGATCTGATTTTTGCCCTGATGGCGGGCCGACATCATCGCCGAGGTGGCGCGATCGAGCAGCTCATTCGCGCTCAGCGGCTGATCGTCGCGCAGCGCCAGGCCGATGCTGACGTTGGGACGCAGCTGCAGCTGATGCAGATTGACCGGCTGATTCAGGCGGATCATCAGATTGCGGGCCAGACGCAGCGCACGGAACGGATTACTGGCGCGCTTCATCAACAGGACAAAATCGCTGACGCCGGTCTGCGCCAGCAGGGTATGGTCATCCAGCGTATGGCGGATCTTCTCCACCAGCGTCAGCATCAGGGTATCGCGCTGCTCGTCGCTCAGGACGCCGTTGGCTTCCTGCAGGGTTTCGATGCGGATCACCATCAGGCCCAGCGACCGTTCAGGATTGCACATAAACTGCTCGACCAGCGCCAGAAACAGCGTGCGGTTGGGCAGATCGGTGACGGCAAAATGGGTGGTCAGCCGGCTCATCTCATCGTGTATCGACTCCAGCACCTGCTGATTGCGGTTGTAACTGCGGATCAGCATGCCGATTTCGTCATCGCGGTGGCTCGGCGGCAGGGCGAGTTTATGCGTCAGAATCGACTGCGGGGGCAGCTCCTGCAGCTCGCGCGCGAGATTACGCAGCGGATGCACCACCAGGCGATTGATACACCAGCTGATCGACACCGACAGGATCAGCGCCAGCAGCAGATAGGTGATAATCATGGTCGAGAGCGTACTGAGGATAAACTGGTAGACGCGCGTGGAGTTCGCCTGCAGCACCAGGTAAGCCAGCGGTTTCGGCATGCCGGTATTCTCTACCGAGTAGAGCGGCAGGGTGATCTGCACCGGCAGTTCAAACAGCCGGGCCACCAGCCGCGGCACCGGTTTTTCCGTCTCGAAGTCGGCGTGCAGCGCCTGAAACGCATTCGGCAGCACCACATCGGCACGCGATAAAATCCCGGCCGGTTTCAGGGAGTGAAGAATGCGTTCGGCCTGCGGGATATCCGCGCGCAGCACCGCTTCCGACAGCGGCTGACGAACAGTATGGGCGATGTTCTCCATCTGCTGGGCGTAGTCAATCCTGCGCTGCTGCACAAAATGAAACAGTTGGATGACGATAAAAATACTGATGGCAATAACCGCAACCAGCGAAACTGTCGCCATCTGCTTTATCGTAAGTGACCGGCTTACGCGCAAAAATTCTCTCCCGAGGATGAAAAAGCCCAGATAGCAGACAGGTGAATGCGGGTCAGTATATCCCATAAACTGACTTTTTTACCGTCTGAAAAGTCCGGCTTTTTCCCGGCCGGGATTATTTAAAATCCGCGTAAGGGATCAGGGGCTGCGGCGGCATATCAAGATCCCCTTCCCAGCCTCCAGCCGCGTAGCGCACATAGATCAGGCCGTGGCTCGGCGTGTAATCCTTCGCCTGCTGGATGTCGACACCCGCGCCGATAAACCAGTCTGACGTCAGCCGCCGCTCCACGACCGCCTGCAGCGTGTAGCCCACACCGCCGCCGGTGCTGCTGGCGGACGAGGGATTGCTGGCCAGAGCGAAGCCCGGATTGACCGGATAACGCTGCTGCGCATGGGTGGCGGAATGCGACCAGGAGAGTGAGCCGCCAAGATCAAACGACCAGTTCTCCGTTCGCTGCCGCCAGGTCACCGGCACAGAAAACGAGAGATACTGCTGCGGGCTGTAGTAGCCGCCCTGACCGAACGTGTAGTCGCTGAGATCCTTCTGATAGTGCCAGAGCATCGTGTTCAGTCCGACGGTGGCGCGGCGGTTATCGCTGTTGATCAGTTTGTAGTAGTAGCCCCCCATCAGGCGCTCGCGGCTGTTATCGGCGACGTTTTTGCCGCTGATCTGATGCGCGCTGATGTCACCCCAGACGCCGTGCGCGCCGCCCTGATCGTAACTCAGTCCGATACTGCCGCCGGTGGCCACCACGCCGCCCCAGCGTTTGCCGCCGCTGGCGGCCAGATCGCGCGTGCCGGCATAGGCCAGCAGTGAGCTGGTGATGGGCCGGCGTGAGGCAGTCAGCGTCACACCGAGATCGCGGATATCCGTTTTCCAGCTCAGGCCGCCGGTCCAGTTCGTGACCTCAAAACCCAGCGGCGTGGTGCCCAGGTCGGCCGACCAGACACCATTGTGCCAGCCTGCGCCCAGCGCCGTGCCGCTGTCGCGCTGGTGCGTCGGACCACGACATCCACCCGAACTGGCGTCGTCGCAGCTGCCAAAGCGTTCATCGATGCTGCCGTTGCGGGTGGCAAAAGTGCCGGCAGAGAGGTCCACCCGATCCACGCGCAGAAAGCCGCGCCCGTCGGCCAGCGGGCGCTCTGCCTGCAGCATCGTGGTGTGTGCCGTGAAATCTGAGATGCCGCCGGTGCCGCTGTTGCGTGAGTAGTCCTGCTGCAGCGTCAGCGTGGTCTGCTGCTGACGATAGAGATCGGCGGTGTCGCTGCGAAGGCCGCGCTCCAGCCACGTATCCCGGGGATCGTTGCGCGTGGCGCGACTGAGGTTGCCCCCACTATTAATACCGCTGGCCGTCATCGCCTCACGATAATCTGCCAGCGCCTGTTCGGGCTGCTGCAGAGCGCGTTCCAGCCGGGCCGCATCCCGGAACAGCAGCGCCTTAGCCTGGGAAGGTGGCAGCGACGCGGCACGCTGTTTCAGCCCGGCGAACAGCTCAGCGGCCCGCGCGGTCTCGCCCACTGCCTGCCACGCCAGCGCAACGCGGCGCGCCACATTCAGCCCCGGCGCTGTCGGCCGCAGCTGCGCCAGCGCCTGGCGTGCCTCAGCGTTGCGCTGCAGGGCAACCAGCGCCTCGATGCGTCCCAGCGCCGCATCACCATCCTCCGGCTGGCGCGACAGCACCTGCTGATAGCCCGTCAGCGCCTGTTGTGCGTCACCGCGCGCCAGCGCCCAGTCGGCCAGCGTCAGATCGCGTCGGCCGGAAACCGGCTGCTGTTCAAGCAGCGCGATGGCCGCCTGTTCATTGCCTGCGGCCCGCAGCCTGTCGGCCTGGGCAAAGATCTGGTTCTGCTTCAGGCGTTCAGCGAGCTGGCGCATATCACCGCTCCACTGCGACCCGGGCAGGCGCTGGAGCGTAGCCAGTGCCGTGCGCTCATCGTCGTTGCCTGAGAACCAGAGTGCGGTGGCGTAAAGCGCAGTGGGGTCCTGCGGATGCTGCTGTGCCACGGCGCGCATGACCGCATTTGCCTGCTGCACGTCACCGCGATTGCGCAGCGCGCCAGCCAGCCGATAGCTGAGCCAGACATCATCCGGTGCCAGCGCCAGCGCCTCGCGATATTTTTTCGCCGCCTGCGGCCAGCGGGCCTGCTGCGCCAGGGTGTCGGCCTCCGCGCGCAGGCTGTCGCTGCGCAGTGCGCGCAGCGTGTCGGCCAGAGCCCGCTGCTGCGCGGCCGGTAGTGAATTGATAAACGCCATTTCGCGGGCGGGTGAAACGGCCTGATAGAGTGCCGCCAGCCGACGTACCGCGGTAATGTTCGAGCCGTCCAGCTGGCGCGCACGCTGCCAGAGCTGCTCAGCACCGGCGCTGTTGTTGCGCGCCATCGCCACATCACCCAGCCCAATCAGGGCATAGCTGTCGCTGCTGTCGAACGTCTGAGCCGTGCGATAGTGCTGCTCGGCACTCTTAATATCGTGCTGCGCCAGCGCCTTATCGCCCTGCTCTATCGCCAGCCAGTAGCGGTTGGTCTGCAGCAGCGACTGCCATTTGCCGACCAGCGTACTCTGCTGACCCGCTTTAATGGCACGCTCCAGCCACAGAATGGCGACAGCGCGATGGCCCGCGCGGGCCTGCGTCTGCCCCATCGCGCCCATCAGTTCGGCATCATCAGGATTTGCCTTCAGCGCGCGATTCAGGGTGCTCATCGCCTGATTCACGTTGCCTGCTTCCACCAGCGCCAGCGCCCGCATCCGTTCACGGTAGGCGGGATCGGCCAGGGTCTTCTGCTGCCTGCTCAGCGCCTCCATGCCCTGCTGATGCGCATCGCCATCGGTGAACACCGCCAGATACGCTTTCAGCTGCGCCACGCTGCTGTCACTGATCGTCTGATCGTTGATGTGCTGCAGCCAGAGGTCAGCCGCGGCATCGCGGCCGCCGCTGCTCTCCGCCAGCCGCTTCAGCTGCGCGGTAGCCAGCTCCGGCTGCTGGCGATCAAATGCCATGCGGGCAATCTGCAATCCGACCCCGACATTGCCGGGATAACGCTGCTCCAGCTGCTGCAGCTGCTGCCAGGCCCGATCCTGCTGTCCGGGCAGTCGCGCCAGCAGCCGCCAGTACTCCAGCGCGATGTTCGGGTCGGGGAATACCCCGCTGAACAGCGCATCATAGGCATCTTTCGCCTCCGCCAGACGGCCCGAGGTGGCCAGCAGTCGTGCCTGCTGCAACTGCTGCCGTCCGTCAGGAGACATCATGCGCAGTCCTGCTGCCGACTCACGCGCTGCCGCCGAGCCGGGCGCCTGCCGGTTGAGCTGATCCAGCAGCGTCTGCGCCGCCGTGAGATCGCCCTGATGCAGCGCCAGCCGCAGACGCGCCGCCAGCACCTGAGGGTTATCCGGGTCTATCTTCTCCAGACGGTAGAGCGACTGCTGCACCAGCTCATATTTATTGGTTGATTCACCAATACGTACCTGGGTCAGCAGCCAGTCGACCGGTGAAACCTGCGGCCCGGCGACCGGCGCAGCCTGTCCCGACAGCGCACCCAGCACGCCGATCAGGACACCTGCCCGCAGCAGAGGCGCCTTATTCATCTTCATCGTCAAGCAGGCGGCGGTGCGCGACAAGACGCATCAGACGCCAGACCAGCAGGGCGAACAGCACCACAACCAGCACGGCGCACAGCGCCAGCCAGAACGGATGGTTCGCAAGCGTGGCCCAGAGCCGTTCCCACCACGGCAGATGGCCCACAAAGTAGGTCTCTCCCACGCGAAGGCTGTTGACGCCCGATTCGCGGATAATTGCGGTGGAGCCGGAGATCGCGCTGCGCTTGCCGCTGTCTTCCAGAGCTTCATCCAGCAGCTGCCAGCTTCGCGGACTGCCATCGGCCAGCAGCGCCACCACACTGCGCTGATCGTAGAAAGGAGACTGGAAACCGATTACGGTCGCCAGCGGCCCTCGGGAACCTATCGCGGTACGGCTTTCTGCCGTTCGTTCCGCCGCGCTGAGCGGCTGCGTCTGCTGAGCGGTCTGGCGCACCGGTTTTTTCAGCCAGCTGGCGGTAGCCTTCACCAGCGCGCTGATCCGCTGGTCATCCTGAAGATCGGCAGGGATGCCGCCGATCATCAGCAGATCCGCATCCTGTTTTTTCGCGCTGCTCCAGTCATCGGTGAGCTGCACGCGCAGCGCCGGATAGCCGGTCTGCGCGCCGATATTACCCAGCGCGTTCAGCAGCGTGCTGACCTGCTGTGCATCCGGATCGGGCTGAACCAGCACCAGCGTCTGAGAGAGATCGGCCAGGCGGCTGAAGGGGAAACCGGCATTGGCCCAGGTCTGCAGCGACGGCATTTCGATGTAGTGGCGATAGCCGGAGAAGTCGATGCTGGAACTCTCATCCAGCACCACATGATGGCCGACCGGTGTGACGGTTTCACAGCGGCCGTCAGCCGTGCCGCCGACAAAGGTGTTGGCATAGTCAAAATCGAAGCGCAGCTGATTGACCACACCCAGACGTAACGCGGGGATGCGCAGTTCACGATTCTTATCCAGCATGCCCTGAATCAGCGGAATATGCAGCAGCTGCTGCCCGGCAGTATTTTTAGGCATCAGCGGGTAGTCCTGAATAAACTGGTTATTCAGGTTCACGGCCAGCCGCGAACCATCCTGCTGGGGCGGCGAGGTGTAGCGATAGCTCAGATCCATATCAATTCCGCGCGCCCGCACCAGGAAGAGATCGGGCGGCAGATTCAGCGTCAGGCTGATCGGATTGGGCTGCAGACCGTCAGACTGCAGCTGGTTCTCATACTGCGACAGCTCGGCAAAGGTAGTGCGGCGATCGGTGCGCACCCAGTTGGGCGCATCGTAGGGCTGACGCGGGGCCAGTTGCGTAACCTGATCGATGGTGGAGGTATCACCGCGCAACAGCAACTCACCCTGTGCAATCCCCTGCACCGCCGTCAGCAGGTCATCGTCATTGCGTCCCAGGATCAGCAGCATCTTCTCATAGGGATTGTCAGGCTGACTGATTATCTCTACGGTCGGTTTCATCACCGGAGGCAGATCTTTCAGGAACGTCGGGCGGGCATCGTTGGTGGCAAAGACCACCGCATGTTGCTGCTGAGGCAACTGATCGTAGAGCACCGGAAAACGCTGTCCACGCCAGGCGGCCTTGCTGCCGAACCAGGAGGCAAGGATGGCGGCGGCACGCTGCTGCTTAATGTCCGGTTCGGCGGCAAACACCATCGGCAGCATCAATGGCCGCTTATCACGCGCGTCAAAGAAAGGCTCGGGGAAGTGGGAGAGATCGTTTTTCAGCGGCAGCTTCTGCAGCGTCAGATCCAGCCCGCTCTCTTTGCCGATATCGAGCCAGATGGTGCTGTTAGCCGGATTTTCGCAGATGTTTGCGTAGTGCCCCACCAGCTCAAAGCGCAGGCGGTTAAAGTCGCTGATAAACCGGGGATCGATCGCCAGCTGCATCTGATTCTCTTTGCCCATCTGCTCCGGCGTCAGGGTAATCAGGCTCACCAGCTCATCATTGAGGTAGACTTTCAGCTGCGACAGCGTGGGCAGCAGCGCGGGCGACGGGCGGAAGCTGAGGTTGAGCAGCGCACGCGTCACCACCTCATCACTGCGCACCCCGAATTCGATCTGGCCAGTGCTGCGCGTCCCGCTCAGCGTCATGCTGCCTGGCGGCGGCGCCAGCGTCACAAAATTCAGCTGACTGCTGCGCAGCGGCGCACCCGCCTCCGGCGGCATCGTTTGCTGCGCGGGTTCCGCAGCGGCAGTGACCGGCGCCGTCTCCTGCGCCAGTGCGCAGCTTAGTGTTGCGGAGCCCAGCAGCAGCGCAGCGACCCACCTGTTTACTTTCGTTGTCGTCATATCATCAACTCAATGCAGAATTTTAAGCAGGCGCGCGACCGATGCCCTGCGGCAACAGCGAAGCCAGCCAGCTTACCCCAGCGGTAAGCAGGTTAAACAACCGACGTAACTGCGGCGGACCATATTCCGCCAGGCGCAGATACCCTTTGAAGCCGAGGATCGTAATATCGGCCAGGCTCTGCACCGGTTTATCCTCAGGAAAACCGTCCTGCCACAGCGCCCAGGTATCGGCGCGGGCGAAGGTGCACTGGATAAAATCGATATGCTGGCGGGTAGTCAGGGCGTCGAGACGCACGCCTGCCCGCAGGCCAAAGACGCGCTGCACTCTGCAGGGGAAACTGAACTCCTGCTGCCCGCGACGCAGCAGCAGCCAGACCTTCTCATCCTCCAGCAGCGCATCCGGCTCACGCAGTTCCAGGCCGACCCCGCCATCCGAATAGTCACGCAGCGTGCAGGGCAGCATGTGGCCGTTTTCGCGCGAAATCGCCGCAGGCATTGCAATCTCTACCCGATGCGCTTCGCGGATCTGCCGGGCTTCTACCGACACCGCCACCGCGCCCCCCAGAATCACCATGTTGTAGATCACCCAGACCAGGCTGACCCACACCGTTAACACTTCATTGGCCGGGCCGTGCTGCAGCCGCCAGAAGGCCATCACCACGCCCGCCAGATTGAGCAGAACCAGCATCATATAAGGGCGGGTGATCACCCAGTCCAGATGCCGCTTCTCGACCAGTCCGCCCTTGGCGGTCACGTTGAATTTGCCCTTGTGCGGGTTAATCAGCGCGACGGTTGTCGGCAGGGCGATATACCACGCCAGCACCGTCTCGTAGACTTCGCTCCAGAACGAGTGTCGCCAGCGTCCCTGAATGCGCGAGTTGGTCAGGCTGGTGTGCAGCATATGCGGCAGCACATAGACGGCGATCGCCAGCGCGGGCGCATAGATGATGTAGGCATGACAGAGCAGAAATGCCAGCGGCGCCAGCAGGAACACCAGCCGCGGGATCCCGGAAAGAAAGTGGAGCATGGCATTGGCATAACAGAGGCGCTGCACCCACTTCAGCCCTTTGCCGAACAGTGGATTATCAAGACGGAAAATCTGCACCATGCCGCGCGCCCAGCGGATACGCTGGCCGATATGGGCTGACAGGCTCTCTGTCGCCAGCCCGGCCGCCTGGGGAATGCGGATGTAGGCGGAGGTGTAACCGAGGCGATGCAGGCGCAGCGAGGTATGCGCATCTTCTGTCACGGTCTCAACGGCGATACCGCCAATCTTCTCCAGCGCGTCACGGCGCAGAATGGCGCAGGAGCCGCAGAAAAAGGTGGCATCCCAGGTGTCGTTGCCATCCTGAACCAGCCCGTAAAACAGCGAGCCCTCATTTGGCGTGCGGCGAAAACGCCCCAGGTTGCGCTCAAACGGATCGGGTGAGAAAAAGTGATGCGGCGTCTGCAGCATCGCCAGTCGGGGATCTTTGATAAACCAGCCCATCGTCATCTGCAGAAAGGCGCGCGTCGGCACATGGTCGCAGTCAAAGATCGCCACGAAGTCGCTGCGGCAGTGCGTTTTCAGCGCGTGATTGATGTTGCCCGCCTTGGCGTGTGCATTATCCGGCCGGACCACATAGTGAATGCCAATGCTTTCGGCAAACTCACGAAATTCCGGGCGCTTACCGTCGTCGAGCAGATAGATGTTCAGGCGATCTTTCGGCCAGTCGACACCCAGCGCGGCGTAGAGCGTCGGCCTGACCACGCTCAGCGGTTCGTTGTAGGTGGGCACCAGCAGGTCCACCGAGGGCCATGTCGCGCGGTCGTCTGGCATCGACACCGGCTGCCGGTTAAGCGGCCACAGGGTCTGGAAATAGCCCAGCACCAGCACCACCCAGGCGTAGGTTTCTGCGGCAATCAGCAGCAGGCCCAGTACCAGGCTCACCGGATCGTCCCAGTTCAGCGTCGAGGTATAGCGCCACCAGAGATAACGGCAGGATACGGTCAGCGACAGCACAATCAGCATCATGGTGGATAAACGGCCGGGTACCCGCCTTATGCCCATCGCCAGCGCCCAGAGCAGCAGCACAAAGATAAACTGCGTCGTCAGATCGAAGGGCTGGCTGATGCAGAGCAGCGCCAGCAGCGAGGCGAAGAGCCCCATCCCGATAAAAAGCGCATAACGCAGCAGCGGCGGCAGACGCTTCAGCCGCTGTTCGGCGCGCGCACCGAGCGGGTTCGATTCGGCTCGTTTTGCGCGCCGTTCCAGCCAGCGGTAGACCTGCTGCCGCCAGCGAATCAGCGCAGCGAAGCCATTTGCCCGGCGGCGGGGCGCCTCTGCTGGCAGGACAATCACCAGCCAGAGCGTCTGAATCAGATAGCGCAGAAAATCGAGCGGCCGGGGGCGCTCTGGCGAAATATGCGGATAGAGACGGCGGCGCTGCCGGAGAATGCGCTGCCAGCCGGGTGTTTCGACGCGGAACAGCATCACCACCAGCCCGCACCAGAACAGATTAAAGGCGCTGGCGAAGCGCGAGGCGCCATGACGACGTGCGTCCGCATAGCGCCGTTGTACCCCCTGCCAGGCCGGGGCGGTCAGCAGCCAGCGTAACGGGTTCACGCGTGGTTCCCCTTCAGATGCAGCAGCAGCCAGTTAGCCAGGGTGGAGATCTCTTCGCTGACCAGCGCATGTGGCCGATATTCCCCGACCGGCTGCTTCATCATCAGGGCTTCGGCCAGCGCCTCATCGCGGTGGATCAGCAGCGGGATCAGCGGATTCAGCGATGCCATCCAGAGCTGATGCAGATCCTGCTGCAGGCGGCTGTTGGCATTAAACTGATTAATCAGAAACCGGGTCATTGCAGGAAACCGTCGCTGGCTCAGACGCAGATGGCAGTTGGCGTCCGGCGTGGTAATGCAGAGCAGACCATCCAGCTGCGGGAGAAGTCCCTCGTGCCACGGCGCGCTGTCGGCAGGCAGGTCGAAAAGAATCCAGCCGTAACGCCTGCGCAGCGCCGGGAGCGCGTCGAGAAGCGGCGCGGCGACAGCCCTGTCCTGTGCCGGGTCAGAGGAGGAAAGCAGACCATACGGCAGCAGGTCTGGTCCCTGCGGGTAGCGCTGCGCACACTGCTGCCAGTCACCGCCGTCACACAGCGCCTGCATCCAGCCCTGCGTAACCTGTACGGGCAGATTAAAGTGCGCACCCAGCTGACTGACCGGCGAACCATCAATCAGCAGAACCCGCTCGCCCAGCGCGGTCAGCGCCCAGCCGAGAGCCGCGCAGAGCGAGGTGGTGCCGACGCCGCCCCGGATGCCCTGAAGCGCAATCTGCGGCATCAGCGGGTGGCCCCCGGCAGCGCAGACAGGGTTTCCGATAAAAGCGGCCAGCGAGCCACAATCTCTTTCAGCCGCTCTTCACGCGCAATATCGACATAACGAAACGCATGCAGAGAAAAAGCGTCGCGCAGCGCGCTGATATCATCCTGAGGTTCATGCTGAGCGGCGGCCAGCGTATAAACATTTGGGTTTTTCATTATTTCTCGCCACGAATAAAATGTCTGCAACAGGACAGTTACATTTGCCCTCAATCTGGAAAGTGGTTTCCAGAATCGGTACGATGGCCGGAAAGGGTAAATGATCGGTAATCAGTTATTTTTAATTAGTCAGGTTACAACCTATGCTGTCTATAATAAACTAGCCGGGGCTGGAAAAATAACGAATTCAATATGAAAAATTCTTTTTCGCTGGGGCTGCAACAGGTTCAGCCCGAAGTGTCGGCATTGCAAACGCCTGGCTGTTACTGGGTAAGCTGCACACGCCCGCAGGACGCCCATACTTTTATTCGTCAGGTTATATCGCATCAGCAGTCTGTCACACTCATTAGTGCCGGCCAGCCGCCTCAGGCGCTGCTGACGCCGGATCCTGTGGGTGGTCCCGATCGTATCCCGCTGTTTTCATTACCCGAAAATAAAAAAAGCCTGCTGCAGCTGGAGCGGGATTTTGCCCGCACGCTGGGCAGTAAAAATGGGCTGATAATCTTTAGCAGCTCGGCTGCGCAGTGGGATAAGTTAAATGCAGCGGAATTAAGCGACTGGATAATGCGCATGCGCAGGCTGCTGCATAAAAGAAAAATGACGCTTCTCATTGTCACGTCCGGAATCACGCAATTTAATCAGAGTAACAATCTGCAGCGTTATTTTCGTTATATGGACGGCTTGGCTTATTTAACCTTTCAGCAGGGTGGCTGGCAATATCAAATAAGCTGGTGGTACGCCGGTGAACGACTGCTGGCCGATCGCACGCTGCGTCTGGGCTGTGAAGATGAACATTTCTTTGCGTTAAAAGAAACGCTGGAACCACTGAGCCTGAATGATGAACAGCATTATCTGGCCGATAAAAGCGTGCTTGAAGGCGCACCACCGCTTTCACGTCAGTGGCGGCTGTTTGAAGATAATCAGCAGGTATGGGAAGAGGCACAGCAGGCTAATGCCGCCACCGTTATTTTCAGTCTGACGCACAGCGAACAGATCCGCGAACTGGCAAAAATGGTGCACAGTCTGCGCCGCGCCCGGGGCAACGGGCTGAAGATCGTGGTGCGTGAGATGGGCGTCAGCCTGCGTTACAGCGATGAGCGTCTGCTGCAGGCGTGCGGTGTGAACAGCATCGTGCCTACAACGGCCGCGATGTCGCAGTTCCTTACTCTGCTGGAAGGGATTCAGGGGCAGCGGTTCAGCCGTCTGGTGCCCGCCAGTCTGGACGCGCTGATCGCCTCGCTGCAGCCGCTGCATGAAAAGGGCTATCTGCCTCCTGAGGCATTCTGTCAGGCGGTCGGCCAGCTTATCAGTAATCCGCTGCTGCCGGAAAATGACAAAGGTCTGCTGGTCGCCCTGCGCCCGGTGCCGCAGCTTAGCCCGCAGCAAATCCTGACGCTCTGCAAGCCGCGTCGCTTTGGGGACCTGGTCACGGTGCTGGAGGATCGCGTTATCCTGTTTCTCTCCTCCTGCCGCTATAACGACCTGGATAAAGCCCTGACATTTATCTTTTCACTGCCGCACGACGAACTCTTTGCCAACCGGATTATCTGGTTTGAGGATAACCAGATTCAGGCCGAGATCGGCAATATCAAAAAAAGGAGACCGGTGGCGCTGCAGGCGCTGTCAGCGGAGACCGGGCCGGCGCGCGACGCCCTCCCACGGCCCGCAGAAAAGCCTGAACGCGCGACACCGCAGCCCATTACTTTACTGCCGGAGAATGAGCCCCGATGAACCTGATGGACTGGGTACAGATTGCCCTGCTGGCGACAGGGATCGTGTTGCTTCTGAAACCGGTGTGGCAGCAGTGGCTGCCGCGTCGCTGGTATGGTCTGCTGAATCGCCTGTTACCTGCTCGTGCGCTGAAGTCTGAAGGGCACTGGCAGCGTCACTCTTCAAAAACGGATGCAAAAGTTAATGAAAAATGATCAACCCACTGCGGGTCATGCCGCCCGGTTGTGGTCCGGCTGGCGTGGATTAGGCGGCTGGAACTTCTACTTTTTAGTCAAGTTCGCTCTGCTGTGGTACGGCTATCTCAATTTTCACGCCCTGAGCAACCTCGTGTTTCTGGCCTGGCTGCTTTTCCCGCTGCCGTCGGTGCGTCTGCATCGCCTGCGTCACTGGGTTTCCATTCCGATGGGTTTCGGGCTGTTCTGGCATGATACCTGGCTGCCCGGCATCAACAGCATTCTCAGTCAGGGCGATCAACTGATGGGATTCTCCGTTGATTATCTGCTCGATCTGGCTGACCGTTTCATTAACTGGCAGATGCTGGGGGCGCTGTTTGTGCTGCTGGTGCTCTACCTGTTTATCTCTCCGTGGATCCGCCTTACCGTGCTGGTGTCACTGATGCTGATCTGGCTCAACGTGCTGACTATCGCGGGTCCGGCGATGTCGCTGCTGCCGACACGCGCTGCCACGCCGCAGGTTGTCCTGAATCAGACGCCCGCCGCAACCCCGGCAGCAGCCGTACCGGATGGGCTCGATCAGTCGGCCGCGCCCACCAGCGCCAGCCTGACCGCCTGGCTCAGCCGTTTTTATGAGAGTGAGCGCAAGCGCGTCACCCACTTCCCGGAGAGCCTGCCAGCGGATTCACAGCCGTTCGACATCCTGGTGATCAACATCTGTTCGCTCGCCTGGTCCGATATGGATGCGGTCCAGCTGCGCAATCATCCACTGTGGCAGCACTTCGACATCATGCTGACCAACTACAACTCGGCCACCAGCTACAGCGGCCCGGCGGGGATTCGCCTGCTGCGCGCCAGCTGCGGTCAGACCTCGCACAGCGATCTCTACAAACCGGCCGATGCGCGCTGCTATCTGTTCGACAACCTGGCGAAGCTGGGCTTCAAAGAGCAGCTGATGATGGACCACACCGGCGTGTTTGGTAACTATCTCAAGGAGCTGCGCGAATCGGGCGACATTCAGGCTCCGCTAATGTCGCAGGCGGGCATCGCGCCAGAGCTGACCTCCTTCGACAGCTCACCGGTGTTTAATGATGCTCAGCTGATGCAGCGCTGGCTCGACGATCGTAATAAGAGCAGCGATGCGCGCAGCGCCACCTTCTACAACCTGATCCCGTTGCATGACGGCACCCGCGACCTCGGCAGCACCAAAACCGCTCCGTGGAAGCCGCGTGCGCAACAGCTGTTTGATCAGATCGATACCTTCCTCACCCAGCTGGAGAAGTCCGGCCGTCGGGTGATGGTTCTGGTGGTGCCGGAGCATGGCGCAGCACTGCAGGGCGATAAAATGCAGATGTCAGGCCTGCGCGATATTCCCAGCCCTGGCATTACGCATGTGCCGGTGGGGATTAAGTTTGTCGGTATGAAGGCGCCTCATCAGGGACAGCCGCTCAACATTGATACCCCGACCAGCCTGCTGGCGATCTCGGAACTGGTGTCGCGCGTGGTAGATGGGCAGGTCTTTAATGCGCCAAATGTGAATATGTCAGTGCTGGCGGATAAGCTGCCACAGACGCCGGTGGTGTCGGAAAACGACGGTGCGGTGGTGATGATGTATCAGGGTAAGCCCTGGATCCGGCTTAACGGTGGCGACTGGGTGCCCTATCCGGAGTAAGCCGTCAGCGGCGGGTCAGCGCTGTTAAGCCCTGACCCGCCCTGCTGTCAGCGTTTCTCCTGAAACGCCTGCCAGGTCAGCAGCTGCAGACTGGCCGAAAAGTAGTTCTGATCCGGCGCCAGCCGATCGCTGAGATAGCCGGTCTCATTCAGGGTCAGATCACGAACCGCCAGCAGTCCTCCCTCCAGATGATAAGGCGCCGGAGTATTGGCCAGCACGTCGAACCAGGCGGGAGTCAGCATCCGGCTGTAACCCTGCCAGACTCGCTGGAACGGCACCAGCGCCAGGCTGTGCGGGTCGTACCACCAGATGTTCAGCGGCACGCGAATCGCATCATAACTGAAACGGTTAGAGTAGCCGACCGCCGGGGCCACCGAGCCATCGGCATTCAGCGCGACCCAGTCCAGTGGCAGACCGGTTTTGCCAAAGCTCAGCTTACCCAGCAGGTCAAAGCCATCATTGATCAGCGCATCCCAGACCTGAAGATGGCTGTGCTCGCCAAACTCCCGCCAGGCCTGAAACAGGAAATAGGAGGGATTGAGCACCACATAGCTGGTCTTATTAAAACCCTGCGCGCCCGGCAGTAACACGGTGTGGCCGCCAAAACGGATCACATCGAGTTTAATGATGGCGCGCTGGATCCGGTCAGACGCCTGCTGATAGTCCGGCACCTGCCATTTCTGTGCGGCCCGCTGCAGGGCCCAGGCCAGCAGCACATCGCCATCTGCGGCGTTGTTTTTGTCGGCAACCGGATCGTCACTGCCCGGCACATAGCGCCAGTAGAACAGTTCGGTCTGCGGGTTACGCAGCTGGCTGCGGGTCCACTGCCACAGTCGATCAAAGGTGGCGCGGTCGTCATTAGCTACCGCCAGCAGCATGCCGTAGCCCTGCCCTTCGGTGTGACTGACATTGTTATTGGCGGTATCAGTGATCCGCCCTTCAGCCGTGACAAAGCGACTTTTAAAGGTCTCCCAGCCGCTGGCACTTGCCTGTGCGCTACAGGCCAGCAGTAATACAGAGCAAATCCAGCCCAGCCAGAATGGCTTACGTTTCATATCCCGTCCTATTGATATCGGTAGTGCAGCGTCGTGCCGTCGTTGCGTTCAGGTGTCACCGGCACGCGCTTACTGCCGCCCTGCCCCTGCAACCAGCCCGAAAGAAGGCCGGCCATCACCGCCCCAAAGGCGGCCTGCCACTCCGCCGCTGAATGGAGGCTGTCGCCTGCCGGTAAAGCATGATACGCAATCTGCAGCGCCGTCTCTTCCGGCTGCAACTGCACAAAGCCCCAGTTAAACCGTGCCAGCTGCAGATTACACTCGCGCTCCAGATCCTGCACGGTGCGCGCCTGTGGCAAAGGATAGCGGGTCGCCAGCGATTCACCCATCTGATAAAGAAAGGCTTCCGCCTCCTGCTGACCGCCATTGGCCATCATCCCGTCGATCAGCACGCTGACCAGGTCAAACCAGCCCGGCTGATAAGGATGCGATACCCCTGCATGTTCACTCATTACTTCTCTCCGAACAGATAGCGGACATAGAGCTGCGCACTGCTTTCGTTATAGTCACCAAAGGTGTCATAGCCCAGCTGGCCGCCAATCGTCACATCTTTGTTGAGTTTGTAGTCCGCCCCGGCGTGCAGGTTGTAGCCGATCCCGTTTTTGCTGTTGCCGGAGTAGTAAGCCTCTTTCACGCTGCCGCGGGCGGCAAGGGATTCCAGTTCTGACTGCAGACGGCCATCGGCCGGGAAGTAAGCGCTCTTATCCTGACTGTAGGACTGATAACCAGCGGACCCGCCGATGTTCACTTTCAGATCGTCAAACTTGCGGGAGAACTCGATCGGGAACGAAACCGACGCGTAGTTCTGCGGACTGAAGTAGCCCCCCTGTCCGTAGCTGAAATAGCTGAGGTTTTTAGAGAAGTCCATCCACGACAGGCTCATGCCCACCTTCAGCTCGCGATCGTCGGTGTGGAACGGACGGACATAGGCCCCGGCCGTCGCCTGCAGGTTATTGTTGCTGGCGACATTCTCACCCAGGTAGCTGTAAGCGCCTGCACCGGCATAGAATCCGGCATCGCCATTGTCGTAGCTCAGCAGCGCATTGGCCCCGTTTTTAGTCACGCGGCCCCAGCGTTTACCGCTGGTTTTATCCTCTGCGCCGACGTAAGAGAGCAGGCTGTCGGTAATCGCGCGGCGCTCACCGGTCAGGATCAGCGTCAGGAAGTCAGTGAGTTTCGGTGACCACTGCACACCGCCTACCAGAGTGCTGAGATCCTGGCCCAGCGGCGTACTGCCGAGATCCACCTTGTAGCTGTCGCCCTTCAGCGCCAGATTCAGCTCGACGCCAGAGGCGGTCTGCGAATCGGTGGTGGCGTTCGGCAGGTCATTCACCGTCGCACCGCCTGCAGCCACCACGTTGCCCTGACTCAGGGCATTGGTGCCGAAACGACGCCAGGCATCTGCTGCGCCACTGCCAGCCGTCAGGGAGACCGGCGTGGCGGTAAAGTCCAGGCGGGCCTTTTCAAATGGCACGGTCGAGAAGGTCAGCGGCGCTTTGGCTTCCGTCAGCTTGCTCAGGCCCGACTCGCCATCGCGTCCGCGCACCTGCACCATGCCCTGACTCCAGGTGCCGGTTTTCTCCTGCAGAGAATCCATCATGGTGTCGACATCGTGCAGAGTCTGCGCGCGCTGGGCCACGATTTCGCTGCCTGCGGCTGGTTCGCCCTGGGGTGCCGCCTCCGCCGGTGCCGCCTGCCACGGCAGGACGGTGCCGTACGCCGAAGGTGAACGTCCCACCGGCGAGGTGTTGCGGTTGATAAACGGATTATCCGCCAGCGCCAGTCCGCCGACCGTCGGCACGCTGCCGGGCTGCGCACCCTGCAGGCCAATCAGCTGTCCGCGAGCCGAACGCAGATAGGCCATCGCCTGCGAATGTTCGCCGTTGGCTTCCGCCACCCGCGCCAGCAGCAGCAGACGATCCGGCGACCGGGTCGTACTGTTCAGGCCACGGGTCAGCTCATTGGCGCGTGGCACATTGTTCTGCGCCAGCGCGACGTTAATGGCGCCGACGCGCGCATCCTGGGTCGGCGTATCCTGCGTCATCAGGTAGTCATACACCACGCCCGCGTCGCGGTTCATTTTGCCGTCCTGATAGAGTCGCGCCATGGCGAACATCAGGTCGCGGTTCTGCGGATCCTGCTGCAGCGCACCAATCAGCTTATCGTAGGCTGCGGCGTACTGCCGCTGCTGCCGCAGGCGATCCACCTCGTTGATCAGATAGCCGTTGCGGATACCCGCCAGCTGCGTCGGGGTGCTGCGGGCCTGCAGCTCCGGATTGCTGAGGAAACGCTGCGCCTCGCTGCCGAGCCCGGCCTGATTCAGCACCGCCATCTGCGCAGCATAGTCACCCGCATTGCCCTGCACGCCACGCTGCAGGTTGGTACGTACCACCGACACGGCGCTGGTGAGATCGCCCGCCTGTGCCAGTTTCTGCGCCAGATTACCGGCATCCACCGGGTTAGCCGGTGGGCTGGTCGCCAGTGCTTTCAGGGTGTTGGCCGCCGCCGTCGTGGCGCCCTGCGCCAGATAGTGATCGGCGCTGCTCATCTGCAGATTGAAATTCACCCGCTGCGCCAGCTCACGCATCGCCGCCGTCTGCGACTGCGCAGGGATCCGCGCCAGCAGCGCGCTGGCCTGCTGCCAGCCGCCGCTTTCACTGGCGTTAAGCGCGCCCGCGTAGCGTTCGCTGATGCTGGCTCCGTTGCGCATCACCGGCTGCATCACGTTGGCGGCCAGCAGCGTGTCGCCCTGCTGACGATAGAGCCGCGCCAGATCGAGCCGCAGCCAGCCATCGGTGGGATAGCGCTGCACGCCCTGCTGCAGCGTTGTGATGGCCGCCGCGCTGTTACCGGCCGCCAGCTGACGTTTCGCCTGCTGACGCAGAACATCGGCTTCGTTAGCACGCGGCGTGACGCTCTGCCGCACGCTCTCCGGCAGGGCGCCCAGCAGGCTATTGGCCTCTGCCGTGCGGTTCTGCTGACGCAGCACGTAGAACAGTCCCTCTTTTGCGCTGCGGTTATCCGCATCACTTTGCAGAATGGTGCGATAGAGCTGCTCCGCCTGCTCTGGCTGATTAGTGCGACGCAGCACGTCAGCGCGGAATAGCCTGGCGGCCAGCCCCTTTTCGCCTTCCGCCTGGATCAGCGGTTCGCTTAACGTCAGCGCCTGGGCGCTGTCACCGCTCTTCAGCGCCTGCTGGGCACTCGCCAGCCGCGCATAGAAGCGGGCATCGTCCGCCTGCTGCTGACGTGATGACCCCTGGTCGCCGCCGAGCTGAGCCGCACGCTGCAGATAGTCCGCCGCCTCCTGATAGCGTCCGGCGCGCTGAGCCACATAGCCCATGCCCGCCAGGGCATCCGCATCCTGAGGGTTGGCCCCCAGTACTTTTTCAAAACTGGCCTGCGCTCCACCGACATCACCGCTGTTCAGTGCGCTGAAGCCCGCGCCTTTCTCTGCGCCGCCAACGTTTTTACGGTAGTAGTCGATAACGGCGGAATCCTGCGGGTGACGCTGCTGCCAGGTCTGGTAGAGCGCCGCATCGGACGGCTGCGGGCCGAGCCACAGCAGCGCCTGCCGCAGCGAGCGGTCGGCATCCTGATTGCCGCTCGCCAGCGAACTCAGCACCTCAATGCCCTGGCGGCGGGTCGACTCCTGATAGGTCAACGCCTTACCCAGCGCCAGCTGCGCGCCGGTATCCTGCGGATGCTGGGCCGCGAACTGGCGCAGCGCCTCAACCGCCTGCGGCAGCAGCGTGCGATCGCCCGCCATGGTCAGATAATATTCCGCCGCGACGCTGGCGGGCGGCTCATTGCCGCTGAAGGTGTTGCGCCAGGTCTGCAACGCCGCCGGAATGTTGCCGCTGCGCGCCTGCTGACGCGCCAGCGAAAGCTGCGCCTGCGGAATGGTCTGCAGCTGACGCGCGTTATCCAGCTCGCTGAGATGCGGATCGTTGGGGGAAACCTGGCTCAGACGGGCGCGATACTGCGCCGCCGCCGCATTGTCGCCGCCCTGCTGTGAATAGAGCGCCAGCAGGTAGAGCGCCTGGGTGTTGCCTGGCTCCACCATCAGCACTTTCTGCAGCGAGGCTTTCGCCAGATCGTCGTGCGCTTTCTGATGCCAGTAGGAAGCCTGATCAAACAGCGCCTGCAACGCCGGGTTGGTGCTCTCCGCTGCCAGCAGCGGCTGCGACAGGGCCAGCGAGCTGCCGAGTAGCAGCGCATGGCGGATACCGGCACTTAACAGATTTTTTTTCATTGTTATTATCCTTACTTCCTGCCGGAATCACGGTTCTGACCGGGGTTCAGACGCCGCGACGCATGTCGCTTCAGCATCACCCAGGCACCACTGCCCACCAGAGCGGAAACCAGCAGCGCCGCCAGCGCCAGCAGCACCGAGTGCTGGTTGGCATACCACACCACCATCATGTACCAGGGCATCTCCCCGCTGGGGAACTGCGCGCCGACACGGAAACTGCGGATGCCGTTTTCATCGGTGATAATCGCCGTATCGCCCCGCACCGCGGCGTTGATCTGCGCGGAACTCAAATCGTTGTGCAGACGCAGCAGCTGTTCGTCGCTGGTCGCCACCGTCATCACCACCAGCCGATCGCGATTCCACGGCGAGCGATAGCTAAGGAAGCCGCGCCACGCCTCGTTGGAGGAGAAGTAACGATCGGCATCCAGTTGCTGACGACTCCAGTCGCCGGTCAGCCAGCCACGCACTTTTTCCAGCGCGTCCGGCTCTTTCACACCGAAGGTGTTGCCCGTGGCGTCGTAAGGTGAGGCCGCCAGCATCGCCTGATTAAAGGCGCTGTTGCCGGTGGTGCTGACCGCCAGCAGATCGCTCTGCGCCAGGCGCGCCAGATGGGTGCCGCCAGCGGGCAGACCAAACAGCACCTGATTCTGCGTCAGCGCGACGCCGGTGGCGTTACCCGCCCGCGCGGCCAGGTCCAGCAGAGTGGACAGCTCCGCATCGCTGGGCGTTTCCGGCAGCAGCAGCGTGGTCTGGCCAAAGTCAGCCAGCCGCGAGAACGGGAATGACGCCCCCACAAAGTAGGAGAGGTTTGGCAGCATGCTGAAGTGACGCGTATGGCTCAGATCGATCCATGAATCCTCCTCAATCCGGCTCTTGATATTGTTGTTCAGCAGCACACCGCAGGGCGCATCCGCCCGCGGCTTAATATTGAAGTAGAGCGCCAGCTGGTTGTCGCCATAGATCAGATAGGGTTCGAGGTTAAGCTGATACTGCTCCTGACGCGCATCTCCGCCCAGGCGATGCCAGGCGCTCTCCAGCAGGCCGACCTTGTTCACCGTCAGGTTGCGCAGGAAGGTGCCGTTCAGCATGACGTTCAGGAACGAATTGTCCTCGTCGATCCAGCTTTCGGAGGGGAAGCGATAGTGCAGATTAACCGGCACCGTGTTGCCATCCCACAGAAACAGATCCGGCGCGGCGCGGAAGTTCACGCGCAGCGCATCATGCCAGATGCCGCTGCTGGTCAGGTTCTGATCTTTGCGCAGCAGCTCGCTCAGGCGCACCGGGCGGTCGGTGTTGATCCAGCGCGGCGCATCGTACGGCTTGCGGTTTCCGAGGGTCTGCGGGGAAACCAGCAGATGGTTCTCATCGGTATTCAGCGGCTGCGTCGTCAGCCGGTTGGCCGCCTGACGCAACTGATCGTCGTTATTGCCCACGACCAGCAGTAACTTGTAAACCGGATTGTTGGGGTTATCGACCAGCTGCAGCATCGGGCCGTTACTGGCCGGAAGCGTCAGAGTGCCGATGCGATCGCCGGGATGACCAAACAGGATGCCGTTATTTTCCGGCAGTTCGCCACGCACCACCGGGAAACGGATGCCGCGATAGTCACTCTGAATGCCGAGCCAGGAGGCCACCAGCGCCGCTGCGCTGACGGCATCCGGCGAGACCTGACGGGCGAAGCCCATCGTCACTACGGAGGCCGTCATCCGCTGCGGATCCAGGAAGGGACGCGGGAAATTGCGCAGGCTGGTACCGATATTGAGCTGCTGTCCCTCAAGGTGCAGCGCGGTCTTCGGCAGAATCGTGACCTGATACTGCTGCGCGCTCTCTTTTTCGCACAGCAGTTTGTCCGCATCGTTGATCTTAAAACTGAGGTTATTGGACGACACCACCATCGCTGCCGGAATATCCAGCTCATAGTCACTGACGTCGCTGTCCGTGGCGCCCAGCGGCAGCGTCCCCAGCGGCTGACCATTCAGCATCAGCTGCAGTGACGTATTACGGGCGGCCAGCGCGGCGGACACGCGCAGCGTCAGATTCAGCCGCGCATTGGTGATCACCTCATCGCTGGGCAGGGTAAAGGTGATCCCCGACTGTAACTGCCCTCCGGTCAGCGTGATGCCGCGCGTCTGGCCCATCTGGGCCACCGAGAGGGTGCTGCTGATGGGCTGATTGATCGCCGCCGCGATCACCGGCTGCGGCACCGCTACCGGGGCGGTTGTCTGGCCAGGCGCATAGGGCACCGCGCTGGCGGCAGCCGCCAGCGCCGGATCGGCACCGCTCAGTCCCTGCGGCGGCGGTACGTCGGACAGCGCACTGCTGTCCTGAGTGACGGATCCGCTGCTCTCCTCCGGCGCAGCGACAGACGCCGCCTCACCGCTGACCTGCGGCGTGGAGGTCGCCTCACCCGCCGGGGCATAAGCTGGATTTGACGATGCCGGCGTGGTTTCCGCCACGGCACGCTGTGGCGCTGAAGCTGGTGCAGATTCTGCAGCCTGCGCAGCCGGGGCTGCTGAAGAGAGTGACGGCGCGGCCGTCCTGCCACCGCTGACCGTCGGCGCGGCCTGCGCTGGATCTGCGGCCAATGTGGCCGCACTGTTAACCGGCGTCAACGCAGGCGTCGCACTGGCCGGTGCCTGATTTTCTGCGGGCGCACTGACGGCGGTATCGGCTGGCGGCGTGGTGGCCGCGGCCCCGGACGGCAGCGGTGCCGGGCTGTTGACCGGCTCGCGGGCGGCTGCACTGTCAGCGTGCGCTGTGGCGGTGCTATCCGGGGGCATCGGGGCCGGGCTGTTTACCGGTGCGGCGCTGCTGCTCTCACCGGCAACCGGCGTCTCCGCGACCGCAGGCGTCAGCCACAGCGCGGCGCTCAGCGAACTCGCCAGTAAAGTTTGCGTCAGGATCTTCATGCCGCGCCATCCTCTTTCGCCGCCGCGGCAACCGGGTCGACTTTTTTACGTTTATCGTGGCGCCCCTTCCAGGTCAGCCAGAACAGCTCAAATACGGTACGGACGATGGTGCCCAGCGAAATCAGCGGGTTATCCTGCTTATACTCCGGCTGGATCCAGGCATCGGCGCGCGCCAGCACCACCCGCACCAGTTCACGACGGCGCGTCAGCGGCATCGCCTCAAAGCGCAGGCGGATGCTCTCCCTGTCGCCGGAGATCTTGCTGACCGGAATGGTGATCGCGCCAGATTTCAGCAGCAGATCAATCTCTTCAATCTCGTCCGACTCATGGCGGCTGTCCGGTGCATCGAGCTGCGCGCCCCCCATCGAAAGGTTGCTGGTCAGGGTGCGTGATGAGATGCCGCTGGCGTAATGGATAATCGCCGGGATCTGCACCTCTACGCGGATGGTTTTACGCACCTGCTTGGTTTCACGGGCCACGGCAATGGCCGCCATCAGGATAATCAGGCTGAAGATCGCCCAGCCGACGTTGAGCGCAATAACATAAGGATCGACGCCAAAATAGTCATGCATCGTGGCACGGACGATGCCCGCCACGATCCCGATGCTCAGCAGCAGCGCCACAATGACGTGCGGACGCACGATGTGGAAATCGAAGAAGCCCTGGTCCAGCACGCCGCCTTTGTCCGTCACGTTGAACTTGCCATGTTTCGGCGACAGCAGGGTCAGCAGAGTCGGGATCACCAGATGGAAGCACATCACCGTCTCATAGATCTCCCCCCAGAAGGTGTAACGGAAACGGCCATTCATACGGGAGTTCACGTAGAGCGACATCACCAGGTGCGGCAGCACATAGGCAAAGATCAGCGACGCCGAGGAGTGAATAATATTCAGGTTAAACAGCAGATAAGCCAGCGGCGCCGTCAGGAAGGCGACGCGAGGCAGGCCGAACTGAAAATGCAGCATGGCGTTGAGATAGCAGAGACGCTGCTGCCACTTCAGACCCCGGCCAAACAGCGGGTTATCGACGCGGAAAATCTGCGTCATGCCGCGCGCCCAGCGGGTACGCTGGATGATATGCAGGCCGAGACGCTCGGTCGCCAGACCGGCCGCCAGTGGGATCGATAAAAAGGCGGAGCCCCAGCCCAGGCGCTGCATTTTCAGGGCGGTGTGCGCATCTTCGGTGACGGTTTCGACCGCAAAGCCGCCAATCTCTTCCAGCGCCGAACGGCGGATGACCGCACAGGAGCCACAGAAGAAGGTGGCGTTCCAGTTATCATTGCCCTGCTGTACCGGACCATAGAACAGCGCGCCCTCATTCGGAATGCTGCGCGCCGCGCGCAGGTTGCGCTCAAAGGGATCAGGCGAATAGAAGTAGTGCGGCGTCTGCAGCAGCGCCAGCTTCGGATCTTTCAGGAACGGGCCCACCGTCGCCTGCAGGAAAGTACGGGTCGCGACGTGGTCGCAGTCAAAGATGCAGATCAGCTCACCTTTGGTGATCTTCATCGCATGGTTGAGGTTGCCGGCCTTGGCGTGTTTATTATCGTCGCGGGTGATGTAGCCGACCCCGACATCCGCCGCGAAGCGGGCAAATTCGCTGCGCTTGCCATCATCCAGCAGATAGACTTTCAGTTTGTCACGCGGATAATCAATACACTGCGCCGCCAGCACGGTGTCGCGTACCACATCCAGACTTTCGTTATAAGAGGGCACATAAATATCGACCGTCGGCCACAGCGTGGTGTCATCGGGTAAGGGTTCGATGGTGCGTTTTAATGGCCAGGTGGTCTGCAGGAAGCCGAGAATTAAGATCAGCCAGACGTAAAGTTCCGCCAGATATAAGCCGATTCCCAGGAGTGCTTCGACCTCGGAATTAAAATGCAGCGTCTCCGTTGTCCGCCACCAGATATAGCGGCTGGACATTAAGGCGGAGAGAATAACCATCACCACCGTTATTTTTCGGCTCTTGCTGAAGCCCAATAAAAACATCATGCCAATACTGATCAGGCCAAAAATATACTGTTTCTGGCTGTCCATTGGCGTAATGATGATCACCGCAGCGACAGGTGCAAGCACCAGCAGCAGCAGGTAAAACCCGATTTTACTCATGAGTCACCCTGAGAAGAGCTGTGTAAGTCAGCCACCTGGCCGAAGCCGGTTAATAGTGGCTGGTGCGGATAGAGGCCTGCACTTCACCATTACCGACGGTGATATTCAGAATGCTGCTGACGCGTCTGGCGATCAGTTCAATATCAAATGCGGCCGCCGACGCGGGGCTGAAATCATAAACCGACTGCTGAGAGGCATTGGCTTCACCCACACTTTCATCACGGTGAACCACGCCCAGTAAATTATCGCCCAGCCGCTGCTGCATAAATGCGGTGACATCGCGGTTAATATTCCGCCGGTTATCGCACTGATTCAGAATAAAGTGGTGCCCCTGCTTATTATTAAGCGGTTTACCAATCATCCGGTTCTCTTCAATCTGCGGTAATAACGACACAGAGGCGGTATCCGCTAACATCACCACTAAATGCATATCGGCAAGCGCCGTCATCGCTTTAAGGGCGGGACCCGGGCCAGGCGGAAAATCGGCCACAATCACCAGACCCGGATAGTTCAGCACCGTGTCCAGGCCGCGCTTAATGAAGTGGGGATCTTTCATCAGGTTCTCTTCAAACCGTTCGCGCTGCGGCTCCGTGACGTCGCCATAAGGCAGAACAAAGATATTGCCGCCGGTGGTGAGAATCGACTGACTCCAGTCCGCCTGCTCTTCTGAACGCGCCACAAAGCCGCGGCCATCATTAAGCGGCACACCAAAGTGAAGACGCAGTGCATTCTGCACATCAAAATCGATGGCCAGCACTTTGCTACCGGATCGCGCCAGGCTCCAGGCCAGATTCGCCGCCAGCGTCGTTTTTCCCACGCCTCCCTTCGGCGAGCACACACAAACTAACGGCATAGCGCAATCTTCTCCAGTAGCGGTTTGAGTAAGGTTTCTTTTGGCAACTGAGTCTCACGCGGGCGGAACAGCGCACCAAAGCGCCCCGGATCAGAAGCGGATGCGGCCGGTGGCAGTGCGGGCTGCGCTGCAGCGACCGTCGCGGGCTGAGGCGCGATGAGCGTGGCGGCACGGACCGGCGCAACGCGCGCTGCCTCCTGCGGCGGAGCCACAGGGTGTGACGGCGGCGGCGGCGGAAAGAGCGACGCCGCGTGATTTTCCGCTCTGGCGGGCGCGGGCATCGCGCTGCCTGAAAGGCTCTCAAGGATCGACGTGCCAGCCGCCAGGGCCGGTTGCGCGCTGAGCGAGGCGTGGCGAGGCGGCGCCTCCGGTGGCGGTGCCGTAAACTCATCACCGCGCAGCGGTTGAGGTTGCGGCAGGTCAATACGCTGGCCGCCGCTAAAAGGGGTCTGATTTTCCTCTTTCGCCAGCTGACGAATCAGCGCCCACTTGCTGTGTTCTGCCGCTTCCTGCGCCTGGCCAGACATATCTTTAAAATCGATGTCGAGCGTCTGCGTTTTCTCTTTAAAACGCTGCAAATCATCGTAATTATTCTTCATGAGTCATGGCCTGCCACAAAGGGGAAATTTTCCCGGAATATAGCATATCCGTTTAATAATGGTCAGAAAAATCTGATTACAAAAAAAACAAATTCAATAAAATTGTTTAATCATAAAGATTCTTATTCAACCAGACATAGCCATTATCGGCATATTAATCCTGATAATTAACAATTATTTCTTAAGTTAAATCTGTCAGTACTATTTTAATAATTTTTAAGAATTGTCTGTTCTGTTAACGGCTGGCACAGCCAGACAGACCGACAGAAATCTCTTCAGAAAAAGAAATAAGCCTGCGGCAGGCCGCAATTAAAGCGAAGCATGTTGCTGAGGGATTGAAAGTATTTATCTTTTTTCTGGTTAAGCCTCAGCCGAAAAAAAATCAGGTGAGCCGTGTTAAAGAAAAGAGTGAGCGGCATCGTTACAGCGCCACCGCCGATCCGCCTGTGATGCGGCCTGCCGCTGAGTTGAGATAAAAAAAGGCTCCAGAATGGAGCCTCAGGCCGGGGGAACCGCGTCAGTATCGCCGCTGGCCTGTGCGCTAAAAGCGTTCTGCGCACAGGCCGCACACCTTTAGCTGACCTTCTCTGCCACACCCACTGGCTGATTCTCATCCTGATCCACAGCAAAGCAGGCAATCTCCTGTCCGCCATAGTTTTTCAGCTTCGGCTGCAGCTGGACGCAGGTGCCAAAACGACGATGACAGCGCGCATTGAAAGCGCAGCCCGGCGGCGGATTGAGCGGGCTGGGCAGTTCGCCGGTCAGCTTGATACGCTCACGGCGGTCGTCCGGGTTCAGGCGCGGTGTCGCGGAGAGCAGGGCCTGGGTGTAAGGATGGCGGGGATTAGAGAAGATCGCCTCTTTACTCCCCTTCTCGACGCAGCGGCCGAGATACATCACCATCACCTCATCGGCAATGTGCTCCACCACCGACAGATCGTGCGAAATGAAGACGTAAGAGAGCCCCATATCCTGTTGCAGATCCATCATCAGGTTAAGCACCTGAGCACGTACCGAGACATCAAGCGCGGAAACCGGCTCATCGGCGATCAGGACATCCGGGTCAAGCATCAGCCCGCGCGCGATAGCAATACGCTGACGCTGACCGCCGGAGAACATGTGCGGATAGCGATCGTAATGCTCGGTCTTCAGGCCCACTTTCGCCATCATCTCCAGCGTCTTCTCGCGGCGTTCCGCTTTGGTCAGCTGCGTGTTGATCACCAGCGGCTCTTCCAGAATCTGGCTTACTTTCTTACGCGGATTGAGCGAGCCGTACGGGTTCTGGAACACGATCTGGATTTTCTGTCGACGCAGCTTCTGCGCCTGCGGATCGTGCTTCAGCAGATCCTGACCGTGCCAGTAGAGCTGCCCTTCGGTTGGCGTTTCGATCATGGTCAGCAGGCGGCCCAGGGTCGATTTGCCACAGCCGGACTCCCCTACCACCGCCAGGGTTTTGCCCCGCTCCAGATTAAATGAGACGCCATCCAGTGCTTTAACCAGGCGCTCCTGACCAAACAGCCCCTTCTTCACCGGGTAGTGTTTCTTCAGATCGATGGCCTGCAGCAGGAACTGATCTTTATTGGTTTCATGACTCATAGGTTGGTCTCCCGGCATCGTCCAGCGGATAGTGACACTTGGACTGGCGTCCTGGAATGGTGCGCAGTTCAGGTTCTTCCTGACGACAGCGGTCAGTCGCATAGGGGCAGCGTGGATTCAGCAGACAGCCAATCGGGCGATCATACTTGCCCGGCACCACGCCCGGCAGTGAGGCCAGACGCGCTTTGTCTGCCGCAAACTCCGGCAGCGCACGCAGCAGCGCCTGCGTATAGGGATGGCGCGGTGCTTTAAAGATATCGCCGGCTTTGCCGCTCTCCACCACCTGACCGGCATACATCACGATAATGTGGTGCGCCGCTTCGGCCACCAGCGCCAGATCGTGCGTAATCAGGATCAGCGCCATGTTCTCCTGACGCTGTAACTCCAGCAGCAGCTCAATGATCTGCGCCTGAATAGTCACGTCGAGCGCCGTGGTCGGCTCATCGGCGATTAACAGCTTAGGCCGACAGGCGATTGCCATGGCGATCATCACACGCTGACTCATCCCGCCCGACAGCTGATGCGGGTAGACATCAAGCCGCGACGCCGGATCGGGAATACCGACCTGATTGAGCAGGTCGATCGCCCGCTGACGGCGGGTGCGTTTGTTGCCGCCCTGATGCACCTTGATCGCTTCCATAATCTGGTAGCCCACGGTGTAGCAGGGGTTGAGGCTGGTCATCGGGTCCTGGAAAATCATCGCCACTTCTGCGCCCACTAACTGGCGGCGCTCTTTTTCGGAGATGCGTTTCAGGTCGCGCTGGTTGAACTCCAGCTTCTCCGCCATCACCTTGCCAGGGAAATCGATCAGCCCCATGATCGCCAGTGAGCTGACCGATTTGCCGGAGCCGGACTCGCCCACAATGCCCACGACCTGGCCCTGCTCAACCTGATAACTGATGCGGTCAACCGCGCGGAAAGGTGCTTTTTCGTCACCGAAATGCACCGACAGTTTGTCTACATTTAATAACGCCATCTCGGTGCCTCTTTACTGCTTGAGTTTCGGGTCGAGTGCATCACGCAAACCATCGCCCATCAGGTTAAATGCCAGCACGGTCAGCAGAATGACCAGTCCGGGGAAGGTCACCACCCACCAGGCACTTTGCGCATACTGCAGAACGTCGGAGAGCATGGTGCCCCACTCCGGCGTTGGCGGTTGCGCACCCATACCGAGAAAGCCCAACGCCGCCATGTCAAGAATGGCGTTGGAGAAGCCTAATGAAGCCTGCACAATCAGCGGTGCCAGGCAGTTAGGCAGAATATTCACGAACATCTGGCGCAGCATACCGGCGCCCGCGACGCCGGAGGCGGTCACGTAGTCGCGGTTGACTTCCACCAGCACCGCCGCACGCGTAAGACGGATATAGTGCGGCAGCGCCACAAACGTCAGTGCGATGGAGGCGTTAACGATGGACGGGCCGAAAATAGCGACCAGCACCAGGGCCAGCAGCAGGCTGGGCAGCGCCAGCATGATATCGACCAGACGCATGATGGTGGCATCGACCACGCCGCCGAGATAGCCCGCCAGCAGGCCGAATATCACGCCGAAAATCAGCGACAGCACCACCACCAGACAGCCCACCAGCAGCGACAGGCGCGCACCAAACATCAGGCGCGACAGCACGTCACGGCCGACATCGTCGGTGCCCAGAATGTAGCTCCAGCTTCCACCCTCCTGCCAGACCGGCGGATGCAGCAGCGCATCGCGGAACTGCTCCGCAGGAGAGTGCGGGGCCAGCACATCGGCAAAGATGGCGCACAGCAGCACAATGATGATGTACACCAGGCCGATGACCGCGCCTTTGTTACGTTTAAAGTAGTGCCAGAATTCCTGAAATGGGGTCATCGGCTTGGGTGCAACGTTAACGCTGCCGGGTTCAACAACAGACATGATGCCCCCTTATTTCTTGTGACGTATGCGCGGGTTCACCACGCCATACAGCAGATCAACCAGCAGGTTGACCAGAATAATCAGAACGGCGGTCAGCAGCACCCCGCCCTGCACCACCGGGTAGTCGCGGCGCTGCAACGCTTCAATCAGCCAGCGGCCCAGACCCGGCCAGGAGAAGATGGTTTCGGTCAGAATCGCCCCGGCCAGCAGCGTGCCGACCTGCAGACCAATCACCGTCACCACCGGCAGCATGGCGTTGCGCAGCGCATGCACCACGATAACGCGCATCCGCGTCAGGCCCTTGGCGCGCGCCGTACGGATGTAATCTTCACCCAGGACTTCGAGCATGGCCGAGCGCGTCATACGCACAATCACTGCCAGCGGGATGGTGCCAAGGACGATGGCGGGCAGAATCATGTGCATGACCGCATCGTGGAAATCACCCGGCTCGCCCCAGAAGAAGGTATCGATCAGCATGAAGCCGGTCAGCGGCAGGGTGTCGTCCAGGAAGACGCTGTCGCCCACCCGCCCGGACACCGGCGTCAGGTTGAACTGCACCGAGACCAGCATGATCAGCATGATGCCCCACCAGAAAATCGGCATGGAGTAGCCGGTCAGTGAGATGCCTACCGCCGTATGGTCGAAAATCGAGCCACGTTTCACGGCCGCCAGAACCCCCACCGGGATGCCGATAGCGACGGCGAAGATCATGGCGCAGATGCCGAGTTCCAGCGTCGCTTTAAAGCGCGGCACGAACTCATCCCAGACCGGGATACGGCTCTTGAGTGAAATGCCGAGGTCGCCATGTAACACGCCGTTGATGTAGTTCAGATACTGTTTCCACAGTGGCTGATCCAGACCCAGCAGCGCCATTAACTGTGCATGACGTTCAGGTGAAATACCGCGTTCACCCGCCATGATCAGCACCGGATCGCCGGGGATCATATGAACAAACGCGAAAGTAAGTAGTGTAATGCCAATAAACGTTGGGATGACAAGGCCCAGACGTCGGAGTATGAACTGCAGCATAATCCGGTTTCTCTCTTGTCCGCGCGACCGTCGCCGCGAGGGGGGTTATTGCTTACATCTGACGATCGGGTAGGCCCGACCGCGACGCAGACAGGCTGCGCCTCTACCGTTTCCAGTAAAACAGGGAGATAGAGCCGGGGCGACGCGCAGCCGCCCCGGAAATGCGACAATTATTCTTTAATGTCTACCTGAGCAAAGTAGTGTCCGCCCAGCGGATCGACTTTGTAGCCGGAGACTTTCTTGCTGACCGGTTCATAGACCGTTGAGTGCGCGATCATCAGCGCCGGTGCCTGGTCATGCATTACAACCTGAGCCTGCTTGTAGTACTCGATGCGCTTCGCCTGATCGGCGGTGGCGCGGGCTGGCTGGATCTGATCCTCGAAGGATTTATCACACCAGCGCGAGTAGTTAGAGCCATCTTTGGCCGCTGAACAGCTGAACAGCGTTGCCAGGAAGTTATCCGGGTCACCGTTGTCGCCGGTCCAGCCCATCATGACGGTCTGGTGCTCGCCCGCTTTAGCACGCTTCAGATATTCGCCCCACTCGTAGGTGACGATTTTGGCTTTCACGCCAATCTTCGCCCAGTCGCTCTGGATCATCTCCGCCATGCGGCGTGCGTTCGGGTTGTAAGGACGCTGAACCGGCATCGCCCACAGGTCGATGGAGAAACCGTCCGCCATGCCCGCTTCTTTCAGCAGCGCTTTGGCTTTCTCAGGATCGTACGCGTAATCTTTCACCGCATCGTTGTAGCCCCACATTGTTGGTGGGATCAGGTTTTTAGCCGGCTGGCCTGCACCCTGATAAACGGCGTCGATGATTGCCTTTTTGTTGACCGCCATGGTCAGTGCCTGGCGCACTTTCAGGTTATCCAGCGGTTTTTTCTCAACGTTGTACGACAGATAACCGACGTTCAGGCCAGCCTGCTCATACAGATTGATGTTTTTGTCCTGCTTCATACGGGCGATGTCAGCCGGGTTCGGGTACGGCATCACCTGGCATTCGCCCTTCTGCAGCTTGGCGTAACGCACGGACGCATCCGGGGTGATCGAGAAGACCAGGCGATCGATTTTAGGCTTGGTGCCCCAGTAATCCGGGTTCGCTTTATACAGGATGCGGGAATCTTTCTGGTACTGCAGCAGCTGGAACGGCCCTGTACCCACCGGATTCAAGTCGACGTTCTGCGGAGTGCCCGCTTTCAGCATGTTGTCGGCGTACTCTTTCGACAGAATTGAGGCGAAGTCCATACCGAGATCGGCCAGGAACGGCGCTTCAGGACGCGTCAGCACGAAGCGTACGGTGTGGTCGTCCACTTTTTCGACTTTGCTGATCAGCTTCGGCATATCCATGCCTTCGAAATATTCGTAGCTGCCGCCGGAAACGCCGTGGTAGGCGTTATTTTTGTCCAGCTGGCGCTCGAAGGTGAACACCACATCATCTGCGTTAAATTCGCGCGTCGGTTTAAAATCTTTAGTGGTCTGCCACTTCACGCCTTTACGCAGGTGGAAGGTGTAGGTTTTACCGTCTTCGCTGACATCCCATTTCTCTGCCAGCGCCGCGTGCAGTTCGGTGGTGCCGATAGTGAACTCAACCAGTCGGTTGTAGATCTGACGTGAGCTGGCATCGTAGGTGGTGCCCGAGGTGAACAACTGCGGGTTAAAGCCTTCCGGCGAACCTTCAGAACAGTAAACCAGGGTTTTTGCCTGAACACCGGCGGCGACAGTCATAGCAATCAGGCTCAGACCGACCTTCAGCATCCCGGATTTAGCCAGGGAGTTGATCATGCTTTTGCTCCATTGTGATGTGATGTTGTGTGTATTGCCCGACCTCTGATTTTTTTATGCGGTTCAGGCGGACCACCGAACGGGTGGCGTAAACGCACGATACTGTTTGTTTTTCTTATGCCGACCGGGCATTCAGAAAATTCCGTAACTGCACGTTTATTGACGCATCAATTTGTCAACAGTTGCAAAGAACGTCAATACAACGGTTACTTATTTACACAGAGTGTGAGGAATAGCATGCAACGGTAATAAAAACCGTTTTGCCTTGAAAGCCATACAATGCACAGCGCAGAAGGCCTGGTTTCCGTGCATTGTGCTGGACGGCGACTCTGTCGCTAGTGATTCTCACCGCTAAAAAACTTAAAAATTTCACCGATAAATGCTGAATAACTGAACGATTCACCGTGCGTTATGACGTTCATCCAGCGGAATATGCTGGTAAGTAAGTATAAGAAATCAGCATGTTGACGCTTTCGGTCATAAGAAGAACGTGTCGCGAATTATGCTGGCATCTCTGATGTGGCAAGGGCTGTCAGCGCGAAAACGGCCATAACAGCGGTCAATCAGCGAAACGGGTGACGAACGGGTTTTACTGGAACTTTCAGGAAAAGGCAGAGGCGTTGTGGGGTTGACATCCGCCGCCTGATAACGCAGGAAAATCCGGGACCCTTTGTCCGACGACACCTGTGAGCTGCGGGATGATAAAATATTGATTATGTTATCTTTTTTTCATTGCCTGCCACCTCTGTCAACTATAACACCAGGGGATCCTGCCTAGCTGCCAGCTCGGGAATGCACTGCGGTAAGCGGCTCACGGATTTAGTCTGAAGTGTCCGTATTGGCACCTGATGCCTCTGCCGGATGTAAAGCGAAGGGAGCCTGCATGGCTGTCGGATCGGGAATGCGCCGGAAACACGGTCAGATCGGAAAGGCGCTTAAACCTTCCCTGGACGCTTTTCTCTTCTGCCCCTGTTCCCTGCGCCTTAGATTATGCGCTGCGGTAAGAGGCTCACGGATTTAGTCTGAAGTGTCTGTATTGGCACCTGATGCCTCTGCCGGACGTAAAGCGAAGGGAGCCCGCGCCTGTAGCAAAGCATAGCGGGCCAGGGATGGCCCACGCTGAGCCCGCCAGGGATGGCGGTTTTGCGTCTTTGCGGAAGGCGCAGGCTTCCTGAAGCCCGCTCAGTACCAGGCGCCTGCCCGTAATCCTCTTTTCTGCAGACGAAAAAAAACCTGTCTTTTCAGACAGGTTTCTTGAATATGGTCGGCGAGAGAGGATTCGAACCTCCGACCCACTGGTCCCAAACCAGTTGCGCTACCAAGCTGCGCTACTCGCCGATGGGGGCGCATGTTACTGCTACCCCCGAACAGCGTCAACCGCTTTTTGAGCTTTTGCCGCCGATCGCCTGGAAAGCACACGGTTAACGGGCTTCAGCCGCCTGCCGCTGCCTTTTCATTCTCTGCTACAGCGACTTAGCCTCACTCTTAGCCGGTGCCTGACACCAGTTATTGGCCGGATTAATGCCTCCATCTGGCGAGGTATACCCCAGACAACCCAGAATGGTATCGAACAGCTCAACATGCCGATGAGTACGCCCCACACGCTGCTGCGCCTGCAGACGCTCAAAGTTGCTGCGGTTCTGGCTGTCTTCCAGGTATTTATCAGACGCCCAGACCATCATGGGCACCCGGAACTGCTCAGGGGGGGCCATCTCACGCGGCGTGCCATGCAGATGCATATTCTCGCTGATCGACTCACCGTGATCGGCTGCATAGAAGACGATCGCCTTCTTGTCGCGCAGCTGGTCCAGCACGCTGTCCAGCATGCTATCGACATAGAGCACCGAGTTATCATAAGCATTAATCAACTGCGCTTTACTACAGGTCTCATCCACGCCCATGCATTCCGGCTGATATTTCGCGAAGCTGCGCGGATAACGCTGTGAATAGAGATAGTGCGACCCTTTGGTGTGCAGCACCACCAGATGCTTGCCTTTCGGGAAACGATCCAGTGACGCTTTCATCTCCGGCACCAGCAGCATGTCATCGACCGCTTTACCCTGATTGCGCTTCTCTGAACCAATCTGCTCGCGGAAAGCAAAGTTATTGGCATTTACGTTATCGTAGAACCAGACCTCGCTCTGCATCGCAAACAGTTCCGAGGTAAAGCCCAGCTCTTTCATCACCGCAAACACGTTCTGCTCTTTCAGCGTACGCCCCGGATTATCCATGGTGCCGCCCTCGCGCACGAACATGCAGCGCAGCGACAGTTTGGTCGCGGTATCACAGGACTCACCCCGGAAGGCCACCAGGTTCTTCTCTTTGGACAGCTTCGGCGTGGTATCACGCTCATAGCCCAGCATCCCCATGTGATCCCAGCGCGTGGTCTCGCCAATCACAAACACCACATAGGTATCGTCCAGCCCGGCAGGCGCAACATAGGTAAACTTCTTCGCCGGATCGAGCAGCTCCTCGTTTTTCAGAGACTCATCCACGCGGGTCCACGCAAACAGTCCGACCGCCGCCAGCCAGTTAGACGGCAGATAGGAGTGCGCTACCACCCCGCCGTAGCTCGGCAGATCGATATTGGTGATCTCTTCGTTGTGCTTCTGCAGCTTGTCGAAAAAGCGGATGGGCAGCCAGACCAGCGCGACACAGAGCAGCATAACCAGGGTCGGTTTCAGGCGCTGCCCCGGCGTCCGCAACTGCTCATTCAGCGTCATGCTCAGCCGGTTGCGCCAGATCATCAGCAGCGGCAACGCGCTGACCAGCACCATCCACAGGATGAAATGATAACCCACGACCTCTTTAGAGAGATCGGTGTCGGTCGTCATCACTGACGCCACAATACCGTAACCAATCACAACGTTAAAAAACGCCATGTAATAGGCCGCGGCGACAGAAATCAGCACGATCAGCGTGGCCAGCACGCGATAAAACCACTTTCCTCCCAGCGACAGCAGGCGCATCAGGAAGAACGTCAGCAGCACAATGGCGACCACCTCGGTGACGGCAGTCAGCCAGTTCGTTATCGTAGAATGCCTGAGAAAACCATCAAAACGGCGATAGAAAATCGGTAAATTCAGTAAGATACCGAGATAGAGCGCCAGCAAGAGCGATAACTTTTGCTGAGACAGGGTTTTAATATAATTCATGAAAAAAGGTGTTTCTCCGGAGTGAAGCGCTTGACCAAATCTTGTTATGTGACTACCGAAACGCGACAGAGTTCGCCGAATAAGCGGACCGGACAAAGATGAAGGAAAATTCTGAACGGGCTAACAGGCTGTAACGCGAGGTGGCTCAGTAAAGCATGGCCGCTCTTGTCAGGCCAGAAAATAATCACTGATGACCCGATTAGCGCCTTTTTTTACACAATGAGAGGATTCGTGGGAGGACATTGCCGCAGTGCGCAGCAGAAAAGAAGCGGGCCTGCGTATCAGGCCCGCAGCACGCTTAGCAGAGGATATTCAGCGTGACGTCGATGTTGTTGCGGGTCGCGTTTGAGTAAGGGCAGACGATATGTGCCGCATCCACCAGCTTCTGCGCTTCTGCTTCATCCATGCCAGGCAGATGAATGTTCAGCGTCGCTTCAATACCAAAACCGTTGGGAATAGGACCGATGCCCACTTCACCTTCGATCCATGCATCTTTTGGCATAGCGATTTTGTCACGGCCAGCAACAAACTTCATCGCGCCGATGAAGCAGGCAGAGTAACCCGCAGCAAACAGCTGCTCAGGGTTGGTGACTTCACCGCCTGCACCACCCATCTCTTTTGGCACGCCCAGTTTCACGTCCAGCACACCGTCAGAAGAGGTTGCACGACCATCGCGACCACCGGTTGCTTTGGCTTTGGCGCGGTAAACCACTTGTTCTAAAGACATGACATTTCTCCGTTACGCTATTTAATCGCCCGCTACTTATTTAACCGTAACCGGGCGGTGAGGTTCAGTGGGTGCGGCGCACCCAACCGCAATCTTTATCGGGACTGGTTCAGGTTGTCGCGCAACCCATCCAGCTGTAATTTCAGGGCCAGCAGGGCCTCATCTTCACAGGCCGTGGCACATTTAACGGCGTCAGGGATGGTCTCAGCCCTGGCGCGCAGCGCCCGGCCAGTCTCCGTCAGCGTCACCGCAACCTGCCGCTCATCCTGACGGGTGCGCTGCCGGTTAATCAGACCTGCGCTCTCCAGCCGCTTCAGCAAAGGCGTTAAGGTGGCCGAGTCTAAAAAGAGCTGCTCGCCAATCTCCGAGACCGTGACATCATCTTTTTGCCACAGCACCAGCATCACCAGATATTGCGGATAGGTAATATCGAGCTGGCTCAGCAGCTGGCGATAGACTTTGCTCATCGCCAGGTTGGCAGAATAAAGCGCAAAGCAGAGCTGCTGATCGACCAACAGTGGCATCGGTTTCACTTTTTTGTCATCTTGATCACTGTTCATACTGATGAATATAGATAGTGCGCTAGATAATTGCAAGCAAACTTTTGGCCAGGGGGAAAAGCATGCAGGATTCACTGGAAGAACAGGCTCGTCGCTTTGCCACCGAGGCACATGCCGGGGCCGGTCAGCGCCGCAAATATACCGATGAGCCATACATCGTTCATCCGGCTGCGGTCGCAGAGCTGGTGCGCAGCGTCAGTCACGACGAGGCGCTCTTAGCGGCGGCCTGGCTGCACGACACGGTGGAAGATACCGCCACGACGCAACAGGATATCGAAGCGCATTTTGGTCAGCGTGTGGCCAGCCTGGTGGAGATGCTGACCGACAGCGCCCCCGCCACGGCAAAGAATCGCGCCGCCCGCAAAGTAGCGCACTTCCGCCACACGGCCAGTGCCAGTCCTGAAGCGCAGACCATCAAACTGGCAGACATCATCGACAATACCCGCGCGATCGTCCGATTTGATCCCGATTTTGCACGGATTTACCTGGTAGAAAAACAGATCCAGATCGCCTTGCTGAAACAGGGCGATGCGCAGCTATGGCAGCAGGCTTCGACGATTATCGAAAGCGGGCTGGCCCAGCTGCGGGAGCCGCCCTACAGCGTGCCGGAGAGCTGGTTTGCAAAGCAGGCGGCGAAATACAGCCTCTGACATCCATAAAAAAACCCGCCAGCGGCGGGTTCCTTCGTGCTGCCTGATCACTCAAGCAACTGCCGCCCCAGATAGGGGTTGGCATGTAATAACTTCATCAGTTTCTGCGCCGTCGCAGATGGACGGGTACGGCGGGCTTCCCAGCTTTTCACGGAAGAAACGCTCACGCCCATTACTTTCGCAAACTCATCAACCTGCATGCCGGTCATTTCACGCAGACGCTGCGGCTCTGGCTGGGCGGGTTGCTGACGCTGAATAAGTAACTCGGCGGCGCGATCATCACGTGTCAAAACAATCTGCTCAAGGCTGCTGAGCAATTCAAACATCGGGTCTTTTAATTCCATAGAGAACTCCTTAAAACTCACTATGAAGCACGTGAAAGTAGAGAGGTACGAGCCTGAAGTCAGGACTCTGAAACCGGGCCTGTTCCAGGCTGGATCCCGCAAGGGTTTGTTTTTGTTATGAGAGAAACCATTACGGGACACAGCCTGCGGTGCACTGCTTTAAAAGTTGTCAGGTCAATGCAACAAATGCCGGGAGACTAAGTATGGATAGAGACCTGACGATTTGCCGCGCAATTTGTAATTATTTTTTTAACTATGGTTTGCCGGAAAAATTCCAGCGCCTCTAACGTGCTGAGGCAGTTGATTTTTGCGCCTCCATAGCGGGCAAAAAAATCAATCGGTGTTTGCGATTTATGTGGAAGCCATCATGCTTTTTACTGGCATCTTCTCATTTCTGTGAGGCGCTGCACCTCTGCAGTGATGAGTGCAAAATATACGCCAATGGTTTACTTCCTGAACACATATATTCATCGCTCTAATGAAAATAAGAATAATCCTGGCATGCCCTTCAGCGTTGCCGCGCGTCGGCTCACGGTGCCGGACAGGAAAATCCGCTAATCTGAACGCTGTTTTTTTAGCAGATTAATCAACAGTGGACCTGAAGAAACGGCGGACGCCCCATTCCGGTGCGTTTATGCCGTCTGCGCCTGGCGTTATGCGCGACAAAAGTGCGCTCCCTGACTGTTGCGCAGACGGCGGCCCACACTCCCGATCCCGGCAAGGAAGAGCGATGCGTGAAACAGATTTTAATGTCGCTTACCCCTCTCATCGCGTCCCGATGATGGGGCGTAATGCGGTGGCGACATCACAACCGCTGGCGGCGCAGGCAGGCTTGCGTATGCTGCAGCAGGGGGGCAACGCGGTGGATGCGGCGATCGCCACGGCTATCGCCTTAACCGTACTGGAGCCGACCGGAAACGGCATTGGCAGCGATGCATTTGCGATCGTCTGGGATGGCAGTGAGCTGCATGGGCTCAACGCGTCAGGCCGTGCTCCGGCCGCCTGGCACCCCGGACGTTTTGCCGCCTTTGACGCCATGCCGGAAACCGGCTGGGAGTCAGTCACCATTCCTGGCGCGGTGTCGGCATGGGTCTCACTGGCGCAGCGCTTCGGCACTCTGCCGCTGACCACCCTGGCGCAACCGGCGATCGATTATGCGCGCGATGGTTTTCCGGTCTCACCGCTGATTAGCCAGCTGTGGCAGCGCGGCTACGACAAACTACGGGATCAGCCGGGCTTCAGCGACTGCTTTGCGCCCCAGGGCCGCCCGCCGCAGGCTGGGGAACTGTTCCGCAATCCGGCGCAGGCCGCCACCCTGCAGGAGATCGCCGAAACCCAGGGCGAAAGCTTCTATCGCGGCGCGCTGGCGCAGAAGATAGCGGCCTTCGCCCGCGAGCATGGCGCCGCCCTGACGCTGGAGGATCTGAAAAACCATCGGGCTGACTGGGTTACGCTGCTGTCGCATCCGTTTGCCGGTGGATCGGTCCAGGAGCTGCCGCCTAACGGTCAGGGCATCGCGACGCTGATCGCGCTGGGGATTCTGGAAGAGTGGGAGATCAACCGTCACGCACCCGATTCGCCGCAGTGGCTGCACCTCTCGATTGAGGCGATGAAACTGGCACTGGTCGATCTCGAACGCTATGTCACCGATGAAGATCACCTGGAATTTCCGGCGGCGCTGCTGCTGAGCCGGGACTATCTTCGCCAGCGGGCCGCACTAATCGATCCTGACAGAGCAGGCGATTTCCGCTTCGGCTCGCCGCAGCAAAGCGGCACTGTCTATGTGGCCGCCGGTGACAGCCAGGGCATGATGGTTTCGTTCATTCAGTCCAACTATATGGGTTTTGGCTCCGGCGTGGTCGTCCCCGGCACCGGCATCAGCCTGCAGAATCGCGGCGCGGGCTTCTCATGCGACCCGGCCCATCCCAACGTCGTGGCGGGCGGTAAGCGCCCTTTCCACACCATCATCCCCGCCTTTGCGCGGGATCAGCAGGGCCAGCCGCTGATGGCGTTTGGCGTGATGGGTGGCCCGATGCAGGCCCAGGGGCACGTTCAGCTGGCGCTGCGCATCATGCTGCACCGGCAGAATCCCCAGGCCGCGATTGATGCGCCGCGCTGGCGGGTGGTTCAGGGGCGCGAGGTGGTCTTCGAATCCACCCTCGATCGCAATACTCTGAGTACCCTGCGCCGCATGGGCCACAACGTGCTGCTGGAAGATCCGCTGAGCAACTACAACTTCGGCGGCGCACAGGCGATAGTGCGCGATCCTCAGGGGTTCTATATTGCAGCCAGTGAAAGCCGGAAAGATGGTCAGGCCGTGGTCTTTTAGGGCCGCCGCCAGAAAAACGCCGCCCGGAGAGCGGGACGCCTGCAAGCCGCGCAGGGCGCGCCGCAGATCCTGCTCTGTTACCGCCATTTCAGAAAGCACCTGTTTTAGCGGCGGTTTCACATTGTGCCGTGGCGCGGGTTTGTTCTATTCTTTAGGCCATTCCTACCTGGACATCAGACAGTATCACCGACAGGAGTTGACCCTATGGCTTCAGGATTTACACGCCTCATGGCACGCGGCGGCATTATGCTCGCTGGCGCGCTGATCGTGCTGCAGCTCACCGCATGTGGTGACAAAGAGGGCGAGCAGCGTAAAGCATTTATCGACTTTCTCCAGAATACCGTGATGCGCAGCGGCGAGCATCTTCCCAGCCTCAGCGAAAACCAGAAGCAGAGCTTTGGCAACTTCGCCAGCGATTACGCCATTCTGTATGGCTTCTCGCAGCAGGCGAACAAAGCGGTCGAACAGGGAATGCGTCCGGTGGTGGATGAGCTTTCCGCGATTCGCGTTCCGCAGGATTATCTCAGCCGTCGCGACTCACTGCGTCAGGCCAACAGCGCCCTTGTGATTGTCACCCAGCAGATTGAAAGCGCCAAAATGCAGGCGGACAGCAGCAAAGCGGCCCTGAAGCAGTCGGATGATCTGAAAAAGGTCTACGACACCGCCTACAACAAAGTGGTAACGGTGCCCGCCAATCAGCTGATCCCGCTGCTGCCTAAACTGCAGGCGCTGAGCCAGGGTGCGGTGCAGACCGGCGACTTCCTGCAACTGCAGGGCTCCCGGGTCAGCTTCAATGATGGCGGCGTACAGTTCCCGACCCAGGATCAGGCTACGCAATATAATGCGCTGATGAGCACGCTCTCTGCCAACGCTCAGGCCCTGCCTCAGGCCCAGGCGGCCGTTCAGGGTGGCATTCAGCAGTAAACCGCTTTCCGGGCAGAGGTGATCTCTCTGCCCCTCTCCCCACTCTTTCTCTTTGCCGCCAGGACCCGCAAAATGAAGTGTGATCTGGCGCATTTTCGACCAAAAATATTTTGTGACTTTCATCACATATCTATAACAAAGCGCCTTTCTCAGGATGTGATACATCTCACAGATAACCGGCAAATCTGACTAAAAATCGCCCAATACAGCGGCATTCACGCCACTAAATGTGATCAGAGTCACGCTAATGACCCCTGCAGCCCCCCTTAATCAGTGACACAGATCACACTAATGTCATGCCCTACGCAGTGCCAGATTCGCGTGATAGAGTCCGCGTGCATACAGTAATACCACCGGCTTCAGGTCGGGGTGGCTAAACAAAAACAAACGCGCTCTCCTATTGCAGCGCGTCTCAATAAGGGGTGGGTTTATGTCCTCATCAGTGAAGGTCAAAGTACAGAGCTTTGGTCGCTTTCTGAGTAATATGGTGATGCCAAACATCGGGGCGTTTATCGCCTGGGGTATCATCACCGCGCTGTTTATTCCAACTGGCTGGATCCCTAACGAAACGCTGGCCAAACTGGTCGGCCCGATGATTACTTACCTGCTGCCGCTGCTGATCGGTTTCACCGGCGGACGTCTGGTGGGCGGGGATCGCGGCGGCGTAGTCGGTGCCATCACCACCATGGGTGTGATTGTCGGTGCAGATATGCCGATGTTCCTGGGGGCGATGATTGCCGGTCCGCTGGGTGGCTGGGCCATTAAGTCGTTTGACCGGGCCATTGACGGCAAAATCAAAAGCGGCTTCGAGATGCTGGTCAACAACTTCTCGGCCGGTATTATCGGGATGGTGCTGGCCCTGCTGGCATTCCTGGCCATTGGCCCGCTGGTAGAAGGTCTGTCGCATATTCTCGCGGCGGGCGTGAACCTGATGGTGCAGAACAACCTGCTGCCGCTGACCTCCATCTTCGTAGAACCGGCGAAAATCCTGTTCCTGAACAACGCCATCAACCACGGTATCTTCTCACCGCTCGGCATCCAGCAGGCGAGTGAAGCGGGTAAATCGATCTTCTTCCTGATCGAAGCGAACCCGGGTCCGGGGATGGGCGTGCTGATGGCCTACATGTTCTTTGGTCGTGGCAGTGCAAAGCAGTCTGCGGGCGGTGCCGCCATTATCCACTTCCTGGGCGGCATCCATGAGATCTACTTCCCTTACGTGCTGATGGCGCCTCGTCTGCTGCTGGCCGTGATCCTGGGCGGGATGACCGGCGTCTTCACGCTGACCGTCCTGAATGGCGGCCTGGTCTCTCCTGCTTCACCGGGTTCTATCCTGGCGGTGCTGGCGATGACGCCAAAAGGCGCCTACTTCGCTAACGTCGCTGCTATCGCGGCCGCCTTTGCTGTCTCCTTTGTGGTTTCCGCTATCCTGCTGAAAACCAGCAAAGTGAAAGAAGATGACGACATCGAAGCCGCGACCCAGCGCATGCATGAGATGAAAGCGCAGTCCAAAGGCCAGAGCGCACCCGGTGCCGCCATTGCCAGCGACGCCATGAGCGTGGACCTGCATCATGTGCGTAAAATCATCGTTGCCTGTGATGCCGGTATGGGCTCCAGCGCCATGGGCGCAGGCGTGCTGCGTAAGAAAGTGCAGGATGCCGGTCTGCGCAATGTCTCGGTGACCAATACTGCGATTAACGCCCTGCCGGGTGATGTCGATCTGGTGATTACGCATCGTGACCTGACCGAACGCGCAATCCGCCAGGCGCCGCACGCGCAGCATATCTCGCTGAATAACTTCCTCGACAGCGCGCTCTACAGCACTCTGACCGAACGTCTGGTGGCGGCTAACCGCAGTGACGCGCATCGCGAAACCGTGAAGACGACGCTGGCCGATAGCTACGATGAAGGTAACGCGCATCTGTTTAAGCTGGGCGCGGATAACGTCTTCCTTGGCCTGACCGCCAGCAACAAAGAGCAGGCGATTCGCTTTGCCGGTGAACAGCTGGTGAAAGGCGGCTACGTCGAGCCGGAGTATGTGGAAGCGATGCTGGCGCGTGAAAAACTGACCCCGACCTATCTCGGTGAGTCAATCGCGGTGCCGCACGGCACGGTGGAAGCCAAAGATCGCGTGCTGAAAACCGGCGTGGTGTTCTGCCAGTATCCGGCAGGCGTCCTGTTCGGCGAAGAGCCGGAGGATGTGGCGCGTCTGGTGATCGGGATTGCGGCCCGCAATAACGAGCACATCCAGGTGATCACCAGCCTGACCAATGCGCTGGATGATGACAGCGTGATCGAGAAGCTGGCCAACACCAGCAGCGTGCAGGAAGTGCTGGATCTGCTGTCAGGCAAGCCTGCCATCGCATAATGTGGTGATATTTTCCCTGGGGCGGTCATGCCCGTCCCGATTTTCCGGGGCGGGTTTGCCCGCCCCATCGTCATTTGATATGGGTCAAAAATTATGAAAGCGTTACATTTCGGAGCAGGAAACATCGGTCGCGGCTTTATCGGCAAATTACTGGCTGATGCCGGTATCGAACTGGTTTTTGCTGATGTGAATCAGACGGTGCTGGATGCACTGAACGCGCGTCATGAGTACCCCGTTCATGTGGTTGGCGAACAGGCCAGAACAGAAATCGTGACCGGCGTCAGCGCCGTTAACAGCACCAGCGAGGCGATCGTCACTCTGGTGTCTGAGGTCGACCTGGTGACCACCGCCGTAGGTCCGCAGATCCTGGAGCGCATTGCCGGCAGCGTGGCGAAAGGGCTGGCTAAACGCAGCGATGACGGCACGACCCGTCCGCTGAATATCATCGCCTGTGAGAATATGGTGCGCGGCACCAGTCAGCTGAAACAGCATGTTCTGAAGGCGCTGCCTGAGCAGTATCACGCCTGGCTGGAGCAGCATGTCGGCTTTGTTGATTCCGCCGTCGACCGCATCGTGCCGCCCACGGAAGCGGGCAGCAGCGATCCGCTGGAAGTGACCGTTGAAACCTTCAGCGAGTGGATCGTCGACAAAACCCAGTTTAAAGGCGACCTGCCCACCATTCCGGGCATGGAGCTGACCGACAACCTGATGGCCTTTGTTGAGCGCAAACTCTTCACCCTGAACACCGGCCACGCGATTACCGCCTATCTTGGCCAGCTGGCCGGTCACCAGACCATTCGTGACGCCATTCTGGACGAAAAAATCCGGGCCGTGGTGAAAGGTGCGATGGAGGAGAGCGGCGCGGTGCTGATCCAGCGTTACGGTTTCGACGCGGAGAAACATGCGGCCTACATCCGCAAAATCCTGGGCCGTTTTGAAAACCCTTATCTGAAAGATGATGTTGAGCGCGTAGGCCGTCAGCCGCTGCGTAAACTGAGTGCGGGCGATCGCCTGATTAAGCCAACTCTGGGGACGCTGGAGTATGGTCTGCCACACGCCAGCCTGGTGCAGGGTATTGCTGCTGCAATGCACTATCACAGCGATCAGGACCCGCAGGCGCAGGAGCTGGCCGCGCTGCTGGCAGAAAAAGGTCCACAGGCGACCCTGGCTGAGATTTCCGGCCTGGATGCCGACAGCGAAGTGGTGGCTGCTGTGGTGAGCGCCTGGCACGCTATGGCATAATGCGCGCGTGTTAGTGACGCAAGCCGGGCGCAGTTCGCCTGCGCCCAACGGCGGTATTGAACCCATGCAGGCAATAATGGAAGAGAAGCAAGCTTTTGAGAACCGGGTGCTTGAGCGCCTGAACGCCGGTCGTTCGGTGAGAAGCTTTCTTATCGCCGCCGTTGAGCTATTGGCTGAAGCAGTCAATCTGCTGGTGCTGCAGGTGTTCCGCAAAGATGACTATGCGGTGAAGTATGCCGTGGAGCCACTGCTGCTGGGCGATGGTCCGCTGGGCGAACTCTCAGTTCGCCTGAAACTGATTTATGGCCTGGGCGTTATCAGCCGGCACGAATATGAAGATGGCGAACTGCTGCTGGCGCTGCGCGAAGAGCTGAACCACGATACCGCCGACTACCGTTTCACCGACGATGAAATCCTCGGCCCGTTTGGTGAGCTGCACTGTGTCACCGCCTGGCCGCCTGCCCCAGTGTTTCACACCGACGATGCGGAGCTGCGCAGTATGCAGCAGCAGCGCTATCTGCAGATGGTGCGATCCACCATGGTCCTGTCACTCACCGAACTGATCGCCCGCATCAGCACCAGGCAGGCGTTTAAAAAGCCCGGCAGCTAATCCCGTCAGGCGCCCTCTGCGGCGCCTTTTTTGTCTTACGCTGAGCGGGAACCCGCATCCGATTTGGTGTATCCTTAGCCTGTTTTCCTCAACGAGTTGTTGTCATGAAAGAGCAAGAAAAGAACGAAATCAAACTTCTCAGCGATAAGCTGGACGCACTGAACCGCAAAGAGCCGCAGTTACTGGAGTCGGGTGACACCGAGAAACTGGGCGCACTGCTGAAAGAGAAAGAAACGCTGGTCACGGAGATCGAGCGTCTGCGCAATCAGCGGGTTGAAAAGCTGAGTGCCGAAGCGCAGAAGCTGCAGAAAATGGGCTTCAGCCGCGAAATTACCAAAAAAGAGCAGGCTAATCTGGGTGCGCTGAAGAAAAGCGTGCGCGGCCTGGTAGTGGTGCATCCAATGACCGCGCTGGGACGTGAAATGGGCCTGAAAGTGATGACCGGCTTCGCCAGAACCGCCTTCTGAAGCGTCGATCAGGCCGCAGCCTGATCGACATCGGCTTTGCGTTCGCCAGCGGCGGCACAGACCTGTTCTGCCAGCGCATCCAGCAGTTCATAGCGACGGCGGTACTCTGCGCGCTTCTTGCTGGCGATCTCCTCCAGCGTTTTACGCGGCAGGCTCAGCGGCAGGGTAAACATCCCGTCACTGCGTGCCTCTCCACTCAGCGACAGCCAGAATTCACTGTAGCTGGCAAAGAACTTATCCCCTTTGCTGTGGCGATAGCGCAGACTGCGGAAGACGTGTGTCTCATCACCCACCGCCAGAATCTTCTCAACGCCACACCGTTTCGCAACAATAAACACCGCTTCCATTAACAAGCGTTTCGGGAAGAGACCCTGCGCGGCTTTTGTCGCTTCACGGATGACCTCATTATTGATATGTTTCCGCGGCCCCTGTAATCCGCCAATTAATAAGGTGCGCTGGTTATTCTCATTAAGAATAGAAAATGAAAGCGACGCGATAATTTCGTCGTTATAACGCAACACCAGCGTTACTTCGCCTTCGCGGTCAAAATAGCCTGAACTACAGGAGAGTAAGAAGGCTTCGCCGTTTTTACCGGTCAGCGCCGCCAGCGGATTATCGGTGGCGCTCTGCAGCAGCTGACGCAGCGCAGGATTTTCCAGGTTATTCATCAGGGTATAATGATCGAGAATCGCCTGCGCACGCGCAGCAATACTCAGTCCTGAACGCAGATAAGGCCGGTGCAGCTTGGCGGGCAGCAGACCCTGGGTGCTCATCAGCAGAGGCAATTGCGGCAGACGCGACAGGGCATCCAGATAATGCAGCGTCGTCAGTGGTGATATTAAGGTCCTTAAGACAAATTTCATCCGGAACCGTTTACTTATCCAGAGTTTATCCGGAACATATTTACCACTAATTAACTGAAAAAAAAGCGAAGCAGAGGAATCTGTCGTAGTTTCGTGAGTAGTTATAATGGACATAGTCAGCGACACACAGTGGGTTAAGCAGGATTGTCACTGAAAATAACATAGCCAATATCAACGGCAGGTTAATGCGGAATAACATTAAAACTGATTTATGACGATTTCTGGTTCCATCTGAGAATGCGCAATATAAAGCAAAAAAAAACCGGCGAAATAGATTTCACCGGTTGAGCGGTTAACGCCGGATTAACTTACTGCGCTGCAGCGAAGCGGGCTGCCGCTTCGTCCCAGTTAACCACGTTCCAGAACGCTTTGATGTAGTCAGGACGCTTGTTCTGATACTTCAGGTAGTAAGCGTGTTCCCACACATCCAGACCGATGATCGGGAAGCCAGATACGCCGGCAACCGCTTCACCCATCAGCGGGTTATCCTGGTTTGCGGTTGAGACCACGGCCAGCTTGTCGCCTTTCTTAACCAGCCACGCCCAGCCTGAACCGAAACGGGTCGCTGCGGCTTTCTCGAACTCTTCCTGGAATTTTTCCACGCTGCCGAAATCTTTCTCGATAGCCGCTTTCAGGTCGCCCTGCAGGGTGGTGCCGGTTTTCAGGCCTTTCCAGAACAGGCTGTGGTTCGCGTGACCGCCTGCGTTGTTGCGCAGCGGACCTTTTTTGTCTGCTGGCAGCTGATCCAGTTTGGTGATCAGCTCGTCGACCGGCAGATCGGCAAATTCAGTGCCTTCCAGCGCCGCGTTGGCGTTGTTCACATAGGTCTGGTGATGTTTAGTGTGATGGATTTCCATCGTCTGCTTGTCGAAATGCGGTTCCAGTGCGTCGTATGCGTAAGGCAGGGATGGCAGTGAATAACTCATGTTCTTCCTCTCCATTTAATATGAGCAGCACGACAGATTCGGGACGTGCCGCGTAAGCAGTCGAATCATTATAGTTAAATTCATGTAGCGTAAAAGGGTAATCAATGCCCTAATAACCATAAGGATTTGCGAAACCCGGCAAAAGCAACCCGTTGTTTTTACAGCGGGCAGCTGCACGCTCTGCTTACAGAGATCGGATCGCGCCGACGGTTATGCAGGCGCGCCATCTGCCCGGATGCCGCGCCTGCCCTGCCCTTTGCCTTAGCGACCCAGCTCGCGCAGTGCGCTGTCGAGCGCCCCCACCAGCCAGTCGATGTCGCTTTCCTGGAAAGCCAGAGGCGGGCGCAGTTTCAGTACATTCCCATAGGGGCCGGCGACCGAGGTCAGCACACGATGTTCACGCAGCTTCTCAATCAGATCCAGCGCCAGCGTCTTATCCGGCGTTTTGCTGTGACGATCGGTGACCAGTTCAAAGCCGATAAACAGCCCGGCACCGCGCACATCCCCCACGCACTCAAAGCGATCCATCAGCGTACGCAGCTCAGCCAGCAGCTTCGCACCGACCACGCGGCTGTGTTCCTGTAATCCCTCTTCGGTGATCACTTTCAGCACCGCCTGCGCCGCCGCCATCGCGACCGGGTTGCCGCCAAAGGTATTGAAGTAAGGAATCGAGTCGCTGAAGGCGGCCAGCACCTCGCTTTTTGCCAGCAGTCCGGAGACCGGGATGCCGTTGCCCATCGGCTTGCCGGTGGTGATCAGATCGGGCACCACATCGTGACGGCCAAAGCCCCAGAACGCGTCGCCGGTGCGGCCAAAGCCTGGCTGAACTTCATCGGCAATAAAGATACCGCCGTTGGCATGCACCACCTCGACGGCTTTTTTCAGGAAGCCGCGCGGGTCGGGCAGGACGCCGTCCGACGAGAAGATCGAATCCGCCAGGAATCCGGCAAACTTAATGCCGTGCGCGGCCATATCATCAATCTGCTGCTGAATCTGGCTGGCGAACCAGTCGCCCAGATCCGGGGCATCCACGCGATAAGCATCCGGCGGCATCACCAGCCGGGTGGTCGGCGCCAGCGGTTGCCCGCTGCCCAGCGCCGGAGAGGCCCCGGAGGTCAGCTCGCTGGTGCCGTGATAGGCCTCTTTGGTGACGATAATCCCGGTGCCGCCGCTGAAGGCGCGCGCTACGCGGATCGCCAGATCGTTGGCTTCCGAGCCGGTACACATATACATGGCGCGATCGATCGCCGCAGGTGTCGTCGCCAGCAGTGCTTCGCTGTAGTCGAGAATATTTTCATGCAGATAACGGGTGTGGGTGTTCAGCCTTTTCATCTGCTGCGTCACCGCGTCAGTCACGGCCGGATGACAGTGACCAATGCTGGCCACATTGTTGTAGACGTCGAGATATTTATCGCCTGCCGCATCCCACAGATACTGCCCCTCTCCCCGCACCAGATGAACCGGCTTGCGATAGAACAGGCGATAGGATTCACCAAGCACCTTGCTGCGTTTATCGGTCAGCTTGCGCGTCTCGCTGTCCAGCGCAGCGGCATGTTCGGCACGAAAACTGTTGGTATCCATAATGGTGGAACGCGTGGCCATAATTGACTCCGGTTTCAGGGATAAAGGGGAAGAGCGGATGCCCTTATCATGCCTGCCTGCGCTAAAAATGCAACAAAATACACAAATGCAATAAAATACACATGACGGCGGCAAGGAGTCGCGCTAAGCTGGCCCCCGATTCAGACGGACGCCAGCGCCCGACTGGCGTATTATCCGTGCTCTTCGCGCTTTATAAGGAAACCACTATGCTGCAGGAAATGCGTCTTCACCGTATCCGTGCCTTACTGACCCGGCTTAACCAGGTGAGTACTGAACGCATTGTCAGGGAGCTGGAGGTGTCTCGCGAAACCGCGCGCCGGGACATGATTGAGCTGGAAGCGCTGGGGCTGGCGCGCCGGGTGCATGGCGGGCTGGTGGCGCTGGAAACCCCAGCCGAACCGCCACTGACTGAGCGCCGCAGCCAGCAGACCCGTGAGAAGCGCGCTATCGCCCGCGCAGCTGCGCAGCTGCTGCAGCCCGGACAGACGCTGTTCCTGGACGCGGGCAGCACCACTACGTTTCTGGCAGAGGAGCTGCACGCCCTTTCCGGCCTGACGATCCTCACCAACAGCCTGCAGGCGGCGCTGGCCCTGAGCGCCGGAGAAGAAGATCAGACGCTGAACAATCAGATTATTTTGCTGGGCGGGAGCATGTCAGCGGGCGCACAGCAGACACGCGGCGAAATCACCGTCGGCGAAATTATGCGCTACCGTGCCGATATTGCGCTGCTGTCGCCGGTGGGCGTGGAGGCGGATAGCGGGGCCACCAGCTTTCATCCGCACGAAGCGGCGATTGCGCGTGCGATGGTGCAGCAGTCTGCATCCTGCTATCTGCTGGCCGATCACAGCAAGCTGGGCGTGGTCAGCCGCACGGTCTATGCGCCACCGCAGGCGATCTCTCTGCTGATTACCGACGGTGGCGGCGGCGACGGTGCCGCCCTTGCGGCGTTGCAGCAGCAACTGCCGGAAGTGATGGTGGTTTAACGCAGCCGCTGAGGGTGGCTGTAGATGGTGGCCCGGCCCGGTTTGCTGAAGCCGGCCAGCGTCAGGTTGCAGCGCTCAGCGACCTCCACCGCCAGGCGGGTCGCCGCCGAGACGGCAAACAGGATTTCCACGCCGCACATGGCGGACTTCTGCACCATTTCATAGCTGGCGCGGCTGGAGACCAGAACCGCGCCCGGCCCCCAGTCGGCCTGGCTGCGATAGCCCAGCAGCTTGTCCAGCGCCACATGGCGCCCCACATCTTCGCAGCCCCCGGCCAGCTGACCGTCGGGCTGGATCCATGCGGCCGCATGGGTACAGCCGGTAAGCTGGCCGACCGGCTGATACGCTTTCAGCTCGCCCAGCGCCCGATCCAGCCTGTCCAGCGCAAAAGTCTGGGTAAAGGGCAGCGGCGAGAGCGGCTTGCCGATCTGTTCCAGCTGTTCAACGCCACAGACGCCACAGCCCGTCCGCCCTGCCAGGGCGCGGCGCTGCGCTTTGAGGGCCATAAAACGGCGGCTGGAAAGCTCAATCTGCACCTCTATACCGTCGCAGCCCGGCACGATATCCATACCAAAAATGTCGCCGGGCGCATCGATAATGCCCTCCGAGAGCGAAAAGCCCAGCGCAAACGCCTCCAGATCTTTTGGCGTGGTCATCATCACGACGTGAGAGATGCCGTTATAGACCAGCGCCACCGGCACTTCGTCCGCCAGCCAGTCTGAACGGGCGGCCGTCAGATCGTCACGCTGCCACACCTGCGTCATGCTGACACCGGCCTGAGTTGTTAAATCTTCGCCTGAGTCAGGCTGGATAGCTTTCAAAAAATATGACCTGTTGTTAATAAATGATGAAATTCAGCGTCGTATTCCGCCGCGTCCTGATTCTGCCTCTAAGCCCCGGGTTGCGCAAATAAACCGCGGGGCAATTCATGCGGTTTTACCGTCGCAGCGGGCTGGCGCGCCCGCTGGTGCAGAAAATGAGAAGGGTCATTTTTCAGGCATAACATCAGTAAGCATATAACAACAGTAATCCGTGGCGGCCGCTGAAAATCTGCTTGCAACTTCCCTTCACTGTCGAGGGTTTTTAACAAAATGTAGGAAATGAATTACTAATGACTAACCTGTTGACCCTGGTCAACTTAGACGCAGATAAGACTGTTATTTTGCAGGGCTTCGCAATGGAGCCGATACAGAAGAACGAAAATGCAAATAAACAGACGGAGTTTTTTTAAAATCTGTGCAGGCGGCCTGGCGGGAACCAGTGCTGCGCTACTCGGTTTTGCCCCCACCACAGCCTTAGCCAGCGTCAGAGAATTCAAACTCATCCGCGCCAGAGAAACCCGCAATAACTGTACCTACTGCTCGGTCGGCTGCGGCATGCTGATTTACAGCCTGGGCGATGGGGCGAAGAATGCCAGCGCCTCGATTTATCACATCGAAGGCGATCCTGATCATCCGGTCAGCCGGGGATCGCTCTGCCCGAAAGGGGCGGGCGTGCTCGACTTTATTCACAGCGAGCAGCGACTGAAATATCCGGAATATCGTGCGCCCGGTTCCGATAAATGGCAGCGCATCAGCTGGGAAGAAGCCTTTGATCGCATCGCCCGGCTGATGAAGCAGGACCGCGATGCCCATTTCCAGACCACCAATGCGGCGGGCGTGACGGTCAACCGCTGGCCGACCACCTCTATGCTCTGCTCTTCCGCCGCCAGCAATGAAACCGGCCTGCTCGATCAGAAATTTGCCCGGGCGCTGGGGATTCTGGCGCTGGAAAATCAGGCGCGCCTCTGTCACGGCCCGACTGTCGCCGCACTCGCGCCGAGCTTTGGTCGCGGAGCGATGACCAACAACTGGAATGACATTAAAAATGCCAACGTAGTGATGATTATGGGCGGCAACCCCGCCGAAGCACATCCGGTGGGGTTTAAGTGGGTCATCGAAGCGAAAATCCATAACAACGCCCAGGTTATCGTGGTCGATCCGCGCTTTAACCGTTCAGCGGCGGTAGCCGATCACTATGCGCCACTGCGGGCGGGCAGCGACGTGGTTTTCCTGATGGGCATCGTCAACTATCTCCTGCAGCACAATCAGATCCAGCAGGAGTATGTGCGCGCCTTTACCAATGCCGCCCTGATTGTCAAAGAGGACTTCAGCTTCAGCGACGGCCTGTTCAGCGGCTACGATGCCGCGTCCCGTCAGTACGACCGCCAGAGCTGGCACTATGAGCTGGATGACAGGGGCTTTGCCCGCCGCGATGAGAGCCTCACGCATCCGCGCTGCGTCCTGAACCTGCTGAAAGCCCATGCCAGCCGTTACACCCCGGACATGGTGACGCGCCTGTGCGGGACCTCGCAGGATGCCTTTATGACGGTGTGTGAACAGCTTGCCTCCACCTCCGTTCCTAATCGCACTGCGACGATTCTTTATGCGCTGGGCTGGACCCATCATACTAATGGCTCACAGATTATCCGCACGGCGGCGATGATCCAGCTGCTGCTGGGCAACATCGGGATGCCAGGCGGCGGGATCAATGCACTGCGCGGGCACTCCAACGTGCAGGGCTTTACCGATCTCGGTCTGCTGACGCAGAGTCTGCCGGGTTATCTGCCACTGCCCTCCGAGAAGATGACCACCCTGACGACCTACCTGCAGCAGGCCACACCGGCTGCGGCCCTGCCGGAACAGGTCAACTACTGGCAGAACACCGATAAATTCTTCGTCAGCCTGATGAAGAGCTTCTATGGCGATAAGGCCACGGCAGAGAATCAGTGGGGCTACGACTGGCTGCCGAAGTGGGATAAAAGCTACGACTGCATGGCGCAGGCGGAGATGATGGAGCAGGGGGCGCTGAACGGCTGTCTGATTCAGGGCTTCAACATGCTGGCGGCCTTCCCGGATAAAAACAAAGCGGTCCGCGCACTTTCTCGCCTGAAATATATGGTGGTGATCGATCCGCTGCGCACGGAGACGGCCAGCTTCTGGCAGCATCACGACGCGTTTAACGATGTCGACCCGTCGACCATTCAGACCGAAGTGTTCCGCCTGCCCTCCTCCTGCTTCGCGGAAGAGTCGGGATCGGTGGCGAACTCATCGCGCTGGCTGCAGTGGCACTGGGCGGCCGCCGAGCCACCGGCGGAGGCGCTGCACGACGGTAAAATTCTCGGCAACCTCTTTATGCGGCTGCGCGCGCTCTATCGTCTGGAGGGCGGCGCCGCGCCGGAACCGCTGATGGCAATGCGCTGGGATTACCGCGATCCCTACAATCCTGAGCCGGAAGAGGTCGCGCAGGAGAGCAACGGCCAGGCGCTGACCGATATTTATGACGCCAGCGGCAAGCTGCTGCTGAAAAAAGGCCAGCAGCTCAACGGGTTCGCTGAACTGCGTAACGACGGCACCACCGCCAGCGCCTGCTGGATTTACAGTGGCAGCTGGACGCAGGAGGGCAATCAGATGGCACGGCGCGACAACGCCGATCCGTCGGGGCTGGGTGCGGTCTCCGGCTGGGCCTGGGCCTGGCCTGCTAACCGCCGCATTCTCTACAACCGCGCCTCTGCGGATGCGCAGGGCAAAGCCTGGGATCCCGCCCGTCGCCTGATCGAGTGGGATGGCGCGCGCTGGCAGGGTATCGACGTGCCGGATTATCCGGTCACCCTGTCGCCACAGAAGCAGGCCGGTCCCTTTATTATGCAGCCCGATGGCATGGGTCATCTGTTTGCGCTCGATAAAATGGCCGACGGCCCGTTCCCGGAACATTATGAGCCGATGGAAAGCCCGCTCGCCGATAACCCTCTGCATCCGCAGCAGCGCCACAGTCCGGTCGTCCGACTGTTCAGCAGCGACGCCGCCCGGCTGGGCAAGGCCGCTGACTACCCCTGTGTCGCCACCACCTACTCCATCACCGAACTGTTCCGTCACTGGACCAAACATGCCCTGCTGAATGCGATTGCGCAGCCGGAGCAGTTTGTTGAGATCGGCACCGAACTGGCCGAGGAGAAAGGGATCCGCGCCGGTGACAGCGTCAAAGTCACGTCGCAGCGTGGCTATATCAACGCTAAAGCGGTGGTCACCCGTCGTCTGCAGCGTCTGACGATTGATGGCAGACCGGTCGACACCGTGGGCATTCCCTGTCACTGGGGCTTTGAAGGCACCACGCGGAAGGGCTTCCTGGCCAATACGCTGACGCCGTCGGTCGGCGATGCCAACTCGCAGACCCCGGAGTACAAGGGATTCTTAGTAAAAGTCGAAAAAGCGTAACGGTGGATGACAATGGCTTATCAATCACAAGATATTATCCGTCGCTCGGCGACCAATGGCTTTACCCCACCGCCGCAGGCGCGCGATCACCAGCGTCAGGTGGCAAAACTGATCGACGTCACCACCTGTATCGGCTGCAAAGGCTGCCAGGTGGCCTGCTCGGAGTGGAACGACATCCGCGATGAGGTCGGGCATAACATCGGGGTCTATGACAATCCTGTCGACCTCAGCGCCAAATCCTGGACGGTGATGCGCTTCTCGGAAGTTGAGGAGGATGGCCGGCTGGCCTGGCTGATCCGCAAAGAGGGCTGCATGCACTGCGCCGATCCCGGCTGCCTGAAAGCCTGCCCGTCGGCAGGCGCCATCATCCAGTACGCCAACGGCATCGTCGACTTCCAGTCTGAGCAGTGCATCGGCTGCGGCTACTGCATCGCGGGCTGTCCGTTCAACGTGCCACGGCTCAACAAAGAGGATAACCGCGCCTATAAGTGCACCCTGTGCGTGGATCGCGTCAGCGTCGGCCAGGAACCCGCCTGCGTGAAAACCTGTCCGACCGGAGCCATTCATTTCGGCAGCAAAAGCGACATGCTGACGCTGGCGGAAGCGCGCATCACGGAGCTGAAGTCACGCGGATTTAAAAATGCCGGTCTCTATAACCCGGAAGGCGTGGGCGGCACCCACGTCATGTATGTGCTGCATCACGCTGACAGGCCTCAGCTCTATCACGGGCTGCCGGCGAATCCGGGCATCAGCCCGACCGTGACCTTCTGGAAAGGGATCTGGAAACCGCTGGCGGCAGTGGGTTTTGCCGCGACGTTTGCCGCATCAATTTTCCACTATGTTGGCGTGGGCCCGAATCGCGTCACGGAGCATGACGACAACAGCGATCAGCCTGAGGAGCATCAATAATGAAAAAGCCCGATCATCTGGTGCGTTACCGCGCACCCGAACGCATCAATCACTGGATTGTCGCGATTTGCTTTGTCATGGCCGCGTTAAGCGGGTTAGGGTTTTTCTTCCCCTCTTTTAACTGGCTGATGCAGATATTCGGCACGCCACAACTGGCGCGTATCCTGCATCCTTTCACCGGCGTAGTGATGTTTGCGGCGTTTATGCTGATGTTTTTGCGTTACTGGAAACATAATCTGATCACCCGCGATGACCTTTACTGGGCCAGAAACATTCATCGGATTGCGCTGAATGAAGAGGTGGGCGATACCGGTAAATATAACTTTGGTCAGAAGTGTGTGTTCTGGGCTGCTATCATCAGCTTAGTGTTGCTGCTTGTAAGCGGTATTGTGATCTGGCGGCCTTACTTTGCGGATGCCTTTGCCATTCCCCTGATTCGTCTGGCGCTGATTGTGCATTCGGTCTCTGCGGTGGCGCTGATCATCGTCATTATGGTGCACATTTATGCTGCATTGTGGGTCAAAGGGACCCTGACCGCGATGGTGGAAGGCTGGGTCAGCGCCGAATGGGCCAGACAGCATCATCCCCGGTGGTACCGTGAGCAGCGTAACCGGCCAATAAAACAGGAAAAACGCCCCTGATGAGTATTCGCATAATCCCGCAGGACCAGCTGGAGAAAGGCGAAAAAACAACGGCGGAGATGATTCCGCCGTTACTTTTTCCACGGCTGAAAAATTTATACAGCCGCCGTGCCGCGCGATTGCGCGACCTGGCGGCGAAAAATCCACTCGGCGACTATCTGCGCTTCGCGGCGACGATCGCGGAAGCGCAGGAGATTGTGCTGTATGACCATCCGCTGCACATGGATCTTCATGCCCGGCTGACGCAGAGCGCCCGCGAGGGCAAGCCGCCGCTCAATATTCACACCCTGCCGCGCGATCCGCACTGGCAGCGGCTGCTCCATTCGCTGATTGCCGAGCTGAAGCCGGAGATGAGCGGCCAGGCGCTGGCGGTGCTGGAGAATCTGGAAAAGGCCTCTGCCACGGAGCTGGAGACACTGGCCAGCGCCCTGTTTACCGGCGAGTATGCGCAGGTCAGCAGCGATAAAGCGCCCTTTATCTGGGCAGCCCTCTCGCTCTACTGGGCACAGATGGCCGCGCTGATCCCCGGCAAAGCGCGGGCGGAGATGGGCGAGCAACGCCAGTTCTGCCCGGTCTGCGCCAGTATGCCGGTCGCCAGCGTGGTGCACATGGGCAGCCACGAAGGCGCGCGCTATCTGCACTGCAATCTGTGCGAGAGTGAGTGGCATGTGGTACGCAGCAAATGCACCCAGTGCGAACAGTCCCGGGATCTGCACTACTGGTCGCTTGAAAGCGAACAGGCGGCCGTGAAGGCCGAGAGCTGCGGCGACTGTGGCACCTATCTGAAGATGCTCTATCAGGAGAAAGATCCGGCCATTGAACCGGTGGCGGATGACCTGGCGTCGCTGATACTGGATGCCAGAATGGAGCAGGAAGGCTTCGCGCGCAGCAGTCTCAATCCCTTTATGTTTCCTGGCGAATAGTCACTGACTCCGGAGAACCCGATGAAACTTATTGGCAGCTATACCAGTCCGTTTGTGCGAAAGATTTCGGTCATCATGCTGGAAAAAGGCATTACGTTTGAATTCGTTAACGCATCGCCTTACAGCGATGACAGCCATGTGCAGCACTACAATCCGCTGGGCAAAGTCCCGGCGCTGGTCGCTGATGATAAGCAAATCTGGTTCGATTCCGGCATCATCGCGGAATTTCTGGAGCAGCGCGGCGCGGAACCGCATCTGCTGCCAGCCGATCCGCTGGCGTCACTTAACATCCGCCAGATGGAGAAGCTGGCGGATGGCATCTGCGATGCCGCGCTGGTAATCGTCCGCGAGCAGTTGCGTCCGGGCGATCGTCAGTCAGAAGAGGTGCTGCTGCGTCATCGGGAAAAGATTCAGCGCAGTCTGGACATGCTGGAGGCGAAGGTGGCAGAGGGAAAATGGCTCAATAACGGCCAGCTCAATCTGGCGGATATCGCTACCGGCTGCATGATCGGCTACCTCAATTTCCGCCGCGTGGTGCCGAACTGGTGCGTCGGGCGACCAGCGCTGGTGAAGCTGGCGGAAACGCTGTTTCAGCGCGAGAGTTTTGCGCGGACGACGCCGCCTGCGGCGTGAGGGTGTCCAGAGCCAGAACCATTAAAAGGGACAATGGTGTCTGGCTGCATGTTAGGGTCATGTGTTAATTAAGGTCAGCGGAGGTCTAGTGCCAGGTTATAGATAAGTAAAAATTATATTTAATTGATTACATTCATTCCTGCACCTGGATTTCCCCTCAAAAATTTCAACTATCCCTCCGGCCACCCGGAATTATAAAAAATAATTAATATGTATAAATTTTATTAAAAACTAATCATAAGTAAATTGATAATTTATAATATAAGACCCTAATTTATTAGTATGAGCAGTCACCCACACTTTAGTCATACCTTGCTTCCTGTCATTGTATAAATTTGTACGATTTGTACAAAGTTGAAGCCATCTTTTCGTATGAGCATCTTCAATCCACAAGCCAGCCTCACAATGGCTATATTTACCAACTGCCGGACCTGGAAACGTAACCTCATATTCAGACTCGTACTGAATAATCTTACCAGGCGCGATATAAACATAGACACTGTAACAATTCAGAATGCAAATAAAACCAACAGAAAACCCACACCCAAAAGCTTTCAGTACATAGGTCGCTGATTCACCAACTGGTCTGAAATAAACAGCCCGCCCCGAAAAGATAAGACCCAAAATTGATGCAACAGTAACATATGTTGTCCACTCAGGAACACTTTTCATTAATACAACACGTCTTGCGACGCCATCTGCCCACATCAGATACCATAGCCATGCTGCAAATATGGTAAAAAAAACGGCGAGGAATAAATAGCGCTTAATCTTTCCCTTTTCATAAGCTGAAACAAAACCGCTTCCATGCATTTTGATCCTTCCTTTGACAATCGGACTGTTAAATTATTTTTTAGTTAAAAATTTTTAAATAAAATTTATTTTAAGCAACTAACTTTTATAATGGGGTAATGGTGTCTGGCACAGTAGGACGCTTTATCTGCTGGTCAGCAACAGAGCTGATCGCAGGAACCGATACAGTGGTCGGGAGCCTGATAACCGTGCGAACAAACAGGTTCTTTCAACGCGATCACCGATACGGATTCCGGTGATTTCATCTCATGCCTGCTTAATAAATTCCTGCGGGCAATCTCGTTAACAATACGCTCAGGAACATTATCAGCCTCGCATGTTTTATCATCATGAACAATAATGCGGCTTGCGTTTTCATACCCTGGTGCCCACATATTATTATCAGGTAAATTTTTATAAACGGCGATGAGTGGTTTTTTCCACGCAGCAGAGATATGTACTATCGAAGTATCAGGTGTTATGACCACATCCGATTCTTTAATTAATGCCATCACATGATGCAACGTACAAAAGGGGTTTTTTACAACACCATCAGGAAGCGGTACCAGTAATTCGTTACGATGATCCAGAATAATTAACTTTATTTGTTTGCCTTTATTATTAACGAGATGAACAAGCTCCAGCAATTGCTGTTGTGAGAAATTCCTTTCTGGCGTACCTGCAAAGGCATTAACAATAATCTTTTTTTTGTTTTTCCAAGGATCAAGAAAAAATTTTACCTCATCAAGCACACCATCAGGAAAATACAAACTATAATCGGCGCTGCCTTTATCTTTAACACCAATAATTTTGCTGAACAAAGACAGTAATTCTGTAACGTGCTGCTTTTTATTTTTAAAACGAACTGAAACGGTGTAATGGCCGATATCAGGTTTTTTATTTAACCCAATAACGAACCTCGCATTGATATCATTAAACAGTTTCATCCGATGCACCGGCATTTCGGATAAAGAAGGGTCGATAATCAGATCATATTTATTTCTATTTAGCATCTTTATCGTTGCCTTTGAAACGGTATGATTCAAAGACTTCAGGTAATGGTTATAAGTGCAATTTCTCGCTTTATAAATATGCCTGATAAAAGGGTTGTATTTTATTACGTCGTAACAGGCTTCAGTTACCAGCAAATCAACTGCATAGCCAGCCTGATGAAGCGACCTGATGAGTGGGGTCGAAACGATGATATCACCCACTTTGCCTTCATTGCGAACAAGCAATATGGTTTTCACAGAGTCAGGATTAAAGGATACTTTTGCACGTTTATCCCACAGAAGCTTTGCAATTGAGATTCTTGCTTCGAGCTTCACCTTTTTGAGATAGTAATTTTTTCTTCGGTTCCACTCGCGTATTTTTTTGAATGATCCCGTTGATACCGTGATCCTCACATCCTTATTCATTTCGCCCCTCCTGCTTCCTGAGTACATCATTTTCATGATACCCAAACATCATAAATGAGCAGCTATTTATGTATATATAAAATTTACAATAAGCGTGTAATTCTACAACACCCGAAAACGCTTAGACCATATAATAACCCTTATTTATTTCATAGAATTATCATTCATCTAACATCGCTGGTTGGGATTTTGATATAGATACCTATCAACTTTTAACCAAATACACTTTACTGCATCATACGTTACGATATGGCAATTCAGGTTGCCATATATAAGAATTTCACTTACAGATAACCAATGCTGAATTGTGATTAATTATTTAATTAAAGAGAATTAATTAAAAAATTGGGAAACCATGATCTTTATTAACTGCATGCTTATTTCGTTCATAGCAGCGGGAAAAACGCTTTTGGAGATAGTATTATCCATCGAAAAAAATCCGTTTTTCAGAGATGCCTCGCAATCTATTCCGAAGCTTTCAGCGAGTTTGCAAAGCAGACGGTGTATATTTGAACAGGAGAAAACAGTAAAGGAAGCGCGTAACGAGAGATTATTAGCGCGGGCTGAAGGTGGTGGAACACCAGCAGCCCGCTGACCACAACTAACTGGATAGGAGTTAATTATGGCTGGAACAGATTCTACGTCAGAACCCGTCACATCCCAAGCACGCAAAAGCATCGTCGGATATCGCCCCAACGGCGGCAGACCAAATCCCTTGCCTCAACTGACCATCAAAGGGCGATGGCTGGAACAGTGGGGATTTATTAAAGGACAGCCGGTCAGCATCATTGCCAAACAGGGTCAGCTGATTATCCGCATCATGCACATCATGGAGGAGAACGTATGAACATCACTTTTATTCAGGAACCCATCCCGGAACTGACTATCGCTGGCGGCAAGCTGGCGGCACCCGGATTTACCACCGACACACCAATCCGGCTGATGCTGCGGGATAACGCGCTGACAGTGACCACCGTGACCGATGAAGCGGAGTGGAAAGAACTCTGCGAAGCCAGCCAGCAGTGGCAGGATTTGGGCGCGGACTGGATGCGGACTGGGTGCGGACTGGGTGCGGGAGAACGGCGGGGTGATTATCGGCGGCAGCTGGCTGACCGGTTTCAGTATTACTGAGGCGGGACAGCTCGAGATTACCGCTGCGCCCGGCGTGATTCGGTTGCAGCGGAGGTAAGCGAGAGGATTCAGGGCTTAAAGCAAAAATCCCGGCGCAACGGCCGGGACTTCAGAAGATTATTCAGGATCTGATGGGGGAGTTTTACGCGATTTGTACTTATCTATCAGATTAAAAACTATTGAGGCTAATGTAATCGCTGTTCCTGCAATACAACCAAAAATAATAGCTCTCTTAATCTGTCCATCAGGTATCAAGAAATATCCATTCTTAATATATACAATGAACGATGCACCAGCTCCTAAAATAAAACAGACCAGTATACAAAAAACACAAGAATAAATTACAAGCTTGATATAGGCGATCATTTTCCACCCTCATTTCCTTTTTCAGATTCAGAGGACTTTTGCGGAGCCGGTGTATTCAAGAGATCTTTTGTATATCCACCTAAAAATTCTGTCCCAAGTGAGCCGATAGCATCAAATATGAATCCAGGAGCTTCCTTTCCTGTTATTGAACTAACTACCCCTGGTGCATATTCACCAAATCCCCAGCCCAGTCCAGCGCCACCTGCTGCGATACCAATCGATCCAGTATCAGCTCCATCAGTAAACACTGCACCACCTGCCGCTATCCCAACATTCTGCCAGACGTTACGGCCTGGTGCTAACGCACCAGTTACAGCCGCAGAAGCACTTCCCCAGTAATCCCATGTCTTTTGCTGATTTTCAGGCAGGCTCTGATTCTTTTCACTGTTTATATCAATCCACTGATAGGTGCCATTTGCTATTTCCGCTATCGTTGCGCCCGCCACAACCTTCCCAATGCTCGCTGCTGGCCCTATATAACCTGCACCGGCAATCAACACACCATCTTTATAACCGTCAACGATGACTTTGGTGATATTTGCGCCTTCTGGCAGATCACCTTTCGCATTCTTACTCAGTGCAGCGTTGATCTCTTCTGTTATCGCTCCTGCTTCTGCCATTGACATTCCCAGCGTTGAGGCTGCGCCACCGTAGCTGTTCAGCCCTGACGGCAGACTGAACATGTCGTTATTCTCGGACGTGTTCTTTCCTGCCTGCGCACCTGCCACGGCTGAAGCCGCACTATCTGCGGTAAGTCCGACTGCCAGCCCGCCTGCCAGCGTGCTCAGAGCTGATATGGTCTGCTTCTGCGTTTCATTCAGCCTGCTGTAATCATCCGTGCCATACAACGTTTTCGCTATTACGGAAGTTGCGACGGACGCGGTTGCTGCACCTGCCGCTCCGGTTAGTGCTGAGTTACCTGATGCCTGCGCCACTACTGCACCAACAACCGCATGGGCCATCAGGTTTGCTTCCGGGTTGCCTTCCGTCAGCCTGTGTATCTCCGTCGCCAGGTATGGCGCGGCCGCGCCGCTTATGGCCTGCGCCACGCTACCGCCCGACAGCCCCTGTACCGCCGCCGTCACCGCGCTGATGGCACGCTGCACCTTACCGCCCGTTCCGAACCCGGTCTCCGCAAACGCCTGCTTATAAAGGTTGCTGTATACCTGGTTATTAACGTCACTTTCGCTGTACTGCTTCGTCGGATCCTTCGCTTTCAGCTCTGCCAGCGCCCTGTCGCGGTCGGCCTGCGTGGTCCCGGACATCTTATCGTTTGCGGCCTTCGTCGCGATTATCTCGCCCTGCGTCCGGGCGATATCCCCCGCCTGCGCGCCGATTTTCCCGATGAGCTGCGCCGCCTTCAGCCGGTTCTGCTCCTTCTCTTTATCAAAGATAACCTCCAGACCCGGGTTCGCGTTCGCCACGTCATGGCTTAAATCTGCAACGTCCTGCTTCTGCTTCGATGAGTCGCGGATAACAATAGTGCCCTCGCTCACCGCCGACCTCGTGGTGCTCTCCGCGCTGCCGCTGCCGCTCAGCCCCGCCAGCAGGCCGTTCGCCATGTTACCCCCGAACTGGCTGCCGATGCTGCCGCCGGTGCTCATCCCCGCGCTCTGGTGTTCGGTTTTGTAGTCCGCGTGGTTCTCTATGTCACTGAAGCCCAGCGTGCCGGTGTCGAGCCTGTTCAGGCTGGCATCTGCCGTACTCGCGATAACCGCACCGTTCAGCTGCGTGTGTTCACCAGCCGTCACGTCAAAGCCGCCCCTGCCCGCAAAAATCCCGGTCTGCTCCGCCACGCTCTGCCAGTTGCTGTGCATCTTATCCCGGCTCACGTTCACGTTCGCCGACCCGGTCATCGAGCCGAAGGTAAAGCTGCCGCCCGCGCTGGCGCTCTGCTGCTTACTGTCGTAGCGGTCGCTGTCCTGCTCTGAGGTCAGCGTCAGGTTGCGGCCCGCGTCCACCTTCACACTTTCACCATTTGCCTGCGCGCCCGTGAGCGTGGTGTCGCGCCCGCTGGTCAGGCTGAGCTGGCTGCCCGCGTCCAGCGTGGTTTCGCTGTGCGTCAGCCCGTTGCCCTTTTCGCTGCCCTTTGCCGCATTGACGCTCGCCGACACGCTGATGCCGTAGCCGCCTGAACCCACGCCGATGCCGACCCCGACGCTGCCGCCCCTGCTGCTGTTTTTGCTGTCGGTGCTCTGCGTGTTCTGCGCCGACTGCAGCAGGATGTCCCGCGACGCCGCCAGGCTCATATCACCGCCCGCCTTCAGCTGGCTGCCGGTAATGCTGATATCGCCGCTCTGCGCCGTGCCGTTTTTGCCGGTTGCCGTGACGTTAAGGTTACGGCCCGCCGTCAGCGTGCTGCCCTGCGACCGGCTGCTCTCAGTTCGCGTCTCGCTTTTCGACGACTGGCTGCCGTATGAGGCGCTGACGCCGATGGTATTGGTCGCGCCCGTCTCATAGTCTTTATCGCCCGGACTCCGGCCTGCGGCGGCATTGTGTGCATCCGCCGAGGCCGTGTTCAGCCCGTCCATCTGAACCGCCTGCGCCGCCTGCACCCCGTTCAGCGCCGCCTGGGTATTCTGCAGCGCGCTGACCCGCCCGTCACCCGACTTCCTGGCCTGCTGCGCAGTACTCACCGCCGTGTTGAGCGCACTGCCCGCCGCACCCGACAGGGCAAGCGTCAGTCCGCTCTGCTTCGTCTCGGTCTTCTCGGTGCGCGTCCGCTGGTCATAGCCCGGGTCGATGCTCACGCTGTCGCCCGTCAGGTTCAGGTCTTTCCCCGCCACCAGGTCCGCGCCGCCGACGTGGAGCCGGTTGCCCGCCGTGATGTTTACGCTGCCCTGGCTGCTGCCGACGGTGCTGACGCTCTGGCTCTGGGTGGTACCTTTCTCATCGATTTCATGGCGGGTCAACTGCTTCCCGACTGTAAAGCCGATGCCGCCGCTGCTCAGCAGACCGCTCTTTTTCTTTTCCTCCAGCTGATAGTGGCTGTCGGTCTCGGTGGCTGCGCCGATCTCCACGTCGCGCCCGGCACGCAGGTTCACGTCCCGCTCGGCGGCAACCGCCGAGCCGGTCACCGTCAGGTCGCGCCCGGCGATGACCGTGACGCTTTCACCGCTCAGCAGGCTGCCGTTCTCACGGGTAGTAATGTCCTGCGTTACGCTGTGGCCGCTGCTTTTGTTCAGCAGACCTTTATTCTCTGAGCGCTCCTCGCTGTAGAACGACTCCCGTTCGGTGGCAGTATTCAGCACAATGTCCTGCTTCGCCTGCAGCCCGACCGCGCCCTGTTCACTGTGCAGTGTACTGCCGGTCACCGTAACGTCGCCCTCGCGCCCGATCACCGTTACGCCCTGCTGCCCGCTGAAGGTACTGCCGGTGCTGCTCTCACGAGAGTTTTCCTCCTCGCGATGGCTGCGGGTCTTGCCCTCGCGCTTATTCTCGCTGTCCTGATCAAGCACGCTGGCACGCGCATCCTTAATGGTCACGTTCTTCGCACTGACGCCAATTTGGCCCTGTGAACTGTCAACCTGCGCGCCTTCGGCCTGCAGGTTATTGCCCGCCACCACCGCCACGCCCTGGTCACCGCTCAGGGTGCTGAGCAGCAGACGATCTTCCTGACGGCTGTTGCTGACCGATGAAGTCCGGCTATTGGCCTCAAGATGGGTGGTGTTGGTGGTGGTTTCAGCGCCGATGCGAATGTCGCCGCCAGCCTCAACCCGGGCTGAGCCGGAGGCGCTGGCCTGGCTGCCGGTCAGCGTCAGATCACGCCCGGCAGAGAGCAGGATGTTACCACCGGCGCTAAGCTCACTGCCCTGCGCCTGCTGCCACTCGCCGCTGACCTGCGCCATGCGCTTGCCCGCCTCTTCCATGCCGCGGCTGGTACGATTGCCCATCGCCCCGGCGATAACGTTCAGGCTGCCGCTATGGCTGCTTTTCGCGGTACCGATCTCAAGGTTGTTGCGTGCGCTCAGGCTAAGATTATCGGTCGCATTGAGCTTCGCACCCTGTAGCCGGATATCGGTGCCGCTGAGGCTGATATCGTCAGCGCTCATCGTCGCCTGCCGCAGGGCATTCTGCAGATCGGTGCTGATCGTCAGCGTCTCCGCTTTCACATCAATGCTGCCCGCTTTGATGTCGCCGCCCAGGTGCAGGAACTGCCCGCTGTCAACGGAAAGCGCCTTGTCCGCAAAGAGATTCCCTGCGTTGGTCACGCTGCCCGCTGAGAGCTGCAGATTACCGCCGCCAATTACTGCGCCCGCGCCCGTCACGCGCAGTTTGGCCGGTGCCAGATAAACTTTTGGCACCCACACGGTCTGCGGGCCGTTCGCCGTATCAACCGTTTCGCTGACCAGCCAGACGATATCCTGCTGCAGTGCTGCAATCTGTTGCGGCGTCAGCGCCACGCCCGGCACCAGATGGAAATCCTGCGCCACTTTTGAGCCGTTGTTCATCAACGCCTGGTACTGCGCCATCGCATCAAAGCCGTTAACAGAGGCCCTGCCGGTCAGTTTCAGGACCTGCTCACGCACCAGCCGCTGCTCATAAAAACCATCGCCCAGTCGTTTATGCACCTGCGACGGGTCATAGCCCACCCGTTCGAGCAGATAATCACTGCTGATGAATTTATCACGACGCGTAAAACGCTCATCAGTGACCACCAGGAACGGACTGCCCGCCGCGGTATGCTGGCTGAACAGGCCGTTATTGGGGATAGTCGTGGCGACTTTCTCCAGCTGTTGCAGCGCCGTCAGCGCCAGCTCAGCCGGTAACAGCGGGCGAGCATCGTCACCCGCCTCAAGCTCTGTATCGCCGTCATGGTGAGCGACACCGTCCATAGTGAAAGCCAGCGGGTTGCGTTCATACTCCGCGCGCTCGGCGTCGACCGCCTGCAGCGCTGCCTCAAGCTGGCTAACCTGCGCCTGATTAACGGTGGTGTTACTGATGTTCGCTCCGCTGATACTGACGTTACCGTTGCCGGTGATGATGCCGTCAACGGTAGCCAGGGCAGTGGTCTGGTCAGAATGGAAGGTCGGATACCAGTGATGGGTATTCTGGTCATAATGATCGACAATTAGTTCCTGACGGCGCTCATTGACCGAGTAGCCCCGGTTATCAACGCTGCCACCGCCATCCACGGTCAGATTGCCGTTGGCCGTGATCACGCTGGCATCATTGAGTAACGCGCCGGTGATGCGCAGGATCATGTTGCCACCCGCCAGGATACGGGCGCCGATGCCTTCACTGACCAGCCGATCACGCGTTACAGTGCCGGTTACAGTTCGTTCACGAAAATTGTTGTAATCAGTGACGAACGGCGCATTGTCGATGTCGATATGCTTTTCAGGATCCCACTGCTCAATACGTCCACTGTTTGCTTCGCGCCAAACCGTGTTCTGGTAAGGGGTTGGGACGTGCTTTTGCCGCAACCCACGGGTTTCATAGAACGTCATGGCATAGGTGCCGTCGGCATTGGGGTTGAGCGCCAGATAGTTAACCCACAGATCGGTCAACACGCCCTGATTGTTCATGACACGGACCTGGGCGCGTTTGCCTGCAGCGTCAATCGCCAGCAGCGTGCCGTAAGGATTACTCTGCGCGGCCGCCTCATCCTGGAAGGTCAGCTGCTGAGTGGTTGACGCCATGGTGCTGAGTTCCGTATTGGTCTCTCCGCCGTAAGAGCGCCAGTAATAGTTATATCGATGCCACTTGTAGTCATTAGTCTCAGCGTCGCGCTCAATCACCAGTCCTTCGCGCAGATTATCGAGCCGTCGCGCCTCCAGTGTCATATCACCGTCGGCTTCGATAAAACTCGCCCGGTTCTCAATCAGGTCATTGCTGAGTAGCGACAGACGATCGCCGCTGTAAAGCAAGGCGCCATCTTTGTTGCTCAGCCGCTCGCGGGCTTCCAGCGTCAGGCTTTCGGTGGCCGCGATGACTGCCGGCTGGCCATGGTTATCGATAACCCGACCCAGCACGGTGACCTCATCGCCCATCACGGTCGCGCTGTTATCCAGCGAGTCGACATTCAGCGTCAGGGCGTCCGCTTCAAGACGCCCGCTGTTCAGCAGCGCACCGGCCGTGAGCTGCACCGTTTTGCCTACCAGCATTGCTGGGTTAGTGATAGCCGTGGCATTCAGTATCAGATTACCTGGCAGCAGCCAGTCGGCCAGGTTCGTGAACGCTCCGCTCAGCGAGAAGGTCACCGTGCCATTACTGCTGAGGGTTTCGCCTGCCTGGTGGGTATAGTCCTGTTGCGCGGTCAGCGTCAGAGCCTGCAGGCCCAGCAGCGTACCGCCCCGATTGTCGAGGGTCTGTGCATGGATGTTTAATGCGCCCGCACTCTCCAGCCGTCCACCCTGATTCAGCAGGACAAGCGGGGAATCGGTGGCCGGCAGATCACCATTGATGTCGAGATCGCCATTGGCCAGCATCTGCCCCTGTCGGTTATCCAGCCGGGCAATGCCCCGCAGCAGAAGCGTTCCGGCGCTTTGCAATCGTCCGGTGCTGTTATCAATGTCACGGGCAGTCAGGGCGGTGTGAGTAGTACCGAGGATCAGACCCGCGTCGCGGTTGCTCAGCCGATCTGCCTGCAAGGACACCGCCGCCTGGCTGCTCATCACCCCCTGCGCGCTGTTATCGATCGTCGTCGCGTTCAGCACTAAATCCTGGGTGGCAACCAGTTGTCCGCCCTGGTTACTCAGCTGCGCGGCCGCCAGCGTCAGCGCAGCGCCGCTGTGGACTTTGCCCTGCTGGTTGTTGAGCAGATTGATGGTGTAGAGACCCGCGCCCTGGCTGATCAGCGTGCCGCCGGTATTGTCCAGCTGTCCGCTGGTCAGGTTTAGCGTCTCGCGGCTGCTGAACACGCCCTGACGGTTATTGATCGTCGCGGCATTAACCTGCTGTCCACCATTGCTGCGTACCGCGCCGCCGCTGTTATCTAACGAACCCTGCAGGTTTAGCGTGAGCTGTTGCTGGCTGTCGATGCTGCCGCCTGCATTGTTCAGCGTCTGCGCATCCAGCTGAAGCGCATTGCCGCTCTGCACTTTACCGGCCCGGTTATCCAGATCCCCGGCCAGATTCAGCCGCGACTGCCGCTGACTGTAGAGCAGACCGCCCTGGGTGTTATCGAGACGCGCAGCGGTGATGGCCAGCCCCTCACCGGCCAGCCACTGGCCGCCCGCATTGTTTATGTTACCGGTACGGCTGCCTTCGGTCTGACCCTGAACGGTTAGTTGCTGCTGAGCAGAAACTTTACCCGCCAGGTTGTTGATAGTCTGCGCAACGCGTAACGCCATGCCAGAAGCCGACTGCAATACACCGCTGGCGTTACTGAGCCAGTTTGCTGAGAGTTCAGTCTGCTGCTGACTTTGCACGCTGCCGGCCGTGTTATCGAAACCAGCAGTCGTGGCAGTCCAGCGCGCCTGGCTGCCCATCCATCCCTGCGCATTCCCGATCTCCTGCGCCTGAAGCGTCTGGCTTAAGCGGCTGAAGATGCGGCCGTTGCTGTTATCCAGATGACCGGTGAACTGCATATCCAGGGTGTCCAGCGCATTGATGGCACCCTGAGCATTAAACAGATTCACAGCGCTTGCCTGCGTGCGGCCATTACCGGTCAGGGTGCCGCCCTGATTGTCCCAGTCACCCGCCAGGTTGAGCGTCAGCGCCTGCTGGCTAAGCACCTGTCCTGACTGGCGATTGCTCAGCGCACCACCCTGAAGCAGCAGATCGCCGCCACTTTGCAGCGACCCGCCATCGTTATCAAACAGTGTCGCGGAGGAGCCATGGACCGCGAGGGCGTTTTGCGCCGTGAGTTTGCCACCCTGGTTGAGGATATCGCCGCGGCTGGTCAGGACCAGATCGCCGCCAGACTGCAAACGGCCGCTGGCGTTATTGAGTTGATCTGCCGTTGCCGTGACCCGCTCACCACCCTGCGCCGTCCCACCGCTGTTTTGCCAGAATCCGCCGCTGTAGAGCAAAAGATAATGACCCGCTTCGACCCAGCCGCCGCGGTTGTCCAGGCCCTGTGTCGTCGTCAGGCTCAGATCCTGCAGCGCAATCAGTTTGCCCTCTGTGTTGTCCAGTCCGCTTGCTGTCAGGCTCAGATCGCGCTGGCTGATGATCTCGCCCTGCACATTGTTCAGATGCTGCGCGTTCAGCGACAGCTGGCCGCCGTTCAGGGTGCCCGCGTAATTATCCAGATCGCCGCCTGCGCTGAGCGTCAGCGCATTACCGGCCAGCAGATTACCCTGACTGTTATTAACCGCGTCACGGGCAGTGATCGCCAGCGACGCCTGTGTTTTGACGATGCCGCTCTGGTTATTCAGGCTGCCTGCCTCAAGCGCCAAATCGCCGTTGCTGCCCAGTTCACCCGAGGTGTTGTCGAGCAGTCCTTCAACCCGCCAGTGTTGCGCCGCGTTATCCAGTGCAACCATCCGGCCACGCTGGTTGTTCAGCGAGATGCTCTGCAGATTGAGCTGCTGGCTCTCAATCGAGCCGTCGCTGTTGTCGAGCCCGCCAGACAACGTAAAGCGGCTTTCGCCACTTCCAGTCTGCGACCATCCCGCCTGCTGGCTGAACAGGCTGCGTCCATCGATCTGCCAGCGTCCGGCGCTGATTTGTGCCTGCTGCGCGTCGATATCACCTGCGGTATTAATCGTCAGTTCATCACTGTTGATGACCGACTGCCGTACAGCAACACCCTCTTCCTGAGCAATCAGAGAGGCGCGGCTGGCGGCAACCTGAGCGCCACTGAGATCGACCCGGCGTCCGCGCGCGCTGACCTCTTTTTTGCTCAACAGGCTGCCGCTGGCGCGAATAGTATCCTGGCTCTCCAGTTGCAGACTGGCTTCCTGCACAATCTGGCTGCTGGCGTCGCTGCCTGCCAGCAGGTGTCCACTGCTCTGAATGCTGCGGGCCGCCTTCAGTTGCACATCACCTGCCGCCGCCAGGGTGCCGGACTGGGTAATCCCGCCTTCCCGACTCTGAACCGTCAGCTGACCGCCACTGTGGAGTTTGCCCTGATAATCAACGCTGTCTCTGGCCGCCAGGCTGATGTCGCCTCCGGCCTGCGTGACGCCATCCTGTGCTGCCGATTGCCAGACGAGTTTACCTTCGCTGCTCACTACCAGCGTTTTACCCGCCTGCACCTGAGCGTTCTGATTCCGCACGCCAACGCCCGCTTCGGTGCCAATCATGCGGATCTGGCCGCTGTACATGCCGCCCATCTGGCCCATGTCGATCGCCAGTTCAGGTCTGGCGCTGCCGTCGTCAGCCAGCGGTGTGACCGTTTGCGCGTCTGCGCTTACGCGGTTGCGACCGGCCACCACCGCCAGCTCCTTTTTGGCCCAGACGCCCGCATTGATCTCCACCGCGCGGGCCAGGACGTCAACATACTCAGTATCATGGCGGGGATCGCCGTTGAGTCCGCCGCCTTCAATGCGCACCACACCACGTTCAACCTGATAACCCGCCAGGCTGCCGTCAGCGTTGAGCTGCGGTTTGCCGGTGGTCAGCGTCATGCGCCCGGCATTGATCGTGCCGCATCCGTTGCAGACGATCCCCGCCGGGTTAGCGACAATCACCTGCGCCCGTCCGCCCGCCACTTCCATATAACCGCGAAGCTGGCTGGGATTATTGCTGTTCACTTCGTTGAGGATCACCCGCGCCGGTGCTGCGCCGGGCTTGAGGTTGGGGTTGCCCTGAATCATTCCGGCCAGCTGCGTGGAGGTCATCACTGCGGAGTTATTCAGGATGGCACCGTTCTGCGCGACATCGAACTGCTGATACTGGTTATGCGAGATACCAGCCTGATTAGGCGCAGTAATATTGACCTGCGGCAGCCCGTTCTGCGTAGCGATGACGTCTGGTCGCTGACCGGGCATCGCACTATTGTCCGCCACAATGCCGTTTGCCAGTGCTGGCCCGGCAAACAGCGCCAGTTCAAGCAGCCACGTCGTGCGGCGTAACGTGACCCAGAGACGCGGCGCGCCGTTGCCACGGCTCTGGCCGGGTTCCATGCTGCAACTGCGGGCAAGTTCTGACACCACCCGGAGCTCACCATGGGTCCGGCTGAAGATAATGCGATAGCAATGTTTATTCATGGTCACATCCGTGTGAAAGTCAGAAATTCAGCCAGCGGGATCACCCGCTTTATTGGTCAGATTTCCAGGTTAACGCTGAAACCCGCCGTCGCGCCTGATGTATGAAAACCCGCCGGTTTATAGAGCGGCACGCCCGCAAACAGGTCGTAGCTGAACCGGCCCCAGAGCGAGCCGCGTACGCCGATGGCACTGCCTGCCAGCTGATGCCCGACCAGATCCCGGGCTCCAGGCCCGCTTACCCGGCCATAATCAGCCGCCAGATAGAGCTCATGTCCGCGTGAGAAAAGATTCCAGCCCATTTCGTTGCGCCACAGCAGACCCTTTTCGCCTGACAGCATCTGTTCACCGTCGAAGCCGCGCACCGTATAACGCCCGGCAATCGCCATGCGCTCCTGTGGCGTCAGGGCATTCGGACTCCACTGGCCACGCACGCTGCTGTAAATCCGCCAGGGCTGCTCGCCCAGGGCGAAAGGATGGTTGATGCCGAGGTCGCCCAGCAGTATGCCGGTACGCGCGCTGCCCTGATGACGCGACTCTTCCGGCGCAGGCAGTGCATTAAACGCTCCGGTGCCACGCCGCCAGGCAATATTCGCGTCCAGCGTGCTGCTGCCAAAATAGCTGTGCTGATTCAGGCCCAGCTCCCAGCCCGCGGTGCGCCGCTTTTGCTGCTCTATGTCGATATTGTTGACGGCGTTGGTGGAGTGTTTGCGGTAGCCGCGCATATTCAGCGTGGTTTTATTGGACTGGTCGCGATAGAGCAAGCGGGAGACCGTGAGCTGGGCGTTGTCGCTCTTACCGCTGTAGCGCAGCACCTCATTGGCATTAGGGATGTTCTGGTGATAGGTGTAGTCGTTATAGTTGCCGGAGACGGCCCAGTACCCGATCGGGAAAACGTAATTCAGGGTGTGCGAGCGGTTGCCGAACGGCCCATGCTCAAACAGATTTTTGCCGACGCTGGCGTAAAAAAGGTCGTTTTGCGCAAAAGGCGCATCCACCGCCAGCGTGGCGGAACCGAGGTAGCGTCCGGTACTTTCAGAGCCGCTATCATCCAGCCCCAGATTGAGCCGCACCGGTCTGCCTTCATGCCAGTTGACCTGCAGATCGCTGGTCGCTTCCTGCTCGCCCGGCACGATCTTAATGTCGGCACTGGCGCTGGGCACCCGCTTAAAGTTCTCCAGACCCTGCTCAATATCACGCAGATTCAAAATATCGCCCGATGACGCCGGAACGGCATTCCACAGCCGTCCGCGCCAGGAAACAGGTTCTTCGAAGCGAATCTGTCCGATGCGGCCAGGCTGCAGCGTCAGCGTTAATACTCCTTTGGTCAGATCCTGTTCCTGCGCCATTACACGGGTCGTGACATAGCCTCTGGCAAGAATCGCATTCTGCACTTTGTTGATGATCAGCGTGATGCCCTGCCCGCCCAGACAGCGGCCTTTAGCGTCGGCGGCAGCATCAAGTGCCCACTGAAAACGGCTGGCTGCTTCGCCCGTCAGGGCGATCTGATTAATGGCAAAGCAGGGATGTTCACTGACCGGATAACCTGGCAGAGGACGATCCGGACGCGAAAGATGTTCATCCACCTGCGGTGCATTCTGCTGTTGCAGCAGGCGCTCGCGCAACTGCTGGCGCAGTTGCTCGCGGCTATCAATCGTCAGACCTTCTTCATGGGGGAGATTAACAGGTGGCGCAGCCATCAGCGGTAAAGCAGTGCAGGATATCGCCCCTGCCATCATGCCGGGCAAACGTAGTGACGCAGGCCTGCGCAGTAAAAAAATCCTTTTCATGAAAATTCCATTTCACTAAATGTAACCGAGTGTAACTTTTGGCGGATTATCGCTCTGGAGAGAGGAAAAACAAGGGGCAAGACTACTTTTCAGGCGGTTTCTTAACCTGCGAATAGCGGGTAAAAATGGCATGAAGACGGGCAAAGGAGATGAAGCAGCAAACTGAATTTTCAGGCTAAAAGCGCCATAAGATTCAGTTAAGTTGCTGATTTAACCATTTTCAGCCGCGCGCAAAGCGACTGAGCGGATTTTTGCCCTGAACGCAGAGAGGCTGGCGAGAATGTTTATCGCCCGGATTGAAACATGTGATTGAAATCCACAAAAAAAGGGACGATTTCTCGTCCCTTTTTCGCACGGCTAATCACATTACTGCAGCAGCGAGATATCTGCGACCTGCAGGAACAGCTCACGCAGTTTAGACAGCAGCGTCAGGCGATTGACCCGCACCGCCTGATCGTCGGCGTTGACCATCACCTTATCGAAGAAGTTGTCTACCGCAGTCCGCAACTGGGCCAGTTCGACCAGCGCATCCTGATAGCGGCCTTCCGCGAAGTAGGGCTGCAGCTTGCTGCTCAGCGCGGTCACAAAGGTCGCCAGCTGGATCTCTTCGTTCTCTTTCAGCAGCGACGCCTGCACGCTGTCGTTCAGCGTTTCGGTCGATTTCGCCAGGATGTTAGAGACGCGCTTGTTCGCTGCCGCCAGTGCGGCCGCAGCCTCCAGCGTACGGAAGTGTGACACCGCTTTCATACGGGCATCAAAGTCCGCCGGACGAGTCGGACGACGCGCCAGCACGGCCTGCAGCGTATCGATGCTGTGTCCCTCTTCCTGATACCAGGCGCGGAAGCGGCCCAGCATAAAGTCGATCACATCGTCGACGACGCGGGCATTGCTCAGCTTGCTGCCATAGAGACGCACCGCCTGTTCAGTCAGCGTCTGCAGGTCGAGCGGCAGGTTCTTCTCAACGATGATGCGCAGGACGCCCAGCGCCGCACGACGCAGTGCAAACGGATCTTTGTCGCCTTTTGGATGCTGGCCGATGCCGAAAATACCGGCAAGCGTATCCATTTTATCGGCAATCGCCAGCGCACAGGCGACCGGGCTAGAGGGCAGATCGTCACCCGCAAAGCGCGGCTGATACTGCTCGTTCAGCGCCACCGCCACATCTTCGGCTTCGCCGTCGTGGCGCGCGTAGTGCATGCCCATCACACCCTGGGTGTCGGTGAACTCGAAGACCATGTTGGTCATCAGGTCACACTTCGACAGCAGGCCCGCGCGGGTAGCGTGATTCACATCTGCGCCAATCTCACCGGCAATCCAGCCCGCCAGAGCCTGAATGCGATCGGTTTTATCGCGCAGCGTGCCCAGCTCTTTCTGGAACAGCACCGTCTCCAGACGGGGCAGATGATCTTCCAGGCGCTTTTTGCGGTCGGTATTAAAGAAGAACTCGGCATCGGCCAGGCGGGGACGCACCACTTTCTCGTTGCCAGAAATAATCTGGCGCGGATCGCTGGACTCGATATTGGTGACGAAAATGAAATTCGGCAGCAGGTTGCCGTCATTGTCATACACCGGGAAATATTTCTGGTCGCCTTTCATGGTGTAGACCAACGCTTCCGCAGGCACCTTGAGGAATTTCTCTTCAAAGGTCGCGGTCAGGACGACCGGCCACTCCACCAGCGATGTCACCTCTTCCAGCAGGCTGTCGCTGATGTCGGCGTTGCCACCCAGACGACGCGCCGCAGCTTCAGCATCGGCTTTGATCATCGCTTTACGGGTCTGATAATCGGCGATCACTTTACCGCGTTTTTCCAGCACGTCAGGATAGTGATCGGCGTGTTCAAGGATGATGTCGTTTTCGCCCATAAAGCGGTGACCGCGAATGTGACGTCCGGACTCAATGCCCAGAATGGTGCCCGGGATCAGCGCATCACCCAGCAGCATCACGACGGTATGCACCGGACGGACAAACTGCACATCGCTGTCGCCCCAGCGCATCAGTTTTGGCACCGGCAGCTTGCTGAGTGCGGTCGCGATCATTGCCGGCAGCAGCGCCTGAGCCGCTTCGCCTTTGACCTGAGCGCGATAAACCAGCCATTCGCCTTTATCGGTGGCGAGGCGTTCGGCCTGATCAACAGTGATGCCGTTTCCGCGTGCCCAGCCTTCGGCCGCTTTGGTAGCGTTACCGTCGGCGTCAAAGGCAGCCGCGACGGCCGGGCCGCGCTTCTCCACTTCCCGATCGGGCTGTGCGGCGCTCAGGTTTGCGACTTTCAGCGCCAGACGACGCGGTGCAGCAAACCAGCTGACCTCGCCGTGGCTCAGGTTGGCTGCATCCAGTTCAGCGGTCACCTGTGCGGCAAAGGCTTCTGCCAGGCTGCGCAGGGCTTTTGGTGGCAGCTCTTCGGTGCCGATCTCCACCAGGAAGGTTTGTTCAGTCATGGCTGCCTCTTACTTTTTGTTATTGCACATCGGGAAGCCCATCGCCTCGCGAGAGGCGTAGTAAGCTTCAGCCACGGCTTTAGTCAGGGTACGAATGCGCAGAATGTAGCGCTGACGCTCCGTCACCGAGATCGCTTTACGGGCATCCAGCAGGTTGAAGCTGTGCGCCGCTTTCAGAATGCGTTCATAAGCGGGCAGTGGCAGCGGTTTTTCCAGCGCCAGCAGATGCTGCGCCTCTTTCTCGTACTGCTCGAAGCAGGTAAAGAGGAAATCAACATCGGCGTATTCGAAGTTATAGGTGGACTGCTCCACTTCGTTCTGATGGAACACGTCGCCGTAGGTGGTTTTCCCCAGCGGGCCGTCGCTCCAGACCAGATCGTACACGCTGTCGACGCCCTGGATGTACATCGCCAGACGCTCCAGGCCGTAGGTGATCTCACCGGTCACCGGCTTACACTCCAGGCCACCCACCTGCTGGAAGTAGGTGAACTGCGTCACTTCCATGCCGTTGAGCCAGACTTCCCAGCCGAGTCCCCAGGCACCCAGCGTCGGGTTTTCCCAGTTATCTTCCACGAAGCGAATGTCATGCACCGTCGGATCCATACCCAGCTCTTTCAGCGAGCCCAGGTAGAGCTCCTGAATGTTGTCCGGTGAAGGTTTGATGATCACCTGGAACTGGTAATAGTGCTGCAGACGGTTCGGGTTTTCACCGTAACGGCCATCGGTCGGACGGCGCGATGGCTGCACGTAAGCGGCGGCGATCGGCTCCGGGCCGAGTGCGCGCAGGCAGGTCATAGGATGTGAAGTGCCAGCGCCCACTTCCATGTCCAGCGGTTGGACAATGGTGCAGCCCTGACGCGCCCAGTAATCCTGCAAGGTCAGGATCAGCCCCTGAAAGGTTTTGGTATCAAACTTTTGCATGTTGAGTGTGCACGCGCTTCGGTTAGATTAAAAAAAGAGGCCGACAGTATACCCTTTGACCGCGCGATGTGCAGCCGTAAATCCCTGCCGCTGCCGGGCCGTGCAGACAGGCGGGTGGGCGGCCATACAGAGGGCTCCGAATCGTGCTGACGGCAGTTGTTGACCGGGTCGCATTTGGCTACCCTTTTCCGCACGGACGCTATGCGCAAGAGGACGCCATGCCGCAGAAGATATACTGGATCGACAATTTACGCGCGGTCGCCTGCCTGATGGTGATCGTGATTCACACCACCACCTGGTATATCACCGGGCCGATGGCGGTAACCGGCACGACCTGGGATGTGGCAAACCTGCTCAATTCCGCCTCGCGCGTCTGTGTGCCGCTGTTCTTTATGATCTCCGGCTACCTGTTCTTCGGCGAACGCAGCGCCCAGCCGCGCCATATGCTGCGGCTGGTGCTCTGCCTGCTCTTCTACAGCGCGGTCTCCCTGGCCTATATCACCTGGCTGACGCCCATCAGCGAGGGACGGTCGATCCTGAAGATGCTGCAGAAACCGGTCTTTTATCACCTGTGGTTTTTCTTTGCGCTGATCGGCATCTATCTGCTGTCGCCGCTGATTCAGGTCAAAAACGTGCAGGCGCGTTACGTGGCGCTGCTGGTGCTGGTGCTGGCGGTGCTCGCCAACCCTAATACGGTCAGCCAGTCGCTGGGGCCGTTCCATTTCCTGCCGGTCAACCTCTATGTCAGCGGCGACAGCATTTACTACCTGCTTTATGCGCTGCTGGGACGGGCTATCGGCAGCATGGAGACACAGCGGCGCGGCCTGACGCCGCTGGCGGCCGGGCTGTTTATCGCCTGTGTGACTGGCATTACGCTGGGCACGAAAAAGGCGCTGATCGTGAACGGCGCCTTTAACGATACGTGGTATCTCTACTGTGGTCCGCTGGTGTTTATTGCCGCCATCAGCCTGCTGGTCGTCTTCAAAAACAGCCAGAATCAGCGCACGCTGCCCGGATTTACCGTGATTGCGCGCTATTCACTGCCGATCTACGGCTTTCATGCACTGTTTATTCACTATCTGCGCACGCATCACTACGACGATATGTCGCGGCCGTGGCTCGACCTGCCGTGGGTGTTCGGGCTGACGCTGGGCGGCAGCCTGCTGCTGGGGATGGCACTGAAACGCCTCGATACCCGTCACCTGGTCAGCTGACCGCGCCGCGTGACACCAGATCCCAGCCGCGGGCACGCCACAGCGCAGGCAGCTGCGCCATATCGTCAAAGCGCGTGACCAGCGGATGGTCCAGATCAGGATTGTGCGGATCGGCACAGTAGTAGTAGACCGGGATCCCGGCGGCGATACCGGCGCGGGCGCCCGCTTCGGAGTCATCCACCAGGATGCAGCGCTCGATCGGCACCTGCATCTGCTCCGCGGCGTGGTACATCAGTTCCGGATCGGGTTTCCAGTGCAGAATGTCATAGCCGCTATAAAGCCGATCCTCAAACAGCGACAGCATCCCGGTTAAGCCCAGCGAATGCTGCATCTTTTTGACGGTTCCATTTGAGACCACGCACATCGGCACGGTAATCTGCTCAACCAGCGCCTTCGCGCCAGCGATCGGTTGCAGATGCTGATCGAAGAGCCGCGCCACTTCCGCCCGGTAGGCGGTTTCCACCTCCTCCATCGGCAGCGTGATCTGATGCGCGTCGCCGACGTCACGAATGATGTCGTAGAGTTTGACGCCTTTGTACTTTTCAAACATCTGCTGCAGCGACAGCGCCAGACCGTAACGGGCAAAGGTGTTGACGTAGGCCTGGGTGCAGAGCAACTCACTGTCCACCAGCGTGCCATCGCAATCGAAAAAGACGCATTCTACTGACATCAGACTCTATCCTTTGATTCAGGGGTGTGCTCCACACTCTACCGCACTCAGCGCAGATTGCGAGACTGGCAATCGGTTGCGAAAAATCATTGTATTGCCCCGGTAAAATCGCCAGGATACGCGCCGATGAATTTTTCTTCCGGATGAATGGCATGAGCAAGCAAGGCGTTTTGCAGCGCATCTTCAGGCTGCAGGAACATGGCACCACGGTGCGTACCGAAGTGATCGCGGGTATCACCACCTTTCTGACGATGGTCTATATCGTCTTCGTCAATCCGCAGATCCTCGGCGTCGCCGGTATGGATACGCAGGCCGTGTTTGTGACCACCTGTCTGATTGCCGCCTTCGGCAGCATCCTGATGGGACTATTTGCCAATCTGCCGGTGGCGCTGGCACCTGCGATGGGGCTGAACGCCTTTTTCGCCTTTGTGGTGGTCGGGGCGATGGGCTATTCGTGGCAGGTCGGCATGGGCGCGATCTTCTGGGGTGCGGTTGGCCTGCTGATCCTGACGCTGCTGCGGATCCGCTACTGGATGATCGCCAATATTCCGCTGAGCCTGCGCGTCGGCATTACCGCCGGTATTGGCCTGTTTATCGCCATGATGGGGCTGAAGAATGCCGGTATCATCGTCCCGAACCCCGATACTCTGGTGGCGGTGGGGAATCTGACCTCCCACAGCGTGCTGCTGGGTGCGCTGGGCTTCTTTATTATCGCTATTCTGGCGTCGCGCAATATCCACGCGGCGGTGCTGATCTCAATGGTGATCACCACCGCGATTGGCTGGATGCTGGGCGACGTGAAGTTCGCTGGCCTCTTCTCCGCGCCGCCCTCTGTCTCCTCCGTGGTCGGCCAGGTGGATATCAAAGGCGCGTTTAACATCGGCATGGCGGGCGTCATCTTCTCCTTTATGCTGGTTAACCTGTTCGACTCCTCCGGCACGCTGATTGGCGTCACCGACAAAGCGGGCCTGACCGACGAGAATGGCACCTTTCCACGGATGCAGCAGGCGCTTTATGTCGACAGCATCAGCTCGGTAAGTGGCGCGCTGGCTGGTACCTCCTCCGTGACCGCCTATATCGAAAGCTCTTCGGGTGTGGCGATCGGGGGACGTACCGGCCTGATGGCGGTAGTGACCGGCCTGCTGTTTCTGCTGGTGACCTTCCTGTCACCGCTGGCCGCGATGGTGCCGGGCTACGCAGCAGCAGGCGCGCTGATCTACGTTGGGGTATTGATGACCGCCAGCCTGTCACGCGTGCGCTGGGATGACTTAACGGAAGCCGTTCCGGCCTTTGTGACCGCCGCCATGATGCCGTTCAGTTTTTCGATCACCGAAGGCATCGCGCTGGGGTTCATCGCTTACTGCGTCATGAAGGTCGGCACCGGGCGCTGGCGTGAAATCAGCCCCTGCGTGGTGATCGTCGCCCTGCTGTTTGTGCTGAAGATTGTCTTTATCGACGCGCACTAAGGCTGTGGATGGCCGCCACCTGCGGGTGGTGGCCTGCTCAGATTTCAGGATGCAGCTTACGTTCACCAGGCAGGCTGGTCAGCCGCAGGGCATGTGGCCCGATATTGGGTTTTCCCATCTCAATTTCGCGTAAGGCGCGCCACTGAAAGTCACTCTCCATCTCCCACAGATGCAGACGCTGGGTCGCCGACGACAGGGCACAGGACCAGACCAGCATCGGCTCCGCATCACATACCACCTGAATATCGGGATAGAGCGACGAACGCAGCCGCCCCGCACCCGGCAGCAGGCGCAGCGAATCCAGCCCCCGATCCACCTCACCCGTCAGCTTGAGAATGCTCTGCCGCAGTGTCCAGATCTGCGTCACCGCTTCCATGACATCCTGCTGGGCGTTGATCCAGGCCAGCTCGCCGGAGGTTAATGCCTGAATCAGCTGCGCCTGCGTCTGCCGGCTGCGCGCATGCACAATCTCCATATCCAGACCGGCCCGTCCGCCCTCTTCCGCCAGCAGCACCCCCACCGTATTACCGGTATAGGCGATGCTGAAATCGGGCAGATCGCTGTCGGCAAACACCGGGCGTCCGTTGCTCTGGATAATCAGGCGCGGCAGCTCCTGAATGCCATACACCCGCAGCATCAGCTGTGCCAGCAGGGTTCGCGCGGCAAGAAACCGCCCACGCCGCTTGTCAGCAAACTGCTGAGCCGTGTCCGTAACTGCCTGGGGGATGCGTAAATCATGAGCCGGAAAAGCGGGGTCGCCCGTCCAGCGTACAAAATGACCAGCCATCTGTCGCTCCGTGAAAATGGTCAGATAATCATCAGCGACATTGTAAGAATTTTCTTAACGCATTGCACCCGGCAACATACAGATAAGCATAAATTCGGAATAGGATGAGCGGGACAGAAAGGGGTCATGAGCGTACATTTATTCAACCCGCCCGCAGAATCGGGATTGCTGCCTCTTCCAGACTGACCCGCCCGACCGCCAGCGGGCCCTGCTGTCATGCGGCTGTCGGGTCGCTGTCGGGTGCGGGTCGTGTTGCTGCCGGGCACTTTGCCGCACACTTTCTGCCTGTCTGTTATTACGGAGAACGCGCATGAGCAGCATCAACAGATTTAAAGCACACCGTCTGGCCCGGGCATGGTCGCAGGAACAGCTGGCAGAAATGGCGGGGCTGAGTACCCGCACCGTCCAGCGGATAGAGAATGGCGAAAAGCCAGGTCTGGAAACGCTGAGTGCGCTGGCGGCCGTCTTTGAGGTGAGCGCCGGTGATCTGACCGGGCCACAGAACGGCGAGGATCAGGCGCTGGACCAGCGGATTACTGAAGCTCGCAGCAGGATCGCCGATGAAGCGCGCTTTTACCGTTCGCTGATCGTGGCGGTAGTGGTGTGCGGGCTGCTGTTCGTTCTGAACCGGATGACAGCACCGGCAACGCACTGGTCACTCTGGGTGGCGGCGATCTGGGGGGCGCTGCTGGTCGTCCGGGCGATACGGACCTTTGTTTTTCATGACGCGATGCAGCGCTGGCAGCAAAAACGCCTGCAGAAGATGCTGCGCCGCTGAGCACCACGATCGGTTCAGGCAGGCCATTTGCGTCGCGACTGAATCGCGACGCGATCAGCATCAGGCGAAGCGGCTTGCCTGTTCGAAGCTCAGGCGCGGCAGGCGCGGATGCAGTTTCGACGCCTCGCCGTAGCCCAGGTTAATCAGCAGGTTAACCTGATACTGGCCATCCGGGAAAAACGCCTCGTTGATTTTTTCCGGGTTGAAACCGGACATCGGACCGGCATCCAGACCCAGCGAACGGGCTGCGAGGATCAGGTAACCCGCCTGCAGGCTGCTGTTGCGGAAGGCGGTCTCTTTCGCCGCTTCCGGGCTGCCGGTAAACCAGCTGCGCGCATCCGCATGCGGGAAGAGCGCGGGCAGCTGCTCATAGAATTCGCGGTCCCAGGCCACAATCACCGTCACGGGCGCGCTCAGGGTCTTATCCAGATTGCCGGAAGAGAGGGCCGGTTTCAGCTTCTCTTTGCCCTCCGCCGAGGTCACAAAAACAAAACGCGCGGGCAGGCAGTTCGCCGAGGTCGGGCCCAGCACCGTCAGATCGTAAAGCTGTTCCAGCAGCGCGTGGTCGACCGGCTTGTCCTGCCAGTAACTGTGGGTGCGGGCGTCGTGGAACAGGGTATCCAGTGCGGCATTGTCGAGCGGTGTACTCATGCAACTCTCCTTTCTTCTGGCAAAAGGTTCGGCCAGGAATGTTCACATAGTGGGTCTGCTTCCGGCCGGATGCGGAACGGGACAACGCGCGGCACGCTCTGGCCGCCCCGCAGATCGGCGCCTCTACCGTTATACGACAACGCAGAGCCGCCGCCAAATAACATATCAGCAAGAATGGGGCAGAAGCGGGAATAACCGGGACAGCAACGGGCCTGACGGCGGACGCCGTCAGGCCAGGGGATTATTTACCGATACAGAAGCTGGAGAAGATGCGGCCCAGCAGATCGTCGGAGGTGAACTCGCCGGTGATCTCGCTCAGCGCCTGCTGCGCCACGCGCAGCTCTTCCGCCAGCAGCTCACCGGCCCGGGCACCCAGCAGCTGCGCTCTGCCCTGATCCAGGTGCGTCGCCGCCAGTTCCAGTGCCTGCAGATGACGACGGCGCGCCAGGAAGCCCCCTTCCATGTTACCGGCGAAGCCCATGCTCTGCTTGAGGTGATCACGCAACGCCTCAACACCCTCGCTGGTGCGCGCCGAGAGGCGAATCAGCGCGTGGCCGTTGATTTCGGTCAGGCCGAGAGGCTCACCGGTGACATCCGCCTTGTTGCGAACCACGGTCACCGGCAGTGCCGGCGGCAGGCGGGAGATGAAATCGGGCCAGATAGCCGCCGCTTCGGTGGCGTCGGTCGTCGTGCCGTCCACCATAAACAGCACGCGGTCCGCCTGTTCGATCTCCTGCCAGGCGCGCTCAATCCCGATACGCTCCACTTCGTCGCTGGCTTCGCGCAGACCGGCGGTGTCGATGATGTGCAGCGGCATACCGTCGATATGAATATGCTCGCGCAGGACGTCACGGGTGGTGCCCGCAATGTCTGTGACGATCGCGGCGTCACGGCCTGCCAGCGCATTCAGCAGGCTCGATTTGCCCGCGTTAGGCCGCCCCGCTATCACCACCTTCATCCCTTCACGCAGCAGGCTGCCCTGACGCGCTTCGGCACGGACGGCATCCAGGTCGTCGATTACGCTGTTCAGCTGCGCTTCGATTTTGCCGTCAGAGAGGAAGTCGATCTCCTCATCGGGGAAGTCGATGGCCGCTTCGACATAGATCCGCAGATGAGTCAGCGCCTCCACGAGGGCGTTAACCCGCGTGGAGAAGACGCCCTGCAGCGAGTTCACCGCCGAACGGGCCGCCTGCTCAGAACTGGCATCGATCAGATCGGCAATCGCCTCGGCCTGCGCCAGGTCGAGCTTGTCATTCAGAAACGCCCGCTCCGAAAACTCACCCGGCTGGGCGATACGTACGCCCGGCAGCGCCACGATGCGCTTCAGCAGCAGATCGAGGATCACCGGGCCGCCGTGGCCCTGCAGCTCCAGCACATCTTCGCCGGTAAAGGAGTTCGGACCGGGGAACCACAGCGCGATGCCCTGATCCAGCACGCTGCCGTCGCTGTCAGTAAAAGGCAGATAGTCGGCATATCGCGGCTTCGGCAGCTTGCCCAGCAGCTGACGGGCGACCTCTGCCGCCTGCGCGCCGGAAACGCGCAGAATGCCTACGCCGCCACGTCCGGGCGGCGTTGCCTGGGCAACAATAGTATCGCTGTGGCTCATAAATTTTCTCTCGCTACAAAAAACACAGGCGGTCGCTTTGACCGCCTGAGATTAGACTTTTTCCGCGCGGGACAGTGCCCGCGAGGGCTTACGCTTTCTTCTTGTCGCGGCTGTGCAGACCACGTTTTTCCAGGCCGCGGTAGATCAGCTGCTGCTGGAGAATGGTCACCAGGTTGCTGACGATGTAGTACAGCACCAGACCTGACGGGAACCACAGGAAGAAGACGGTAAAGATCACCGGCATGTAGGTCATGATCTTCTGCTGCATCGGATCGGTCACGGTGGTCGGTGACATCTTCTGAATGAAGAACATGGTGATACCCATCAGAATCGGCAGGATGTAGTACGGGTCCTGCGCTGACAGGTCATGGATCCAGAGAACAAATGGCGCATGACGCAGTTCAACCGAGCCTGACAGCATATAGTAGAGCGCCAGGAAGATGGGCATCTGAATCACCAGCGGCAGACAGCCACCCAGCGGATTCACTTTCTCTGCTTTATACAGGGCCATCATTTCCTGGCTCTGCTTCTGCTTGTCATCCCCCAGACGCTCACGCATAGCCTGAATTTTTGGCTGCAGCATACGCATCTTGGCCATCGAGGTGTACTGCGCTTTGGTCAGCGGGTACATGATGCCACGCACGATGAAGGTGATGACGATAATGGAGAAGCCCCAGTTACCGATGAAGCTGTGGATAAATTTCAGCAGCTTGAACAGCGGCTGAGAGATAAACCACAACCAGCCGTAATCGACGGTCAGGTCAAGGTGTGGCGCAATCGCGGCCATCTTATCCTGAATTTCCGGGCCAACCCACAGCGTTGCACCCAGATTCTGCTGTGCGCCTGCGGCAATGGTGACCGGTGCAGATTTGTAGCCAATCGCCGCAACGCCATTACCCAGGTTGCTGGTGTAAAGCGTGTTAGTGCCGTCGGTACGCGGCACCCAGGCCGTGGCAAAGTACTGCTGCAGCATCGCTACCCAGCCATTGCTGGTCGTCGCGCTCAGGTTCTCGTTATCCGCGATGGTGTCGAATTTGTACTTCTCATATTTCGAATCGCTGGTGGAGTAAGCCGCGCCACGGAAGGTGTGCAGAGCAAAGTTGTTGCTGCCGGTATCGCGATGCTTAGGCAGATCGATGGTCTGCTTCAGCTGGCCAAACAGGGACACTTCCAGCGGCTGCTGAGTGGTGTTGTTGACATGATAATCGACATTAACGGCATATTCGCCACGCTTGAAGATGAAGGTTTTGGTGTAAACCACGCCATTTTCAGCGGTAAAGGTCATCGGCACACGCAGTTCGGACTGGCCATCGGCCATCTCGAAATGATCCTGCGCGGCAGTGAACAGCGGACGCGCGCCGTTGTTCGGGTTATCCGGGCCGTTACGACCGGTTAATCCGCTCTGTGCCTGGTAAACAAACGCTGGCGTCGTTTCAAGCAGCTGGAACGGCTGATCAGAACCCAGTTTGTCCGGGAACGTCAGCAGTTGAGCCTGCTCAACATCACCGCCGCGGGTGTTGATATTCAATGACAGGACATCAGTCTTAACGGTGATCGTCTGGCCCTGACCGCTGGCCGGTACACCCTGACTGGCGGTATCACCCGCTACGCTGTTGGTGCCTTGTGTGGTCTGCGTCTGCTGTGGCTGCGGAGCGTGGTCCGTCTGCCAGGCTTGCCAGATCATAAAGGACACGAACAGAAAAGCGATGAGAAAGAGATTGCGTTGCGAATCCATCGTTAATGTTCTCTGGTATCAAAGGTTTTTGGCGGCACAGGATCGTCACCACCCGGGTTCAAGGGGTGGCATTTTAATACGCGTTTTAATGTCAACCAACTGCCTTTTATCAGGCCAAACCTGCGTAACGCCTCAATTCCATAATGAGAGCAGGTAGGATGAAACCGACAGTGTGGTCCCAGTAATGGACTGATACCGCGTTGATAGACGCGTATCAGGACGATCAGGAGCCGCGCGCCAGGCGACAGTGACGACGCCATAATTTCTCCAACGCTTCCGTCAGCATACGGTTATCCAGATCGGCAACCCCCTTCTTCGCGACGACCACGAAGTCCATCGACGGCAGTTCATGCTGACGCAGGCGAAAGCTTTCGCGGGTCAATCGCTTGATCCGGTTGCGTTCATGCGCGCGTTTAACATGTTTTTTAGCGACGGTGAGACCGATGCGGGGATGCCCCAGCGCGTTAAGGCGGCCGAGAATAGTGATTTGCGGCGTGCCAGCCCGTTGTGGCTGCTGGAAGACGAAAGTGAAATGAGTGGGAGTTAACAAACGTAACTCCCTGGGAAATGCGAGCTTACCCATCAGGGCTTGCTTTATTACTTAGAAACGGTCAGACGAGAGCGGCCTTTAGCACGACGACGTGCCAGAACCTGACGACCATTTTTTGTTGCCATACGAGCACGGAAACCGTGTGAACGGTTGCGCTTCAGTACGGACGGTTGAAAAGTGCGTTTCATGGCGGTTTCTACCTAAACTTGAAAATTTTCACTGGGTGACGCGTTTCGGGCCAGTAAATCGACCGACGCCTCAATGTGTCTTTAATAAAGAGGCGGGATTGTAATAATTGTACAGTCCCGAGTCAATTTACTTCGCGTGCAACGGTACCTGAAAACCCGCTTACAGCCCGCTGAGTTCCAACATTTCACCGCAGGGCGCAATGTCGGGTGGAGAATTATACGGGGTCCGCACTAAAGCGCAAGGATCGCACGGGATCTTATTGCGATCGTCTGCGGGGATCCTGGGGATAAAATGAGACGCCGCCCGAATTTTTCACGGATTGCGCCAGATCCCTGGGGGTTTTTCCCGCAACTGGCGTAAACTTCCCTGCGTGCTTCCGGCCTGTGGATAAAAACGATCAAAACTGTGTAGAAAGGGAAGATCTCTGCCTCGCTTTGCGCTATGATCCGCCCTTCCGCTGACGATCCTCCCGAGATTGCAGGATGGAAAACCGCTGATAGCGGTCGCAGGCGCTTTCTTAGTGTCTGTGTCAAAAATGAACGTTTCTTAGAGTAACGCCTACTATTCTTTTCGAATTTGTACGAGTGGAGTCCGCCGTGTCACTTACGCTTTGGCAACAGTGTCTTGCCCGTTTGCAGGATGAGCTTCCTGCCACCGAATTCAGCATGTGGATCCGTCCACTCCAGGCTGAGTTAAACGACAATACGCTTGCCTTGTATGCTCCAAATCGCTTCGTACTCGACTGGGTTCGGGACAAATACCTTAACAGCATCAATGCCCTGCTGAATGAATTCTGTGGGCCTAATGTGCCGACGCTGCGTTTTGAAGTCGGCACACGTCCGGTTCAGCAACCTGCGGCTGCGGTGAGCCAGCCGGTCATGGCGAACGTCAGCACGCCCGTCATGCCGGTGCAGAGCCACGTTCGTCCGGCTCCGGCGCAGATCGTGCGTCCCAGCTGGGATAACGTTCCGGCTCCGGCCGACGTCACGTATCGCTCAAATGTGAATAACCGTCATAACTTCGATAACTTCGTCGAGGGTAAATCCAACCAGCTGGCGCGCGCGGCGGCACGTCAGGTGGCGGATAATCCCGGCGGCGCTTACAACCCGCTGTTCCTTTATGGCGGCACCGGTCTCGGTAAAACGCACCTGCTCCATGCAGTGGGCAACGGCATTATTGCCCGCAAACCCAACGCCAAAGTGGTGTATATGCACTCCGAGCGTTTTGTGCAGGATATGGTCAAAGCCCTGCAGAACAATGCGATCGAAGAGTTTAAACGCTACTACCGCTCTGTGGATGCGCTGCTGATCGATGATATTCAGTTCTTTGCGAATAAAGAGCGTTCGCAGGAAGAGTTCTTCCACACCTTTAATGCCTTATTAGAGGGCAACCAGCAGATCATCCTGACATCGGATCGCTATCCTAAAGAGATCAACGGCGTCGAAGATCGCCTTAAATCGCGTTTCGGCTGGGGATTAACGGTGGCGATTGAGCCGCCTGAGCTGGAAACCCGTGTCGCAATCCTGATGAAAAAAGCGGATGAGAATGACATCCGTCTGCCGGGCGAAGTCGCCTTCTTTATTGCCAAACGTCTGCGCTCTAACGTGCGTGAACTGGAAGGGGCGCTGAATCGCGTGATTGCCAATGCCAACTTTACCGGCCGGGCAATCACCATCGACTTCGTGCGTGAGGCGCTGCGCGATCTGCTGGCGCTGCAGGAAAAGCTGGTCACCATTGATAATATTCAGAAGACGGTCGCCGAGTATTACAAAATCAAGGTGGCGGATCTGCTCTCCAAGCGCCGTTCGCGCTCGGTAGCACGTCCGCGCCAGATGGCGATGGCGATGGCGAAAGAGTTGACGAACCACAGCCTGCCAGAAATTGGCGATGCTTTTGGGGGTCGCGACCACACAACGGTGCTTCATGCCTGCCGCAAAATTGAGCAGCTGCGTGAAGAGAGCCACGATATCAAAGAAGATTTCTCTAATCTCATCAGAACATTATCTTCCTGACGCTATGAAATTTATTGTTGAACGTGAGCAGCTGCTGAAGCCGCTGCAACAAGTAAGTGGCCCACTGGGTGGTCGACCGACGCTGCCAATCCTCGGCAACCTGCTGCTGCAGGTCACTGAAGGTTCGCTGTTGCTGACCGGTACCGATCTGGAAATGGAAATGGTCGCGCGCGTGGCGCTGACCCAGGCGCACGAACCGGGTGCCACCACCGTTCCGGCCCGGAAATTCCTGGATATCTGTCGCGGATTGCCGGATGGCGCAGAAATTACGCTGGCGCTGGAAGGCGATCGTATGCTGGTGCGTTCTGGCCGCAGCCGTTTTTCCCTGTCGACGCTGCCCGCCAGTGACTTCCCGAATCTGGACGACTGGCAGAGCGAGGTGGAATTTACCCTGCCACAGGCAACGCTGAAACGGCTGATCGAAGCGACCCAGTTCTCAATGGCGCATCAGGATGTGCGTTACTACCTCAACGGCATGATGTTTGAAACCGAAGGGGAAGAGCTGCGTACCGTGGCGACCGACGGTCACCGTCTGGCCGTCTGCTCAATGCCGATTGGCCAGGCGCTGCCGAGCCACTCCGTCATTGTGCCGCGCAAAGGGGTGATTGAACTGCTGCGACTGCTGGATGGCGGCGAGACGCCGCTGCAGGTGCAGATTGGCGGCAGCAATATCCGGGCGCACGTCGGCGACTATATCTTTACCTCCAAACTGGTAGATGGCCGCTTCCCCGATTATCGCCGCGTATTGCCGAAAAATCCGGACAAAGCGCTGGAAGCGGGCTGCGATCTGCTTAAGCAGGCTTTTGCGCGTGCTGCGATCCTCTCCAACGAGAAGTTCCGTGGCGTTCGCCTCTATATCACCGAAAATCAGCTGAAGATCACCGCAAATAACCCTGAACAGGAAGAAGCGGAAGAGATGCTGGATGTCAGCTACAACGGCACCGAACTGGAAATCGGCTTTAACGTCAGTTACGTGCTGGATGTGCTGAACGCGCTGAAGTGCGAAAACGTCCGTCTGCTGCTGACCGACTCCGTGTCGAGCGTGCAGATTGAGGATGTGGCGAGTCCCGCCGCAGCCTATGTCGTGATGCCCATGCGCCTGTAGGTGGTATCTGTCGGCCTGGCTTACTTCCTGTGTTGTGCCCCGGCAGTGTTCGTCATCCTCACGTACGTCAGTACGCGCCGGTGGCGGTGTGCTGGCGGGGCGCAACATCACGGCGACGCTGTCGACCTGGTGACGTCGATACCGGGCAAACCCTGCCCCGGCATCGACGTCCTGGAATGTGACAAGGCAAAGCTCATTTCATCCCGATCACTGCCCTTCACGCTGGACTGATTCATGGCTTTAACCCGCCTTCTTATCAAAGATTTTCGTAATATCGAGCAGGCTGACCTGCAGCTGGCGCCGGGCTTTAACTTTCTGGTTGGGGTCAACGGCAGCGGTAAAACCAGTGTGTTAGAAGCCATTCATACGCTGGGGCATGGCCGGTCGTTTCGCAGCCTGCAGGCGGGCCGCGTCATTCGTCACGACGAGGCGGCGTTCGTGCTGCACGGACGGCTGGAGAGCAAAGAGCGGGAGATTTCAGTCGGGCTGACCAAAAACCGCGCCGGTGACAGCAAGGTGCGCATTGATGGCAGCGATGGTCACAAGGTCGCGGAGCTGGCGCAGCTGCTGCCGATGCAGCTGATTACGCCGGAAGGCTTCAGTCTGCTCAATGGCGGCCCCAAATACCGCAGAGCCTATGTCGACTGGGGCTGTTTTCACAACACGCCCGGTTTTTTTAACGCCTGGAACAATCTGCGTCGTCTGCTCAAGCAGCGAAACGCCGCGCTGCGCCAGGTCTCACGCTACAGTCAGATCCGCCCCTGGGATCAGGAGCTGGTTCCGCTGGCGGAACTGATCAGCCAGTGGCGCGCAGAATACAGCGCGGCCATTTCGGCGGAGATCACTGCCACCTGCAGCCAGTTCCTGCCGGAATTTGAGCTGCGCTTCTCTTTCCAGCGCGGCTGGGATAAGGAGAGCGACTATGGCGAACTGCTGGAACGTAACTTCGAGCGCGATCGCGCGCTGACCTATACCGCCAGCGGCCCGCATAAGGCCGATTTCCGTATCCGGGCTGAAGGGACGCCGGTAGAAGATTTACTCTCACGCGGGCAGTTAAAACTGCTCATGTGTGCATTGCGTCTGGCACAGGGCGAGTTCCTGACAAGCCAGAGCGGACGCCGCTGTATTTACCTCATTGATGACTTTGCTTCTGAGCTGGATGAAAGCCGCCGACGCCTGCTGGCGGAGCGGTTAAAAGCCACCCGGGCTCAGGTCTTTGTCAGCGCCATTTCGGCCGGACATGTAATCGACATGAGCGACGAAAAGGGCAAGATGTTCCGCGTGGAACAGGGTAAAATAGCGGTTCAACCTGAAGATTAAAATGAGCGAGAAACGTTGATGTCGAATTCTTATGACTCCTCAAGTATTAAAGTCCTGAAAGGGCTTGATGCGGTACGCAAACGCCCGGGCATGTATATCGGCGATACCGATGACGGTACCGGTCTGCATCACATGGTATTCGAGGTCGTGGATAACGCAATCGACGAAGCGCTCGCTGGTCACTGTAGTGACATTGTGGTCACCATCCATGCGGATAACTCCGTTTCGGTGCAGGATGATGGACGCGGCATTCCTACCGGCATTCACGAAGAAGAGGGCGTTTCCGCCGCGGAAGTGATCATGACCGTGCTGCATGCGGGCGGTAAGTTCGACGACAACTCCTATAAAGTGTCCGGCGGCCTGCACGGCGTGGGTGTCTCCGTCGTTAACGCCCTGTCGCAGAAGCTGGAGCTGACTATCCGTCGCGAAGGCAAAGTGCACCAGCAGATCTACGTCCACGGCGTCCCTGAGGCCCCGCTGGCGATCACCGGTGATACCGATTTAACCGGTACCCGCGTGCGTTTCTGGCCAAGCTACGAAACCTTTACCAACGTCCGCGACTTCGAGTATGACATTCTGGCAAAACGCCTGCGTGAACTCTCGTTCCTGAACTCGGGCGTGTCGATCCGTCTGGAAGATAAGCGTGATGGCAAAAGCGATCACTTCCACTACGAAGGCGGCATCAAGGCGTTCGTTGAGTATCTCAACAAGAACAAAACCCCGATCCACCCGACCGTGTTCTATTTCTCTAACGAGAAAGATGGCATCGGCGTGGAAGTGGCGCTGCAGTGGAACGACGGCTTCCAGGAAAATATCTACTGCTTCACCAACAACATTCCACAGCGCGACGGCGGTACGCACCTGGCCGGTTTCCGTGCGGCGATGACCCGTACCCTGAATGCCTACATGGATAAAGAGGGATACAGCAAGAAAGCCAAAGTCAGCGCCACCGGCGACGACGCCCGTGAAGGTCTGATCGCCGTGGTTTCGGTGAAAGTGCCGGATCCGAAATTCTCCTCACAGACCAAAGATAAGCTGGTCTCGTCCGAGGTGAAATCGGCCGTTGAACAGCAGATGAACGAACTGCTGGCCGAATACCTGCTGGAAAATCCGGCAGACGCCAAGATTGTGGTCGGCAAAATCATCGACGCCGCCCGTGCCCGTGAAGCGGCGCGTCGCGCCCGTGAAATGACCCGCCGTAAGGGCGCGCTGGATCTGGCCGGTCTGCCAGGCAAGCTGGCGGATTGCCAGGAGCGCGACCCGGCGCTCTCTGAAATCTACCTGGTGGAGGGTGACTCCGCAGGCGGCTCGGCCAAACAGGGCCGTAACCGTAAGAACCAGGCGATTCTGCCGCTGAAAGGTAAGATCCTGAACGTCGAGAAAGCGCGTTTCGACAAGATGCTCGCGTCACAGGAAGTCGCTACGCTGATCACCGCACTGGGTTGCGGCATCGGTCGCGACGAGTACAACCCGGACAAGCTGCGCTATCACAGCATCATCATCATGACCGATGCCGACGTCGATGGTTCACACATCCGTACCCTGCTGCTGACCTTCTTCTATCGTCAGATGCCGGAGATCATCGAGCGTGGCCACGTCTATATCGCTCAGCCGCCGCTCTACAAAGTGAAGAAAGGCAAGCAGGAGCAGTACATCAAAGATGATGAGGCGATGGATCAGTATCAGATCGCTATCGCGCTGGATGGGGCGACGCTGCACACCAATGCCAGCGCGCCAGCCCTGGGCGGCGAGCCGCTGGAGTCGCTGGTGTCTGAATTCAACAGCACCCAGAAGATGATCAAGCGGATGGAACGCCGTTATCCGGTAGCGATGCTGCGTGCGCTGATTTATCACGACACGCTGGGCGATCTGGGCAACGAAGCGGAAGTCACCACCTGGCTGAACGGTCTGGTGAGCTATCTGACCGAGCGCGAAGCCCACGGCAGCACCTGGCTGGCCCAGGTGCGTGAAAACCGCGAACAGAACCTGTTTGAGCCGGTACTGCGCGTGCGTACTCACGGCGTGGATACCGACTATCCGCTGGACGCCGAGTTCATCCAGGGCCCGGAATACCGCAAAATCTGCGCTCTGGGCAGCAAACTGCGCGGTCTGCTGGAAGAAGATGCGTACATTGAGCGTGGCGAACGTCGTCAGCCGGTGGCGAGCTTCGAACAGGCGATCGAGTGGCTGGTTAAAGAGTCGCGTCGCGGTCTCTCCGTTCAGCGCTATAAAGGTCTGGGCGAGATGAACCCGGATCAGCTGTGGGAAACCACCATGGATCCCGACAGCCGCCGTATGCTGCGCGTCACCATTAAAGATGCGATCGGTGCCGACCAGCTCTTCACGACCCTGATGGGCGATGCGGTTGAACCGCGCCGCGCCTTCATCGAAGAGAATGCGCTGAAAGCGGCCAACATCGACATTTAACCGACAGCCCCTGTCGCACAGGCCATCACTCTGGTGATGGCCTTTTTTTTGTGCCATACGGGCGGAAACCCGGATGCGCCCGCCCCGCCGCCTGCGCGCTGCGATCCCGATCACGTTTTAACCTGGTCAGCTCCCTTACTCTTGCCTCTCTTTGCGCTCTTCCGGCGCACACTTCATAACAGGGAGTTACACCATGATTGTTTGCGATCGTCACGACTGGGACAGAGAACGTCACGCCTTTCATCCGGTCGTTGATCAGGCGATAAGCTGGATTGCCGGCACAGATTTCAGCCAGCTGGAAACCGGGAAATATGCGATCCTGCCCGACGACAAAATGTTCTGTCTGGTGCAGGAGATGATGACCGAACCGGCCAGCGCGCGCCGTGCGGAGTCGCACTTTAACTACATCGATATCCAGTATCTGCTGGCAGGCACCGAGAACATCGGGGTAGCCCGCGCCCACCCCGATCAACAGATCACCGAAGATTTTGCCCGGCAGCGCGACGTGGTGTTTTACCAGAAGACGCTGAACGAGTCGGTGATTACGCTGATGCCCGGCATGTTCGCCCTCTTCTTCCCGCACGACATTCACCGCCCCTGCTGCGCGCCTGGCGAACCGGCAACTATCCGAAAAGCGGTGATTAAAATCCATCGCGATCTCTTTACCGCCTGACCCTGGCGACCAGGGTGCCGTTCCCGCCTGCCATGAAACTGGTCAATGTGCGCTGAATCGCGCTAGCATTGAGTAAAACCCAGACGCAACGAGGACTCTATGGCTATTAAATTGATCGCTATCGACATGGATGGCACCCTGCTCAATCCGCAACATGAGATCACGCCAGGGGTGAAATCTGCCCTGGATCGCGCCCGTGAGAAGGGGGTGGCGATTGTGCTGACCACGGGCCGGCCGTTTGTCGGCATCCAGCGCTATCTGATGGAGCTGGATATGCAGGTGCCCGGCCAGTACGCGATCAGCAACAACGGTGCGCTGGTTCATCAGGCTGAAAATGGCGACTGCGTGGCGGAAGTGACCCTGACCTTTGACGACTATCTCTACGTTGAGAAGCTGGCGCGTGAACTTGGCGTCCATTTTCAGGCGTTCGATAAATCCCATCTCTACACCCCCAACAAAGACATCAGTGAATTCACCATCCACGAGGCGAGCCTGACCGGTATTCCGGTGCGCTATCGCGCCGTGGAGGAGATGGATCGGGCCATGCGCTTCCCGAAATTAATGATGATCGATCGACCTGCCCTGCTCGATGCGGCGATTGCCCGCCTGCCTGAACAGGCTAAGCAGACCTACACCATCCTGAAGAGCGCCCCCTATTACCTCGAAATCCTCGACCGTCGGGTGAACAAAGGTCAGGGCGTCAGAATGCTGGCAGAAAAACTCGGCCTGAAGCAGGAAGAGGTGATGGCGATTGGCGATCAGGAGAATGACCTGGCGATGATCGAGTACGCCGGAACGGGCGTCGCAATGGGCAATGCCATCGATTCGGTCAAACAGATCGCCCAGTTTATTACCCGAACCAATATGGAAGATGGCGTTGCGCATGCCATTGAAGAGCTGGTGCTCTAACGCCCCTGCGCTCTGCCGGGCCACGCGCGCCCGGCCTTTTGAATCCGGTAAAAAAGCTGCACCGCAAAACAGAATCGCGTAATTTGTCGGGCAACTCTTTCTCCGCGGGTTTCATCATGTCAGAAAAACAGATCACCTTTGCTGCCCGTCAGCACCAGCTCACCAATATCAATGTCTGGACAGCCGACAGCCAGTGGCTGGCCTTTGACGTGCGTCCCTCTGGCGCGTCATTTACCAGCCAGACCATCGAGCGCGTCAATGTGATGACCGGGGAGGTGGAGGTGCTCTACCGGGCGCAGCACGGAGCCCACGTCGGGGTGGTGACCGTCAGCCCGGATCTGCCGCCGCGCTACGTCTGCATTCACGGCCCCGAACATCCCGATGCCAGCTGGCAGTATGACTTCCACCACCGGCGTGGCGTCATCGTGCAGAACGGCGCGGCGATCAATCTGGATGCCTGCGATATCACGCCACCCTTCACGCCCGGCGCCTTGCGCGGCGGCTCGCATGTCCACGTCTTCAGCCCGGACGGTTCGCGCCTGAGCTTTACCTACAATGACCATGTGATGCATGAGCGGGACCGTCGTCTCGATCTGCGCAACGTTGGCATCGCCGTGCCGCTGCGCGCCGTGAGGCCCGAAAAACAGCATCCGCGCGAATATGACGGCAGCTATTTCTGCCTGCTGGTCAGCCAGACGCAGGCGGACCCGGAACCCGGCAGCGATCAGATTAACCGGGCCTATGAAGAGTGCTGGATCGGCGAACGGGGCTATCAGAAAGCGGATGGCAGCTGGCAGCGCTGGGCCATCGCCTTTATTGGCGACACGCTGACGGCGCAGGGCGAAAAGTGCCCTGAAATCTTTATTGTCGATCTGCCTGAGGCGCTGGAGGATTACGCCCGTCCCGGCGAGCAGCCGCTGGAGGGCAGCAGCCAGCAGTTGCCTGCGCCACCGGCCGGTGTTCAGCAGCGCCGTCTGACGCACAGCAGAGGCGTCGCGTTGCAGCCGCGCCACTGGCTGCGTTCTGCGCCCGATGGTCGCCAGATTGCGTTTCTGATGGCGGATGCCGGGCAGACTATTCAGCTCTGGACGGTGTCACCCCAGGGCGGCGAGCCGCGACAGATCACCCGTCTCAGCCACAGCATCCAGTCCGCTTTCAGCTGGCATCCAGACGGAGAGGCGATCGCCTTTATCTGTGATAACAGTGTCATGCGATGTGATGTGGAGAGCGGCGCGTGTCAGCGGCTGACACCCCGCACGGAGGATGCGCCGTCAGGGGACGCGGTGGTCTGGTCACCGGACGGCTGTCAGATTGCCTTTATGCGCGAGGTTGCGGGCTGGCGTCAGCTCTTTACGGTTGCGGCTGAGACGCCATAGCGGGCATCGGCTGCGCCTGCGCCAGGCTCTCCTGAGTGTGCGCCAGCCTTTCACTCTGCAGGATGCGTTCCCGCGGCGAGTCGAGCGTTTTATCTCTGTCGCTGCGATAGTAGTCCCACGGCAGCAGCAGCGTATCCAGCACGGCAGAGAAAGGCAGATCGATTAACGCCAGCGGCTTCAGCGCCCAGCTGGTCTGATCGTCAGTCAGCATACCGGCGCTGGCGCGGGTGCCCGGATAGTAGCCCTGACTGGCACCGGTGTGAGACATCATGCTGGAGCAGCCGGTTGTCGCCATTGTGCAGCAAATCATTCCAGCCAGAGGTAAGGTCTTCAACAATTTCATTATCATCATCCCTTCAGTCATGGCAGAAGCCTGGCTGAGTTGGCCTGCCAGACAACGTCAACACTCTGGGGCGAAGTCCGTTCGGGTCTGGCAAAAGTAATCCTGAGTGTATGTCATTTCCTCAGATTGGCGAAAAAAATTGCGTTTTGCCCTCTTGAAAATCCCCTTCTGATACCCATTTTTAGTGTACGGACGCACTCATCGTTGCCGTAAGGGAGGATGAGGTGCCGTATCCAGCCTGTCCAATAGTGGAAGGTTGCCAAAACTTGCTGAATTTCAGGAGTCTTAATATGCGTAATTTTGATCTCACCCCACTTTATCGCTCTGCTATCGGTTTTGATCGCCTGTTTAACCTGCTCGAATCTAACCAGAATCAGAGCAACGGCGGCTATCCTCCTTATAACGTAGAACTGGTCGATGAAAACCACTATCGCATCACGATTGCGGTGGCCGGTTTTTCTCAGAGCGAACTGGATATCACGGCGCACGATAACGTGCTGACGGTGCGGGGTGCTCATCCTGAAGAGCAGGCCGAGCGCAAATACCTGTATCAGGGCATTGCCGAACGCAACTTCGAGCGCAAATTCCAGCTCGCCGACCACATCGTGGTCCGCGACGCCCGTCTCGAAAATGGTCTGCTGAGCATCGACCTTGAACGTCTGGTGCCGGAAGAGGCGAAACCACGCCGTATTGAGATTCTGAAGTAATCGTGTGAGTCAGAGAGCACGATGAAAAACGCCGCGTTAGCGGCGTTTTTTTTATGTCAGCGGGCGCGGGGCCTGTACGCCATGCCCCAGAGGGTTGACGCCGCGGCGATAGTTAACTGACTACTGCGTTCGCATCGCCAGACGCTGCCCCAGCACGCCACCAAATACGTTGATCAGCAGCCCCAGAATAATCACCAGCGCCCCCAGCATCTGCTGCCCGGAGAGGTGCTCATCCAGCACCAGCGCCGCGGTAACGATCCCCACCACCGGCACCAGTAGCGACAGCGGCGCAACGCGCCAGGTTTCGTAGCGACTCAGTAGGTTTCCCCAGATGGCGTAGCCCACCACGGTCGCAATAAACGCCAGATAGCAGAGCGCCAGCACGGTCTGCAGGTCGATATGCAGCAGGCTATCCACGATCGCGGCCTGACCATCAAACAGCAGCGAGCAGGCAAAGAAAGGCAGGATCGGCACCAGCGCGCTCCAGACCACCAGCGACATGATCGGCACGCTGCGGTTCCGCATAATGATCTTATTGGTGATGTTGCCCAGCCCCCAGGAGAGCGCCGCCGACAGCGTCAGCATCATCGTGGTCAGCGTAATCCCGGCGCTGACCCGCCCGGCCATGCCTGACGTTGCCAGCATAAACATCCCCAGCGTGGCGATGATAATGCCGGTGATGTGATTCCAGCGCAGTTTCTCCGCCAGCAGCAGCGCCCCCAGCAGCAGCGTAAAAAAGGCCTGCGCCTGCAGCACCAGCGAGGCCAGCCCGGCGGGCATGCCGAGCTGAATCGCCAGAAACAGAAAGGCAAACTGACCAAAACTGATGGTCATCCCGTAAACCACCAGCCAGCGCAGCGGGATCGGCGGACGGCGCACAAAGAAAATGGCGGGAAACGCGACCAGAGTGAAACGCAATCCGGCCAGCAGGAAAGGTGGCATGCCCTGCAGCCCCAGCTTGATCACCACAAAATTCACGCCCCACGCCACCACCACGCACAGCGCTAACAACATATCTTTAACCGACATCATAAACTCCTTGTTCCGCCCTCAGGCAGTAATCGCGATCGGGGTGGCGATATCAGCGCAGCACGCCTCCCCCACGATGCGAAAATAGTCATCCACCGCCAGCGCGATCGATCTCTCCAGCTCGCCCGCGTTAAACCACAGCGTACCGGCCTGCTGCAGCCGCGTATCCACCCGCAGCGCCAGCCGGTCATCAAAACTAAAGGGCGGCACCGCCCCCATCACACAGCCGGTCAGCACCTGCGCCTCTGCCGGATCGGCAAAAGAGGATTTTTTACCGCCGATGGCGCGCGCCGCGCTTTTAAAATTGATCCGGCAGTCGCCCGGCACAATCGCCAGCAACGGACGCGATGGCGCACCGTCGGGCATCACGACCTCCAGCACCATCGCCTTGGCCGCCTGGCTTAGCGCATTGCCGCGTATCGCGCTGATCTGGTCGGTCTGCCCGACCGCCGCATGTTCTACCACCCGGTAGCTGGCCTGATGCTGATCCAGCAGCGCAGTAATTTTTTCAAACGTCGTCATTCCCTTCTCCTCTTCTGGCACAGCCCGGCTTAGCTCCAGGCGATAGCGTGTTTCATCTTTTTGTCGGTCAGCCCGAAAAAGAACCCCATCGTGATGCGGGTGTCCCCGTCGACCCGATCGATCTCATGATAAAAAGCGGGATTAAACAGATAAATATCGCCATTGCGCGGCGAAAATTCGCAAATTTCGCTGTTTTCGATCACCCCGCGGCGATACCCCAGCTCACCGGCCGTCTTGAACTGCTCATCCTCCGGCGCCCACTTTTTGTTGAAGATGCGCAGCGCTCCGCCCGCACTGCATTCCTGCAGGCAGACCACGCAGCTGAGCTGATGCAGGATGTTCGTCACCGCCAGCGAGGTGGCGGCCGCATCGCGCACGATATTGTCGTTATGCAGCGGGTTCGCGACGCCATCGGCGTGAAAACGGACGATAGAACCGGCGTAGTCCCCTTTCCCCGGCTCATGGGCGACGCGCAGGCTTTCCAGCCGCAGCGCATGCTCAACCCAGCGGTAGATTTGCTCACGCAGCGTCTCCAGCGAGGCGGGCAGTGACGGCCGGATATCGCGCAGTTCGGTAAAGTAGTTATCGGGGGCGGCGGTGTGGCGTGCCAGAAAGGGGCCAAGCGTGGTCAGCGCGCCGTTGGGATAGTGGGAAACCCGGATCTTCTCCCGGCACTGCTGCAGGTCAGCCACCACCGCCTCACGCACCGCAGGGGTCAGAAAATTGCGCAGCACCAGCAGCGGCACCCTGGCGGTCACGATGTCATCCAGCCAGGTTGATTCCACAAACATGTTGGGATTAATCACGCGGAACTGATTGAAAATTGCCATCTTTATCACTCCCTAAACGGTATCTCATAGAGTTCATGATTGTTCATTCGCCGCCAGTTACCGACGCTGCCAGGTATCACTACGGGTTCAGAGGCGATCAGCGTGCAATCCTCCTGCTGCTGAAAGTGCATCGTAAAATAGTCGGGCCAGGGCGTGTCGTGCGGATACCACTGCCACGCCCAGGCTTTGTCGCGGGTAACGAAAATGGCATTGCCCGCGCTGCCGCCCGGCTCAACCTGCGCCATCTTTGCGCGCAGATAGTCGCGGGTGAAATCGGCGGGCGTGATCGCGTCCACCAGATAATGCAGATACTCTTCCGAATCGAAGCGCGACGCCGCCAGGCCGAGGTGGCGATAGATCGTCGGCAGAAAACCGTTATGCATCATGTACCACTGATGTCCGCCGCTGTTGCGCCACAGCGGATGAGAAAACGCCATTCCCTGATTTTTACTCAGCGTGGCGTGGCGGACATGCACCGCCAGAAACCGGCTGCGCAGGCGATCCACATCAATCCCCGGCAGCGCGTCGGCGAACGGGCCGGTGCCGTGCAGGGTGCGGATCTCCCCCGCGTCGAGCCACAGGCAGCCCCAGCCGTTGGGGTGCGACTTTATCGGGCCATCGTGATCGGCACTTTCGCCACAGCTCATGGCGCGCGCCGCCTCCAGAATCTGCGCGCTGTCGAACCGGCCGTGCGCCATAATCATCCTGCACATACTTTGTCTCTCCCTGCGCTGACGGGCTGAGCGTCAACGATCTGCTGAAACGTGGTCATAATGGGTTCCCGCGAGGTTGCGGAGAGGCTGAACGTTGCCAGAATGCCCGCATGGCGGGTCAGATCGGCATAGAGCGATGAACGGGGCGAAACCTGCAACGCAGGCAATCTGAGGACGGGCAGCAGCGCGCCCTGCTGATGGTCGTCGATCCAGCGTTCGGCCGCCTGCAGCTGCGCCGGTTGCCGTAACCGCAGCTGACCGACCGCGCCGGAGCCGGCAAACGCAAAGCGGGGCAACGTGCCGCCCGCCTCCAGCCGGAAAGCGATCTCCGCCCAGTTGACGCCCGTCACCGCCTGCACCAGCGCGGCCACCCCCATGCCAGAGAGCCGGAACCCCATCTCCAGAAAATGGGGTACGCCGTTGACCACGATAAAATCGATGTGAAACGCGCCCTGACGGTAGCCAAAGGTTTCACAGCAGAAGCGCATCAGGCTGATGAACGACGCAGGCAGGGCCGTGGCCGCCATCGCCACATGCCCCGACTCACAGAAGCTGACGCAGCCCTCCACATCCCGCGGCTGCTCAATCACTTTCTGACAGCAGGTCAGCGCCTGAGGCGCGCCCTGATGCACCACGCCCTGCAGCGAAAACTCCGTGCCCGTCAGCGCGCTTTCCACGATAAAGCCGCTGAAGCCGCGCCCGCCGTAGTTCATGGTCTGCACCAGCTTCTGCACCACGCTGTGCAGCTGGCCCGCGTGCTCGATCAGCCAGATACCCAGCCCCCCGCCGCCATCCACCGGTTTCACCACGCAGGGATAGATCAGCGCCTGCCCGGCCTCCAGAATGCTGAGCGGCGAGGCGAAAAAGCGGAACTCCGGCTGCGGGAAGCGCGGCCAGGCTTTTTTCAGCGCCATACGTTGCGCATATTTATCCAGCGGGATAAAGGCGGCGGGCGCGTCCGGCCCGGCCAGCATCTCACGCAGCCGTCCGGCACTGGTGTTATAGGCTTCAAAGCCCGCCAGCACCACCGTCGGATGCACCAGTAAACCGGCGTGCAGACAGGCCTGCATCACCTCCCACGGGTTTTCAGGGCGGTCGAGGCGAATGATCAGATCAAACGGCAGCGCCAGGCTAATCGACTGGTAATCAATAAAGTCGCCCATCTCCGCCAGCACGGTAACGTACCCGTCGCGCTTCGCCACCGCACACCAGGGGTTAAGTCCGTCGCGGGTGGCGCCAATTTGCAGGAAAATCTTCTTCATCGCCTTGCCTTACCGGGTTAACGCCCGGAAATGATTTCCGTCACGATGTCGTTCAGCACACCGTTACTGACCTGAATCACCGCCTTGTGGGGATCAAAGCGCAGGACGCGCGACAGCGGATCGTCACTTTTTCCCTCCAGCAGCGAGTTGACCGGCCTGCTCTGCCAGCAGTGCCGCATCTGCGTCAGCGTCATGCCGGAGCGCTGCATCAGCTGCCGGGCCAGCGCCAGATCGTCGCTGCGCTGATCGAGCAGGTCGCGGATAGCCGCCTCATCGAGCGGAATCTGCTGCTGCGCCAGCCACTGACCGAGCTGCGCGCCCTGTCCCAGGAAGGGGGAGTAGATCAGGCAGATCAGCTGTTCGTCGCGCAGATCAAACGCCTCCCGCGCAAACGTGCTAGCGCGCTGCCGCTGCCGCTGGATGGCGGCCTCATCCTGATAGCGCGCCGCCATCTCGTCGATGAGCACGGGTGGAAACTCTTTCTTCACCATCAGCGCCAGCGCAAAACGCACATATTCCCGGATCCCTTCACCATAGCTGCGCTGCAGCAGCGTTTCGGCCCGCAGACCGCGCAGGTGCGCCATCAGCGTCGGATTACCGCAGTCGGATTCAGAAAAACTGAACATCAGCGCATCAAACCGGAAGCCCATAAAATCGCTGAGCAGCGCCCAGTGCGCGCCCGCCTCATAGGCGGTGTCCTGATAGATATTGAAAAACAGCGGATCGCGCGCCAGCTGATGGGTGATGCGGTGCGCAGGCGTCAGCTGATCGGCACCATACACCTCGCTGAAGTAGCGGCCGGCCACGCCGTCCAGCGTCTGCAGAAACCCGCTGAAGCCCCGGCTTTTGTCCGCCACCGGCGCATCAAACAGGCGTGAAAGATGGCGCGCCCAGGCCAGATAGGCGGCCTGCTCCTGCGGCGAGTCACCGGTGATAATCAGATCCACGCCGCCGTTGTAGTCCGCCGCCAGGCCAAAGGAGTTCACCATGCTGAGGTTGCAGGCGTTGCAGAAGGTCGAGCGGGCATCGGCACGAAACCGGTGGCCATTCATCAGCACATCGTTGCGATTCTGCTGCCGCACACTCTCCGGCATCGGCAGGTCCCGGCTGAAAGGCCGGATCAGCAGGCCATCCACCACCAGACACTCCACCCGCTCATCGTCGTGCATGGCCAGCGCCTGATAAACGCGGTCGATATTCTCCATCACGCTCTGATTCATCCCCGCATGGCGGTTGGTGCTGACCCGCAGCGAGAAGGTGCGGCCCTGCTGCTGCCAGATCAGCCCCTGGATGTAACGCACCCAGGCCACCATATAGCTGCTGTCTTTTCCCCCGCCATAGGCGAGTAGCACCCGGTTCTCCTCAGGCTGCCGCGTCCGGGGTAACACCGCCAGCAGACGGGCCGCACAACGCTGCGCCGACGCAATAATGGCGGGTGACAGATACGTCTCAATCTCTTTCATCATGGCGGGCAGATTATTCATTTCTCACATTTCCTTCAGGTGAACGGCACCACGCGGTGGCCTGAACCCGGCACCGCCGGGCTGTTTAGCGTCATGAATAATTAAGAGATGCAGCCTAAAGTACTTTGAATGTACTCTGTTGAATATGCACAGATCAGCGCGATATGGGGTGGAACAGATGGCCGATGTTGTCGGTGAGCAGGAGAGTCAGCGCAGTCGTTACCGCCAGATAGCCGAACAGATCAAGCAGGCCATTCATGCCGGTTCGCTGGCGCCCGACAGCCGTCTGCCGTCGGTGCGCACGCTGGCGACCCAGTACAATGTCAGCCTGACCACGGCGCTGAAAACCCTGCGCACGCTGGAGGATGAACGCTACGCCGTCGCCCGCCCGAAATCGGGCTTTTTCGTTGCGCCGGAGCGGCCCCTGGCGCGCCAGCTGCCCGCCGTCAGCGAACAGCCGCGCGCCATTGCCCCGCTCGATGAGCAGACCGAACTGCACCTGGCGATGCTCGGCTCAGACTGCCGGGTGCGGCTCGACCTGGCTAACGGCGACAGCGCGCTCTATCCGGTCAGGCGCCTCGGCCTGCTGATGCGTCAGATGGGCTACAGCAAACCGGCCCTGCTCGGCAATACGGTCAAGGGCACCGGCTATGCGCCGCTGAAAACGGAAATTGCCCGCCGCGCGGTCGATTACGGCTGCAATATCAGCGCCGACGATATCCTGATCACCAACGGCTGCATTGAGGCAATCTCCCTGTCGCTGCGGGCCACCACCCAGCCGGGAGATGTGGTGGCGGTGGAGTCACCCTGCTATTTCGTGCTGCTGCAGATGCTGCATAACCTCAATCTGCGGGTGATCGAGGTGGAAGCCGGCCCGGAGGGATATATCAATGTCGCGAAGCTGACCGGGCTGTTTCAGCGCCGGGCGGTGCGGGTCTTTCTTACCCTCTGTAACGTCAACAACCCGCTGGGCAAGAGCATTCCCAACGAGCAGAAAGCCTATATTGCCCGCCAGGCTGATGAAAACGATGTGGTGATCATTGAGGATGATATCTTCGGCGATACCGCCTTTGGCGAGCGGCGTCCCTTTCCGATGCGCGCCTTCAGCCCCAACGCCATTCTCTGCAGCGGCTTCTCGAAAACCGTGGCGCCCGGCATCCGTATCGGCTGGGTTCACAGCGTCAACTACATGCGTAAAATCGCCTCGCTGAAATATACCTCGACCATGGGCACCTCGGTGCTGTCGCAGGCGGCGGTGGCGGAGCTGCTGCGCAGCGGCGGCTATGACGCTCACCTGCGCAAGCTGCGGCGCGAGCTGGCGCGGCAGATCCATGAAATGCGCCAGTCGGTGCTGCGGGAGTTTCCGGCGGGAACCCGGGTGTCCGATCCGGAAGGGGGATACGTGCTGTGGGTGGAGATGCCCCGACAGGCGCTGAACGTCCGCGAGCTGTTTCTGAAAGCGCGCAACGCGGGGATCGGCATTGCGCCGGGACACATTTTCGCCACCGACCCGCGTTACGATCACTGCTTCCGGCTCAATGCCGGGTTCGGCTGGAACCGGGAGGTGGAACAGGCGATTCAGCAGCTGGCACAGTGGTGCCAGCTGTCGTTAAGCACGCCGCTGGATTAGCTGTCGCGCCAGGCGATTTCGACCTCTTCCGCCAGAATCTGCACCGCCCGCTCAATGTTCTCCGCGTCCGGCACATAATTCATCCGCATACACTGATGGGTGTGCGGCCACGCCTGCTCCAGGCCGGGGAAGAAGAAGTGGCCCGGCACCATCAGCACGCCACGCGCCTTAAGGCGCTGATAAAGCAGTTCTGTCGTGATCGGCAGATCGCGGAACCAGAGCCAGAGGAAAATCGCCCCTTCCGGCTTGTGGATCAGGCAGCGATCTTCCGGCAGATAGCGTCGCAGGATTGCAAGGGTCTGCTGCACCTTCTGCTGATAAAACGGCTTAATCACCTCTTCAGAGAGACGCAGCAGATCGCCGCGACCGATCATCTCGTGGGCGATAGCCGGGCCGATACTGCCTGGCGCCAGGCTGATGATGCCGTTCATGTTACTCAGCGCCGAGATGGTCTTCTCGTCAGCGATGATGATGCCGCAGCGCGCGCCCGGCAGGCCGAGTTTTGACAGGCTCATGCAGAGGATGATATTGGGATTCCACAGCGGACGGACCTCGCTGAAAATAATGCCGGGGAACGGCACGCCATAGGCGTTGTCGATCAGCAGCGGCACATCATGCTGCTGCGCCAGCGCATCGAGCTGCATCAGCTCATCGTCAGTGATGACGTTGCCGGTGGGGTTCGTGGGACGCGAGACGCAGATCAGCCCGACCTCATCGTTCATCGGCAGATGTTCGAAATCGACATGATATTTAAACTGCCCTTCCGGCAGCAGCTCAATGTTCGGCTTCGCCGAGACAAACAGCCCCTCTTCCAGACCGGCATCCGCATAGCCCAGATATTCCGGCGCCAGCGGGAACAGCACCCGCTTTTTGCTGCCATCGGCCCGGCGACCGGCAAACAGATTAAACAGATAGAAGAAGGCGCTCTGGCTGCCGTTGGTCAGGGCGATGTTCTGCGCAGTGATCGGCCAGCCAAGCTGCTCGCTCAGCAGTGCTGCCAGCGACGCCAGCAGCGTCGCCTTACCACGCGGGCCGTCATAGTTACAGAGCGCCTCGCTGAGTTTGCCTTCCTCATGCATCTGCAGCAGCAGCTGCTGAAAGTAGTCGTTCATGGCCGGGATCTGCGCCGGATTACCGCCGCCCAGCATGATAGTGCCAGGCGTACGCAGGCCCGCGCCCATATCTTCCATCAGACGTGAGATGCCGGAATGTTGAGTAAATTTGTCGCCGAACTGAGAAAAGGACATAGCGGTTAAATATTTGTGATAGCGAATCGGGGGTCCACCATAACGCCCGCCATCGGCGGGCGCAATGGAAAGGCGTGAGGATTACTTCAGCGCCTGCGGGTTAACGCAGTTTTTATCGACGCTTCCGCCGAGCGCAGCGATGAGGTTTTCCACCGCATCCTGCATCATGCCGTAACGGGTTTCATGCGTGGCAGAACCGATGTGCGGCAGGGTGACCACGTTGGGCAGCGACAGCAGCGGAGAGTCGGCAGCGACCGGCTCCTGCTCAAACACATCCAGTCCGGCGGCGTGCAGCTTGCCCGCCTGCAGTGCGGCGATCAGCGCCTGTTCATCCACCACCGGCCCGCGACCGGCGTTAATCAGCACCGCATCCGGCTTCATCAGCGCCAGTTCAGCGGCACCGATCAGATGGTGCGTTTCGCGCGTCAGCGGCAGGCTGATGCAGACGAAATCACTCTCTTTCAGCAGCGTCTCCAGGTCACAGCGCCGTGCGCCAAAGCGCGTCTGCGCCTCTTCATGTTCACGGCGTGCGTTGTAGAGGATGTTCATGCCGAAGCCAAAGTGGGCGCGCTGCGCCAGCGCCATGCCGATACGGCCCATGCCGAGAATACCCAGGGTTTTATGATGCACGTCGATGCCGAACTGCGCCGGGCCGATGCTCTTCTGCCAGTGGCCCGCTTTGACCCAGGCATCCAGCTCCGGCACGCGGCGCGCCGTGCTCAGCACCAGCGCCATCATGGTATCCGCAACGGTTTCGGTCAGAACGGTCGGGGTGTGCATCAGCACCACGTTACGCTGGTTGAGCGCCTCGACATCAAAATTGTCATAGCCTACCGAGACGCTGGAGCAGACGCGCAGATTCGGCATTTTTGCCAGCAGGTCCCCGTTCACTTTACCGCCCGATCCCAGCAGCCCCTCGGCCTGCCGGAACGCCTCAGCGTGTTGCTGCTGATTTTCTGGCGAGAGGTCACTGATTTCCGTCACGTCACACTGTTCAGCCAGGCGGGCATAGAGATCGTCAGGCAGTTTTTTGTAGAGAATTACAGCGGGTTTCATTCGGTCGCTCCCGATCAATAAGTAGCGGGCGGCCTGCAGGCCGCCCGGAGAAACAGAGACGCATTGTTGCGCCGGTGGGCTGACGCCGGGTCAGCCCCCTTCAGCGCTTACGCTTTCAGGCCGGTTTTGCACTCTGCAGCGGCGGCGCTGTGTTCTGCGCCGGTTTCACAATCAGCGTCAGCCACACCGCCACCAGCAGGGCCGATCCCATAAAGATGTAGGAGGCCGCCGGGCTGCCGGTAGCCCCATTAAGATAGCCGACAATCCACGAACCGATAAACGACCCCAGCGCACCCATGCTGTTGATCAGCGCCATCGCGCCACCGGAGACGTTGCGCGGCAGCATCTCAGGAATAATGGCGAAGAACGGGCCGTAAGGCGCATACATCGCGGCACCGGCGATCACTAACAGGGTGTAGGACATCCAGAAATTGTTCGATCCCACCAGCCAGGAGCCGAGGAACGCCAGCGCCCCGACCAGCAGCAGCGGCCAGACAAACAGCTTACGGTTCTGGGTTCTGTCCGACGCCCAGGAGACCGCCACCATCGCGATAGTCGCGGCCAGATAAGGCACCGCAGAGAGCCAGCCCGCTTCCACCATACCCATCTGCGTACCGTTACGCAGAATCGACGGCAGCCACAGTACGAAGCCATAGACGCCGATGCTCCAGGCAAAGTATTGCAGGCAGAGAATGATCACGTTGCGGTTGCGGAACGCTTCGCCGTAGTTGCGCACCGCTTTGATGTTCTCCTGCTCTTTCTGCAGTTCAGCCTGCAGCGCCGCTTTCTCGGCATCGCTCATCCAGCGTGCCTGCGAAGGTTTATCCTGCACCAGGAACCACCAGGCCACCGCCCAGATCACCGCCGGAATCCCTTCGATGATGAACATCTCGCGCCAGCCAAAAGATTCGATCAGATAGCCGGAAACCACAGACATCCACAGCACCGTCACCGGGTTCCCCAGGATCAGAAAGGTGTTGGCGCGGGAGCGTTCCGATTTGGTAAACCAGTTGCTGATGTAGATCAGCATCGCCGGCATCACGGCCGCTTCGACCACCCCCAGGATAAAGCGGATTGCCGCCAGCATCGGAATGTTGCTGACCACCCCGGTCAGGGAGGCACAGCCGCCCCACAGGATCAGGCACCAGAAAATCAGTTTCTTCACGCTGCGGCGTTCGGCATAAATCGCCCCCGGGATCTGGAAGAAGAAGTATCCCAGGAAGAACAGCGCCCCCAGCAGCGAGGACATGCCTTTGGTGATGCCAAGATCATCATTAATCCCGGCAGCAGAAGCGAAGCTGAAGTTGGCCCGGTCGAGATAGGCCAGGCTGTAGGTGATAAACACGATGGGCATGATGAACCACCACCGTTTTGGCGCGATTGTCTGCTTTTTCATCGGGAACTCCTGTGTCTGTAGAGGGGGCGTTGACTACACATCGCCCAGTTGCTGACGCGTCGGCAGACCTTCGCTGTCACCAATAACCTGAATCGCCATCGAACCAATTTTGTTTCCGCGACGGATCGCCTGCGGCAGCGACTGACCTTCCAGCAGGGCGCTGATCACCCCTACCGCAAAGCCATCACCCGCCCCGACGGTATCCACCACGTTTTCAACCCTGACCGCCGCCACCTGGCCCTGTTCACCCTGGGCCGTTTTATACCAGGCACCGTCACACCCGGTTTTTATCACGACGGCTTTCACGCCCTTGTCGAGATAGAAATCCGCGATCGCCTCCGGCTGACGATAGCCGGTGAGGATCAGTCCCTCTTTTTCGCCTGGCAGCACCCAGTCGGCGTACTCTGCCAGCAGGTTGAGCTGCTTACGCATCTCCTCTTCGCTGCGCCACAGCACCGGCCGCAGGTTAGGATCAAACGAAATCGTTTTACCGCGCGACCGCATCTCTTTCGCAGTGTGTTTCAGCAGTTCCAGCGAGCTCTCTGACAGCGCCGCCGCGACACCGCTCAGGTGCAGATGACGCGCCGAGCCGAAATAGTCCGCGTCGAAATCGTCAACCGACAGATGGCTGGCCGCCGAACCTTTACGGAAATACTCCACCAGCGGGTCGGAACCATCATCGACTTTGGACTTCAGCTGAAAACCTGTGGGATAGCGCGAATCGACCGTTACCCGGGCGTGGTCGATCCCCTCTTTTTCCAGCTGCTGACAGATAAACCGGCCAAAGGCGTCATCGCCGATGCGGCTGACCCAGCCCACTTTCAGACCAAGACGGGCAAGGCCGGTTGCGACATTCAGCTCTGCGCCCGCGGCACGTTTCACAAAGGTCTCTGCTGCGGCCAGGTCGCCGGTTTCACGGGCGACGAACATCGCCATCGCCTCACCAATCGTGACAACATCAAGCGGACCGTTATGATGCATAGTGTGATGCGTCATCATCTTTACTCCTTACACGTTACGCAGCAGCGACACATAGTGGCGTGTCACCGCAGTCAGATCGTCGCCTTCGAGCGGAAATTCAATGCCGCGCGGCGCGGTAGCCGGTAGCTGTTGCAGCAGGGCGAGCCAGCAGTCGTCAGCATCATCCAGCGCAATCGCCCGGAAGCTCTCCTGATGCGGCACTGCGGCTTTGACATGCACATAGCCCACCTGCGCGGCCAGCAATGCTGCCGCCTGACCGGCATCCTCACCGGTCCAGCACCAGTTGCCCATATCAAAGGTCATGTTAATGGCCAGCCCGGCTTCCCTGACCGCCGTAAAAAACGCCACCGTCGGGGCCAGCCGGCCCTGTTCGGTCTGATCGTTTTCTATCGTCAGCTGAAACGGCAGCGAGGCCAGCAGCGCCTGCAGCGTGTCGCGTGGCAGCGCACCGGTAAAGTCGCCCAGCGCCAGCTTCAGTCGCTGCGCGTTTAACTGGCGCGCTTCTTCAACGTAGTGAGTTATGCGCGGATTGATTTCGCCGCCGTCACAAAACAGGGTATCGGGCACCGAATAGCTGGCGTGGAGCTGATGCTGCGCCACCGCCTGGGCCAGCGACGGCAGCGTCGCCAGTGCCGCGTCATCAAGCAACTCGCGGCGAATTTCGACGCCGTCAGCGCCCGCCTGCTGAATAATCGGTAGCAGCGCACGCTGACCGCCGAGCGCGGCGATCTGAGCATGGCCATAGGCGGCGGTCACCACGATGATGTCAGGTTTCATGTTCTACTCCATGGCAGATGGCTGCCCATAACGAATAGAAAAACCCTAAATGGAACCGGTTCCAAAGCAAAGGAGCAAACTGTGAAATTATGATCGTGCTCACGAAGCGAGCACGTAAAGGAAAGGTTAAATCTGAATTTCAGCCCAGAGGCTGGCTGGAGCCGCGAACGATCAGTTCGCCAGAGAAAACCTGTTCGGCAACCGGCAAATCGCTGCCCTCTATGCGCGCTATCAGCCGTTCCAGCGCACTGAAGCCAATCTGCCAGGTAGGCTGTTTCAGCGTGGTGATCCCGACACCCGCCAGTGCCGCCCACTCCAGTTCGTCGAACCCGAGGAGCCCGATATCGCGACCCCAGTGCAGATTGAGCCGTTGCAGCGATCGCGCTACCTGCAGCGTCAGTGCGCCGTTGGCGACCATCACCGCACAGCGTTTGCCGGCGTGACGCTGCCGGAATGTCAGCAGCGCCTGGTCCAGCGCGGCAGGCTGATGCAGCGGGACCTCCGCATTTTCATGCGCAACCTGTGGATGCGAGCCCAGCAGCTGACGAAAAGCCTGCAGGCGCTCGCGGCGGGTGTTGACGCTGCCCAGCGGCTCACTGAGAAACAGCAGCGCCTCGTAGCCATTCTCCACCAGATGGCGCGTGGCGGTTTCGGCGGCTTCGGCATTATTCAGGCCCACCACATCGCAGGGAAAATCGGGGATTTTGCGGTCAATCAGGACCATCGGCAGCAGCGACTGTTGCAGGTGATTGAGCACCTCTTCGCGCATGCCGACCGCGTTGACCACAATGCCCTCCACCTGATAGCTGCTCAGCAGTTGCAGATAGTGCTGTTCCAGATCCACTTCATTGTTGGTGTTACACATCAGCAGCGTGAAGCCCTGCTCGCGGCAGGCGGCTTCAATCCCGCTCATCACATCCACAGAATAGGGGTTGGTAATATCGGCAATAATCAGACCGATCAGCCGGGTACGACCGCGCTTCAGGCCGCGTGCCATCTGACTGGGGCGATAGCTGAGATCGGCAATAGCCTGCTCGATCCGCGCTTTTAAATCCGCAGAGAGCAGATGCAGTTCGCCATTCAGATAGCGCGAAACGCTGGTTTTTCCGGTTCGTGCCGCGCGAGCAACATCGCTGATGGTGGCGCGAGGCGGCCTGATTTTCATGAGATATCCTGCGAAATAAGAAACCAGGCAGAGACTAGCACAAGCCAGGCCCGGTGCAAAAAGTGCTGCGCCGGAAATTGCTGCCCGGCGTGTTTACTTTTTCGACGGCAGGCCGGTCATCAGCCGCCGCAGATTTTCCAGCACCTGTTCAGCCAGATGAAGAGGCAGGAGAGGATGGGGGATAGCCGTGCGTGGCTGGCTTTGATCGCGAAAGGGGAAGTGCAGAAAGGCGGTAAAAAGGGCTGTGTCGTTCAGAACGGTTTACGCTCAGGTTTCAGCTGGCCCTGTTTACAGAAACGAGACAGACGCTGAGAGTGAGTTTCGCAGAACAGCGAGCGCCCCCGGACGGGGGCGACCGCGATTAGCCCAGCGGGCTGAGGGTGATCTCAACGCGACGGTTTTGCGCTTTACCGGCTTCGGTGCTGTTGGTGGCAACCGGATTATCCGGGCCTGCACCCTGAGTGCGCAGGCGGTCGCTGGCAACGCCCTGCGTGATCAGTGAGCTGGCCACGCTTTCAGCACGCTGCTGTGACAGGCGCATGTTCAGTGCACGGCTGCCGGTGCTGTCGGTGTAACCCACGACGTTTACCGCGGTTTTCGGATACTCTTTCAGCACTAACGCCACACCGGTCAGCGTGTTCGCGCCAGCCGGTTTCAGGTTGCTGCTGCTGGAGTCGAACGTCACATTGTTTGGCATATTCAGGATGATGTTATCGCCGTTACGGGTCACGCTGACGCCGGTGCCACGCATCTTGTCGCGCAGTTTGGCTTCCTGCACATCCATGTAGTAACCGACGCCACCGCCCAGCGCGGCACCACTTGCGGCACCGATCAGAGCACCCTTACCGCGATCTTTTTTCGACGAAGAGAGCACGCCGACACCGGCACCCACTAACGCCCCCAGACCTGCGCCCACGCCTGACTTGCCCGCCTGAGATTCGCCGGTGTAGGGATTAGTAGTACAACCTGGCAGGGCCAGACTGCCGCTTAATAACAAGGTGATGGCGATTAATTTCTTCTGCATTTCTGTTCCCTTACATTCGAGAAACCGGGAAAAACCTTTCCCATAAGTGGCACGATTATGCCGCCTGTGACCAGGCAATGTAGTGCGGAAAAATCCTGATTTGTCAGGAATCAGCCTTTCTGGTTGTCAGGATGGCGGAAACAGTTGCTCTGATGATCGTTTATCAGCCCGCAGGCCTGCATAAAGGAGTAGCAAATTGTCGGGCCGATGAATTTAAAACCACGCTGCTTCAGCGCTTTCGAGAGCGCTATGGCCTGCTCTGAGGTCGCGGGCGCCTGGCGGTAATCGGGATGATGGTGAACGATTTGCACGTTATCGACAAATTGCCACACGAAGTGGCCGAAATCCTCGCCTTTGGCTTCCATCTCAAGAAAAGCCCGGGCGTTGACAATAATGGCCGCAATTTTACCCGCATGGCGAATAATGCCGCTGTTATGCATCAGCGCGTCGATCGCTGCGGCATCCATCTGCGCAATGGCCGCGGGATCAAACTGATGAAACGCCATCCGGTAGTTTTCGCGCTTTTTCAGCACAGTAATCCAGGATAATCCCGCCTGCTGCCCCTCCAGACAGAGCATCTCAAACAGCGCATGTTTGTCTCTCTGTGCCACACCCCATTCCCTGTCGTGATAAGCCAGATAGAGGGGATCCTGCGTTACCCAACCACATCGTTGCATCGCTTTTTTCCTTTATGACGAGAATATTTTAGCGGTCCGCTTGATCTTAGAATTAATCGGTTGATAGTTAAACGAACACCGGGTAAATAACAGAGACAGCTCGGAATTTGATCAGAACGTTGGATAACCACTTCAGCTCTGCCTGGAGAAAAGATGTTGCCAGAAAGCGGTGGAAAAGGTCTGCGGACCTGCTGTGCTGTAGGGCTATTAATCTTATCGCAACCGACGTTTGCCCGCGGAGGCGCTCCCGCGCCTCAGCACCCCGATCTGCTGCCCGACTACGACACGATTCTGGCCGAAAAAATTGCCCTGACGCCCCTCGCCTTCAGCGATGACAGCCGCGCCCTGTTTGAGGCCGCCATCAACTCCCCCACGGCTTCACCGATCGCGTTGCACAGCGAAACCGGCAGCGCAGGCACCACACCGCTGGGAAAACGCTACCGGGCTGGCATTAATCTGCCCCTTTCCTCCTCCTTCACCACCGGGCCGGTGGCGCAGTATGCAGTTGACCCGCAGCAGACGAACTGCCTGCAATGCGACTACAGCGATCCGCAGAGCCGTGAGCAGAGCGCCAGCGTTGGCTGGCGCATCGATTCGCAGCAGGGATGGATAGCGCCCTGGGCGCAGGTAAGTTATCACTATTTTCTGGCCGATACGCCGCAGAGTGTCGGGCGCGACATCACCAGCGGCTCAGATCAGAGCAATGGCATCGACCTGAGTATCGGGGCGCAGCTGCCTCTGAATGATAATCTGGCGGCATTTGCCTCCTTTTCACAGAGCGAAGCGCTGAATAACGAGGAGCAGCAACTCTACAGCTTTGGCTTCAGTGCCAGCTTCTGAGCGGGGCATAAAAAGAGAAAGGCGACCGGATGATTAAAATATAATGAGGCTGCTAATCATTATACCGGTAACATTATGCGCAACGATTTGACAATTATTGGCCGCGAAATTGTGGTCTTCCTGCTGGCCGCTCTGGTTCTCGCCCTGACTATCATTCCTGTCTACGTTGATGTCGCCTGGATGAACGATGCCCTGCACGAAACCTCTTTTACCGAAACCACGCAGGAACTGATGCTGGCGATCATCGCCGCGCTGTTTTTCATTGCGGCCCGCGGCCGCGCTGGCCAGCGTGGGGGGCTGACCTTAGTGGCTGGCTTTTACAGCTGCATGCTGATCCGCGAACTCGATTTCGTCTTTGACACTATTCAGCACGGCAGCTGGGTCTGGTTTGCGCTGGCCATGACGGCAGGTTCACTGGCCGTGGCGCTGCGCACGCCGAAACAGACCATAAAGGGACTGGCGGCGCTGGTGCAGCATCGCAGCTGGCCGGTGATGGCCTCCGGCTTTCTGGTGGTCCTGGTCTTCTCACGGCTGTTTGGGATTCATGCGCTGTGGCAGCACCTGATGCCGGGCGATTACAACCGCGCAGTGAAAAACATGGCCGAAGAGGGCACCGAACTGCTGGGATACAGCCTCTGCTGGCTCGCTTCGGTTCGCTATTTATGGCAAACCCGTCCCGCCGCCACAGCCGTCAGCCTGCATGCCGCTGAATCCGCACCGGCCCGCCACGCTGCGTCTCCGGCCACCTCGCACTGATCACGGCCCTTTTTAAGCGATCCCCCTCGTTAAAAAAGGTACAATATCCCCTTCTGCGCTGGCGACCGTTTCCCGGCGCAAGGTGTTTGTTAACCTCAGGTCTTTTCATGTCAGCTAAAATCTTAACTTCAACGCTCATTGGCCTGGATGCCTTCCGACAGGATCCGCTGACTGCCCTTCAGCAGGCGGAAAAGGGCACGCTGGCGGTGTTAGATAACTACGCGCCGGTGATGTATGCCATCACCCCGGCGCGTCTGGCGGAGCTGCTGGCGCTGGAAGCCGCCGCCCGGCAGCCAAACGATGTGGCGCTGGATGACAGCCTGTATGACGATACGCCCGCCCCACTCCACACACCGGCCGGGAAGTTCGCCATGTATCCGGGCTGGCAGCCGGATGCCGACTTTACGCGTCAGGCCGCCATCTGGGGCGTGGCGCTGAGTGAACCGGTGACGCCCGCCGAGCTGGCGGCCTTTGTCGCCTACTGGCAGGCGGAAGGCCGGATGTTCCACCATGTGCAGTGGCAGCAGAAGCTGGCACGCAGCATCCAGATGAATCGCGTCGCCAGCGGCGGGCAGCCGAAGCGTGATATCACGCAGTTGCCCGATCCTGACCGTACTATTCCCGATGGTTTCCGAGGTGAATAATGAAAACGCCCGACGATCTCTTTAACCGTCTGAAAAAAATGATGCCCGCCGGTACCCGGCCGAAATTCGCCAATGGTGAAGAGCTGCTGGCGTGGAACCAGGAGCAGGGTCGCCTGCGTTCAGAGGCGATTGTGCGTGAGAACCGCGCAATGAAAATGCAGCGCGTGATGGGCCGTTCCGGCATTCGGGAACTGCATATCAACTGCTCCTTCGACAATTACCGGGTCGAAAACGAGGGACAGCGCAAAGCCCTGGAGCTGGCGCGTCAGTACGCCGCTGAATTTGATGGCAGCATCGCCAGCTTTGTCTTTTCAGGCCGCCCGGGTACGGGTAAAAACCATCTGGCCGCCGCGATCGGCAACGACCTGATCCTGCGCGGAAAAAGTGTGCTGATCGTGACGGTCGCCGACCTGATGTCGAGCATGAAGGGCACCTTCAGCGGCAGCAGCGGCATCACCGAAGAGCGTCTGATTCAGGATCTCAGCAGTGTTGATCTGCTGGTCATCGATGAGATTGGTATGCAGAGCGAATCGCGCTACGAGAAGGTGATTATCAACCAGATCGTCGACCGCCGCTCCTCGTCGAAACGGCCGACCGGTATGCTCTCCAACCTCGATCATGCGGGCATGAATGCCCTGCTGGGTGAACGCGTGATGGACCGTATGCGCCTGGGCAACAGCCTGTGGGTTCGCTTTGACTGGGAAAGCTATCGCAGTCGGGTGCGCGGCGACGAATATTAATCCCCGCCGAAGCCCGGTATGTTGCAGGCTGTAGCCTCCCGACCGCGCGCGCTTCGCGTCGCCGGATAACGCGGCTGGCTTGCGGCGACCGCGTGCCGGATCTGCCGGAACCGCAGGCTGACCCGGCAATCCGATCGCGGTCACGCTCCCGGCCAGGGGCGCTTCTGTTGTGTGAAACAGGCCGCAAAAGTGTGGGGTATAGAACGCGCAGGGGCTGATAAACTCAATGTTTACTCCTCTGTTGGGTGAACCCGTGATGAAAACGAACGGCAAAGGCCCTGCACTACTGCGACTGAATAATCAGAAACGCGTGATGGCCCGGTTGCGTAAACAGCGAGTCACGTCGCGTCAGGAGCTGGCGGAGGCGCTGGCGCTCAGCAAGAATACCGTGTCGTTAATCATTGACGATCTGCTGGAGCAGGCGCTGATAGAGGAGCTGGGGCCGGTCAGCGTGGCGGCCGCCGGGCGGCCCAAGATCGGCATCCGGCTGCGGCCGGAAAAACTGCAGAGCGCAGGCGTGATGGTGGAACGCAACGTCATCCACTGGCGGGTCTGTGACTACTTTTCTCAGGTACTGGCTGAACAGACGCTGCGAACCGACACCAGTAACCCGAACCGGTTACTGGCCGAGCTGGCCACGCTCTGCCGCCAGCTCACCGAACGTTACCCCCATCTGCTCGGCATTGGCCTGGGCTTTCCGGGCATCGTCGATCCCCGGCGCGGCTGGATGCATATCTCGTTGCCGCTGGAATGGCAGGATGTTGACCTGCTGACCTCGCTGCGCAGGCAGATTCAGCTGCCCATTCGCATTATGAACAATGTCAAAGCGGCGGCGCTGCTGGCGGTGGAGCAGTGTGGATTACCCACAGAGAGCGGCCACTTCTATCTGCGCGTGTCTGAAGGGATTGGCGGTGCACTGATCCAGCACGGGGACGTCTTTACCGGGCACAGCTGGACCGCCGGAGAGGCGGGACATCTGATAGTTCAGCCCGGCGGACCGCGTTGCAGCTGCGGTCGCCGCGGCTGTCTGGAAGCGCTGATCAGCAAACCTGCCGTCAATCAGCAGCTGGCGCAGCGCCAGCCAGGCCTGAGCTGGCAGAGCCGGGACAGTGCGACGCGGGTAGTGGATGAGGTGATGACGCAGGCTGGTGGCTTTCTGGGTGCCGCGCTGGGTCAGATCATGCTGCTGCTCAACCCGGCCACCATCATCATCGATTGCCCGTGGAACGTCAGTGAGACATTCTGTCAGGCGGTGCGCAAAACGGCCCAGAGCAACACGCTGGCCTTTACCGCTTCCCACACGCAGCTGCACTTTCCCGAAAACCGGATAGATCCGGCCAACGGCCTGGCGCTGGCGGTGATCGAGGAGAGTGAGCAGCGGCTGATCTAGTGGCGCGGGCCGCACCGATTTACAGGCCTCGCTTCACACCCGGCGCGCTCTGCTACAGCACATTCTCCCCGTGATGCTGGCGATACTCTTTCGGCGTGGTGTCGTAGCTTTTGCGGAACACCGAGTAGAAATACTGCAGTGAAGGATAGCCGCACATCTGCGAGATCTCATTGATATTGAGTGAGGAAGAAGCCAGCAGTTCGCGCGCTTTTTCCAGTTTTTCGCGGTGGATCATCGCATGAATGGTGTCGCCGGTTTCATCCCGAAAACGCTTCTCCAGGTTGGAACGCGACAGCCCGACGGCATCCAGCACCTGCTCCACTTTAATCCCCTTGCAGGCGTTGAAGCGGATATAGTGCATCGCCTGAATCACCGCCGGATCGCGCAGCGAGCGGAAATCCGTTGAGCGCCGGGCGATGACCTTCACCGGCGGCACCAGAATGCGCTGAAGCGGCAGCGGCTGTTTATCCAGCAGCCGGTGCAGCAGTTTGGCCGCCTGATAGCCCATCTGCCGTGAGCCCTGCGCGACCGAAGAGAGCGCCACCCGCGACAGATAGCGGGTCAGCTCCTCATTATCAATCCCGATCACCGTAAGCTTCTCCGGCACCGGAATCTTCAGAAGCTCACACGCCTGCAGCAGATGACGCGCCCGCGCATCCGTGACGGCGATGATCCCGGTCTGCGGCGGCAGCGTCTGCAGCCAGTCTGCCAGCCGGTTCTGGGCGTGCTGCCAGTTATCCGGCGCGGTTTCCATCCCCTGATAAACCACACCCTGATAGCGCTCGCGTCCCACCAGTTTACGGAACGCCTGTTCCCGCTCCTGCGCCCAGCGCTTGCCGCTGGACGCCGGTAAACCGTAGAAGGCGAAGCGGTTAATCCCCTTCTCTTTCAGATGCAGAAAGGCTTTTTCGACCAGCGCGGCGTTGTCTGTGGCGATATAGTGCACCGGCGGATAATCTTCCTGGCGATGGTAAGAGCCGCCGACGCCGACGATCGGAACAGAGACGTTCGACAGCAGGGTTTCGATGGAGCGATCGTCATAGTCAGCGATCACCCCATCGCCCAGCCACTCGCGGATGTTGTCGATGCGACAGCGAAAATCTTCTTCGATGAAGATATCCCAGTCAGTCTGAGACGCCTGCAGATACTCCCCGACGCCCTCAACAACCTGACGGTCATACACCTTGTTGGCATTAAACAGCAGCGTAATGCGATAACGTTTATCATGCATGGTGGCGCGTTCCCTTAAATCCTCAGCGCATTGCATAACACGCCTGAAAGGGGCAAAAAAATTGTTTGCGCCACAATGTGATCGCCCGCGCGATTACACCCGACGTCGCGTGGCGGTATCCATCCACACCGCCAGCAGCAGGATCGCGCCCTTCACGATGTACTGCCAGAAGGTCGGCACATCCATCATGCTCATGCCATTGTCGAGCGAGGCCATAATAAAAGCCCCCATAACGGCCCCCGCCACCGATCCGACCCCACCCGCCAGGCTGGTGCCGCCGATGACGCAGGCGGCGATAGCATCCAGTTCGGCGATGTTCCCCGCCGAGGGTGAGCCAGCGCCCAGTCGCGAACTGAGGATCAGCCCGGCAATCGCCACCATCACCCCATTAATGGCAAACACCGCCAGCTTGGTACGCGCGACGTTAATGCCCGACAGGCGCGCGGCGTCGATGTTGCCGCCGATGGCGTAGATGCGACGGCCAAAGGCGGTACGGGTTGCCATAAACATGCCCGCCAGCAGCAGCACGGCCAGCAGTAACACCGGCGTAGGCACGCCGCGATAGTCATTGAGCAGCCAGATAGCACCCAGCACCAGGATGGCGGTGATCGCCTGACGTCCCACGGTGCCGCTGGCTGCACCCTGTGGCAGCCCGAGCTGCTGACGACGCAGCCGCAGCCGCCACTGCCAGAGCATAAACAGCGCCAGACCGGCGATGCCAAAGCCGAAACCGACGCCGCCTGGCAGATAGCTCTGACCGATCTGCGACATGCCCGGCGTGATGGGCGCCACGGTGGTGCCATCGGTGATGCCGACCAGCACACCACGGAAGGCGAGCATCCCCGCCAGCGTCACGATAAACGAGGGCACCTTGCGGTAGGCCACCCACCAGCCATTCCAGGTGCCCAGCAGCAGCCCCATCACCAGCGTCACCACGATGGTCAGGGGCAGCGGCCAGCCGAGCCAGACGTCAAAAATGGCCGCCGCGCCGCCCAGCAGCCCCATCATCGAACCCACGGAGAGATCGATCTCGGCTGAGATAATCACAAAGACCATGCCGACCGCCAGAATGCCGGTGATGGCGGTCTGACGCAGCAGGTTAGAGACGTTACGCGCGCTGAGCCAGGCGCCATCGGTGGTCCAGGTAAAGAACAGCGCAATCAGCACGATCGCGCCCAGCATCACCAGAACCTGCAGATTGGGCAGCGTGAATCGGCCCGGTGACGGCTTGCCCGGCGTACCGGAGAGGCGGCCAGGAGTACTTTCACTTTTAAGCATAATGTTCACTCCGCAGGGCGGCTTCCATCACCTGCTCCTGAGTCAGATTGTCGTTAATCAGATCGGCTTTGATCTGCCCTTCATGCATCACCAGAATCCGGTCGCTCAGACCCAGCACTTCCGGCAGTTCAGAAGAAATCACAATCACCGCGATACCCTGCTGAACCAGCGCATTAATCAGCAGATAGATCTCCTGACGCGCGCCCACGTCAATGCCGCGTGTAGGTTCATCGAGGATCAGGATTTGCGGATTCAGCAGCAGACACTTCGCCAGAATCGCTTTCTGCTGATTGCCTCCGCTTAGCCGGCCAATCGGCAGTTCTGAAGAGGAGGTTTTTACCCGCAGCCGCCTGATGGCCTCGTTAATCGCCTGCTGCTCCTGCGCTTCATTCAGCGTGGAGAGCCGGTGACTGAACTGATCCAGCGCCGCCAGGGTGATATTTTTGCCCACCGCCATCAGTGGCACGATGCCATCTTTTTTGCGATCTTCCGGCACCATCGCGATGCCGTGCGCAATGGCGGCGCGGCAATCAGTGATGTTCACCTGACGGCCATTGATCCAGATATCGCCCTGCCAGCGCCCTGGCCAGACGCCAGACAGACACTGCACCGTTTCGGTCCTGCCCGCGCCCATCAGCCCGGCGAGGCCGAGGATTTCACCGCGCCTGAGCGTGAACGAGACATTGTTGACGCGCCGGATATGGCGATTGACCGGATGCCAGGCGGTGAGGTTTTCGACTTTCAGTATCTGTTCGCCAATCTGATGCGGCGAATGGGGATAGAGGGTGGTCAGCTCACGGCCGACCATCATCGTGATGATGTCATCTTCGCTCAGGCCCGCCGCCGGTCGGGTGGCGATATGCTGGCCGTCGCGGATCACGCAGATGACATCGGAGATCGCCTTTACCTCATTCAGCTTGTGGGAGATGTAGATGCAGGCGATGCCGTGTTCGCGCAGGTTACGGATGATGCCGAGCAGCACATCCGTCTCCTGCTCCGTCAGGGAGGAGGTCGGCTCATCGAGAATCAGCAGCCGGACCTGCTTGTTCAGCGCGCGGGCGATCTCCACCAGTTGCTGCTGGCCCAGGCCTAACTCACCGACCCGGGTGGCGGGTGAGACATTCAGCCCGACCCGCGCCAGCAGTTGCTGACAGCGCAGCGTCATGGTTTCGTCATCCACCATGCCGAAACGACTGAGTTCGGCCCCCAGGAAGATGTTCTCCATCACCGTCAGCTGCCGCACCAGCGCCAGCTCCTGATGAATAATCACGATGCCCTTACGCTCGGTATCGCGAATGGTCTGCGCCTGAATTTCGTCGCCAGAGAAGTGAATCTGCCCCTCAAAATCGCCGTGCGGATAGAGTCCGCACAGGATCTTCATCAGCGTCGATTTTCCTGAACCATTCTCCCCGCACAGCGACATCACCTCGCCCGCCTCCAGCTGCAGGCTGATGTCATTCAGCGCCTTTACGGCCCCGAAACGCTTGGTGATGTTTTTCATTTCCAGCAGCATAGATGGTCCTCCCTCACGCTCTGCGCGGTCAGAGTTCGCTCTGTTTGTGGAAGCCGTCTTTCACCACGGTGCTTTCGATATTGTCTTTATTAACCGGGATCGGCTTCAGCAGCCGTGACGGCACATCTTTGAGGCCATTATTCAGCTTGCTGTTGCTGGCAGGTGTTTTACCGTCGCCCAGCTCGACGGCGATTTTCGCCGCTTCGGTAGCCAGCTCGGTAATCGGTTTGTAAACCGTCATGGTCTGAGTGCCCGCTTTGATGCGCTTAATCGCCGCAAGATCCGCATCCTGACCGGAAATCGCCACTTTTCCTGCCAGCCCCTGCGCACTCAGCGCCTGAATTGCACCGCCAGCGGTGGCATCGTTAGAAGCCACCACCGCATCGATATGGTTTCCGTTAGCGGTCAGGGCGTTTTCCATGATTTTCAGGGCATTTTCCGGCAGCCAGGCATCGACCCACTGATCGCCGACAATTTTAATTGCGCCTTTATCAATATAAGGTTTTAACACTTTCATCTGTCCGGCACGAAACAGACGGGCGTTATTATCCACCGGTGAACCACCCATCAGAAAATAGTTGCCCTGAGGCACCTGTTTCACAATGCTTTCAGCCTGCAGCTCACCCACTTTTTCATTATCGAAAGAGATATAGAAGTCGATATCGGCGTTATTTATCATCCGGTCATAGGCCAGAACTTTAATGCCTTCCCGTTTCGCTTCGGCGACAACGTTACTCAATACCTGACCGTTATAGGGAATAATGACCAGCACATCGACACCGCGGTTGATCATATTTTCAATCTGCGACATCTGGGTCTCTTCATTACCGTTGGCTGACTGAACAAACACTTTAGCGCCCAGCGTTTCAGCCTGTTTCACGAAAATGTCACGATCCTTCTGCCAGCGTTCGAGTCGCAAATCATCAATCGCCATGCCGATCTTCACTTCTTTTGCCACGCTGGTCTGGCTGAACAGCGCCAGCGCCGCGCAGGCGGCTAACAGTGCATGTTTCATCTTCATTAGGGTTATCCTGTAGGTTGAGGCTATTGTCGTTTCAGGCCGATAAACCAGGCGGATGAATTGTTGCCCTTCTTTTCCGGTTACAGCAATTACTGATTTTTATCCGGCTATTACGTTTTTTGGTTTATTTCTTTTTTTATGAGCGCGATCGAGGTTTCACCTTTTTCGGACAGGTGAGAAATCTAAAAACCCGGTTATCAGAGAAGGATAATTTGCGACTCAGCGCACAAATAATAATTATCTGAAACCCGGAGTGAAATATCGTAATTGAGCCGGGACAGTCGCCTCTGTCAAATAGGGCTTCAACGCAGACCATTCGGGTACTGATGCTAAGGAGCAAACCATGCACGCTTATTTCGATCAGATCGATCGGGTTCGTTATGAAGGCACCCAGTCGACTCATCCTCTCGCTTTCCGTCACTACAATCCCGACGAGCTGATCCTCGGTAAGACCATGGCGGAGCACCTGCGCTTTGCCGCCTGTTACTGGCACACCTTCTGCTGGAACGGCGCGGATATGTTTGGCGTCGGTGCCTTTGATCGCCCCTGGCACAAAAGCGGCGATGCACTGCAGCAGGCAAGACTCAAAGCCGATGTCGCTTTTGAGTTTTTTTATAAGCTGAATGTCCCCTGGTACTGCTTCCACGATGTTGACGTTTCGCCGGAAGGGGATTCGCTGCGCAGCTACAAAGAGAACCTGGCCGCGATGACCGATAAACTGCTGGAAAAACAGCAGGAGACCGGCGTGAAACTGCTGTGGGGTACGGCAAACTGCTTTACCCATCCGCGCTACGGCGCCGGGGCCGCCACCAACCCCGATCCAGAGGTCTTTGCCTGGGCCGCCACCCAGGTCTGCAGCGCCATGCAGGCCACCAAAACGCTGGGTGGCGAAAACTATGTGTTGTGGGGCGGTCGTGAAGGGTATGAAACCCTGCTGAATACCGATTTGCGTCAGGAGCGTGAGCAGATTGGCCGCTTTATGCAGATGGTGGTGGAGCACAAACATAAAACGGGCTTCCAGGGAACGCTGCTGATTGAGCCAAAACCGCAGGAGCCGACCAAGCATCAGTATGACTACGATGTCGCTACCGTCTATGGCTTCCTGAAACAGTTCGGGCTGGAGAAAGAGATCAAGGTCAACGTTGAGGCGAATCATGCCACCCTGGCCGGTCACTCTTTCCATCATGAAATTGCGACTGCGATTGCGCTGGGTATTTTTGGTTCGGTGGATGCCAACCGTGGCGACGCGCAGTGCGGCTGGGATACCGACCAGTTCCCGGTCAGCGTGGAAGAGAATGCGCTGGTGATGTACGAAATCCTCAAGGCGGGCGGCTTTACCACCGGTGGCTTAAACTTTGATGCCAAAGTGCGCCGTCAGAGCACGGACAAATATGACCTCTTCTACGGCCATATTGGCGCGATGGATACCATGGCGCTGGCGCTGAAGGTCGCGGCTCGCATGATCAGCGATGGCGAACTGGATAAGCGTGTGGCGCAGCGTTACAGCGGCTGGAATGGTGAGTTCGGCCAGCAAATTCTGAAAGGGGAGTTTTCACTGGCGACGCTGGCGGCGCATGCTCAGCAGCAGCAGCTTAATCCGCAGCATCAGAGCGGACGCCAGGAGCAGCTGGAAAATCTGGTGAATCACTATCTGTTTGATTTCTAAACCTTCAGGAGCAGAGCATGTTTATCGGGATCGATTTAGGCACCTCCGGCGTCAAAGTGGTGCTGATGGATGCACAGGGCAACGTGGTGGCCACGGAAACGGCGGCACTGCAGGTTTCACGTCCGCAGCCCTTGTGGAGCGAACAGGATCCCGAGAGCTGGTGGCAGGCGCTGGATGTGGCGATGCAGGCGCTGAGTGCGCAGCAGGATCTGCAGGCCGTGCAGGCCATTGGGCTGAGCGGGCAGATGCACGGGGCGACGCTGCTCGACAGCACAAACCGGGTATTGCGTCCCGCCATGCTCTGGAATGATGGACGCAGTGAGGCGCAGTGCCGTGAGCTGGAGCAGAAAGTGCCGGATTCGCGGACGATCACCGGTAACCTGATGATGCCCGGCTTCACGGCGCCCAAGCTGCTGTGGGTACAACAGAACGAACCGGCTATTTTCAGTCAGATTGCGCATGTCCTGCTGCCCAAAGATTATCTGCGCTGGCGAATGAGTGGCGACTTTGCTACCGATATGTCCGATGCTGCCGGCACGATGTGGCTGGATGTGGCTCAGCGTGACTGGAGCGACGTGATGCTGCGCGCCTGCGATCTCAGCCGCGATCAGATGCCGAAGCTCTGTGAAGGCAATGCGCAGACCGGCACGCTGCACGCGGACCTGGCGACCCGCTGGAAGATGAAGGTGGTGCCGCTGGCGGCGGGCGGCGGCGACAACGCGGCGGGCGCGGTGGGCGTCGGCATGACGGAGCCGGGTCAGGCGATGCTGTCGCTGGGCACCTCGGGCGTCTATTTCGTGGTGAGTGACGGCTACCTGAGTAACCCACAGCGTGCGGTCCACAGCTTCTGTCACGCCTTACCGCAGCGCTGGCACCTGATGTCGGTAATGCTCAGCGCGGCGTCCTGCCTCGACTGGGCAGCCACGCTGACCGGCTGCCGGGATGTGCCTGAACTGCTGGCTGAAGCTGAGCGCGCGCGCAATGATGTGCCGTCGCTGTGGTTTCTGCCCTATCTTTCCGGCGAACGTACCCCGCATAACAACCCCAATGCCCGGGGCGCGTTCTTCGGCTTCACCCACCAGCACGGGCGGCCGGAGCTGGCCCGTGCGGTGCTGGAAGGAGTCGGGTTTGCGCTGGCGGAGGGGATCGACGTGGTGCATGAGTGTGGCGTTAAGCCTGAGAGCATTATGCTGATCGGCGGCGGCGCGCGCAGTGCGCTGTGGCGTCAGATGCTGGCGGATATCAGCGGTCAGACTCTCGATTATTGTCATGGCGGGGAAGTTGGCCCCGCACTGGGTGCGGCACGGCTGGCGCAGCAGGCGCTGGATCCCGGCGTGACCGTGCCGACACCGGCGCGGGTGCAGCGCCATCAGCCGGATCCGGCCAGGATGGCCGGTTACGCATCACGCCGGGCGACTTTTGCCGCCCTTTATCAGCAGCTCCTGCCGCTGATGCATTAACCTCACAGGGCTGCCAGGCCCGCCTGCACGGTAGCCTGGCAGTCTGCTCTCTCTGTCAGCGCCCGACTGGATGGCAGCGCCGGAAAGCGGTTTTCCAGCGCGTTCTCATCACTGCATCAGCCAATCGCGCCCAGCGTGTCTTCCTGCCCCTGCTTCTTCGGCAGCAGGAACAGGGTCGCCACAATATCCAGCAGGTAAATCAGCGCCAGCAGGGTGATGGCTGCGGTGAACGAGAACTGACTCGCCAGCAGACCGATCACCACCGGGCCAAAGCCGCCCACGCCACGCCCCAGATTAAACAGAACGTTTTGCGCGGTGGCGCGCACCTGAGGCGGGAAGGTATCGGAAATCAGCGCACCGTAGCCGCCAATCATGCCGTTAACGAACATCCCCATGATGGCGCCGGTAAAGAGCATCATGGTCGGGTCACGGAGCTGTGCATAAATCACCACCATCGCTACCGCGCCAAACTGATAGAGCAGGAAAATTTTCCAGCGCGCAAAGCGATCGGCCAGCACGCCAAACAGCCAGATGCCAAAGGTCATGCCGACGACGGTCACGGCGGTCCAGAGACCCGACTTTGTCAGGCTGAAGCCAAAGCTGGAAGAGAGGTAGCTCGGCATCCAGATCATCAGTCCGTAATAACCAAAGTTCTGCACGGAGCAGAGGATAAAAATGCCGAAGCTGGCTTTGGCGGTGGCGCGGTCACGCACCAGCAGCTTCAGGCGCGCCGGAAACGAGAGCGACGGCACATGCTTAACCTGCTTCTGATACGCTTCCGGTTCACCCATGCCACGGCGGATGGCAAAGGAGACCAGCGCAGGCAAAACGCCCACCAGGAACATGCCGCGCCAGCCGATCAGCGCCAGCAGCGGGGGCGTGATAAAGGCCGCCATCAGCACGCCCAGCTGCCAGCCCATGCCGACCCATGCTGAGGCGCGATTGCGCTTCTCCACGGGCCAGGCTTCGGCAATCAGCGCCATGCCGATACCAAACTCGCCGCCCAGACCGACCCCTGCCAGCGTCCGCCAGGCGAGCAGATCCCAGTAGCCCTGCGCGACTGCGCACAGGCCGGTAAAGATCGAGAAAACCAGGATCGTGACGGTCAGCATACGGATGCGACCAAAACGATCGCTGAGATGGCCAAAGACGATGCCACCGATAACCGCGCCAATCAGCGTCCAGGTCACCAGCGATCCCGCCTGTGATGGATTGAGCGCCAGCGAAACGCTGATAGCCGGCAGCATAAAGCCGAGTATCAGCAGGTCAAATCCATCCATGGCATAACCACTGACCGCAGCCAGCATCGCTTTGCCAGGCGTCACGCCCGGCTTAGATTGGGGAGAAGGGGAGATCATTGCGCACCTCTGAAAGAAAAGTGTCGCAATTATAAAGAGAGTTCAGGATGTGACCAATCGAAAAGGGTTATCCCTGCGCCGTTCAGGCGCAGGGATCGATTTTATCAGGAGGGGCGGTTGCTGCCATCGTCACCCGACAGCAGCTCGTCGAGCCGGTCGCCGCCGACATGACGGAAATCCTGACCTTTGACAAAATAGAAGATAATTTCACAGATGTTCTGGCAGCGATCGCCGATGCGCTCAATGGCACGGGCACAGAACAGCGCCGTCAGCACGCTGGGAATGGTGCGTGGATCTTCCATCATGTAGGTCATGAGCTGGCGCACAATCCCTTCGTACTCTTTATCTACCTTCTTGTCTTCGCGGTAGATGGTGATCGCCTCATTGAGATCCATGCGCGCAAAGGCATCCAGCACGTCATGCAGCATCTGCACGGTGTGACGCCCCAGCGACTCCAGGCTCACCAGCAGCGGCAGGTGCTGCTGACCAAACTTCTCCAGCGCCGTGCGGCTGATCTTTTCTGCCACGTCGCCGATGCGCTCCAGCTCGGAGATGGTTTTGATGATCGCCATCACCAGGCGCAAATCGATCGCGGTGGGCTGACGCTTGGCGATGATGCGCACGCACGCCTCATCAATCTCCACCTCCATCATGTTGACCTTCTGGTCGCCGTCGATCACCCGCTGCGCCAGTTCGCCGTCCAGGTTATGCATCGCGGTAATGGCATCGGTCAGCTGCTGCTCAACCATGCCGCCCATGATCATCACCTGGGTACGGATATGCTCCAGCTCGGCATTAAACTGACCGGAGATGTGTTTATTCAGATTCAGATTATCCATGTTGATCTCCTGTCAGATCAGCCGTAGCGGCCGGTAATGTAATCTTCGGTTTGCTTCTGTGCGGGCTTGGTGAACAGCGTGTCGGTGTCGCTGAACTCAATCAGTTCGCCCAGATACATGAAAGCCGTATGGTCAGAGCAGCGGGCCGCCTGCTGCATGTTGTGCGTCACGATCACCACGGTGTAGTCCTGTTTCAGCTCGGTGATCAGCTCCTCGATACGGCCTGTGGAGATGGGGTCCAGCGCGGAGCAGGGTTCATCCAGCAGCAACACTTCCGGCCGAATCGCGATGCCGCGGGCGATACAGAGACGCTGCTGCTGGCCGCCGGAGAGACTGTAACCGCTCTGATGCAGCTTGTCTTTGGTTTCGTTCCACAGGGCTGCCTTGGTCAGCGCCCACTGTACGCGCTCATCCATATCGGCACGCGAGAGCTTTTCAAACAGGCGAACGCCAAAGGCGATGTTGTCATAAATCGACATCGGGAACGGCGTCGGTTTCTGGAAGACCATGCCCACACGGGCGCGCAGCAGCGCGATATCCTGCTGGGTGGCCAGAATGTTTTCGCCATCCAGCAGAATGTCCCCTTCTGCCCGCTGCTCCGGATAGAGTGAGTACATTTTATTGAAGGTACGCAGCAGGGTCGACTTACCGCAGCCCGAGGGCCCGATAAACGCAGTTACCTGATTCTTAGCGATATCCAGGTTGATGTTCTTCAGCGCATGAAACCTGCCGTAATAGAAGTTCAGATTACGGACCTGGATCTTACCGGCTGATGCTGTCGCGATACTCATAATTCATCTCTCTTATACGGCGCCGCACAGGGCCGCGCCGGAAATTAACCGTGTTTACCTTTGGCGAAAATGACCCGCGCCAGAATATTCAGCAGCAGCACGCAGAAGGTAATAATCAGCACGCCTGCCCAGGCCAGGCTCTGCCATTCGGCGAAGGGGCTCATGGCGAACTTAAAGATGGTGACGGGCAGGTTTGCCAGCGGCTGCATCATGTCGGTGCTCCAGAACTGGTTCGACAGCGCCGTGAACAGCAGCGGGGCGGTTTCACCCGCGATGCGGGCGATCGCCAGCAGCACGCCGGTAATAATGCCGGAGACCGACGCTTTCAGGGTGATGGCCGAGATCATCTTCCACTTCGGCGTGCCGAGCGCATAAGCCGCTTCACGCATGCTGTCCGGCACCAGACGCAGCATGTTTTCAGTAGTGCGGATCACAATCGGCACCTGCAGCAGCGCCAGCGCAATCACCCCGGCCCAGCCGGAGAAGTGCTGCATCTGCGACACTACGAGGGTGTAGACAAACAGGCCGACCACAATCGAAGGCGCCGACAGCAGAATGTCGTTAATAAAGCGGATCACCTCTGACAGGGCGGATTTACGCCCATATTCCGCCAGATAGATCCCGGCCATGATGCCCAGCGGCGTACCGAAGAAGGTCGACCAGAAAATCAGTAAGCCACTGCCCGCCAGGGCGTTGGCCAGACCGCCACCTGCCGTGTTCGGCGGCGGAGTCGATTCGGTAAACAGCGACCAGGAGAGGCCATCCACGCCGCGCGTGACGGTGGTGAACAGGATCCACACCAGCCAGAACAGCCCGAATGCCATCGTCAGCATCGACAGCGTCAGCGCAATTTTATTTTTGGTGCTGCGCCAGGCCTGCATTTTGCGGCGTGACGCTTCCAGTTCGGCGCGCGCCTGAATTTCAATAGTGGTCATGAGCGCGCTCCTTCACTTTTCGCCAGGCGCATAATCATCAGTTTTGAAATCGCCAGTACGATAAAGGTAATCACAAACAGGATCAGACCCAGCTCCATCAGCGCCGCAACGTGCACGCCCGACTCCGCTTCCGCGAACTCATTAGCCAGCGCCGAGGTGATGCTGTTGCCCGGCATAAACAGCGACGGGCTGTCGAGCTGGTAGGTGTTGCCGATAATAAAGGTCACCGCCATCGTCTCACCCAGCGCACGTCCCAGCCCCAGCATCACACCGCCAATCACGCCGTTTTTGGTAAACGGCAGCACGATGCGCCAGATCACTTCCCAGGTGGTACAGCCGATGCCGTAGGCAGACTCTTTCATCATCACCGGAGTCTGCTCGAAAACGTCACGCATCACCGAGGCGATGTAGGGGATGATCATGATCGCCAGAATCACGCCCGCCGCCAGGATCCCGATCCCGAACGCGGGGCCGGAGAAGAGCTCGCCGACAATCGGAATGCCCGACATCACGTCGTTGACCGGCGTCTGAAAATATTCGGCAAACAGCGGCGCAAAGACAAACAGGCCCCACATGCCGTAAACAATACTCGGAATTGCTGCCAGCAGTTCGATGGCGGTGCCCAGCGGGCGACGTAGCCAGCCTGGCGCGAGTTCAGTCAGGAACAGCGCGATGCCAAAGCTCACCGGCACGGCGATGATCAGCGCGATAATGGAGGTCACAAGGGTGCCGTAAATCGGTACCAGTGCGCCAAACTGTTCGTTGGGCGCATCCCAGGTTTTGGTCCACAAAAAGGCGAAACCAAATTTCTGGATGCTGGGCCACGAGGAGATGATCAGGGAGACGATAATGCCGCCCATCAGTAACAGGACAATCAGCGCCGCCAGCCTGACCAGCGCGCCAAAAATTCTGTCACCCTGTTTGCCTGGGGCTTTGAATGCCGGCTTCGTTGCAGCCATAAAAGTCTCGGTCTTCAGAAGTTATCAGGGCGGCATCACGCCGCCCGTTGGGTCTGACCGGCGCAGTGTCCGGTCAGGATCGGTCCATTACTGATAAAGCGCCTTACCAGAGCTGTCTTTGATGTTGGCTTTCCAGGCCGCGCGAATCTGTTCGGTCACGCTATCCGGCAGCGCAGCGTAATCCAGCGCGGTGGCCGTTTTACTGCCGCTTTTGAACGCCCAGTCAAAGAACTTCAGCACTTCTGCACCCTTGGCCGCATTCGCCTGGTCTTTGTAGATCAGGATGAACGTGGTTGAGGAGATCGGCCAGGCATCCGCCCCCTTCTGGAAGGTCAGATCCTGGGCGAACGATTTGCTCCAGTCTGCGCCTTTCGCCGCATTGCTGAAGCTGGTTTCGCTCGGCGCGACCGCTTTGCCATCGGCATCCACCAGTTTGGTGTAGGTCAGGTTGTTCTGTTTGGCGTAGGCGTATTCCACATAGCCGATTGAGCCCGGCAGACGCTGAACAAAGGCAGCGACGCCGTCATTGCCCTTACCACCCAGACCCACCGGCCAGTTAACGGTGTTGCCTTTACCAATTTTGCTGTTCCACTCTTCGTTCACTTTCGCCAGATAGCTGGTGAAGACGAAAGAGGTGCCTGAACCGTCAGCGCGGCGTACCACGTTGATGTTGGTTTCCGGCAGTTTCACGCCGGGGTTGAGTTTAGCGATCGCCGGGTCGTTCCACTTTTTGATGGTGCCGAGGTAGATGTCACCCACGGTTTTGCCATCCAGCGTCAGCTGACCTGACTTGATCCCTGGCAGGTTCACCGCCAGCACCACGCCACCGATCACGGTCGGGAACTGGAACAGGCCGTTTTTCTGCAGGTCTTCCTCTTTCATCGGCGCATCGGACGCACCGAAATCCACGGTTTTGGCGATGATCTGCTTCACGCCGCCAGATGAACCGATACCCTGGTAGTTAATCTTGCTACCGGTGGCTTGCTGATATTCTGCTGCCCACTTGGCATAAACCGGCGCCGGGAACGTCCCGCCTGCGCCGGTGAGATCGGTTGCCGCAAAAGCAGATACCGCGCTTACAGCGAAAGTGGTGGCGAGGAGTCGGGCTACGGTGCTACGCATCAGTGTCATGTTCCCTCCAGGGGAGAAAAGTCAGGCTCGGGGCCGTTTTAGTAAGAGTCAGTGATTGCTGCAGGAGGGAAAATAGGACAGTTTGATGACAGTGAAATGTACGAAATGTGACAGTTATATGACAGTGCGCTGAAATGAAGCGGGCCCGCGACGGGGCCCACTTTTTTTATTCCACGGTAACGGATTTCGCCAGGTTACGTGGCTGATCGACGTCGGTGCCTTTGATCAGGGCGACGTGATAGGAGAGCAGCTGCAGCGGCACGGTGTAGAAGATCGGTGCTATCACCTCTTCGACGTGCGGCAGCGGGATAATCTTCATTCCGTCGCTGTCGCTGAAGCCTGCATCCTGGTCGGCAAAGACGTAGAGCAGGCCGCCACGCGCGCGCACCTCTTCGATGTTGGACTTGAGCTTCTCCAGCAGTTCATTGTTAGGCGCCACCACGATCACCGGCATATCGGCATCGATCAGCGCCAGCGGGCCATGTTTCAGCTCGCCGGCCGCATAGGCTTCCGCATGAATGTAGGAGATCTCCTTGAGCTTCAGCGCCCCTTCCATCGCGATCGGATATTGGTCGCCACGGCCCAGGAACAGCGCATGATGCTTGTCGGAGAAGCCTTCGGCCAGATTTTCGATCAGCTTATCCTGCGCCAGCATCTGCTCGATGCGGCTCGGCAACGCCTGCAGCGCATGCACGATCTCATGCTCGGTGTCGGCAGACATCCCTTTCAGACGGCCCAGTTTGGCCACCAGCATCAGCAGCACCGCGAGCTGAGTGGTAAAGGCTTTGGTGGAGGCAACGCCGATTTCGGTGCCCGCTTTGGTCATCAGCGCCAGGTCCGATTCCCGCACCAGGGATGAACCGGCCACGTTGCAGACCGCCAGCGACCCCAGGTAGCCCAGCTCTTTCGAGAGGCGCAGCGCCGCCAGCGTATCGGCCGTTTCACCGGACTGCGACAGGGTAATCAGCAGGCTGTTCCTGCGCACCGCGGATTTGCGGTAGCGGAACTCCGAGGCGATCTCAACATCGCAGGGAATGTTTGCCAGCGACTCAAACCAGTAGCGGGACACCATGCCGGAGTTGTAGGAGGTGCCGCAGGCGATAATCTGGATATGCTCGACCTGGCTCAGCAGCGCCTCTGCGCCCGCGCCCAGTTCGCTGAGGTCAACCTGCCCGTGGCTGAACCGGCCGCTCAGGGTACTTTTCAGCGCCATCGGCTGTTCGTAGATCTCTTTCTGCATATAGTGACGGTAGATGCCCTTGTCACCGGCGTCATACTGCAGGTTCGATTCGATCTCCGCGCGCGTCACGATGCTGCCGTCACGATCGACGATGGTGACATCACGACGGCTGATCTCCGCGATGTCGCCCTCTTCCAGATAGATGAACCGGCGGGTGACCGGCAGCAGGGCCAGCTGATCCGAGGCGATAAAGTTTTCGCCAACGCCACGGCCGATAACCAGCGGACTGCCTGAACGGGCGGCCACCAGCAGTGACGGATCGCGGCTGTCCATGATCACCATACCGTAGGCACCGCGCAGCTGCGGGATCACACGCAATACTACTTCGCGCAGCGAACCGCCCTGCTTCTGCTCCCAGTGGATCAGATGCGCCACCACTTCGGTGTCGGTTTCGGAGGCAAAGACGTAGCCGCGTGCGATCAGCTCTGCGCGCAGCGGCTCATGGTTCTCAATGATGCCGTTATGCACGATGATGATGTGCTCTGAGACGTGCGGATGCGCGTTCGCCTCAGACGGCTCACCGTGGGTGGCCCAGCGCGTATGCGCGATACCGGTGCCCCCAATCAGCGGCTGCTGTTCGGCCGCTTCCGCCAGTTTCTGCACTTTTCCCAAACGACGCAGGCGCGTCACGTGCCCCTGACGATCGACCACGGCCAGCCCGGCCGAATCATATCCGCGATACTCAAGACGACGCAGACCTTCCAGCAGAATCTCTGCGATATCGCGCTGTGCTACTGCACCAACAATTCCACACATAATGATGTTTTCCTGACTACATGGCTTTTCGCCACTTCTGTTGTCATGCGACCTGATATCCGGCGTTGCCGGTTCCCCGAGCCTTGTAGAGAGTGGGGATTATAGTTCTGGCACTGCACTGCACCGGCCCGCGTAAAGCGGGCCGTTAAAATTTTATTTTTTCTTCACCGGACGCTGCCAGTCCGCTTTGTGGTTCTGCGCTTTGCGGTTATAGACCAGACCCGCCTCAGTCACATCCTTCATGATGGTGGTGCCTGCCGCAATGGTGGTGCCTGCCGCCACGCTGACCGGTGCCACCAGCTGCGTGTCGGATCCCACAAAGACATCATCGCCAATCACGGTTTTCGATTTATTGGCGCCATCATAGTTACAGGTAATGGTGCCCGCGCCGATGTTCACGTTGTCGCCAATCTCGGCATCACCGAGATAGGAGAGGTGACCGGCTTTTGATCCCCTGCCCAGGCGCGCTTTCTTCATTTCAACGAAGTTGCCTACGTGGGCGGCGGCCGCCAGCTCGCTGCCGGGACGCAGACGGGCAAAGGGGCCAACGGTACAGGCGGTCGCGAGATTGGCATCCTCGATCACCGAATAGGGACTGATTTCGCAGTCATCACCGATCACGCTGTTTCTGATGATGCAGCCCGCGCCGATTTTTACGCGCGCGCCCAGCGTGACCTGGCCTTCAATAATGACGTTAGTATCGATCTCCACATCCCGGCCATGCGTCAGCGTGCCGCGCAGATCGAACCGCGCCGGGTCGCGCAGCATCACGCCCGCCAGCAGCAGTTTTTCCGCCTGTTCCGCCTGGAAGGTGCGCTCTAATGTCGCCAGCTGAAGCCGGTTATTCACGCCGTCGGTTTCGCTGATGCGTGTCGGATGGACGGCGTTAATCACCCGCCCCTCCTGATGCGCCAGCGCGATGATGTCGGTGATGTAATATTCGCCCTGCGCATTATTGTTGGTGAGCTGCGCCAGCCAGCGTTTCAAATCGCCGCCGTTGGCGATCAGGATGCCGGTATTGATCTCATGAATGCGGAGCTGTGCCGGAGTGGCATCTTTCTGTTCCACAATCCCGACAATGGTGTCGTTTTCGCGCACAATGCGGCCGTAGCCGGTGGGATCATCCAGCACCACGGTGAGTAAGCCGATGCCGCCCTCGGGTTTTGCTTCACGCAGACGCTGCAGCGTGGCCTCAGCGATCAGCGGCACGTCGCCGTAGAGCATCATGATATCTTCATCATCGGCAAACGCGGGTGCCGCCTGCTGCATCGCATGGCCGGTGCCGAGCTGTTCCGCCTGCAGCACCCAGTTAAGTGTGCTGTCGGTCAGCGTCGCTTTGAGATGGTCGCCGCCGTGACCATAAACCAGATGCACATGCTGCGCACCCAGCCCTTTCGCGGCATCAATCACATGCTGAACCATCGGTTTGCCTGCCAGTTTGTGCAGCACTTTAGGCAGATCAGAATACATACGGGTGCCCTTGCCAGCGGCCAGGATCACCACACTCATCGCACTGTTAGACATAACCATCCTGAGTGAATTTTTACGGGTGAAAGTAAAGCGGTTTGGGGTTGAGATTACTACATTTTTCTCAGGCCGAAATTAGGCGAACAGGCCGATCGGGCGTGTCAGACAAAAAAAATGCCAGCCCGAGGGCTGGCATTTCGTGACGCATAAAGCTGGATTACATCGCTTTTTTGGTCAGTTCGATCACGCGCAGTTTAGCAATGGCTTTCGCCAGCTCGGCAGAGGCCTGAGCATAGTCCACGTCGCCGTGGCTGCTGTTCATGTGCTCTTCTGCTTTGCGTTTTGCTTCCAGAGCACGCGCTTCATCCAGATCGGTACCGCGAATCGCGGTATCGGCCAGGACGGTGCTGCTGCCCGGTTGCACTTCCAGCACGCCGCCAGAGAGGTAGATATACTCCTCTTCTCCGTGCTGTTTCACGATACGGATCATTCCAGGCTTAATGGCAGTCAGCAGCGGCGCATGGCCAGGGAAAATCCCCAGTTCACCTTCGCTACCTGACACCTGAATTTTCTGTACCAGACCAGAGAACAGCTGTTCTTCTGCGCTGACCACATCCAGGTGATAAGTCATAGCCATAATCTTCCTCCCGGGAAACCGTTATTACAGTTTCTTCGCTTTTTCCACGGCTTCTTCGATGGCACCAACCATGTAGAAGGCCTGCTCTGGCAGGTGGTCAAACTCACCTTCCATGATGCCTTTAAAGCCACGGATAGTGTCTTTCAGCGTAACGTATTTGCCCGGTGAACCGGTGAATACTTCCGCAACGAAGAACGGCTGAGACAGGAAACGCTGGATCTTACGCGCGCGTGCCACCAGCAGTTTGTCTTCTTCAGACAGCTCATCCATACCGAGGATGGCGATGATGTCTTTCAGCTCCTGATAACGCTGCAGCAGTGACTGAACGCCACGCGCAACATCATAGTGCTCCTGACCCACAACCAGCGGATCCAGCTGACGGCTGGTGGAATCCAGCGGGTCAACGGCCGGGTAGATACCCAGAGAGGCGATCTGACGGCTCAGCGTTACCGTTGAGTCTAAGTGCGCAAAGGTGGTCGCTGGTGACGGGTCAGTCAGGTCATCCGCAGGAACGTAAACGGCCTGTACGGAGGTGATTGAACCGGTCTTGGTGGAGGTAATACGCTCCTGCAACACACCCATCTCTTCGGCCAGCGTTGGCTGGTAACCTACCGCAGATGGCATACGACCCAGCAGTGCAGAAACTTCTGTACCGGCCAGGGTGTAACGGTAGATGTTATCGATGAACAGCAGAACGTCGCGGCCTTCATCACGGAATTTTTCCGCCATGGTCAGACCGGTCAGTGCCACGCGCAGACGGTTACCCGGCGGCTCGTTCATCTGGCCATAGACCAGGGCAACTTTATCGATAACGTTTGAGTCGGTCATTTCGTGGTAGAAGTCGTTACCCTCACGAGTACGCTCACCCACACCGGCAAACACAGAGTAACCTGAGTGCTCAGCCGCGATGTTACGGATCAGTTCCATCATGTTGACGGTTTTACCTACACCCGCACCACCGAACAGACCCACTTTACCGCCTTTGGCAAACGGACACATCAGGTCGATAACCTTGATGCCGGTTTCCAGCAGTTCCTGCGAGTTAGACTGTTCTTCATAAGAAGGCGCTGCGCGGTGAATAGAGGCGATCTCTACTGCGCTGCCATCTTCTTCTTTCAGGTCGCCTTTCATATCGATTGGCTCGCCGAGAACGTTCATGATACGGCCCAGTGTCGCTTTACCGACGGGTACCTGAATCGGTTTCTGCAGGTCGTTGACGCTCAGACCACGCTTCAGGCCGTCAGACGTACCCATTGCAATGGTACGTACTACGCCGCCGCCCAGCTGCTGCTGAACTTCCAGCACCAGACGCGCATCACCATTCATCACCTCAAGGGCGCTGTACACTTGCGGTACCGCGTCCTGAGGGAATTCGACGTCAACAACGGCGCCGATAATCTGGACAATCTTTCCAGTTGCCATCTTGAATCCTCTACCTAATTCCAAACCTGGTTAAACCGCGGAGGCCCCCGAGACGATCTCGGTAAGTTCCTGGGTGATGCTGGCCTGACGAGCTTTGTTGTAAATCAACTGCAGCTCTTTGATCAGATTTCCGCCGTTGTCGGTTGCGGCTTTCATCGCCACCATACGTGCGGCCTGCTCACTGGCCAGATTTTCCACCACACCCTGATAAACCTGCGATTCGACATAACGACGCAGCAGGGTATCCAGCAGCGCTTTCGGATCGGGTTCGTACAGGTAATCCCAGGTCTTCGCCTTCATCTCTTCTTCACCTTCCGCTGGCGCTAACGGCAGCAGTTGGGTGATGGTCGGAGTCTGAGACATGGTGTTATTGAACTTGTTACTGACGATCATCAGCTTGTCGATGCGGCCTTCATCATAGGCCTGCAACATCACTTTTACCGGGCCGATCAGATCTGACAGGGCAGGTTTATCGCCCATGCCGCTGACCTGTGCCACAATATTGCCACCGACAGCACTGAAGAATGACGCCCCTTTCGAACCGATAATCGACAGATCGCTCTGCACGCCTTTATCGGACCAGGACTTCATATCCGCCAGTAATTTTTTGAACAGGTTAATGTTCAAACCACCACAAAGCCCGCGGTCTGTTGAAACGACCAGGTAGCCGACGCGCTTCACGTCGCGCTCTTCCAGGTAAGGGTGCTTGTATTCCAGATTACCCAACGCAAGGTGACCAATCACTTTGCGCATGGTGTCTGCATACGGACGGCTGGCCGCCATGCGTTCCTGCGTTTTACGCATTTTGGAGGCGGCGACCATTTCCATCGCTTTGGTGATCTTCTGCGTGTTTTTCACGCTTCCGATCTTGCTTCGTATCTCTTTTGCGCCGGCCATTAGCTTCTCCTCAAAGCCTTGCGGCCTGCCTTTTCAGACAAGCCGCCAGACATTACCAGGACTGGGTTGCTTTAAACGTATCGATGAGGCCTTTCAGCTTCGCTTCGATATCGTTGTTAAAGTTGCCAGACTGGTTGATTTCAGCCATCAGCTCAGCGTGGTCGCGATCGGCGAAGGCCAGCAGCGCAGCTTCGAAGCTGCCAATTTTTGCCAGTTCAACGTCGTTCAGGTAGCCACGCTCTGCAGCGAACAGAACCAGACCCTGCTGCGCGACAGACATCGGCGCATACTGTTTCTGCTTCAGCAGCTCGGTCACTTTCTGACCGTGGCTCAGCTGTTTGCGGGTTGCATCATCCAGATCGGAAGCGAACTGCGAGAACGCCGCCAGTTCACGATACTGTGCCAGCGCGGTACGGATACCACCGGACAGTTTTTTGATGATCTTGGTCTGAGCAGCACCACCCACACGGGATACCGAAATACCTGGGTTAACCGCCGGACGAATACCGGAGTTGAACAGGTTCGATTCCAGGAAGATCTGACCATCGGTAATCGAGATTACGTTGGTCGGAACGAACGCAGAAACGTCGCCCGCCTGGGTTTCGATGATCGGCAGCGCGGTCAGTGAACCGGTTTTACCTGTCACAGCGCCATTGGTGAAACGTTCTACATAATCAGCGCTTACGCGTGATGCACGTTCCAGCAGACGGGAGTGGAGATAGAACACGTCGCCAGGGAAAGCTTCACGACCTGGTGGACGACGCAGCAGCAGCGAGATCTGACGGTAAGCGATAGCCTGCTTGGAGAGGTCATCATAAACGATCAGCGCATCTTCACCGCGGTCACGGAAGTATTCACCCATCGCACAGCCGGCGTATGGAGAGAGATACTGCAGCGCAGCAGATTCAGACGCAGACGCCACAACAACGATGGTGTTCTGCAGTGCGCCATGCTCTTCCAGCTTACGAACCACGTTGGAGATGGTTGAGGCTTTCTGACCAATCGCAACGTAGACACACTTGATGCCTGAATCGCGCTGGTTGATGATCGCATCGATTGCCATCGCGGTTTTACCGGTCTGACGGTCACCGATGATCAGCTCACGCTGGCCACGGCCGATTGGAATCATCGCATCGACGGACTTATAACCGGTCTGAACCGGCTGGTCGACTGACTGACGATCGATAACGCCTGGCGCGATCACTTCAACCGGTGAGAAACCATCGTTGTCGATGGCGCCTTTACCGTCGATAGGCGCACCCAGGGTGTTCACGACGCGGCCCAGCAGGCCACGGCCTACCGGTACTTCAAGAATTCGGCCAGTACACTTAACCTTCATGCCTTCGGCGAGGTCAGCGTAAGGACCCATCACCACTGCACCAACCGAGTCACGCTCGAGGTTCAGGGCGATAGCGTAACGGTTACCCGGCAGGGCAATCATCTCACCCTGCATTACATCGGCCAGGCCGTGTACGCGGATGATACCGTCACTTACAGAAACAATCGTACCTTCGTTGTGAGCTTCACTCACGACATTGAACTGAGCAATGCGCTGCTTGATCAGTTCGCTGATTTCGGTGGAATTCAGTTGCATATGCTCCAGTCCCCTTAAGACTGCAAGACGTCAGCCAGACGGTCAAGACGGCCGCGTACGCTGCCATCAATAACCAGATCACCCGCACGGATGATCACGCCTGCCATCACAGACTTATCAATTTTGCAATTCAGCTTAACTTTGCGTGACAGACGTTTTTCCATCGCGGCGCTGATTTTATTCAGCTGGTCGTCACTCAGCGTACTGGCGGAGATAACATCGACTTCAGCGGTAGCTTCGTGAGCGTCACGCAGTTCGATGTAAAGAGCCAGTACAGCCGGAAGCGCTGTCAAACGTCCGTTTTCCGCCATCACCTTAATCAGGTTCTGCGCGGGTTCATCCAGTTGATCACCACATACTGCGTTAAACGACGCTGCCAACGCTTCAGGTGCTAATGCACCGGAAAGAAGATCAGCCATCTGTTCATTGCGAGCCACTTCTGCGGCAAACGCCAGCATCTGTTGCCAGCGTTCTATACTTTGATGCTCAACAGCAAAGTCAAAAGCTGCTTTGGCGTAGGGGCGAGCTACAGTAATCAGATCAGACATCAGCCCCTCCCTCCTTACAGTTCAGCGACCAGTTTATCAACGATGTCGCTGTTAGCAGCTTCATCCACGGAACGTTCGATGATCTTCTCGGCACCAGCCATAGCCAGCAACGCAACCTGCTTACGCAGTTCTTCACGCGCACGTTTGCGTTCGGCGTCAATTTCAGCCTGCGCTTGTGTCACGATGCGATTACGTTCGTTTTCAGCTTCGGTTTTGGCTTCGTCCAGAATCTGCGCGCGACGCTTGTTCGCTTGCTCGATAATGACCTGAGCGTCTTCTTTGGCTTTTTTCAGCTGGTCGGTCGCATTAGCCTGCGCGAGATCCAAATCTTTCTTTGCACGTTCAGCAGAAGCAAGGCCTTCAGCAATTTCTTTCTGGCGCTTTTCGATGGCAGCCATAATCGGCGGCCATACGTACTTCATGCAGAACGCGACAAACAGGATGAACGCGATAGCCTGGCCGAGGATTGTTGCATTAATGTTCACAGCACAATGCCTCTAGATTGAGTATTTAACTTTTCTGCCGTTATCGCTGTGATAAGCGGCAGAATCCGTTCACCCCTGCACATTGTGCGTTGAGTGAACACAAGGGCTTTAGGCGACAGCAAACATCACGTACAGACCCAGACCAACAGCGATCATCGGGATTGCATCCACCAGACCCATTACAACAAAGAACTGCGTACGCAGCAGAGGAATCAGGTCAGGCTGACGAGCAGCGCCTTCCAGGAATTTTCCTCCGAGGATGCCGATACCGATCGCAGCACCGATTGCCGCCAGGCCCATCATCACAGCGGCAGCCATGTACAGCAGATCCATATTCAGGTTTTCCATGACAGTCTCCAGTTTGTTTCAGTTAAATGCTCCCTTCATCTTCCGGGCTTCAGCGACGTGCGCTGCCGCCCGAAATCAAGAGGGAAAGTAGTGTTGAGAAAAAAATCAATGTTCTTCAGATGCCATCGACAGATAGACAATCGTGAGGACCATGAAAATGAAAGCCTGTAGCGAAATGATCAGGATGTGGAAAATGGCCCACGGCACATTCAGCACCCACTGCGACCACCACGGCAACAGACCGGCAATAAGGATAAAGATCAGTTCACCCGCATACATGTTACCGAACAGTCGTAAACCCAGTGACACAGGCTTAGACAGCAGGCTCACACCTTCCAGAATCAGGTTGATCGGGATGAAGATCGGGTGGTTAAAAGGCTGCAGCGTCAGCTCTTTCGTGAAGCCGCCAATGCCTTTCATTTTGATGCTGTAGAACAGAATCAAAATAAATACGCCCAACGCCATAGACAGCGTGATGTTCACGTCTGCAGACGGTACGACGCGCAGCGCCGGTAACCCCAACAGATGCTCACCAATATATGGCAGCAGGTCGATTGGCAGCAGATCCATGAAGTTCATCAGGAAGACCCAGACAAAAATTGTCAGAGCCAGCGGGGCGATAAGTTTGCTCTTACCGTGATACATGTCGCGCACGTTACTATCAACGAAACCGACAACCAGTTCGATAGCCGCCTGCATTTTCCCTGGCACACCGCTGGTGACAGACTTCGCCACGCTACGGAACAACACCAGGAAGATAACTCCCAGCACCAGAGAGAAAAACATGGAATCGATATTTAATACCCAGAACGTCGCGGGAGCGTCGTGCGGATTCACTAACTCGAAGGTACGCAGGTCCAACTGAAGATGTGTCAGGTGGTGACCAATGTACTCTTGCGGAGTAGAGATTTCTCCTGCAGCCATGATGCCTCTTACCCTTTGTTGTTAATTACCGCCGGTGCCAGCATTTGTACCACCAGCACCGATAACCAGGTTATCCCGACCGGCCAGAAAGCCGCTCCGAATAGACCCAACGCCACAATGAGCAAAATGATGGTCGCAAACACTTTGGCTATTTCACCCAAAGCGAAGCTCCACGCGACTCGCCCCGAAGCGGGGGGTTGCCCCTGCAGGCGCCAGGCTAAAAACAAAAACAATACGTTTGGCAGCCAGGCTGCCGCACCGCCAGCCAGAGCAGAGACACCCCAGATGACATCTTTCACAGCAAAGAGTGCGCCGATGATGACTATTGTCACCAGCTGAATCATCAGCACCGTTCGGGCGAATTTTACACTGTAAAGAGACACTGACATGACGCTGATACTCTCCTGCCCCGTTAGGGGTATGTCGCGTGTCGTATAAGACTGCCTTTGCGCAGTTGAGTCAAGCAGCAAAAGCCGTGCAAATTATACGGGCCGCACCTGCGATTTCAATCGGTAAGTAGCGAAAAGGTGAACAATTATTTAAATTTCTTTCCGGAGGGCTATTTTTCCAAAGATTACCCTGCGGCGATTCACCCTCATCTGGCCAAAAATTCTCGTCTGTCGGGCTTTTAAAGCGTGCTTTAGATCACATAATAAGCACTTGTGCCAGCCAGAGTTTTATCTTCACGCTATTTAAGAACAATCCGCAAAAAGTTTTAACCCTTTTAAATCATTGGCTTAGGATTTTAAAAAAGCCTTTCCGGAACTATTTTCACAGAAAATACGCTATTGACATCGAACGTTGCCTGATAAACGTGAAATTCATATTACGTACGCGAAGTTATTACCTCGATATATTTTCATCCGTGACTACCTCTATTCCGTCACACCGCTATACAGGTGATATTTCTGATAACTAAATGTGAATTAATCGTTAAATGTAACAGAGCTTTTCGGATAATTTCCGTCACCCTTTTAACCCTCACACCGTTACGTCTTAATCAAAATCTTTTATTGATGGCGCATCATCTGCCCTTTTTTGCCACAAAGCCGATCGCGGAAGTGGCAGAAAAGTGTGCAGTTCCTGACCAGCAGGCTCTTACTGCCGACGAAGGATCACCAGATGACGATCGCCTTCCAGCTGCGGAACCTGCAGCTTAATAACCGCATCAGTAACGTAGCCCGCCGGTAACTCAGCAATTTCATCATCCGGACGCACGCCTTTAAGCGCGAAAAAGCGCCCTTCCCCACCCGGCAGATGATGACACCAGTTCACCATGTCGGTCAGCGAGGCGAACGCCCGGCTGATGACGCCATCAAAAGGGGGCTCAGGGGGGAACGCTTCAACCCGGCTCTGAACCGGAGTAATGTTAGTAAGTCCTAACTCATGCTGAACCTGGCGCAGGAAGCGGACCCGTTTGCCCAGGCTGTCGAGCAGCGTGAAGTGCGCATCCGGCATCACGATAGCCAGCGGAATGCCTGGCAGACCCGGGCCGGTACCGACATCGATAAAGCGTGACCCGCTGAGATGCGGCGCCACTACGATGCTGTCGAGGATATGACGGACCAGCATCTGCTGCGGGTCGCGCACCGAGGTCAGGTTATAGGCTTTGTTCCACTTATCCAGCAGGCCGACATAGGCAACCAGCTGCTGTTTTTGTTGATCGGAGAGGGAAATACCGGCTGCTTTCAGCAGCGATGTGAGTGTGTTGATCACAGCATAAGTCCATTCAGCGGGGGCGAGTTACCTCGCCCCGTTTCAGATCAGGCGCTTTTGCGCAGCAGACCCTGTTTTTTCAAGTAGATCAGCAGAATTGAGATGGCCGCCGGCGTAATGCCCGAGATGCGGGTCGCCTGACCAATCGACGTCGGCTTATGATCGTTCAGCTTGGCGATCACCTCGTTTGAGAGGCCACTGACCTGACGATAGTCGAGCTCCACCGGCAGCAGCGTATTCTCGTTACGCAACTGGCGATCGATCTCTTCCTGCTGACGCGCGATATAGCCTTCATATTTGACCTGGATCTCAACCTGCTCTGCGGCCTGCTCGTCTGCCAGTGCCGGACCATAGCTCTCCAGGGTCATCAGCTTCAGATAGGTCATTTCCGGGCGGCGCAGCAGATCTTCACCACTGGCCTCTTTGGTCAGCGGCGCACTGAGCACCCTGTTCACATCTGTCACATGATCGGACTTCGGATGAACCCAGATATCACGCAGACGCTGACGCTCCTGTTCGATCGCTTCCAGCTTCTGATTGAAACGTGCCCAGCGCGCATCATCCACCAGGCCAAGCTCACGACCGGTTTCGGTCAGGCGCAGATCGGCATTATCTTCGCGCAGCATCAGACGGTACTCAGCACGCGAGGTAAACATGCGGTACGGCTCTTTGGTGCCGAGTGTGCAGAGGTCATCAACCAGCACGCCCAGATAAGCCTGGTCACGACGCGGCGCCCAGCCCTCTTTGTCAGCAGACTGACGGGCCGCATTCAGACCGGCCAGCATCCCCTGCGCAGCCGCCTCTTCATAACCGGTGGTGCCGTTGATCTGGCCGGCGAAGAACAGGCCGTGAATAAATTTGCTCTCCAGCGTCGGTTTCAGATCGCGCGGATCGAAGAAGTCATACTCAATGGCATAGCCAGGGCGCACGATCTTCGCGTTCTCCATGCCCAGCATCGAGCGGACGATCTGAATCTGTACGTCAAACGGCAGGCTGGTAGAGATACCGTTCGGATAGATCTCGTTGCTGGTCAGCCCTTCCGGCTCCAGGAAGATCTGATGCGAGTTGCGATCGGCAAAGCGCATCACCTTATCTTCGATCGACGGGCAATAGCGCGGGCCGATCCCTTCGATAATCCCGGCGTACATCGGGCTGCGATCCAGGTTGCTGCGGATCACCTCATGGGTTTTCTCGTTGGTATGGGTGATCCAGCACGGCACCTGCTGCGGATGTTCAGCAGCACTGCCCATGAAGGAGAAGACCGGCATCGGGTTGTCACCGTGCTGCGGCGTCAGCACCGAAAAATCGATGGAGCGCGCATCGATGCGCGGCGGCGTACCTGTCTTAAGGCGGTTCACCCGCAGCGGCAGCGCACGCAGGCGTTTTGCCAGCGGAATGGACGGCGGATCGCCAGCGCGACCACCACTGTAGTTGTCCAGACCGATATGAATTTTGCCATCAAGGAAGGTGCCGACGGTCAGAACTACGGTTTTTGCGCGGAACTTCAGGCCCATCTGGGTGACCGCGCCCACGACGCGATCGTTTTCCACGATAAGATCGTCGACCGCCTGCTGGAAGATCATCAGGTTAGGCTGATTCTCCAGTGCCGTGCGCACGGCCTGACGATAGAGCACGCGATCCGCCTGCGCACGGGTCGCCCGGACGGCCGGCCCTTTGCTCGCGTTTAGTATCCTGAACTGGATACCCGCCTGGTCGATCGCACGGGCCATCAGACCCCCTAAGGCATCCACTTCCTTCACCAGATGTCCTTTGCCAATGCCACCGATCGCCGGGTTACAGGACATTTGTCCAAGCGTATCAATGTTATGGGTGAGTAACAGGGTTTGCTGACCCATTCGGGCGGCCGCCATTGCGGCTTCGGTGCCCGCATGACCACCACCAATTACGATGACGTCAAAAGGATCCTGATAAAACATGAAGTGGTACCTCGGTTAATTAACGTGCAGGATCGTCGTCCTGGGGCGTGGATTCTACTCAAATTCCGGCTGGGGTGAAAGTCGCGGGATCGTCAGGTTTTAAAAGAAAGGATCTTAGATCTGTATATGATCTTTCTGTTAGATCTCTTATTAGGATCCCGTCCCCCTGTGGATATCTGTCAGAATAGGAGCAGAAACAACAGGATAAAGAGGATCGTTAGCTGTGAATGATCGGTGATCCTGATCCGTATAAGCTGGGATCAAAAAGCCCGCTTATCCACAGCTCAAAAAACGTTCTCGGGTTGTTCTTTGGATAACTACCGGTTATACGCACGATTGAGGGGTAGTTATCCACAAAACAAAAGAGTGAAAAAGGATAAATTCAGCATCTTCCACTGGGGATCGTGACGATTTCGCGATCCCCGACCGCCTTCAGATCGCGCTTTTCCAGCTTTCCAGCCAGGCCTCCGCCGGATCTTCGGGGATCTCATGCTCCAGCACGTCAATCTCCAGACGATCGCCGATCCGGTGCGCACCCTGGGCAATCAGCTGTGCTTCAATCTGGCGGATCGCACCACAAAAGAGATCATATTCATGGTTGCCGAGTCCGACGGCACCGAACCGCACCTGAGAGAGGTCGGGCTGCGTGTCACGAATGGCTTCAAAGAGCGGCAGCAGATTATCGGGAATATCGCCTGCACCGTGGGTGGAGCTGACCACCAGCCAGATCCCCTTGGCCGGCAGCTCATCCAGCGTCGGGCCGTGCAGCATCTGCGTTGAGAAGCCCGCATCCTGTAATTTTTCTTCCAGATGTTCAGCCACGTACTCTGCGCTACCCAGGGTACTGCCACTGATTAAGGTAATATCGGCCATCTTGCTCTCCCGGACATTAAGGCGAGCATTGTACGCTGTGATCAAGCGGTGATCCACCTGTGGACAACAGGGTTAATAGATCAGGAGAGGCGAACGCAGCCGTTGTCAGCCGCCACATTCGTCAGGGATAAGATTATGCACAGGCGAGAGGGATCAGGGTTTGATGGTGCGCATGATCGGGTTTTGCAGCGAGATCAGGGTTTCCGTGGACTGGATTTCATCGATGGTCTGGATCTTGTTGATCAACACCTGTTGCAGAGCGTCGATCGAGCGGCACATCACTTTAATAAAGATGCTGTAGTGGCCGGTGGTGTACCAAGCTTCAACCACCTCATCCAGCGCGTTCAGCTTGCTCAGCGCCGCCGGATAGTCGCGGGCGCTTTTCAGGATGATACCGATAAAGCAGCAGACATCGAACCCCAGCTGGCGGGGATCGATATCCACGCGGGTGCCCAGAATAATCCCCGCCTGTTTCATCTTCTCTACGCGCACATGAATGGTGCCGGGGCTGACGTTAAACTGTTTTGCCAGCTCGGCGTAAGCGGTGCGCGCATTCTCCAGCAGGGCATTCAGAATGCCGCGATCCAGATTATCGAGCTGCAGGTGTTCGGCCATGGCCATCCTCGTTATAGGTCTGCTTGAGTAACAGGGGTGAATGTGCAGCAAAATAGCGATTCAGGCAACTCCCGGCAGCGACGGGCGCCGCTGCCGGTTCACTTAACGTTTACGCCAGAGCGTGACCTGCGCCAGCGTGTGCTGGAACTTGCGGGCCGTTTCGCGGATCACAAAGGGCACATCCTGCGGTTCGCCGACCTGCTCGAAGTCGGCCGCCAGCAGACGTTGCAGCGCCTGTAGCGTCGTCAGCGCTTCGCCGTTTTCGCGCACGCCGCCCAGCCAGTTCTCCTTCGGCGTGAACGCCTCCAGCCAGGTATAGGGCGATGAAAGCAGCAGAATGCCGCCCTGCCGCAGCATCGGCGTCACGTCGCGCAGGAAACGCGCAGGCTGTCGCAGACGGTCGATCAGGTTAGAGGCGAGCACCAGATCGTAACGATCGGGCTGTGGCTTGAGGTTGCAGGCGTCACCCTGCACAAACTGGATCCGCTGCGCCAGTGCGCTCTCCTGGACGAAATCTTTCAGGCGAACCTGGCGATATTCGACCAGATCGCCCTCCTGGGGCAGCAGATAACGGAAATCTTCGCCGCTGGCCAGCTGCAGCGCCACATCGATAAAGCGTGCCGAATAGTCCATGCCGGTCACCCGGTCGAAATGGCGGGCCAGTTCGAAGCTGGCGCGGCCGGTGGCGCAGCCGATGTCCAGCGCCTCGCCGCGCGCGTGGGTGTGCTCCAGCGCCAGCCTGACCAGGCTTTCGGCGTAGTTATCGACACCGAAATAGCGCGGACCATACTGGAAATCGAGATACTGCGACACCATCGCATCCGACTCATAGGGGTTCAGCGCCATGGTCTCCTGATGCGTGGAGACGACATAGCGGAAACCGGCATGCTGGAAGAAGTGGCGACGGAACGCATAGCGAGCCGATTTCAGTGCTTCGTTGCCGGTCGAGATCCAGCTGCCGCCTTTGATCAGCGAATGTTTGCCATCAAAGGTTGGGGTAGAGAAATCGTCGTAAAGCGGATGGACTTCAAAGCCTTCGAAGCCGTTGATCGGCGTGGTTGTCCACTGCCAGACGTTCCCGACGATATCGAAGAAACTGCCCTGCGCGAACAGATCGACCGGAGATGAGGAAGCCCAGTACGCCAGATTGATATTGCCCGGCGCCCGCTCCCAGTCCGGCTGATCGCCAGCCACCTGCTCACGCAGCTGCGCCCATTCGGCTTCGCAGGGCAGCTGAATGGCCATACCGGTCTGCGCCGCTTTCCAGCGACAGAACGCGGCCGCCTCCAGCTGATTGACCTCGGCAGGCCAGTCCCACGGCATGGCGACTTCTTCGCACATCAGGCGCAGTTTTAGCTGATCGGGCATCTCAGGCGTGCCCACCCAGAAGGTCGGCATTACCGCATCGGCAAACTGACACCAGCCCCAGCCTTCGTCATCCCACCAGCGGCGATCCTGATAGCCGCCAGCCTCGACGAACGCAAAATATTCCGCGTTGCTGACCAGCATCCTGCTCGCCTGGAACGGCTGCAGCGTGATCTGCTGACGGCCATATTCGTTATCCCAGCCATAGGTATCGTCGGTTTTTCCCAGGGTGACGGTGCCGCCGGGCATCGGCAGCAGGCTGTTAGCGGGCACGGTTTCGCGCTGGTGGCGCGCCATCGGACAGACCGGCCAGGCGGCCTGCGGCCGGACCCACTCAAGCGGTAACTGGCGTATCAGCACGCTGGAGGTTTCCAGATGAATACGTTCATGCTCGATACCCATCAGGATCACCCAGGCCGGGCTTTCCCAGGTGATTGGCAGCGTAACAGGCATGGTCTGGATCAGATCGCTGACCAGCGCCTTCACGCGCCCGCGGTATTCGCGCACGGCGTCAATGGTCGGCCAGTCATAGTGGCTGTCGTTGAGATCGTCCCAGCTCATCTCATCCACGCCGATCGCCATCATCGCTTCGATGCGATCGTCCAGGCGGGCGTCGATCAGGCGTCCGGCCATCAGCTTATTAATGTAGAACGTCGCGGTATGACCAAAATAGAAGATTAACGGATGGCGCAGCGGAATGGCTTTGTTGAACCAGGCCTTTGAATCGGCCAGACAGGTGAACAGGCTTTCATACTGTTCCCAGGTCTGAAGAAAATAGGCCAGCAATTCGGCACGTTTTTGTTCAATGTTCTGGCCGGAGAGCAATAACGTCCGCGTCGGGGCTGGCAAATCGCGGTGGGGTTGAGCAAGCGTCACAGGAAGCTCCAGATTGCTGAGTAAGTGAAACGGTAATTTACTATAGCAAAGAAGCTTTTCGGTCAGATGACTTAACGGCGCCAGTGGCGCAGCAGACGGCTTTTCATGCCGGTATCGAAGCGCCAGATATGGTCGAAGATGCGCAGAATGCCGGGTTTTCCGTGGGCCGACATCGCCACGGCGTGAAAACGTTGCTGATTATGTCGCTGGCGTTTTTTAATTGCGCCGATCACCTCTTCCGGCAGGCGCTGAGCGATAAAATCAGAGACGATCACCGCATCCGCTTCCTGCCACAGGCTGCCCTCCATTCGGGTTACCACCGAGGAGAGGCAGGCGGCCAGGTCGGTGCCGCCGCGAAAACGCTGGCTCAGGAAGCGGATCGCCTGTTCCAGCCCGTCATCGCCGGTCAGCTCATAGCCAATCACCTCATGCGCGAACAGCATGATGTAGCAGCGACGACGATCGGCCAGCGCGACCTTCAGCAGCGCCAGACAGAAGGCTTTGGCGCAGCGCTCGTTAAAGCCGCCCATCGAACCGGAGGTATCGACGCAGACGATAAAAGGACCGCGCGGCTGCTCTTCATGCTGCTGATGGCTGGCCGGACGCATCATCACCTTCTCATGCCAGGCGTCACCCTGCAGCCTGTAAGTCAGCAGCCGTTTCTCAACCAGCCGCCGGTAAAACTCCAGCTCCAGTTCGCTGATGCTCAGCGCCGCGAGTTCCGGTGGCAGCAGACGCAGCACATCATCGCTTTGATGAATGCCGCTGACCTCCTCCGGCACGGCGTCAGGCTCCTGCACCAGCTGGTGGAAGGCCTCCAGAGGGGCCTCCTGTGACGGCACCGATTTGGCCTCCCGGCTGCGTCCCAGCTGCCGGGCCAGCGTCATCAGCTCAGGTTGCTGCGCCAGAAAATCGCCATACTGCAGCATCAGCTGATAGTCGCCGGGCTGCAGTGACGCTTTGCTCATGTCCCACAACCGGCCAGCGGCTGCTTCATCATCGTCACCGAGAACCGGTGCCAGCTGGCCGCTCAGCGCCATGCGCTGCTGCAGTTCCGCCATCAGGCGCTCGCGCTGCTGCTCCAGCAAATCCTGATTCAGCGTCAGGGTCTGTAAGGTCAGGCTCAGTCGCCAGCGCTGCAAAAAAAGCTGATGCTGTGCGCTGCTGAGCTGACGGGTCTCCGCGTGCTGCAGCAGCCGGTGTGCTTCATCAAGGAAAGGGGATGGCAGGCTTTCAAGCGCCTGAAGGGTGGTATCCAGCTGGTGGCTGAATTCACGATCGCTGAACAGCTGTACCCGCTGAAACAGCTGAAACTCCTCCGCCAGCGTCGCCGGAACGGGCGTAGCTTTGAGTTCTGCATTGATCTCTGCGCGCCAGCGCGGCACGTCGCGCAGCAGCGCTTTTTTCAGTCCGGGAAATTTTTCAAAAAACAGCGCCAGCTGGGGAGACGCCAGCAGAGCAATAATCAGCTCTTCAATCAGTTCAGTCTCCCCCACCGAGAGCAGGGTGCTGAGCGTCTCCACGGAGATCATTTACGCGCCTGTTTCAGCTGTTCCGCCACATCCTGCAGGCTGGTTTCCACCCGCGCCAGCCAGTCATCGCTGATAAAGAGGCAGCGCTGATGCTGACTGAAGAGATGGCGCTGGGAACGCAGCTCGCTCTCCAGCGCATCCAGTGCCTCACTGATCTCACCCGGCAGCGGCTCGCGGGTGTTGACGCCAGGCAGGGTGAGACGCGACGACTGCAGGCTGACATCCCGGACCGCCAGACAGTGCTGCGCATCCACCTGTAAATCCAGACTCTGGGCAAAGCCAATGCCGTTCAGCTTGCCGCGTACCTCGCCCCCTTTCTGCAGCCACTGATTCAGGGCGTCACGGGCGATCACCAGATGCGTCACCTGCATATCGTGCAGCGTCAGCGGCTTCTGCAGCATCAGCGTCAGCTGCTCATCGGTGAGATTTTCCGGCATATCGTAATGGGGTTTGCGGCTGAACATACCGCTGTGCTTCTCCAGGGTGATCGCCTGGGCGATACTCTGCTGTTGCTGCAGCGCCAGGCGGCGCGCGTTGATCTGCTGCAGTTTAAGCAGCATCGACTGCTGCTGCCAGGCGTGTAACGTCATCAGCTGATCGATTTCGCGTTCCAGCAGCTGCATGGAGGCGACGTCGTGCCAGAGACAATCCTTCAGCAGGATCAGGTCGACAGGGGCAATGGCGTTGCGCCCGCTGTAAAAGGCACTCGCCTGCAGCAAATGAATGGCCTTCTTCCAGCGACGGTCGGAAATGTAGGGTGCGGCGGGCTGGCTCTCCAGCTGCTGGCGCAGCTGATAAATCAGCTCAAACACCGCATCGGGCAGAGAGACCTGGCTGATGCCAAGCTGCCACTGCGCATACTCTTCATCGCTGATGCGCAGCGATTCCGCCACCGGATTGGCGTGCTCATCCTGCTGGTGGGTCAGCAGGCTGCGGAAGTTCTGCTTCTCATGCACGTTATCCAGCCACAGACGGATCAGCATCCGGTCATAGAGCGCCTCAAGGCCGCTGTCGGCTTCCGGTAGCTCGTTGGAGGCGGTAACCAGCAGCCGCATCGGGATTTTCTCTTCGCTGTCACCATTGCGGAAGCGGCGTTCGTTAATGGCGGTCAGCAGGGTATTCAGGATCGCCGGACCGGCTTTCCAGATCTCATCCAGAAAGACAATTTCCGCGTCGGGCAGATAGCCTTTTGTCAGACGCTGATAGCGTCCTTCATCCTTGAGCGCCTGAATGGAGAGCGGGCCAAACACCTCTTCCGGCGTAGAAAAGCGGGTCATCAGATATTCAAAGGCGCGGGCGTGCTGAAAGGCATATTTAAGGCGGCGGGCAATCAGACTCTTGGCGATACCGGGCGGTCCCAGCAGGAATACGCTCTCACCGCTCAGCGCCGCCAGCAGGCAGAGGCGAATGGCGTGATGACGCTCATACAATCCTTTTTCTAACGCATTGCTGAGGCGAGAAATTCTTTCTGCCAAAAGGTGGGGTTGAGCCATAATCACATCAATATCCTTACGATCGTCGGGCCGCCGCGCTTAAGCAAGCGCCTTACTCTATAGATCATCATGCGCGAAAGCGTTGATAGCTGTCAGCTTTTTTGTTTCAGAAGGTTTGCGTGGTTAAAAGTGGCGTTAAATGAGACTTTACCGCCTGAAACGGCCCTGTGAGCCGGACTGAGAGGCGAAGCGGGTATAGGAATTTTCGGCAATACGTGCATACTGTGCGCTTTTTGATGGCCTGAGCGAGGGGTGTTGCGCCTCTTAGACTCCAACAAAAGATAACTCTATGAGCTCGGATAATAAGCAGTCACTTCGTGGATTAACGCTGGCCGCGATTGGTGTTGTTTACGGGGATATCGGCACCAGTCCGCTGTACACCCTGCGTGAATGTCTCTCCGGACAGTTTGGCTTCGGTGTTGAACGGGAAGCGGTATTTGGCTTTCTGTCGCTGATTTTCTGGCTGCTGGTGCTGGTGGTCTCACTGAAATATATCAGTTATGTGATGCGCGCCGACAACGCCGGTGAAGGCGGCATTCTGACACTGATGTCGCTGGCGGGCCGGCATACCGGGGGGCGCGCCACGGCGATACTGGTGATCATGGGCCTGATTGGCGGCAGCTTCTTCTATGGCGAGGTGGTGATCACGCCGGCTATTTCGGTGATGTCAGCTATTGAAGGCCTGGAGATTGCCGCACCGTCGCTGGATCCCTTTATTGTGCCGATGTCGATTGCGGTCCTGACGCTGCTGTTCGTGATCCAGAAACATGGCACCGGCATGGTGGGAAAACTCTTTGCTCCGGTGATGCTGTTGTGGTTCCTGGTGCTGGCCGTGCTTGGCGGTCTTGGCATCATGAAGAATCCGGAGGTGCTGCACGCGCTGAATCCCGCGTATGCCGTGGAGTTCTTCCTGCACTATAAATCGGTCTCCTTCTTCGCCCTGGGCGCGGTGGTGCTGGCGATAACCGGGGTTGAAGCACTCTATGCCGATATGGGGCACTTCGGTAAAGTGCCGATCCGGCTGGCATGGTTCTCGGTAGTGCTGCCTTCGCTGGTGCTGAACTACTTTGGTCAGGGTGCGCTGTTACTCAGCGATCCCAAAGCGATTAAGAACCCCTTCTTTCTGCTGGCGCCGGACTGGGCGCTGATCCCGATGCTGATTCTGGCAACGCTGGCGACGGTTATCGCGTCACAGGCGGTCATCTCCGGGGTCTTCTCACTGACCCGTCAGGCGGTGCGCCTGGGGTATCTGCCGGGGATGCGCATCATTCACACCTCTGAGCGGGAATCGGGCCAGATCTATATTCCGGTCATCAACTGGGTGCTCTATTTTGCGGTGCTGATTGTGATCATCAGCTTCGAGCACTCCAGCAACCTGGCTGCGGCCTATGGTATCGCCGTAACCGGCACGATGGTGCTGACCGCGATCCTCTCCTGCACCGTGGCCGTGAAAAACTGGCACTGGCATAAGCTGGCGGTCGGCGTCATCCTGGTGCTGATGCTCTGTATCGACGTGCCGCTGTTTACGGCGAACCTGGTGAAAATCTTTTCGGGTGGCTGGCTGCCGCTCTGTCTCGGCATGGTGATGTTTATCATTATGACGACGTGGAAAAGCGAACGTTTCCGCCTGCTGCGCCGTATGCATGAGCACGGCAACTCCCTGGAGGCGATGATCGCCTCACTGGAGAAGTCGCCGCCGGTTCGGGTGCCTGGCACGGCGGTCTATATGTCGCGCGCCCTGAATGTGATTCCGTTTGCCATGCTGCACAATCTCAAGCACAACAAGGTGTTGCATGAGCGGGTCGTGCTGCTGACGTTGCGGACAGAAGATGCCCCTTACGTTCACAACGTGCGGCGCGTCACCATTGAGCAGCTGTCGCCCACCTTCTGGCGGGTGGTGGCGAGCTACGGCTGGCGCGAAACGCCTAACGTCGAGGAGATTTTCCATCGATGCGGGCTGGAAGGGCTGAACTGTCGCATGATGGAGACCTCCTTCTTTATGTCGCACGAGTCGCTGATCATCGGCAAGCGTCCGTGGTATCTGCGCCTGCGCGGCAAACTCTTCCTGGCGCTGCAGCGCAATGCGCTCCGTGCGCCAGACCAGTTTGAGATCCCGCCAAACCGGGTGATTGAGCTGGGAACCCAGGTCGAGATCTGATCGGCCGCGCCCGCCTTACGGGGTGGGCGCTGACCAGCGCAGCGTGACGCAGAGTCCGCTGCCGGGTCGCTGGCTGAAGGCGACCTCCATCTCATGCAGCTGCGCGATTTGACGGACGATTGATAATCCCAGTCCGCTGCCACTTTTCTCCTGACCCGGCGGTCGCCAGAAACGCTCACCGAGCCGTTGCCGATCGGCGTCACGCATCCCCTCGCCATTATCCTCAACCGACAGGCTGTTCGCCGCTAACCGCACATCGACTTCACTGCCCGCGGGCGTATAACGAATGGCGTTATCCAGCAGATTGCGCACCAGCAGTGACAGCAGCAGCGGATTCCCCTGAAGCTGCGGATCGGCCTCCGCATGCAGTCGCAGGGTGACGCCCGTTTTATCCGCCAGCGGCAGCTGGGCAGCCAGCGTCTCCTGCACAGTGCGTTTCAGCGCCACCGGTTCGAAGGCGCTGCGGGCATCCTCCGCTTCCACCCGGGAGAGCGTCAGCAGCTGGTCCACCAGCCGGGTCGCACGGATGATGCCGGTATCCAGCTGCTGCAGCGCATGGGTGCGCATCACTTCATCATCTGCCGTCAGCTGGATCACCTCGCTTTGCACCTGCAGCGCCGCCAGCGGACTGCGCAGTTCATGAGCGGCATCGGAGGTAAAGCGCCGTTCACGCTGCACCATGGCGCTGATGCGGCTGAACAGCCCGTTAAGCGCGACTATCAGCGGCTGAACCTCTTTCGGCACGCGGTCAGCCTGCAGCGGCGTGTCGTCATCCGGCGCGCGCTGCGCCAGCTGTCGCGCCAGCGTCTTCAGTGGGCGCAGTTCAGACCAGACCAGCGCGATCAGCAACATCAGCATAAAAGGCAGCGCCAGCAGCCACGGCAGAACGCTGGCGCGCATCAGATCCTGCGCCATGTCATCCCGGTACTCCACCTCCTGGCCCACCACCACGCGGAACTGCCTGTCGGGGGTGGTCAGCCAGACGAATCGCCAGCGATCGTCATCGTTGGTGAGCTGCCCCTCGTGAAATCCCTGATACTCCGCCTCAAACGGCAGATAGCGCCCATTATCACCATCGTTCAGTACCTGCCTGCCGTCGCGCGTGAAGACCGCAAACGCCAGGGCGTCGTCATCCTGATCGCCGCGATGGTGGCGCAGCATCGCTTTGGTGGTGGGCAGTGTAACGTTGTCGAGCGAGGCGAAATCCAGCGTCAGCAGGCGCTTGGCCAGCAGCATCTGCTGGGTATCAAAGAGCTCATCCAGGGTTTCGCGGGTCTGATGCCAGGCGCTGAGGCTGGCACTGCCCCAGCAGATCGCCAGCAGCAGCACAAAACCGAGGCCGAGCCGCAGAAACAGGCTCATTGATCGCATCCGGTGGCTCCCAGGGTGTAACCGACGCCATGCAGCGTTCGGATAAAGTGGCTGCCCAGCTTCTTACGCAGATGATGGATATGCACTTCCACGGCGTTGCTGGAGACATCGGCATCCCAGCTGTAGAGCTTCTCTTCCAGCTGGCTGCGCGTCAGCACCCGGCCGGGGTTGCGCAGAAAGAGTTCCAGCAGCGCCAGTTCGCGGCTTTTCAGCGCAACCGGCTCGCCATCGCACATCACACTGTGGCTGCCCGGGATCAGCACCACATTGCCGTGACGCAGTTCAGGCTGCAGCTGGCCGTGACGGCGACGGATCAGCGCCTGCAAGCGAGCGGCCACTTCGGTCAGGGCGAAGGGTTTGCACAGATAGTCGTCAGCGCCCTGCTGCAGCCCTTCGAGCCGCTGGTCGAGCGCATCGCGGGCGGTGAGGATCAGCACCGGCACATCGTTGCCCTGCTGTCGCCACTGCCGCAGGATATCAAGGCCGTCACGCTCAGGCAGCGAGAGATCCAGGATCACCGCATCCCAGGGCGCTGCCGCCAGGGCGTTAAAGCCCGCCTCACCCGACGTGAACCAGTCCACGCTGAAACCCAGCTTACTCAGCCCCGCCTTAATGCCGTCGCCAATCAGGCGATCGTCCTCAATCAGTAAAATACGCATCCCGTCTCCCTCTGCTGATAGCGTTTTATACGAAGCCCCTCCCGGCTTGTACAGCGGATTCCGGCGCAGCGCGCTTATTTTTAACGCTTAAGAAGCTGTTAAGAACCCTGTGGTCTACTGGGCTCATTCACACCGGCAACATGACTTAAAAAAAGGGGTACACCATGAAAAAGCACGCTGCAATTCTGGCCGTCGTAATGCTGGCTTCCGCACCGGTTTTTGCTGCCCAGCAGGGCGGATTTGTTGATCCCAGCGCACCCGCCGCGCAGACGCAGACCGCAGAGGGTCAGGGCGGATTCAAAGCCGACCACACCAGCGTCGTGACCGTGAAGCAGGCGGAAGAGATGAAGGATGACAGCTGGATCACCGTGCGTGGCAAGCTGGAAAAGCAGATCGGCCATGAAGATTATCTGTTCCGTGACCAGACCGGGACGATGGAGGTGGAGATCGATCGTAAGCACTGGAACGGGCAGACCATTTCGCCGCAGGACAACGTTGAGCTGACGGGTGAACTGGATAAAGATTTCAACAGCGTTGAGCTGGATGTAAAGCAGGTTAAGAAGCTGCCTTAACCCTCGCGGTACAGGTTCATTTCACCGACCGCAACCGACAGTCTCCGTTCATGCCGGGCCGCCTCTGCGGCCCCTTTTTTCCGGCTCCTTCCCACCTTAACGCAAATTGTCCTCCGCGTAAGCGAAACGTTTCGATAGCGATCACAGATTTCTGATCTGCTGATTGAGTTGTTGACGGCTTTTCATACACTCCCGGAAGCGAAACGTTTCGCTGTGGAGTGAAAAGATGAAAAAAGGTCGCCTGTTAAACGCTGAACTCTCTCATGTGATTGCCCGCCTGGGACACACGGATACGCTGACGATTGCCGATGCAGGCTTGCCGATCCCGGCAGGACCGCAGCGCATCGATCTGGCGCTCACGCCGGGTACGCCCGATTTTATGCAGGTGGTGAATGCCGTTGCACTGGAGATGCAGGTCGAGGGCGCCCTGATCGCCGAGGAGATTAAGCAGCACAATCCGTCACTTCATGGCGCGCTGATCGCCGTGCTCGAAGCCTTGCAACAGCACCAGGGAAATACCATCACCATCCGCTACATCAGTCATGAGACATTCAAACAACAAACGCAGCGTAGTCAGGCGGTCATTCGCAGCGGAGAGTGCTCTCCGTTTGCGAATGTCATCCTCAGCGCCGGTGTGACCTTCTGAGGCGGCTATGCAACCTTTACTGCAACTCGACGGCATTGAAAAATCCTTTCCGGGTGTAAAAGCCCTGAAAGGCGCGTCGCTGAATGTCCGGGCCGGACGCGTCATGGCGCTGGTGGGCGAAAACGGCGCAGGCAAGTCCACCATGATGAAAGTGCTGACCGGGATCTATCAGTATGATGCCGGTACGCTGCGCTGGCTGGGCAAAGAGACCCGTTTCAGTGGGCCAAAGGCCTCGCAGGAAGCGGGTATTGGCATTATCCATCAGGAGCTGAACCTGATCCCGCAGTTAACCGTGGCGGAGAATATTTTCCTCGGTCGCGAATATGTCACGACGTTTGGCCGTATCCAGTGGTCACGGATGTATGCCGAAGCCGATGCACTGCTGAAGCGACTCAATCTGCGCTTCAGCAGCCATAAGCTGGTGGGCGATTTGTCGATTGGCGATCAGCAAATGGTTGAGATCGCCAAGGTGCTGAGCTTTGAGTCAAAAGTGATCATCATGGATGAGCCGACCGATGCGCTCACCGATACCGAAACGCTGTCGCTTTTTCGGGTGATCAACGAGCTGAAAGCGCAGGGCTGCGGCATCGTCTATATCTCGCATCGTATGAAAGAGATTTTTGAGATCTGCGATGACGTCACGGTGTTCCGCGATGGTCAGTTTATCGCTGAACGTCCGGTCAGCGCGCTGACCGAAGAGAGCCTGATCGAGATGATGGTCGGCCGCAAACTGGAAGATCAATACCCCCATATCGACCAGGCACCCGGCGAGGTGCGTCTCCGGGTGGAGAACGTCAGCGGCCCGGGCGTGGAGGATGTCAGCTTCAGCCTGCGCAAAGGTGAAATTCTGGGCATCTCTGGCCTGATGGGCGCGGGCCGGACCGAACTGATGAAAGTCCTCTATGGCGCGCTGCCGCGTCGGGCCGGATCCCTGTGGCTCAATGGCCGGGATGTGGTCACGCGTTCACCGCAGGATGGGCTGGCTAACGGCATCGTCTACATCTCTGAAGATCGTAAGCGCGATGGTCTGGTGCTGGGGATGTCAGTAAAAGAGAACATGTCGCTGACGGCGCTTCGCTATTTCAGTCACGGTGGCGGCACCCTGAAACATGCGGCGGAGCAGCTGGCGGTGGGCGACTTCATCCGGCTGTTTAACGTCAAAACCCCCTCTATGGAGCAGCCGATCGGCCTGCTGTCGGGGGGAAACCAGCAGAAAGTGGCGATAGCCCGCGGTCTGATGACCCGTCCGGACGTGCTGATTCTGGATGAGCCGACGCGCGGTGTGGATGTCGGCGCAAAGAAAGAGATCTATCAACTGATTAACCAGTTTAAAGCCGAAGGGCTGAGCATCATCCTGGTCTCCTCGGAGATGCCGGAAGTGCTGGGCATGAGCGACCGGATTCTGGTGATGCATGAAGGCCGTATCAGCGGCGAATTTACCCGGGAAGAGGCCACTCAGGAGAGCCTGATGGCCGCCGCCGTAGGCAAGCAACACAGCGAGGATTTAGTGGTATGACGACCCAAACTTTACCTGCCAGCCGTCGCTGGTTTAGCAAAAGCTGGCTGCTTGAACAGAAGTCGCTGATTGCGCTGCTGGTGCTGATCGCCGTGGTGGCCAGCCAGAGCCCGAACTTCTTTACCGTAGCGAACCTGTTCAACATCCTGCAGCAGACCTCGGTTAACGCCATTATGGCGGTGGGAATGACGCTGGTGATCCTGACCTCCGGTATCGACCTTTCTGTGGGGTCGCTGCTGGCCCTGACCGGTGCGGTGGGCGCCTCGCTGGTCGGTATGGAAGTGAATGCCCTCGTCGCGGTGGCGGCATCGCTGGCGCTGGGGGCGGCTATCGGCGGCGTGACCGGCACGATTGTGGCACGCGGCAAGGTACAGGCATTTATCGCCACCCTGGTTATGATGCTGCTGCTGCGCGGTGTCACCATGGTCTACACCGATGGCAGCCCGATTAACACCGGTTTCAGCGCCAATGCCGATCTGCTGGGCTGGTTTGGTATCGGTCGTCCGCTGGGCGTTCCTGCGCCGGTCTGGCTGATGGCGCTGGTCTTCATCGCCGCCTGGTACATGCTGCAGCACACCCGTCTGGGCCGCTACATCTATGCCCTTGGCGGAAATGAGGCGGCAACGCGTCTTTCCGGCATTAACGTCAATCGCGTCAAAATCATCGTCTACTCACTGAGTGGCATGCTGGCGGCGCTGGCGGGCACGATCGAAGTGGCACGTCTCTCCTCGGCACAGCCTACTGCAGGCACCGGCTATGAGCTGGATGCGATTGCGGCGGTCGTGCTGGGCGGAACCAGCCTGGCGGGCGGTAAAGGGCGTATTTTCGGCACCCTGATTGGCGCGCTGATCCTCGGCTTTCTGAATAACGGCCTGAACCTGATGGGTGTTTCTTCGTACTACCAGATGATCGTTAAAGCGGTAGTCATCCTGCTGGCGGTGCTGGTGGATAATAAAAGCAGTAAATAACTCTGACCTTACACAGGATAACAAGATGAAAAAGTTAACCATACTGGCTGCGATCCTTGGCGCAACGCTCAGCACCGGCGCGATGGCAAAAGATACCATCGCACTGGTGGTCTCAACCCTGAACAACCCGTTCTTTGTTTCGCTGAAAGAGGGTGCTCAGAAAGAGGCGGACAAGCTGGGCTACAACCTGGTGGTGCTGGACTCTCAGAACAACCCGGCGAAAGAGCTGGCGAACGTGCAGGATCTGACGGTGCGCGGCACCAAACTGCTGCTGATCAACCCTACCGATTCTGATGCTGTAGGCAATGCCGTGAAGATGGCGAACCAGGCGAAGATCCCGGTGATTACGCTGGACCGCGTGGCCGCACAGGGCACCGTTGTCAGCCACGTCGCCTCGGATAACCGTTTCGGCGGTAAAATGGCGGGTGACTACATCGCGAAGAAAGTGGGCGAAAACGCCAAAATTATTGAGCTGCAGGGCATTGCCGGAACGTCTGCCGCCCGCGAACGTGGCGAAGGCTTCAAACAAGCCGCAGATGCACACAAATTCCAGATCCTCGCCAGCCAGCCTGCTGATTTCGACCGCACCAAGGGTCTGAACGTCATGCAGAACCTGCTGCAGGCCCATCCGGATGTGCAGGCTGTCTTCGCTCAGAACGATGAAATGGCGCTGGGTGCACTGCGTGCGCTGCAGACCGCCGGTAAAACCGGTGTGATCGTGGTAGGTTTTGACGGCACCGCGGATGGCGTGAAAGCCGTCGAAGGTGGCAAACTGTCTGCGACCGTGGCACAGATGCCAGACAAAATTGGCATGATCGGCGTGGATACCGCTGATAAAGTGCTGAAGGGTGAAAAGGTGAAGGCGATCAACCCGGTCGACCTGAAGCTGGTCACTCAATAACTCAAAGAAAAGCAGGGCACCGCGCCACCCTTCCGGTGGCGCACTTATTCCGGACTCCCCTATGAGCAAAAACGCAAAACTGGCCGTTCTTGGCAGCATTAATGCTGACCACATCCTTAATCTGGCGCACTTCCCTCGTCCCGGTGAAACGGTGATCGGGCAGGGTTATCAGATTGCGTTTGGCGGTAAAGGTGCCAATCAGGCCGTCGCAGCCGGACGTGCGGGTGCCGATATCGCCTTTATCGCCTGTGTGGGCGCTGACGACATCGGCGAACGTATCCGTCAGCAGCTGGCGCAGGACAACATTGATACCACGCCGGTCGGGATCGTTGAGGGTGAGTCGACAGGCGTGGCGATGATCTTCGTCAACGGCGAAGGTGAGAACAATATCGGCATCTACTCCGGCGCGAATGCGGCGCTGACACCCGCGTACGTCACGCGTCATCAGCAGGTGATCGCCGATGCTGATGCGCTATTAATGCAGCTGGAGTCCCCGCTGGAGAGCGTACTGGCTGCTGCCAGACTCGCCCGACAGCATCAGACCCAGGTGATCCTGAATCCGGCGCCCGCCACCCCGCTCTCCGATGAGCTGCTGGCGTTAATCGATATCATCACACCGAATGAAACCGAAGCGGAGAGTCTGACCGGTATTGCGGTCAACAGCGACGACGATGCGGCGCGCGCGGCGGCAGTGCTGCATGCCAAAGGCATCCATACGGTCCTGATTACCCTGGGACGTCGCGGCGTCTGGCTGAGCGAGCAGGGAGAGGGCCAGCGTATTGCCGGCTTCAGCGTAAAGGCCATCGACACTATTGCGGCGGGCGATACCTTTAACGGTGCCTTTATTACGGCGCGACTGGAGCAGAAACCGATGTATGACGCGGTGCGATTTGCTCATGCCGCCGCCGCGATCGCCGTTACCCGACCGGGTGCGCAGCCCTCCGTGCCGTGGCGCGCGGAGATCGATGAATTTTTGCAGCAGCAGGGCTAAGCGCTTGAGCACCATGAAAGATGTCGCCCGGCTGGCGGGCGTCTCCACCTCCACCGTCTCGCACGTTATTAATAACAACCGCTTTGTGAGTGACGGTGTACGGGAGAAGGTTGAGCAGGCGATACGCCATCTCAATTATGCCCCTTCCGCCCTGGCGCGCAGTCTGAAAATCAATCAGACGCACACGATCGGTATGCTGCTGACGACCAGCAGCAACCCGTTTTATGCTGAAGTGGTGCGGGGCGTGGAGGAGAGCTGCTACCAGCGTGGCTACAGCCTGATCCTCTGCAACACGGCGGGCGACGAGGAGCGGATGAACCGCAGCCTGGAAACGCTGATGCAGAAGCGCGTGGATGGCCTGCTGATCATGTGCACCGAAAGTCATCTGCCGTCGGCCGACATCCTGAACCGCTATCCCGCCATTCCGGCCGTCATGATGGACTGGGCACCCTTTGAAGGGCGGAGTGACATCATTCAGGATAACGCGCTGCTGGGTGGCGAGCTGGCGACGCAGCACCTTATCGACAGCGGTTATACCCGCATCGCCTGTATCGCCGGGCCGCAGGATAAAACCCCGGCGCGTATGCGGCTGGAGGGCTATCGCAACGCCATGACAAAGAGTGGCCTGGAGATTTTGCCTGGCTATGTGGTGAGTGGCGACTTTGAATTTCAGGGCGGCTACAACGGCATGGTTGAACTGCTGTCGCTGGAAACGCCGCCGCAGGCGGTGTTTACCAGCAACGACGCGATGGCGGTTGGTGTCTATCATGCACTTTATCAGGCTGACATACAGGTTCCGCAGCAGATGGCGGTGATGGGATATGATGATATCGAACTGGCGCGCTATCTCACTCCGCCCCTCAGCACCATTCATCAGCCCAAAGATGCGCTGGGTGAACTGGCGATTGATACCCTGCTTTACCGGCTCAGCCATCCCGACGCCAGCCAGCAGACGCTGGTGCTGACGCCGGAACTGGTCATGCGAGGCTCCGTCTAACGCTTTTTCTTCTTATCGCGATCGCTAATCAGATTTCGTCCATCTCCGTTTTTCAGCAGCATAAAGGTCAGCGCCGACAGCACCGTCACTACCCCCATCGTCAGGAACGTGGCGTGAAACTGGGAAATGGTGCTCGTTTCAAACTCCTGATAGAAGCGGAGCACGGCTGCACTGACCGCCACACCAAAACTGATGGCCAGCTGCTGCGTCACGGCCAGCACGCTGTTACCGCCACTGGCGTTATCGTCATCCAGATCGGCCAGCGTAATGGTATTCATGGCGGTGAACTGCGTTGACATGGCCATGCCGAGAATAAACAGCGGAAGTAGCAGCACGATGATGCTTTCTGCCGGAGACTGCAGAGAGAAGCTGGCGATCAGAATACCAATAATCGTTGTGATGCCGACCAGCAGGCGACGATAGCCCAGCCAGCGCAGCAGCTGGGTCACCGTCGACTTCGCCAGTATTGAACCGATGGCGACAGGCGCCATCATGCAGCCGGCAATAATCGCAGAGTAGCCAAAACCCACCTGTAACATGAGCGGCATTAAAAATGGCACGCAGCCGGTTCCGAGACGGGATGCTATGTTGCCGCCGATGCCGACGGAGAAGGTGCGGGTTTTAAACATCGGCAGATTAATCAGCGGCGAAGGGTGACGCCGGGCATGCACGATATAAAGAAGCAACAGCACAATGCCGCTGAATAATATTCCGCCCGCCAGCCAGGCAGAAACCACGCGTTCGCCAAACAGCTCAATCCCGATCGAGATCATCACCAGTCCGGCTCCGAACAGCAGAAAGCCGAAAAAGTCGAAGCGGCGTTTAGGGGTAGTGAAGTCCGGCATATATTTACGGGCGTAGACAATGCCCATGATGCCTATCGGAATATTAATCAGGAAGATCCAGTGCCACGTCGCATAGGTTACCAGCACGCCGCCCAGCAGCGGACCCAGGATCGGACCGACTAATCCGGGCATGGTCACAAAGTTGAGCACCGGCAGCAGTTCACTGCGCGGGTAGGCGCGCAGCAGCGCGAGTCGTGCGACCGGCATCATCATGGCGCCCCCTATGCCCTGCACGACGCGTGATATGACCAGCACCTGGAGCGTTGGCGACAGCGCGCAGGCCAGTGATCCGAAGGTAAAAAGGGAAACCGCAATGATAAACACCCGGCGGGTGCCGAAGCGATCGGCCAGCCAGCCGCTGACCGGGATCAGCATCGCAACGGTCAGGGTGTAGCTGATAACAGCAGATTGCATAGCGAGGGGAGAACGGTCGAGGCTGGTGGCGATAGCGGGCAGGGCAGTATTCAGTATGGTGGCATCAAGCGACTGCATAAAAAAGGCCATCGCCGCTATCCATGGCAAACCAGCCATGCTGCGCGCAGATCTGATCATTGAGTATCCTTCCTGGGGTTTCCTGCGAGAAGAAGCAAAATAATAGCACCAGCCTTCAGCCACATCAGGTCTCTTTACAACGTTTCATGGCGATATTTGTGCGCTATTCGGCCATTAAATGTCGCTTTTTAAGCCGTTCGTTTAAAAAAGAGGCGCTCAGTAAATTAATTTGAAGAAACGCTTGTCAGCCCGGCGAAACTCCCTATAATGCGCCTCCATCAACACGGCACACCGGCAACGGGAAACGGATTGAGAGGCACAGGAGACTGCGCCGCCGGAGAAAACTTCTGAAAAAAGAGGTTGACTCTGAAGGAGGAAAGCGTAAT
>NZ_JBPFDF010000006.1:0-229148 GCF_051025615.1 Pantoea phosphatilytica
TATCTTTGATACCAACGATTTCAACTTCGTCGCCGACTTTAACGATGCCGCGCTCAACACGACCGGTAACAACGGTACCACGGCCAGAGATTGAGAATACGTCTTCGATTGGCAGCAGGAACGGCATATCGATTGCACGCTGTGGTTCCGGGATGTAGTTGTCCAGGTGTTCAGCCAGCTCGATGATTTTTGCTTCCCACTCAGCGTCGCCTTCCAGCGCTTTCAGCGCAGAACCACGAACGATTGGGGTGTCGTCGCCTGGGAAGTCATAAGCTGACAGCAGGTCACGCACTTCCATCTCAACCAGTTCCAGCAGCTCTTCATCATCAACCATGTCACACTTGTTCAGGAACACGATGATGTAAGGAACGCCAACCTGACGGCCCAGCAGGATGTGCTCACGGGTCTGTGGCATCGGGCCATCAGTCGCAGCAACAACCAGGATCGCGCCGTCCATCTGCGCAGCACCGGTGATCATGTTTTTCACATAGTCGGCGTGGCCTGGGCAGTCAACGTGTGCGTAGTGACGAGTCGGGGTTTCATACTCAACGTGTGAAGTGTTGATGGTGATACCACGAGCTTTCTCTTCTGGTGCGTTATCGATCTGATCGAATGCACGCGCCTGGCCGCCGTAAGTTTTAGACAGTACGGTGGTGATAGCTGCAGTCAGGGTGGTTTTACCGTGGTCAACGTGACCGATGGTGCCCACGTTTACGTGCAGTTTGTTACGCTGAAATTGCTCTTTCGCCATGGCGATAATTCCTTACGTTGTGCCTTCACCCTCGGGTGAAGGCATCAGTTCAAATTTAAACCGTAGCTTATTTGCTACGAGCTTCAATAACGGCCTGCGCTACGTTGTTCGGCGCATCGTCATACTTCAGGAACTCCATGGAGTAAGAAGCACGACCTTTGGTCAGAGAACGCAGCTGAGTTGCGTATCCGAACATTTCAGACAACGGAACTTCAGCGTGAATCTGAACGCCAGTAGCGTTAGATTCCTGCCCTTTAAGCATACCACGACGACGGCTAAGGTCACCGATGACATCACCTGTGTTCTCTTCCGGCGTTTCAACTTCAACCTTCATGATAGGCTCAAGCAGAACAGGTTGCGCTTGTTTAAAGCCCTGTTTGAAGGCGATAGACGCGGCCAGTTTAAACGCCAGTTCTGAGGAGTCGACATCATGGTAAGAACCAAAGTGCAGACGAATACCCAGATCCACAACCGGATAACCAGCCAGTGGGCCTGATTTCAGCTGCTCCTGGATACCTTTATCAACCGCAGGGATGTATTCACCAGGAATCACACCACCTTTGATGTCGTTGATAAATTCGTAACCTTTCGGGTTCGAACCTGGCTCCAGTGGGTACATGTCGATAACAACATGACCATACTGACCACGACCACCAGACTGCTTGGCGTGTTTACCTTCAACATCGGTAACTTTGGTGCGAATTGCTTCACGGTAAGCAACCTGTGGTTTACCCACGTTTGCTTCAACGTTGAACTCACGCTTCATGCGGTCAACGATGATGTCGAGGTGCAATTCACCCATACCGGCGATGATGGTCTGGTTAGATTCTTCATCAGTCCATACGCGGAATGATGGGTCTTCTTTTGCCAGACGGCCCAGAGCCAGACCCATTTTTTCCTGGTCAGCTTTGGTTTTTGGTTCCACGGCGATAGAGATTACCGGCTCCGGGAACTCCATGCGCTCAAGGATGATGACGTTGTCTGGGTCACACAGGGTATCACCAGTGGTCACATCTTTCAGGCCGATCGCAGCTGCGATATCACCTGCACGAACTTCTTTGATTTCTTCACGCTTGTTAGCGTGCATCTGAACGATACGGCCCAGACGCTCACGGTTTGACTTAACCGGGTTGAACACGGTGTCACCAGTGTTAACCACACCAGAGTAAACGCGGAAGAAGGTCAGGTTACCCACAAACGGGTCGGTAGCGATTTTGAACGCCAGTGCAGCAAACGGCTCGTTGTCGTCAGAGTGACGAACAGCCGGCGTGTCTTTACCGTCGTCCAGCATACCGTTGATCGCGGTAACGTCAGTTGGTGCTGGCAGATATTCAACCACTGCATCCAGCATCGCCTGAACACCTTTGTTCTTAAATGCAGAACCACAGGTTACCAGGATGATTTCGTTGTTCAGAACACGCTTACGCAGAGATGTTTTGATCTCTTCTTCAGTCAGTTCTTCACCACCGAAGAATTTCTCCATCAGCTCATCAGAGCCTTCAGCAGCGGCTTCAACCAGCTTCGCACGCCATTCTTCAGCCAGTTCCTGCATATCAGCTGGAATATCTTCGTAGTCGAAGGTTACGCCCTGATCGGCGTCGTTCCAGTTGATTGCTTTCATTTTCACCAGGTCAACAACACCGGTGAATTTCTCTTCTGCGCCGATAGCCAGCTGCAGAGGAACTGGAGTTGCACCCAGACGAACTTCCATCTGGTTAACAACTTTCAGGAAGTTAGCACCCATGCGGTCCATTTTGTTAACGAACGCAATGCGTGGAACTTTATATTTGTTAGCCTGACGCCATACGGTCTCAGACTGTGGCTGAACGCCACCAACTGCACAGTAAACCATTACCGCGCCATCAAGCACACGCATAGAACGTTCTACTTCGATGGTGAAGTCAACGTGTCCTGGGGTGTCGATGATGTTGATGTGGTGTGGTTCAAACTGCTTAGCCATACCAGACCAGTAACAGGTGGTCGCAGCGGACGTGATGGTAATACCACGTTCCTGTTCCTGCTCCATCCAGTCCATGGTTGCTGCGCCGTCGTGTACTTCACCGATTTTGTGGTTTACACCGGTGTAGAACAGAACGCGTTCGGTAGTGGTAGTCTTACCGGCGTCGATGTGCGCACTGATACCGATGTTACGGTAGCGAGCAATGGGTGTTTTACGAGCCATTTGATTCCTCTGATTCTCGGACGTTCAAGGTAAGTCGACCCCAGCGGGTTGGCTATCTGAGCGCCCGCTGGTTTAACAACTACGTGGTTATTACCAACGGTAGTGAGCGAACGCCTTGTTGGCTTCTGCCATGCGGTGAACGTCTTCACGTTTCTTAACTGCAGTACCTTTGTTCTCTGCAGCATCAGAAAGTTCGTTCGCCAGGCGAAGAGCCATTGATTTATCACCGCGTTTACGAGCAGCATCTACGATCCAGCGCATTGCCAGGGCATTACGACGAACCGGACGGACTTCAACAGGAACCTGATAAGTAGAACCACCAACGCGACGTGACTTAACTTCGACAGTCGGACGCACGTTTTCCAGTGCTACTTCAAAAGCTTCCAGAGAGTTTTTACCTGAACGCTGAGCCAGGGTCTCAAGCGCGGTATAAACGATAGATTCTGCAGTAGATTTTTTACCATCTACCATCAGGATATTTACAAATTTGGCCAGCAGCTCTGATCCGAACTTAGGATCTGGCAGAATTTTACGCTGACCAATGACGCGACGACGTGGCATGGAAATACTCCGTTGTTAATTCAGGATTGTCCAAAACTCTATGAGTTTATTTTGACATTTAATTTAAAACGTTTGGCCTTACTTAACGGAGAACCATTAAGCCTTTGGCTTCTTCACGCCGTACTTGGAGCGAGCCTGCTTACGGTCTTTAACACCTGAGCAGTCCAGCGCGCCACGAACGGTGTGGTAACGCACACCTGGCAGGTCTTTTACACGACCGCCACGGATCAGGATCACGGAGTGTTCCTGCAGGTTGTGACCTTCACCACCGATGTAGGAGGTGACTTCGAAACCGTTGGTCAGACGCACACGGCAGACTTTACGCAGTGCGGAGTTTGGTTTCTTAGGAGTGGTGGTGTACACACGAGTACAAACGCCACGTTTTTGCGGGCAAGCTTCCAGCGCCGGCACGTTGCTCTTTGCAACTTTGCGGACGCGTGGTTTGCGAACCAGCTGGTTAACTGTTGCCATTAAATAGCTCCTGGATTTGCTTTTGCTTCGTAAACACGTAATAAATCGCCTCGTAGAATTACGAGGAGGCAGAATTTTAGGGCTGCGTCAAAGGGGTGTCAAGAAATAACCAGGTTTTAGCCGATCACCAGACCATTTGTTGCGGATGCCTGATCGTTAGCGTGACAAACCCATTATAGTCTACGGATTGCACGCTGGTCGAAATTTGTCCAGCGAGACCGCGCGCCTGGACGTCCTCCTCCAGCACCCACAGCGTTGCAGGGCTGGCGGCCAGCCGCTGCAGCGCGCGACTGCCCGCCACGGCTGCCAGTACCCCATCCTGCAGTAGCAGCAGGTCATCTCCGGCTTCTGTCATGGATATCAGCGTTTCAAGATCGCTGTGTGACGGAGAGTGCAGTAAAGTGTGCAGCATTCGCGCCTCTTAAAAAGTCAGGATACGGTCGTAACGGGCCAGAGTCTGGCGCAACGCAGGCGCATCCAGCAGCGTAACGTCCAGCAACCGTTTTGCCTCAGCATCCAGCCCCCGCGCCAGCAGCGATGTCCGGCAGAGATAGCACTGATCAATGTCATACAAAGCCAGTACGCCAAAGGTCGCCGCGTAGTGACGGCTCTTAATTGCCTCGGGTTGTTGATGCAGATTGAGCTGCAGTACGCCATCGCCGATAAAGAACAGGCCAATATCTTCACTGAGCGCGCCCGTTGCCAGTGCCGCGTCCAGCCCTTCGCGTCCGGCACTGCTGCCGTGCGGTGCCTGCGTAAAAACAAATGCGATGCGATTCATCAGAACTGCACCAGACGTTCGCAGCGCAGCGCCGCCTCGGCCAGCGCCCCCAGCCCGCTCAGGGTAAAGCCCGGCTGCAGGTTACTCCCAGCCAGCTGAAGCCGTGCCGACTCCTGCGCATCGCTTATGCCACGCCGCAGCGCGGCCGCCACACAGATATTCAGTGCCACGCCCTGCTCCTGATGTAATGTCTGCCACGCCCGGACCAGATCGAACTCATCGCTGGCTGGCGCAGTCAACTGATTCGCGTTCAGTACGCCTTCCCGGTAGAAGAACACGCTCTCCAGCTGATGGCCTGCCGCTAACAGCGCACGGGCAAAGAGCCACGCGCTGGTCGCCTGTTGCGTACCATAGGCCGGGCCGGTGACCAGCAGGGTGTAACGCATTACCGCTCCTGCCCCTGAAAGTCGCCATTTTTAAACTGGCGGATATAGAGATAGACCGTGTGCTTCGAGATGTTCAGGCGATCCGCCACCTGGTTTATCGCATCCTTGATGTCGAAGATCCCCTTCTCATAGAGATTCAGCACAATCTGACGGTTCTTGGCGTTGTTCGAGACATTGCGGTCCGCACTCACCTCTTCGATGGTGAACTCCAGCGTCTGCATCACCAGATCATCTACCGAGCTGGCGAAGTTAACGCTGGAATCGACCTGCTGCATCTCCGGTGGCATAAAGGTCGACATGATCTGCGAGAACGGCACATCAAGGTTCATGTTGATACAGAGCAGGCCAATCACCCGCTGCTGACGGTTACGGATAGCGATAGTGACCGACTTCATCAGCACACCGCTTTTGGCCCGGGTGAAATAGGCGCGCGACACATTACTGTCCGCCCCATGCATATCGTGCAGCATCCGCAGGGCTAAATCGGTAATCGGCGAACCGACTTTACGCCCCGTGTGCTCGCCATTGGCGATGCGCACAGCCGAACACTTAAGGTCTTCAAGCGAATGCAGGACAATCTCGCAATGGGAGCCAATCAGCATGGCAAGGCCATCCACGACAGCCTCGTACGATTTCAGAATATCGTAATCAGTTTGTTCGAACGGGCGCTGCTCAAGCAGATCGAAGTCGCTCAGTTCACCCGGATTGAATGGATTAGACATTGAAGAGTTTCACCCTGAATGGCTGGAGCCTGTCACAGCGGCTTATGGGCAGACTCAATATTGGGATAATTCGGCAGGCATTAGTCTGGCAAATGTCACCGGCTTATGCCAGAGGTTTGTCGTGAAGCGGAAATGAAACCGCCGCCCGGAGGCGGCGGCTGGCAGATTACTGCGCTTTCGGTGCAGCGGCAGCAGGCGCTGGCGCCTGTGCTTTTTCATCGGCCTTTGGTGCCGGTTTGATATCCAGCAGTTCGACATCGAACACCAGAGTGGAGTTAGCCGGGATGCCCGGAACGCCATTTTTACCGTAGGCCAGCTGTGGTGGGATCACCAGCTTGATCTTGCCGCCTTTCTTCACATGCTTCAGACCTTCAGTCCAGCCCGGGATTACGCCATCCAGACGGAACGAAAGTGGCTCGCCACGGGTGTAAGAGTTGTCGAACTCCGTACCGTCGATCAGCGTACCTTTATAGTTCACGACTACGGTGTCGCTGTCTTTAGGTGCGTCGCCGGTGCCCTCTTTCTCGACTTTATAGAGCAGGCCGGTTTCAGATTTCTTCACGCCGCTCTCTTTAGCAAATTTGGTTGCGTAAGCTGCGCCCTTATCGGCGTTCTCTTTCGCATCTTTTTCCATTTTCGCTGAGGCTGCGCCTTTCACGCGACCTTCGAAGGATTGCAGGGTCTGCTCGATCTCTTCATCAGAGAGTTTGCTCTTGCCACCGAATGCATCCTGAACACCTGCGATCAGCTGCTGCTTGTCCAGCTTAATGCCCAGTTTTTCCTGCTCCTTCAGGGAGTTGTCCATGTAGCGACCCAGTGAAGCACCCAGTGCGTAAGCAGACTGCTGGTCTTCATCTTTGAAGGCTGCATTTTTCGGTGCCTGCGGCGCAGACTGGGGTGCCGCGGCTGGTGCAGCCTGTGGCGCCGCAGCCGTCTCTGCCGCCATTGCCAGCGGAGCATTCAGCGCAACAGCCATTGTGGTAGCTAACAATGTGACTTTAAACAGTGATTTCATCCTTTCTCCAAAACCGAAGCGTCTAACCTCGGGAAACATTGCGGACCTGGGAGTCCACACTATAACTTTACGTGGCAGTGTCGAACACTCCCACAATGTAATTACCCGGTCTACCTCCGACCTTTATAACATCGGGAAGTTTCATCAGAGATGATGGCGCGCCCCGTTTTTTCAAGCGCAACGCCGGAGATCGTGAAAAAAACAGGTGATTCCTGGCAGTCAGGTCGTAGAATCACGCCCCGAGTCGCACCTTAACAGAGGAACAGGTCATGCAACAATCTGAGTGGGAACAGCGTCTGGAGACGTTAGAGAGCAAACTGGCCTTTCAGGAGATGACGATTGATCAGCTGAACAATGCGGTCGTCGAGCACGAACTGCAGATGAGCAAGCTGCGGGAGCAGATGCGGATTTTAACCGACAAGCTCAAGGCGAATGCGCCCTCTATGGTCGCCTCGCAATCGGAAGAGACACCCCCGCCGCACTATTAAGCGCAGCCTGTCTGGCGTTTCTCAGATGCGCCGGACCCGATGAGCGCCAAAAGAAAGGCCACCCGGAGGTGGCCTTGAACGGTCTGTTGAGACTTAGTGGCTGCAGCCACAGCCGCCTGTGCCACAACCGCCTTTGCCGTGATCGTGGTCGTGATCATGGCCGTGATCGTGGTCATGATGATGGCCATCAGCACCGTGAACATGGCCATGAGCCAGTTCTTCCGGGGTGGCTTCACGGATAGCAACCACTTCAACGTTGAAGTTCAGGTTCTGACCCGCCAGCATGTGGTTACCATCAACCACAACGTGATCATCTTCCACTTCGGTAATTTCTACCGGTACCGGACCCTGATCGGTTTCTGCCAGGAAGCGCATGCCGACCTGCAGTTCGTCAACGCCCATGAACACGTCTTTAGGAACGCGCTGCACCAGGTTGTCGTCATACTGACCGTAGGCATCGTTTGCCGGGATATGCACGTCAAACTTGTCGCCGGCAATGTGGTTTTCCAGCGCATTTTCCAGACCAGAAATCAGGGAACCATGACCGTGCAGGTAGTCCAACGGTGCACTCACCGGTGACTCGTCAACTAACACGCCGTCTTCTGTACGTACCTGATAGGCCAGGCTTACCACCAGGTCTTTTGCTACTTTCATGATATCTCCTAACCGTTGAGAGCTGAGATCCCGTCTCATTGGTCTATTCTTGCGTGCAATAACACCAACCAGAAAGGTTCGGGGCTGAGTACAAGAGGGGTTTCACTTTCTCTTGCGACTCCAGCCTTAATGGCGTCAATTGTAACGGAATTCAATGCCGCTGTAAGTTTAAGCGTAAAAAAAGCTGGTCGTTTACGCTATTCCGGGTGGAAAATGCCGATCACCTGCTCATTCGTGCGAACCTGATCGCGGGCCTGTTTATCGGCCTCACGCATCTGGTGACCACATTTCACGCACTCCACCACATCGACATTATTTTCACGCCACATCGCCAGCGTGTCCTTCTCCTGGCAGTGCGGGCATGTCGCACCTGCAATAAAACGTTTACGCATCAGCTTCTGCCTGTTTAAAGAGATTATTGATCATCGTCCCAGCCGTCGATCTGCCGCTTCTCGCGCTGCATTTCGCGCTGGAAGATATCTTCCAGTTCACGCCGCGCTTCACGGACGCGTGAAGCCTGGGCGCTTTCAGCCGGATTGGGCATCAGCTCGCGCAGCATCCGCATGTCCAGCCGGCGGAAATGCTGCTGGGCGCGGTGCGCCTGATGCGGATGCATCCCCAGCGACATCAATGTCTTGCGCCCCAGCTCCAGCGCACTGGAGAAGGTTTCGCGCGAGAACTGTGTGACGCCCGCCTGTAACAGCTCATGCGCTTCCACACGACCACGGGCGCGCGCCTGAATCTGCAACTGCGGAAAGTGCTGCTGGCAGAGATGCACGATGGTCATCACATCTTCCGGCTCGCTACAGGTAATCACTATCGACTGGGCGCTGGCCGCACCGGCGGCCCGCAGCAGCTCCAGCTCGGTCGCGTCGCCGTAATAGACCTTATAGCCATATTTCCGCATCAGATTGACCGCACTGATGTCGCGCTCCAGCACGGTGATGCGTTTGTTGTTCGCCATCAGCAGACGACCCACCACCTGCCCGAAGCGGCCAAAGCCCACCACAATCACCTGCGGCTGATCGTCCTCAACGAAGTGCTTTTCCGCCTCGTCATCCGGCTCATTGAAGCGTCGCGCCAGCAGACGGTCGATCCCCTGCATCAGCAGCGGCGTGGTCATCATCGACAGCGTGACGGTGACCAGCAGCATTGGCAACTGATCGCCAGCGAACAGTTTTGCCGACGACGCGGCGGAAAAGAGCACAAAGGCGAACTCGCCGCCCTGACTCAGCACCCCTGCAAACTGCTGCCGCTCGGAGCTGCGCAGACCATAAATGCGGGCCAGCAGATAGAGCACCACCGTTTTCACCGCCACCAGCGTGATCACGCCCAGCAGGATGGTCACAATATGGGTATAGAGCACCCCGAGGTTAAGCGCCATGCCTACCGAGATAAAGAACAGCCCCAGCAGTAACCCCTTAAACGGCTCGATCGCGACTTCCAGCTCGTGACGATATTCGCTTTCCGCCAGCAGGATACCGGCGATAAAGGTGCCCAGCGCCATCGACAGCCCCAGCGCATCCATAAAGAGCGCCGAGCCAAGAACCAGCAGCAGTGACGCCGCCGTAAAGACCTCGCGCACGCCCGATGCGGCGATATAGCGGAAGATGGGCCGCAGCAGATAGCGTCCGCCCACCAGCATCCCGGCGAACGCCACGACCTTCATGCCGACTTTCATCCAGTCGATATGGCCGCTGTCGGTGCCCGCCAGCAGCGGGATCAGCGCCAGCGCAGGGATGACCGCGATATCCTGAAACAGCAGAACCGAAAAGCCCAGCTGCCCCGCTTCGCTGCGGTTCATCCCCTTGTCCATCATCAGCTGCAGCGCCATCGCGGTCGAAGACATCGCCAGCCCGATGCCGCCGATGATCGCCGCCTGCCAGCTAAAGTCTGTCAGCCACAACAACCCGCCGAGGATCGCGGCGGAGAAGATAACCTGCGCCGCGCCGACCCCAAAAATGGAGCGGCGCAGCGCCCACAGCTTTGCCGGGTTCAGCTCCAGCCCGATGATAAACATCAGGAAGACCACGCCCAGCTCCGAGAAATGAAGAATCTCTTCGACGTCACTGATAAAGCCCAATCCCCACGGGCCGATAGCGATACCCGCAACCAGATAGCCCAGCACGGCACCAATCCCGAGACGAGCGGCCACCGGAACCAGCAAGACCGCCGCGACCAGATAGATCACCCCGGCGGTCAGCAGCGTTTGTCCTTCCATCTATACTCCTCCGTTCGGCAGCGGTGCTGCCAGCCAGTCGCCATAGGCGCGGGCGTAGTTTTTCATTAATTCCGGCCCCTGACGACGCGCCCAGTAGACGATCATCGGCGGCATCCAGTGCATCCGGCACATCTGCGCGGTCAGCTCAAAAGGACGCATAATGTCATTGAGCGAGTAGCGGTTCAGCCCCTGCTGTTTAAAGGCACTTTCCGGTTCGCCAGTGGTGACGACGCTGCGCCAGTACTTTCCTTCCAGCGCATTGCCATCCACGCCGTTGGCGAAGCCGCGCGACAATACGCGATCCAGCCACTCTTTCAGCAGGGCCGGACAGCTATAGGTATAGAGCGGATGTTGAAAAATGATGACATCGTGCTCACGCAGCAGCTGCTGTTCGTGATGAATATCGATAAAAAAATCCGGATAGGTCGCGTACAGATCGTGCACGGTGACATGTTCCAGCGCCTGAGCCGGCTGCAGCAGAATCCGGTTAGCCACCGAATCCTGTAATTCCGGATGAGCAAAAAGCAGTAATACCCTGGGTGGCTGCGACATCCTTTCCCTCCAAAGCGTCGTCATTGAGGCGGATTTCCGCTACCATGCACGACGCAGCAAAATCTCATTATGTTGCCAGTAAATTAACATATTCTGACGATACGGCGCTTACATGATTGTCTTCTCTGCCTTACAAATTCGCCGCGGCATCCGCGTCCTGCTCGACAACGCCACCGCCACCATCAATCCGGGTCAGAAGGTCGGGCTGGTGGGAAAAAACGGCTGTGGTAAATCCACGCTGCTGTCGCTGTTAAAAGGTGAAATCACCAGCGATGCCGGCACCGTTACGCTTCCGGCACACTGGGCGCTGGCCTGGGTGAATCAGGAAACCCCGGCGCTCGACAAAGCCGCGCTGGAGTACGTCATCGACGGTGACCGCGTCTATCGCCAGCTGGAGGCGGAACTGGCGGACGCCAATCTGCGTGACGATGGCAACGCCATCGCGCTGCTGCATGGCAAGCTGGATGCGGTGCAGGCGTGGAGTATCCATGCGCGCGCCGCAAGCCTGCTGCACGGTCTGGGCTTCAGCCAGGAGCAGCTGCAACGCCCGGTCAGCGACTTCTCCGGTGGCTGGCGCATGCGACTGAACCTGGCGCAGGCGCTGATTTGCCGCTCCGATCTGCTGCTGCTGGATGAACCGACCAACCACCTGGATCTCGATGCCGTGATCTGGCTGGAGCGCTGGCTGAAGAGTTATGAAGGCACGCTGATCCTGATCTCGCACGATCGCGACTTTCTCGATCCGGTCGTCGACAAAATCATTCATATCGAACAGGCGTCGATGTTCGAATATACCGGCAACTACAGCTCCTTTGAGCGGCAGCGCGTCGCCAAACTGGCGCAGCAGCAGTCGCTGTATGAGAGCCAGCAGCAGAAAGTGGCGCACCTGCACAGCTACATCGATCGCTTCCGCGCCCAGGCGACCAAGGCGAAGCAGGCGCAGAGCCGCATCAAGATGCTGGAGCGTATGGAGATGATCGCGCCCGCCCATGTCGATAACCCGTTCAGCTTCACCTTCCGCAAGCCGGAAAACCTGCCCAATCCGCTGCTGAAGATGGAGAAGGTCACCGCGGGTTATGGCGATCGCATCATTCTGGACGCCATCAAACTTAACCTGGTGCCGGGTTCACGCATCGGCCTGCTGGGGCGCAACGGTGCCGGTAAATCGACGCTGATCAAGCTGCTGGCGGGCGAGCTGGAGGCGATGGAGGGCAGGATCGGGCTGTCGAAAGGGATCAAGCTCGGCTACTTCGCCCAGCATCAGCTGGAATATCTGCGGGCCGATGAATCGCCGCTTCAGCATCTGGCGCGCATTGCGCCCAACGTGCTGGAGCAGCAGCTGCGCGACTATCTGGGCGGTTTCGATTTCCGTGGCGACAAGGTGACTGAAAACACGGAGCGTTTCTCCGGCGGCGAAAAAGCGCGGCTGGTGCTGGCGCTGATTGTCTGGCAGCGCCCTAACCTGCTGCTGCTCGATGAACCGACCAACCACCTCGATCTCGATATGCGTCAGGCGCTGACCGAGGCGCTGATCGACTTTGAAGGTGCGCTGGTGGTGGTCTCGCACGACCGTCATCTGCTGCGCGCCACCACCGACGACCTCTATCTGGTACACGATGGCAAAGTCGATGTGTTTGCCGGCGATCTCGAAGATTATCAGCAGTGGCTGAGCGACCTGCAAAAGCAGCAGGCGCAGCAGGAGGCCGCGCCGAAAGCGGATAATGGCAACAGCGCCCAGGCACGCAAAGATCAGAAACGCCGCGATGCCGAACTGCGCACCCAGACGCAGCCGCTGCGTAAAGAGATCGAGAAGCTGGAAAAGCAGATGAGCAAGTGGCAGAGCCAGCTCGCCGAGGCGGAAGCGCAGCTCTCCGACAGTGCGATTTATGAGCCGGGGCGTAAAGCCGATCTGACCACGGCGCTGCAGCGTCAGGCGGAGAGTAAATCGGCGCTGGAAGAGGTGGAGATGGCGTGGCTCGACGCGCAGGAACAGCTCGAACAGATGATGAGTGCCTGACACGCAGGCGTTCTCCCTGCCCGCAGGGAGAACGCGGCGCGTTTAGCGCGGTCTGTCACCCAGCACCGTCGCGCGCTGCATGACCCGCCGGGCAGGATAGTAGTCAGCATTGGCATAATGCTGTGTCACCCGGTTATCCCAGATAGCCAGATCGTCCGGCTGCCAGCGCCAGCGCACCTGAAACTCCGGTTTGGTGGCGTGGGCAAACAGAAAGCTCAGCACCGCATCGCTCTCCTTCTCGCTAAGATCCACAATCCGCGTGGTAAAGCCCTCATTCACAAACAGCGCTTTCCTGCCGCTGACCGGGTGGGTACGGATCACCGGATGCTGCACCGGCGGATGCTTCGCCACCGCCTGCTGCCAGCGCCGATGCTCCTCTTCCGTTTTGCGGTATTTAAACTCCTGGAAGGACTTTTTGAAATCATGTTCGGCGTGGAGATTGGCCAGCAGCTGCTTAAAGGGTTCAGAGAGTGCCTCGTAAGCCGCAATCCCGCTGGTCCAGAGCGTGTCGCCACCTGCTTCCGGCAGCACCTTTGAGGCCAGCAGAGCGATGGCCGGAGGCGTGTCGATAAAGGTGACATCGGTGTGCCAGTTGTCGTTGTCCGGCGGATTATCCTGGTGGGTATCCAGCACGATAATCTCCTCGACGCCCTCCGCATGAGGGTAGACCGGATGGATGTGCAGATCGCCAAAGCGGATCGCCAGCGCCCGATGCTGTTCCGGCGTTATTTTCTGGTCGCGCAGAAACAGCACCTGATGACGCAGCAGGCCGTGATAGAGCTGCTCAAACTGCGCATCGCTCAGCGGGCGGGAGAGATCCAGGTTTGACACCTGCGCGCCAATCCAGGGACCAAGCGGGGTAAAACTAAGACGTTCATTCATGACTGTTCTCCACTCCAGGGCGTCAGGCGACGCTGCAACGCGCGCAGCCCGAGTTCTAAACTAAAAGCGATCAGGGCGATCACTGCGATCCCCGCCAGCACCACATCCGTGGCGAGAAACTCTCCTGCTGACTGCACCATAAATCCCAGGCCCCGCGTGGCGGCAATCAGCTCCGCCGCTACCAGGGTGGACCAGCCTACTCCCAGGCCAATACGCAGGCCGGTCAGGATCTCCGGCAGCGCACCGGGCAGAATCACCCAGCGCAGCAGCTGCCAGCGATTCGCCCCCAGTGAACGGGCCGCCCGCAGTCGTACCTGCTGCGTGTTACGCACCCCCGCCAGGGTCGAGAGCGTGACCGGCGCGAAGATGGCCAGATAGATCAGCAGGATCTTCGAGGTTTCCCCGATGCCGAACCAGATCACCATCAGCGGCAGATAGGCGAGCGGTGGAATCGGCCGATAGAGTTCGATCAGCGGATCGAGCAGCCCGCGGGCAACCGGGCTGAGCCCCATCAGGATCCCCACCGGAATACCCATCGCCGCCGCTGCCGTCAGCGCAATCAGCATCCGCGTCAGGCTGGCGGCCAGATGCTGCCACAGCGTGGCATCCATAAAGCCCTGCGCGCTGGCGATCACCAGCAGCTTGCTGAACACCTGCTGCGGCGACGGCAGAAAGAGCGGCGCGATCAGGCCCAGCGCGGTTACGCCCCACCAGATCAGTAGCAGCAGTGAAAGACTCAGCAGGCTTAGCGTAAAGGGGATCGAAAAGGGCCAGCGCAGGCGGCGACGAGCCGGCAGCGACTTGTCGTGCGTGAAGGCGCTCATGCAAACGCCTCCCGCTGGTCGAATACCCGGCTCAGCACATATTCACGCTGAGCAATAAAGTCCGGATCGGATTTGATGCTGCGGCACGACTCGCCCGCGGCAAAGCGCTGACCGAAGCCGGGGCGCAGCCGCTCAACGATGCGGCCCGGCCCCGGCGACAGCAGGATCAGTTCACTGGCGAGAAAGATCGCCTCTTCTATATCGTGGGTAATCAGCAGGATCTGTTTGCCGCTGTCGCGCCACAGCGTCAGCAGCAGGGTCTGCATCTGCTCACGGGTAAAGGCATCCAGCGCGCCGAAGGGTTCATCCAATAGCAGCAGTTGCGGATCGGTGGCCAGCGCACGCGCGATACCGACCCGCTGCCGCTGACCGCCGGAGAGCTGCCAGATGGCGCGCTTTTCTGCACCCTCCAGGCCGACCTGCCTGATAAGCCTCCGTGCGATAGTCTCGCGTGCCTCGCGTGCCATCCCCGCCAGCTGCAGGCCAAAGGCCACGTTCTCCAGCACGTTACGCCACGGCAGCAGACCTTCGTGCTGAAACACCACGCCGCGCTCCGCGCCAGGGCCGGTCACCGGCTGGTTATCCAGCGTGATGCTGCCCGACTCCACCGGCAGAAATCCGGCAACCAGATTGAGCAGGGTCGTTTTGCCGCAGCCGGAGGGGCCGAGCACCACCAGCAGTTCATGGCTCTCCAGCTGCAGGTTGATATCCTGCAATACCGGCTGTCCGGCATAACGAGCATTGAGGTGAGCGATGCGCAGCATGGTGCCTCCTTAAGGTTTCACGAGTGGTGCGACAAAGCGCGAGGTCACGTAGCTGCTGTAGTCGTTGTCCGCCTGCGGCACTCTGCCCTGCGCTTTCAGAAAGTGCGCGGTATCGACGATCGCTTGATTAACTGGTTTGCCCAGCTGCTCAACCTGCTGCTGCGCCGTGAGATAGGTGTTGCCCTTAACCAGGCCCGGCACCTGCGCTTCCGGCACACCGCTCAGACGGGAGAGCTTACTGAGGTTCTCCGGCTGCTTCAGCCAGCTGTCGGGGCTGTTAAGATAGGCCTGCTGAGCCTCGATCGCGCTGCGGGCGAAGGCGGTAACGATCTCAGGATGTTGCTCCGCAAAATCTTTGCGCACCACCCAGACATCCAGCGTTGGCGATCCCCAGCGGCCCACGTCTGCCGAGTCGGTTAACACCCGGCCCTCTTTTTCCAGCTCGTTCACCGCCGGTGCCCAGACGTAGGCGCCATCGATATCGCCCCGCTGCCAGGCCGCGATAATGGCGGGCGGCTGCAGGTTCACCAGCTGGACCTGCGACGGTTTAACGCCCCAGTGTTTCAGGGCCGCCAGCAGGCTGTAATGGGTGGTGGAGATAAAGGGTACGGCGATACGCTTGCCGATGAGATCCCGGGGGTTCGTGATGCTCTTCTTCACCACCAGCGCTTCAGAGTTCCCCAGCTGAGAGGCGAGTAAAAAGGCTTCGATCGGCAGCTTCTGCGCCGCTGCGACCGCCAGCGGGCTGGAGCCGATATTGCCGATCTGCACGTCGCCGGAGGCCAGCGCGCGGAGCACGCCCGCGCCGCTGTCGAATTTGCGCCAGTCAACGCTGGCTCCGCTCGCTTTAGCAAAAGTGTTGTCGGCCTGCGCCACCTTTGCCGGTTCCGCTGAGGTCTGCCAGGCGACGGTGACGTTGACCGCCTCTGCCCTGAAAGCCAGCAGCGCCAGCGCCGCCGCTAAAAATGTTAAACGTGTTGCTGCCATGATCGCGTCCCCCTGTTTTTATCGTGGGGGCAGTGTCTCCGGGCGCTATAATTTCATAAAGGAATTAAAAATTATCCCCTATAGAAATAAGTTCTTAGATCACTATCTGCAAACGTAAGTCGGAAATCGCAATTGCTGAAAAAGGCTAAAGTAAGCAAAAATGTCAGGCGCTCACATTGTCCCTGTGTTATTGATATGCATTCCCAATTACTGCCTGTTAAGGTCTCTGTATCTGATGTCGATCGAGAAAGTCGCTCAGCTGGCTGGCGTCTCTAAAGCCACGGTATCGCGGGTTCTCAACGCGAATCCCGGCGTAAAGCCTCATACGCGTGAAAAAGTTCTGGCGGCCATCTCTGCCTGCGACTATCAGCCTAACCTGCTGGCGCGTCAGCTGCGCACGGCGCAGAGCCACATGCTGCTGGTGCTGATCTCGGATATCACCAACCCCTTCTGTTCGCGCGTGGTTCAGGGCATTGAGGCCGAAGCCGAACTGCATGGCTACCATATCCTGCTCTGCAACTCCGCCTCGCAGCTTCAGCGCGAAGCCGCCTATCTGAGTCTGCTGACCGGCAAAGTGGTGGATGGCGTGATCACGATGGATGCGGCGTCCGGCTTACAGGATCTGCAGGCGCTGATTGCGGGTGCGCCCTGGGTGCAGTGCTGTGAATTCGATCCTGCCATCCCCGCCTCTTCCGTCAGTATCGACCACCTTGAGGCGGCGCGTGACACCGTCCACTACCTCGCGGGCAAAGGGCGACAGCGCATCGGGCTGGTGAATGGCGACATGCGCTACCTCTATTCGCATCATCGGGAAAAGGGTTACCGGCAGGCGATAGAGGAGCTGGGCCATGCGTGGTCTGCCGTCGCCTATACCTATGAAATTACGCCCGAAGCGGGGAGTCAGGCGCTGCGCGAACTGATGGCGCTGCCGCAGCCGCCCGATGCGGTGTTTGCCGTGTCCGATGTGCTGGCAGTAGGCGTGGTTCACGCGGCGCTGGAGGCGGGCCTGCGCGTGCCGGAGGATCTGGCGGTCGTCGGATTCGATGGCGTGCCCTTTACCCGCAGCCTTAACCCGCCGCTGACCACCATCGAGCAGCCGATGAACGAACTGGGCGCACGCAGCGTGCAGTTGCTGCTGCAGAAGATCCGTCAGCCTAACGCGCCAGTGATCCATGAGGTATTGCCCTGGACGCGCGTTGAACGCGCATCCAGCTGACTCAGTGCCAGATTAACAGGACGCAGGCGGCAGTCAGCAGCCCCATCGCCAGATTAAAGATTTTCCAGGCGCGACGGCTGCGCAGGATGCGGCCAATCATCGCGCCAAATCCCATCCAGATGACGCCCGAGACCAGGTTAACCAGAAACATGCCGACGCTAATCGCCATTACAGAGTGACGATAGGCGTCACCGGCCAGGCTGAAGCTGGCGACCGCGCCCAGCGCCATCAGCCAGGCCTTGGGATTGATCAGCTGCAGCAGCCCGCCCTGCCAGAACGGCATAGGCGCATCCGGTGCCTGGTCAGTCTCCAGCTTCTCGTAGCTGGCGGTGGCGATTTTCCACGCCAGCCAGAGCAGATAGAGGCTGCCGGCAATTTTCAGCACCAGATGCAGCGAAGGATAGAGCAGGATCAGCCCCCCCACGCCAAAGGCCACCATCAGCAGCATCATCTGCATCCCGATCATGATGCCAATCATCAGTGGAAAGGTGCGCACGAAGCCAAAATTAGCACCCGAGGCGGTGAGTAACATATTATTGGGGCCGGGCGTAATCGCCGCGACCCAGAGAAAGCCCAACATTGAGAAGAAAAGACTCAGTTCCATGACAATCGGGTACTCCCTGCCCCGGTAAGAAAAAACCTCTCGAAGCTAACAGTGTGATATGGAACAGACAAGCTTTTACCACATGAAATTTACCGGACCGGAAAACGAGCAGTTCACGCCGCCTGCCGGGCTGCGTAACGCGCATCTGCAGACGATGCTGCCGCGTCTGTTACGCCGGCGCAGCACGCTGGTTCCCCACTGGCAGCGTCTCGATCTGCCGGATGGCGATTTTGTCGATCTCGCCTGGAGTGAAGATCCGCACTCTGCGCAGCATAAGCCACGCGTGGTGCTGTTTCACGGGCTGGAGGGAAGTTTTCACAGCCCCTATATTCACGGCCTGATGACGATCTGCCGCGCGCGCGGCTGGCTGGCGGTGGTGATGCATTTTCGCGGCTGCAGCGGCGAACCTAACCGGCTGAACCGCATCTATCACTCTGGTGAAACCGACGACGCCCGCTTTTTCCTGCGCTGGCTGCACACTCGCTGGGGCCGCGTGCCTACCGCCGCCGTGGGGTTTTCGCTGGGCGGCAACATGCTGGGCTGCCTGCTGGGTCAGGAGGGCGCCGCCGCAGAGGTCGACGCTGGCGTGATTGTTTCAGCGCCGCTGCTGCTGGAGCCCTGCAGCGTAAAACTGGAACGCGGTTTTTCGCGCTTCTATCAATACTATCTGCTGGCACAGCTCAAGAAGAATGCCCGCCGTAAGCTGCACGCCTGGCCGGATACGCTGCCGGTGAATCTGGCAGAGCTCAAGGGGCTGCGGCGACTGCGCGACTTCGATGATGCGATTACGGCGCGCGCCCACGGTTTTATGGATGCGGCAGATTACTATCATCGGGCCAGCGCCATGCCCTGGCTGAAGCAGATAGAAAAACCGCTGCTGATCCTGCACGCCCGGGACGATCCCTTTATGAGTGATGAGGTGATCCCGCAGAGCAGTCAATTATCTGCCACTATTACGTATCAACTGACATCACACGGCGGCCACGTAGGGTTTGTCGGCGGCACATTACGCCAGCCTGAAATGTGGCTGGAACAGCGCATCCCTCAGTGGATCGCCCCTTTTCTGGATAACTGATCTCGTGATTATTCCCTGGCAACAGGTCTCGCCTGAGACCCTTGAAAACCTGATTGAAACCTTTGTGCTGCGCGAAGGCACAGACTACGGCGAGCAGGAGCGCAGCCTGCTGGACAAAGTGGCGGACGTGCGACGTCAGCTGGAAAGCGGTGAAGTGGTGCTGGTATGGTCAGAACTGCATGAGTCGGTCAATATTATGCCGCGCAACGCCTTTCGTGGCTGATGCACCCGCCGCCATTTCATGCTAACAATGCCTGTTACCCGATCTCACAGGGAGCTTCTCTATGTCTGCACGTCATCCTATTATCGCGGTGACCGGTTCCAGTGGTGCAGGAACCACCACCACCAGCCTGGCGTTTCGCAAAATCTTTCAGCAGCTTGATCTTCATGCGGCGGAGCTGGAGGGCGACAGCTTTCACCGCTTTACCCGTCCTGAGATGGATATGGCGATTCGTAAAGCGCGCGATTTAGGACGCCACGTCAGCTACTTCGGCCCCGAAGCCAATGACTTTGGCCTGCTGGAGCAGAGCTTTAAAGAGTATGGCTATAGCGGACAGGGGCAGTCGCGCAAATATCTGCACACTTACGATGAGGCGGTGCCGTGGAATCAGGTGCCAGGCACCTTTACGCCGTGGCAGCCGCTGCCGCAGAACACCGATATTCTCTTCTATGAGGGGCTGCATGGCGGTGTGGTAACGGCGCAGCACAATGTGGCGGAGCAGGTTGATCTGCTGGTTGGCGTGGTCCCGATTGTAAACCTGGAGTGGATCCAGAAGCTGGTGCGCGACACCGGCGAGCGCGGCCACTCCCGTGAAGCGGTGATGGACTCGGTGGTCCGGTCGATGGAGGATTACATCAACTTCATCACGCCCCAGTTCTCCCGCACCCATATCAACTTTCAGCGTGTCCCGACCGTAGATACCTCCAACCCGTTCGCTGCCCGTGCCATCCCATCGCTGGATGAGAGTTTTGTGGTGATTCATTTCCAGGCGCTGGAGGATATCGACTTCCCCTATCTGCTGGCGATGCTGCAGGGCTCCTTTATCTCGCACATCAATACCCTGGTGGTGCCGGGCGGCAAAATGGGTCTGGCGATGGAGTTAATTATGGGCCCGCTGGTGAAGCGGCTGATGCAAGGCAAACGGATAGAGTAAGGGACGGCATGCGCAGGCTTCAGGAAGGTCGCTACAGGCAAAACCCGGACACAAAGGATCTGACAGCAGCCCATAAGCTCAACACGCAGGGAACCGGATCAGAAGAGGAAAGCGTCCCCCGCCAGGGACAGCGCGGGACGAGCGGTCAGGGACTGGCTCAGGCGACCTTCTGATCTGACCCGGTTCTCTGTGCAGGCAGGGTCTTACAACAGCGTGCCGGCAACGTTAAAAATCCTGCGGCTATTACAGTTCAATCACTTCGTAGCTGTGGGTAATCGTTACGCCTTTACCCAGCATGATGGCGACCGAGCAATATTTTTCCGCCGAAAGATCGACGGCGCGTGAGACCGCTTTATCCTGGAGTGCTTTGCCACTGACGATAAAATGCAGGTTGATGTGCGTAAAGATTCGCGGCGCCTCTTCACGACGTTCTGAGGTCAGTTTTACTTCACAATCAGCCACATCGTTGCGGCCTTTTTGCAGAATTGATACCACGTCGATTGCGCTGCATCCGCCCGCCGCCATCAGCACCATCTCCATTGGGCTGGGCGCTTTATCCCCTGAATTGCCATCCATCAGGATCTGATGGCCCGATGAGGATTCTCCGAGGAATGTCAGCCCTTCTACCCATTTCACTCTTGCCTGCATGATTTTTGCTCCGGAATATGCTGTTTTGTCGTCAGAGTACGCTTTCCCCTGGTAAACAGCAATCCGGAGAAATCCGCCCGTAGCTGAAGCGAGACAACAGAAGACAGTCGGCTTAAGCTGTGCTACAAACAGTGCTGAAAATATTTTTCGTCACCCGATGACGAAGCCGGGAAGAATGATGCGCACTGCGCCTGATGCGGCCCGAATAATTTCCTGAAATGGAAAACGCTTGAAGCTTTCACCGCCTGACAGGGAAAACTGCCCCCTGTGTTTTGGGCACGATTACAACAGAGGATAATAGCGAATGGTTCTCGGCAAACCGCAAACAGACCCTACACTCGAATGGTTCCTGTCCCATTGCCATATTCACAAGTATCCATCCAAAAGTACGCTGATTCATCAAGGTGAAAAAGCCGAAACGCTTTACTACATCGTGAAAGGTTCCGTTGCGGTTCTGATTAAAGATGAAGAAGGCAAGGAGATGATTCTTTCCTACCTGAATCAGGGTGATTTTATTGGTGAGCTTGGCCTGTTTGAAGAAGGCCAGGAGCGCAGCGCCTGGGTACGTGCGAAAAGCGCATGTGAAGTGGCAGAGATTTCTTATAAGAAGTTCCGTCAGCTGATCCAGGTTAACCCTGATATCCTGATGCGACTCTCGTCGCAGATGGCGCGTCGCCTGCAGGTCACGTCTGAAAAAGTGGGTAATCTCGCTTTCCTTGACGTGACCGGGCGCATTGCACAGACCCTGCTTAACCTGGCGAAACAGCCAGATGCCATGACGCATCCCGACGGCATGCAAATTAAAATCACTCGTCAGGAAATTGGCCAGATTGTTGGTTGTTCACGCGAAACCGTGGGCCGTATTCTGAAGATGCTGGAAGATCAGAACCTGATCTCCGCACACGGCAAAACCATCGTCGTTTACGGCACCCGCTGATTCCTGTCACCCACGGCGTGATGGCAACATCACGCCGTTATTGTTTGTGCTGAGCCGATGTGGCGTCGAATAATCTACCACCCTGAAGTGAACTACGCCCTGCGGCAAACGCTGGTGCTCTGCCTGCCGGTGGCGCTGGGCTGGCTGGCGGGCGACCTGCAAAAAGGCCTGCTCTTCTCGCTGGTGCCCGCCTGCTGCAATATCGCTGGTCTGGATACCCCGCATAAACGCTTCTTCAAACGCCTGATCGTGGGCGGCAGCCTGTTTGCCCTCGGCAGCTTCCTGATCCAGTGGCTCACCCTGCAGGCGGTGCCGCTGCCGCTGATCCTGTTCGCCATGTCGCTGTTGCTCGGAGTAACCGGAGAGATCAGTCCACTGCATGGCCGTCTGCTGCCCGGCACCCTTATCGCCGCCATCTTTACCCTGAGCCTGGTGGGTCGCATGCCGATCTATGTTCCGCCCCTGCTCTATATCGGCGGCACGCTCTGGTATGGGCTGTTTAACTGGTTCTGGTTCTGGCTGTGGAAAGAGCAGCCGATGCGCGAGAGCCTGAGTCTGATCTACCGCGAACTGGCTAACTACTGCGACGCCAAATATACCCTGCTGACACAGCTGACCGATCCGGAGAAGGCCCTGCCGCCGCTGCTGGCTCGCCAGCAGAAAGTGGTCGACCTGATCAACACCTGTTATCAGCAGATGCATATGCTGTCGGCCAGCCGCGACCACAGTCATAAGCGGCTGACGCGCGCCTTTCAGGTGGCGCTGGATCTGCAGGAGCATATCTCAGTCAGCTTGCATCGGCCGGAAGAGGTGCAGAAGCTGGTGGAGCAGAGCCACGCCGAAGCGGTGATCCGCTGGAATGCCAAAACGATCTCGGCCCGGCTGCGGGTGCTGGCGGATAATATTCTTTATCACCAGTTACCCGAACGCTTTGCGATGGACAAGCAGCTCGGCGCGCTGGAGAAAATCACCTGGCAGCATCCCGACAACCCGGTCGGGCACTTCTGCCTCTATCACTTCAACCGGATTGCCCGGGTCCTGCGCACGCAGAAACCGCTCTATCAGCGCGACCTGATGGCCGACCGCCAGCGCCGCCTGCCGCTGCTGCCTGCCCTGCGCAACTATCTCTCCCTGCGCTCCTCGGCGCTGCGCACCGCCGGTCGTTTTGCGGTCATGCTGATGCTGGGCAGCGCACTGGCGCTGTTCTTCAACATTCCCAAGCCCTACTGGATCCTGATGACCATCATGTTCGTCAGCCAGAACGGCTACAGCGCCACCCGTGTCCGCATCCAGCACCGGGCGCTGGGCACGTTTGCCGGGCTGGTGATCGCGGCCGCTACGCTGCGCCTGGCGGTGCCGGAGTCACTGGTGCTGCTGATCATGCTGGCGATTACCTTTATCAGCTATCGCTTTACCCGTCAGTTTTATGGCTGGTCGATGATTGGCTTCACGGTGACTGCTGTTTATTCGCTGCAGCTGCTGTCGCTGAACGGCGCACAGTTTCTGCTGCCGCGCCTGATGGATACGCTGATGGGCTGTCTGATCGCTTTTGGCGGAATGCTCTGGCTCTGGCCGCAGTGGCAGAGCGGCTTACTGAGGCAGAACGCGCATGATGCGCTGGAAACCTATCAGGATGCGCTGCGTCTGCTGCTGGGCGATGAGCAATCACCCGACAAACTCGCCTACCAGCGCGTGCAGGTGAATCAGGCGCACAATGCGCTGTTCAACTCCCTGAATCAGGCGATGCAGGAGCCGGCATTCAACGCCCAGTATCTGAAAGATATGCGGCTCTGGGTAACGCACAGCCAGTTTATCGTCGAGCACATTAATGCGATGACGATTCTGGCGCGCGAACACACCATGCTCACGGCCTCGCTGGCCCAGCGCTATCTGCAATCCTGTGAAATCGCGCTGCAGCGGTGTCAGCAGCGGCTGGAATATGATGGGGCAAGCTCACAGGTTAATCTGCTGGATGAGCTGGAGAATATCAGTGAGGGGCCGGTGACGGTCGTGGAGCAGCATGTGCGGCGCATTCTCGATCATCTGAGCGTGATGCACACTATCTCTTCACTGGCGTGGAGCCAGCGACCGCAACATGGCCGCTGGCTGATCCGTCATTTACGGAAAAGCTGATTCAGCCGTTGAGCACCCTGCCGACCGCCGTTGCGAAGCGATGCATGCCCTCTTCGATGTCAGCCGGTTCAATGATCAGCGACGGCGCGAAACGCATTACGTCAGTCCCGGCGACCAGCACCATCACCCCTTCTGCCGCAGCGGCATTCAGGATGTCGCGCGATTTACCGGCATGCTGAGGCTTCAGCGCCGCACCAATCAGCAGGCCTTTGCCGCGGATATCGCTGAACAGATCATACTTCGCGTCAATCGCCTGCAGCGCCGTCACAAAGTGCTGACGACGCGCTTCCACGCCCGCCAGCACCGCCGGGGTGTTGATGATATCCAGCGCGGTTTCGGCGATGGCGCAGGCCAGGGGATTCCCGCCATAGGTGGTACCATGCACGCCCGGTGCCATCGTCGAGGCGATCTCATTGGTGGTCAGCATGGCGCTGACCGGGAAGCCGCCGCCCAGCGCTTTGGCAGAGGTCAGGATATCGGGCTGAATGCCATAGTGCTCATAGGCAAACAGCTTGCCGCTGCGCCCCATGCCGCTCTGCACCTCATCCAGCACCAGCAGCGCCTGATGCTGATCGCAAAGCTCACGCAATCCCTGCATAAAGGCCGGAGTGGCCGGCATCACGCCGCCTTCGCCCTGAACAGGCTCAACCACGATGGCGCAGGTATGGTCGTCGATCACCGCTTTTACCGCATCCAGATCGTTGAACGGCACATGAACGATATCCGCCGGTTTAGGCCCGAATCCGTCTGAATATTTTGGCTGCCCGCCGACCGTGACGGTAAAGAGCGTCCGGCCATGAAATGCGTTGTGGAAGGCGATGATCTTGCTTTTGAACGGGCTGTGACGCTTGCAGGCGTAATAACGCGCCAGCTTAAACGCCGCTTCGTTGGCTTCGGCGCCGGAGTTCGCGAAGAAAACGCGCTCGGCAAAGGTCGCGTGTATGAGTTTACTGGCAAGACGCAGCGCCGGTTCGTTGGTGAAGACGTTGCTGGTGTGCCACAGCGTCTCACCCTGGCTTTTCAGCGTCTCCACCAGCGCAGGATGGCAGTGTCCAAGTGCGGTGACGGCGATGCCACCCGAGAAATCGATATACTCTTTGCCCTGCTGATCCCATACACGGCTGCCCTTGCCTTTTACCGGCACGAACTGCGCAGGTGCATAAACAGGCAAAATAACGTTATCGAACGTCTCCCGCGTGACCGCAATTTTTTCGGCTGCCATTGATGACCCCATTTGAATGATGTTTGTGCAATCATGAAATAATAATCACAAAATATGCATAAAAAATCACTCAAAGGCAACTTATTGCGTCAGGAAATTGCGCAGCAGCTGGTGCCCCTGCTCGCTGAGAATGCTCTCGGGATGGAACTGCACGCCCTCCAGCGCAAGGGTTTTGTGGCGGAATCCCATGATTTCGTCGGGTTCGCCGTCACGCACTGTCCAGGCCGTTATCTCGAACGCCTCCGGCAGGGAGTCGCGTTTGACGATCAGCGAATGGTAGCGGGTCACCGTAAGGGGATTGTTGAGATGGCGGAACACACCCTGACCGGTGTGCTGAATGGCGGACGTTTTACCGTGCATCACCTGACGCGCCCGTACTACCTGTGCCCCATACGCCTGGGCGATAGCCTGATGCCCCAGGCAGACGCCCAGCAGCGGCAGCTTCCCGGCAAAGTGCCGGATCGCCGCCAGCGAAATGCCTGACTCCGACGGCGTGCAGGGACCTGGTGAGATCACCAGATGAGTCAGCGGTAAGGCCGCCATCTGCGCCAGGGTGATAGCATCATTGCGCACCACCTGCACCTCTGCACCCAGTTCGCAGAAATATTGATAAAGATTCCAGGTAAAGGAGTCGTAGTTGTCGATAAGCAGCAGCATGAACCATCCAGAGTGATAACCCGCGCGGCTATTCTACGCGGTTACGCCGCCTCACTCACCACTTTCGCAAACACCTGCTCCAGCGGCTCCAGGTCTCCGGCTACGCCAGCCTGATTCGCCGCTTTCCAGCTTTCCGCATCCGTCTCATCCCACGACAGCAGATAACCGGCATGCAGCGCCAGCTGTTCGAAGAAGATGCGCTGTGCGCGGCCATTTCCATGACGGAACGGATGCAGCATATTGATTTCACAATAGTAGTGCGCGATGCGGCGGATAAACTCCTCGCGCGGCAGCTCCGCCAGCCCCTTCTCCTCCTCCAGCGCGGCCATCAGTGCGTTGCCCTCTTTTTCGATATATTCGAAATGGCAGAACGGCGTCTCATCACGCCAGATATCGATGGTGCGCAGCTCACCGGCCCAGCTGTAGATATCCTGGAACAGCGTGCGGTGGATCAGACGCAGGTAGGGCAATCCCGGATTGCGCGGGCCCAGCTCCAGTGTCGCGGCCCGCGCCGCGCTGAAGCTCAGCTCCGCCTTGCGCAGCTGGGCGGCATCGTGAATATCGGCCAGGTTTTTCAGGACGTTGTCATGCTGCCACAGGTAAGGATCCTGACTGACGGCGCTGTTAGAGTCCATATTGCCTCCTCAGGGACGCCAGGCGTGCCGCCGCATCATCGCTGTTAACGCTGGTTTCAGTCGGTGCAAAGCCCTCCAGACGGCAACTGGCCTGATAGCTGGCGCTACGCCGCTGTTGCCACAGGGTGACTTTCTGTTTTTCGGTGAGTCTGTTCGCCATACCGCCTCCTGCTCAGGTTTTTTGCCCTAAGTATAAGAGCAAATTCTGGCTTTGCCGGAGACGGCAGGCCGTCGCCATCCGCAGATGGCGATCCGGAGGCTTAAGGCAGGACTTTGGCGGAGAGAATGACGACCGGTTTTGACGGGACATTCTGGTATGGACCGACATCTTTGGTCGGCACCTGCGAAATTTTTTCTACCACATCCTGACCTTTCACGATCTTACCAAACACGGCATAGCCAAAGTCGCGCTGTCCGTGGTCCAGGAACGCATTGTCCGCCACGTTCAGGAAGAACTGGCTGGTCGCGCTGTCTTTGTCTGCGGTACGCGCCATCGAGATAGTGCCACGCAGGTTACGCAGGCCATTATCCGCTTCATTTTTGATCGGCGCGTTAGTCTGCTTCTGCTGCATGTCGGTGGTGAATCCCCCGCCCTGCACCATAAAGCCCGGGATCACGCGATGAAAAATAGTGTTGTTATAGAAACCGCTGTTCACGTAATCAACGAAGTTTTTCACGGAGACCGGCGCTTTCTGATTATTCAGTTCGAGTTCGATATTGCCGGCAGAAGTGGTGAGCAGAACGTGCGTGTCGCCTTTGGCGGCCAGCGCCTGGGCGGAAACGGAAGAGAGCGCGAACAGGGTGAAGGCCGCTGCTAAAGTACGTTTAAACATGAAAGATTCCTTACCTGGGAGAGCGGGCACAAAAACGTGATTGATTGTAAAGAGACTCTATTCCAGGAGCCAGTGTTTTACCTATATTTACGCTGTGGCGGTAAAAGCCGGGAGCAAACGATAAACCAGGGCTACAGCGTGATTAAAATCACACAACACATGAAATATGGATCTCATGTTTCACTGCTTGTTTATTAAGATCACAGTTCCGTTTACACTTTCTGACACTTTTTGCCACCCGGTTCTCAACAGGTTCAGAACATGACAAACCGTAATCGTATTGGCCTCACCTGGATAAGCTTCTTCTCCTACGCGCTGACCGGCGCGCTGGTGATCGTTACCGGTATGGTGATGGGCGATATCGCCAAAGATTTTCAGATCCCCATCTCCAGCATGAGTAACACCTTCACCTTCCTGAACAGCGGCATCCTCGCGGCCGTTTTCCTGAACGCCTGGCTGATGGTCATCGTGCCACTGAAGCGTCAGCTGATTTTTGGCTTCGTCCTGATGGTGCTGGCGATCATCGGATTAATGACCAGTCGCGATCTGACGGTCTTTTCGCTCTGTATGTTCGTGCTGGGCGTGGTCAGCGGCATCACCATGTCGATCGGGACCTTCCTGATCACCCACCTGTATGAAGGCCGTCAGCGCGGTTCCCGCCTGCTGTTTACCGACTCCTTCTTCAGCATGGCAGGCACGCTGTTTCCGGTGCTGGCAGGCATTCTGCTGGCGCGTCAGCTGCCCTGGTACTGGGTCTATGTCTGCATCGGCTTTATCTACGTCGCCATCTTCATCATGACGCTGTTTGTGGAGTTCCCGGTGCTGCGTAAACCCGAGAACAGCCCGACGGTTGAGAAGGAAAAATGGGGCGTGGGCGTCCTGCTGCTGGCGGTGGCGGCACTCTGCTACATTCTGGGCCAGCTCGGTTTCATCTCCTGGGTGCCGGAATATGCCACCAAAGTGATGGGCATGAATATTGATGACGCCGGACAGCTGGTCGGCAGCTTCTGGACCGCGTACATGGTCGGCATGTGGGCCTTCAGCTTCCTGCTGCGTTTCTTCGACCTGCAACGCATTCTGATGGTGCTGGCGGGTCTGGCTACCCTGCTGATGTACTGGTTCGTCAGCAGCAGCGATGCCGGGATGCTGAAATGGATCATCATGATTCTGGGCTTCAGCTCCAGCGCCATCTACACCACCATTATCACCCTGGGTTCGCTGCAGACCCGAGTGGCCTCGCCGAAGCTGGTAAACTTCATTCTGACCTGCGGCACGGTCGGCACCATGCTGACCTTCGTGGTGACCGCGCCTATCGTGGAGAAGAGTGGTGTGCATACTGCACTGGCAACGGCGAACGCGCTCTACGCTGTGGTGTTTGTGATGTGTGCCCTGCTTGGCTTTGTCAGCCGTCACCGCTCTCACGGTCACGTCATGCACTAATTGTTCGGGGCGGCGTTCTGGCGCCGCCCTGCCCGTTAACGCCGGAAGTCCACCCGCTCCCGCGCCCGCCAGTAAATCTCGCTCTCTGCCGGCTTCGTCTCTGCCACTACCGTACCCTGACGCAGCGAATAGCGCACCGGCACCTGCCTTCTTACCGCATCAAAACCACTCTCCGCAGGCAGAATCACCAGGCTGGCGTCATGGCCGACCTCAATGCCGTAACCCGGCAGCTGCAGCGTCCTGGCGCTGTGATGCGTAATCAGATCCAGGCCCGCATTGATCTGCTCATAGCCCATCAGCTGACAGACATGCAATCCCATATGCAGCACCTGCAGCATGCTGGCGGTGCCCAGCGGATACCAGGGATCAAACACATCGTCGTGACCGAAGCAGACGTTAATCTCCGCCTCCAGCATCTCTTTTACCCGCGTGATGCCGCGCCGTTTTGGATAGGTGTCAAAACGCCCCTGCAGATGGATATTGACCAGCGGGTTAGCGACAAAGTTGATGCCGGAGAGTTTCAGCAGCCGGAACAGCCGCGAGGTGTAAGCCCCGTTGTAAGAGTGCATCGCGGTGGTATGACTGGCCGTCACCCGCGCTCCGTTGCCATCGCGATGCGCCAGCGCCGCCACGGTTTCAACGAAGCGCGACTGCTCATCGTCGATCTCGTCGCAGTGAACATCGATCAGGCGATCGTAGCGGTTCGCCAGCGCAAAGGTCTTATGCAGCGATTCGACGCCATATTCGCGGGTAAATTCGAAGTGCGGGATCGCGCCGACCACATCCGCGCCCAGCCGCAGTGCCTCCTCCAGCAGCGCTTCGCCGTTGGGATAGGAGAGAATCCCCTCCTGCGGAAAAGCGACGATCTGAATGGTGATCCAGGGGGCCATCTCTGTCTTCAGCTCCAGCATCGCTTTCAGGGCCGTCAGCGACGGGTCGGAGACATCGACGTGGGTGCGGACAAACTGGATGCCGTTGGCGATCTGCCACTTCAGCGTCTGCAGCGCCCGCTGTTTCACATCTTCGTGGCTGAGCAGGGCTTTGCGCTCGGCCCAGCGTTCGATCCCCTCAAACAGGGTGCCGGACTGATTCCAGGCAGGCTCACCCGCCGTCTGGGTCGTATCCAGATGAATATGCGGCTCAACAAAGGGGGCGCAGGCCAGGCCGCCCTCTCCATCCAGCACCTGCTCTGTCGCCGGGAGCGGCTGCGGCTGGGCCGAAAGCCGGGTGATTTTGCCGTCGGCGATGTCGATTTGCCACAACCCTTCCCGTCCGGGCAAGCGCACGTTATTGATTCTGCCGGGTGACTGCATGGCTGATTCCTTATCCGATTAACCTGTGTGGTTAAAACTAGCACGATTCATACCAGGAACAGCAATGCAGGTTATTCAGCAGGTTAGCCGCATCCGATAAAATCAATGAAAATCATATATATACCTCTTAATAGGTATATGGCGTTGTGGTTGATGCATATCAATAAGCGTCAGAAACGGCGCGCTATTGTAGCCGCAGATATCGCAAATTTGAGGCAAAAATGAGCAAGCACAATGTCGTCGTTATCGGTAACGGCATGGTCGGCCACCGCTTCATCGAAGAGTTACTGGAGAAAGCGGAACCCGACCAGTTTTCGCTGACCGTCTTTTGTGAAGAACCCCGCGTCGCCTACGATCGTGTCCATCTGTCCGCTTACTTCTCCCATCATACTGCTGAAGAACTGTCGCTGGTCCGGGAAGGCTATTACGACAAACATCAGGTCACCCTGCTGCTGGGCGAGCGCGCCATCACCATTAACCGTGATGAGAAGCTCATCCACTCCAGCACCGGACGCGCGGTGCACTACGACACGCTGATTTTTGCGACCGGCTCCTATCCGTGGATCCCACCCATTACCGGGGCAGAAGGCAGCGACTGCTTTGTCTATCGCACCATCGAAGATCTCAACGCCATTGAAGCCTGCTCACGTCGCTGCAAACGCGGTGCAGTGATTGGCGGTGGGCTGCTGGGGCTGGAAGCGGCGGGCGCGCTGAAAAATCTGGGCATCGAAACCCACGTTATCGAGTTCGCGCCGGTACTGATGGCGGAGCAGCTGGATCAGCAGGGCGGAGAACTGCTGCGTCACAAGATTGAACAGATGGGCGTGCGGGTACATACCAGTAAAAATACCCGGCAGATTGTGCATCACAAGCACGGCGGCAAAACGCTGGAATTTGCCGATGGCAGTGCGCTGGAGGTCGATTTTATCGTCTTTTCCACCGGCATTCGTCCGCAGGACAAACTGGCAAAACAGTGTGGGCTGACCCTGGGGCCGCGCGGCGGCATCGCCATTGATGACCAGTGCCGCACCAGCGATCCCTCTATCTATGCGATTGGTGAGTGCGCCGCCTGGCAGAATCGCGTCTATGGCCTGGTGGCCCCGGGCTACAAAATGGCGCAGGTCGCCAGCGACCACCTGCTGGGCCGCGATAATGCCTTTACCGGCGCGGACATGAGCGCCAGGCTGAAACTGCTGGGTGTGGATGTGGGCGGCATTGGCGATGCCCGCGGCACCACGCCCGGCGCACGCAGCGTGGTCTGGCTGGATGAAGGCAAATCAATCTACAAACGTCTGGTGATCAGCAACGACCAGAAAACCCTGCTGGGTGCCGTGCTGGTGGGCGACACCCGCGACTATGGCAACCTGCTGCAACTGGTGCTGAATGCGATTCCGCTGCCGGCCAATCCGGAGGCGCTGATCCTGCCTGAAGGCAGCGGGGACAAACCGGCGATTGGCGTCGATTCCCTGCCGGATAGCGCGCAGATCTGCTCCTGCTTCGACGTCAGCAAAGGCGATATCGTGAAGGCGGTTCAGGGCGGCTGTCATACCGTGGCGGCCCTGAAAAGCGCGACCCGCGCGGGCACCGGCTGCGGCGGCTGTATTCCGCTGATTACCCAGGTGCTGAACAGCGAACTCAGCCGTCAGGGGATTGAAGTCACTAACCATCTCTGCGCCCATTTCGCCTGGTCACGTCAGGAGCTTTATCACCTGATTCAGGTGGAGGGGATCAAAACCTTTGATGAGCTGCTGGCGCGCTACGGTCAGGGTTACGGCTGTGAAATCTGCAAGCCAGCGGTGGGTTCACTGCTCGCCTCCTGCTGGAATGAGTATGTGCTGGCGCCTCAGCATACGCCGTTACAGGACAGCAACGACCTCTATCTGGGCAATATCCAGAAAGATGGCACCTATTCGGTGATCCCGCGTTCACCCGGCGGTGAGATTACGCCGCAGGGCCTCAAGGCGATCGGTGAGGTCGCCGAACGTTATCGCCTCTATACCAAGATCACCGGCTCCCAGCGTATTGGTCTGTTTGGCGCGCAGAAAGATGACCTGCCTGCGATCTGGTCCCAGCTGATCGACGCCGGATTTGAAACCGGCCAGGCCTACGCCAAGGCGCTGCGTATGGCGAAAACCTGCGTCGGCAGCGCCTGGTGCCGCTATGGCGTGGGCGACAGCCTCGGCCTTGGCGTGATGCTGGAGAACCGCTACAAAGGGATCCGGACGCCGCACAAGATGAAGTTTGGCGTTTCCGGCTGCACCCGCGAATGCGCGGAAGCACAGGGCAAAGATGTCGGCGTAATCGCCACGGAAAAAGGCTGGAACCTCTACGTCTGCGGCAACGGCGGCATGAAGCCCCGCCACGGCGATCTGCTGGCGGCCGATCTGGATCAGCAGTCGCTCATCACCTTTCTTGACCGCTTCATGATGTTCTACATCCGCACCGCCGACCGTCTGCAGCGTACCTCGCTGTGGCTGGAGAGTCTGGAAGGCGGCATCGATTATCTGCGCGACGTGATCGTGAATGACAGGCTCGGCCTCAACAGCCAGATGGAAGAGCAGCTGGCCGCGCTGCGCGCTACGGCGCATTGTGAATGGAAAACCACGCTGGAGGATAAAGCGCATCTGACGCGCTTCGCCCACTTTATCAACTCATCACAGCGCGATCCTGATGTGCAGTGGGTTGCCGAGCGCGATCAGCATCGCCCGGCACGCGTTGATGAACGTATCGCTGTGACCCTGATTGAGGAGACTGAACGATGAGCCAGTGGAATCCGGTTTGCCCGCTGACGCAGATCCTGCCCGCCACCGGCGTCTGTGCGCTGATAGCAGGCCAGCAGGTTGCGATCTTCCGTCCCCGCGACGATGAACAGCTCTATGCCCTCAGCAATATTGACCCCTTTGCTCATGCCAGCGTACTGTCACGCGGCATTATTGCCGAACACGAGGGCACGCTCTGGGTCGCCAGCCCGCTGAAGAAGCAGCGGTTTCGCCTCAGCGATGGCTACTGCATGGAGGATGAGGCCCGCTCCGTCGCGGCCTGGCCGGTGCGGGTCAACGCCGGACAGGTTGAAGTCTGCCTGTAACGCCCGTCAACAGCCCGCCTGCGCGGGCTTTTTATTAAGGACGCCTGATGGACTACTTTCCCCTGTTCTGCCGTCTGCAGGGCAGACGCTGCCTGCTGGTAGGCGCAGGTTATGTGGCGGAGCGAAAAGCCCGCCTGCTGCTGGCGGCCGGGGCCGATCTCTGGGTCGGCGCGACTGATTTCTCCCCCGTGTTCCGGCACTGGGCACAGCAGCAGGCTGTGACGCTGCTGCATGGCCCTTTTGAGCCGCACTGGCTGAAGGACTGCTGGCTGGTCGTGGCGGCCACCAGCGACAACGCCGTGAATCAGCAGGTCGCTGACGCGGCGGAAAAGCAGCAGATCTTCTGCAATCTGGTGGATGCCCCGCAGCAGGCCAGCGCCATTATGCCTTCCGTCATCGACCGTTCACCGCTGATGGTCGCCGTCTCTTCCGGCGGACGTGCGCCGGTGCTGGCGCGTCTGCTGCGGGAGAAGCTGGAGGCGATGCTGCCGCAGCATCTCGGCAAGCTGGCGCAGCGGGCAGGTACTCTACGCGACCGGGTGAAAACGCAGTTCGCCTCTCTCAATGGCCGCCGCCATTTCTGGGAGCGCTTTTTCAACAGCGAACGACTGGCGCAGACGCTGGCAAACGGTGATGAGGATCGCGCCGCGCAGATCACGGAGACGCTCCTGAGTGCCGATCCTGCCGTGCGGGGAGAAGTGGCGCTGGTGGGTGCTGGTCCTGGCGATGCCGGACTGCTGACCCTGAAAGGCCTGCAGCTGATCCAGCAGGCGGATGTCATCGTCTATGACCGGCTGGTTTCTGATGCGATTCTGAATCTGGTGCGTCGCGATGCCGAACGCATTTTTGTCGGTAAACGGGCCGGATACCACTGCGTGCCGCAGGAGGAAATCAATCAGTTACTCTGCGAGCAGGCGCAGCGCGGTAAACGGGTGGTGCGGCTGAAAGGGGGCGATCCCTTTATCTTCGGGCGCGGCGGCGAAGAGCTGGAGGCGCTGGCGCAGCGGCAGATCCCGTTCAGCGTGGTGCCCGGCATCACCGCCGCTTCGGGCTGTGCCGCCTACAGCGGTATTCCCCTGACCCACCGAGATCATGCGCAGAGCGTGAGGCTGATTACCGGGCATCTGCAGAAAACGGGCTCGCTCGAATGGCAGACGCTGGCGGCGGAACAGCAGACGCTGGTGTTTTATATGGGCCTGACCCAGGCCGCAGAGATACAGCAGCAGCTGATCACGCACGGTATGCGCCGCGATATGCCGGTGGCGCTGGTAGAAAACGGCACCTCGCCCCGTCAGCGTGTGGTCAGTGGAACACTCGGCGAGCTGGAAGCACTGGCGGCTCAGGTCGCCAGCCCCAGCCTGATGATTATCGGCAGCGTGGTCGCGCTGCGTGACACGCTGCGCTGGTTCTGAGCCTGTAAATAAAAACGGCGGGCACCATGCCCGCCGTTCTGTCTGTCGCTTTCGCCGTTACGGCATCGCGACAAAGCCCACCGCTTCATACACCTTCTTCAGCGTTTCCTGCGCCTGGGCGCGGGCTTTGGCCGCGCCATCACGCATCACCTGCTCCAGCAGCGCTTCATCGTTGCGGAAACGGTGATAACGTTCCTGCAGCTCAGAGAGCATACCGGAGACGGCATCCGCCACTGCGCCCTTCAGGTGGCCATACATCCTGCCTTCGAACTCCTGCTCCAGCTCGGCGATGGTTTTGCCGGTCACGCCTGACAGAATGTCCAGCAGGTTAGAGACGCCCGCTTTCTCTTTGATGTCGTAACGCACGACAGGCGGCTCTTCAGAGTCGGTCACGGCACGTTTAATCTTCTTCACCACCGCTTTAGGATCTTCCAGCAGGCCGATAACGTTGTTGCGGTTATCGTCAGACTTGGACATTTTCTTCGTCGGCTCCAGCAGCGACATTACGCGCGCGCCGGACTTCGGAATAAACGGCTCCGGCACCTTGAAGATCTCGCCATAAAGCGCGTTGAAGCGATGCGCGATATCGCGGCTCAGCTCCAGATGCTGTTTCTGATCTTCACCGACCGGCACCTGATGGGTCTGATAGAGCAGGATGTCAGCCGCCATCAGCACCGGATAGTCGAACAGACCAGCGTTGATGTTCTCTTCGTAACGCGCGGATTTATCCTTGAACTGAGTCATGCGGCTCAGCTCACCGAAGTAGGCGTAGCAGTTCAGGATCCAGCTCAGCTGCGTGTGCTCCGGCACATGTGACTGCACGAAGATGGTGCTTTTTTCGGGGTCGATACCACAGGCCAGATAGAGCGCCAGCGTATCCAGCGTCGCCTTACGCAGTGCAGCAGGATCCTGACGCACAGTGATCGCATGCAGATCCACGATGCAGTAGATGCAGTGGAAATCATCCTGCATCTGCACCCACTGACGCAGTGCTCCCATGTAGTTGCCGATGGTCAGTTCGCCGGACGGCTGTGCGCCGCTGAAAACGATGGGTTTCATACTTATGTCCTGATATTTACAGCCCCAGAGCGGGCAATAGTTCGTCGAAAGAGTCGAGGGTTAAATCGGGCTGGCTGGTGGCAATCGGCTCGCCATAGTTGTAGCCAAAGGTCAGGCCGACATGCGGAACGCCCGCCGCCTGCGCAGCCTGGATATCATTGCGGGAATCACCGATAAACAGCAACTCCTTCTGCAGCAGACCAAAGGTGCCCAGCACCTTAAAGATCGCCGCCGGATGCGGTTTTTTAACCGGCACATCGTCGCCACCGATAATCAGTGAAAACGCATCCTCAATACCCAGCGACGCGAGCAGCGGTGCCACAAACGGCGTCGGCTTGTTGGTGACAATCGCCATCGGCAGCCCGGCGGCTTTGAAGGCGGCCAGCGTCTCCTTCACCTGCGGGAACAGCGTACTGCCCGCCTCGACGGTGTCGGCATAATGACGGTCAAACAGCGCCCGGGCATCACGCTGCTCTTCTGGCTGCGGCTCGCGGCCCAGCGCGAAGGTCAGCGCGCGGGCCATCATGATATCGGCACCGTTACCAATCCAGGTTGACACACGCGCCAGACCCGCCTGCGGCAGACGAAGGTCGTTCAGCGTGCGGTCGATTGCATCGGCCAGGCCTGGCGCGCTATCGACCAGCGTGCCGTCCAGATCGAACGCCAGCGCACGGATATCAGTGAAATGAGCCATTGGTCTTCTCCAGTTCGTTGCGCATATCGTCGATCACTTTCTTGTAATCGGGATGACCAAAGATGGCCGAGCCGGCCACAAACATATCCGCCCCGGCGGCCGCGATCTGGCCGATGTTGTCGATCTTGACGCCGCCATCCACTTCCAGACGAATGTCGTAGCCGCTCTGATCGATACGTCTGCGCGCTTCGCGCAGCTTATCCAGCGTGCCGGGAATAAAGGACTGACCGCCAAAACCAGGGTTGACGGACATCAGCAGAATGATATCCAGCTTGTCCATCACGTAATCGAGGTAGCTCAGCGGCGTCGCCGGATTAAAGACCAGGCCCGCTTTGCAGCCATGCTCTTTAATCAGTTGCAGGGTACGATCGACATGTTCGCTGGCTTCGGGATGAAAAGTGATATAGGTGGCGCCCGCTCTGGCGAACTCGGGGATAAGCGCATCCACCGGTTTCACCATCAGATGCACATCGATGGGGGCGGTGATGCCATAGTCGCGCAGGGCTTTCAGCACCATCGGACCCATGGTCAGGTTAGGGACGTAGTGGTTGTCCATCACGTCGAAGTGAACCACGTCACCTCCGGCCGCCAGCGCTTTGGCCGTATCTTCGCCCAGGCGAGCAAAGTCTGCCGAAAGGATTGAAGGGGCCAGCAAATATTGTTTCATCCGATTCTCCCACTGTTGTGCGCCAGCCCTGCGGCTGGCGTAATGCGTTGGTCGCGGACGAAACAGACTAGCGATAAAGTGCCAGCAGTTCGTCGACCTTGGTGCGACCGGTTATGCTCCGGCTGATAGAACGCCGGGCTTTGACCACATGTAACACTGCACCCTGATACCACAAACGCGTCAGTGCAGTGTCGTGGTTGGAAATCAGTACCGGAATCCGGTGCTCCGATGAAGAGATCTCTGCGGCCAGCGCCGCCAGATTCTCCTGCTCACGCAGGCTGAAGCTGTTGGTGTGGTAAGCCGTAAAATTGGCCGTTGCCGACAGCGGCGCATAAGGCGGGTCGCAATAGACCACCGATCCTTTACCGGCACTCTTCAGGGTAACATCGTACGATTCACAGACAAACGTCGCTTTCTGTGCACGCTCAGCAAACCATAACAGTTCTGCTTCGGGAAAGTAGGGTTTGCGATAGCGGCCGAACGGGACGTTGAATTCACCCCGCAGGTTATAGCGGCACAGACCGTTGTAACAGTGACGGTTCAGATAGAGGAACAGCAGCGCACGCTGATAGGCGTCCGTGCTGGTATTAAATTCAGTGCGGTGCTGGTAATAACAGATTTCGTTGTTATTTTCTGGCGTGAAGAGCCGCTGCGCATCGCGGATAAAGTCCGACGTGCGCGTTTTAACGATGTTGTAGAGATTGATCAGGTCACTGTTAATATCGGCAAGATGATAGCGATCAAATTCAGTGTTCAGAAACACCGAACCTGCGCCAACAAATGGCTCGACCAGACAGTCGCCCTGCGGCAGATGGCGATGGATCTCTTCTACTAAGGGAAATTTTCCCCCTGCCCATTTCAGGAAAGCGCGATTTTTTTTCATGCTGTCGTGGTTATTACATCTTATTGTGAGGCTGTGGCTGAACCGACAGCAGATCTGCGCTTTAAACGGGGCCAGCGAGTGGCCCCACATCCGCTATTGGCTGGCTTCTTTCTTCACCTGGCTGACGGGCTTCACCCACGGGTTCTTCGCACGCACGTCTGCAGGCAGTGAGGCCACTGCCCGTTTAGCATCCGCTGGCGTCGCGTAGGAGCCACTGACCAGCACGTACCACGGCTGACCGCTGCGGGTGGTTTTGTAGACGTGATAGCCACTCAGATTCTGCTGCTTCGCCCAGGCGTTCAGACTTTCCGGCTTCGACGCGCCGCTCAGTTGCAGCGTGTAGCTGCCGCCAGGCAGGGATTTGCTGGCCGTACCGCTGCCGGCGACGGACGTAGCAGGCGCAGAAGTGGCAGGTGTCCGCGCGGGCGTCGTGTGGGTTCTGCTGTCACGGGTAACCGGCTTCGACGCGGTGGCCGTTTTGTGCGATGACTCGTGCGCCGGACGGGCCGCAGTAGTGGTGCGGTTTGGCGTCTGGCGGCCCGGTGCGGTAACCGGGTTGGCTGCCGTGCCGGACGTGCCGCTGACGGTCGCAGGCGCGGTTGGCAGAGAGCTGCCCCCCTGCGAGCCCATCGCGGCGTTATCGACCTGCTGCTGCTGATTGGTCAGCGCGCTGTTGAGGTCGCCCGGCAGCGTTACACGCTGCTGACTGGCGGGCGTATCAACCGGTGCTGCCTGCGTCGGCGTGGAGGCTACAGGCGGCATCGAGATGTCGCGCTGCGCGTCAGATCCACTATTTGCGCTGGTCGCCGGGCTGTTTTCGGTCGTGGCCGGGCTATTCTGTGCACCTGACATAGAGGAGGAACCGGTCAGATCGATATTTTTCTCGCTGCCGGAACCGCCACCCGCCGCCGTGGTGTTAGCCGCCGTGGTGGATTTCTTCTCATCCGGGCCATTCAGTGCCGATCCAATGCCCAGCACCAGTAACAGCAGGACCAGGATCCCGACACCCATCATGATACGCTGGCGCGAAACCGGTATTCTGGCTGCGGTAGACGACTTACGAGGGCGCGAGGGACGGCGGTCGCTGGCGTCAGGTTTTAACTCGTCTTCCGGTTTAAACTCATCCATTTTGCCTCCTCCGTAAAGCGGCATTCCGCACTGCGCACCCTGCGCGCCGCGTCACCACTCAACTGCTTAATCTCAGGGTTGCTGACAATCGTTAATTGCAGCCAGCACCATATCATGTGCCACGCCGCCACGCACTTCAGAGCGGCCAATCGACAGCGGGAGTATCAGCCGCAATTCGCCCGCCAGAACTTTTTTATCGCGCATCATGTGTGGCAGGTACATCTCTGCACTCATCGCCCGCGGCCCGTGTACCGGTAAACCGGCACGTCGCAACAGAGCAATAATGCGGTCTGTCTCTTCCGCACTGAACTGTCCCAGACGTTCCGCCGTGCGCGCCGCCATCACCATGCCTGCGGCAATCGCTTCGCCATGCAGCCAGTTGCCGTAGCCCATGTGGGCTTCAATCGCATGGCCAAAGGTATGACCCAGATTGAGCAGCGCCCGCTGACCGTTTTCACGCTCATCGGCAGCCACCACGTCCGCTTTCAGCTCACAGCAGCGACGGATGCAGTAGGCCAGCGCCTGCGCATCCAGCGCCAGCAGCGCATCCAGGTTCTGCTCCAGCCACTGGAAAAATGCGCCATCAAGGATGATGCCGTATTTGATCACTTCGGCCAGACCGGACGCCAGTTCGCGCGCGGGTAGCGTCTGCAGACAGGTTGTATCGATCACCACCGATGCGGGCTGATAAAACGCACCGATCATGTTTTTGCCCAGCGGGTGGTTAACGGCCGTTTTGCCACCAACCGACGAGTCAACCTGCGACAGTAAGGAGGTCGGCACCTGAATAAAGCGGACGCCACGCTGATAACTCGCCGCAGCAAAACCGGTCAGATCGCCAATGACGCCGCCGCCTAAGGCGACAAGCGTCGTATCACGACCGTGCGGTTTTTGCAGAAGGGCGGTAAAGACCTGATCCATCACGGCCAGCGTTTTGTACTGCTCGCCGTCGGGTAAGATCACCTGATCCACATTGACCCCTGCCGCTGTCAGCTGCGCTATCAGCGGGTCAAGATAGAGCGGGGCCAGCGTCTGGTTTGTCACCACCATGGCGTTTTCGCCCGCCTTCAGCGGCCAAAAAGAAGCCGGATCGTTAAACAGTCCGGCGGCGATAGTGATGGGGTAACTGCGTTCCCCCAGTGAGACGGTGATCTTCTCCATGATGCCCGATACCTGTTAAAGAGTCTTCGAACGTTGGATCAACTTTTTTCCAACATGTGGATAATCTGATTCGCCACCACTTTGGCACTCTGATCATCGGTGCGGATGGTGACATCGGCGATCTCTTCATAGAGCGGATTACGTTCACCGGCCAGTGCTTCGAGCACTTCGCGCGGCGGCGAATCCACCTGCAGCAACGGACGTTTTTTGTCACGCTGGGTGCGCGCCAGCTGCTTCTCGATGGTGGTTTCAAGATAAACCACAACACCGCGGGCGGAGAGACGATTACGCGTTTCCCGGGATTTGACGGAACCCCCGCCTGTCGCCAGGACGATGCCTTGCTTCTCGGTCAGTTCGTTAATGATTTTTTCTTCGCGATCGCGAAAGCCAGCTTCGCCTTCGACATCAAAAACCCAGCCCACATCCGCTCCGGTGCGTCGCTCAATTTCCTGATCGGAATCGAAGAACTCCATGTTGAGTTGCTGAGCCAACTGACGGCCAATAGTGCTTTTGCCGGCACCCATCGGCCCAACCAGAAAGATATTGCGTTTCTCTGCCATTTTGTCGGTATTACTAAGAATTCGTTAATGATACCCCGCGTTCAGCATTTGCTGGCGGGACAGGAACTGAGACCTCATGAGCGTTAGCAAGAGTCAGATGAAAAATTATCTCAACACTCAAGGCTGTTTGGCAACCGATTATATTGCCTTCAGCACATCCATTTCTGGATTGGCCTGTGTTCGCGAAACTGTAACGCGCCAGCGCTGCGTCTTTACAACGCGGCTTACAGAGGAGTTTACTAATCTGCTTGCCTGGATTTACCGGGCATAGACGGTTACACCGTATTGAAAATCGCTAAACCTTGTAAGCTAATTCCTCTCCGGCGTCAACGCAGTTGGCCTTCAGGAACACATTTTCCGTTTTATCCACCCGTAAGCGCTGATTCCCTGACCAATCGCGGCGTAATGAAGATGACCAGCTCTCTTTTTTTGCGCTGTTCCGAATGCTGGCGAAACAGCCCGCCAATCAGCGGCACGTTTCCCAGCAGCGGCACCTGATTCTGCCCGCGCGTGCGCTGCTGCTGAAAGATACCGCCTAATGCCAGCGTTTGCCCGTCGCTGACCGTGACCTGCGTCTCAATTTCCTGTTTATCAATAGATAATATGTCGCTGTCGCCGCTTCGGATGGTGCGACCCGGCATATTCTGGCTGATATGGATTTTCAGCTGAATGCGGCCCTTGCCGGAGATGGCGGGCGTCACCTCCATGCCCAGCACCGCCTCTTTAAACTCAATACTGGTGGCGCCGCTGTTGCCTGCCGACACGGCATAGGGAATTTCGGTGCCCTGCTTGATCGAGGCGGTCTGCTGATGCGAGGTAAAGAGACGCGGACTGGCGATAATTTCAATCTGGTTCTCCTGCTCCAGCGCACTGAGCTCCAGATCCAGAAGCCCGCCGCCGATGCGCGCCAGCGCCATCCCTACGCTGATGCCCGGAGAACTCACCGCCAGCGGAATAGCCAGCCGGGGATGATGCAGGATGTCGGTCACCGCCGCATCACCCGCCTGCAGCCCCCACTTTACCCCCAGCTCCTGCAGATGCTCTTCGCTGATGGTCACGATGTGCGCCGAAAGCTCGATCTGCTCCAGCGGCCGATCCAGCGCCCGTATCCAGCGCTCCGTCTCTTTTAACGCGGCCGCCGTATCGCGCAACAGCAGTGCATTGGTGCGTTTATCGATTGTTACGCTGCCGCGCGGCGTCATGAGTGTCTGCCGTTCACTCAGCAGACTCGCATGGACCTCACTGGCGCTGGCATAGCGCAACAGTACGCTACGCTGCTGCAGGGGGCGCTGCTGTAACGCTTCCTGCTGCTCAGCCTGACGCGCCTGTTGCTGAGCCTGCTGCCAGCTGGCCGGGTAGACCATCAGGACATTGTCCTGTTCGATCAGCGTCAGCTTTGCCATGCGCGCCACCAGATCCAGCGCCTGATGCCAGGGCACATTATCCAGCCGCAGAGACAGCGTCCCCTCCACGTCCGGCGCAATCAGCAGGTTGATCTGCTGATAATCCGCCAGTGCCTGCAGAATACGCGTCACCGGCGCATGATCAAACGTCAGGCTGAGCGGCTCTTCATCGGCGGCGTAAACCGGCAGCAGGCCGCTCAGGGCCAGCAGCAGCAGGGCTATCCTTGTCATGCGCTCCTCCTTTTAAATAGATCCGGGTCTGTTGTGCCTCGCAGCTATCCGGCACCACCAGGGTGATACTGTGACGGCGGATATCAGCAGGCTGCCAGGGGGCAACGGGAAACGGCCTGCCGCTGCGGGCCATTATGCTCTGCCCCTGTGGGGTCAGCAGCCAGGCGTGATAATGCGCCTCGCGCCCGACGATCCCCTGCAGCCGCCAGCCGGTCAGGGGCGCGACGACGGCCTTGCAGAGCGACGTTGCGACAGGCTGAAACGGATCCCGCGCCAGCACGCCGCCACCGCAGAGCAGCAGAATCAGCAGGCTATAGCGCATCGTCAGGGTCCAGCCAGAGCTGCGCGACCAGAAACGGCGGCTGTGAGCGCAGCTGAAAATGGTGCGGAAAAGGCGCATCACCTTCGGCAAGCTCGGCAAACAGCGACTGGAACGCCGGCCACTGCAGATGCAGCGTCAGCGTGCGCGAAGCGGTATCGGGCTGCCACGCCTCAAGCTGGTGATGACGTGCGGCCAGAATCGCGTCCATGGCCCCGTCCGAATCGGGTCTGGCGCGCTGCAGGGCCTGCAGTTGCGCCTTCAGCTGCGCACTAGCGGGATGCTGCTGCCACTGCTGCTGGCGTTGCTGCAGAGAGTGGGTTAACTGCGACAGCATCTGCTGTTCCACGATCAGCGCCTGCTGCCGGGGGCGTAACAGAGCGACCCCGAAGAGCAGCAACAGCCCGGCAGAGACGATCGCGAGCAGCCCGTAGCGTGGCAACGCAGTCATCTGCCACCAGCGATCCCACCACTCACTCATCATTCACCTCCCGCAACGTCAGTTGCAGTGAAAAGTGATAACGGCCATCAGGCTGGCGCTTAACGCCGCCCTGCTTCACCTGGTCAAACAGGGTGACAGTGGTTAACTGCTGGCGGAACTGCCGGATCGCCACCATATCCTGTGCCATTCCCTCCAGCATCAGACGCTGGTCGCGCTTCTCCAGCCGGGTCAGCCAGGCGCTGTCGGGTAACAATGCGGGTAAATCCAGCCAGAACTGCTGCCAGGCGACCCGCTGCGCCCGCTGCCTGCGCTGCTTCGCCTGCTGCTTCTGTACGACCGCGAGCTGCGCCAGCAACGCCTTCTGCTCCGCCAGCTGTTTTGCCAGATGGTTCAGCGCCTGCTGCTGCACACCGGTAGCCTGCGCCACATGCTGACGCGCCTGCTGGATACGCCATGCCTGCTGCATCACCGCCAGTAAGAGGCTGATGGCCACCAGTAACAGCACCGCCAGGCTCTGCCGTCGCTGCTGCTGAAGACGTCGCTGCCGCCAGGGCAGCAGATTAACCGCGATATGCATTATTCGTCCCCGCGCAGCGCCAGTCCGGCGGCCAGCACAAACGCGCCCGGATTTTCCGGCAGAGGCGGCTGTTGATAGCGAAAGAGATCGAAAGGAGAAAACAGAGTGGCGTCAGCCGGCAGCACCGCTTCTCCGGCTGCACACCAGGCGACAGCTGGCGCGTCAGGAAAAGCCTGCCGGAGAGCCTCGGGCGTGGCAACCCCGGCGGTATCGACAGCGGTATGCGCATCGCTCCAGAGCCAGCGTTCATCCTGATGCAGGGCCAGCACCGCGCCCGGCGGCCATGCTGCCTGCCGGACCAGTCGCTTCAGCGCGTCGGTCGTGAGTTCAAACACCTGCGGCGTGAGTCCCGCCTGTAACAGGGGAGTCATCCACTGTTCGATGATCTCCAGCCGTGCTGCCGTCACGCAGAGCTGACCTTCCTGTGCCGCCGGGCGATAATCCAGCGCCAGCGCGGCAGGCTCCAGCGGAAAGAGACGGCGCGCAGCCGCCTGCACATAGTGTTCCAGTGCCTGCGCCTTCAGCGGCTGCGCGGGCAGCGGGAGCTGACGCTGCAGCACCAGCCGGGCGGGCAGTGCGACCCGCAGCGAGTAACGGCGCGGCAATCGCTGACGCCAGGCGGTTAAGGCCGCCAGTAACTCAGGTGAAGATTGCAGCACGCCGTTTCTTAACGTATCTTGCGGCAGCCGCTGCTGCCACCAGTGGCGTAGCTGCCAGCCATCACGACGGGGCTGGAGGGCCAGGGCGCAAATCTGCCTATTCTGAATATCCAGCCCAATTTGCCAGGTATGAAAAGCCATCCGCGCGATCTCCTTATCGTCCGGGAAAATGGACATATCAAAGCGTCTGGCTTGCCTTTATACTACCGCGCGGTTGTTTATAAACTGCTCAAACGACAACAGATGGGAAATTCCAGGTGAAGTTCGTAAAGTATTTATTGATCCTTGCAGTGTGTTGCATCCTGTTGGGAGCTGGCTCGATTTATGGTTTATACAAATACATAGAGCCGCAGCTGCCTGACGTCAACACGCTGAAAGATGTGCGTCTGCAGACCCCTATGCAGGTTTACAGCGCCGATGGCGATCTGATCGCCCAGTATGGCGAGATGCGCCGTATTCCTTTGACGCTGCAACAGGTGCCACCGGTGATGGTGAAAGCTTTTATCGCCACCGAAGACAGCCGCTTTTATGAGCATCACGGCGTGGACCCGGTGGGAATTTTCCGTGCGGCCAGCATTGCGCTGGTTTCCGGTCATGCCTCACAGGGTGCCAGTACCATTACGCAGCAGCTGGCCCGTAACTTCTTCCTGAGCCCTGAACGCACCCTGATGCGTAAGATAAAAGAGGCGTTCCTGGCGATCCGCATTGAGCAGTTGCTGAATAAAGATGAGATTCTTGAGCTCTATCTGAACAAGATCTATCTGGGCTACCGGGCTTATGGCATCGGAGCCGCCTCGCAGGTCTATTTTGGTAAGCCGGTGGACCAGCTGTCGCTGAGTGAGATGGCGATGATTGCCGGACTGCCGAAGGCGCCCTCAACCTTCAACCCGCTTTACTCACCGAGCCGCGCCCTGTCGCGCCGCAACGTCGTGCTGGCGCGTATGCTGGATCAGCATTACATCACCCAGCAGCAGTATGACGAAGCCCGCAACACGCCACTGGTCGCGAAGTATCACGGTCCTGAAATTGCGTTCTCTGCCCCCTATCTGAGCGAAATGGTGCGTCAGGAGATGGTGAAGCGTTACGGTGACAGCGCCTACACCGACGGTTATAAGGTCTACACTACCGTGACCCGTCGTCTGCAGGAAGCCGCACAGACTTCGGTGCGCAACAACGTCATGGCCTACGATATGCGTCATGGCTATCGCGGGCCGACTCGTGTGCTGTGGAAAGTGGGTGAACCCGCCTGGGATCAGACAAAGATTGAGAACACGCTGAAGCCGCTGCCGGTCTACGGTCCGCTCCATCCGGCAGTGGTCACGGATGCGCGCAGCGATGAAGCGACGGTGATGCTGAAAGATGGCAGCAACGTATTGCTGACGTTAGCCGGTGTACGCTGGGCGCGTCCCTACAAGTCCGACACCGTGCAGGGGCCGACGCCGAAGAGCGTGACGCAGGTCCTGCAGGCCGGTCAGCAGATCTGGGTGCGCAAAGTGGGTGACGACTGGTGGCTGGGCCAGGTGCCGGATGTCAATTCAGCGCTGGTTTCACTGAATCCTGATGATGGTGCGGTACGTGCGCTGGTGGGCGGTTTCGCCTTTAACCAGAGCATGTTTAACCGTGCCACCCAGGCGCTGCGACAGGTCGGTTCTAACATCAAGCCTTTCCTCTACACCGCTGCGATGGATCGCGGGCTGACGCTCGCCTCGATCCTTAACGATGTGCCGATCTCACGCTGGGATGCAGGAGCCGGTGCGGACTGGCGTCCCAAGAACTCACCGCCAACCTATGATGGTCCGATTCGTCTGCGTCAGGGCCTGGGGCAGTCGAAAAACGTCGTGATGGTGCGGGCGATGCGTGCGATGGGCGTGGATTACGCCGCAGAGTATCTGCAGCGCTTTGGTTTCCCGGCGCAGAACATCATTCACACCGAGTCGCTGGCGCTGGGCGCCGCCTCGTTCACCCCGCTCCAGGTGGTGCGCGGCTACTCCGTGATGGCGAATGGTGGCTTCCTGATTGACCCCTACTTCATCAGCCGGATTGAGAATGAACAGGGCAACACCGTGTTCGAAGAGAAACCGAAGATCGCCTGTCCACAGTGCAATCTGCCGGTGATCTACGGTGAAACCAGGAAAGCGCTGGCGCTGAACGAAGAGAGTGTAGAGAACGTCGCAGCCTCAGACGCTAAGCAGAATCAGGCGGCGCCTCAGCCTGCACTGGAGCAGGTGCCGGCTCAGGCCCAGCAGGGCGGTCAGGCGTATGCGCCACATGTCATCAACACCCCGCTTAGCTTCCTGATCAAAAGTGCGCTGAACAGTAATATCTTCGGCGAACCGGGCTGGATGGGCACCGGCTGGCGTGCCGGCCGTGACCTTAAACGTAATGATATCGGCGGTAAAACCGGTACCACCAATAGTTCGAAAGACGCCTGGTTCTCGGGCTACGGCCCGGGTGTGGTGACCTCCGTCTGGATCGGTTTCGATGATGCGCGCCGTGATCTGGGCCGCAGCACGCTCTCCGGTGCCATTCCCGATCAGATTTCGGGCTATGAAGGCGGCGCGAAGAGTGCGCAACCGGCATGGGATGAGTTCATGAAGAGCGCGCTGGAAGGCGTCCCGGTGCAGCCGTTAACGCCGCCGGACGGGGTGGTGACGGTCACCATCGACCGCAGCACCGGCAAACTGGCTAATGGTGGCGGCAATACCCGTCAGGAATATTTCATCAATGGCACCCAGCCGACCGAATATTCGGTTCATGATGTGGGCACCACCATCATGGACAATGGCGAGAGTCACGAGCTGTTCTGACGTAACCGCTGGCGTGTGAAATCAACAAAGCCGATCGCTCTGACGATCGGCTTTTTTTTTGCGTAAAAAGGGGATGGCCCAGGGGTTTAAAAAAGGATACGCAACGCTGCGTTTTCACATCACTGCCCTCCTCTGCTTTGCTGCCATCAGCAGGGAGTATCAGAGCGTAGTCTGGATCGATGGGGATAAAGTAGCGGGGGGACAGAATCAAATCAGAGGTTCAGCGGCGACACGCATAAAAAAATACCGCCCACATCAGTGACCGGCATTTTTTGTGCCTTATGTTATAAGGCGACAGCGTCCTGGCTTATTTGTGACTGTCACGAAAAAAGTCAATCGCATGTTATTATAGTGCTGAAAATCGCATTTCCCTGGCGCCAGCGGATAAAACAGATTGCATGGCAACGCAATACGTCGGGCCAGCATAATAGTTACCGCTTCGGATAACAGGGGGGATATTGGCTCTTGCGCCTCGCTTTTTATCGTGATAAGAAGCCTGCCAGATTGCTCATATTTAATTATTCGCGGAAACTGTTTATATATGGAAATTGAAATTGGCGATGTGCCGGACCAGAAGAGTGAAGAATATATTATTCAGCAACTCTGGCAGCATAATAGTGCTTTCGCTGACATCAACATGAAAACATTGAATGTTATCCTGTATGACGATGAGAAAAATATTCAGGGTGGCCTGTTAGCGCACACCTGGTGCGGTACGCTGGATATCCACTATTTCTGGATAGCCGAGGCGCAGCGCATGCATGGCACAGGGCGTAAGATGATGCAGGCAGCGGAAGAAGAGGCGCGTAACCGACACTGTCATATGGCAGTGGTAGACACACTGAGTTTTCAGGCTCGCGGTTTCTACGAGAAATTAGGTTATCGCGTTTATGGCGAACAGGAAGGCTATGCAGAGCGCTACGCACGCTACTATCTGGCAAAACGATTATAACCTGAATGATTTCAGCGAGGTGCCATGGATAGCCCCTACCGTAGTATCGATGAGTTTATTGCCCCATTCGCCACAACAATGGATCTGTTACCGACCCCGTGGGGATTTAAGGATGCGGCTTCACAGCATCTTTATATGAATGAAGCGGCCAGAAAGTACACGGCGACGCCTGAAAATTATCGCTTAGAGGGTAAGAGGGACAATGAATTCCCTACCCCCTGGAGCGATTGTGCCGATCAATTCTGCGAGCACGATCAACAGGCTGAAGCGGCAAAAGGCAGCGTTGCCGTGATTGAAACACATTACTGGTACGGCAATAACTACCTCTCCCCTTTTATCAGCGAAAAATATCCGGTGTTCGACCACAATAAGCAGCTGCTGGGCTGTATCTGGAATGCACGTCCGGTCGATAATCTCTCCGCGATGCGCTTTATCGATCAAAAGAAGGCGTCCGTTCTGACCACGCGGCTGGCGCATCCCCTGTTTACCTCCGCCGAACTGGATGTCATCTTCCTGCTGCTGCGGCGGTTCAATGCCAAAGAGATCGCGCGTATCTATAACCTGAGCGTAAAAACCATCAGCAACCGCATCACGACGCTTTATCAGAAAGCCGGAGTCCATTCGCTTCAGCAATTTGAGAGCTACTGCTACGCGGAATCGCTGGAAAGTTATCTGCCAGAGCGCTTTCTCAGCGCTGGCGTTATTTTTATTTAAATCGGTAAGGAAACCCTGTAGTGAGTAAATTTGACGATTACCCCCTGAGTCGCGTGCCTGAAAATAAACGACTTTCGCTGCTGAGCGTGGCGATTGTGCACATGGGTATGCTGACGGCGCTGGACCAGTTTATGCTCGGGGCCGTGCTGGGCAACGGTATGTCCACGGGTGAAGCTTTTACCGCGATTACCCTGGCCAGCCTGCTGTTTGGTGTGCTGACGTTTGCGCTCGGCTATGCCGGAATGCGCGAAGGTCTGCCCGGTAGCCTGCTGGCACGCTGGTGCGGCTTTGGCCGTCACGGTTCGGTGCTGATTGGCCTGCTGGTGGCAATCAGCCTGCTGGGGTGGTTCGGCATCCAGAATGCGGTCTTCGCCCGGTCGCTGAGCTATGCGCTCGATGGCCGGCTCAGCTTCGCCGAAGCGGCAGCCCTGTCAGGGGGTGTCCTGACCCTGCTGGTGACCTTTGGTTTCCGGGCGCTGCGGTTTACCGCCCGCATTGCCGTACCACTCTTTATTGCACTGGTGGGCTGGATTTTCTGGCACGCCTTTCACGGTCAGGCTGGCCCTGTTGCTCAGCCAGCGGTAGCGGCTGATCCCATTACCGTGAGCGCCGCAATTACCATGGTGATTGGCGGCGCAATCCTGGCCAGCCTGATGACGCCCGATCTGACCCGTTTCTCACGCAACGGAAAAGATGTGTTTGCCATTACGCTGCTGACTATTCTGGCGGGCGAATATGGGATCAATGGCCTGGCGATTCTGGTCGCCAGAGAGCTGCAGACTGCCGACATTATTGCCATCATTACGCAGACCACCAGCACCCTGGGGTTGTTTGCGGTAGTCTTTTCAACCCTGCGCGTTAACGATCTGAATCTCTACTCCTCCACCCTGGGCATCAGCAATGCGATCGAGGGCGTGACGGGCTATAAGCCGCGCTATCAGGTGATTACGCTGCTGCTGGGGGTGCTCGGCACGCTCTGTTCTATTCTGGGGATCCTCGACCGGTTCGTCGATTTTCTGGAGCTGCTGGGTGTGGTCTTCCCGCCGGTTCTGGGGGTGATGATTATTGATTACTACGTGCTGAAAACCAGCCGTCAGACGCTTGCGCTGGGCCGCACGGAGAATGCCCTGCCGCCCGTCTCGGTGTCGATTGGCTGGCCGGCACTGATCGCCAGCCTCGCGGGTGCGGCCACCGGCCTGTTTATTGAGCGCGGCGTCCCGGTCTTCAACTCGTTAATCGTCGCCTGCCTGGCTTATCTGGTGGCGGCGCCTCTGTCCAGGCGGCTATCAGCGCGGCAGACAGGCGCGCTGACGGACTGATTACGCTCCTTCTCTGCTGATTGCGCCGCTGGCTGGCGCAATCAGTAGCTCAGCCGTCCCTGTCTGACCAGCCATTCACGGGCCATAAACAGCGCACTGACGTTGCGCGCCTCGCGGAAGTCGGGCTCTGCCAGCAGCGACATCATATCGCTCAGCGGCCAGCGATGAACAATCAGCGGCTCCGGCTCATCCCCTTCCAGCCTTTCGGCGTAGAGCCCTTCCGCTACCACAATATTCATTTTGCTGGAGAAATAGGAGGGGGCCAGCGTGAGTTTGCCCAGCGTCGTCAGCGCGTTTGCGCCAAAACCGACCTCTTCCTTCAGTTCACGCACCGCGGCCTCGTTGACGGTTTCCCCGGCGTCGATCAGCCCTTTCGGAAAGCCGAGCTCATAAGTTTCCAGTCCGACAGCATATTCCTGAATCAGGATCAGATGATCATCGATAATCGGTACAATCATCACAGCTTCCCGTTCTGAGGGCTTCATGCGCTCATAAACGCGACGTGCGCCATTACTGAAGGCCAGGTCGACCGATTCAATCGTGAATAACCGCGAACGCGCCACGGCAGTGATATTGAGGATGTCAGGTTTTTTTGGAATTTTCATATCAGCCTCAAAGTAATCTGCGCCTCCTGGCGGGAGCAAATTAGCATACCTAACCACAGACAATTGTGCGACAGTCAGACAAGAACGTTATCGTTGCATAGATTCTGACGATTGAATAACAGCCTTTAGTTACCAGTTAAGACTAAATTTGCATTAGTCAATATGCTGCGATAAGTTTCAGATAATACCGATATTTAATCCAGTCTGGGCCGGTTACCATTCGGACAAGGCATGGTTTAACAAATGCTAATCAGATATACGCTGGCACTATTTCATCAGATGCCTGACACCCTGGGGTTATATAATCTTCCGCTGTGCCGCGCTGACCGTGCGCACGACCGGAAGCGTAAGTTAAAAGTGAAGGCAGCATTTTGGCTGAGTTGAGCAGAGCATGAGCACAATCTTTATGATCCTGGCCATAGTGCTGACCTGTTCAATCCTGGCAGGTATTGGGTTCTGGTACGCGATGCGGCATCGCCCGCCCCTGGCGAAACCACTGCCATTTATCAGCCCGCCCTGTCGTAAACTCTCTGCTCAGGAGCGGGAGGCCGTCGACAAGTATGTCGCCGCGCTGGAAAAGCAGTCCCGCACTACGGTAACCACCGATAAACGCAGGGCATCTGAACGTCTGGCGCTGACCGCACAGAGCAATAACGTCTATCCGGTTACCCGGGCGATCACCCGCTACGGCCTGTCAACGGACGACCCCCACAAATGGCGCTACTACCTGGATGAAGTCGAAGTTCATCTGCCGCCGCTGTGGGAGCAGTACATCACCGACGAAAACTACGTTGAGTTAATCCGCACCCAATCCATTCCGCTGGTGATCTCGCTGAACGGCCATTCGCTGGCCGATTACGCCGTGGATCAGCAGTCGCTGCCGACGCTGATGCGTCCGATGTCGACCAACGCCTCTATCCGCAAAGCAGAAACGGAAAATATTGAGCTGCTGAAGGTGCGCAAAGAGACGCCGGAAGAGTATCGACTGTCACGCCCTGACGGCACCCGTGAAGCGGTGATGATCTCCCTGGCCTTTCTCCTGTTCTTCTTCAGCCTGTTAGTGCCCGCCTCCCTGATGATCTGGCTGGTGCTGACCGGTGCCCTGATGATTGCAGCCAGCCTGTGGCTGCTCTACCGCATTCCCGGCGAGCGCGGCCTGCGCGATATCCACTGTCTGCGCGGTGCGCCGAAACGCTGGGGCCTGTTCAGCGAGTCGAACCAGGAGCAGAGCAACATTACCCTGGGGATTATCGACCTCGCCTATCCGCCGCACTGGCAGCCTTACGTGGCGCACGATCTCGGTCAGATCACCGATGTGGAGATCTACCTCAATCGTCAGGTAGTGCGTCAGGGCCGCTTTCTGTCACTGCAGGATGAAGTGAAAAACTTCCCGATTCAGCGCTGGCGGAAAAATGTAGTGCTGGCCTGCGGTTCACTGATGGTGCTGACCCTGCTGGTCACCTGGATCCCGCTCGGGATGCCGGTGAAGCTCAGCCTGGCCTGGGCCAGAGGCACAGACAGCCTGGAAGTCAGCAGCGTCGATAAACTCAGCGGTGTGGCGCTGAACATTGGCGACAGCCTTAAAGTCAGCGGCACCGGGATGTGTTCGGTACCGGATAACTATCAGAGCAACCGCAATTACGCCTATATGCCCTTTGACTGCTCTGCAGTCTACTGGAACAACGCTACGCCGCTGCCGCAGCCTCAGTCGGACATTATCGACAAAGCCTCGGCGCTGCTGGATACCACGACAAAGCAGCTGCATCCGGAAACTAATACCGATCCCAAACTGAACCCGCAACTGGCCTCGGCGATTCAGAAGTCCGGGATGATCCTGCTGGACGATTTCTCCGATCTGGTGATGAAGACCCAGGACCTCTGTAATCAGCCGCAGGATTGCCTGCGCCTGAAGAATGCGCTGGTGAATCTGGGTAATGCCAAAGACTGGGAGGCGCTGATGCGCCGGGCGGACTCCGGCCAGCTCAACGGCATGAATGTGCTGCTGCGTCCGGTCAGCGCAGAAGCGCTGGAAAACCTGGTGAATACCGCCACCTCGACCTTCTTTTTCCGCGAAACCCGCCGGGCGGCAGAGAATCTTAACAGCCCGCCGCCGGGTGGCTTCCTGATCGTCAGCGACGAAGGCCGTCAGCTGGTGAATCAGCCTCAGCCAACCGTATCGCTGTTCGACCTCGATCCCCCTTCTCAGTGGCGCGAGCTGCAACGGCTCTCCGCCATGCTGCTGCACACGCCTTTCAGCGCCAGCGGCATTATCACCAGCATCTCCACCGATGCCAACGGAACACGGCATATCGCGCTGCACAACGAGCCGGATGCCATGGCGCAGTGGCGCTACCTGGGCACCGTGTTGCTGCTGCTGGTGCTGATGATCTGCGGTGTGTTTAACGGCGTGATGGCGCTGCGCCGTATGCACCGCAACCGTCAGCGCATGATCGATATCCAGCAATATTACGATAAGTGCTTCAACCACAACCTCGGGACTTTACAGGGCGTGCGCTCGATATTCTGAGCCCTGCCCTTCTGTGCTACCCTGTCGCCCGGTTTTTTTTCAGGGTGAGACCCCGCAATGCTTAACTGGTCTGAGATTGATACCGTGCTGCTCGACATGGACGGCACGCTGCTGGATCTGGCGTTTGACCGTCACTTCTGGCTGGAGCATGTGCCTGAACAGCTCAGCCAGCAGCGCGGCATCGCCCGGGCAGAAGCCGATGCGATCATCGCGGAAAAGTATCAGGCCGTCGCCCATACGCTAAACTGGTATTGTCTCGATTACTGGGCCGGGGCGCTGGCGCTGGACATCCGCGCCATGACCTGGGCGATGCGCAGCCGGATCGCGCTGCGTGACGATACGCTGCCTTTTTTACAGGCACTGCGGCGCATGGGTAAGCGCACCATCCTGCTGACCAATGCGCATCCTTACAATCTTGACGTCAAACTGGCGCAGACAGGTTTAGCGCCGCACCTTGATTTATTACTTTCCACCCATACCTTTGGGTATCCGAAAGAAGACCAGCGCTTATGGCAGGCGGTACAACAGCACACCGGCTTTTCTGCGCCGCGCACGCTGTTTATCGATGATAGCGAAGTGATTCTGGATGCTGCGGCGTTATGGGGCATCGGCGGGTGCTTAGGCGTAAAAAACCCCGATTCGGGTCGTCCTGAGCAAATCTTTCAGCGTCACCGCGCCACCGGCGATTACCGGACGCTGATCTGAGTCAGGAGCAGCAATGAAAGAGAAAAGCAGCGAAGAGGTACGCCTCGACAAATGGCTGTGGGCCGCGCGCTTCTACAAAACCCGGGCGATTGCGCGGGAGATGATTGAAGGCGGCAAAGTGCATTACAACGGTCAGCGCAGCAAACCCAGCAAAGTGGTGGAGCTGAATGCAGAGCTGACGCTGCGTCAGGGCAACGACGAACGCACGGTGATCGTGGCAGAAGTCAGCACTCAGCGCCGTCCTGCCAGCGAAGCTCAGCTGCTCTATCGGGAAACCGAGGCCAGCATCGAAAAACGCGAAAAAGTGGCGCAGGCGCGCAAGCTCAATGCGCTGACTATGCCCCATCCCGATCGGCGACCTGATAAAAAAGAGCGTCGCGATTTGATGAAATTTAAATTATCGGGTGATGAATAACGTCGTCTTCGCTGACGCGCCATCACCCCGTTCCAGTGAGAGAAAAAATATGTCAGTCCAGGATCAACTGCACCGTTATCTGTTTGAAAATGCCGCTGTGCGCGGCGAGCTGGTGAACGTCTCTGACACCTGGCGTGAAACCGTGAAGAACCATGACTACCCGGCTCCGGTGAAAACCCTGCTGGGTGAGATGCTGGTCGCCACCAGTCTGCTGACCGCCACGCTGAAGTTCGATGGCGAAATCACCGTGCAGCTGCAGGGCGATGGCCCGCTGTCGCTGGCGGTCATTAACGGCAACAACAATCAGGAGCTGCGCGGCGTCGCGCGTCTCAAAGGCGACATTCCCGCTGACAGTACCCTGAAAAGCATGGTCGGCAATGGTTATCTGGTGATCACCATTACCCCGGAAAAGGGTGAGCGTTATCAGGGCGTGGTCGGTCTGGAAGGGGATACCCTGGCGGCGTGCCTGGAAGATTACTTCATGCGCTCAGAGCAGCTGCCGACGCGTCTGTTTATCCGCACCAGCGACAAAGGCGCGGCCGGGATCCTGCTGCAGGTACTGCCTGCGCAGGATACGGAAAAAGAGGCGTTTGAGCATCTGGCCACGCTGACCGAAACCATCAAAACGGAAGAGCTGATCGACCTGCCCGCCAATGAAACGCTCTGGCGTCTCTACCACCAGGAGGAGGTCACGCTCTACGATCCGCAGCCGGTGATCTACAAATGCACCTGTTCACGCGAACGCTGTGGCGAAGTGCTGACCACGCTGCCGCAGGAAGAGGTGGATGAGATTATTGCGGAAGATGGCAAAATCGAAATGCACTGCGACTACTGCGGTTCAGACTATGTGTTTGACGCGGTCGATATTGCCGCTATCCGCAGCCACTCGCACGAAAACAGCGACCGACTACACTGATTTTCCGGGCGGCCTCTGCCGCCCCTTTTCTCCCGCCCCGCTATCCCCATAATTTTTCAGACAAATTATCTTTTTTTACTTTCATAACATCTTTTAAACGTTCGAAATATGGCCTTAACGCGCCCTGAGTCGCATTTTTGGATCACTGCCCTTTTTCCCGAAACGCAGAAGAGTAAACTGCGCGCGATCGTGCAAACGCCCGGAAGCCCGGGGCCGATGCCTGAACAGCCCGGCTCACATTGCAGCGTTCCGCAACGATATGCCGGGGTGCGTCAGTCATCGGTCATATCCGATGCAACAGCTGGCGGCACGATCCCAACCTATCTCTGCTGTGCAGAACAGACACCGATTTAAGGAGCAGTAAAATGCGCGTTAACGGCCTGACCTCGCAAGACCTTGCCGCTTTGGGCATCGTGGATACCACGGAAGTGGTTTACAACCCTGATTACGACACGCTATTTCAGGAAGAGACGCGCCCGGACCTCGAAGGTTTTGCTCGTGGCACCCTGACGCAGAGCGGTGCGATTGCCGTAGATACCGGGATTTTCACCGGGCGATCGCCTAAGGATAAGTACATCGTACGTGATGACACCACGCGCGATACCCTGTGGTGGAACGATCAGGGCACCGGCAAAAACGACAACCAGCCACTGTCGCAGGAGACCTGGAACGCGCTGAAAAGCTGCGTCACCCGTCAGCTCTCCGGCAAACGCCTGTTTGTGGTGGATGCCTTCTGCGGCGCCAATGCCGATTCGCGTCTGAGCGTGCGTTTTATCACCGAAGTGGCCTGGCAGGCGCACTTTGTGAAGAACATGTTCATTCAGCCGGATGATGCCGAACTGGCCGACTTCACGCCCGATTTTGTGGTGATGAACGGCGCCAGATGCACTAACCCTGACTGGCAGGCGCAGGGGCTGCACTCTGAAAACTTCGTCGCCTTTAATCTCACCGAACGCATGCAGCTGATTGGCGGTACGTGGTACGGCGGCGAGATGAAGAAGGGTCTGTTCGCCATCATGAACTATCTGCTGCCGCTGAAGGGCATCGCGTCGATGCACTGTTCAGCCAACGTCGGCAAAGCGGGTGACGTGGCGGTCTTCTTTGGCCTCTCCGGCACCGGCAAAACCACGCTCTCCACCGATCCCGATCGTCAGCTGATTGGCGATGATGAGCACGGCTGGGACGACGATGGCGTGTTTAACTTCGAAGGCGGCTGCTACGCGAAAACCATCAACCTCTCTGAGCAGGCTGAACCGGAAATCTACCGCGCCATTCGCCGCAACGCGCTGCTGGAAAACGTGGTGGTACGCGAAGATGGCAGCATCGATTACGCCGACGGCAGCAAGACGGAAAACACCCGCGTTTCCTATCCAATCAATCACATCGACAATATCGTGCAGCCGGTCTCTAAAGCGGGCCACGCGAAGAAAGTCATTTTCCTGACCGCCGACGCGTTTGGCGTGCTGCCGCCGGTTTCGCGTCTGACGCCGGAGCAGACGCAGTATCACTTCCTGTCAGGCTTCACCGCTAAACTGGCCGGCACCGAACGTGGCGTCACGGCGCCTGTCCCGACCTTCTCCGCCTGCTTTGGCGCGGCTTTCCTGACGCTGCATCCGACGCAGTATGCGGAAGTGCTGGTGAAACGAATGGAAGCGTCTGGTGCGCAGGCTTATCTGGTCAATACCGGCTGGAACGGCAGCGGCAAACGCATCTCCCTGAAGAATACCCGCGCCATTATCAATGCGATCCTGGCGGGTGAGCTGGATGATGCGCCGACGGAAACCCTGCCGATCTTCAACCTGCAGATGCCGGTTACGCTGGGTGAACTGGACAGTGATACGCTCGATCCGCGTCGTAGCTGGGAGAGTGAAGAGAAGTGGACCGCCGCCGCCAACGATCTGGCGCAGCGTTTTATTGATAACTTCACGAAGTACACCGATAACGCCGCAGGTGCTGCGCTGGTGAAAGCCGGCCCGCAACGCTAAAAAAAACGGCGCGGCAGTGTGCCTGCTGCGCCGCTTTTATCAGTTTGAGATGCTGTTGCCGCCGTTGTTATGGCTCAGTGCCATACTCTCTACCAGCGGTAGCCAGGCGCGAATACGCAATCCCCCGCGTTCGCTCTCGCCAATCTCCAGCGATCCCTGATGCGCATCGATAATACGCTGCACAATCGCCAGGCCAAGCCCCGTGCCGCTGGTGCTGCGGGCGCTGTCGCCCCGCACAAACGGCTGGAACAGATGCGCCAGCTGATCCGGCTTGATGCCCGGGCCATCATCCTCCACCTGGAACCAGGCGCGATGCAGCTCCCGTCCGCTGCTGACCTTGATCCAGCCATTGCCGTAACGTGCGGCGTTGACCACCAGATTGGCCAGCGCACGCTTAATCGACAGTGGATTGATATCCAGCATCAGCTCTTCCGGCATGACCGCATTTTCGATCTCACGCTCGTAGCCGCTTTCCGCAGCGACCACTTCGCCCAGCACGCTGTTGAGGTCGGCGCGCTCCGTCTGCATCTCCTGACCGGTGCGCAGGTAGTCGATAAACTGCTCAATGATGGCGTTGCACTCTTCGATATCTTTGTTAATCGATTCGGCCAGATAGCCATCCTGCTCGCCCATCATTTCGGTGGCCAGACGAATACGGGTCAGCGGCGTGCGCAGATCGTGACTGACGCCCGCCATTAACAGCGTGCGATCGTCAGCCAGTTGCTTCACCCCGGCGGCCATCTGGTTAAAGGCGCGGGTCACTGACCGCACCTCTGACGCACCATATTCGCGCAGCGGCGGTGGAATAATGCCGCGTCCGACCTGCAGAGCCGCATGTTCCAGATCCACCAGGGGTCGGTTCTGGATGCGGATAAAGAGCCAGGCCCCGCCGATCGCCAGCAGCATAATCGCCAGGGTATAGCGGAACAGCGGTGAGAAGTCGCCCTGATGAATCTCCGTCAGCGGCACCCGCACCCAGATATCGGGCGACAGCCAGGTTTTCAGCCAGACGACCGGGGAGTTCTTGTTGACCTCCACCCGTACATCGGTCGGCCCGCCCAGCTGCTGCCCCATCTGCTCGCTCAGAAATTCGTAGTGCTGCGCCCAACGCAAGCCGTTCTCTTCTGCCGCCGCATTGGTAAACAGCGAAATCCCCAGTTCACGGTAGATCTCCCGGCGAAAGGCCGGCGGAACTTCCAGCTGCGTGCCATCTTCCAGCTGCAGCCGGTCGGTCATCAGCATACGGACTTCGTAGGCGAGCACCTTGTTGAACTGCTGCAGGCTGGGAAGGATGGCAAAGTTCAGCACCACCAGATAGGTCGTGACCAGGCTGACGAACAGCAGGGTCACGATCAGCAGCAGCGTGCGGGCGAATGAACTGCGTGGCGAGAAGCGCAGCCGCTTCATGCTTTGCTGCCGTCCGGAACAAAGACGTAGCCCAGGCCCCAGACGGTCTGGATATAACGTGGATGCGCAGGATCTTCTTCCACCATGCGACGCAGGCGGGAGATCTGAACGTCAATCGAACGCTCCATGGCGCTGTATTCACGGCCACGCGCCAGGTTCATCAGCTTATCGCGGGAGAGCGGCTCACGCGGATGGCTGACCAGCGCCTTCAGCACCGCGAACTCACCGCTGGTCAGTGGCATCGGCTCATCTTCACGGAACATTTCGCGGGTGCCAAGGTTCAGCTTGAACTTACCAAAGGCAATGATCGCCTCTTCCTGTGACGGTGCGCCTGGCAGCTCATTGGCCTGACGACGCAGCACGGCACGGATACGCGCCAGCAGCTCACGCGGGTTAAACGGTTTAGGAATGTAGTCATCTGCACCGATTTCCAGCCCGACGATGCGGTCCACCTCTTCACCCTTGGCCGTCACCATAATAATCGGCATCGGGTTGCTCTGACTGCGCAGACGACGACAGATAGAGAGGCCATCTTCGCCCGGCAGCATCAGGTCGAGCACCATCAGATGGAAGGATTCACGGGTTAACAGACGATCCATCTGTTCGGCATTAGCGACACTGCGCACCTGAAAGCCCTGCTCGGTGAGATAGCGTTCCAGCAGTGCACGCAGACGCATATCATCATCGACGACCAGAATTTTGTAGTTCTCTTGCATTTTCAACTCCCAAAGGCGCTATTGCCTGAGCCAACATTGTTAAAAAAAGATGCCTTATAGTGACAGTCATTAATGGTTTATATTCTAGCCAAAATTGTTACAAAGCATATTAAACAGGAGCTTATATTTATTCTGCGCCCCTTTCGGGCCGTTATCGCCCTTTTTACCCGCCGTCCGGGACGGTTACGGCAAATCTGAAAAAAAAGCGAAATTTCTCTGAATGGCTGGCGTCAGAAGCGTACCAGCGTTTATACAGTGAATAAATTCAGCGCGTTAGCAGATAATTTGACTTATAAACAAGCCATCACGGCAACGCCCCTCCAGATAATCCACCTTATCTGCATTCTGACAGCATAATATTCCGGTCAAACCTGTTAAAGCACCACGCCTCTCTCGGATTAATTTGAGCCGGGCTTTCAGCAAGGCCAGCAGAAATTAAAGTCCATTAAATCAATCAGTAAAGCCAACTTTTCGCCCCCCGAATTTTGAACCAGACTGCTCAGGCACCATTCGATGTCTCAACGGGGATTACACACAATGAAAAAAACAATTTTACTGCTCAGCGCGCTGGCTTTCAGCAGCATCAGCCCGGTCTATGCTGCAACAGCAACCGGTGAAGCGGCCGGTGCGGCTGCCACCACTACCGCAAAAGGTAACTCCGACGCCATCGGCGTGGGTGCTGTCGCTGCCCTGCTGGGCGTAGCGCTGGCCACCATGGGCGGCGGCGGTGGTGACGGTCACGGTACCGGCACCTCAACCACCACGGCGACCCACGCCGGAAAATAAGTTCGGACCGGCGAGTCCGGCTTCAGAACACCGGTTTAATTTTGATAGCAAGCTCCAACCCTTTCGCCGCCGGGGAAGTCAACGTGGGTTTTTAGCCTTTAAAAACCCTTTCCCCGACTCTTTTTTGCCGCCGCCTGTTTGCCTTACACTGAGCCTCTTTCGATCTCTCTGGCCGGTATAGCATGAAAACCCGACTGATTACCCGCGAAGGCTTTGACAAACTCAAAGCGGAACTCGACTATCTGTGGCGTGAAGAGCGTCCGGAAGTGACCAAAAAAGTGACCTGGGCTGCCAGCCTGGGCGATCGCAGTGAAAATGCGGACTACCAGTACAATAAAAAGCGGCTGCGTGAAATCGACAGGCGCGTCCGCTACCTCACCAAAAGTCTCGAACAGCTGCGGATTGTTGACTACTCACCGCAGCAGGATGGCAGGGTCTTCTTCGGGGCCTGGGTAGAAATAGAAAACGATGAGGGCGACATCAAACGCTTCCGCATCGTGGGCTACGATGAGATTTTTGGCCGCAAAGATTACATCTCCATCGACTCGCCAATGGCGCGGGCGCTGCTGAAAAAAGAGGTCGGCGATGCCGCAACGGTGGAGACGCCGGTGGGCCCGGCGCGGTGGTATGTCAACGCCATTGATTACCCGCAATAACCATTCAGATTATCGCTGAAAGCCGCCCGCGTCTCTGGCATTTTTAACCATCAATCCGTATAACTGTCGGCTATTTCTCAACCCGGAAAGCAAGACAGTCCTGATGATGAAAGTTCTGAGCCAGATAATTGCCAGTGAGCTTCAGGCGCGTCCCGAACAAGTTGACGCCGCCGTTCGCCTGCTGGATGAAGGGAACACCGTGCCGTTTATCGCACGCTATCGTAAAGAGGTGACGGGCGGACTGGATGATACCCAGCTTCGCCAGCTTGAGACCCGCCTCAGCTATCTGCGCGAACTCGAAGAGCGGCGTCAGTCGATTCTGAAATCGATCGGGGATCAGGGTAAACTGACTGACGACCTCGCCCGCGCCATCAACACCACCCTCAGTAAAACCGAGCTTGAAGATCTCTACCTGCCCTATAAACAGAAACGCCGCACGCGTGGACAGATCGCGATCGAAGCCGGTCTGGAACCGCTGGCAGAGACGCTCTGGCAGGATCCATCCCATCTCCCTGAGCAGCTCGCTGAACAGTATGTCGATGCCGACAAAGGCGTCGCCGACGTTCGTGCCGCGCTGGATGGTGCCCGCTACATCCTGATGGAGCGTTTTGCTGAAGATGCCGCGCTGCTGGCTAAGGTACGTAACTACCTGTGGAAAAATGCCCACCTGGTGTCGCGCGTGGTCGAGGGCCAGCAGGAGGCGGGCGCGAAGTTCCGCGACTACTTCGATCACCACGAAGCCCTGAGCACCGTGCCGTCGCACCGTGCGCTGGCGATGCTGCGTGGCCGTAACGAAGGCGTGCTGCAACTTTCGCTGAATGCCGATCCACAGTTCGATGAAGCCCCGCGCGAAAGCTACGGCGAAACCCTGATCGCCGAACACCTGAATCTGCGCCTGAACAACGCACCGGCCGACAGCTGGCGCAAGGCAGTGGTGAGCTGGACGTGGCGCATCAAGGTGATGCTGCATCTGGAAACCGAGCTGATGGGCACGGTGCGCGAACGCGCTGAAGATGAAGCGATCAACGTCTTTGCCCGCAACCTGCATGACCTGCTGATGGCGGCCCCTGCCGGGATGCGTGCCACCATGGGGCTGGACCCCGGCCTGCGCACTGGCGTAAAAGTCGCGGTGGTGGATGCCACCGGCAAGCTGGTGGCGACCGATACCGTCTATCCGCACACCGGCCAGGCCGCCAAAGCCGCCGCCGCTGTCGCCGCGCTCTGCATGAAGCATCAGGTCGAGCTGGTGGCGATCGGCAACGGCACGGCGTCACGCGAAACGGAACGCTTCTTCCTGGAGCTGCAGCAGCAGTTCCCGCAGGTCACGGCGCAGAAGGTGATTGTCAGTGAAGCCGGGGCCTCGGTCTACTCCGCCTCAGAGCTGGCGGCGCTGGAGTTCCCGGATCTTGATGTGTCGCTGCGCGGCGCGGTGTCGATTGCCCGACGCCTGCAGGATCCGCTGGCTGAGCTGGTCAAAATCGACCCGAAATCGATTGGGGTCGGCCAGTATCAGCATGACGTCAGCCAGAGTCAGCTGGCGAAGAAACTCGATGCGGTGGTGGAGGATTGCGTGAACGCCGTCGGCGTGGATCTCAACACCGCCTCGGTCCCCTTACTGACCCGCGTGGCGGGCCTGACGCGCATGATGGCGCAGAATATCGTCAGCTGGCGTGATGAGAATGGCCGCTTTCAGAACCGTCAGCAGTTACTGAAAGTGAGCCGCCTTGGGCCAAAAGCCTTTGAGCAGTGTGCGGGCTTCCTGCGCATCAATCATGGCGATAACCCGCTGGATGCCTCAACCGTTCACCCGGAAGCCTATCCGGTGGTCGAGCGCATCCTGGCCGCGACTGAGCAGGCGCTGAGTGACCTGATGGGTAACGCGGGCAGCCTGCGTAACCTCAGCCCCCGCGACTTCATCGATGAGCGATTTGGTCTGCCGACCGTAACCGACATCATGAAAGAGCTGGAGAAGCCGGGCCGCGATCCGCGTCCTGAGTTTAAAACCGCGCAGTTCGCGGAGGGCGTGGAAACGCTAAACGACCTGACCCCAGGCCTGATTCTGGAAGGTGCCGTCACCAACGTGACCAACTTCGGCGCCTTTGTGGATATCGGTGTGCATCAGGATGGGCTGGTCCACATCTCCTCGCTCTCTGACCGCTTCGTCGACGATCCTCATCAGGTGGTGAAAGCGGGCGATATCGTCAAAGTGAAAGTGATGGAGGTCGATCTCCAGCGCAAGCGTATCGCCCTGACCATGCGTCTTGATGAGCAGCCGGGTGAAGGCAATGCACGCGGTGGAGCGCGGAGCGGAGCGCCGCGCGATGAGAAGCGTCAGGCCAGCCCGAAAGGTCGTCCGCGTCCGGCCACCGCCGCCGCCGGTAACAGTGCGATGGGCGATGCACTGGCCGCCGCGTTCGGTAAAAAACGCTAAGCTTTTCAGGGGCCATCTTCTGGCCCCTTTTTCACACCGCGCCGTCCGGTTGAAAATCCCCGCCATAACGCTACGCTAAAAAGACGCCTGTCATAAAAACAACACCTGCTGCGGCACCCAATTCACGATGGAAAAAATCACCGATCTGATCGATAAGATTTATGCTGGCACATTTCCGGAGGCGATCCTGGCGCGCCTGCTGGCTGACATCGCCGCCGCCCGTGACACGATCAAGCTGCCGCGTAAGGCACACTGGGATGAGCAGGATGTGGTGCTGATCACCTACGCCGATCAGTTCCGCGAGGCCGATAAACCAACGCTCAGCACCTTTTCCCGCTTCTATCAGCAGCATCTGCAATCTATTTTTCCGCTGGTTCACCTGCTGCCGTTCTACCCCTGGTCCTCCGATGATGGCTTTTCGGTCATGGATTACCATCAGGTCAATCCGCAGTACGGTGACTGGCAGGACATCGCACGTCTGCATCAGGAAACGCGGCTGATGTTTGACTTCGTCTGCAACCATATGTCGGCCGGCAGCGCCTGGTTCAGCCACTTTCTGGCGCAGGATCCCGGCTGGGACGACTTCTTTATCAGCATGCCGCCCGCTACCGATCTCAGTGCCGTGACACGTCCGCGCACCTCGCCGCTGCTGACCCCGTTTACCCTGGCAGATGGCGAGACCCGCTTTATCTGGACCACCTTCAGCGCCGACCAGATCGACCTGAACTTCGCCAGCCCTGAGGTACTGCGGCGCATGGTCAACGTCCTGCTCGACTATCTGATCCGTGGCGCCGACTATGTGCGGCTGGATGCGGTGGGCTATATGTGGAAAACGCCCGGTACACGCTGTATCCATCTGGAAAAGACCCATCAGCTGGTAAAGCTGTTTCGCGCGATAGCCGATCAGGTCGCGCCGGGCACGGTGATTATCACTGAAACCAACGTGCCGCATCAGGACAACATCAGCTATCTCGGCAACGGGCACGATGAAGCGCAGATGGTCTATCAGTTTTCGCTGCCGCCGCTGGTGCTGCACGCTCTCCACACCGGTTCGGCGCGCGCGCTGCGGCAGTGGGCCAGCACGCTGGATCTCAGCAACCGCGACACCACCTTCTTCAACTTTCTGGCGTCACACGATGGCATTGGACTGAACCCGGCGCGCGGCATCCTCCCTGAAGTGGAGATTGTGGCGCTGGTGCGCGATCTGGCGCTGGAAGGCGCCCTGGTCTCCTACAAAAATAACCCCGACGGCACCACCAGCCCCTATGAAATCAACGTCACCTTTCTGGATGCGTTGAATCGTGAAAGCGACGACGACGCCACGCGGCTGAAACGCTTTTTGCTGGCGCATGCGATTCTGCTGGCTTTTCCCGGTGTGCCGGCCATCTATATCCAGAGCATTCTGGGCGGCCGGAATGATTATGCCGGGGTGCGGGCTGCCGGGCACAACCGGGCGATCAATCGTCAGAAGTATGAACTGCAGCAGATAGAGTCGGCGCTGGCGGGCGGGGAGTGGCTGCGTCAGCAGATCTCTATCCGGCTCGGACAGATGATCCAGTTGCGTCGGCGACAGCCGGCTTTTCATCCGGATAATGCGATGACGCTCTATGAGAGCGAAAACGCTGTGCTGGTGCTGCGCCGTCATCAGCCGGAAAGCGGTGAGGGTTTACTCTGCGTGTTTAATCTCAGTGGACGAACGGTGGAGACGCGGTTGCCAATGGCGCATACGCTGCAGGATGTGGTGAGCGGCGAGAAAGTTGATGGCACCCAGCCGGTTAAGCTGGATGCCTGGCAGTTCATGTGGCTGCGATAATTACTTGTAAACTTCAGCGGTGGCGCTGAACTTACCGTGTTCGCGACCGGCGATCACGCGGTAATATTTGCCGCCTTTTTCGTCAGCAAGTTTAGACAGCACTTTTTTGGCATCCATTGGCGACGTGGTTTCCGCCGTGGTGTTCACGGTACCAATCTTCTCCAGTTTCATTGTCTTAACTTCTTCGTTAGTGACTTCCTTTGCTGCCATTGCAGAAAATGAAATCGCGCCCATCATCATTGAAGCCACAACCCATTTTAAAACCTTCATTATGTTTACCCTCATTCATGATCCATTGTGAGATGTAAGCAGCCGCTAAACGCGTAAGGCAGTATGGAACGGCATAGTCATTTCCGTGACTAATCACATAAAATTGCAGCGGCCTTGCTCACAAAGAGAAGTATTGCTGCTGCCAGCGATTTTGCCACCACAAAGCCTGATTATCCCGGCAAATTATTGATAAAACTAACAATATGCTGACAAAATACCCCGGTGTGCGAAATAAAAGGCGCATGTGCTGCTTTTTCAATAACCACCGAAGGCGATGCCGGTAACGTCTCATCCAGTTCTGCAGCAATGCGGCGCGGTACCAGTCCGTCCAGTGCGCCATAGAGCCGCAGAAACGGCAGCGTGATTTGCGGCAGCGCGTCGCGCAGATCGACCTCGCGCAGAATCTCCAGCCCGGCATCCAGCACCGCCACCTCCGGCATCGGCTGCGACAGCACCACGTCTTTCAGCTGCCGCGCATCGGCGCGCGCCGTTTCGGTGCCCAGCGTCTGCAGCGCCAGGAAACGCTCAACCGTGCGCTGGAAATCGTTGCTGAGCATCTGCTGAAAGTTCTGCAGCGTCTCCGGTTTAATGCCGGGCCAGCCCTCTGTGGCGGTAAAACAGGGCGAGGAGGCGACGGTGATCAGAGCCGCCAGCCGGTCAGGGGCGGTCAGCGCCAGCTCCGTGGCCACCAGCCCGCCCAGCGACCAGCCCATCACGATCGCCTGCGGCGGCAGCGACGGCAGCAGCTGCGCGGCCATCTGTTTCAGCGTTAATGCGCCCGCGTTCTGACTGCGGCCATAACCCGGCAGATCGACCAGATGCAGGCGACAGTGCGGCCTGAGTCGCGGAATAATGGTTTGCCAGACTTCAGCATTCAGTCCCCATCCGTGCAGCAGCACAAGATCGCGTTTTCCTTCCCCGCAGGTGTGCCAGTAAAGCGACGTCATCAGTTACTATCCCGAAAATGAAAAGGAGGTCGCTATGCTAGCAATGCCCGCCCTGTGTTGGCTATGCCGGATGCCACTGCGGATCGCCGGGCATGGCCTCTGCAGCCTCTGCCTGCGCGAACTACCGCCGCTTCCCCTGCTCTGTCCGCGCTGTGGCTTACCGGCAGGCTCCGCCACGCTCATCTGTGGTCGCTGCCAGCAAAAACCGCCCGCCTGGCAGGCGCTCATCTGCGTGAATGACTACCGTCCCCCCTTCAGCCAGTGGGTTAATCAGCTGAAGTTTTCGCACATAACCGCACTCAGGGTGATGCTGGCCCGGCTGCTTTTGCTAAGCTGGCAGACGGTGTACCGGCGCGGCGGCGTGCCGCGTCCCGACCTGCTGCTGCCGGTGCCGCTGCATCATCGCCGACGCTGGCAGCGCGGCTATAACCAGACGGGTTTGCTGGCCGCACCGCTGGCGCACTGGCTGGGGTGTGAATGGCGCGAAGGCGTTTCCCGCCCACATCGGGGCGCAGTGCAGCATCAGCTCAGCGCCCGCCAGCGCCGCACCAACTTACGCGGGGCATTCCGCCTTGAAATGGCGGTTCAGGGCCGCCATATCGCCCTGCTGGATGACGTGATTACCACCGGCAGCACCGCAGAGGAAATCAGCCGCCTGTTACTGACGCAGGGCGCGGCCAGCGTGCAGGTCTGGTGCCTGTGTCGTACCTTGTAGAGCGTCTGTGATGGGCGTATTATAACCAACTAAATTAGTCAACTATTGAGCAATCGACATGATCCGAATTACTGACTCTGCCCAGGAACATTTTTCTAAACTGCTATCCAAACAAGAAGATGGCACCCAGATTCGCGTATTCGTGATTAACCCGGGTACGCCAACGGCTGAATGTGGCGTCTCATACTGTCCGCCCGATGCCGTTGAAGCCACCGACACCGAACTGAAGTTTGAAAAGCTGTCAGCCTACGTTGATGAACTGAGCAAACCCTATCTGGAAGATGCTGAGATCGACTTCGTGACCGATAACCTCGGTTCACAGCTGACGCTGAAAGCGCCGAACGCCAAAATGCGTAAAGTCTCCGATGATGCGCCGATGGTAGAACGCGTTGAGTATCTGCTGCAGGCGCAGATTAACCCGCAGCTGGCCGGCCACGGCGGTCGCGTGTCGCTGATGGAGATCACCGACGACGGTTACGCCATCCTGCAGTTTGGCGGCGGCTGTAACGGCTGTTCGATGATCGACGTGACGCTGAAAGATGGTATCGAAAAAGAGCTGCTGGCCGCCTTCCCGGAACTGAAAGGCGTGCGGGACATCACCGAGCACCAGCGCGGCGAACACTCCTTCTACTGATGAACAGCGCGCGGCAGCCTGACTGCCGCGCTTTTTTTACCCCTCTTTCTCGCCTGACTGACGCTGCTGGCTCACCACCTTCAGTAGCGCATTCACCTCCTTGTCCGCAAACATCTCCTCCAGCGTTTTGCTCAGCTTGCGTCGCCAGTTAGGGTACTCATCCACCGTGCCCGGCACGTTGACCGGCGTGGTCATGCCGAGCCAGTCTTCCGGCTGCAGACCCAGAAGCGCACTGTCCGTATCTGCCAGGAAGCGATGTATTGCCCGGTTCAGCGCAGGCGTCATCGCGAGCTTTTCCGCCTTTTTCTGGCTGCGGGCCGGTAAGGCACCCGCCTGATGCAGCGCATCCAGCAGCGCCTGTTTCTGTGTGGCGCGCTGCTCATGCAGCGCCTTCACCGCATCACCCGGATAGAGGCCCAGCTTCTCGCCCAGCGTCAGGTCGCCCTGCTCCCAGAAGCCGGTCAGCGTCGGCAGGTCGTGCGTGCTGGCGCTGGCGATCGACTGGCGCGGATAGTCCTGTGGTGCGCGATAACGCTCATCTTTCTCCTGCTCAAACCAGAGCACCTTCCATGAAAAGACGCCGCTCTTGCGCAGCAGGCTGACGATCTCCTGCGGCACGGTGCCCAGGTCTTCGCCAATGACCATGCAGCGCAGCCGGTGACTCTCCAGCGCCAGGATGCTCAGCAGGTCGTTCACCGGGTAGGCCACATAGGCCCCTTTATCGGCGGTTTCTCCGGCGGGCACCCACCAGAGACGCAGCAGGGACATCACATGGTCGATGCGCAGCGCACCGCAGTCGCGCATGTTGGCGCGCAGCATATCGATAAACGGCTGATAACCACGCGCCTGCATCACATGCGGATCCATCGGCGGCAGCCCCCAGTTCTGCCCCAGCGGGCCGAGGCGATCCGGCGGCGCGCCGACGGAGGCCTGCAGGCGATAGAGCTCAGGGTCGTGCCAGGTTTCCGCGCTGCCTTCCGCCACGCCCACGGCCAGATCCCGGTAGAGGCCGACGCTCATTCCCAGCGCCTGACTGTGCGCCCAGCAGCCAGAGAACTGCTGCTGCGCCAGCCATTGCAGCCATTGCCAGAACGCAATCTCCTCTTCATGCTCTTCACACCACTGCTGCACCTCCGGCGACTGGCTGTTGCGCCACGCTTCCGGCCATGCGGGCCAGCCGCCCTGCTGGCTCTTGTCGGCCTGTCGCGCCAGCTGGATGCCATCATAGGCCGCCTGATAGCGCAGGCTGTCGCCGCCCTCACGGACAAACGCAGCCCAGGACTGCTGCTCCTCGCTCTTGCTGTCCCGCCCCCGGAAGTGTGTCCAGGCGTGGCGCAGCGCCGCGAGCTTCAGCGCCATGACCGCCTCATAATCGACGTGCTCCGCCTCACGCGCCCGGGTCAGCGCCTTTTGCGTTCTGGCGCTTTTCCACCACTTCTGCGCCGCGGCACTTTCCCGGAAATCGCTTACCTGATCGACGTCGATATAGATGACGTTCAGCCAGCGGCGCGACGACGGGCTGTAGGGGCTGGCGAAACCGGGGCTGGCGGGATAGAGCGCATGCAGCGGATTAAGCCCGACGAAGTCGCCGCCGCGTGCAGCCAGCTGCACCAGCAGCCGATCGAGATCGCCGAAGTCGCCGATCCCCCAGTTCTGCTCTGAGCGTACGGTATAGAGCTGCACCAGCGCGCCCCAGCGTTTTTCGCCCGCCTCCAGCGCCGGCGGCAGATAGCAGCGGCGTGGCGCAACGACAATCCGCGTCTGCCAGCTTTTCTTCCCTTTGGTGAGCGTCAGCTGATGATACCCCTGCGTCAGCGGGCCAGGCAGCGTAAAAGGCTCACCTGCGGTCAGTTCGCCGCTGTGCTGTTTGCCCTTTTCCGTCTGCAACTGCCAGTGATAGACGCCGCTGCCCTCTGGCGTCAGCTGGCGTTTGCCGCTGCCGCTGAAGACCGCAACCGGGGGCAGCGGCGATTTTTTTGCCTTCTGCGGCTGGCTCATTATCGCCAGCAGCGCGCGCTTAGTCTCATCGCTGATTTCTGCTTTTTTGCCGTTTACGTCGATGTAATTCAGTGAGATACCCGCGGCACGGGCGGACTGATCGAGTGAATCTTGTTTCATTGCTGCTCCTTAGCGCGGTGCCTGCCAGATACGTTGCTGATAATCACGAATGGATCGGTCCGAACTGAACATGCCGGTTCGGGCCGTGTTGAGAATTGCGGCGCGGGTCCAGCCTTCCGGGTCGCGCCACAGCGCTTCGACCCGCTGCTGCGCCTCGATATAGGCCTGGAAATCGGCCAGCACCAGCCAGGGATCGCCCTGCTTAGTCAGGCTCGCCAGCATCAGGTCAAACGCCTGTTTGTCGCCGTCGCTGAATTTGCCTTTTTCCAGCGCCTTCAGCAGGTCATCCAGCGCCGGGTTCTGCTTACGCACCTTTTTCGGGTTGTAGCCTTTCGCCCGGAGCGCCTTAACCTCCTCCACGGTGTGCCCGAAGATAAAGATGTTCTCCTCTCCTACCTGTTCAGCAATCTCGACGTTCGCGCCATCCAGCGTGCCGATGGTCAGTGCGCCGTTCAGCGCCAGCTTCATGTTGCCGGTGCCGGAGGCTTCATAACCGGCGGTGGAGATCTGCTCTGAAAGGTCGGCCGCCGGGATCATCTGTTCGGCCACCGTGATGCGGTAGTCAGGGATAAAGACCACTTTGAGTTGATCGCCAACGCGCGGGTCGTTGTTAACCACCTCCGCCACCCGGTTAATGGCGTAGATAATGTTTTTCGCCAGGTAGTAGCCTGGTGCGGCTTTGGCCCCAAACAGGAACACCCTTGGCGTGAGGGTCTGATCGTCGGGCTGCTTAAAGAGTTTCTGATAGCAGTAGAGGATGTGCAGCAGGCTGAGGTGCTGCCGCTTATACTCGTGCAGGCGTTTGATCTGCACATCGAACAGCGCCGCCGGATTGACGACAATGCCGGTGTGCCGGGCGATGTAGCGGGTAAGCTGCGCTTTGTTCTGCTGCTTGATGCTGCGATAGCGCTGACGGAACGCCGGATCGTCGGCATAGCTCTCCAGGCCGATCAGCGCCTCCAGATTGTTGGCCCACTCAGTTTTCAGCGTCTCATCGATCAGCCCGGCCAGCGCCGGATTACACTGCTTCAGCCAGCGGCGCGGTGTGATGCCGTTGGTGACGTTGTGGAACTTCTGCGGCCAGAGCTGGTGATACTCGGGAAAGAGATCGCTGACTACCAGCCGCGAGTGCAGCGCCGCCACGCCGTTGACCGCAAACCCGCTGACCACGCAGAGATTGGCCATCCGCACCTGACCCTCCGCGACAACCGCCAGCTTGTGCCACATCGCCTTATCGTCCGGCCAGTGCTGCTTCACCTGCTTTTTCAGCCGCCGGTTGATCTCTTTGATAATCACCATATGGCGCGGCAGCAGCGTGCGCATCAGCTTCTCATCCCAGCGTTCCAGCGCCTCCGGCATCAGCGTGTGGTTGGTGTAAGCAAAGACCCGGCTGCTGATCTGCCAGGCCTCATCCCAGCTCAGCTGATGCTCATCCAGCAGCAGGCGCAGCATCTCCGGGATGGCAATGGTGGGATGGGTGTCGTTGAGCTGGATCACCTCAAAATCGGGCAGGCTGTGAATGCTGCGCCCTGCCAGATGGTGACGCCGCAGGATATCGGCTACCGCGCAGGCGCACTGAAAATATTGCTGCATCAGGCGCAGCCGCTTGCCCGCCTGATGATTGTCGTTGGGATAGAGCACTTTGGTCAGCTTCGCCGCCTCAATGCCGGGCTTCTCGGCCTGCAGAAAGTGGCCATCATTAAATACTGTGAGATCAAACGGCTGCGCGCTGACGGCCTGCCAGAGGCGCAGCGGCAGCGTCACGCCGTTGCGGTAGCCAGTGACCGGCAGATCCCAGGCCTCACCGCGCAGCCTGAAGTCGGGATACCAGCGAACGGTGCCATCCTCCTGCTTTTCGACCCGTCCCCCCATCGCCACCTCGACATCCAGCGCCGCATTGTGGCGAAACCAGGGGTAGTGCTCGCGCTGCCAGTCATCGGGCGCCTCCTTCTGGTGGCCCTCCTCAAAAGACTGGCGGAACAGACCGTACTGGTAGTTAAGGCCGTGACCGGTCGCTGGCTGGCCCACCGTGGCCATCGAATCGAGATAGCAGGCAGCCAGCCGCCCCAGTCCGCCGTTGCCCAGCGCCGGGTCGACCTCCTGCTCCAGCAGCTCCGATAAGTCGAGCTGCTGCTCAGCCAGCGCGGCGCTGACCTCGTTATACCAGCCGAGGTTCAGCAGATTGTTGCCGGTCAGACGGCCAATCAGGAACTCCATCGACAGATAATTGACGTGCCGCTGCCCCTCAGACAGGCGCGGGGCCGGTTGCGCGGCCAGCAGCTCCGCCAGCGCCGCGCTGACTGCCTGCCACGCCTGATGCGGTGTCATCTCCCGGGCTGAACGCAGATTTAACTGTTGCCACTGGCGGGTCAGCGCGGCAGTGAAACGGGCTTTACTGAATTTTTGCTGCGGCATATCACTCCCTTCTGTTAAGCATGAGGTGAAGCAAAAAGAGAACGCGCACAGGCTGACAATCGGCTGCCAGCAACCGATTAAGTAAAGACGCGAGTGAGGAAAAAAGCGACAGCAATCAAAGAAAAACGCCAGCCGGGCGGCTGGCGTGGCAGGAATCAGCAGAGTTCGAGATGGACCTCATGCTGCTCAATCACTTTCATGACGCTGGCGGGCGGCATTTTATCGGTGTAGAGGTAATCCAGCAGGCTCATATTGCCGAGATTCACCATTGCGTTGCGGCCAAACTTGGAGTGGTCCACCACCAGCATGACGCAGCGTGAATTTTCGATAATGGCGCGCTTGGTGCGCACTTCGTGATAGTCGAACTCCAGCAGGGAGCCATCCATATCGATGCCGCTGATGCCGAGAATGCCGTAATCGAGCCGGAACTGAGAGATGAAGTCGAGCGTCGCTTCCCCCATCACCGCGCCATCGCGGGTCCGCACCTCACCACCCGCGATAATGACCCGGAAGTCGGGTTTGCCCATCAGCAGCATCGCCACGTTAAGGTTGTTGGTGACGACCCGGAGATCGCTGTGGTTCAGCAGCGCATGGGCCACCGCTTCCGGCGTAGTGCCGATGTCGATAAACAGCGTGGCCCCATCCGGGATCTGGCTGGCCACGCGCTCGGCGATGCGCGCCTTTTCCGCTGACCACATCATCTTACGATCGTGCCAGGCGGTATTCTCAGAGCTGGACGGAAGCGCCGCGCCGCCGTGATGACGCTGTATCTTATTCTGATCGGCCAGATCGTTGAGATCGCGACGAATGGTCTGCGGACTGACCTCAAAATGGTCCACCAGCTCCTCAGTACTGACATATCCCTGACGACGGACTAAATCGATAATCGCGTCATGACGTTGCGTCTGCTTCACGTTCCTCTCCTGTTAACCTGCATATTCCCGTCTACCGACGCGTGACGTGACGCGTGTCGACCAGCGCCATCGCCAGCCCGACCAGCAGCCCGGCCACATGGGCCGCGTTGGCGATCGCCAGACCAAAGACGCCGAACCAGCCAATGACCAGCCAGACCAGCGCAAAACCGATCAGCCCCCGTTCAAGATAGACGCCACTGTCGGGATCGCGCTCGCCGCGCAGCCAGCAGTAGCCCATCAGGGCATACACCACGCCCGACAGGCCGCCAAACCAGATGCCGCTGAACTTCGCCTGCAGCCAGCCACTGAGCAGGGCCGAAATCAGCATAATCACGAACAGTTTGCCGCTGCCGAGCCGCTTCTCCACGGCCCCGCCCAGATACCACCACCACATCAGATTAAACAGGATGTGCAGCAGTGAAAAGTGCAGCAGCGCATGGCTGAACCAGCGCCAGACCTGAAAATGCTGGTCGGCATCCGGCCAGGAGAGCCAGGCCATCACGGTCTGATCGCCCATCACCTGCATCAGAATAAACACAGCGATGCAGAGCACCATCACGCTCATCGTCAGCGGCCCCGCACGCTCGCGGATGTTCGCCCAGATGTTGCTGCGCTCATAGCGCAGGCCGCTGTCCGTTTTACCGCTGTGCCAGCTGGCCGCCTGATAGCGCGGGTGGTTGGGATCGTGCAGGAACTGCTGAAGTTCGTTTTCGACCACGGCAATTTTGCTTTCATCATCCAGCATGATGACGTAGTGGTTGTCATGCTCGATCCGCAGCGTGACGCCGCGCGTCGCCATATAGTCCACAAACGCCTGCGCCATGCGCGGCTGGTTAAACTGGGTAATGCGCATCAGTAACGCTCCATGTGCCGGGCCGCCATCTACTCACTGCCGAGGGCAACCTGCTGAGGAAAAGCAGCGCGCCAGGCATCAAAGCCGCCGTCGATGCTGTACGCTGCGCTGAAGCCCTGGCCCAGCAGATACTGTGCTGCGCTTTTGCTGCTGTTGCCGTGATAGCACATCACCAGCACCGGCAGGCTGTGGTCAGCACCGCTGATAAAGTCGCTGAGGTTGGTGTTGGTCAGATGCAGCGCGCCGGCCGCATGGCCCAGGGCATAACTCTGTGGATCGCGGATATCCACCAGCAGCGCACCCTGCGCCAGACGCGCCTGCGCCTGCTGCACATCAATACATTCGAACGTTTCCATGAGATCTCTCATAACAGCATCACGATAGCGGATAGTGTAACCCGAGAATCCACGCCGATAACCTGACAATCGTTACGGGTATCGGTTTTTTTGGTGGGCAGAATGTTAGCTATATCACGCAAAATTGTTTTTAGCGGGTTAAAAGCTGGCGTAAATGTTGGTTTGTGATTATGATTATGCTCGAAAACGAACATTAGTGAACTATTACGAACATCGGAGGAGATGACGTGGAAACCAAAGACCTGATCGTGATCGGCGGCGGCATCAACGGTGCCGGCATTGCAGCAGACGCTGCAGGACGCGGACTGTCGGTGTTAATGCTGGAGGCGCGGGATCTGGCTTGCGCGACCTCCTCTGCCAGTTCAAAACTGATTCACGGCGGCTTGCGCTACCTTGAACACTACGAATTCCGTCTGGTCAGCGAAGCGCTGGCTGAACGTGAAGTGCTGCTGAAAATGGCCCCGCATCTGGCGTTCCCGATGCGCTTCCGCCTGCCGCACCGCCCGCATCTGCGTCCGGCGTGGATGATCCGCACCGGCCTGTTTATGTATGACCACCTCGGTAAACGTACCAGCCTGCCGGGCAGCAAGAGCCTGCGCTTTGGCGCGGATTCGGCCCTGAAGCCGGAGATCACGCGCGGATTCGAATATTCAGACTGCTGGGTGGACGACGCCCGCATGGTGGTACTGAATGCGCAGGAAGTGGTGAAGCGCGGCGGCGAAGTGCGTACCCGTACCCGCGTGACCCGCGCCTGGCGTGAAGGCGGCCTGTGGAAGGTGGAAGCGGAAGATGTCGACAGCGGCAAAATCCATACCTGGCAGGCAAAAGGTCTGGTCAATGCGGCTGGCCCGTGGGTCAAACAGCTGTTCGATGATGGCCTGCAGCTAAAATCGCCGTACGGTATCCGCCTGATTAAGGGCAGCCATATCGTGGTGCCGCGCGTGCACACCGAGAAGCAGGCCTATATTCTGCAGAACGAAGACAATCGCATCGTGTTTGTGATCCCGTGGATGGATGAGTTCTCCATCATCGGTACGACCGACGTGGAGTACAAAGGCGATCCGAAAAACGTCCACATCGACGACAACGAAACCGAGTATCTGCTGAAAGTGTTCAACGGACACTTTAAAAAGCAGCTGACCGCCGACGATATCGTCTGGTCTTACTCCGGTGTGCGTCCGCTGTGTGATGACGAATCGGATTCACCGCAGGCGATCACCCGTGATTACACGCTGGATGTGCGCGACGATCATGGTCAGGCACCACTGCTGTCGGTGTTTGGCGGCAAGCTGACGACCTACCGTAAGCTGGCTGAACATGCGATGGAGAAACTGGCGAAGTATTACCCGAATGCGGGCCCGGCCTGGACGAAGAACTGCGTGTTACCCGGCGGGAACATCTCCGGCACCCGTGAAGATTATGCCGCCAGCCTGCGTCGCCGCTATCCGTTCATCAGCGAAAACATGGCGCGTCACTTCTCGCGTACCTACGGCAGCAGTACCGAAACCCTGCTGGCGGGCGCGAAGAGCCTGAACGATCTGGGCGAGAACTTCGGCCATGAGTTCTACGAGGCGGAGTTACGCTACCTGGTGCAGCATGAGTGGGTGCGTGAACTGGATGATGCGATCTGGCGTCGTACCAAACAGGGTATGTGGCTGACCAAAGAGCAGCAGGCCCGTGTCGCCGAATGGCTGGCAGCGAAGGCGAAACCGGTTCTGTCGCTGGCTTCATAAGCAGCCCCCTTGATCATAAAGCAGGCTCCGGCCTGCTTTTTTTATGCCCGTCCGCCGGGGCCACGTTCAGATCCGGCGCAGACCTGAGCCACATCGTTTACGGCTCAGACGCCGTACTTCGCTCTCCCTCCTCCCCATCATTACCTTAAGCCTAACGTTCCGCCTTTTTGCTTAATTGAACAGGGCAGGCATAAGGCACAGACTTTACACAGCAAAAACGTCAACAGATCGATTCCAATCAGGAGGTTGAAATGAACACAGGCCAAACGCCTGTCCGGGAGTGGAACACACGCCGCAGTGAAAAAGCGCGTCGTATGGCCTCCTTTCCCCTCGATGGCAAAGTCATTCCTGTAGAAAGAGCCACAGAAGCACTGGAACAGTTAATCGCCCCGGGCGATCGGGTGGTACTGGAAGGGAACAACCAGAAACAGGCGGACTTCCTGTCCCGCACGCTGGCACAGGTTAACCCGGCAAAGATCCACGACCTGCATATGATTATGCCCAGCGTCGGCCGCAGCGAGCATCTCGATATTTTTGAAAAAGGCATCGCCCGCAAACTCGACTTCTCCTTTTCCGGTCCGCAGAGCCTGCGCATGTCGCAGCTGCTGGAGGATGGCCAGCTGGAAATCGGCGCTATCCACACCTATATCGAACTTTACTCCCGCCTCTATGTTGATCTCAGCCCGAATGTGGCGCTGATTGCCGGTTACAAAGCTGACCGCAAAGGCAACCTCTATACCGGTCCGGGTACCGAAGATACCCCGGCGCTGGTGGAAGCCGCAGCGTTTCGCGATGGGATCGTTATCGCTCAGGTAAATGAACTGGTCGACGATGAAACTGACCTGCCGCGCGTCGATATTCCCGGCTCGTGGATCGACTACGTTGTGGTCGCCGACAAACCCTTCTTTATCGAGCCGCTGTTTACCCGCGATCCGCGCCTGATTAAACAGGAACATATCCTGATGGCGATGATGGCGATCAAGGGCATCTACGCCGAGCATCAGGTGCAGTCGCTCAACCACGGCATCGGCTTTAACACCGCCGCGATTGAGCTGCTGCTGCCCACCTACGGCGAACAGCTGGGTCTGAAAGGCAAAATCTGTAAGCACTGGGCGCTGAACCCGCATCCGACACTGATCCCGGCAATTGAGAGCGGCTGGGTGGAGAGCGTGCACTGCTTTGGTGGCGAGCTGGGGATGGAAGAGTATATCCGCGCCCGTCCCGACATCTTCTTTACCGGCAGCGACGGTTCGATGCGCTCTAACCGCGCCTTCTGTCAGCTGGCGGGCCAGTACGCGGTCGATATGTTTATCGGCGCGACCCTGCAGGTGGACGGGCTGGCAAACTCCTCGACCGTGACCCGTGGCCGCCTTTCCGGCTTCGGTGGCGCACCGAACATGGGCCATGACCCGCACGGCCGCCGCCACGCCTCCCCCGCCTGGCTGAATATGATCACTGAGCCGGACCCGATGCAGCGCGGTAAGAAACTGGTGGTGCAGATGGTGGAGACCTTCCAGGCCGGGGCCAAACCGACCTTTGTGGAAAAACTTGATGCGGTCGATGTCGCCAAAGCCTCCGGTATGCCGCTGGCACCGGTCATGATCTACGGCGATGACGTCACCCATGTCCTGACCGAAGAGGGTATCGCCTATCTCTACCGGGCGGAGAGCCTGGAAGAGCGTCGCGCCATGGTCGCCGCCGTCGCGGGCATTACCGATATCGGCTTGGGCGTCGATGCCGCCCGGGTTGCCGCGCTGCGTAAAAGCGGCAAAGTGGTCTACCCGGAAGATATGGGCATCCGCCGCTCCGACGCCACCCGCTCCCTGCTGGCGGCTGGCAGCGTGGCCGATCTGGTTGAATGGTCAGGCGGCCTGTACAACCCACCCGCTAAATTCCGGAGCTGGTAATGAAACTCCTGTCACCGACCCAGAGCGAGGCGCAGGCCAGCCAGCTGGCCACGATTGCGCGTGATTGTCTGATCGATGAAGCCCGTCTGAGCCCCAAACCGGGTCTGGTTGACAGTCGGGGAAACGGCGCGCATCAGGATCTGACGCTGGCGCTGATGGAACGTTCTGCTCACAGCCTGGTGCCCGTCTTTCTGGCGCTGGCCCGTCACAGCTGGCTGCGTCCCGCCGATATCGCCCTGCGCGAAACGGTAGGCCGCCTGGGCCGCGACGGCGAACAGCAGATGATGGCGGCGACCGGCGGCGTGAACACCCATCGCGGCGCGATCTGGGCGCTGGGCCTGCTGGTCAGTGCCGCAGCCATGCTGGGTGGCACCGGCCGGGCGGCTCAGCTGACCCGCACCGCGGCCGCGCTGGCCAGCCTGCCGGATAGCGGTGCGCCTAAACAGTTCAGCAAAGGGCTGAAAGCGATCCACCGCTATCGGGTGCCCGGCGCACGCGAAGAGGCACAACAGGCGTTTCCGCACATCATGAAACTGGCGCTGCCGCAGCTGATGGCAAGCCGGGCCGTGGGCGCCAGCGAAAGCGCAGCCCGGCTGGATGCGCTGATGGCGATCATGACCTCGCTCAGCGATACCTGCGTGCTGTCGCGGGCCGGTATGACCGGGCTCAACGCGATGCAACAGGGGGCGCGCGCCGTTCTGCTGGCGGGCGGCAGCCACACCGCAGAGGGGGCGGAGGCGCTGGCGCGGCTCGACCGCCGGATGCTGGCTCTCAACGCCTCACCGGGCGGGGCCGCTGACCTGCTGGCCGCGACGCTGTTTATCGATCGGGTCTGTTCGCCTGAACACTCATATTTTTAGAGGCCATTATGGAACACATCACATTATCTCTCCCTGCTAATCGCCTGCTCAGTGGCAGAGCGCTGGCCGGGGTCGTTGGTTCCGGTGATATGGAAGTGCTGTACACCGCAACCAGCGGCCAGACACTGAACATCGCTATCACCACCTCGCTGGATAACAGCGACGCCCGCTGGAAGGCGCTGTTTGACCGCCTGAATCTGATCAGCGGCCTGCCCGCTGGCGAGCTGATTATCCACGATTTCGGTGCGACGCCCGGCGTAGCGCGCATCCGTATTGAACAGGTTTTTGAAGAGGTGAGCCATGCGTAACGATGCCAGCTTTATTGAATTAAGGGCCCGTGAACGCGCCCATGCGCTGCTCGATGCGGGCAGCTATCGTGAACTGCTCGATCCCTTTGAAGGCATTATGTCGCCGTGGCTCGCCCCGCAGGGCGTGGTTCCGCAGTCGGATGATGGCATGGTGGTGGCGCGCGGCACGCTGAACGGTCAGTCTGCCGTGGTGATTGCCATCGAAGGTACCTTCCAGGGCGGCAGCATGGGTGAAGTCTCCGGCGCGAAGATGGCGGCGGCGCTGGAGCTGGCGGCGGAAGATAACCGCAACGGTATTCCGACCCAGGCGGTGCTCTGCCTGGAAACCGGCGGCGTGCGCTTACAGGAGGCCAATCTGGGCCTGGCGGCGATTGCCGATATCCATGCGGCGATTGTCGATCTGCGCCGCTATACCCCGGTGATCGGCATCATCAGCGGCACCGTGGGCTGCTTTGGCGGCATGTCTATCGCCGCCGCGCTCTGCAGCTATCTGATTGTGACGCGTGAAGCCCGGCTGGGGCTGAACGGCCCGCAGGTCATCGAGCAGGAAGCGGGGATTGAAGAGTATGACTCACGCGACCGTCCGTTTATCTGGAGCATGACCGGCGGCGAGATCCGCTACGCCAGTGGCCTGGTCGATGCGCTGGTGGATGACGGGATTAATGCCGTGAAAACGGCCATGCAGGGCTTTATCGCCAGAGGCGTCCCGGCGCAGCATCGCAGCGATAACTATGACGATTTTCTGTCACGTCTGACGCAGTTCGACACCCGCCAGCAGGCGGACACCGCGCAGATTAAACAGCTTTTTGCCCGGGAGGAGAAATAATGACGCAGACAAGCAGCCGCGGTGCCACCTGGCTGGAAAAACTGGCACCCCATGCGCAGCGCCTGAGCGGCCTGTGCGCCTCTGTTCAGGTGGCTGACGGCCAGCTCAACGGCGAAAACGTACGCTTTGTCGCCGTAGTGCCCGATGCGCATAACCACTATCCACGCGCCGCACGGGGCGAAGTCGGCCTGCTGGAGGGCTGGACGCTGGCGAAGGTGGTGAATGAAACGCGGGAAGCGGACAAAAACCGCGCCGTGAAGCGCCCGATTGTGGCGGTGATTGACGTACCGAGTCAGGCCTATGGCCGCCGCGAAGAGGCGTTTGGGATCCACCAGGCGCTGGCGGGCGCGGCGGGTGCCTACGCCAATGCGCGCCTGGATGGTCATCCGGTTATCGGCCTGATTGTCGGCAAGGCGATGTCCGGTGCGTTTCTGGCGCACGGTTATCAGGCTAACCGGCTGATTGCGCTTAACGATCAGGGGGTTCTGGTGCACGCTATGGGCAAAGCGTCAGCGGCCCGTATTACGCTGCGATCCGTGGAGGCGCTGGAAAAACTGGCCGCCACCATTCCGCCGATGGCGTATGACGTCGATAACTTCGCCACTCTCGGCCTGCTCGCCGATCTGCTGAACGTGGCCGATCCCGATGCGCCGTCCGATGCGGATGTCGCGATGGTGGAAATCGCCCTGCAGAAGGCTATCAGTGATGCCCGTCAGGATCCGAGCCTGAAGAACCGCCTGGGGGCAGCCAACCGTCACAGCTCTTCCCTGGTTCGCGAGCGCATGCGCGCGACCTGGTAAAAACATAAAAATAAACCTGCCGAAAACGGTCTGACGGGGCGCATTAAGGCGTGCGCCCCGGTGCAGTGGCCGTGTTCAGAATTATAAACATCGCTGTTTTTAAAGAGTTTTTTCTTATTAACAGGTGATTTATGATCTATACAATTGTTCATGCCCTTGCGCCAATCTTCGTCATTATGCTGCTCGGTTTCTGGGCGGGTAAGGCCGGAATGGTCAATAACAAAGATGTCTCGCTGCTCAATATTTTCGTGATGGATTTTGCGCTACCTGCCGCGCTGTTCAGCGCCACGGTTCAGACACCGTGGTCGGGCATCGTCGCACAGTCGCCGCTGATTGTGGTCTTAACCGGCGCGATGTGGATTGTCTATGCGGCGCTCTATTTCCTGGCGACCCGCGTCTTTAAAAAGTCGCCGCAGGATGCCGCGGTGCTGACCCTGACGGTCGCCCTGCCGAACTACGCCGCGCTGGGCCTGCCGATTCTGGGCAGCGTGCTGGGCGAAGGCTCTGCAACCTCCCTGTCTGTGGCGGTTTCGATTGCCTGCGGCTCAGTGCTGATGACGCCATTCTGTCTGCTGATCCTGGAGCGGGAAAAAGCGCGCAGCGCCGGTGAAAATGCCGGTTCGACACTGGCCATGCTGCCGGTTCTGATGTGGCGCTCGATTAAGAAACCGATCGTCTGGGGGCCGCTGCTGGGCGTGGTGCTGAGCGCATTCGGTCTCAGAATGCCGGAACTGGTGATCTCGGCGATTAAACCGCTGGGTCTGTCGGCCACCGCCGCCGCCCTGTTCCTGACCGGCGTGATCCTCTCTGCCCGCAAACTGAAATTCAATGCTGTCGTAGGTCTCGGCACCGTCGCCAAGCTGCTGATCCAGCCTTTTGTGGCCTGGGGTCTGGTGCTGGTCATGGGCCTTCACGGTTCGGTGGCGATCACCGCTATCCTGATGATTGCGCTGTCGGCCGGTTTCTTCGGTGTGGTATTTGGCAATCGCTTTGGCGTACAGTCACCCGATGCGGAAGCCGTGCTGCTGCTCAGTTCGCTTCTCTCTGTTTTATCGTTACCGCTGTTCATTACGCTGACATCAGGAATGTAATATGTGTGATCCGCGCCCCCACGATTTGCTCTGGCTGCGAACCCGCAGTGCGTTAGCCTCGCTCCAGGAGAGCTGGGTCAGGCAGCAGTGGCATCCCGACCTGCCCGTGGTGGTGCGGCGCGATCACCGGGCGTCCGGGCTAATCCCGATTGGCGTGCGCGGCGAGCGCCGTGAGCAGCGCGCCGCCGGCTGGATCCCGCCAGCCGATATCAGCCGGATCGTGACGCCGGAGAGCCTGGCTGAGCGGGCATCCCTGCTGGCTTCGCCTTTCGCCGCCTGTGCGCCGGTCAGCGCAGCGATAGTGCTCAGCGGAACCCGCTGGCCGTGGCGCTGGGGCATCACCGGCAGCACCGGTTATGCGCTGGCGACACAGCGCCCCACGCTGCACGCCGCCAGCGATCTGGATGTTGTGATCCGCGCCCCGCAGCCGCTGCCCCGTGAGGCACTGCAGCAATGGCAGGCGCTGACCGCGACGCTGGCGTGCCGGACAGATACGCAGGTGGAAACGCCGTCTGGCGCGTTTGCCCTGGATGAGTGGCTGCGGAGAGGCCGGGTGCTGCTGAAAACCGACACCGGCCCGCGGCTGACCGCTTCCCCCTGGAGCAGAGAGGATCAATGAAAATACTCTTTACCTTTCCCGGTCAGGGCACCCAGCGTGCCGGTATGCTGCAGCATCTGCCCGACGGCGATGCGCTGTTAAGCCAGGCGCGCGCGGTACTGGGCGACGAGGCCGATCGGCTCGACAGTGCAGAGGCGCTGCGCCACACCCGTGCGGTGCAGCTCTCGCTGCTGATTTGCGGTGTTGCCTGGGCGCGTGAGCTGATTCGCCGGGGCGTGGCGCCCGATATCGTCAGCGGCCTGTCGATCGGCGCATTTCCTGCGGCGGTGATTGCGGGGGCACTCGATTTTGCGGATGCCCTGCAGCTGGTTGCACGGCGTGGCGATCTGATGGAGCAGGCCTATCCGCAGGGGTATGGCCTGACCGCGATCGCCGGCTTAACGCTGAACCGTCTGGAGCCCCTGCTGTCGGGCAGCCATACCTATCTCGCCAATCTCAACGCCGAGACACAGATTGTGATTGCCGGACGCGATGAGGATATGGCGAGGGTCGCGCAGAAAGCACTGGAGGCCGGTGCCAGCAAAGCGATTAAGCTCGCGGTGAGCGTGCCGTCGCACTGCGCCCTGCTGGACGAGCCTGCCGCCGAACTGGCGCGCGCCTTTGAGTCTGTAACGCTCTCCCGGCCCCGCTGTGCCTACCTCAGCGGGTCCACCGGACGGGTTATCCACGATCCCGCCAGGATAGCCGACGATCTCGCCTTCAATATGGCGCGCACCGTGCAGTGGCACGATGCGATGGTCGCCGCTAATCAGCGCGATGCCCGGCTGGCGATTGAGATGCCGCCCGGCAATGTTCTGACGGGTCTGACGCTGCAGGCGGGCTGGCAGGGAGACGCGATCTGCATGGAGCGCAACAGCATTGAGGTTGCACTTCATCTGGCTAAACGGCTGGATCGGTAAGGGTGCGGGCGTACATCCGCCCTTCTGCCGCCAGCGCCAGCAGATCCTGATCGCGTTCGCGCCGGTGTGAATAGACGATCGCGATCTGCTGACACATCTGATAGGGCTCTGCGAGCGTCAGCAGCTGAATATTGTTCTCATAGACTTTTTTCATGCGCCCCGGAATCAGCGCCAGCCCGATGCCCGCCTGCACCAGACTTATCATTGAGAAGATGTCGTTGACCCGGGTCACCATCCGCGGTTCGAATCCGGCGATCTGAAACGCCTCCTGCGAACCGGTGTAGGTCGCAAAGCCTTCTGCCAGCGAGACAAAATCGCGGTCAGCATAGTCACGCAGGTCGACCGGCCCGCTGCCGTTCCGCGTCTCGCCAGCTGGCGCGGCCAGGAAGATCCGATCTTCAAACAGCGGGATGACATCGAACCGTGTTTCATTCAGCTCGTCCTTATCGGTGGCGATCAGGATCGCATCCAGCACATCATCTTCCAGCATAGCCAGCAGCGTCTGATTGGAACCCATGGTCAGGTCGAGTTCCAGCGTGGGTCGCCGCAGCTTCATCCCCATGATCAGGCGCGGAATGGTCTCCAGCGTCAGCGAGTAGAGCGTGCCCAGCCGCAGCCGTCCGCCGCCGATGCCCGCCACCTTGCGCGCCTCTTCGATACCCTTCCCCATCAGCGTGGTCACATCGCGACAGTACTCCAGCAGGGTCCACGCGGCCGGCATCGGCACCAGGTTGCGGCCCTTGTGGATAAACAGCGGGCAGTCGATCCCCTCCTCCAGCGTGTGCAGTGCGCGATGCACGCTGACGCTGCTCAGATCGAGCGCCTCCGCCGTCCTCGCGATATTGCCCTTACTCATAAACATCATAAAAACGCTGAGCTTACGAAAGGTAATTTCCTGGTTGATGTTGTCACTCATTCGCGGGGGTTCCCTGCAGACGCATCCTGATTGTCCACATAGTAGCGATTCTCAGTCAGGGTGTAATGATCTGGCTCGCACAAGCGGGACGGGAGCGGCTGAAAAAGGGGGAAGCGGTGAGAAGAAGAGAGCGTGCGGCCGGTGGGCTGGCCGCACGGAAATAAACGCCTGACTTACAACCTGACCGGCGTAATGTTCCAGATCTCGTCGGCGTACTCCTGAATGGTACGATCTGACGAGAAGTAGCCCATTCCGGCGATGTTTCTGGCCGCGCGACGCTGCCACTCATCCGGTTTACGGTAGAGCGCGTCCACCTTATCCTGGGTGTCCACGTAGCTGCGATAATCCGCCAGTAACTGGTAGTGGTCGCCGAAGTTGACCAGCGAATCGAACAGATTGCGGTAGCGGCCTGGCTCCTGCGGACTGAAGACGCCCGAGGCAATCTGGGTCAGCACCTGATGCAGCTCCTCATCGCCTTCATAGTAGTCACGCGGGTTGTAGCCCTTTTTACGCAGGGCTTCGACCTGCGGCGTGGTGTTCCCGAAGATGAAGATGTTCTCTTCGCCGACGTGATCCAGCATCTCAACGTTCGCCCCATCCAGCGTGCCAATGGTCAGGGCGCCGTTCAGCGCAAACTTCATGTTACTGGTGCCGGACGCTTCCGTTCCTGCCGTCGAAATCTGCTCGGAGAGATCGGCCGCCGGGATAATGATCTGCGCCAGGCTGACGCTGTAGTTCGGGATAAAGACAACCTTCAGCTTGTTCTTCACCTGCGGATCGTTGTTGATCACGTTAGCGACATCGTTGATCAGATGAATGATGTGTTTGGCGACGTAGTAGGCCGACGCCGCTTTCCCGGCAAAGATGTTGACGCGCGGCACCCAGTCAGCCTGCGGATCGGCCTTGATACGGTTGTATCGCGTGATCACATGCAGGACATTGAGCAGCTGACGTTTGTACTCATGAATACGCTTGATCTGCACATCGAACAGCGCATTCGGATCGAGCACCACATCCAGATTCTTCGCCACCCAGCTGGCCAGTCGCCGCTTATTCTGATGCTTGGCCACCGCCACCTTTTCGATAAAGGCCGGATAGTCGATCTGCGCTTTCAGCTCGCCGAGCTGGCTGAGATCGGTACGCCAGTTGCGGCCAATCTCGTCGTCCAGCACCTCAGAGAGCGCCGGGTTCGCCAGCGCCAGCCAGCGACGTGGCGTCACGCCGTTGGTCTTGTTACAGAAGCGACCGGGGAACAGACGGGAGAAATCGGCAAACAGCGACTGCACCATCAGATTCGAGTGCAGCTCGGAGACACCGTTGACCTTGTGGCTGACGACTACCGCCAGCCAGGCCATACGCACCCGGCGGCCATCGTTTTCGTCAATGATCGAAATGCGCGACAGCAGATCGATGTCATCGGGATAGTGATCCTGCACGGTCTTCAGGAAGAAGTCGTTGATCTCAAAAATGATGCTGAGATGGCGCGGCAGGATCTTGCCGATCATATCTACCGGCCAGGTCTCCAGCGCCTCGCTCATCAGCGTGTGGTTGGTGTAGGAGAAGACCTGACAGCAGACGTCGAAGGCGCTGTCCCAGCTGAACTTATGCTCGTCGATCAGCAGGCGCATCAGTTCGGGGATCGCCAGCACCGGATGCGTGTCATTCAGGTGAATGGCAATTTTATCCGCCAGGTTGTCCCAGGTCTGATGCATTCGCCAGTGGCGATTCAGGATATCCTGCACCGTGGCAGAGACCAGGAAATATTCCTGACGCAGACGCAGCTCGCGCCCGGAGTAGGTCGAGTCATCCGGGTAGAGCACCCGTGAGACGTTTTCGGAGTGGTTTTTATCTTCCACCGCCGCGAAGTAGTCACCCTGGTTGAACTTGCCGAGATTGATCTCGTTGCTGGCCTGCGCCCCCCACAGCCGCAGCGTATTGGTGGCGTCGGTGTCGTAACCCGGGATGATCTGGTCATAGGCCATCGCCAGGATCTCTTCGGTCTCCAGCCAGCGCACTTTGGTGCCTTCATGCTGAACACGGCCACCGAAACGAACTTTGTAACGGGTGTTGAAACGCTGGAACTCCCACGGATTACCATATTCCAGCCAGTAATCCGGCGACTCTTTCTGCTCACCTTCCACGATGTTCTGTTTGAACATGCCGTAGTCATAGCGGATGCCGTAACCCCGGCCCGGCATACCCAGCGTCGCCAGTGAGTCGAGGAAGCAGGCCGCCAGACGCCCCAGGCCGCCGTTGCCCAGCCCCGGATCGTTCTCCTCTTCCATCAGCTCGGCCAGATCCAGACCCATCTCATCCAGTGCCTGGTTGAGATCGTCATAGATCCCCATCGCCAGCAGCGCATTGCCCAGCGTGCGGCCCATCAGGAACTCCATCGACAGGTAATAGACCTGGCGGACATCCTGAGAGAGCTGGGCACGGCTGGAACGCAGCCAGCGCTCGACCATCCGGTCGCGCACCGCCAGCAGTGAGGCGTTGAGCCACTCATGTTTATTGGCGATAGAGGGATCTTTGCCGATGGTAAACATCAGCTTGTAGGCAATCGAATGCTTTAAGGCATCAACCGTCAACGTTGGTGAGGCGTAAGTGAAAGGTGCGTTCATATCCAGTTTCCCAATCCGTTACATCAAACGTTGGTAGAGATCACGGTAGGCTTGTGCCGCCACCTGCCAGCTAAAGTCCATACCCATCGCCTGGCGCTGAACGTAACGCCAGAGTGACGGACGGGACCACAATACAAACGCGCGCCGGATAGCCCGAAGCAGCGACCAGGCATTGGCGTCTTCAAAACTGAATCCGCTGGCGATACCGTCGGCCAGGTTCTCTAACGAACTGTCGTTGACGGTATCGGCCAGGCCACCCGTGCGGCGCACTAAAGGCAACGTACCATACTTCAGGCCATAAAGTTGTGTCAGACCACAGGGCTCAAAGCGACTTGGCACCACGATCACATCCGCCCCGCCGACAATGCGGTGAGAGAACGCCTCGTGATAGCCAATCTGCACACCAACGCTGCCCGGATGCTCTGCTGCCGCGGCCAGGAAGCCCTGCTGCAGCTCGGCATCGCCCTGTCCCAGCAGCACCAGCTGACCGCCCTGCGCCAGCAGGCCGGGCAGCGCCTCCAGCACCAGGTCCAGCCCTTTCTGTTTGGTCAGACGGCTGATAACGCAGAACACCGGCGCTTTGTCATCGACCTTGAGACCCATCGCCACCTGCAGCTGACGTTTGTTTTCAGCCTTTGCTTCCAGCGTGTCGCGGTTGTAGCGCGCGCTGAGCAGCAGGTCGTGCGCCGGGTCCCAGATAGAGGGATCGACCCCGTTAAGGATCCCGCTCAGACGCCCTTCCCGCATCCGCTGTGCCAGCAGGGTCTCCATGCCGTAGCCATATTCTGCCGAGGTAATCTCATGGGCATAGGTCGGGCTGACCGCCGTCACATGGTCGGCGTAGAAGAGTCCCGCTTTCAGGAAGGAGATCTGGCCGTAAAACTCCAGCCCATGCATGTTAAAGAACGACCACGGCAGGCCAATCTGGTCCATGTGGTGCGCCGAGAACAGCCCCTGATAGGCCAGGTTATGCACGGTAAAGACCGATTTGGCCGGACGACCGCGCGTTTCCAGATAGGCGCAGGTCAGGCCGGCATGCCAGTCGTGAGCATGCACGATATCGGGACGCCACATGGAATCCATGCCGCACGCCAGTTCACAGCCGACCCAGCCCAGCAGCGCAAAGCGCAGGTAGTTGTCGACATAGGCAAACTGCGACTCGTCATGATAGGGACTGCCGGGACGGTCGTAGAGATCAGGCGCATCGATTAAGTAGATGCCCACACCGTTAAATTCACCAAAAAGCAGACGCATATGACCGGCAAATGTCTCTCGCTCTGTCACTACCTGGAGATCAGGTATGCCTTTGCGCAATGCGGGAAAAGCGGGCAACAGTACCCGCGTATCCGTACCACCCGCAATCTGCGCCTGAGGTAATGCCCCGACTACATCAGCCAGTCCGCCCGTTTTCAGCAGCGGGAAAAGTTCTGAACAGACATGTAAAACCTGCATCCTCGACCTCATTAAGTTATCCGGCACGCTCCGCGTGCCGATTGCGTAAGTTCCGCTTATCGCTTACAGCCCCGCTTTGGCCAGTCTGGCCAGCATGGCGCGGGTAACCAGCACGATTCCTTCATCCGAACGGTGAAACCGACGACTGTCTTCATCAGGGTTTTCGCCAATGACCATGCCTTCCGGCAACTCGCAGGCGCGATCGATCACGCAGCGACGCAGACGACAGGAACGGCCAACAACCACATCAGGCAGCAGTACGGTTGAATCAATATTGCAAAATGAGTTCACGCGAACCCGGGGGAACAGGACAGAATTGACCACCACCGACCCGGAGATGATGCAGCCACCCGACACCAGCGAATTCATGGTCATCCCGTGACTGCCGGAACGATCCTGAACAAATTTGGCGGGCGGCAGCGGCTCCATATGGGTACGGATCGGCCAGGTAACGTCATACATATCGAGCTCTGGCATCACAGAGGCCAGGTCGAGATTGGCGCGCCAGTAGGCTTCCAGCGTGCCGACATCGCGCCAGTAAGGCGGCGCGTTGTCATCATTCTGCACGCAGGAGAGCGCAAAGGAGTGCGCGTAGCCTTCACCGCTGGCTACGATTTTCGGCAGGATATCTTTGCCGAAATCGTGGTTGGAGCCTGGCGTCTGCAGATCCTCTTCCAGCAGTTCATAGAGATAATCCGCGTTGAACACGTAGATCCCCATGCTGGCGAGCGACTGCGTGTCATCACCTGGCATGGTGGGCGGCTTCGCGGGTTTTTCCACGAAGTCGATCACCATGTTCTCTTCATCCACCGCCATCACGCCAAAGGCGGTGGCTTCATGCACCGGTACGGGCAGACAGGCGATGGTACATTTCGCTTCGTTCACCACATGGTCCAGCAGCATGCGGGAGTAATCCATCTTATAAATGTGGTCCCCGGCGAGGATCACGATGTACTGCGCCTGATAGCGGCGAATCACATCAAGGTTTTGCGTCACCGCATCTGCCGTGCCGCGATACCACTGTTCGGTCGAAAAACGCTGCTGCGCTGGCAGCAAATCGACAAATTCATTCATCTCTTCGTTGAAGATCGACCAGCCGCGCTGGATATGCTGAGTCAGGGTGTGAGACTGATATTGCGTAATCACGCCAATCCGTCGGATACCGGAGTTGACGCAGTTGGAGAGGGCAAAGTCGATAATGCGGAATTTGCCGCCGAAATGCACCGCCGGTTTGGCACGCTTGGCCGTTAAATCGACCAGTCGTGTGCCGCGTCCGCCGGCGAGGATCAGAGCAACCGTCTGTGTAGGGAGCTGGCGAGCCAGCATCAGGTGATCTGTTCTATCTAACTTAACCATGTCTGACTCCTTATGATTGCTTTTGGAACACGCACACGCCGTGTGCGGGACCATGCCAGACAGTTAGCAGGATGGGGTTGTCGTCCCCGGCGAAAGGAGGAAGGGCACGCCATTCTCCGTCTGGTAACACGATGTCATTCACCTTATCCGTGGCGTTTATTGTTATTAACCAGCGGCCGGACAGCAGGATCTGCAATCTGTGCATCCCCTGCGCCCATTCATCGTGTTGCAGTGGCTGGCCACCGGCATTGAGCCACTGCACATTGCCGTCACCGTCCTGCCACCAGCGGTCTGCAGTCAGCGCCGGAATGCGCTGACGCAGACGAATCAGTGCGGCGGTAAATCCGACTAATCCCTTCTCATCCGCCCGCCAGTCAAGCCAGCTCAGGGCGTTGTCCTGACAGTAGGCGTTGTTATTGCCACGCTGCGTATGGCCACGTTCGTCGCCCGCCAGCAGCATGGGTGTGCCCTGCGACAGCAGCAGCGTGGTCAGCAATGCCCGCACGCTGCGGCGACGCCGCTCAACCACGTCATACGTGACGTTCAGCCCCTCTTTGCCGTGGTTGTGGCTGTAGTTATCGCCGTGACCATCGCGGTTATCTTCCCCGTTCGCTTCGTTGTGTTTGCGTTCGAAGCTCACCACGTCCCAGAGCGTAAAACCGTCATGGGCGGTAATCAGGTTAACCGTCGCGTGCGGCGCCCGGTCATCGTGCTGGTAGAGATCGCTTGAGGCAGCAAAGCGGCGGGCAAACTCGCCGTTACTTAATGCGCCGTGCAACCAGTAACGACGTGCGGTGTCACGAAACTGATCGTTCCATTCGGCAAACGGCGGCGGAAAACGGCCTGCCTGATAGCCGTCAGGACCGATGTCCCAGGGTTCGGCTATCAGCTTGACCTGAGAGAGCAGCGGACAGGCGCGAATCGCGGCAAAAAAGGGCGCATCGCGCTGGTAATCAGGTGTGCGGCCCAGTACCGGGGCCAGGTCGAAGCGGAAACCGTCGACATGGCAGACCCTGACCCAGTAGCGCAGCGCCTCTAACGTCCACGCCATCACCTGCGGATGGTGGATGTTCAGCGTGTTGCCGCAGCCGGTCCAGTTCTGATAACCGCCCTGCTCATCCAGCCAGTAGTAGCTGGCGTTATCTATGCCCCGCATGGAGAGGGTCGGGCCAATCTCATCCAGTTCGGCGGTGTGGTTAAACACCACATCCAGCACCACTTCGATGCCCGCAGCGTGCAGGTTTTTCACCGCCTGCTGAAACTCCTGCAACGGCGTTACCCCCGGCTGGCCGGAGCCGTAACGGGGGTCAACGGCCCAGAGCGCAAAGGGGTTGTAACCCCAGTAGTTGCTGAGGCCGAGCTGCAGCAGCCGCGGTTCGCTGGCGAAATGCGCCACCGGCAGCAGCTCCAGGGTGGTAATCCCGAGCTGACGCAGGTAATCCACCATAACAGGATGACCCAGCGCCGCGTAAGTCCCGCGCAGCGTTTCCGGAATTTCCGGATGCAGCAGCGTCAGACCGCGAACGTGGGCCTCATAGATAATCGTATTGCCCCACGGGATGCGTGGCGCGACATCGTCCTGCCAGTCAAAGTCTTCCGCAACGACCCGTGACTTCGGCGCAATCGCCGCATTGTCATGCGGGTCGGGCTGCGTGTCACCGCCATAAAACAGCGGATCGTCCGGTACATCGCCCTCAACCGCACGAGCGCAGGGATCGACCAGCAGCTTCGCCGGATTAAAGCGGTGCCCCTGCGCCGGTGCCCAGGGGCCATGCACCCGATAGCCGTAGCGTTGTCCGGGCTTGAGTGCCGGAATGTATCCATGCCAGATATCCCCACTGCGGCCAGGCAGGTCAAAGCGCACTTCTGCGCCCTCTTCATCAAACAGGCAGAGCTCTACGCGCCCGGCGTGCTGGGAAAAGAGGGTGAAGTTAACGCCTTTGCCATCGTAACTGGCACCCAGCGGTTCGGGATCGCCGGCAGTGATGATCATTCCGCCTCCCGCACCAGCCAGACCGTTGCCAGCGGCGGCAGATTAAGGCTCAGCGACTGTGGTCGCCCGTGGCTGTGCTGCTCATCGGTATGCACCCGGTGAATGCGCACATCGCTGCCGTGATATTCATGCTGATCGGTGTTCAGCACTTCACGCCAGTAGCCAGGCTGGTTTACGCCAAGGCGATAGCCCGGACGCGGCACCGGCGTAAAGTTACTGATCACAATGATTTCGTTACCTTCACGGTCACGGCGCACAAAGGCGAAGACCGAGTGCTCCGCATCATCCACGACCAGCCACTCAAAGCCTGCCGGATCGAAGTCGAGCTGATGCAGCGGCGTGTAGTGCTGATAGGTGTGGTTGAGGTCGCGCACCAGACGCTGAACACCGTGATGCCAGTTGTCATCGCCTTCCAGCAGATGCCAGTCCAGGCTGACGTCATGGTTCCATTCGCGGCCCTGCGCAAATTCGTTGCCCATAAACAGCAGTTTCTTGCCGGGGAAGCCCCACATCCAGCCGTAATAGGCGCGCAGGTTGGCGAACTTCTGCCAGGCGTCGCCCGGCATCCGATCGAGAATCGAACGCTTGCCGTGCACCACTTCGTCATGCGACAGCGGTAGCACAAAGTTTTCGGTGTAGTTGTACATCATGCCGAAGCTCATCAGGTTGTGATGGTGCTTGCGGTAGATGGGATCGACCTGCATGTAGTCGAGGGTGTCGTGCATCCAGCCCAGATTCCATTTGAACCAGAAGCCCAGCCCGCCGCCTTCGGTGGGACGCGTCACGCCAGGGTAGTCGGTTGACTCCTCCGCCATCGTGACCGAACCGGGTGCTACGGTGCCGAGCGTGCGGTTGGTGTAGCGCAGGAATTCGATCGCCTCGAGATTCTCGCGGCCACCATACTGGTTCGGCACCCATTCGCCTTCGTTGCGGCTGTAGTCGCGATAGATCATCGACGCCACCGCATCCACGCGCAGGCCATCGATCCCAAAGCGTTCTGTCCAGTAAAGTGCATTGCCTGACAGGTAGTTACTCACTTCCCGGCGGCCAAAGTTGTAGATCAGGGTATTCCAGTCCTGATGGAACCCTTCGCGCGGATCGCTGTGCTCATAGAGCTGGGTGCCATCAAACCGCGCCAGACCAAAGTCATCGCTGGGGAAATGGCCCGGCACCCAGTCGAGCAGCACGTTCAGGCCCGCTTCGTGGGCGCTGTCGATAAAAGCGCGGAACTCATCACGGGTGCCGAAGCGGCGGGTCGGCGCATACATGCCCAGCGGCTGATAGCCCCAGCTGCCGTCAAACGGATGTTCGTTGATGGGCAGCAGTTCGATATGGGTAAAGCCCATCTCTTTAACGTAGGGGACCAGCTGTTCAGCCAGCTCTTTGTAGCTCAGCCAGAAGTTGTTGTCGGTGTGACGACGCCAGGAGCCGAGGTGCACTTCATAGATGGAAATGGGCGCGTCAAAACCATTGGCGGCTTTACGCTCCTCTTTCATCTCAACCGGCTCTGGCAGGCCGCAGATCATCGATGCGCTCTCCGGACGCATCTGCGCTTCGAACGCATAGGGGTCCGCCTTGATACGCAGTTCGCCATTCGCATCGATAATTTCATATTTGTAGAGCTGGCCGTTGACGGCACCCGGCACAAAGAGTTCCCAGATCCCCAGCTCCTGACGCAGACGCATCGGATGACGGCGGCCATCCCAGAAGTTGAAGTCGCCGACCACCGAGACGCGACGGGCGTTGGGTGCCCAGACGCAGAAACGGGTGCCGGTGACGCCATCGATCACGTCGCCATGTGCGCCCAGTGTTTCATAAGGACGCAGATGCGTACCTTCCGCCAGCAGCCACAGGTCCATCTCCTGCAGCAGCGGGCCGAAACGATAGGCGTCGTCCACCAGGTTCTGCTGGCCGTGCCAGTTGACCGCCAGCTGATAGCGGAACGGATTTTTACGGCGTGGAATGACGCCACTGAAGAAGCCGCGCGCATCCTCACACGCCAGCTGAGCCAGTTTGCGCCCGGTAGAGGTTTCAATGACCCAAACTTCGAGCGCTTCGGGGAGCAGCGCCCTGACTTCAAGACCCTGCTGAGTTCGGTGCATCCCTAGTAACGAAAAAGGGTCAGCATAATTACCCGCAAACAGGGCATTGATCGCCTCGCGATCGGGAAGCTCTGACATGACTTTCTTCCTGTGATAATTGGCAGCCGAAATGAACGCAACATAGCCTGTGGCGCTTCATCTGCGCTGCTCTTCATTGAGCCATACGTACGACGGCAAAAGGAGTCAGGCCATTCCATGGAAAAGGGTTTTGCCGTGTACCACAACATTTAGTCCAAAAAGCAAAAGCGTTACCTGTGGCACATCATGGTTAAATCATAGCTTGGTCCCGGCAGTTGCCATGGACTTAAGCAAAATATTCTTTGTCGATCGGCAAAAAACGGAAGCCGATCACTGAGTAAGCGAAACGGCAGGTTATTTCGCATACGGTAAAGACAAAAAAGGCCGGATAAATCCGGCCCTTGAAGAAATTTAACTCAGTCGATTAACAACCGCAGCATACGACGTAACGGTTCGGCTGCGCCCCACAACAGCTGGTCGCCCACCGTGAAGGCGGAGAGATATTCCGGCCCCATATTCAGTTTGCGCAAGCGGCCAACCGGCGTGGTCAGCGTGCCGGTGACGGCGGCGGGTGTCAGCTCACGCATGGTCAGCTCACGGTCATTCGGCACTACTTTGACCCACTCATTGTGTGACGCCAGCAGCTGTTCAATTTCCGCCAGCGGCAGGTCACGTTTCAGTTTCAGCGTGAAGGCCTGGCTGTGGCAGCGCAGCGCGCCGACGCGCACGCATAATCCGTCAACCGGGATGATGTCGGTGGTGGCGAGGATCTTGTTAGTCTCCGCCTGACCTTTCCACTCTTCGCGGCTCTGGCCATTCTCCAGCTGTTTGTCGATCCACGGGATCAGGCTGCCAGCCAGCGGCACACCGAAGTTATCGGTCGGCAGCGTGCCGGAACGGGTGAAGTCGGTGACGCTACGCTCGATATCAAGAATGGCGGAAGCCGGATTCTGCAGCGCAGGCGCAACGTGGTCGTGCAGCATGCCCATCTGGGTCAGCAGTTCGCGCATGTGGCGCGCGCCGCCGCCAGAAGCGGCCTGATAGGTGGCGACCGAGGCCCACTCCACCAGGTTATGCGCAAACAGGCCACCCAGCGACATCAGCATCAGGCTGACGGTGCAGTTCCCGCCGACAAAGGTCCTGATGCCCTGGTCGATGCCCTGGCGGATCACAGCATGGTTGACCGGGTCCAGGATGATAATAGCGTCTTCTTTCATGCGCAGCGTGGAGGCCGCATCAATCCAGTAGCCCTGCCAGCCGCTTTCGCGCAGTTTTGGGTAAACGTCGCTGGTGTAGTCGCCGCCCTGGCAGGTAATAATGATATCCAGTGCACGCAGTGCCTCGATATCAAATGCATCCTGCAGGGTGCCCTGCTGCTTACCGGCAAAGGCGGGAGCCGCCTGACCGTGCTGCGACGTTGAGAAGAAGACCGGATTGATTGCATCAAAATCGCGCTCTTCGCTCATGCGGGACATCAGCACAGAGCCGACCATACCGCGCCAACCAACAAAACCTACATTCTTCATGTCGTGTCCGTCTCAGGCAGTTTTACACCTGCTTTTCATTTCAGAGGAGAGAGCGGCATGCTATTTTCACGCCGCTCTGCGTAATAATAAGATTTACCTGTCTCTGCTCACTCTACAAAATGCAGAGCGGGTAGCAAGTGAATTAATTCGATTACGCTAACTTTTTCAGCAGTGTAACTAATAACCCCGCTTTTTCGCGAACAACTGGGTGCCAGACCGATGACTGAAATGATTTCAGCGACAATATTATTGTTGTTAATTATGGATCCGCTGGGCAATCTGCCGATTTTTATGTCGGTTTTAAAGCATCTGGAGCCGAAACGGCGGCGAGTAGTGCTGATCCGCGAAATGCTGATCGCCCTGATTATCATGCTGCTGTTCCTGTTTACCGGTGAACGCATCCTGGCGTTTCTGAATCTGCGCACCGAAACGGTGTCGATTTCCGGCGGCATCATCCTGTTTCTGATCGCCATCAAGATGATTTTCCCCTCGGCCGAAAGCAGCAGTTCTGGCTTACCGGCGGGTGAAGAGCCTTTCCTGGTGCCGCTGGCGATTCCGCTGGTCGCCGGGCCGTCGCTGCTGGCAACGCTGATGCTGCTGTCGCATCAGTATCCGAATCAGATGTCGCATCTGGTGGGCGCGCTGCTGATCGCCTGGGGCGTAACGGTCGCTATTCTGCTGATGTCAGGTCTGTTCCTGCGTCTGCTGGGCGATAAGGGTGTGAATGCGCTGGAACGTCTGATGGGCTTGATACTGATTATGCTGGCAACCCAGATGTTCCTGGACGGCATCCGGGCCTATCTGAAGTTATAAGCGCACCTTTGTCCTTTTGAACTGACAAGCATGCAGCCACATCAATTCAGCCTGTTTATCACAAAGTTACGACATTGAAATGAACAATAATATTAATGTAATGTTGTAAAAAAGGAGATTGCTATGGCGGGTAGTATCGAAAATTATGCCGGGACAGGCGTCTTTATTATCGTTGAGCGGCTTTATAGCAGGGATGCACCGAACTGGCACGGTGTTGGCGCCTCCATGATGCAGATTCACAAAATGGTTTACCAACTTTATCATAAACAAGATGTTTATCTGGAAGGCGCAAAGATCGAACCCGACAGCGCGACGGTCTGGCAGCGTTTAAAAATCCTGTTTGGCGCGGATTTGGTACAGAAAAATGCAGCCGATAGCAGTACCTGCTTTTCTCTCGATTATGCAGGTTCCCGCTTTGTCACTACGCCTTTCTCAGGCGTCAACTCAAAAAAAATCCCGGAATTTTTGACCAGAGAATATACCCTGCCTGGCCGAAACGTGCTGGCCTTTGGCAGCGATCCCTTCCCGCATGTCGGCCTTTATGGCCGTGCAGATGCACGCTTTGTGATGGCGGAGGGCGGTAAAGGTGACCCGACCGCCGCCGCGAAATACGATGCAAAAAGTAAACAGCTGGTGATGGTGGACCCCGGAAAAGAGCTGCCGCAGCTGATGCAGCGGCTGAAAACCCGGAGGGAAATGCAATGAGGTTGTTATTACCCTTTTTCTTTGGCGCGCTCTATCTGATAACAGGTTATCTCTCCCTTCAGGAAGTCCTGGAGTATGCCAGCAGCGGCCATTCAGGGGTGATCACAGATATGCGCAGTTATCTGGTTGCCCCGCTACTCTGCGCGTTACTCTGGCTACTGGTTTATCTGGTAGCCTGGTGGGGTTTCAGAAAAATAGCCACCCTGTCCGTGGCTAAAGAAACAACCTTTCAGTCGCTATTTTTTCTGGCAAATATACTCTGTTTAGCTGGCCTGACCGTTTTATCCGTCCCGGGCCAGAAAGCGGCGTTAAATGACGTGCAACTGATGCAAGTTGACGTCACTGATTTTGCCTGGATTTACTTGCTTGCCGCCGCCATCACGCTGGTTTTTTTTGCTCTGATAAGAAGAAAATGGGCATGAACAGTCTGCCGCAGATGATCAAAAGCTGTCTGCTGCGCACGTTTAACTATGAAGGGCGTGAAGAAAGGACGAGCTATTTTATTTTCCTGCTGTTTCAGCTGGTCTGGTTCTGCAGTTATCTGCAATGGTTTACCGGGCCAGAGCATGAAATAGGCTTAATCGCGCTGCTGCTGTTTATTTTGCCTCTATTTTCCTGCGGGGTGAGAAGAATAAATGACGCTGGCTATTCACGCGGCGTCATTGTCCTTTTGGTAGTAGCACCTTATCTGCTGTTCCCTTTTTTAATCTTCCCCCGCTCGCGGTAAAGAACCTGACGGGCAGATAGCCCGTCAGACTGGTCAGGAAAGCAATTCAAAAGCAATCATCCCGATGACCGCCCCCACAGTGCCGAGAATGGTCTCCATCAGCGTCCAGGTCTTCAGCGTTTCCGCTTCGCTGGCCCCGGTAAAGCGGCCAAAGAGCCAGAAACCGGCATCGTTGACGTGGCTGATAATGATAGATCCCCCGCCGATACAGATCGACAGCGCCGCCAGCTGGGCACCGCTGTAGTGCAGCGGTTCAATCACCGGCATGATCAGCCCGACCGTGGTCAGACAGGCGACCGTCGCCGATCCCTGAATAACCCGCACCGCACCCGACAGGATAAAGCAGGCCAGCGCGATCGGCAGGCCCGCGCCGGTCAGCGCATTGCCCAGTACCGGACCCACGCCAGAGTCCACCAGCACCTGCTTAAACACGCCGCCTGCTCCAATCACCAGCAGGATAATCCCGGCGGGCTGCAGTGCACTGCCGCATACCTGCATCACCCGCTCTTTATCCATGCCCTGACGATAGGCCAGGCCATAGATGGCCACCAGCAGCGCCAGCAGAATAGCGGTGAAAGGATGGCCGATAAATTCCAGCCACTCATACAGCGTGGTGCCTTCGGTCGTGAAGCGTGCGCCAATGGTTTTCAGCCCCACCAGCACCAGCGGGAACAGAATCAGTGAGAGGCTGAAGCCAAACGACGGCAGCTTGCTCTCATCAACATCGGGTTGATGATCTTCCGGCGGCGCGCTGAAGGTGACATGTTTGCCGATGAAGTTGCCAAACAGCGGCCCGGCAATCAGCATACCGGGGATAGCTGCGCAGAGCCCCAGCAGGATCATCCAGCCAAAGTCCGCGTGCATCTGTGATGCCAGCAGCATCGGGGCCGGTCCGGGCAACAGAAACGCCGCCGCAGCCGCCACACCGGCAAACAGTGGGATGACCAGCTTCACCAGATTGCCCCCCGTGCGCCGCGCCACCGCAAACGCGATGCTGATCAGCAGCACGACGGCCACCTCAAAGAAGAGCGGCAGCGCGCAGATCAATCCGGCAATGCCCATCGCATAGTGCGCACGGCTCTGCCCAAAGGTTTTCAGCATCCGGATAGCGATCTGATCCACCGCGCCGGTTTCATGCAGGATTTTGCCGAACATCGCACCCAGCGCCACCACGATAGCAAGGAAGCCGAGCGTGCCGCCCATCCCCTTCTGCATGGTTTCAGCAATTTTATTGAGGGGCATGCCGGAGAACAGCCCGGCACCGATGGAGACTAACATCAGCGCGACAAAGGCGTGCATACGCGCCTTCATCACCAGAAAAAGCAGCAGCAGGACAGAGCCTGCTGCGGTCAGAACAAGTGTTGCGGTATTCATCTCTAACCCTGGCTGATTGCGTCCCGGATCGTCGCAACTGTCGCCGCCACAACCTCGTCCAGTGAATGGGTGATATCCACGACCAGCACATCCTGCTCGTCGCTGCCCGGCTCTTCCAGCGTGGCAAACTGCGTCACCAGCATCTGCGGCTTAAAGAAGTGGCCCTTACGCGCTTTCAGACGGGCTTCGATGGTGTCGAAATCGCCTTTCAGGTAGATGAAACGCAGGTTGTCATTTCCCTGACGCAGAATGTCGCGATAACTCTTCTTCAGGGCTGAACAGACAATCACGGAGATCGCCTGAGTACGCTGCATCGCAAAAGCGGCATCGTTCAGCGCCTGCAGCCACGGCTGGCGATCATTGTCATCCAGCGGATGACCATCGGCCATCTTCATGATGTTGGCGCGGGGATGGAGAAAATCACCGTCAAGAAAGGCTGTGTTCAGCTGGTGAGAAACCTGGTTGGCGACGGCAGACTTTCCGCTGCCTGAAACGCCCATCAGGATAAAAACGTGATGCGACGGGGATTGCGTAGTCATTTTTCTGCTCCGGCAGGTGAGAATTTGCCAATGTTACCGATAACAATGTCATTTCTCATTCTCCTGGCCGCTTAACAGCCTGGCAACCTTTTTACCGGGAAAAGCGTGAAAGTGTGAGCTGACTCATAAAAACATCACAATCAGATGCTGCCACCTTCACTGATCTCAAAGCCGACATCGTGCAGCCGGTTATCGCTGCTCTCACCGGCGATCCGCGCCAGCAGCAGCGCCGCCGCTTCGCGCCCCATCCGGTCGCGCGGCGTCAGCACGGTGGCGAGCTGAGGCGTCACGACCTGACTGATATCATGGCCGTGAAAGCCGGCAATCGCCATCTGTGAAGGCACCTGTAATCCCTGACGCTGGCACTCAAACATCGCGCCGACCGCCAGGTCGTCATTGGTACAGAACAGGCTGTCCGTTTCAGGATAGAGACGCTGCGCCTCTCGCAGCAGATCGCCACCGGCACTGAAGGAGGAGGCATCCTCCATCATCACGCTGCGTGGCGTCAGTCCCGCTTCGCGCATCGCGATTTCATATCCGCGCTGCTTCTGCAGCGTACGTTCATCCAGACGCGCGCCGAGGTAGACCGTGTAGCGATGACCTTTGCCGAGGATGGCCCGCGTCATCTGCCGCGCGGCCTCGACGTTGTCAAAGCCCACGGCCATATCCAGACAGGGCGTCACGCTGTCCATCACCTCAATCACCGGAATCCCGGCCACCTCCAGCATCCGCAGCGTGCCCGGCGTATGGGTACGTTCGGTGAGGATGACGCCATCAATGTTCCAGCCCAGCAGCGAGCGCAGCTGCAGCTCCTCCTTTTGCGGGTTGTAGCCAAAGTGGGCGACCAGGGTCTGATAGTTGGCTTCGTCAGTGACGGCTTCGATGCCGCGCAGCACGTCGGCAAACACCTGGTTGGTGAGAGAGGGCAGCAGCACGCCGATGGCGCGGCTGGTGGCGTTAGAAAGCATATCGGGGGCGCGATTGGGGATGTAGCCCAGCTCATCCAGCGCCACCGCGATCTTATCCCGCAGGGCAACGGAGACCTGCTCAGGATTGCGCAGGTAGCGGCTGACGGTCATTTTTGTAATGCCGACGCGATCGGCAACGTCCTGTAATACCGGTCTTTTCTTCTTCATCGTAGCGCCTGAGATCGCCCTGAAAGCTAAAGTACGATGAGTCTATCACTTTTTTGTCACAACATTGCCAACCGGGCGCGACAAGGCGCGCCCGTCATCGGCTTAAACCGGTGGCAAATCAAACAGCAGAACTTCTGCTGCGGAGCTGGCTTCGAGAGTCAGCGCGCTTTCGTCCCAGATAGCCAGCGCGTCGCTGGTGGTGACCGGATGACCGTTAACGGTCACGTCCCCTTTCACGACCTGGATCCAGATCCGGCGGCCCGTCTCAATCGCGACGTTATCCTGTTCACCCGCTGACAGCACCCAGCGCGACAGCGTCATATCCTGATAGACCTTCAGCGATCCGTCACGCGCATCCGGGCTGAGCACCAGCTGGCGACCCTGCACATCCGGGAAGCGGCGCTGGTCATAGCGCGGCTCGATGCCGTTGCGCTCAGGCATGATCCAGATCTGATAAAGGTGCAGCGGTTCGCTTTCGCTGGCGTTGTACTCGGAGTGACGCACGCCGGTGCCGGCGCTCATAATCTGGAACTCACCCGCCGGGATCTGCTCTTTGTTACCCATGCTGTCCTGATGCTCAACCGTACCGGAGAGTACGTAGGTCAGGATCTCCATATCTTTATGGGGATGAGTACCAAACCCCTGACCGCCATCGATCACATCTTCGTTGATGACCCGCAGCGCGGAGAAGCCCATAAAGTTGGCGTCGTAGTAGCTGGCAAAAGAGAAAGTGTGCCAGCTATCCAGCCAGCCATGGTTTGCGTGACCGCGTTCTTCAGCTTTACGTACATAGATCATGTTCAAATCTCCTCAATGTTTTTTGTAGTGTGTTCCTGAGGGGGTCAGATTGATAGCTGAAAAACTTCACTCCTCTGTTCAAAATAGTTGAATAAGGAATAGGCAGTGGCTGAAAAGCACTGAAGGAGAGCAGCCAAAAAAAAGCCAGCTCGCGGCTGGCTAAAAATACTGGAAGCAATGTGAGCAATGTCGTGCTTTCTCAGGCTGTCATGCGACATCCCGCGAATGCATGGCAATAATAATCATTATCATTCTCGTCTGTAAAGCCTTTTCCGATCATTCCTGCTTGATTAACCGGATGATTTCCATGATGTTTAAAAGGTTTCTGCCGATTAGAGGAGCGCTCATGGAAATCACTGTCCGCCACGTTATGCCCGACGATGCCGCTGCGCTGCACCGGATCTACAGCCAGCCCGATACGCAGGCCAGCACACTCCATCTTCCCCATTCGTCGCTTCAGATGTGGCAGAGTCGTCTCGCCGCCCCACAGCCCAATGCGCATCTGCTGGTCGCCTGCATCGGTGAGGAGATCGTGGGTCAGTGTGCGCTGCAGGTGGAAGAGCGCGCCAGACGCCGCCATGTCGCCTCCCTGGGGATGGGCGTGGATGCGCGTTACCGGCAGCGCGGCGTGGGCACCACGCTGATGCGTGAAATGGTTGCGCTGTGCGACGACTGGCTTCAGGTGCGCCGGATGGAGCTGACGGTGTTTGTCGACAATGGCCCGGCCATCGCGCTTTATCAGCGTTTTGGCTTTGAGATTGAGGGAACGGCGAAGGGCTTTGCGATGCGGCACGGCGAGCTGATTGATGCACACTATATGGCGCGGGTTAAGGCCTGACGGCTGAAAGCAGCAGAGGCACCGGCGTGCCCCTGCTGCGGATACTCCCTGTCAGTTAGCGTCCGGGCTCAGTAGCCGGCGCTCAGATCATCAACGCTGCGCGGATCGGAGGCACCATACAGCATACCGTCCGGCCCGATCATGATGCTCTGGGTGCTGCCCATCGACGGCAGTACCTTCACATGCTGACCTTTATTCTCCAGCAGGCGCAGCGTGTCCGGACTGAAGCCCTTCTCAACGCGCAGCTGATCCGGCAACCACTGATGATGGAAGCGCGGCGCATTGGTGGCTTCGGCCACGTTCATGCCGAAATCGATGCTGTTGACCACCATCTGCAACACCGTGGTGATAATGCGGCTGCCGCCAGGACTGCCGGTAACCAGCCAGGTTTTTCCGCCTTTGGCGACGATGGTTGGCGACATGGAGGAGAGCGGCCGTTTCGCCGGCTGCACGGCGTTCGCTTCGCCGCCCACCAGCCCGTAGACATTCGGCGTGCCCGGCTTGGCGGAGAAGTCATCCATCTCGTTGTTCATCAGGATGCCGCTGTTGCCCGCCACAATCCCGCTGCCAAAATAGGTGTTAAGCGTATAAGTGACCGCGACCGCGTTACCCTGCTTATCCACCACCGAGAAATGGGTAGTCTGATTACTCTCATAAGGTTCCAGCTTGCCCGGTTTGATCTCGCTGGAAGGGCGCGCCTTCGCCACGTCGATCTGCTGCGCCAGCGTTTTCGCATAGGCCTTGCTGGTCAGCGCCTGCCAGGGCACCTTCACGAAATCGGGATCGCCGAGGTATTCCGAGCGATCGGCATAGGCATATTTTTCTGCTTCTGCCATCACCTGCATGGCGTCGGCGCTGCCGAAGCCCATCTTCGCCAGATCGAAGTTCTCCAGGATATTCAGGATCTGCACGATGTGAATTCCACCGGATGAGGGCGGTGGCATGGAGAAGACTTCATAGCCCCGGTAGGTGCCGCTGACAGGCGTTCGTTCGACCGCCCGGTAGGCCGCCAGATCCGCTTTGCTGATCAGGCCGCCATGCTGCGCCATCTCTCCGGCGATCTCATCGGCGATCTCTCCCTTGTAGAACGCATCCGGCCCCTGACGGGCGATAAGCTGCAGGCTGTGCGCCAGTTTTTTCTGAACCAGCCGATCGCCCTTCTGCCACGGCGTACCGTCCGGCTTATAGAAGATCGCCTTGCTGTTGGGATGAGTAATCAGGACCTCTTTGCCGTAGGTTTTGAGATCATCTGCCAGCGCGTCGTTGACCGGAATGCCTTCACGCGCCAGTTTGATCGCCGGGGCCAGCAGGGTGCTCAGCGGCAGTGTGCCATATTTCTGTGCGGCCAGCGCCAGTCCGGCAACGGTGCCGGGCGTCCCGGAAGCGAGGTGTGAAGTCAGCGACAGTTTGCTGTCGGCGTTGCCCTGCTTGTCCAGGAACATATCGCGCGACGCGTGTCCCGGTGCCATTTCACGAAAATCGATGGCGGTGGCGCGGCCTGAGGCCGTGCGCAGCAGCATAAAGCCCCCGCCGCCCAGGTTGCCCGCCTGCGGATGGGTTACGGCCAGCGCAAAGCCCACGGCGACGGCGGCATCGACCGCATTGCCGCCCTGGCGCAGGATCTCTACGCCCACCCGGGTCGCCATCGCATCCACCGACGCGACCATGCCGTGCTGCGCCTTCACCGGATGAAACGTATCGCTGTCCACCCCGTAAGAGACCGGCGGAGCCTGCACTGCCGCAGCCTGAGCGCCAGCCACCACGGTCATGCTCATCACCAGCGACCAGCTCAGCTGACGCACCCTTTTCTGCATTTTCATCCTGCCACCATCCTGTGTTGTTATTTACATTTTTTTATCATTTCTGCAAGTGCCTACAAATACAGCAAAATAACCGGGGTTAAGTCAAATCCGGAATACATCTGAAAGTAAGGTCTGTGATATCGGGTAAACTTATGGCTGCGACCCCGATGTCGGTGTGCGGTATTGCGCACCCGGAACCCTGTCGCGCTTGAGAAAGGAGGAGTGATGAAAAAGTGGATGATGGTTTTAGCCGCCCTGCTGCCTTTCGCCAGCCAGGCGACCACGCTGAACAGCACCAACGATCCAAACAGGCCGGGCTATAACCCCAGCCAGCAGCGGATGCAGTCGCAGATGCAGAGCCAGCAGCAGCAACAGCAGCTGAAGCTGCGTCAGGATCAGCAGCGTCAGACGCAGGATCTGCAGCGTAAAATGCAGGAACAGCGCGACAGCGCCCGGCAGCGGGTTATCGACGCGCAGCCGGGACACCAGACGCAGAACCCGAATCAGAACTGATTAAAATCGGGGCCGATGATGTCGATACTGTCGGTACAGATGGCATCGACGCCCCATTTCAGTAAGGTTCTGGCGCGATCCGGGTTGTTGACGGTGTAGACCAGAATCCTGAGGCCAGCGGCTTTGAGTTCGGCTACCCGCTCAGCGGTCAGCACGTTGTGATTCAGGTGGATCGAGACGCACTCCAGCGCAGCGGTTTTCGCCTGCCATTCCGGGTCCCAGCTGTGCGACAGCAGGCCGCGTGGCAGTTGCGGCTCGGCCTGCATTGCCGCCTCAAGGGCTTCGTAAGAGAACGAGGAGAGCAGCGGAGGCGTCTGATCCTGCCACAGGATTGCCGCAGCCTGCGCGATCGCCCGTCCGGTCTCCACTTCACTGCCAGTGGTGGGTTTGATTTCGATATTCGCCATCATCTGATGCTGGCGACAGCGGGCCGCGACCTCGTCCAGCCGCGCCAGCTTTTCGCCCGAAAACGCCCTGCCAAACCAGCTGCCCGCGTCGAGCTGAGAGAGTTTTTCCCACGGCAGCTGCCCCGCCACGCCCCAGCCGTCGCTGGTGCGGTCCAGCGTGTCATCGTGCAGCAGGAAGATCTGCGCATCTGCTGATAATTTGGCATCAAACTCAATCATCTGATGGCCATACTTCGCGCCGATGTCGATCGCCGCCAGGGTATTTTCCGGTGCCAGTTTGCCGCCGCCGCGATGGGCGACGATACGGGGATAAGGCCAGTGTTGTGTGCTCATTCCAGACGCTTTCCATGGGTTGAATCAAAAAAGTGTAACGCATCTGCTGGCAGATGCAGCCACAGCGTAGTGCCCGGCTGTGGCCGTTCGCTGTGGGGTAAGCGTACCACCAGTGGCGTCTCACCGATGCGGCCGTGCACCAGATTATCGGCACCCAGCATCTCCAGCGTATCAACCCGCAGAGGCACGCCGCCCTGCTCGCGGCTGCTCTGGCGGATATGTTCGGGCCGGATGCCCAGCACCACGGATCGGTTAGCCCACTTCGCTTTCATGTCGCTGAGCGGCAGTGCATGGGAGGCGTCGAGGTTAAAGCGTGAGCCGTCGCTGCTGAACTGCCCTTTCAGCAGATTCATCGCGGGTGCGCCGATAAACGAGGCTACAAACTGGCTGGCGGGACGTTCATACACCTCGGCCGGTGAGCCAATCTGCTCCACCACTCCTTTGTTCATCACCATCACCCGCTGCGCCAGCGTCATCGCCTCAACCTGATCGTGCGTCACATAGAGGCTGGTGGTCTGCAGGCGGCGATGAAGCTGCTGCAGCTCCAGCCGCATCTGCACCCGCAGGCGGGCATCAAGATTGGAGAGCGGCTCATCGAACAGAAACACCGCCGGTTCGCGCACGATGGCGCGGCCCATCGCCACGCGCTGGCGCTGTCCGCCGGAGAGTTCACGCGGACGGCGCATCAGCAGGTGATCCAGTTCCAGGCTGCGCGCCGCATCAAGCACCCGCTGGCGGATCTGCTCTTTGCCCATGCCGCGGATTTTCAGGCCATAAGCCATATTCTGCTCCACCGACATGTGGGGATAGAGCGCATAGTTCTGAAACACCATCGCGATGCCGCGATCTTTCGGCTCTTCCTGCGTCACGCGACGATTGTCGATGTAGATATCCCCGGAGCTGACGCGCTCCAGCCCGGCCACCATCCGCAGCAGCGTCGATTTACCACAGCCGGAGGGGCCAACCATCACCATAAATTCGCCATCATTGATCGTGACATTCAGCGGCTGAATGATCTGATTCTTGCCATCGTAGGATTTGGTTACTGCCTGAAGGGTTACGCCCGCCATCTTATTTCTCACTCTCAACCAGGCCGCGCACAAAGGCACGCTGCATGACTAACACCACCACCAGCGGTGGGATCAGGGTTAATAACATCGCCGCCATCACTTCGTTCCACTGGGTCGGCGAACCGCTGGTGGAGATCATGCTTTTGATCCCCGCCACCGCCGTGCCGAGACTGGCGTCATTGATGATCAGCAGCGGCCAGAGATACTGGTTCCAGCCGTAGATAAAGGTGATAACAAACAGCGCCGCCAGATTGGTTTTTGACAGCGGCAGAACGATGTCGATGAAGAAGCGCATGGCACTGGCACCGTCGATGCGTGCCGCCTCCACCAGCTCATCCGGCAGTGACATAAAGAACTGGCGGAACAGGAAGGTGGCGGTGGCGGAAGCCATCAGCGGCAGGGTTAATCCGCTGTAGCTGTCGAGCAGATTGAGATCGGCAATCACCTGCACGGTAGGGAAAATACGCACCTCCACCGGCAGCATCAGAGTGACAAAGATCAGCCAGAAAAAGAGCGTGCGCAGCGGAAAACGGAACCAGACCAGCGCAAACGCCGACAGCATCGAAACGGTGATTTTGCCGAACGTGATCCCCAGCGCCATGATCATGCTGTTAAGCAGCATCAGGCCAAACGCCGGGCCGTTGCCGTTGACGCCGTGGGTCCAGATGCGCGAGATGTTCTCCCACAGGTGCGTGCCGGGCACCAGCGTCATCGGCACCTGATAGACCGCCGCGTTATCCAGCGTGGCCGCCACAAAAGCGACATAGAGCGGAAACAGGATGGTGAGCACGCCCAGCACCAGTACGATGTGGCTGAAGAGATCCAGCCCGCGTCGATTCTCAATCATTGATATTGCACCTTACGTTCAACAAAGCGGAACTGGATCACCGTCAGCCCGATCACCAGCAGCATCAGCACCACCGACTGCGCCGCCGACGCGGAGAGATCCAGCCCGGTAAAGCCTTCGCGATAGATTTTGTAGATCAACGTCGTGGTCGCCTGCACCGGTCCGCCGCCGGTTGCAGCATCGATCACCGGGAAGGTGTCGAAGAAGGCGTAGATCAGGTTGACCACCAGCAGAAAGAAGCTGACCGGTGCTATCAGCGGCAGCGAAAGGTTGAAGAAGCGCCGTACCGGTCCCGCACCGTCAATCGCGGCGGCTTCCACCAGGGATTTTGGGATCGATTGCAGGGCGGCAAAGAAGAACAGGAAGTTGTAGCTCATCTGCTGCCAGATCGACGCCAGCACAATCAGGAACATCGCCTGGCCGCTGTTCTGCGCGTAGTTCCAGTTGTAGCCCAGGTGGTTCAGCAGGTAGCTGAACAGGCCCAGTCCAGGATTAAACAGGAACATCCAGAGCACCGCCGCCACCACCGGCGCTACGGCGTAGGGCAGCAGCAGCAGCGTCTGATAGAGGCGGCGCAGGCGCACCACATAGTCCACTAGCGCCGCCAGCAGCAGAGACGAGAGCATACCGAACACCGTCACCATCCCGCTGAATTTCAGGGTGGTCCAGAAGGTGTCGAGATAGTAGGGATCGGCAAACAGCCGCCTGAAGTTTTCCAGTCCGACAAAGCGGCTGGAGATGCCAAAGGGATCGAGACTTTGCAGCGAGTACCATAACGCTTCACCGGCGGGCCAGAGAAAGAAAATGGCGGTAATCAGCAGCTGCGGCAGCACCAGAAGATAGGGTAACAGGCTGGTGCGAAAGACGGGACGGGATGAAGACATGGCGTACCTGGCGTCAGAAAGAGGCGGGCCAGCCGGGGCTGACCCGCAAGGAGAGATTACTTCACCTGCTGTTCAAAGCGGCGCAGCAGCGCGTTGCCACGCTTCACGGCGTTATCCAGTGCGTTCTGCGGCGACTGTTTACCGGTCCAGACGCTTTCCAGCTCCTCGTCGATCACGGTACGGATCTGCGGCATATTGCCCAGACGCATGCCTTTCGTGAACGGCAGCGGCGGCTTATTCATCATCTGACGAGTGGCGATATCCGCGCCCGGATTTTTGTCGTAGAAGCCCTGCTGCTTTGTCAGCTCGTAGGCGGCGGTGGTGATCGGCAGATAACCGGTTTTCTGGTGCCACTCAGCGGCGATTTCCGGCTTAGCCAGAAACTGCATGAATTCGGCCACGCCTTTGTAGGTTGCCGCGTCCTTACCTTTCATCACCCACAGGCTGGCACCGCCGATCAGGGCGTTCTGTGGTGCCTCCGGCACGGTGTCGTCATATGGCATCATGCCCACGCCGAAGTTGAATTTTGCGTAGTGGCGGATATCCGCCAGCGATCCCGATGAGGCGGTTGTGATGCCGCAGTCACCGTTGTAGAACTTGGCGGTGGACTCATCCTTACGGCCAAAGTAGGTGAAGTCCCCTTTTTTGTTCATCGCTTCCAGCAGTCCGATGTGGCGAACCTGCACCGGCTTGTTGAACTCCAGAACCGCGTCCAGCCCGTCAAATCCGTTGTTTTTCGTCGCCACCGGCAGGGCATGCCAGGCACTGAAGTTTTCAATCTGGATCCAGCCCTGCCAGCCGCTGGCGTAGCCGCAGCTCATGCCCGACTTGCGCAGTGCGGCGGCATCCGTCGCCAGCTCCTGCCAGGTTTTCGGCGGCTGATCCGGGTTCAGGCCCGCTTTTTTAAAGGCGTCTTTGTTGTAGTAGAGCACCGGCGTCGAGCTGTTGAACGGCTGAGAGATCAGCTGACCTTTGCTGTCGCTGTAGTATCCCGCCACCGTGGGCACGAACTGCTTCTCGTCAAAGGGGATGCCCGCCTCTTTAAAGACCTGATGCACCGGCACGATCGCCTGGGAGGCCATCATGGTCGCCGTGCCGACTTCATAGACCTGCAGCACCGCAGGCGCTTTACCGCTGCGCACTGCCGCAATCCCGGCGGCAAGGCTCTGCTCGTAGTTACCTTTGTAGGTCGGAACAATTTTGTAATCGGGATGGGTCTGATTAAAACGCTGTGCCAGCGAATCGACTTCTTTGCCTAACTCGCCTTCCATGGAGTGCCAGAAAGGGATCTCAGTGGCGGCAAGCGCCTGGCCGCTGATCGCCAGACCGAGCAGCGCGCTCATCAGGCTACGACGAAAGGTAACGACGGACATAAAGTTTTCCTGTGCAGGTAAATACGCGTGAAATCACGGATTTCTGGTTCGCGAAGTAACATGACACGGAAAAATGACGGATTAATAACGGAGAGATGACAGCCGGATGACAGGCACAGAAGAGGAAAAGGCAGCGCGGTTAACGCAGGGTGAGAAGGATGATAACCCTGGCTGGGGTGCGGTCAGACTGAGTATGCACAGCGAACGGGGTCAGAGCGGAAAGACGCTAAATCCGTCATCCATGACATGCTGAGCCCGCGCGATTACGCACCTCATTCCTGAAATGCGCCCGTATACGGCCCGGCGCGTTGCGTTGTTCAAAACGCTCCCGGCGTTGTTGTCCATAGCGCGGGACGCTTTCCTCTTCTGCCCCTGTTCCCTGCGTCTTAAGCTTATTTGCTGCGGCCAGATTCGCCTGATTTGAGTTTGTCAGCCGCCTGAGCTGCTCTGCCCCCCACGCCGACACCCGGAGCCGTGGACGGACAGCGCAGCCACCGGAACGTACACGTCGTACGTAAGGATAGCGAGCGCTGCCCAGCCGGAACCTGGCCAGCAGGCCAGGCCGTGCCCCATCAGGCGCCTAAGTAAGCGCTGCGGACGGCTTCGTTAGAGAGGAGTGCTGCGCCTGTGTCTTCGAGCACCACATGGCCGTTCTCCAGCACATAGCCCCGATCCGCCAGCTTCAGCGCCTGATTGGCGTTCTGCTCGACCAGGAAAATGGTCATCCCTTCGCTGCGCAGCTGCTCAATGGTGTCGAAAATCTGCTGAATAATGATCGGTGCCAGCCCCAGCGAGGGCTCATCCAGCAGCAGCAGGCGCGGCTGACTCATCAGCGCACGGCCAATCGCCAGCATCTGCTGCTCACCGCCCGACATCGTTCCGGCGCGCTGGATTTTACGCTCCTCAAGCCGTGGAAAGAGTTCGTAAACGCGCCGGATGCGTGTCAGATACGCCTGGCGGCTGGCAAAAAAGCCCCCCATCGCCAGGTTCTCTTCCACCGTCATACGTGAAAAGACCCGTCGTCCTTCCGGCACGATGGCAATCGCTTCCCGCATAATGCGCGACGTCTGCCAGTCGGTAATGGCTTTGCCATCAAAGGTGATGGTGCCCTGGGTCGCGCGGGGTTCGCCGCACAGCGTGCCCAGCAGCGTGGTTTTCCCGGCGCCGTTGGCCCCGATCAGGGTGACGATCTCCCCCTGGTTGATGTAGAGGCTGACGTTATGCAGCGCCTGAATCTTGCCATAGTGCGCGCTGACGTTTTCAATGGTTAACATCGTATTTGCCATCTCAGGCCTCTCCTAAATAGGCACGAATGACATCCGGATTGTTACGAATCTCCTCCGGCGTTCCGTTAGCCAGTGGCGTTCCCTGATTCACCACATAAATACGGTCAGAAATTCCCATGACCAGCTTCATATCATGTTCAATCAGCAGCACGGAAACCTTGTGTTCGCCCCGCAGCTCCGCGATCAGCGCATCCAGCTCATGCGTCTCTTTAGGGTTCAGGCCCGCAGCCGGTTCATCCAGCATCAGGATCTCCGGGCGCGTCACCATGCAGCGTGCGATCTCCAGCCGGCGCTGCTGACCATAGGCCAGGTTGCCCGCCTGACGGTTTGCCAGATCGAGCAGGCCGACCCGCTCCAGCCAGGTTGCGGCACGGTCCAGCGCCTCGCTCTCACTGCGGCGAAACGCCGGGGTTTTCAGCAGGCCGGAAAACACGCCGCTTTTGAGATGCTGATGCTGCGCGACCAGCAGGTTCTCAATCACCGTCATCTCACGGAACAGACGCACATGCTGGAAGGTCCGCACGATGCCCATCCGCGCGATCTTCTGGCCCGGCAGACCTTCCAGATGCTGTTCGCGCAGTTTAATGCTGCCGCCGGTGGGCTTGTAGAAGCCGGTCAGGCAGTTAAACACGGTGGTTTTACCGGCACCGTTCGGCCCGATCAGCGAGACGATCTCCTGTGGACGCAGCTCCAGCGCCACATTGTTCACGGCTAACAGACCGCCGAAGCGCATCATCAGGCCTTCAACGGCTAATAAAGGCTGAATCATGCCTGCTCTCCTTTTTTACCGGTTCTGAGTTTCAGATGCGGACGTTTCATCGGCAATAATCCCTGTGGCCGCCAGATCATCATCAGCACCATCAGGCCACCCAGCACCAGCATGCTGTACTCATTCAGATCGCGCATCAGTTCGCGTGACACCACCAGCAGAATGGCCGCCAGGATCACCGCAAACTGGGAGCCCATGCCGCCCAGAACCACAATCGCCAGCACAAAGGCGGATTCGACGAAGGTAAAGGATTCCGGGCTGACAAAGCCCTGACGCGCCGCGAACAGACTGCCGGCAAAGCCCGCAAAGGCGGCGCTGATAGTAAACGCGGTGAGCTTGATACGGGTCGGACTCAGGCCCAGCGAACGACAGGCAATCTCATCTTCGCGCAGCGCTTCCCAGGCACGGCCCAGCGGCATCCGCAGCAGCCGGTTGATGACAAACAGCGTCAGCACCACCAGCAGCAGCGCCACCATGTAGAGGAAGATGATGCGATCGCTGGGGTCATACTTCAGACCAAAGAAGTTGTGGAAGGTATCCCAGCCACCCTCGCGCGGCGTGCGGCCAAACTCCAGACCAAACAGCGTCGGTTTCGGGATCTGGCTGATGCCGTTTGGCCCACCGGTCAGAGCGGTGTTGTTCAGCAGCAGAATACGCACGATCTCGCCAAAGCCCAGCGTCACAATCGCCAGATAGTCGCCACGCAGTCGTAGCACCGGGAAGCCCAGCAGCAGGCCAAACAGTGCGGCAACCATGCCGGAGAGCGGCAGACACTGCCAGAAGCCGAGACCGTAATAGTGGTTCAGCAGCGCAAAAGTATAGGCGCCGATGGCATAGAAACCGCCATAACCCAGTACCAGCAGGCCCGACAGTCCGACCACCACGTTCAGGCCCAGACCGAGCATCACGTAGATCAGCGTCATGGTGGCGATATCGACGGTGCCGCGTGACACCAGGAAGGGCCAGGCAATCGCGGCGACAATCAGCACTGCCATCACCAGCTTCTGCTTCGGCGTCGAACCATCCAGGCCCGGTAACAGCAGCGCCGGACCAGACATTTTCTTCAGACCGCGTTGCCACACCGGACGCAGCAGCTGGAACAGAAACACCACCACACAGCCTGTCGCGATCCAGTTCCAGCGCACGCTACCGGCGTTCTGCACCACCAGCTGTGTGCCATCGAGGTTCAGGCGCAGCCCCATAAAGAAGGTGGCGAGCACCAGCAGCATCAGGGCCGAGATCAGCGCATTAATAAAGGAAGTCTTCATACTTTTTCGACCTCCGGGCGACCCAGAATCCCGGTCGGCATCACCAGCAGCACCACGATCAGCAGCGCAAACGAGACCACATCTTTATATTCCGTACTGAGATAGGCGGAGGTCAGCGCCTCGGCGATCCCCAGCACCAGGCCACCAATCATCGCGCCAGGAATACTGCCAATGCCGCCCAGCACGGCAGCGGTGAATGCCTTCATACCGGCCATAAAGCCGATGAAGGGGTTAATCGAACCGTAGAACTGACCCAGCAGTACGCCAGCAACCGCGGCCATCGCGGCCCCGATCACAAAGGTCAGGGAGATCACGCGGTCGGTGTTAATGCCCAGCAGGCTGGCCATTTTCAGATCTTCTGCACAGGCGCGACAGGCCCGGCCCATGCGGGAGTAGCGAATAAACGTGGTCAGGGCCAGCATCGCCAGGAAGGTCACGACCCAGATCACCACCTGCATGGTGGAGATAGTGGCGGCAAAGCCGTTGCTCTCACCCACCGTCCACTGCCCGGTGATCAGACTCGGCAACGCCAGGTCGCGTGAACCCTGCGTCAGGCTGACGTAGTTCTGCAGGAATATCGACATCCCGATGGCGGAGATCAGCGCAATCAGGCGCTTCGAGGCACGCACGGGGCGATAGGCGACACGTTCAATGCTCCAGCCGTAGGCGCTGGAGATAATCACCGCCATCACAAAGCCCGCCGCGATCATCAGCCAGGTGGTGTCGATGCCCATCATCATCAGGGCAGCAATCACGATAAAGGAGACGTAGCTACCGATCATGTAGACCTCGCCGTGGGCGAAGTTGATCATGCCGATAATGCCGTAAACCATGGTGTAACCGATGGCGATAAGCGCATAAGTGCTTCCCAGGGTCACACCGTTGAACATCTGCTGAAAAAAATAGAGAAACTGCTCCGACATACCTTAACCCTTACTTGTCCGATCGCAGGCGACCGGGGTACAAAAAACGCCTGGCAGTGAGGTGCCAGGCGTTCATGTCGCAGGTCAGGCAAACCGGTTACCCGGCCTGCCATCTACCCGAAAATGACCTGGTTTACTTCACAGCGGTCGAGGTGCCATCGGCATGCCATTTGAAGACGCCGAATTCAAAGCCCTTAAGGTCGCCCTTCTCATCCCAGTTCAGGTTGCCCATTACGGTTGGCACTGCGGCACCCTCTTTCAGGTTTTTCACGATGGCATCCGGCTCGGCACTCTTGCTGCGCTCCATGCCGGTCGCCAGCGACTGCAGTGCGGCGTAGGTGGTCCAGACGAACGGACCGGTCGGATCCAGTTTCTTCGCTTTCAGCGCATCCACGATAGGTTTGTTGGTCGCCACCTGGTCATAGCGTTTTGGCAGGGTCACCAGCATGCCTTCAGAGGCGGCACCGGCAATGTTCGACAGCGAGGCGTTACCCACCCCTTCCGGCCCCATGAACTGGGTTTTCAGACCAGCTGCACGCGCCTGGCGGACGATCTGGCCCATTTCCGGGTAGTAACCACCGAAGTAGACAAAATCGACGTTCTCTTTCTTGAAGCGAGCCACCAGCGTGGAGAAATCTTTATCCCCGGCGGTGATCCCTTCAAACATCACGATGTTCGCGCCCTGCTTTTTCAGGCTCTCCTGCACGGCGCGCGCCAGGCCTTCGCCATACTGCTGCTTGTCGTGTACGACAGCGATGCGCTGCGGTTTCAGCTCGCTCATCACATATTTTGCCGCCGTCGGCCCCTGATCGGAGTCAAGACCGGTGGTGCGCATAATCAGTTTATAGCCGCGTGAGGTCAGGTCTGGTGCGGTCGCGGCCGGGGTGATCATCAGCACACCTTCATCTTCATAGATGTCAGATGCGGGCTGCGTGGAGGATGAACAGAGATGGCCAATCACATAGCGGATGCCGTCGTTAATGACTTTGTTGGCGACCGCCACGGCCTGTTTCGGGTCACAGGCGTCGTCATATTTCACCGCCACCAGTTTGTTGCCGTTAACGCCACCTTTGGCATTGATATCTTCAATCGCCTGAGTAGCGCCCGCGAACTGCATATCGCCATACTGCGCCACCGGACCCGACATGGCGCCAACAATCGCCACTTTGATATCTTCAGCCAGCGCCGCATGGCTCATCGCCAGTGCTACACATCCCGCCAGTAATGCGCGACCTTTCATTTTCATCCTGACTACCCCATCTGTTTTATCGTGTATGTTGTGAGTGTTTGCGCTGCCAGATAAAGTGGAAAACTGATTAAGCATGAATGAGTTAGCTTACTTTTCTGGCATTTATTAGTAATAAGGCTTTATTTTTCAGGTTATTAAACAGGAAGTTTCTTCTGTAAATCAACTGACATATTCAGAATTGACTGAGTGAAACAGCATAATACACTGGAGGCAATGGCCGGTTTTTCACCACTTTGCCAGCGCGTTATGCTGGGTGACCATTCGCTGTCGCTGTTTACAACTATCATCCTGGCATCCAGGCCATCTTTTGACCTGTTTTATTGATGAAAATGTGGTGGTGCGCAGGTTGTATATTTTCGCTACACATTCCCCTATTACAGAGGTTTTTGTTATGAAGCTCACTATTCAGCGGGTGACGATGCTGACCGCACAGGACCGCATCGATCTGGGCAAAGTCTGGCCGGATCTGGAGATGGAAAAACTGGCGCAGCATCTGGATGAGCGGCATCGTCTCTATGCTGCGCGCTTCAACGACCGCCTGCTGGCTGGTCTGCTTCTGGAGATCGCCGGAACCCACGGCAAGATCCAGCGGCTGACCGTCCGCGATGTGACCCGGCGACGTGGCGTCGGTCAGTATCTGCTGGAGGAGACAATGAGGCAGAACAGCTCTGTGGCAGACTGGTGGGTCGCCGATGATGGCAGTGACGATCAGCAGGTGCGGGCGGCCTTTATGCAGGCGTGTGGCTTTCGGGCACAGAATGATGGCTGGATAAGGTCGGCAGAGTAAGCGCCAGCGGCTGAGCAGAGAGGGGGAAACAAAAAGGGCGACATCATCTGTCGCCCCTTACGGTGTTAACGTGCGTTACGCTTCGATCGCCATACGCAGTTTTTTCATGGCGTTCTTTTCCAGCTGGCGCACACGCTCGGCGGAAACGCCATACTGATCGGCCAGCTCCTGCAGCGTGGTTTTGTTATCTTCGTCCAGCCAGCGGGCGCGGATGATGTGCTGACTGCGCTCATCCAGACCTTCCATCGCATAGCTCAGCTTGTCAGCCGCGTGCGCATCCCAGTTATCCTCTTCAATGCCGTCAGCAAAGTCAGAGGTTTTATCCTGCAGGTAGAGCACCGGTGCCATCGAGCGACCTTCGCTGCTCTCATCATCAGCAGACATATCAAAGGTCATATCCTGGGCCGCCATACGCGATTCCATTTCGCGCACGTCTTTGCTGCTGACGCCCAGTTCACGCGCCACCATCTCGACCTCATCCTGGTTGAACCAGCCCAGACGCTGCTTGGTTTTACGCAGGTTAAAGAAGAGCTTACGCTGTGCTTTGGTGGTCGCGACTTTTACGATACGCCAGTTGCGCAGCACATATTCGTGGATCTCAGCTTTAATCCAGTGCACGGCAAACGAAACCAGACGCACGCCCACTTCCGGGTTGAAGCGACGCACCGCTTTCATCAGGCCGATGTTACCTTCCTGCACCAGGTCCGCCTGTGGCAGGCCGTAGCCGGAGTAGTTACGAGCGATATGAACTACAAAGCGTAGGTGAGACAGGATCAGCGTCTTTGCCGCATCCAGATCGCCCTGGTAATGCAGCCGTTCAGCCAACGCTTTTTCCTCTTCTGCCGAGAGCATCGGCCAGGTGTTCGCCGCCCGGACGTAAGACTCCAGGTTGCCAAGAGGAGCAATAGCTAAAGTTTGCATTTCTTTGGTCATTCAAACCCTCACAAATTCAGTGAAATTGCCGCACATTTCCCTGCGCAGACGATACAGTAAGTCAACGTCGCGCGAAATCCGAAAGCAATCTGTGCTACTTAGAGTGGCAAAGTTATCCACAAGTTCAATTTTACCGGTGAATATTTTACACACAGATGACAGGAAGGGAAGAGGGGGGAAGCGATCCTCTGCACCCTTTGTCGGTAGCAGAGGACCATTATAACAAAAAAATGTTGCAGGCGTTTACTGCGGCGTAAATCGGCGTAAATGTTGGACTGTTGCCAGCCAGGCCGCGACCCAGCCGATGATGGCTGCGATCAGCAGCAGCAGCAGTGCCTCATCCCACGAGAAGCCTTCCAGTGAGAAGGTAGTACCAAATACGGTCGCCACGCTGGCCACCACAGACTGGAGTCGCAGCACCAGCACTTCCGACAGCAGCAGCGACAGCACCGCGCCGCTGAAGCCCAGCAGCGCCCCGCCATAGAGGAACGGGCGCAGGATAAAGCCGTCGGTCGCGCCAATCAGCTTCTGCACGTTGATGGTGTCACGCCGGGCAAAGATACTGAGCCGCACGCTGTTACCAATCACCAGGAACACCGCCACGATCATCAGCACGCCAATCATGGAGGCGATCTGCCCGACCAGTCCGGTCAGCGCCGCCAGGCGGGCAAACCAGCTATCGTCCATGCGCACTTCATCCACGCCCTGCACTTTAGTAACCCGATCGCGCAGGCTCTGCATGGTGTCTGAGTTCTGGAAATTCAGTTTCGGCGTAATGATAGCGACCGCGGGCAGCGGATTCTGCTCCAGCATATCCATTGCACCGCCAAAGCCTGACCAGTTACGGAACTCGTTCAGCGCCTCTTCCCGCGTCAGGTAGTTGACGTTATCCACCCCTTCGACCTGTTTGAGCTGCGCCACCACGTTTTCTGCCGCCGTGTCATCCAGCGTTTTGGAGAGATAGACGGTTAACTGCGGGGCCGGATACCACTGGGTGGCCGCCTGGCTGACGTTTTTCCAGACCATGTAGCAGACGCTGGGCAGCGTCAGTGAGATGGCGATGACCATCACCGTCAGCAGGGTGGCCAGCGGCTGACGCCACATGTCCGAGAGCGTGCCGCGCAGCGCATAGCGCCACTGCTCCTGCCAGCCGCCCTTCAGTGCTTTACTCTTCGACGGCTGCTTAGCTTTCGGCGCAGCCGGGCGTTTAATGCGTTTATTGACCATCGTGGCCTCCGTGCAGACGTCCCTGATTCAGCGTCATCATCCGGTAGTTGCGCCGGGCGATCAGGCCGCTGTCATGTGTCGCCATCAGAACGGTGACGCCGACGCGGTTAAACTCTTCGAACAGACGAAGAATGTCTTCGGAGAGCGCGTCGTCGAGGTTACCGGTCGGTTCATCCGCCAGCAGCACGGCTGGCTTGTTCACCACCGCACGGGCAATGCCCACACGCTGCTGTTCACCGCCAGAGAGCTGAATCGGAAAACTTTTCGCTTTGTCGAGCAGCCCGACTTTATCAAGCGCCGCCGAGACGCGACGGCGGATATCTTCGCCGCTGGCCCCGGAGATAATCAGCGGGATCGCCACGTTGTCATAGACCGAACGATCCATCAGCAGATGGTGATCCTGGAAGATCATGCCAATCTGACGACGCAGGAACGGCACCTCGCTGTTACGCAGGCGGGAGATGTCATGGCCGCTGAACCAGATTCTTCCGGCACTCGGGCGCTCAATGCCACAAATCAGCTTCAGCAAGGTACTTTTACCGGCACCGGAGTGGCCGGTCAGAAACGCCATTTCGCCAGGGCGCAGATGAAAATCGACCCCCTGCAGCGCCTGACGTCCGCCGAGATATGCCTTACTGACCTCTTCAAAGCGAATCATCCTAATTAGTCCTCTCGGGCAAACAGTGCCTCAATAAAATCGTCCGCCTTAAACGGTCGTAAATCTTCAATGCCTTCGCCGACGCCGATGTAGCGAATCGGAATACCGAACTGATCGGCCACCGAGAAGATCACGCCGCCTTTGGCGGTGCCATCCAGCTTGGTGAGCGCAATGCCGGTCAGGCCGACCGCTTCGTTAAAGAGTCGGGCCTGGCTGACCGCGTTCTGTCCGGTGCTGGCATCCAGCGTCAGCATCACTTCATGTGGCGCGGAATCGTCCAGCTTTTTCATCACGCGGGTGATTTTTTTCAGCTCTTCCATCAGGTGCGATTTGTTCTGCAGACGACCGGCGGTATCGGCAATCAGTACGTCAACGCCGCGCGATTTGGCAGCCTGAATCGCATCGAAGATCACCGATGCTGAATCTGCACCGGTATGCTGTGCAATCACCGGAATGTTGTTACGCTGGCCCCACACCTGCAGCTGTTCCACCGCCGCCGCACGGAAGGTATCGCCCGCCGCTAACATTACCGATTTGCCTTCGGCCTGATACTGGCGCGCCAGCTTACCGATAGTCGTGGTTTTACCGACGCCGTTAACGCCCACCATCAGGATGACAAACGGCGTTTTGCCTGAGACGTCCAGCGGCGCATCGACCTTCGCCAGGATCGCGGCCATCTCCGCCTTCAGCAGGCCATACAGTGCTTCGGCATCACGCAGCTGCTTGCGGCTTGCCTGCTGGGTCAGATGGGCGATGATGCGGCGCGTGGTTTCCACGCCGACATCGGCAATCAGCAACTGCTCTTCCAGCTCGTCAAACAGGTCATCATCAATCTTTTTGCCCCGGAACAGGCTGATAAAACCGGAACCGAGGTTCTGACGGGTTTTCACCAGGCTGCGCTTCAGGCGGGCGAAGAAGCCCTCTTTGCTCGGGCGCTCCTGCTCCTGCGCGATGAGTGGCGCGGCGGCCAGCGGCAGATCGCTGACGGTATCCGCTAACGGCTCGGCGGGTGCAGTCTCCGCCACGTCGGCGTCATCCAGCGCCAGCGCAGTCAGCTCCTCTTCAGAGAGCGGCGCCTCTTCTTCGTGGTACGGGGTTTCAACGACGTCTGCGTCGCCCGGCGCCAGCGCGGTCAGTTCATCCTCAGACAGCGGCGCCTCTTCTTCTTCGCGATGCGGGGTCTCCACGACCTCCGCGTCGCCCAGCGCCAGCGCGGTCAGCTCTTCTTCGCTTAACGGCGCATCTGCCGGTGCGTCATCGGCGATTGGCGTGATGACGTCGTCGGCGTCAATAACCGGCGTCGCGTCATGTTCAGGGGGGTCGATATCCACCTGCACTTCAGGATCGGCCTCAGCCGCATCCAGCCGCTCAGGTGCCGCTTCGTAGGGCGCGGCGGCGGTAACGTCCGCCTCACGCTGCTGGTCAGCTACCGTTTCGGTGATCGCAACCGTCTCTTCCGCCTGCGCTTCAGCCTGGCGGAGTGCCGGATCGTCCTGTTCAGTCTGCTGCTGAGCGGGTTCCGCGACCGTCGGGGTCTGCTCTTCCGCTACAGGTTGTTTCTCTTCCTCTTTGCCAAATCCCAGCCAGGAAAAAAAGCCACGTTTTTTCTCTTTTGCCATTGTGTGACGACACTCCTCGATGGCTTTGTCCCGGTCGCGCGTGGTTTCCAGGGGTAAATCAATGAAAGTTGGTCAGCGCCAGACCGGCGTAAACCGCAGAATAATGCATGACTTCAGCAACTCAGTAGTCTAACACTTTCCTGCCAGCTCACCACAGCACCCTTTTTTAACGTTTCTTCTCACCGATTGGCCCGTTAAACTACGCAACAAATTATGACGAGTTGTGAGCAATATGAATAAAAACCCCCGCAGTACAGGCGGTGCCGGGCAGATCCGTATCATCGGCGGTCAGTGGCGCGGACGCAAATTGCCGGTGCCGGACAGTGCCGGACTGCGCCCGACCACCGATCGGGTGCGCGAGACGCTGTTTAACTGGCTGGCCCCGGTACTGCCAGAGGCCCGCTGCCTCGACTGCTTTGCCGGTAGCGGCGCGCTCGGTCTGGAAGCCCTGTCGCGCTACGCAGGCTCCGCGACGCTGCTGGAGCTGGAGCGTCCGGTGGCGCAGCAGCTGACAAAAAACCTGCAGACGCTGCGCGCCACGAATGGCACCGTGATTCAGACCAATGCGTTAAGCTGGCTGGCGCAGCCCGGTGAACCTTTTGATGTGGTGTTTATCGATCCGCCGTTTCGTCAGGGATTGCTGGCGCAGACGCTGGCGTTGCTGGAGCAGAATCACTGGCTGGCCGAGCAGGCGCTGATTTATGTGGAAAGTGAAGTGGAAAATGGCGCGCCGCCGGTGCCGCCAGCGTGGGACCTCTATCGCGAAAAAATAGCCGGACAGGTCGCTTATCGTTTGTATCAACGTCAACAGGAGACGCAGGATGTTACTTAATTTGGGGCGTCTGTTGATGCTATGCGTGTGGGGATTTTTACTGGCCAACGTGGTACATCCCTACCCGAAACCGCTGACCTATTTTATCAACGTTGCCCTGTTTTTCATGATCATGATGCATGGTCTGCAGCTCGTTTTACTGCGCGCAACGCAGACCAAAGATGCGCCGCCAATTGACCGCGTTACACAGATTAAGGTGTTCCTGTTCGGCGTCTTCGAGCTGGTCGCCTGGCAGAAGAAACATTTCCCACGCAAAAAATAGGGCTGGCGGGCGTTATGCCCGCCCTCTACGGCAGGGGAGTGAAGCGGATAAAGCGCGTCCCCTGCATCGTCAGCTCGCCCCGGGCGCCTTTATCCAGCTGATGATACTCCCCTTCCTTTAGCTGCACCCTGATGTCGCTGGCACCGTTCAGGGGATGAAACAGCACTTCATAGCGCATCTCTTCTCCGGCGATAACTTCGCGCTGTCGTGAACGACGATTGGGCGCAGGAAATTCGCGCTTACTGCTGACCTCAACCTGCAGAGAACGCGCAGGCGCAGCGTCATTCATGGCCCCTTCGCGACGTTGCTTAATAAACTGACGGGTCGCCAGAACGGCAATGATCGCCAGGACGATAACAAAGATTAACGGCGGTTTACTCATCGCATTCTCACGCCTGTGAAGAAGAGGGATCAGGCGGCAAAGCATACAACCAGAGTTGCCTGATTGTCACATCGCAGAGGCGTAACCTAAACTGGAAGAGATATTTTGGGATCTTTTACCATTCTGAGTAAAAAAGGGAGAAACAATGCTCTGGTCTTTCCTCGCTGTCCTTTTCTCCGGCTGGCTCTATGTCGACGCCAGCTATCGCGGCCCGCAATGGCAGCGCTGGCTGTTTAAACCGGTCACTCTGCTGCTGCTGGTCGGGCTCGCCTGGCAGGCACCGGTATTGCAGAGCACGGACTATCTGATTCTGGCCGGGCTGGTCGCCACGCTGGCGGGTGATGCGTTAACGCTGCTGCCGCGTCAGCAGATGCTCTATGCCATCGGGGCCTTTTTCCTGTCGCACCTGCTCTATACCCTCTGCTTCGCCGCCAGCATGACCATGACCTTCTTCTGGCCGATTCCGCTGACGCTGCTGATCATCGGTGCTGCCCTGATCGGTATCCTCTGGAGCCGGCTGGAAGATCTGCGCTGGCCGGTCTGTACCTTTATCGGTATGACGCTGGTGATGACCTGGATCGCCACCGAGCAGTACTTCTTCCGTCCGACCGATTACAGCTTCTCCATCATGGTCGGTGCCGGACTGCTGCTGCTGGCGAATGCTGTGTGGTTCCTCTCGCACTACCGTCGTCGCTTCGCTGCCGACAGCGCAGTTGTCGCCGCCTGCTACTTTGCCGGTCACTTTATGATCGTGCGCTCGCTGTGGGTGGTCTGATAAAAGTGCCTTGACTCTGGAGTCGACTCCAGAGTGTAGGATAGCGGGATGGGCAGCGTCGCTCATCCCCTTATCCGGAGGTCATATGCAACACCATCACGCCTGTGGCTGTGGCAAACCCCGCGGCAGCCACACCGCCACAAAACCGCTATGCCAGGTTCCTCAGGCTCGTCCCCTTACCCTTTCGATCCATGCTGCCACGCCTGTCACGGCGGATACGGCAGGCTGTTGCTGCGACAGCGACAGCAGTCCCGGCAGTGATGGCGGGGCGGCAGAGGAAAGTGACCGGCGAGGCGGCGCTTATCCTTTCAGCTGGCAGATCCAGGGGATGGATTGCCCCGCCTGCGCCCGCACCGTTGAAACCGCCGTTCGTCAGGTGAGTGGCGTGACCGACGCCCGCGTTCTTTTCAGCAGCGAGAAGCTGATGGTCAGCGCCGACACTGACGTACAGAATGCGGTTGAACAGGCGGTGAAAAAAGCCGGATTCCGGCTCGCGGCCGCGTCCTCCCCCTCTGCCCCACAGGCCGCGCCAGGCTGGCAGCAAAACCGGATGCTGATTCTGCTGGCGCTGCTGGTGCTCGCCGGTACCCTGCTCAGCCAGCTTGCGCCGGTCTGGGGCGACCGGCTGTTTGTCGTGACCACGCTGGCGGGCCTGATCCCGGTGGCGCGCGCAGCCTGGCAGCGCCTGCGCAGCGGATCGCCATTTACCATTGAGACACTGATGACCGTGGCGTCGGCAGGCGCGCTGATGATTGGCGCACACGCAGAGGCGGCGATGGTGCTGGTCCTGTTTCAGCTGGGCGAACAGCTGGAAAGGTATGCCGCCTCACGGGCGCGCAGCGGCGTCACCAGTCTGATGGCGTTGCGGCCCGAATCCGCGATCCGCCTGCAACAGGGCAAACGTGTTGAGGTATCGCTCACGGCGCTGCAACCTGGTGATGTGATCGAAGTCGCGGCGGGCAGCCGTTTGCCGGTCGATGGCCGGTTACTCAGCCCGATCGCCAGTTTCGATGAGAGCGCCCTGACCGGCGAATCCCTGCCCGTGGCGCGGAGCAGTGGCGAGACGCTGCCTGCCGGTGTCACCAGTATTGACCGGCTGGTGCAGCTGGAGGTGGTGTCGAAGCCCGGTGAGAGTGCCATCGACCGTATCCTGCAGTTGATTGAAGAAGCGGAAACGCATCGTGCCCCGGTTGAACGTTTCATCGATCGGTTCAGTCGCATCTATACGCCGCTGGTGATGCTGCTGTCACTGCTGGTGATGGTGGTGGTGCCGCTCTCTGGCGCAGGCGACTGGCAGCCGTGGATCTACAAAGGGCTGACCCTGCTGCTGATTGGCTGCCCCTGTGCGCTGGTGATCTCTGTCCCCGCTGCCATCACCTCCGGGCTGGCGGCGGCGGCGCGTCAGGGCGCCCTGATCAAAGGCGGGGCGGCGATGGAGCGGCTGAGTTCGCTGCGCTGCATCGCGTTTGATAAAACCGGTACGCTGACGCTGGGCAAGCCCGGACTGACGCAGATCCTGCGGTTTGGCGCGCGCGACGAGATCGCGATCCTGGCACTGAGCGCCGCCGTTGAACAGGGGGCGACGCATCCGCTGGCCAGCGCCATCGTGGCGGCCGCGCAGGCGCGCCATCTGACGCTGCCTGAGGCGCACGATCAGCAGGTGCTGGCGGGACGTGGCATCAGCGCCAGGGTCGCAGACCAACAGGTTCAGCTGCTGACGCCCGCGCATGCCCCCGGACTGACGCCGGAGCAAACGGCGCAGATTGCGCAGCGGGAAGCGGAAGGGGAAACCCTCGTGGTACTGCTGTGTGAGGGCGAGGTGCTGGGTGCCCTGGCACTGCGCGATCGGCTGCGCGACGACGCGGCCGCTGCGGTGCAGGCGCTGAAAAAACTGGGTATTGAAAGCCTGATGCTGACCGGCGATAACCCGCGTGCCGCTGCCACGATCGCCCGCCAGTTGCAGATTGATTATCGCGCCAGCCTGCTGCCCGCCGACAAAGTCGCGGCGGTGCGTGAACGGAGCCGGCAGCAGCCGCTGGCGATGGTCGGGGATGGCATCAACGATGCGCCCGCCATGAAGGCGGCGACCCTGGGGATCGCGATGGGCAGCGGCACCGATGTGGCGCTGGAAGCGGCCGACGCGGCGCTGACGCGAAATCAGCTCGGTCATCTCGCGCCGATGATTGCGCTGGCCCGCCGGACCCGCCGCATCATCCGCCAGAATATCGGCATCGCGCTGGGCTTAAAGGCGATTTTCCTGGTCACCACTCTGCTGGGTCTGACCGGACTCTGGCTGGCGGTGCTGGCCGATTCAGGGGCGACCGCGCTGGTCACCGCCAACGCGCTGCGGCTACTGCGGCGGCACGCCTGAGGATGGAGCAGGCTGACGGCGGTCCGTCCGGCCGTCGTTAACCTGCCATGCCTTTGCGGATCAGGAACTGATAGGGCAGCGTGTCGGTCTGCTGCGCCAGCAGGCCATGCTCCATGAAGCGGCAGAAGCCGGGAATATCGCGGGTGGTCGCCGGATCATCGGCGATGATCAGCAACGTCTCGCCATCCTGCAGGCTGCGTACGGTTTTGCGCACCATCATGACCGGCTCCGGGCAACGCAGGCCACGGGCATCCAGCTGATGGTCGGCAGAGGAAAAAGCATCGCTCATAATCGACTCGGTTCAGGTAAGGGGCGCTCATTCTAGCGCGTGCGGGCGGTGACGCAAGGCGATAACGATTGCGCTAAAATTAACCATTGCATAAAAAGCACAACGCGATAAGATGCCGCCGCTTTTTACTCATAAAACTGCCCGCCACCGCTCGAACGGTGTCGCGCAATGGGTTCCCTCACCCCAACATTAAAAAGGTCGATTATGCTCGCATTTTCTTCACGTCAGCGCATGCATGCGCTTTTCTGGTTGTCGTTGTTTCACCTGCTGGTGATCACCTCCAGTAACTACCTGGTCCAGCTGCCGGTTGCTATCTTTGGTTTCCACACCACCTGGGGCGCATTCAGCTTTCCGTTTATCTTTCTGGCGACCGATCTCACCGTGCGTATCTTTGGCGCACCGCTGGCCCGACGCATTATTCTGGCGGTCATGATCCCGGCGCTGTTTATCTCCTATGGCATCTCTTCCCTCTTCTATCAGGGAGAATGGCAGGGCTGGCAGGCGCTGGAACAGATGAACCTGTTTGTGGCTCGTATCGCCTGCGCCAGCTTTATGGCCTACGCGCTGGGTCAGATCCTTGACGTTCACGTCTTTAACCGTCTGCGCCGGCTGCCGCAGTGGTGGGCCGCACCGGGCTGCGCCATGTTCCTGGGGAACATCAGCGACACCCTGGCCTTCTTCTTTATCGCTTTTTACAAGAGCCCCGATGCGTTTATGGCGCAGCACTGGGTCGAGATCGCCCTGGTGGATTACAGCTTCAAGGTGCTGATCTGCATGATCTTCTTCCTGCCTGCCTATGGTGTGCTGCTCAACGCGGCGCTGAAACGCCTGGCGGAACGTCAGGCCACCCGCCAGGTCAACTTCGGCTAAACCTGGCCCGGCAGGCGTCAGGGGCAGACGGACAAACAGACGTCTGCCCGGCCAGAGGCTCATACGCTCTGCCATTCCGGCAATTATCCGCTAAGATCTTCTGACAATCATCAGGTTGCGTTTGCAGCCTGATTCCTGTTGTATGAGTGCCTGACCGGAAACTGAAAAAAGGGATTCTGATGCGCAAGCTGGTGAAATATGTAGGAATGAGTTTACTGGTGCTGGGCTTAGCGGCCTGTGACCAGAAGAAAGAGGAGGCGGCGAATGACAACGGCGTCAGCGCCAGTCAGTCAGCCCAGACTGTCACACTTATGGATGGCAAGCTGAGCTTCTCACTGCCACCAGGCATGTCAGATAAAAGCGGTAAGCTGGGTTCGCAGACCACTAACATGCACGTTTATGCCGATGAAACCGGTGCCCGCGCCATTATCGTGATTGCCGGCGAGCCGACCAGTGACGCGCTGGATGTGCTGTCACAGCGCATGGAGCAGCAGCAGCGTAATCGTGATCCGCAGTTGCAGGTGGTGTCGAACAAAGCCGTGACGCTGAAAAATCAGCCCGCGCAGCAGCTGGATACCGTGATTTCCGCCAATAATCAGACCTCATGGTCGTCCGTGATTCTGGCGAAAGTCGATGGCAAGCTTGTGACGCTGCAGATTACGCTGCCAGGCGATAATCAGCAGCAGGCGCAGAGCAACGCTGACAGTATTGTGAAAAGTATTACCCTGAAGTAAATCGCAGGCTGACTTCTCTGCCCGGCAGAGAAGTCAGCTTAAAAGCCTTTTACAGACCGGCATTCTCGCGAATATATCTGCGGGCTTTAACCGCATATTCGAAGGGATTCGCCAGCGCCGGATCCTGCTCCGCTTCCACCACCATCCAGCCTTTATAACCATAATCATCCAGAATTCTGAACACCGGCTTAAAGTCGATCACGCCATCGCCCGGTACGGTAAAGGTGCCCTTTTTGACCCCTTCCAGAAACGAGAGATGGTTCTCGCGGACGTCGGCGACGACCTCATCGCGCACATCCTTGAGGTGAACGTGGAAGATACGCGGCAGGTGCGTTTCCAGTACCGCCAGCATCTTCTGCTGTGAGCCCTCGGAGTAGTAAATATGGCCGGTGTCGTAGAGCAAACCGACCTGCTCGTCAGTCATCGCCATAAAGCGATCGATCTCTTCCGGGGTCTGAATACCGGTGCCCATGTGATGATGCAGCGTGACGCGCATCCCCTTCTCTGCCGCAATCCGCGCCAGCTCATTGTAGCCTTCTGCGGTTAAGCGCCACTCTTCATCCGTGAAAACGGGTTTCTGCTCAAACACCGCCAGTTCGGTGCCCTGAATACTTTTGCTCTGCTCTGAGCAGCCAATCACCCGTGCGCCCATCGCATGCAGGAAGTTCATGTGTTCGATGAACGCGCTGAGCGTTTTCTCTCTGTCACCACGGGCAAAAAAGGTGCTGAACCAGGCGTTACAGATCTCAATGCCGCGAATGTCGAGCATCGGTTTCAGAATCGCCGGATCGCGGGGATATTTACTGCCGACCTCGCTGCCGGTAAATCCAGCCAGCGCCATCTCACTGACCGTCTGCTGAAAAGTATTTTCACTGCCAAGCGCCGGCATATCGTCATTGGTCCAGCCGATCGGCGCGATCGCCAGTTTTACATTCTCTTTGTTCATCGTCATGTTCCCGGGCCGCATTCAGGGCGAAATCAGTTGTAAAAAGCAGGGCGTGGCGGCATCTCTACCGGCTCAATGGCACCGCTGTTTTGCGCTTTAATGCAGGCATCGGCGGCCACAGAGGCGGCAAAACCATCCCAGGCAGAAGGACCGGTCAGCTGTCCTGCCTGAATGTCGTTGATAAATGCCTGCAGCTCCACGTCATAGGCTTCGATAAAGCGATCTTTCCAGTCCACCAGAATCGTGTTCGACAGACGGGCATCTTTACGCAGCTGTACCGAAGAGGGTTCCGGCAGACGGGCAATGCCCTCTTCGCCAACCACTTCGCACTGAATGTCATAGCCATACGCGCAGTTAACGAAGATTTCGACGTCGATGCGCACCCCTTTCTGAGTTTCAAACAGCACGATCTGCGGATCTTTCAGCTGACTGTGAGACTTCGACGTCACGCGCGGGAAGACCACCTGCACCGTTTTGTAGTCGTCGCTGGTCAGCCAGCGCAGCACGTCCAGCTCATGGATCAGGGTGTTGGTAATCGCCATCGGCGTGGTGTAGTTCTCCGGCACGGTCGGGTTGCGGTGTGCGCAGTGCAGCATCAGCGGCTCACCAATGTCGCCGTCGGTGATCACCTTTTTCAGCGCACGGTAGCCCGCATCGTAGGGACGCATAAAGCCGACCTGCACCAGACGTTTTCCTGCCTGAATCTCCGCATCGACGACCCGGCGGCAGCCCTCGGCGCTCATCGCCAGCGGCTTCTCGCAGAACACCGGTTTACCGGCGGCAATCGCCGCCAGGGTGAACTCTTCATGGGTCGGATCCCATGAGGTCACCAGCACCGCATCGACGTTGGGCGACTGAATCACATCATGGCCATTCTGGAACACCTCCGCCTCGATGTTCAGGCGCTGGAGGGCGGCACGCGCACCGTCGACATTAATGTCAGAGACGGCCACAACCTGGGCACCCTGCAGCACATGGCTGCAGCGGCGAATATGTTCCTGACCAATTGCACCTGTACCGATAACACCAAGTTTCAAAGTCATAATTACACCTGTGTAGGGTTCGTACGGAGAAGAGGAAAACGGCTCTTAAAATTAATACTTTCGTGCCTGATCCAGATGGCTGTTGAGCTTATCCGCCACCGCCTGCGCGCGTTCAGTGTTTGAAGCCTGCGCCACGCCGACATGCCACCAGCTGAAATATTTGTGGATCATGGTTTTTGGCAGCACTTTGATGTCGATAAGAGTCGAAACCGTCTGAGTACGTGCATCTTCCAGCGCGGCGCTGAGTTCCTCCAGCGTGGTCACACGGTAGGTTTTACAGCCGTAACCGGCGGCGATCGCGGCAAAATCGACCGGGATAAAGCCGCCATCCAGCCTGCCACTCTCCGGATTACGGAAGCGGAACTCGGTGGTAAAACTGTCCATGCCGTGTTCCATCTGCAGATTGTTGATGCAGCCGTTGGTCATGTTATCCAGCAGCACCACGTTGATCTTCGCCCCCTCCTGAACCGACGTGACCAGCTCAGAGTGCAGCATCATAAAGGAGCCATCACCGACCAGCGCATAGACCTCGCGCTGCGGCTGGGCCAGCTTCGCGCCCAGCGCCGCATTGACCTCGTAACCCATGCAGGAGTAGCCATATTCGACGTGATAGGCGTTGTAATCCCGGGTGCGCCAGACACGCTGCAGGTCGCCCGGCAGGCTGCCCGCGGCTGCCACGATGACCGCCTCTTTCGGCAACTGCTCATTGAGGGTGCCGAGCACGCTGCTCTGCGTCAGCAGGGATTGTGTCAGGCGGCGGAACTCCGCAAATACCGCCTCGCGATCCAGATGGTCAGCGATCTCCGGCACAAAGTCGCCATCGTGATATTCGGCCTGATAGACGCGCTGCGTCTCTTCCAGCAGCTGACGCTGCGCCTGCGCAATCTGACTGCCCCAGTCGTTGCTGTAGTGCTGTGAGGCCAGTCCCGCCGTCAGCGCCGTCAGTCCCTCACGGGCGTCGGCCAGCAGCTGGACACCGTCCAGCTTGTAGCTGTCGAAGTTGCTGACGTTAACGTTCAGGAAACTCACTTCGGGATGCTGGAAAATCCATTTCGAGGCGGTGGTGAAGTCGGTATAGCGGGTGCCAATCCCGATCACCAGGTCAGCCTCTTTCGCCAGCAGGTTAGCGGCCAGCGATCCGGTCTCGCCCACGCCGCCCAGGTTCAGCGGATGATCGGAAACCAGCGTGCCTTTGCCCGCCTGCGTCTCTGCGAAAGGGATCTGATAGCGTTCGGCGAACTGCCGCAGCGCCTCGCCCGCTTCGGAGTACTTCACCCCGCCGCCGCAGATAATCATCGGCTTGCGCTTACGGGTGATCAGCGTCAGGGCATCCGCCAGCTGTGCTGCCACCGGCAGGCGGCGATCCAGACGGTGAACCCGTTTCTGGAAGAAATAGTCGGGATAGTCCCAGGCTTCGCCCTGTACATCCTGCGGCAGCGATAGCGTTACCGCACCGGTTTCGGCCGGATCGGTCAGGACACGCATGGCATTGATGCAGGCGGACATCAGCTGTTCCGGGCGGCTGACGCGATCCCAGTATTTGCTGACGGCACGAAAAGCGTCGTTGGTACTGATGCTGAGATCGTAGCTCTGCTCAATCTGCTGCAGTACCGGATCGGGCTGACGGGTGGCGAAGACATCGCCGGGCAGCAGCAGCAGTGGAATACGGTTAGCGGTCGCGGTTGCCGCTGCGGTGATCATATTGGCCGCGCCAGGCCCCACAGATGAACTGCAGGCGATAATCTGACGACGCAGTGACTGGCGGGCAAAACCGGTGGCGGCGTGGGCCATGCCCTGCTCGTTACGCCCCTGCCAGACCACCAGATCGCCGCTGTCCTGCTCCAGCGCCTGGCCCAGCCCCAGCACGTTGCCGTGGCCGAAGATAGCGAAGATGCCTTTAACAAACTTCGTTTCGACACCATCCACATCGATAAATTGATTATCAAGAAATTTAACCAGCGCCTGTGCCGTGGTCAGTCTGATTGTGCCCATATTCATCCTTACATGCTGGTGGACCCCGACCTCCGCGACACCCCGCCATACGTGGTTATCGACGGAACAGGCGACCGGAATAACTGAAACGTGAGGCGATTATAAACAAATATATTTTTCATAAAACATGATTACAGAAGAAACATTTCATTTTGCGAGTGAGATCAAATTTAGCGGTTGCAGCGGGTCTGGCGGGAGAAAGCGGCAGGAAAATCCGGAACGTTTTACCGTGCAGCGAGCGGGATGAAAAAATTCATTTCAGTGGGGGCAGCGTGCCCTGGCGACGAAGAGATCTCTGCGATCGGCCTCACAACCCTGACATGGCGCGCATCGGGATAGCGGATTGCGCGCCGGTGGGTCAGGATCAGGAGTTTTACCTGGTTCACATATTTGCGACGGATATTTCATTACAAGTTGTTTATGAAATTTTTATTCCTCATACTGCCGCTACAGCCAGTGAGACATTCACAGACCCGGGAGCCGGGCAGACATGACGTTGCTCGTTTCGCTCGCCAGCTCTGCTAATCACAGAAGGAAACCACAGGTATGCGTACAGAACAGAAGCCGCTTGATGTGATTTGTATCGGGCGAATCGCCGTTGATTTTTATGGCCAGCAGATCGGGGCGAGACTGGAAGATGTCACCTCCTTCGCGAAATATCTGGGAGGTTCGTCAGGCAATGTCGCCTATGGCACCGCCATTCAGGGACTGAAATCGGCGATGCTGGCGCGCGTGGGCGATGAGCACAACGGTCGCTTTCTGCGTGAAGCGTTGCAGCGTGTGGGCTGTAACACTGACGCGCTGATCACCGATCCGCGGCGTCTGACCGCCCTGGTGATCCTCGGTATTAAAGATGAAGAGACCTTCCCGCTGATTTTCTACCGCGATAACTGTGCCGACATGGGCCTGGTGCCGGAAGATATCGACGAGGCCTTTATTACCTCTTCCCGCGCGGTGGCGGTGACCGGAACCCACCTGTCCCATCCACAGACGCGGGCAGCCGTGCTGAAAGCGCTGGATATCGCCCGCCGTCACGGCCTGCGCACCGCGCTGGATATCGATTATCGTCCGGTTCTGTGGGGGCTGACCTCGCCGGGCGATGGCGAAACCCGCTTCATTGAGTCCTCTCAGGTCACTCAGCAGCTTCAGGAAGTGGTGCACTATTTCGATCTGATCGTCGGCACCGAAGAGGAGTTTCACATTGCCGGTGGCAGCACCGATACTCTGACCGCGCTGAAGAGCGTGCGTCAGGCGAGTCAGGCTACGCTGGTCTGCAAACGCGGCCCGCTGGGCTGCGTGGTATTTGAGGGTGAAATACCGGATAGCTGGGACCAGACGCAGCTGCACACGGGCGTGCGGGTTGACGTGCTAAACGTGCTGGGTGCGGGCGATGCCTTTATGTCTGGCCTGCTGCGCGGCTGGCTGAACGATGAGGGCTGGGAACAGGCGTGCCGCTACGCCAACGCCTGCGGCGCACTGGTGGTTTCACGCCACGGCTGCGCCCCCGCTATGCCTACCAGGGCGGAGCTGGATGATTTTCTGAGCCGCGATGATGCGGTAAAACGTCCCGATCTCGACAGTCGTCTGAACCATCTGCACCGCGTCACCACCCGCAGGCAGTCCTGGCCAGAGCTGAATGTCTTCGCCTTTGACCACCGCAAGCAGCTGGCGGAGATGGCCCAGGAGGCGGGTGTCGATGAAAGCCGCATCCCGCCGCTGAAGCTGCTGCTACTGAAAGCGGCACAGCAGGCGGCCGAAGAGGCGGGATTAGAGAATAAAAGCGGCATTCTGGCCGATACCACCTACGGACAGAAAACGCTGAATGCCATTACCGGTAAGAACTGGTGGATTGGTCGCCCGATCGAGCTACCGGGCTCACGTCCGCTGCGTCTGGAGCATGGCAATATCGGCTCTCAGCTGATCGACTGGCCCGCCGAGCATGTCGTGAAATGTCTGGTCTTCTATCATCCTCATGACAGTGCTGAACTGCGAAAAGAGCAGGATGAGCTGCTGCTTGACGTCTGGAAGGGCTGCAACAAGAGCGGTCACGAACTGCTGCTGGAGGTGATTCTGCCTGAGAGCCATCCGGACAAGAACGAGGTTTATTACGTCGATATGCTGAGCCACTTCTACAGCCTGGGCATTAAGCCTGACTGGTGGAAACTGCCGCCGCTTTCGGCCGAATGCTGGCAGACGATTGGTCGCCTGATTGAGCAGCAGGATCCTGACTGTCGCGGCATTCTGCTGCTTGGCCTGGATGCGCCCGAAGAGAAGCTCAAAGCTGGTTTTGCGGCGGCGGCTGACGCACCCTGGGTAAAAGGTTTCGCGGTAGGCCGCACCATCTTTGGTCAGCCTTCCCGCCAGTGGCTGCAGGGTGAGCTGGATGATGAGGCGCTGATTGAGACGGTTAAGGGCAACTATCTGCGGCTGATTGAGCACTGGCGCACTGCCCGTGCCTGATTCACTGCGGCTCTGCCAGACGCCATCCCGGACGGGATGGTGTTAACCTTTCTGACGACGTTTGCATGGGCTGCTGTGAGGCCGTGCAGCCACAGTGAACAGGGTCAGAGCGGAGAAACGTCATCGCCGCCATGCCTGCTCGTTAAGCTAAGCCGCTGCAGCCAGCTCCGATTGTTCAGCACTCCGCCCTCCTCCCACCCGGATGTTATTCTGACCCGTGACGCTCCTCTCCCCCGCAGACATTCCACGCCGCTCTTTACATGGTTATTGCCTGTCAGGCGGCGCGCTGACGCTAATCTGTGAACCATTTCATAAAGACATGAAATAAATTGTACTGCTGACGCAAACAAATGAAATTTTCCATCCATCTGGTACTATAGCGCTCATTATGCAGCCATTATTTCCAGGACACGGGCAGACGTGATGAACAATAATCCCACCCAACTTTCTCTGTTGCAGGACGATATTCGTCGCCGCTACGAAACGCTGAGTAAGCGGCTTAAACAGGTTGCGCGCTATATCCTTGATAACAGTAACAGTATCGCCTTTGATACCGTTGCCTCAATTGCCCAGCAGGCCGATGTGCCGCCTTCAACGCTGATCCGTTTTGCCAATGCGTTTGGCTTCAGCGGCTTCAACGAAATGAAACAGGTTTTTCGTCAGCACCTGATGGAGGAGACGGTCAACTATACCGAGCGCGCGCGTCTGTTCCGTCAGACCGCCACGGACGACAGCGCCAGTGCGCCTGAGAGCCCGGCGGAGATCCTGAATGTCTTTACCATGGTGAACAGTCAGGCCCTGCAGCAGCTGGCGATGCAGGTTAATCCTGAGCAGCTCAACAAAGCGGTGAAGCTGCTGAACGAGGCGGAAAATATCTATGTCATCGGCCTGCGCCGCTCTTTCAGCGTGGCCTCCTATCTGGTCTATGCGCTGCGCCATCTGGAGCGTCGTGCGTTCCTGATCGATGGTCTGGGGGGGATGTTTACCGAGCAGCTCAGCCTGGTGAACCCGAAGGATGTGGTGATTGCGATCAGCTACTCACCCTATGCGCGCGAAGCGGTTGAAGTGGTGGAGATGGGGGCCAAGCGCGGCGCACATCAAATCGCCATTACCGACAGCCAGGTCAGCCCGCTGGCCGCCTTCAGCGATGTCTGCTTTGTCGTGCGTGAGGCCCAGGTTGATGGCTTCCGTTCTCAGGTCGCCTCTCTCTGTCTGGCGCAGACGCTGGCGGTTTCCCTGGCGCTCAACAACGCGGAAACCTCCTGAATCTGACCGGCTCGCCTTGCAGAAAGGGCAGCCCAAGGGCTGCCCTTTTTCACTGCCTGAAACCGTTCCGGCGTTACTCGGTGCGCGGATAGCGGTCGCTGTTGACCCAGGCGTGATCTTTCTCCCAGCTGAATTTCCACAGCCGCACCGGCCCTGCCATGACATTCAGATAGTAGTTGTTGTAACCCGCCAGCGTTGCCACCGGATGATAGCCGCGTGGCACCATCACCACATCGCGATTGTAGGGGGCCATACAGAGATCCAGCGAACGGTCGTCGGTGTAAACGCGCTGCATGGCAAAACCCGGCTCCGGATCGAAACGGTGATAGTAGGTCTCTTCCAGATAGGTTTCGTTTTCACTCTCCTCCTGGTCGTGCTTGTGGCTGGGATAAGAGCTGGTGTCGCCCTCGTTGGTATAGACCTCAACCACCAGCAGACTGTCTGCCGGTTCACTGTCAGGCAGAATATTGTGGACCAGGCGCTGATTGCGCCCTTTTCCGCGATGTTCGACGCCGACATCCGCAGGTGAAATCAGTCGCGCCGGCAGATTCCCCTGACCGGGTGCGTTACAGACGGCCAGTTCGAGATCGCTGTCCGCGTAAACGACCACCTCATCATCATGCGGTACATAGACGGAATAGGGCGGCACGCGCTCAAAGGGCGACATGCGCTGACCAATGCCGGGGAACTCAGCATGGCGGGTTTTTACCGAGGCCAGCCCGGCAACCAGCACCAGGCACAGCTCTTTATCACCGCTGCTCAGGTGCAGGGTTTCCCCTTTTTTAAGCAGATAGGCATCAAAGCCAACATAACGCCAGCCTGCCCGCTCAGGCGTAACATGCTGAATACGGCCCTGCGCGTCAGGGGCCTGGGCTTTCGACAGTAAAGACATCCTGATCCTCCTCTCTGTCACGATTGACGCTGCAGTACCTCGCTGCGCGGTGCCAGCGAATAACGCGACCGGCAGAGTAGCCTGCCGGTCGCGCATCCTGATCAGCGTTGAAATAGATTAGCCGAGTGTCGGCATACTGAATTCAGACACGGTCTGCTGCCCGGATGGCCAGCGCACGGTGGCCGTCTTCATTCGGGTGTAGAAGCGAACGCCATCCGGCCCGTGAACATTGAGTGCGCCAAAGACGGATCGTTTCCAGCCGCCGAAACTGTGAAACGCCATCGGCACCGGAACCGGCACGTTAACGCCCACCATGCCCGCTTCCACGTTCTGCACAAATTCACGCGCGGTATGCCCGTTGCTGGTGAAAATCGCACTGCCGTTGCCAAACTCATGGCTGTTAACCAGCTGCAGCGCCTGGGTATAGTCGGGCGCGCGCATGATGCTCAGCACCGGTCCGAAGATCTCTTCACGCCAGATCACCATGTCCGGCGTGACGTTATCGAACAGCGTGCCGCCGACGTAGTAACCTCCGGCATGGCCTTCCACCTGGACGCGACGGCCATCGACCACCAGCTTCGCCCCTTCCTGCTCGCCTTTGTCGATGTAACCCAGCACTTTCTTCTGGTGCGCCGCCGAGACCACCGGTCCCATCTCATTCTCATCCGCGCCCTGATTCATGCCAGGGCCGATGCGCAGCGCCTTCACCAGCGGTGTCAGACGGGCAATCAGTTTGTCGGCCGTATCATTGCCTACCGCGACCACGACCGGCAGCGCCATGCAGCGTTCACCGGCGGAACCAAATGCCCCGCCCATAATGGCGTTCACAGTGGCATCCAGATCGGCATCCGGCATCACAATCGCGTGGTTTTTCGCCGCGCCAAACGCCTGGACGCGTTTGCCATGGGCGCTGGCCGTTTTATAAATATGTTCTGCCACGCCCGAAGAGCCGACAAAGCTGACTGCGGCAATGCGGGGATCTTTATAGAGCTGTTCGGCATCTTCATTTGAGCTGTGGACCACGTTGAAGACCCCATCAGGCAGGCCCGCTTCGGTCAGCAGTTCCGCCATGCGCACCGAGGCCGAAGGGTCCAGCGCAGGGGGCTTCAGTACAAAGGTGTTACCGCAGGCCAGCGCGATCGGGAACATCCAGAGCGGCACCATTGCCGGGAAGTTAAACGGCGTAATGCCTGCCACGACCCCGACCGGTTGCATCAGCGAGAAGCTGTCCACCCCGCCGCCGACATTCGGCGAGTACTCCCCTTTAAGCAGATGCGGGATCCCGCAGGCAAACTCGATGACTTCAATGCCGCGTGTCAGTTCGCCCAGCGCATCTGACCAGACTTTGCCATGTTCAGAGACAATCAGTGCCGCCAGCTCATCGCGATGCTGTTCCATCAGGGCTTTAAAGTTAAACAGCACGCGGGCGCGACGCAGCGGCGAGGTTTTCGACCAGTCGGCAAACGCATTGTGCGCCACGCTAATCGCATGGGCCACCTCATCAGCGGTGCTTTGCGTCAGTTCACGGATGACGTTGCCCGTGGCGGGATCGTAAACAGGAATGGTTTCGTTGCTGGCGCTGAGGGTAGTTTTACCGCCAATGAAGTTACCTATGATCGTCATGATGTTGCCTCTTTAAATGGTGAAGTTCCCTGCAGACGGCCCCTGCAACCTGCCACGCTGCCTGACCAGGCAAACCTGAAAGCGTAGTATGAAGCTATTACAGTGGAATAAATTTTTCAAATAGTTCTTTTTGGAAAATTTGCTTTTAGCGGCACAGATCGCATTTTCCCGGTTGCTCTTGCCCTGAAGGCGTGCTGCTGGTCGCAGGAGGTTATCTCAGGCCAGCACACGCCTGGCCGTGTTACATCCGGGGCGTACAGGGGAGAGAACAGTGCGAACCTTAGCGGGTTTTGAGGCATCTGACTGAAACGCAGCAGGGAATTAATGCGAGGCTGATCTAACAATTTAAATTTCACAATTCCCTATTAATGAAATAAATGTTTTCTTTAGTCGCCATACCCTCCTTTTCCTGGAGTTATCGCATGGCTATCGATCCCACCCGTTTCTGCATCAATCGCAAAATTGCGCCCCGGCTTTCGCTGGAGGCATTTTTTCAGCTGGTTCAGCGGCTGGGACTGAGCAAAGTTGAGCTGCGCAATGACATGCCGGGCGGCAGCGTCACCGACGATCTCAGCACCAGCCAGCTGCGGGCGCTGGCCGACAGATACCAGATCGATATCGTGACCATCAATGCGCTCTATCCGTTTAACCGTATTGATGACGATCTGCTGAACCGCGCGGAGGCGCTGCTTCGGACAGCACAGCAGATCGGCGCGAAGGCGCTGGTCATGTGCCCGCTGAATGAGGGCATCGCCCTGTCCTCTCAGCAGACCCAGGCGGCGATGCAGCAACTGGCCCCGCGCTTTGCACATTACGGCATTCAGGGGCTGGTTGAGCCGCTGGGTTTCCCCGTCAGTTCGCTTCGTTCAGCCGTACAGACGCAACAGTTAATCGCTGCGGCGGGCGTGCCCTTTAAGCTGCTGCTGGACACCTTCCATCATCATCTTTATGAGGAGGCTGAGCAGGAGTTTCCGGCGGGCATTGATGCGGAACAGATCGGGCTGGTGCACCTGTCCGGCGTGGAAGATCGCCGTCCGACCGCCGAACTCACCGATGAGGAGCGCATCATGCTGAGTGACAGTGATGTGCTGAAGAGCGTGGTGCAGGTCAGACGCCTTGAGATGCTGGGCTATAAAGGGCTTTACGCCTTTGAGCCTTTCTCCAGCCAGCTTAACAACTGGACTCCGGCAGAGATTGAGCGCCAGATCCGCCATAGCATTGAACTGCTGCAGGCCTGAGTGCGGCATTGCACAGGTTGCGGGCGGGCACCGGACACGACGCGGCGCCGTCGTCGTGCCCGATGCTAGTCTGAAGCGGCGTCTGCCGCCTGACGCCGCTGCAGGCGCAGCGTGCAGAAAAACGCCACACAGACCAGTAAAGCCGTCAGCAGATAGACGCGGGAAACCCCGGCGTAGGTCATGATGAATCCGGCCAGCGGGCCGGTAATGCCCAGCGAAAGATCCATAAAGGCGGTGTAGGTTGCCAGCGCGCTGCCCTGATTCTGCTGTGGCATCACTTTTACCGCCACGCCCCCCAGCGCCGGAAACACCAGCGAGAATCCGGCCCCGGTCAGAAAGGCGCCCGCTTTGGCCATCCAGGGCTCGCCCGCCGCGGCAACCAGAAACAGCCCGGCCGCTTCAACCGCCAGGCAGAGGCTGGCGACCCGCAGGCCACCGTGACGGTTAATGGCGTTCGGGAACAGCAGACGCGCGCCGACGAAGGCGCCGCTGAACAGAGAGAGGGCAAAGGCGGCCCCTTCCCAGCCCTTCTCCTGATAGAACAGAGTAATAAAGGTGGCGATGACGCCAAATCCGGCCGACCCCATCGCCAGAATGGCACCAAAACCCGCAACTTTTCCCAGCACCGCCCTAAACGGCAGCGGCCTGGCCCGGCTCGCTTTTACCGCCGGGCGCGGCACCGCACAGGCGATACCCACAATGCAGATAGCCACAATCACCAGCGACAGCCACAGCAGTCCGCCCGCCCGGAATATCATCACGCCGAGCGGCGCGCCTATCGCCATCGCGCCGTAGGTGACGATGCCGTTCCAGGAGATGACCCGGCCGATGTGCAGCGAACCGACCCGCGCCACCCCCCACAGTGAGGTGCCCGTGCCGGTAAAACTCTGACCCACGCCAAGGATCAGCCTGCCCAGACAGAGCAGCGTCAGGCTTAGCAGCGGTGAGGCGATCAGCGCCGCCAGCAGAATACAGAAACCGCTGATCAGGCAGCCTGCCAGGCCTATCACCACCACTTTTTTTGGGCCCCAGAGATCGGCATAGCGTCCGGCATGTGGCCGGCTCAGCAGCGTCGCCACATACTGCAGGCTGATCACCAGCCCGGCCCAGAACGCGCTGAACCCCAGCTGCTCATGGACCCATCCCGGCAGCACCGCCAGCGGCAGACCGATGGTGAGATAGCTGGCGAAGTTGTAGGCCACGATAGAGAGGATCAGCAGAGAGATGCTTACATTGCCGGTTGGCGTATTCGGTTCCGCTGCAGGCTGTTCAGGCATGAGTCCTCACGCGCGTATTAGGCTGAATGATAAGGTTTATCCTTTCACTATACCTGCTTTCGCCACCGGCGCATCACAATGGCCGGCGATCCGGCCGCCGCGCCTGCCCAGCCAGGCCGCCGTACACCGGCCGGAAAGTGATGGCGAGAGCGGAATGGGGTGGCGCTGATTATCCCGCCTTTCCGCCGCTGCGATTTACCGTTTCTCTGATAAATCAGATTGTTAATTTTCTTTCAGCTAAACTGGTAACAGCCAATTTACGTCACGGGAGAGGGCATGAGCGAGCTGCAACGGGAAAAGATCGGACAAAACATTCTGATTAAACTGGCGATGCTGGTCATCATCCTCGCCGGTATCCGGGCTGCGTCCGATATTCTGGTCCCGCTTCTGCTGGCGGCGTTCTTTGCCATCGTCCTCAATCCGCTGGTCACGATGCTGATGCGCCGTGGCTTCCGTCGCGGACTGGCGATCGGGCTGGTAATCACAGTGATCTTCTGTGTGATCGTCCTGCTGGGGGCGGTCATTGCCAGCTCGATGAGCGAATTTTCCGAGCTCTATCCGCAGCTGCGCGCCACTATGGAGCAGAAAATGACGGTGCTGCAGCATCTGGCGGCAGGCTTTCATCTCAATATCTCAACCAATGCGCTGGTTCAGCATTTCGACCCGAATACCATGATGAATCTGGCCCGGGCGGCGCTGAGCGGTTTTTCCGGGGCGATGACCAACACCGTGCTGTTGGTGCTGACCGTGGTCTTTATGCTGTTTGAGGTCCATCACCTGCCTTACAAGATGCGCAACGCGCTGGTGAATCCGAAAATCCGCATCGCCGGGCTGCATAAAGCACTGAAAGGCGTTACCCACTATCTGGCGCTGAAGACCCTGGTGAGCCTGATTACCGGTCTCTCGGTCTGGCTGACGCTCTATCTGCTGGATGTGAAGTTCGCGCTGCTGTGGGCCGTCGTGGCGTTTATCCTTAATTTTATTCCCAACATTGGCCCGATTATCGCCGGCATTCCCCCTTTCCTGCAGGCGCTGCTGCTGAACAGCCTGTTTGATGCGGCGATGGTGGCGGCGCTGTTTACCGCGATCCATATGGTGTTCGGTAACATGCTGGAACCGCGTCTGATGGGGCGCGGTCTTGGCCTGTCGACGCTGGTGGTGTTCCTGTCACTGGTGTTCTGGGGCTGGCTGCTGGGCCCGGTCGGCATGCTGCTCTCGGTGCCGCTCACCAGCATTACTAAAATCCTGATGGAAACCACGCCGGGCGGCAGCCGTCTGGCGATCATGCTGGGCACCGGCAGACCGAAGCGGGCGCGGGGATTAACCAAGTAGCCGCTGCTGAACGTGCTGCAGATGGCTCTCCATTGCCTGGCGGGCCGCCACGTCATCGCCCGCCACAATGGCCTGCGCAATCTGCTGATGGTCAGCATTCATCTCCTGCGCAACGCTGTTATCAGCGAAATAGCGTTCCAGCCGCTGCACATGCGGGCTGTGGCGTCGGTTCCATAATTGCTCCAGCATGTCGCGCAGGAGATCGTTACCGCTCATCTCGCTGATCAGCAGATGAAAGCGTTTATCCTGTGCCAGAAAAGCCGCATCGTTTTCATTGTGCTGCTGCAGTTCTGCGGTCAGTGCCAGCAGTTCTGCCCGCTGCGCGTCAGTACCGTGCCGTGCCGCCAGGCCTGCCAGCATCCCCTCAAAGGCTTCGCGCGCCTGCAGAAGATCCTGCAGACTGCAGGCTTCACTCTCCTGCGGCATCGCGCTCTGCGGCAGCGGCTGTGCAACAAAGACGCCGGTGCCGGTGCGGATATCGACCCAGCCAGTCATCTCCAGCGCAATCAACGCCTCACGCACTGACGAGCGGCTGACGCCCAGCTGCTTCGCCAGCTCACGTTCCGGCGGCAGCAGTCCTCCCGCGACGAAGTCCCCACGCGCGATACCGTCCATAATGGCGTTGGCAATCTGGCGATAGAGACGCTCAGTTTTGATTACAGCCAGGGTCATTACCTTCTCCTTTTACTCCGCTTAACAGCGGTCGCGGCCGATGCAGTTTGTCACGCTGCGATCCGGATCACGGCCCTGTTTTTCCCGCTATCATACTCTTGGTCCAGCGGCCTGACCACTGGGCCACATCACAGTTAAGGAGTGAAGATGGAACATACATGGCGATGGTACGGCCCGAACGACCCGGTTTCACTGGATGATGCGCGTCAGGCGGGCGCGACCGGTATCGTGACGGCGCTGCACCATATCCCCAATGGCGAAGTCTGGCCGGTTGAGGAGATTAAAGCGCGTCAGGCCCTGCTGGCGGAAAAAGGGCTGGTCTGGTCGGTCGTGGAGAGCATCCCGGTTCATGAGGCAATCAAAACGCAGCGAGGTGACTACCTGCGCTATATCGCCAATTATCAGCAGTCGATACGCAATCTGGCCGCCTGCGGCATTGATACCGTCTGCTACAACTTCATGCCGGTGCTGGACTGGACGCGCACCGACCTCGCCTGGACGCTGCCGGATGGCGCAAAAGCCCTGCGCTTTGACGCCGACGCCTTCGCCGCCTTTGAGCTTTACCTGCTAAAGCGGCCCGGCGCAGAGCAGGATTACAGCGCAGCCGAGCAGCAGGCCGCCGCTCAGTGCTTCGCCGCCATGAGTGAAGAGGAGAAAAACACCCTGGTCCGCAACATTATCGCCGGTCTGCCGGGTGCCGAAGAGGGGTACACCCTGGAGCAGTTTCAGGTTCAGCTGGCGCAGTATGACGGCATTGATAAAGCAAAACTGCGTGAGCATATGGCGACCTTCCTGCGCGCCATCGTGCCGGTCGCGGAAGAGACGGGCATCCGGCTGGCGGTGCATCCGGACGATCCACCGCGCCCTATCCTGGGTCTGCCGCGCATTATCTCTACCCAGGAAGATATGCAGTGGCTGAAAGAGACGGTCGACAGCCTGCATAACGGCTTCTGTTTCTGCACCGGCTCCTATGGGGTCCGTGCCGACAACGCGCTGGTTGAGATGGCGGAAACCTATGCTGACCGCATTAACTTCGTCCACCTGCGCGCCACGAAACGCGAGGAGAATCCGGCCAGTTTCCATGAGGCGGCGCATCTGGCGGGCGACGTCGATATGGTCGGCGTGATTAAAGTGATTCTGGCGGAAGAGCAGCGCCGTCGCCGGAGCGGCCAGTTGAGAGCGATTCCGATGCGTCCCGATCATGGTCACCAGATGCTGGATGACCTGCACAAACGCACGAACCCTGGCTACTCCGCCATCGGCCGTCTGAAAGGGCTGGCTGAGCTGCGTGGCGTCGAAGTGGCGCTGACGCAGATCTATTTTGCCGACTGAGCAGCAGAACCCTGGTCCGCGAGCGGGTCAGGGTTCTGCTGCCGGCTGCGGCCGCCAGGCGCGCCGTCTCTCCTCCCGTTATCAGCGGATCTGCGCTGAAAGCCAACGAAGCCAAAACAACCTGTCAATAAATGCAAAGTCTGGTCGATAATTGACCTGAGTCAGTTCTGTCGATCGCAAAAACGCTAATCTGCACCGCCCGGAGAAATGCTATGCTGCACCACGTATTAGCCCCTCCGCTCAATACGAAAAAATCTCAGAGGATTTAGCGGTGCCGCTACTGAAACGAAAACGTGATTACGCCAGGCTGGTGATTATTATTTCCGGCCTGCTTCCTCTGGTTATTGGCCTTTTCTTTACCGCGCTTGATGCGCGCCACACCGTCCAGCAGCAGCAGGTGAGTGCGGCACATACGCTGCTCTCTCAGGCCGAACGAATGAGCGACAGCGCCTGGAATATGATCACCACGCTGCGCCAGTTTCAGCATCAGCCCTGCAGCCAGATTGAAAGCCAGTTACAGCGCATCGGCTCACTGAATCCCTATTTCCGCGCCGTCGGCAAGATCGAGCGGGGTGAGATCGCCTGCTCATCAGCCTACGGTTCAGAGCCTACCCCGCTGAAAGAGATGATCATGCGTGACAGGCCGATCACCGGCAAAGCCTGGTGGAGCCTGTCAATTGCCGGAACCTCCGGCGTGCCGGATCGGCCGGCCGTGATTTTCATGCGCGAGCTGCCCGACGGTGAAGGTTTCTGGGCCGTGATCGACGGGCAGTATCTGATCGATTTTATGCGCGCGATCGGCAGCACACACCATTATCGTTTCAGCATGACCTTCAGCGACGGCGCACCGATCGCGTCTGGCGCACACATCACGGCATCCCGCTGGTTTGAGCCGCTGATTTATCAGACCCCCTCCGGTCGCTATCCGCTCTCCGTCACCCTGGTCGCCTCTCCCGCCGAGCTCATCACCGCGTGGCGTCAGGTAATCTTTATCATCATGCCGATGGCGGCCATCTTCTCTATTCTGCTGATGGTCGTGATGGCGAACTGGCTGCAACGGCGGATTTCATGGCGCGATGAGATACGACGGGCCATCGCCAGCGACCAGTTCAGGGCGCACTATCAGCCGGTTTATGATAATCAGCGGCAACGCTGCAGCGGCGCGGAAGTGCTGCTGCGCTGGATCACGCCCGATGGTCAGGGCATCCGGCCCGATATCTTTATCGGTGCAGCCGAAGCGGAGGGGATGATTGTGCCGCTGACCCGCCATCTGCTCGATCTGATCGCCGTGGATGTGCAGACGTGGCAGGTTGCGCCCCACTTCCATCTGGCGATTAACGTGGCGGCAGACCATCTTCAGCATCCCGACTTTGTGGACGACATGCTGCAGTTTGCCGAGCGGGTAAAGAGTAAACAGTTCCTGATTACCCTGGAGCTGACCGAACGCAGCCTGATCAAAGATGGCGCGGAGGTCGCCCGCAAGCTGGACCGGTTACGGCGCTGCGGAATGAAGGTCGCCATTGATGACTTTGGCACCGGCCACTGTTCGCTGAGCTACCTGCAGACCTTCACGATGGATTATCTCAAGATCGATCGCGGCTTTATCAACGCGATTGAATCCCTTGAGGGCCGCACCCCGGTGCTGGACGCGATTATCCAGCTCAGTCATCAGCTGGAACTGGAGGTGCTGGGTGAAGGCGTTGAGAGTGCGTTGCAGTTTCGCTATCTGCAACAGCGCGGCGTCGTCTTTATTCAGGGCTACTACTATGCCCGTCCGATGGATAACGAGGCGCTGGTCGCCTGGCTGGCCGCCCAGGGTGAAGAGCCGGTTAAGCTGGAACCCCATCTGCAGAAGCCGGAGAGTGCCAGCGCCTGATCCCGCCTTAAGCCGCAGTGAAACGCCAACGCTGCGGCTCCCCTTCATCCGCTTTCAGCGCAGTTCCGGCCCCGAAACCGCTGTTTCTGCTAATCTGAATCGGTGCCGGCAGCCGATTTCCGGCATTGCTCATCATTTGTCGCTCATTTTTCCTGTTTATCCGCTGAAAAAACCGGCAGTCGTCACGCAGCGTGATAATTTTCTGGCGTCGCTAAACAGCGTAAATCCCCAGCCCTGACGGTCAGTTATGGCTCAAACATGACAGATATCACACAAAAACGGTATACTCTGTCGCTGTTCGGAATAATTACAACAGTAATTATTGTATCGGCGAACGCCTGAATAGCGCTTATTTACGGCTATGCTTAAATTTCTCAACGCAGCGGTCTGACTGCTTCATCCCGGCTCGCGCCGTTGAGAACTTTCGTGTTCCATTACAGGGTAATTCTATGAAATTGCGTAGGAAGCGTGTAAAACCAATTGGGATCAATGATGTCACCATCATTGATGATGCCCGTTTACGTAAAGCCATCACCGCAGCCTCTCTGGGTAACGCGATGGAGTGGTTCGACTTTGGTGTTTATGGCTTTGTTGCCTATGCGCTGGGTAAAGTCTTCTTCCCCGACGCGTCACCGGGTGTGCAGATGATCGCAGCACTGGGCACCTTCTCCGTGCCCTTCCTGATCCGTCCGCTGGGTGGTCTGTTCTTCGGTATGCTGGGCGACAAATATGGTCGCCAGAAAATTCTCTCTATCACCATTATCATCATGTCGGTCAGTACCTTCTGTATCGGCCTGATACCTTCTTATGCCTCTATCGGCATCTGGGCACCGATTCTGCTGCTGCTCGCCAAGATGGCGCAGGGCTTTTCGGTGGGTGGTGAGTACACCGGCGCCTCGATCTTTGTCGCCGAGTATTCGCCTGACCGTAAACGCGGCTTTATGGGAAGCTGGCTCGACTTTGGCTCCATCGCAGGCTTCGTGCTGGGCGCGGGCCTGGTGGTACTGATCTCCTCGATTATCGGCGAAGCCAACTTCCTTGAGTGGGGCTGGCGTCTGCCGTTCTTCGTGGCGCTGCCGCTGGGGATTATCGGTCTTTACCTGCGCCATGCGCTGGAAGAGACCCCGGCCTTCCAGCAGCATGTGGATAAGCTGGAACAGGGCGACCGCGAAGGCCTGCAGGATGGCCCGAAGGTGTCGTTTAAAGAGATTGCGACCAAACACTGGCGCAGCCTGCTCTCCTGTATCGGTCTGGTTATCGCCACCAACGTCACCTACTACATGCTGCTGACGTACATGCCGAGCTACCTGTCTCACAACCTGCACTACAGCGAAGATCACGGCGTGATGATCATCATCGCCATCATGATCGGTATGCTGTTTGTTCAGCCGATGATCGGCATGATGAGTGATCGTTTTGGCCGTCGTCCCTTTGTGATTGTCGGCAGCCTCGCCCTGATGATCTTCTCGATTCCCGCCTTCATGATGATCAACAGCGGCGTGCTGGGTATGATTTTTGGCGGTCTGCTGCTGATGGCGGTGATCCTCAACGCCTTTACCGGTGTGATGGCCTCTTCCCTGCCAGCGATGTTCCCGACGCACATCCGCTACAGTGCGCTGGCCAGTGCGTTTAACATTTCGGTGCTGATTGCCGGTCTGACGCCAACCCTGGCGGCCTGGCTGGTTGAAACCACGGACAACCTCTACATGCCCGCCTACTATCTGATGGTGGTGGCCGTGATTGGTCTGATTACCGGTCTGTTCATGAAAGAGACGGCGAACAAGCCGCTGAAAGGCGCAACGCCGGCCGCCTCTGACATGAAAGAAGCGCGCGAAATTCTGCAGGAGCATCACGATAACATCGAGAACAAAATCGAAGATATCGACGCAGAGATCGCCCGTCTGGAAGCGAAACGTAAAAACCTGGTGCAGCAGCACCCGGATATCAACGAGTAATCGTTCTGCTCTCCCGCCGCCCGGCGGGAGAGCACTTTTCCCCGCGCACGACCGCACACAAACCTTCATGCCCAGCAGGCAAAGAGAGTAAACTGTCGTTACTTTTTTCACCTGTGTAAGAATGAAAATGTCTGATTATTCCCTTATCCAGCGCCCAAGAAGATTGCGCGCCAGCGCCCCGATGCGTGAACTGTTCCAGGAGTCTTCGCTGAGCCTGAACGATCTGGCTCTGCCTATCTTTGTTGAAGAAGAAGTCGACGATTACAAACCTATTCAGGCGATGCCTGGCGTGATGCGAATCCCGGAAAAGCGTCTCGCGTATGAAATCGAGCGCATCGCTAAAGCGGGCATCCGCTCGGTGATGACCTTTGGTATTTCACACCATACCGATGCCACCGGCAGCGATGCCTGGAATGAAAACGGTCTGGTGGCGCGCATGTCCCGCATCTGCAAGGAGACCGTGCCGGAAATGATCGTGATGTCCGACACCTGTTTCTGCGAATACACCAGCCACGGCCACTGCGGCGTGCTGTGCGATCACGGTGTCGATAATGACGCCACCCTAGCTAACCTGGGCAAACAGGCAGTCGTCGCAGCCGCAGCCGGTGCCGATTTTATCGCCCCGTCAGCCGCGATGGATGGTCAGGTGGAAGCGATTCGTCGGGCACTCGACGCGGCGGGCTTTACCAGGACGGCGATCATGTCCTACTCCACCAAGTTCGCCTCGTCGTTCTACGGGCCGTTCCGCGAAGCCGCTGGCACCGCGCTGAAAGGCGACCGTAAAACCTATCAGATGAACCCGATGAACCGCCGGGAAGCGATCCGTGAATCCCTGATCGACGCGACACAGGGTGCCGATTCGCTGATGGTGAAACCGGCGGGTGCCTATCTGGATATCCTGCGCGATATCCGTGAGCGCACCGAACTGCCGCTGGCGGCTTATCAGGTCAGTGGCGAATACGCGATGATTAAATTTGCGGCCCAGGCCGGTGCCATTGATGAGCGTAATGTGGTGCTGGAAAGCCTCGGTGCGATCAAACGTGCCGGTGCAGACCTCATTTTCAGCTATTTCGCCCTTGATCTCGCAGAACAAAAAGTGCTCTGATCCCCTCCTCATAAAGAGCGTGGTCGCTATGCCGCGCTCTTCTTCTCCGCCGTAAGGCAAACACCAGAACCTGGTTTCAGCTCAAACAAAAGGTCTCTGTGATGAAAGCACCTGGAATTCCTGCCGATGAGGCACAACGTTTATCGCAGTTGCGTGCGCTGAACATCATGAACACCCCAGCGGAAGAGCGTTTCGATCGTCTGACCCGCCTGGCGCGCCGCCTGTTTGACGTTCCTGTCGCGTTAGTCAGTCTGCTGGAAGCTGACCATCAGTGGTTTAAATCCGCCCAGGGCTATGAACCTGCAGGATCGCCACGCAACATCTCCTTCTGCGGTCACGCCATCCTGCAGGATGAGATCATGATCGTTGAAGATACGCACAATGATGTCCGCTTTCATGATAATCCGCTGGTGACCGGCGAGCCACACATCCGCTTTTATGCGGGCTGTCCGCTGCGCGCGCCGGGCGGTGCAAAGATGGGGACGCTCTGCATCATCGGTCGTGAGCCGCGTCAGTTTAACGAAGAGGATCTGGCCACCATGCGTGACCTGGCGGCAATGGCTGAAGCGGAGCTGGTCGCGTTTCAGACCGCCACCTGCGATGAACTGACGCAGATTACCAACCGGCGCGGTTTTATGACGCTGGGACAGATGGTGCTGAATGAGTGCCGGATGAAAAACCGCCTTGCCTGTCTGACCTTTCTCGATCTCGACAGGTTCAAGCAGATCAATGACACCCTGGGCCACTGCGAAGGCGACCGCGCGCTGATGGACTTTGCTGATGCGATGAAAGTGGTATTTAAGCACTCCGATCTGTTTGCCCGTCTGGGCGGTGATGAGTTTGTGGTGCTGCTGAACGGGCGATGCCAGCAGCAGAGTGAAGCTCTGTTAGCGCAGTTTGCCCGCTACCTGCGCCAGCAGTCTGTCAGCCTGAATCGGCGCTATCAGCTGCAATTCTCTTCCGGCGTCGTGGAGTTTGATCCGGCCCATCCGCAAACCCTGGAGCAGTTGCTGCACGACAGCGATCAGCAGATGTACCGGAGCAAAAAGCAGAAGCGGGCCACGGCATAAGGCCGGGCCCGGCGGTTCAGGGGCGCGCCAGATCGTCGAGCAGCGTCTGGTTAAATGTCGCCGGCGCCTCCATCTGTGGCGCGTGTCCCATGCCAGGAAATTCGATTAACCGCGCGCCCGGAATGCGTTGAGCCGCCGCTTTACCCAGGACCGCATATTTTCCCAGTTGCGCTCTGACCGCCGGTGAGGCGATGTCGCTGCCGATTGCGGTGGTATCGGCGGTGCCGATCATCAGCGTCGTGGGCACCTTCAGGTCACCCAGCTCATAGAACACGGGCTGCGTGAAGATCATGTCGTAGAGTAAGGCGGAGTTCCAGGCAACCTTCTGATGCCCTGGCCCCCCGTTGAGGCCCGCCAGCATATCGACCCAGCGATCGTATTCCGGTTTCCAGCGTCCGGCATAGTAAGTCTGCTGCTCATATTTCCGGATGCCCGCAGCGCTGAGCCTGAGCTCGCGCTGATACCACTGATCGACGGAGCGCCACGGTGCGCCCTTCGCCTTCCAGTCCTCCAGCCCGATCGGGTTAACCAGCACCAGCTTCTGCGTCTGATCCGGATACATCAGGGCATAGCGGGTAGCCAGCATTCCGCCCGTGGAGTGACCGATGATCACCGCCTGTTTCACCCCCAGCCGGGCAAGCAGCTGATGGGTATTGTCGGCCAGCTGCTGGAAACTGTACTGGTAGCGATCGGGCTTGGTGGAACTGCAGAATCCAATCTGGTCGGGCGCGATTACACGATACCCCTGCTGACTCAGCACCCGAATCGTCTCTTCCCAGGTCGCGCCGCAGAAGTTTTTGCCATGCATCAGCACCACCGTTTTGCCATTGGCCTGCTGCGCTGGTCTGACATCCATATAGCCCATGCTCAGCGACTGCTGCTGGGAGTGAAACTCAAAATGGTGCAGCGGCCAGGGATAGGTAAAGCCTTCCAGCTGTTCGCCATACACCGGCGTGGCACTGGCAGAGGCCGGTGCAGATAAAGCCAGCAAGGTGAGCAAAGCGGCAAGCGGTTTTTTCAACGCGTATGTCGGGCTCATCCGGGGTTCTCCTGATGAAAGATGAACCCTAAGCCTGGCATGTCACCGTCAGAAATCTATTGATGCGACGTGCGATAGCGATAATGAGAAAACGTGTTTTCTGATAATGTGGCGCGGCGAATTATTTTTATTTCATTACTTCATAATTATCAACACATCAATTACAACTCATCCTTTTTATTAAAAAAGGATGGTCAAATGAACATCTCTCGAAATAAATATTAAAATACTGAAAAATCTTTTACGCAAGGAATAAGCACATTAAGATAAATAATTCATCATTGCCGGACCTGAAACAGGGAGGCTCTATGACCGACAATAAACATAACGAAAGCGTAATTATTTCTATAACCGAGTGGATTAATCACAATCTCGATCAGCGTTTAAGCGTGGACGATATTGCAGAAAAAGCGGGTTACTCAAAATGGTATTTACAGAAGCTCTTTGCCCGTTATCACAATGAAACGCTGGCGCGCTATATCCGCAAGAAAAAACTCAACGCCAGCGTGAATGATTTAAAGAACAGCCACGCCCCGATCATCGCGCTGGCGCTGAAATACCATTTCGAAAGTCAGCAATCTTTTACCCGTTCATTCAGGCAGATCATGGGCTGCACGCCCAGCGCCTGCCGGAAGCGTCAGCTGAACGACGCGGCAAAGCAACAGCCGGGCTATACGGATAACCCCTGTGCGCAGTGCAGTTACGGGCAACACGACAGCGGACCGGACGGCAGCGTTACGCTGCGGCCGGTGATGACCGCCACGCACGGCCATGCGCAGGCCGCGGCGTTTCACGATGCCGGATAATCAGGACTCATCAGGCTGATAATATTGCACACCAATCTGAATACGCTCACGTCCCTGGGCGACGCGATGACGATTGGTGTCGCGCAGGGAATAGACGCAGCCGCAATACTCCTGCTGATAGAAACTTTCGCGCTTGCTGATTTCAATCATGCGCGCCGAACCGCCGCCTTTACGCCAGTTAAACTCCCAGTAAAGCAGGTCCGGATAGGCCGCCGCGGCGCGTACACCGCAGCTGTTAATCTGTTTCATATCTTTCCAGCGCGAAATCCCCAGGCAACTGGTCATGACCGGGAAGCCGTTCTCATGCGCATAGAGTGCCGTACGCTCGAAGCGCATATCAAAGCACATGGTGCAGCGCTCGCCCCGTTCCGGCGACCACTCCAGTCCGCGCGCGCGCTCAAACCAGTTATCCCGATCGTAGTCAGCATCCACAAAGGGCACGCCAAACTTTTCGGCAAAGCGGATGTTCTCCTCTTTACGCAGTTCATACTCTTTAAGTGGATGAATATTCGGGTTGTAGAAATAGATCGTGTAATCAATGCCGGAGGCCAGCATCGCTTCCATGACTTCGCCCGAACAGGGCGCGCAGCAGGAGTGCAGCAGGACTTTGTTATGACCGCCTGGCAGAGGCAGTGGCTGACGCTGGAAAGGTTCAGACATAAGCACCTTCAATCAATGGCAGAAAAGCGGCAGTGTAATGCCGCAGGCGGAGAGTTGCAAAAGCCGCCCTTTCCTGCCCGGTTTTGCGTAATCGTGCCCCACTTCCCTTTTCCCGCCATTGGGCCATCCCGCTGATCTCTGGCGTTTTCTTTTCGCCATCCCTTCTGCCAGGCAGGGTGATGCGTAAAAGTGTGATCGGCACCACACCAGCATCAGCTATGTTTACATAACGTTAACAATATTGACATAACATCGGCGCAGGGAGACTCGCATGGGAGCAGCTAAACGATCGGGACATCAACAGAACCGCTTTACCTGGTTCGTCTGTTTTATGGCGGCGCTGTCCGGCCTGCTGTTTGGCCTGGATATCGGCGTGATTGCCGGTGCCCTGCCATTTCTGGCGAAGGATCTGCAGATCACTAATCATCAGCAGGAGTGGGTGGTCAGCGCGATGATGTTTGGTGCGGCGCTGGGTGCGCTGGCTGCAGGCTGGATGTCGTCAAAGCTGGGCCGTAAAAAAAGTATGCTGGCGGGCGCGACGCTGTTTGTCGTCGGTTCGCTGTGGTCGGCCTTCTCTCCCGATGTCACCTCGCTGGTCTGCGCCCGCGTGATGCTGGGTCTGGCTGTCGGAATCGCCTCTTATACCGCCCCGCTCTACCTGGCGGAGATCGCGCCGGAACGGATTCGCGGCTCCATGATCTCGATGTATCAGCTGATGCTGACCACCGGCATTGTGGTGGCCTATCTCTCTGATACCGCCTTCAGCTACAGCGGCAACTGGCGCGCCATGCTGGGTATTATCGCTATTCCGGCGGTAATCCTGTTTATCGGCGTGCTGTTTCTGCCGAACAGCCCGCGCTGGCTGGCCGCCCACGGTCGCTTTAATGAGGCGCAGCGGGTGCTGGATCGCCTTCGCAACAGCAGTGAGCAGGCGCGCGAAGAGCTGAAAGAGATCCGCGAGAGCCTGCAGGTGAAGCAGCGCGGCTGGTCACTGTTCCGCTCGAACACCAATTTCCGCCGCGCGGTGTGGCTGGGGATGCTGCTGCAGGTGATGCAGCAGTTTACCGGCATGAACGTGGTGATGTACTACGCGCCGAAGATCTTTAACATCGCCGGTTTCTCCAGCACCAGCGAGCAGATGTGGGGCACGGTGGTTGTCGGGCTGGTCAACATGCTGGCGACCCTGATTGCCATCTTCTTTGTGGATCGCTGGGGACGTAAACCGATGCTGACCACCAGTTTCCTGGTGATGGCGATCGGAATGGGGGCGCTGGGCACGCTGCTGCACGTCGGCGTGGAGACAGATTTCCGCAAATACTTTGCCGTCGCGATGCTGCTGATGTTTATTGTGGGCTTCGCTATGGCGGCCGGGCCGGTGATCTGGCTGCTCTGCTCAGAGATTCAGCCGCTGAAAGGGCGTGACTTCGGTATCACCGCCTCCACGACCACCAACTGGGTCGGCAATATGATTGTGGGCGCGACCTTCCTGACGCTGCTGGACCAACTGGGCAACGCCAATACTTTCTGGTTCTACGGTGCGCTCAACCTGGTGTTTATTCTGCTGACGCTGATGCTGGTGCCCGAGACCAAGCATGTGACGCTGGAGCACATCGAACGCAATCTGATGAAGGGCAAAGCACTGCGTGATATCGGGGCGTAACCGCCCCGCGTCAGCCTACCATTGCAGCGTCTGGCCAGCGTAGTCGACATAGTGATGGCCACCGCGCCCCCGCCAGTGGGCGAGCTGCTGAACAATGCCCGCTGCGCTCTCTTCGGCGGTCAGGGGCGCACTCTCACCGCCCATATCCGTTTTTACCCAGCCGGGATGCAGCGTCAGCAGCGTCCCGCGCTGCGCGTCAACCGCGCCTGTCAGCGTGCGGCTCAGCATATTCAGCGCGGCTTTGCTGGCCGCGTAGATCGGCATCTGCGCCGTGGGGTTTTCGTTCAGGCTGCCGAGCTGCGAGGAGGTGATCGCCAGCACGCCCTCCGGCTGCAACAGCGGCAGCAGGATCTCTGCAGTGCGCACCGGTGCAATCGTATTGGTCAGGAACAGCTGTGCCAGCGCCTGATCGTCACTCTGTAACAGCGACTGATGCGCAGGGCCGCTGATCCCGGCGTTGATCAGCATCGCCGCAAACGTCCCTTTATGCAGCTGGCCGGCAAGCTGCTGTACCGCCGCCGTGTCGGTCATCTCCAGCGCATGCCATCGGATGCCAGAGTGGTTGCCCTGCGCCGGTATGCCGCTGCGGTGCGTGGCCGTAACCTGCCAGCCCTCATCGGCAAACGCCCGGGCGACGGCCAGACCAATGCCGCGCGATGCACCAATAATCAGAATCTCTTTTTGCTGAGCCATATTCACTCCTGGTTGATTGTCTCATGACAAGCTTAACCGCTAATCCGCTCAGGCCATGGCCAGGTGTGCTGTCTGGCGGAGAGTGCGCCTCTGCCAGGGCAGCGCGCGGGTAGGGAGAGGTCAATGTATCTGATTGTCCTCTGGCCTGCGGTCAGAGGAACCCATGGAACGGTTTAATCCGGCGTGTCCCGGCTTTCTGCATCCGGGCGGTCGCCATCCTCGGTGCCCTGGCTCTTTTCGACCTCCTGGGGATGTCCCATGGAGAGCGCGGTGGCACTGGCAGGATCGAACAGCGACAGGCTCTCAATCTGGTCAACCATGATCACTTTGCGGAACGACATTGCATCCTTAGGCGATGAGTCGAGCGTGATGTTGTGCTCGGCGTACCATTTGCTGTAGTTGTGCTCCACCGCCAGCTTCAGCGTCTTGCTGTCGCGATACCCGCTCAGCATCGGGATCAGCACAATGTTCTTGGTGCTCTCATACTCAAAGGTGGAGGCGTGCACCATGCCGATATAGATACGGCGTGACTTCAGGGTAATCCACGCCAGCTCCCCCTCTTCCATGCACTGAAACAGCAACTGCTCTACGCCGTTGGAGCGCGAAAGGCGCTGATAGAGATCTTTACGACCGGAGACGTTGAGCCGCGCGCTGCCTGCCCAGTTCGAGCGATAGAGGCAGAGCAGAATGGCAAAGGCGAGCATGACCACCACCGGTGCCTGGATGCCGAGAAAGCTCCAGTTCATAAACTCCACCTGCCACTTCAGGTGGACGCCAGGGATCATCTGTACGGCATTGGCGATGCCGGAGACGCAGAGCAGCAGCAGCCAGACCAGCCCGGTCGCGAATACCCCCTGCAGAACGAAGATACAGCCGTAGAGCGCCACCAGGAAGTAGACATCCCAGCCTGACGAGCGGCGGATTTTAAAGCGGCTGTTTAAATCACGGCTGGTATACCAGTAACCACTGACCATCAACACCATAAATATCGCGGTACCCACCTCATACTCCCTTTAATGTGTTCACATGGCGGGCAAAATCTTCATGGACTTCCTCGCTCAGCGTATTGACTGAGATATTGCCGTTCTCATCAATGATGATCCGCTCACCTTCCGCGATCGAGTCGTTGATATCCTGACGGCTCATGATCTGCAGAAACTTCTCGGGACTGGCAAAGACCGACGAAATAAATTTAAACATGGCGATCCACCTGGTAGCCTGAAAACATGAAGTATGTGACCGAATCCACACTCTCGCCTGTTTAATTTCAGGTGAAATTTCTTAAAATCAATTAATTAGCGAAGCGGTGAAGGCCCGGACGCCGCCGTTTTTCCCGGAAAACGTCAACGTTACCAGCAGCCTGCCGATGCGCTGCACCGCGACGATCTGCCGCATCATCCGGTCGCCTCTGCGCCGGAAAGCGCTAAGCTCAATGGTTAGCCCTCTTCTGTCACCCTGTCTGAAACGCATCGAGGAATGTTTGCATGAAACTACGAACACTGGGCCGTACCGGTCAGCGCGTCTCTGAAATTGGTTTTGGCGCATGGGCCATTGGCGGCACCTGGGGAGAAGTGAGCCTGGAGGATGCCAGAGCAGCCCTCAACGCTGCGCTGGATGCGGGCATAACCTTTATTGATACCGCCGATGTCTATGGCGATGGCCGCTCCGAAAAAATCATTGCTGAGGTGCTGAAGGCGCGCGGCGGGGAACGCCCGTTTGTGGCCACCAAGCTGGGCCGTCGCCTCTCGCCCCACGTCGCCCAGGGCTACACGGCAGAAAACCTCAACGCCTTTATCGACCGCTCACGGGAAAATCTGCAGACCGACACCCTGGATCTGGTGCAGCTGCACTGCCCGCCCACCGAGGTTTACTACAATCCGGACGTGTTCGCGGTAATGGATGAGATGGTGGCCGCCGGGAAGATCCGTCACTACGGCGTCTCCGTTGAAAAGGTCGAGGAAGGTCTGAAAGCGCTGGAATTTCCCAACGTCTCCTCAATTCAGCTGATCTACAACATTTTCCGCCAGCGTCCGGCGGAACGGCTGCTACGCGAAGCGAAACAACGTGAAGTGGCAATCATCGCCCGTGTGCCGCTGGCCTCTGGCCTGCTGACCGGTAAGATGCGCGCCGACAGCGTGTTCGCTGCGGACGATCACCGCAGCTTTAACCGTAATGGTGAAGCGTTCGATAAAGGCGAGACCTTCTCAGGCGTGCCGTACGAGGTTGCCCTAGAGGCGGTCGAGGAGATTCGGCGGCTGGTGCCGGGTGATATCACGATGGCGATGTTTGCGCTGCGCTGGATCCTGATGAACGAGGAGGTCAGCGTGGTGATCCCTGGCGCGAAGAACCGTGAGCAGGCGGAAGCCAACGCCCGCGCCAGTGACGTTGAGGCACTCTCTGCGGAGACGATGACTGCGCTGAAGCAGATCTATCAGGAGAAAATTGCACCGCATGTGCATCAGCGCTGGTAAACCGGCTTACAACGCCTGGGCGCAGGCCCAGGCGGAACTCCAGGCCCACTGGAAGTTATAACCGCCCAGCCAGCCGGTGACATCGGCGACTTCACCGATAAAGTAGAGTCCCGGCACCGTGCGCGCCTCCATCGTTTTTGAGGAGAGCTGGGTGGTATCGACGCCGCCGAGTGTCACTTCCGCCGTTCGGTAGCCCTCGGTGCCATTGGGCTGGATGCGCCAGGCGTGCAGCGCCTGCGCCAGCTCGCTCTGCTGTCTGCTGTTAAGCTGCTTCAGGGTGACATCCGGCACCCTCTTCATCCCCTGTAATACTTCCACCAGCCGCTTCGGCAGGATCTTCGCCAGGCTGTTTTTCAGGCTCAGGTTCGGGTGCGCGTTGCGCTGGGCCGTCAGAAACGCCTCCAGCGGCGTAGCGGGCGACAGATCGATCGTAACGAACTCACCCGGCAGCCAGTAGCTGGAGATCTGCAACACCGCCGGGCCGGAGAGGCCGCGGTGGGTGAACAGCATCGCCTCTTTAAAGCGGGTGCCATCCTGCGCGTCGATGGTGGTATCCAGCGCAACGCCTGACAGCGTCTGTAACTGCTCCAGCAGCGGTTTATGCAGGGTAAAGGGCACCAGCGCCGCCCGCGTCGGATAGACGCTCAGGCCGAACTGCTCCGCGATTTTATAGCCAAACGGCGAGGCACCCAGGCCTGGCATCGACAGACCGCCGCTGGCGATCACCAGCTTCTGCGCCTGAACCGCGCTGCCGTTGAGTTGCAGCGTATAACCGCTGTCGTCACGCGACACGCTGAGCACCTCGCTGCGCAGCCGCAGCGTCACGTTCCCTTTGTCGCATTCGGCCAGCAGCAGATCGACAATCTGCTGCGCGGAGTCGTCGCAGAAGAGCTGACCCAGGGTCTTCTCATGCCAGGCGATGCCGTGGCGATTCACCAGATCGATAAAATCCCACTGGGTGTAACGCGCCAGCGCGGATTTACAGAAATGGGGATTGTGCGACAGATAGGCCGCCGGTTCGGTGTAGAGATTGGTGAAATTGCAGCGGCCACCGCCAGACATCAGAATCTTGCGTCCGGGCTTTTTGCCATTATCCAGCAGTAACACGCGGCGCCCCCGCTGCCCGGCCTGAGCGGCACAGAACAGCCCTGCGGCACCGGCACCAATGATGATAACGTCAAACTGTTCCACTGCGGTTCACTCACTTTACTGGAAAGGCGCAGATTGTAGTGATCTGCTCACTGAGACGCCAGCGTCAAAAAATTGCCGTAAATGTGTCATATTGTATCTGACTGATATCTTACCCTTTTTCACCCAGCTGACTGTTACTCTTACGACGAAAGGTCAAATCAGAACTATATTTTGCTTTCCCATACCGCACGTTGTCGCGGATAATGCGCCGCGTTCATGTCCTCCAAAAATGGCGTAACGTTTATGCTACATTTGTTTGCTGGTCTAGACCTCAGTACTAGCCTGTTATTGGTTCTTGCCCTGCTGTTTGTATTGTTTTACGAAGCAATCAACGGTTTTCACGACACGGCCAACGCAGTTGCGACGGTCATCTATACCCGTGCCATGCGGGCCCAGCTTGCTGTGGTCATGGCCGGTGTATTCAACTTCCTTGGCGTACTGCTCGGTGGATTGAGCGTCGCATACGCTATCGTTCATATGCTTCCCACCGATCTGCTGCTGAATGTTGGATCGGCGCACGGTCTCGCCATGGTGTTCTCTATGCTGCTGGCGGCGATTATCTGGAACCTCGGTACCTGGTATCTCGGGCTGCCTGCCTCCAGCTCCCATACGCTGATCGGCGCTATCATCGGTATCGGCCTGACCAATGCTCTGATGAGCGGAACCTCGGTCGTTGATGCGCTCAACATCCCGAAAGTGCTGAATATCTTCCTCTCGCTGATCCTGTCGCCGATTGTCGGTCTGGTGCTGGCGGGTGGCCTGATCTTTATTCTGCGCCGCTACTGGAGCAACACCAAAAAGCGGGCGCGCATTCATATGACGCCTGCTGACCGCGAGAAGATCGACGGCAAGAAAAAGCCACCGTTCTGGACCCGTATCGCCCTGATTGTTTCGGCAATTGGCGTGAGCTACTCGCACGGCGCGAACGATGGTCAGAAAGGAATTGGCCTGATCATGCTGGTATTGATCGGGGTAGCACCGGCCGGTTTTGTGGTCAACATGAACGCCTCCGGTTATGACATCACGCGTACCCGCGATGCGGTCAATCATCTGGAGCAGTACTATCAGCAGCATAACGCATCGCTGACGCACATCATCCAGATGGCACCGCCTGCGCTGCCAACACCGGAAGAAGTGCCTGCGAGCAGCCCGAAAGAGTTCCACTGTGACAGCGCGCGGGCACTGCAGGCGGTACAGGGTGCACAGGTGCTGCTGAACAATCTGCAGAGCTACGACCAGCTGACCGTAGACCAGCGCGGTCATATGCGTCGCCTGCTGCTCTGTATCTCTGATACCGCCGATAAAGCAGCCCGCCTGCCGGAAACCTCAGCGGATGACAAACGCTTCCTCAACAAACTGAAAAGCGACCTGCTTGGCACCATCGAGTATGCGCCGATCTGGATTATTGTGGCCGTCGCGCTGGCGCTGGGCACCGGTACGATGATTGGCTGGCGCCGTGTTGCCACCACCATCGGTGAGAAGATTGGTAAAAAAGGGATGACCTATGCGCAGGGTATGTCAGCGCAGGTGACCGCCGCGCTGTCGATTGGCATTGCCAGCTACACCGGGATGCCTGTCTCCACCACGCACATCCTCTCCTCTTCGGTGGCCGGTACGATGCTGGTCGACGGCGGCGGATTGCAGAGCCGGACCATCAAGAATATCGCTATGGCGTGGGTCTTCACCCTGCCGGTCTGTATTCTGCTCTCCGGTTCGCTCTACTGGATTGCCCTGAAACTGGTGTAATCTCCGCGAAAAAGGGCGACTCAGGTCGCCCTTTTTTAATGCCAGATCGCCAGCCCCACCAGACTGATCACCACCAGCCCGCACAGTGCACTGGTCAGAATAAACTGTCCTCTAACCCGCTCACAGCGCCGGATGAATTCATCATCATGGTGGTCAAGGTAACGCTTTGCCCAGATATAGGTCACCAGCCGCACCTGTTTGCTCGGCTGGCCGTGAGAAGTGAAAAATCCCGCACCATCGACATACTGATACAGCAGCGGATCACAGCCCCGCAGAACCGCCAGCAGCGCGCGCAGCGATGAAAAATAGCGCGCCATATTTACGATACATACCACACAAAGCGCCCAGAAAAGTGCAATAGTGCTGATCATTTTCTCCCCCTCCCGGCCGGAATCGCAGCCACAGACCCCGCATCATGCACTGAGCCCGCCTGCCGATATAACCCGCCACTGAATCACCGGACTGCCAAAGTTTTCGACCCCCTGAGCGGCTGCGAATCGGACCGCCTTTTTTCAGTGTAGGAGAAATCTTTACATTTTTTCCAACGATGATTTTCGTTCAGCGCGAGTAAATTCTGAACAGCCTTGATCTGCTGCACAAGCCAGGCGGCAACGGCAGCATTTGCGGTGAGAGAAGGCTATACTCAGGGGATAACAACATCATCACCTGCAACGCAGGCAGACACGTTGGTGGCGCTCATCGCCCGCTCGCGCAAGGGATTTCGCTAAGCTGTGACGCGGCAGGAACACTGGATGCCATCCTTAATCTCGTGAAAGGAGTTTTATCATGGCTTATAAACACATCCTGATTGCAGTAGACCTTTCCCCGGAAAGTCAGTTGCTGGTGGATAAGGCCGTCTCGCTGGCTCGCCCCTACGATGCCAGAATTTCCCTGATTCACGTTGATGTGAATTACTCCGACCTCTACACCGGCCTGATCGATGTCAATCTGGGGGATATGCAGAAGCGGATCTCCGAAGAGACCCATACCGCGCTGAAAGGGTTGTCAGACGCGGCAGGTTATCCTGTCAGTGAGACGCTGAGCGGCAGCGGCGACCTGGGGCAGGTGCTGGTGGATGCGATTAAGAAATATGATGTCGACCTGGTCGTGTGTGGTCATCATCAGGATTTCTGGAGCAAGCTGATGTCCTCTGCCCGCCAGCTGATCAATACCGTGCACATCGACATGCTGATTGTGCCGCTACGCGATGAAGAGGACGCATAATCCCCGTTTCTGAAAGCCGGCACCCGCCGGCTTTTTTCATGCAGGAAGACTATGACCCGTGCCTGGTTAATTCCTGACAGCAAAAGGGAACTTATCAAAGTATTACGATAGGCAAAGATAACGGCATTCGTTGTCTTTTTCTGGCTTGCTTGTTTTCTTTACACAGGAGAGCAGCGCGAAATAGTCGCTTTAACTGATTCAGAGAAACTAATAAGGATATTAACGATGAGAGAAATTAACCCGGCAGAAATAACGGTGGTCAGTGGCGCCTGCCTCGTCGGTATGATGGGTGACGTCAGCCAGTGCGAAATGAATGTTCCGGAATTAATGAACAAGGTTATCGCCCCCGATACCCGCTCACCGTTCCGGAAACAAACTGGAACCCGTCAGAGATCCGTCCTCCTGTCGCCGTTGTGCCACCGACGTTTCTGGACAATCTGTTAAATTAAGCGTCCCGCAGAACCCCGGCTGAAGCATTATGCCGCGATAACGCGAAGCGTTTATAAAGCATGGCTGAAATTATTCAGCCATGCTTTATTTCATCCGTCACATGATGAGATGCGCGTTACGAACCCGGTACGGCAGCGTGCCAGATAAACCGGGCGGGCGCGCTGGTGAAAGCGGGCAGATTAGGATGCGGGCGGAGCCGCCAGCGGGGGATAGATATCGAAGCGATGACTTTTCGTGACCACCGCCGCCTGCGTCTCCACCCCTGCCAGCGGCGGGGCGTAGTCTGGCCGTTTGACCACGATGCGCTTCTTCGCCAGCCGACGGGCCGGTTCCAGTAACGCATCCGCATCTTCATCGGGGCCAACCAGCGACTGGAATACCCGCATCTCTTTTTTCACTAGCGCACTTTTCTGGCGATGGGGATACATCGGGTCAAGATAGACCACATCGGGCTGAGGCGTAATCTCGCCCAGCGCCTGCGCGCTGGCAGCATGGATCAGCGTCAGCCTTTCGCGCAGCCAGGGACCGATTTCCGCATCCTGATAACCGCGCTGCAGGCCATCGTCCAGCAGTGCAGCCACCACCGGATGGCGTTCCAGCATCCGTACCCGGCAACCCAGTGCCGCCAGCACAAATGCATCCCGCCCCAGCCCGGCCGTGGCGTCAACCACATCCGGCAGATAGCTGCCTTTAATGCCAACCGCTTTCGCCACGGCTTCGCCGCGCCCGCCACCAAAGCGACGGCGATGCGCCATCGCGCCAGTGACAAAATCAACAAAAATGCCGCCCAGCTTTGGCTCATCGCGCTTGCGCAGCTCCAGATGCGTGGCCGTCTGCACCAGGGCCAGCGGCGTGGCATCATCGTGCTCCAGCAGCCAGCGTTGCGCTAAACGTGATAAGGCGCCGTTTCCGGCGCCCGATTCATCAAGTAAACAGATTTTCACGAACCGACTTATCCCTGAATGCCGTAATGTTCCAGCATCGCATCGAGCTGCGGCTCACGGCCGCGGAAGCGTTTGAACAGCTCCATCGGCTCTTCGGACCCCCCGCGCGTCAGGATATTATCCAGGAACGACTGACCGGTTTCACGGTTGAAGATGCCCTCTTCTTCGAAGCGGGAATAGGCGTCGGCCGCCAGCACGTCGGCCCACAGATAGCTGTAGTAACCGGCAGCATAGCCCCCTGCGAAGATATGGCTGAAGGCGTGCGGGAAACGGCCCCATTCCGGGCTCGGAACGACCGCCACGCGGCTTTTCACTTCGCGCAGGGTTTCCAGGATCTGCGCGCCTTTCTCCGGGTTAAACTCGGTGTGCAGACGGAAGTCGAACAGACCAAACTCAAGCTGACGCAGGATAAACAGTGCCGCCTGGTAGTTTTTGGCCGCCAGCATTTTATCCAGCAACGCTTTCGGCAGCGGCTCGCCCGTTTCATAGTGTCCAGAGATAAAGGCCAGCGCGTCAGGTTCCCAGCACCAGTTTTCCATAAACTGACTTGGCAGTTCTACCGCATCCCACGGCACCCCGTTGATACCCGATACGCCCGGCGCTTCGATGCGGGTCAGCATGTGGTGCAGGCCGTGACCAAACTCATGGAACAGAGTAATCACTTCGTCATGGGTAAACAGCGCCGGTTTGCCTTTTACCGGGCGGTTAAAGTTACAGGTCAGGTAGGCGACCGGCTTCTGCAGGCTGCCATCAGCTTTACGCATCTGACCCACGCAGTCATCCATCCAGGCCCCGCCGCGCTTGTGCTCACGGGCATAGAGGTCGAGGTAGAAGCTGCCGCGCAGTTCACCGGTTTCATCGAACAGATCGAAGAACTTCACGTCAGGATGATAAACCTCGACGTCGGTGCGCTGCTTCGCCGTGATGCCGTAAATGCGTTTTACCACTTCAAACAGACCGGCGACGGCCCGCTCTTCCGGGAAGTAAGGACGCAGCTGCTCGTCGCTGATGGTGTAGAGATGCTGCTTCTGTTTTTCACCGTAATAGGTGAGATCCCACGGATTGAGTTCCGTCACACCATGCTCTTTCCGGGCGAAGGCGCGCAGCTGCTCCAGCTCTTTTTCACCCTGCGGACGGGCGCGTTCAGCCAGGTCATTGAGGAAATCGATCACCTGAGACGGGCTCTGTGCCATTTTGGTCGCCAGCGATTTATCGGCGTAGGAGTCAAAGCCCAGCAATTGTGCCAGTTCGTGACGCAGCGCCAGCTCTTCCGCCATGACAGGACCGTTATCCCACTTACCGGCGTTCGGTCCCTGATCGGAGGCGCGTGTTGCGTAGGCGCGATACATCTCTTCACGCAGCGCGGCGTTGTCGCAGTAGGTCATAACCGGCAGATAGCTTGGAATATCCAGCGTCAGCAGCCAGCCTTCCTGCTCTTTGGCTTCGGCCTGGGCTTTCGCCGCGGCCAGCGCGCTTTCCGGCATCCCCGCCAGTTCGCTTTCGTCGGTGATCAGCTTGCTCCAGCCCATGGTGGCATCCAGCACGTTGTTGCTGTAGGCCGATCCCAGTTCGGAGAGGCGCGCGGCGATCTCGCCATAGCGCTGCTGCTTCTCTTTGGGCAGACCGATACCGGAAAGTTCGAAATCACGCAGGGCGTTATCGACCGCCTTCTTCTGCGCCAGATCCAGCGCAGCATACTCGTCGCTCGCTTTCAGGCTGCGATAAGCCTGATAGAGGCCCTCATGCTGACCGACCCAGGTGCTGTATTCAGAGAGCAGCGGCAGCGTCTGCTCATAGGCTTCGCGCAGCTCCGGGCTGTTTTTGACCGAATTAAGGTGGCTGACCGGGGAGAAGATACGGCTCAGGCGGTCATCGGTTTCCGCCAGCGGCTGAACCAGATTATCCCAGGTATAGGGCGCGCCCTGCGCCACGACTTTTTCAACTTCTGCGCGACACTGGCTGAGTACTTCCGTCACGGCAGGCACCACATGTTCAGGCTGGATGGCAGAAAAAGGGGGAAGCGTAAAAGATGTCAGTAGCGGATTGGTCATAGCGCAGTCCTTTATGGATGTATGGGGCGCAGCGGGTCGCGCCACGCAATCTAAGTAACATGCGGCTTAGTGTAGCGAAAATCAATGGCAGCCAGAGAGAGGTGGGGAAGAAACGCGCCGATTTGTTCTCTCGCTTTCGACCCATCACCCCGTCATCCCTGATATAATCGCGGATTCTCATGCTTTTCCTGCGTCGGTTGCTGTGCGTCGTTCTGTGGGTAATACGTGAGGTAATAATTGGGATAAATTGATTTTCCATCAATTAAAACCTTATACATTCAACAGGATAAACAATGCTGAGTTATCGCCATAGCTTCCATGCCGGCAACCATGCCGACGTGCTGAAGCACACCGTTCTGAGCCTGATCATCACGGCGCTGAAAGAGAAAGAGAAACCCTTTTTCTACCTGGATACCCATGCCGGTGCCGGCCGCTACCAGCTCAGCGGCGAACACGCCGAGCGTACCGGTGAATATCTGGAAGGGATCGCCCGCATCTGGCAGCAGCCCGACGCACCCGCACTGCTGCAGCCCTATTTTGACGCGATCGGCGCGCTGAATCGCGGCCCCGCGCTGCGTTACTATCCCGGCTCCCCGCTGATCGCCCGTCACCTGCTGCGTGAAGATGACAAACTGCAGCTCACCGAACTGCACTCCAGCGACTATCCGCTGCTGCGTAACGAATTCAGCAAAGACAACCGCGCCCGCGTCGATCGCGCCGACGGGTATCAGCAGCTGAAAGCGAAGCTGCCCCCGCTGTCGCGTCGCGGTCTGGTGCTGATCGATCCGCCGTATGAGATGAAAAGTGACTATCAGGCGGTCGTGAAAGGGATCCAGGAAGGCCACAAACGTTTCGGCACCGGCATCTTCGCGCTGTGGTATCCGGTGGTATTACGCCAGCAGATCAAGCATATGCTGCGCGACCTGGAAGCGACCGGCATTCGCAATATTCTGCAGATCGAGCTGGCAACCCGTCCGGACAGCGATCAGCGCGGCATGACCGCCTCCGGCATGATTGTGATCAACCCGCCGTGGAAGCTGGCCGATCAGATGAACACCGTGCTGCCGTGGCTGCACAAAAAACTGGTTCCGGCAGGCACCGGTCACTTCGTGGTAAACCAGATCGTCCCTGAATAACGCCACGATGTGGATGCTGCTGGCGGCCGCACTGGCCGCTCTGCAACCCGCCCGGCGGCTGGCGCTGCTGCTGTCAGCCTTCGCCGTGCTGGTGGGGTTTTATCATCAGGTCCTGACGTGGCCGGTTCTGCCGCTGCTGGCCGGCACCGCCGCGCTGGTTGCGCTGCACCGCGATGACCCAGCCCGTTCCCGATATGCCCTGCTGCGCGAAGCGCTGCTGCTGCTGATCGCGCTGGGGCTGCTGCTCCATCTCTTTCCCGGCTTTCACAATCCTGTTCAGGTCGATGCGGTTAAGGTGGGTGCGCAGAGCCTGCCGTTCAGCTTCTCCTTTAATATCGATAAGGCGCTGATCCCCTTCGTGCTGCTGGCCTGCCTGCCGACGCTGTTCCGCGCCCGGGCCTGCCCGCCGCGTTATCCGTGGATCGCGGCGCTGGCGCTCATCGCCGCCGTGCCGCTGCTGCTCTGCTGCGCCGTGCTGCTGGGCGGTCTGGCGTTTGAGCCGCACCTTCCATCGTGGCTGCCCGCATTTATGCTGGCGAATCTGTTTTTTGTTTCGCTGGCCGAAGAGGCGCTGTTTCGCGGCTATCTGCAACAGCGGCTCCGGGCGGCACTGGGAGGCGTGCCCGCGCTCGCGATCAGCGCACTGCTGTTCGGGCTGGCGCACATCACCGGCGGCGTGCTGCTGGTGATTTTTGCCACCCTGGCGGGCCTGCTGTATGGCCTGGCGTGGCACTGGAGCGGCCGGTTATGGCTGGCGACCGCCCTGCACTTTACCCTTAACCTCACTCATCTGCTGCTCTTTACCTATCCGGCACTCCAGCACTAAACCGTGAAAACGGCCAGATCCGAAGCCAGCTCGGTGCAGGGAAAAATCGTCTGACACTCCGCCAGCAGGCGGCTCATGTCTCTGGCCAGATAGCGGGAGCTGAAATGGGTGGCGATCAGCCGTTTTGCCCCGGCGCGTTTCGCCAGATCGGCGGCCTGCAGGGTGGTGGAGTGGCCGCGTCCGTTGGCCTTTTCCACCATCGCCGCCTCCAGCGTGGTTTCATGCACCATCAGATCAACATCCGCCGCCAGTTGCAGCGCGGCCTCGGTAGGGGCGGTGTCGCCAAAGATAGCCAGCTTTTTGCCAGGCGTCGCCGGCCCCAGATAGTCCGCGCCGTTGATCACCCGGCCATCCTCCAGCGTGACGCGCTCGCCCTGTTTGAGCTGCTGAAACCACGGCCCGCGTGGCACCCCTTCGGCCTTAAGCCGCGCCGCATCCAGCAGGCCGGGTTTGTCATGCTGCTCAATGCGGTAGCCGTAGCACTCTACCGGATGGCTCAGCGGCCAGGCGCTGATGCGGAAGGCCCCGTCATCCAGCGTCCAGCCCGCCTCAATCTCGACGATCGTCAGCGGATAGTCAGTGTAAGAGCCGCTGATCGACAGCGCCGTCTCCACAAAGGTTTTTAACCCCTTTGGCCCGTAAACCGTCATCGGTGTGGTCAGCCCGGCCATCGATCGGCTAGTGAGCAGGCCCGGCAGCCCGAAAATATGATCGCCATGCAGATGGGTGATAAAAATTCTGTCCACTTTGCCCGGTTTCAGGCTGGAGCGCATAAACTGTAATTGCGTGCCCTCCCCGCAGTCGAACAGCCAGGTTTCACCGCTCTGCGCACGGGTAAAAGCAATGGATGTCACGTTACGTTGCAGGCTGGGAGCACCGCCGCCGGTGCCAAGAAAAGTGAGGTGCATGGTATGCTTCCCTGTCAGCGATGAAAAAACAGAACCCTATTACAATCATAGGCGCAAACTTTGCGTCATTTCGACCCGCAGCGTTACACTCAACCCCAATTTTTTATGCAACCGGATGGATACTTCAATGACCCGACATTTCGACTATCTCGCCATTGGCGGCGGCAGCGGCGGTATCGCCTCAATTAACCGTGCGGCTATGTATGGCCAGAAATGCGCCCTGATTGAAGCGAAAGAGCTGGGCGGCACCTGCGTGAACGTGGGTTGCGTGCCGAAAAAGATCATGTGGCACGCCGCGCAAATCGCTGAGGCTATCCATCTTTACGGCCCGGATTACGGCTTCGACACCACCGTGAACCGCTTCGACTGGGCCACGCTGGTGAAAAACCGCAGCGCCTATATCGATCGTATCCACAACTCCTATGACAACGTGCTGGGCAAAAACAAAGTCGAAGTAATCAAAGGCTTTGCCCGCTTCGTCGATGCGCACAGCGTGGAAGTTAACGGCGAGATCATCACCGCTAACCATATCCTGATCGCCACCGGCGGTCGTCCGGTTCACCCGTCGATTCCGGGTGCGGAATATGGCATCGATTCCGACGGTTTCTTCGAGCTGGATGCGCTGCCAGAACGCACAGCGGTGATCGGTGCAGGCTACATCGCGGTCGAGCTGGCGGGCGTGGTGAACGCGCTGGGCTCAGAAACCCACCTGTTCGTGCGTAAGCATGCGCCGCTGCGCAGCTTCGATCCGCTGCTCTCCGAAACGCTGGTCGAAGTAATGAACACCGATGGCCCGACGCTGCACACCGAAGCCGTGCCGGAATCGGTGACGAAGAATGAAGATGGCAGCCTGACGCTGCGGCTGGAAAACGGCAGCGAATACACCGTGGATTGCCTGGTCTGGGCGATCGGCCGTGAGCCGGCGACCGACAACCTCAATATTGACGCTGCAGGCGTGGCGCTGGACGACAAAGGCTATATCCGCGTCGATAAATTCCAGAACACCAATGTCTCCGGCGTCTATGCGGTGGGCGATAACACCGGTGCGGTCGAGCTGACGCCGGTCGCGGTGGCCGCAGGCCGTCGTCTCTCTGAGCGTCTGTTTAACAACAAGCCGGATGAGCATCTGGATTACAGCAATGTGCCGACCGTGGTCTTCAGCCATCCGCCGATTGGCACCGTCGGCCTGACCGAGCCGCAGGCGCGCGAACAGTATGGCGACGATCAGGTCAAAATCTACAAATCATCGTTTACCGCGATGTACAGCGCGGTGACTCAGCATCGTCAGCCGTGCCGCATGAAGCTGGTCTGCGTGGGTGCCGATGAGAAGATTGTCGGGATTCACGGTATCGGATTCGGCATGGATGAGATGCTGCAGGGCTTCGCCGTGGCGCTGAAGATGGGCGCGACCAAGAAAGACTTCGACAACACCGTGGCGATCCACCCGACCGCCGCGGAAGAGTTTGTGACCATGCGCTAAGCCGCACGGGCTTCAGCAACAGAACAGGCGGCTCCGGCCGCCTGTTTTTTTTATCTCTCTGCCGCCTGCCAGGTTTACTGAGCGTGCAGCCCTGCACCGCACCAGAGCCCCTCAGCCGACCCGATCCAGCCAGCGGACATACGCCTGATCCCATAACGCCGCGGGTGTTCCCGCCTTGCCCAGACCAAATCCATGCCCGCCTTTGCTGATCTGAATCAGCTCAACCGGCACGCGATTGCGGCGACAGGTGTCGCGCATCAGCTCGGTATTAAAGGGATTGGAGGTGTGATCGTCCTCGGCCTGCGCCAGAAACGTCGGCGGATAGTGCCGGGTCACAAAGTTCTGTACCGACCAGTTCGCCTCATCCTGCGGCGTGGCATTTTTGCCGACCATCATCAGATGGGTGTTGGTGTGCTGATAAGGCGCTTCCAGGGTAATCACCGGATAGATCAGCCCCACGCTATCAACGCCAGGCACCACCTCATCCAGCGAATCGATGGCGGGATAGGATTGAAAGTCCGGCCGCGCCGCCGCCAGCCCCAGCAGATGCCCGCCTGCCGAGAAGCCCAGCACATGCACCCTGCGTTCGAAAGATCGCACCAGCCGGATGGCGCGCTGCGCATCCTGCAGCGGTGCCAGCCGGCCCGCCTGCCACTTCTCATGCGGCAGCCGGTAGCTGAGCACATAGGCGGTGTAGCCACTGGCGTTGAGCCAGCGCGCCACCGGCCAGGCTTCGCGTGCCATGCCGATCCAGCGATAGCCGCCGCCAGCGGCGATCAACACCGACTCGCCATTGGGATTCTCGGGCTTAAAACGCTGAATCGCCGGGCTGACGATATTCGACCATGAACCGGTACTGTTAATCCGCAGCTGACCCGATGGGCCGCCGCCGCCGGGCGGATCGTCCGGCCAGAGGGGAATAATGTCATCGCGGGCAAATAATTTGCCGGTGGTCATGGAGAGCCCAAGCGCTCCCGTGCCGAGAATAAAGCGTCGACGCGTAATCATAATGCCTGTTAAGTGATGCCAGAGTAATAAGCCAGCCGTTGCGGCGGGCTGAAGGAGAATCAACAGATGCAAGGCGGATGCCATGGCTGGCGATTATGTACGCAATGTCCCCTGAAAAGCCATAAAAAAACGCGCCCGGCAGGCGCGTTTTTCTCTGATGCAGCGCGGTTAATCTTCCTGCTGGAACTGCGCCATGACCGCCTGTTCACACTGCTGTTCATTGACGCGCAGTTTGGCGCGCTCATCGTCACCCAGCTGCAGCCAGGCGCTGGCGACTTCACGCGCCGACTCTTCATCAAATTCGGGCTGATTCATCGCCGACGGCGACTGGCTGCTCGCTACAGCCGACTTCATCTGTTCGACATAGTGATCCGCCGTCGCGACCTTTTTTTCGCCGCTGACGATGTGGCACAACTGGCTGGCATAGACATTCTGTTCTGTGTCAGCGTCGTCCGCCGCCAGCGCACTGCCGGACGCGAGGATGCTCAGCAGCACTATCTGAGTCACTTTCATTTTTTAACTCCTGTTCTTGCGGGTTAAGCCTTGCGCTGAAGGGCTTCAATGCGTTTCTGACGCCAGTTCAGCAGCGACGTCACGGTGGTGCCGTGGATCACCACGCTGCAGACCACCAGTGTTAACGCCATGTTCGTCATGATTTCCATCTGCGGGCCTTCCATGCCGTGCGTCCAGGCGTAGGCGATGTAGTTCAGGCTGCCTATCCCCCGGATGCCTAGCCAGCCGATCAGCAGGCGCTGCCCCAGCGGCAGCCCGGCGCGCAGCGTCACCAGCCAGACAGCCAGCGGCCGCACCACGACGAACAGCGCCAGCCCGAGCAGCACGCCGTAGAGATTCCAGTGCTGCGCCAGCGTCACGCCCAGCACCACCATCATGCCAGCCGCCAGCAGACGTTCAATAGTATCGCCAAAAGAGAGGGCGTCGCCTACCACAAACCCAATCGATTTCACCATATTGCTGTCGCCCTGATGCGCCAGCCGCTTGTTGGGATTGACCAGCGCCTCAGAGGGGAGCACCCGCTCGTCGTCGGAGAGATCGTCGGGCTGATGACGCCGGAAAACGCCCAGCTCCGCCCGGCGCAGCCCCAGCCCGGCGGCAAAGGCGGCCAGGAAGCCGGAAGCACCCAGCCACTCCACCAGCGAATAGCTCAGCGCGATCAGCGCCAGCGCCAGGAAATCGTTGGGGGCGACATCGCCATTGGCATTGCGCAGACGGGTCGCCAGCACGCCAATCAACTGCCCCAGCACAAACCCGATGATCAGCCCGCCGCCAATCGCCCAGATCACCTCGACCGCGCCCCAGTGCGCCAGCATCGCGCCGCTCAGGCTCTCGCCATTGAACAGCAGCAGCGCCAGCATCAGCAGCGGCAGCGCGGAGCCATCATTCATGCCCGCTTCGCTGGAGATCGCCACCCGCAGCGAATCATCATCCTGCGCATCATTCACCGAGATTAAGCTCGCCAGCACCGGATCGGTGGGCGCGACGATCGCCCCAAATGCCAGCGCGATCGGCCACGCTAATCCCACCACGTAGTGCGCCAGCAGGGTCATCGCCGCCACCGTCAGCAGCATGGCGGGAAATGCCAGCTTCAGCCCGGTGTGCCAGCAGTGATTCTGCAGCGGCAGGCGCAGCTTAAGGCCAGTAATGAACAGCGAGGCGGCCATGGTGATCTCGGTGATGTGCGCCACGGCTTCAGAGTGGGTAACGATATCGATATGGATAAGGTCAAAGCCCCACGGCCCGCAGAGTATCCCGGCGATAAGAAACAGGCCAAATGAGGTCACGGGTCCCCGGTGAATCCATCCGGAAGCCAGTGACATCAGCAGCAGAAGGCCGCCCGTCGCTGCTGTCCAGGCTAAAAAGTTCATAACACTCCAGATTATTTCGGGTTTATGAATAAGCCTGGCACATTTTTTGACGGGCGAGACGATCAGTTTTTCAGGTGACGACTGGCGAAACGCACCGCTACACTGGCGGCGCCGGCCAGGGTGGCGAGCGCAACCACTCCATTCCAGCCCCCGTGCGCCAGCGCCAGACTCCCGAGCGCGGCACCGCTGGCCATCCCGATAAACACTACGGTAAACAGCAGCGCGTTGAGACGGCTGCGTGCCTCAGGCGCCAGACCATAGACCAGCGTCTGATGTGCCACCAGCGTAGCCTGCACCCCTAAATCAAACCCGATGGCCGACAGGACGATCAGCGCCAGTTGCGCCGGCACCGGCAGCAGCGGCAGCAGAAACATCAGCGCAAAGGAGAGCGTCACCAGCCCTGCACCCACCAGCGTCACCCGCGCCGGGCCGATGCGGTCAGCGACACTGCCCGCCAGCGGTGCCGCCATTGCACCTGCTGCGCCCGCCAGGCCAAAGGCTCCGGCGATGGCACTGTCGAGATGAAAACGGTCGCTGAGCATCAGCGCCAGCGTTGACCAGAAGGCGCTGAAGGCGACGGAGAGCAGCCCCTGCGCCAGTGCGGCCCGGCGCAGCGTCTGGTGGTGACGCCAGAGATGCACCAGCGACAGCAGCAGACGCGGATAGCTCACCTGGGTGCCCGGCGCGAAGCGTGGCAGAATCCGCCGCAGCGTCAGCGTGATCAGCAGCACCGACAGCGCGGCGATCATATAGAGGGTGCGCCAGCCGAAATACTCCGCCACCACGCCGCTGACGACCCGCGACAGCAGGATCCCCACCAGCAGCCCGGTCATCACCGTACCGACTGTTTTCCCCCGGCTGCGTTCCGGTGCCAGCGCCGCCGAGGCGGGCACAATATCCTGTGCCACGGTGGCGGTCAGGCCGGTCACAAAGCTGGCGATCAGCAGCGCGCTGAGTCCGCCGGAAAAGCCGCACAGCAGCAGCGCCGCCACCAGCAGCAACCCCTTGATGAAGATGATGGTGCGCCGGTCATGACGGTCGCCCAGCGGGGCCAGCAGCAGAATACCCAGCGCATAGCCCGCCTGGGTCAGCATCGGCACCATGCCAACCGCGCCGATCCCCGCATTAAACTGCCGGTTGATGATCTCCAGCATCGGCTGGCTGTAGTAGATCGACGCGACGCTGAGTCCGGCCCCGGCGGCCAGGGTAAACACCAGCGGCGTGGCGAGCGGTTCATTGTGGGAGTGGGTCTGTATTGCTGACATGGTTCTGTTCCTCGCGATTTTCAGCCGCCATTAGAGCGCATCGCGTTTATACGCGGTAGACTGACATCAGGCAAAACCGTTATGCGTGGAGCGTATGAACAACCCGAACAGCAGCGATCGCATCGATCTGATGCAGACCTTTATCCGTATCGTCGAGAGCGGCAGCTTATCCGCCGCCGCCGCCCAGCTCGGCACTACGCAACCCACCGTCAGTCGTCGGCTGCAGTCCCTGGAGCAGCGGCTCGGCCTGAAGCTGATCCTGCGCACCACCCATGCCCTGAAGCTCACCGACGATGGCGAACGCTGCTACGCGCAGGCGCGGGAGCTGCTGGCAACCTGGCATGCGCTGGAGGATGCGCTGACCGATGCCAGTGCCGATCCGGTCGGAACGCTGCGGGTGCGCGCGCCGCACGCCTTTGGTCAGGATCAGCTGATCGCCCCGCTGGTGGATTACCTGAATCGCTATCCCCGGCTCAATATCGAGTGGATGCTGAATGACCGGACGCCGGACTTTATCGCGGAGAACGTTGACTGCGCGATTCAGGTGGGCGCACCAACCGATCCCTCCGTGGTGGCGATTCTGCTGGCCGAGGTGCCGCGCATCGTGGTGGCGGCCCCCTCGCTGCTGGCCCGACAGCCGCCGGTTGAAGCGGTCGGACAGCTGCGCGATCTGCCGTGGCTGGCCCTGACCAGTTTTTACCGCAATGAGGTGGCGCTACAGAGGATTGACGACGGCCAGCCAGTGAACCTGCCGATTACACCCCGGCTCGCCAGCGACAGCCTCTATGCGGTGCGCAAAGCGGCGCTGGCAGGCATGGGCGCGGCGATTGTCTCCTCCTGGGCGGTGCAGGCGGATCTGGCGGCGGGCAGCCTGGTACAGCTGGTCCCCGCCTGGCAGGCTCCGCCGCTGCCGGTGTGGCTGACCTATCCCTGGGCGAGTTACTACCCGGCCAGGCTGCAGCACTTTTTTTCCATGATCAAAGAGGTGATGCCGCAGCTGACAGGCACACGCCCGGCTTCGCCAGCGGGGTAATCAGAAAGGCAGGAAAACAGGGAGAGGCGGATAAAACAGGTGCCCGCGTCAGCGGGCTACCGGAGGCGTGAGGTTACTTTTTGTCGCTACGCGACAGCTTATCCAGCCAGCCCATCACAAAGGCGGAGAGCACAAAGGTCAGATGGATAATCACGTACCACATCAGCTTGCCGTTATCGACATTGCGCGCTTCCATAAACACCCGCAGCAGGTGAATCGAGGAGATCGCGACGATAGAGGCGGCCACTTTGTTCTTCAGCGAGCCGGAGTCCATCTTGCCCAGCCAGCTCAGCTTCTCTTTATCTTCGTCGATGTCGAGCTTAGAGATGAAGTTCTCATAGCCTGACAGCATCACCATCACCAGCAGGCCGCCCACCAGCGTCATATCCACCAGCGACAGCAGCAACAGGATCAGATCGTTTTCCGCAATGCTGAAAATGTTGGGCAGCAGGTGAAAAATTTCCTGGAAAAATTTAATGGTCAGCGCCAGCAATCCCAGCGAAAGTCCAATGTAAACCGGAGCCAGCAACCAGCGCGATGCATACATCAGGTTTTCGGTAAAACGTTCCATACAATCCCACACGTAATCAGACAGGTCCGGGAGTATAACCGATTCACTGTGAAGTTATTTCAGCCCTTCTTCAGAAATTTCAGGCGCGGGCGGCAGGGGCAGTGAGAGGCGGAAAGCCGCGCCGCCTTCGGCCCGGTTTTCCGCCCAGATCTGCCCGCCGTGGCTTTCGATAATGGTCTTACAGATCGCCAGCCCCAGGCCCACGCCCGGCACCGCCGACTCTTTATCACCGCGTGAGAACTTATCGAATATCCGGCTGAGATCCCCTTCCGCAATGCCCGGTCCGCCGTCCCAGACCGAAATCTCCAGCCGGGTGGCGGCGCGCCAGGCGCGGATACCACGCGGCGCGCAGTTACCGGCATACTTCAGGCTGTTCTCGATCAGATTGGTGAAGACCCGCTCCAGCAGCGTGCTGTCGCCCTTGATCAGCACAATGTCATCCGGCAGGTCGAGCTGAACCTCATGCCCTTTCAGCGACGGCGCCATACTGCTCAGCGCGCCGCCGATCACCTCCTCCAGCGCCAGCCACTCTTCCCGCAGATTCAGCCCGCCCGACTGAATGCGGGCCATATCCAGCATATTGCTGACCAGCCGGATCGTGCTCAGCGTCTGTTCGCGGATCTGACTCGCCTGCGGCACATACTTTGAGTTGTCACCGGCAAGGTCGAGCATCAGCATCTCCGCCTGACCAAACAGCACGGTCAGCGGCGTGCGCAGGTCGTGTGACAGCGCCGACAGCAGCGCGTTGCGCAGCTGTTCCCGCTCGGCCGCGAGCCGGGACGCCGCCTCGCTGTGCGACAGTGCCATCCGCTCCAGAGCGTTGGCGATCAGCACCGTGAAGGTTTCCACCAGCCGCTGCTGCTCGGGGATCATCAGCTGACGCAGGTTCTGCGGCTCCACCACCAGCAGGCCGCGGCAGTGCGCGCCGCTTTTCAGCGGCAGGATCTGATAAGGCACCGCCGGTAAGGTGTCGGTGCCCGCGCCCGCCGGCTGGCCTTTGCTGTAGCTCCATTTGGCAATCGCCCGATCCGGTTCGCTGGTGGGTAGCGCCTCGCCCACCGGCTGCAGCTCACCCTGCTCATCCGGCAGCAGCAGCAGGCAGCGCGCCTGCAGCGTGGCGTCGAGCACCCGCTGACTGGTGGCGGCGATATCCTGTGGCGTTAACGCACTACCCAGCGATTTCGCCATCTCATAGAGCTGACGCGCCCGCTGCTCACGGTAGCGGGCGACCCGCGCCTGATAGCGCACGCCCGCCGTCAGATTACCGACAATCACCCCTACCGCCAGCATCACACCGAAGGTCACCAGATATTGCAGGTCGGAGACCGCCACCGTGCCGGTCGGCGCGACAAAGAAGAGGTCAAAGGCGACGATATTCATCACCGTGGCGATTACCGAGGGCCAGCGGCCATAGCGCAGCGCCACGATCACCACCGCCAGCAGATAGATCATCACACAGTTGGCGGGATCGAAGTTGATCAGGACGGATTGCCCGGCGGCGGTAACGACGATGCAGAGCACCAGTGCCATCATCACGCCGCGCAGCTGCACCCGCCATTTTTCGCTGGTGGCACGGCCATCCGGCAGCGGATGCGGCGCATCCTTAAGCGGCTCATCCAGCGCCACCACCAGCAGATCAAGATCCGGCCCCAGCTGACCCAGCCGTTCGGCAAAACTGTCACGCCGCCAGCGCCGCAGCGGACGACGGCCGGTGACAATTTTGCCCAGGTTATGCTCGCGGGCGTAGCCCAGCACCGCCTCCGCCTCATCCGGTTCCGAGAGCGTAGCGGTTTCCGCGCCCAGCTCCTGCGCCAGCTGCAGGGTGCGCAGAATGGCCCGTCGCCGGGCTTCCGGCAGCCGATGCAGTCGGGGCGTTTCGACATAGACCGCGTGCCACTCGCTGCCGAGTCGGGCGGCCAGCCGGGCGGCGGTGCGCACCAGCTTTTCACTGCCACTGTCATCGCCAATGCAGAGCAGGATCGCGTCGCGGGTGTGCCAGACGCGATCCCGGCCCTGCTGGTCGCGCCAGGCACGCATCTGATCGTCCACCCGATCGGCCGTGCGGCGCAGAGCCAGCTCACGCAGGGCGAACAGGTTGCCTTTGCGGAAAAAGTTTTCGATGGCGCGTTCCGCGCGGTCGCCAATATAGACCTTGCCCTCTTTCAGCCGCTGACGCAGATCGTCGGGCGGCAGATCGACCAGCACCACCTCATCGGCGCTGTCGAAGAAAGGATCGGGCACGGTTTCACGCACCTGAATGCCGGTCACGCCGCCGACCACATCGTTGAGGCTTTCCAGATGCTGCACGTTCACGGTGGTCAGGACGTCGATGCCCGCTTCCAGCAGCTCTTCTATATCCTGCCAGCGTTTGGGATGGCGCGATCCCTGAACGTTGGTGTGCGCCAGCTCATCCATCAGGATTACGGCCGGATGGCGGGCCAGCGCGGCATCCAGATCGAACTCCGCATGGCGTGAACGCCCGGTCGCACGACGCGGCAGCAGGGTTAACCCTGTCAGCAGCTGGGCGGTTTCCGGTCGCTCATGGGTCTCAACCACCCCGATCAGGACATCCAGCCCCTGCGCACGCAGCCGCTGTGCCTCCTGCAGCATGGCGTAGGTTTTGCCCACGCCCGCACAGGCACCAAAGTAGATTTTCAGCCGTCCGCGATGCGTTTCGCGGTTAGCCTGCAGCAGCGCGTCAGGATCGGGACGCTGAGGTTCGTGGTTCATCGCTTTCTTAACACCCTTACAGTTCGTTGAGCGCCATATTCAGCTGCAATACGTTGACGGTCGGCGTCCCCAGGAAGGGCATCAGCGGACGGTGCGTCATCTTCTCAATCAGCGCCTCCACCTGCGGCAATGGCAGCTGGCGGCTGGCGGCGACACGGGGTGCCTGCCACAGGGCAGCCTGCGCCGAAATGTCGGGGTCCAGGCCGCTGGCGGAGGCGGTGACCAGCTCAACCGGCACCGCCGCAGACGCCTGCGGATTGGCGGCCCGCAGTGCTGCAACGCGCTCCGCCACCGCTTTATCTAGCGCCGGATTGCTGGCGGCCAGATTGCTGCCGCCGGAGGAGAGCGGGTTATAGGGCTTATCGCTGGTGGCGGAAGGACGGCCCCAGAAATCGCCGGGCCGGGTAAAGTTCTGGCCAATCAGCGCTGACCCGCGGGCGGCCCCCTCCTCTTCCAGCAGCGAGCCGCCAGCCTGGAAGGGAAACAGCCACTGCGCCAGTCCGGTAGTGAGGAAAGGATAAACCACACCGGTAACCAGTGTAAGCAGCAACAGCAGTAAAACGGCCGGACGTAACTGACTCATTTCTCTCTCCTCAGGCCATGCCTGATAACACTAACAGCAGATCGATCGCTTTGATGCCGACGAACGGCACCAGCAGACCACCCAGACCGTAAATCAGCAGATTGCGGCGCAACAGAGCGGCGGCGCTGAGCGGGCGATAGCTCACGCCTTTCAGGGCCAGCGGGATCAGGAAAACAATCACCAGCGCGTTAAAGATCACCGCCGACAGAATGGCGCTGGCGGGCGAGTGCAGCTGCATCACGTTGAGCATGTTGAGCTGCGGATAGGTCGCCGCAAAGGCCGCCGGAATAATGGCGAAATATTTCGCCACGTCATTGGCGATACTGAAGGTGGTCAGCGAACCGCGCGTCATCAGCATCTGTTTACCGATGTGCACCACCTCCAGCAGCTTGGTCGGGTTCGAGTCGAGATCAACCATGTTGCCCGCCTCTTTTGCCGCCTGCGTACCTGAGTTCATCGCCACCGCCACATCCGCCTGCGCCAGGGCTGGCGCATCGTTGGTGCCGTCACCGGTCATCGCCACTAACCGTCCCTCTGACTGATACTGACGAATCAGCGCCAGCTTCGCTTCCGGCGTCGCCTCAGAGAGGAAATCATCCACGCCCGCTTCTGCAGCAATCGCGGCGGCGGTCAGCGGGTTATCGCCGGTGATCATTACCGTTTTAATGCCCATTTTGCGCAGCTCGGCAAAGCGCTCTTTGATGCCGCCTTTCACAATATCTTTCAGCGCCACCACGCCCAGCACATTCGCGCCCTCGGCCACCACCAGCGGCGTTCCGCCGGTACGGGCGACCTCTTCCACCTGAGCGTTAACCTCGGCAGGGAAGCGGCCCTGATTCGCTTCGATGTGGCGACGCACCGCATCCACCGCGCCCTTGCGGATCAGGCGATCCTGCACGTTGACGCCGCTCATGCGGGTCTGGGCGGAGAACGGAATAAAGCTGGCCCCCATGCTGCTGAGATCGCGCTCGCGCAGATTAAACTGCTGTTTCGCCAGCACCACGATGCTGCGGCCTTCCGGCGTCTCATCGGCCAGCGAGGCGAGCTGCGCGGCGTCGGCCAGCTGCTCTTCGCTGACGCCCGGCGCGGGCAGGAACTGCGTTGCCTGACGGTTGCCGAGCGTGATGGTGCCGGTTTTATCCAGCATCAGAACATCCACATCCCCTGCGGCTTCGACCGCGCGGCCACTGGTGGCGATCACGTTGGCCCCCAGCATCCGGCTCATGCCCGCCACGCCAATCGCCGACAGCAGGCCCCCGATGGTGGTCGGGATCAGGCAGACCAGCAGCGCCACCAGCACCGTCACGCTGACCGGCGTGCCGCCCCAGGCTGAGAATGGCCAGAGCGTCACGGTCGCCAGCAGGAACACGATGGTCAGTGAGACCAGCAGAATGGTCAGGGCGATCTCATTGGGTGTTTTACGGCGTTTCGCGCCCTCGACCATCGCGATCATCCGGTCAAGGAAGGTTTCGCCCGGGTTGGCGCTACAGGTGATCACCAGCCAGTCTGAGAGAATACGGGTCCCGCCGGTGACGGAGGCGAAGTCCCCGCCCGATTCACGGATCACCGGTGCAGACTCACCGGTAATGGCGCTCTCATCTACCGAGGCGCCGCCCTCCACGACTTCACCGTCGCAGGGGATGATATCGCCCGCTTCCACCAGCACCGCGTCGCCTTTACGCAGCTGGTCGGCACCCACCTGCTGCCACTCAGCGCCATAGCGCGCCGCCGCAAGTTTTTTAGCAAAGCTGGTCTTTTTTACCCCTTTCAGGCTGCTGGCCTGGGCCTTACTGCGCCCTTCGGCCAGCGCCTCCGCCAGGTTGGCGAACAGCACGGTAAACCAGAGCCAGAGCGCGATCGCGCCGGTAAAGCTGGCGCTGCCGCCGACACGGCCAGCCAGCATCGCCAGCGCCAGCAGCGAGGTCAGAATGCTGCCGAGGTAGACCACAAACATCACCGGGTTACGAAACTGTACCCGCGGATCGAGCTTTTTCACCGCATCCCAGGCCGAGGTGCGCAGCAGGGCTGCGTCAAATAATGCCTGTTGTTGACGACTCATGAGGATTGTCCCTGAACAAGTTGCAGATGCTCAGCCACCGGGCCGAGGGCCAGAGCAGGAATAAAGGTCAGTGCACCCACCAGCAGAACGGTGCCGATCAGCAGCGCAATAAACAGCGGGCCGTGCGTCGGCAGCGTGCCGTTACCCACCGGCTGCACTTTTTTCACCGCCATCGCCCCGGCAATCGCCATCACCGGGATGATGATGCCGAAGCGGCCCAGCAGCATGCAGACGGCCAGTAACAGGTTCCAGAATGGGGTGTTAGCACTCAGTCCGGCAAAGGCACTGCCGTTGTTGTTGGCCGCCGAGGAGACCGCGTAGAGCACCTCGCTGAAGCCGTGAATGCCAGGATTCGCCATGGCGCTGCGTCCGGCGTCCGTCATCATCGCCAGCGCGGTGCCGATCAGCACCAGCGCCGGAGTGACCAGAATCGCCAGCGCGGTCATCTTCATCTCCCACACATCGACTTTTTTGCCCAGGAACTCCGGGGTTCGGCCAATCATCAGCCCGGCGATAAACACCGCCAGCAGCACAAACAGCAGCATCCCGTAGAGGCCCGCACCGACACCGCCAAATACCACCTCGCCCAGCTGCATCAGCCACATCGGCACCATCCCGCCCAGCGCGGTAAAGGAGTCGTGCATGGCGTTCACCGCGCCGCAGGAAGCTGCCGTCGTAATCACTGCAAACAGGCTGCTGTTGAGGATGCCGAAGCGCGTCTCTTTGCCTTCCATGTTGGCGGCGCTGTCTGCGCCCATCTGCAGGAAGTGCGGATTGCCCTGCAGTTCAGCCCACATCACCACCGCCACGGCCGCGACAAACATCAGCGTCATCGCCCAGAGCAGCATGTGGCCCTGACGGCGGTCACGCACGCTTTCACCGAACGCGAAGCAGAGCGCCGCCGGGATCAGAAAGATGCTGAGCATCTGCACCAGGTTAGTCAGCACGGTCGGGTTCTCAAACGGATGGGCAGAGTTGGCGTTGAAGAAGCCTCCTCCGTTGGTGCCCAGCATTTTGATCGCCTCCTGCGATGCCACCGGCCCCATCGACAGCGTCTGCTGCACCCCTTCCAGCGTGGTGAAGTTGTGGTAGGGCGCAAAGTTCTGAATGCTGCCCTGGCTGACAAAGAACAGCGCCATCAGCAGGCTGATGGGCAGTAAGACGTAGAGCGTGATGCGCGTCAGGTCGCGCCAGGCGTTACCCAGCGAAGCCGAGCTGCGATTCGCGAAGCCGCGGATCAGGGCAAACGCCACGGCGATACCGGTCGCGGCAGAGAGGAAGTTCTGCACCGTCAGGCCCACCATCTGACTGAAATAGCTCAGGGTGCTTTCGCCGCTGTAGGACTGCCAGTTGGTGTTGGTCACGAAGCTCACAGCGGTGTTCAGCGCCAGATGCCAGCTCAGGCCCGGCAGCTGCTGGGGATTCAGCGGCAGCGAACCCTGCATCAGGAGGATAGCCAGCAGCAGCACAAAGCCCAGCGCATTGAACAGCAGGATCGCCAGCAGATAGTGCGGCCAGCGCATCTCCGACTGCTGCGCGCCCAGCAGTCGCCACAGTGGCGCTTCCAGACGGGCAAAGAGCGGTTTGTCCGCCACCAGGGATGCCAGCCCCCGACCCAGCGGTTGCGCCAGCAGCATCAGCAGCACCAGATAGAATGCGATGAGTAAGAAAGCATTGGCCGCCATCAGAAGGCCTCCGCATTTAACAGGGCATAGATCAGATAGCCCAGTAACAACACCACCAGCACGATGCCGGTTATTACGCCCACGCTCACAGGAACCTCCAGAGGATTGGATTTATGGCTTAGCTTGCGCGGCGGCGTATAAAGAAGGGGTTAAAATGCAGCGGGCGGGCGTAAAAATAGTGTAAAAATGGCGAAAAATCAGGCGACTTCCAGCGCCCAGATGCGGTTCAGATCGACGTTGCTCCAGAGCGTGCTGTCTTCAGCGCCCACAATGCTGTCGGTGCAGAAACTGTCACCCAGGTCGAGCTCCTCCGGTTTCACCTCACGCTGAGCATGCAGCGACCAGAAGACATGCACACAGGGACGCATCAGCGACTTTTCACCCGCTTTCACCACCAGCGCCACCCGGCCGGAGGCCAGACGCACCAGCGAGCCCACCGGATAGATGCCGATAGTGCGGATAAAGGTGTGCAGCAGGCCCGGATCGAAGTGGCCGCGCCAGCTCAGCATCTGATGCATCGCCTCTGCCGGTGTCCAGCCGTTACGGTAGGCGCGGGTCGAGGTCACGGCATCATAGACGTCACACACCGCCGACATGCGGGCGTAGAGCGAAATCGCCTCACCTTTCAGCCCATGCGGATAGCCGCTGCCATCATATTTTTCATGATGATGCAGGGCGATATCGATCAGATCGCTGTCGGCGTTGCACTCGATCAGGATCTGCGCGCCCACCACCGGATGCTGACGCATCACTCTCAGCTCCTCTTCCTCCAGCCTGCCGGCTTTATTCAGGATCGCCAGCGGCACGGCGGCTTTACCGACGTCATGCAGTAAACCGCCCATGCCAACCCGGCGCAATGCACGCTCCTCCAGACCCAGTTTTTTACCCAGCGCAATCATGAGTCCGCAGACCGCCATCGAATGCAGATAGGTATAGTCATCATGATTTTTAAGCCGTGCCACGCTGAGCATGGCGGAGGGTTCACGCGTAATGGAACCGGCGATCTCATCCACCAGCTCCATCATGTAATCCAGCTTCAGGCTGTTGCCCAGCCGGGCCTCATTGAACATCGCCTGTATTTTGGGTTTGCCCTGCTGAAAGATCTGCTGTGCCAGATCCAGCTCCTGAAAAAATGGCGTCCGGGCGACAGGTTTCGTGGCGTTCGGGGTCGCGATCGGCGCCTGCACCGATCGATCGAGATCGATCCAGAGCTGACGGATCCCTTCATTGCGTAACAGGTCAATTTGTCGTGGATCGGCGATCAGCATCTGATTATGAATGCGCTGGTCCTTTATCCACCAGACTTCCAGCTTGTGGATAAACATACCCGGACGCAGTTCATCGATAGTAATCAGCTTTATCACGCTATCACTCCTTACTCTCTGCGGGTGGTAAGGTGATATCGGCAGCTGGACAAATTTTCTTCAGGCTGTTTTATGCGAAGCAGGTGGCCGGTTGTGTGGTCAGAGGAGCGCGCGCGTTGATTGACTGCTGTTGAGGTTTTGCGCTTCGTCCTGTGTTATTGCTGCGTAATCATCAGGCGTCACGGCAGAGCCCTGAGTAAGTAGTAGCGGAGGCCATAAATATTTAGATTACACGGATAGTTTTGATTATTTATTAACCGGCGTATGATGTTCTGGATTTAGCCACACTGAACAAAAGGAATTGTTATGGCATTAAAAGGAGCATTTCTCTATCACCTGGATAAAACTACCTGCGGCGGACGTATCATTGCTGGCGCACCTGATGAAACTTATGAAATCGGCGGCATTGTCCGGCAACAGGCCAGAGAAGGCGATCCCGTTACCTGCGGTGCTCATGAAGGCCGATTCCGCATCTGTGGTGGCATGGGCGACACCTACTCCTTTGACGGCGTTATAAAAGAGTGGGCAGGTTCTATTGAAAGTTACAGTTCCTGCCCATGCCGGGCAAGGTTTGTGCCTTCTGTCAGTACACACACCTATGACTACAACTGCAATACAGGCCTGGCAGCGATACGAGAGGAGACGAGGCGGAAGGAGAAGCTGATTGAGGCAAAAAAAGAGGGGCTTGAACCTCTAACTTTGCCCGTAATGATTTATAAGACAATCCGGCACATGAATGACTATCAGGCCAGTGATATGCACTATGGCGATATGGATATTCTGTCGTTGCGTAATCGAATGCGCATAAACGTGGATAATGTATCCGCCAGAGTGAATCCGTGCACGCTTGAGCTCAAGCCTGAACCATCGACAGCAACATTATATTCACCTTATGCGATGCAGAATCTTGATAAGCATATGTCTTTTGTCAGCCGGAATGAGAGTGCCGATATTATGTTTGATGAGTTCCGTGAACTGGCAAAAACGTATTCCTTCCACGGTCCGTATAAAAATGTCATCACTGAGATGATCACGCATATGCAGGAAAACAGTGGTACTCCCTACTCTAACCCTTTACTGGACAAAGCTCTGAAAGAGCAGATTCTGAGCGACCATTCAGAAAGAAGTTCTTTGCTGGTCATTAAAGATTTTATACGTCGGACAATAAACTATGAGTATGGCTTTATTGCATTAGAAAATAAGAGCGATTTCTTTGATGAAAACAATAATCTCAATGAGATCAGAAATACTATATTGCCTAAGTTTGATCGTCTCATTGATCGCATAAATGGGCTGGGAATCGCCATTCATGACACATGGGCTACGCATATTACACTGGAGTCGGTAAAATTATCCGGAGACAGCTATCAGGCAAGAGTGAATTATCGGGTTCAGGATCATTTTGGGCTGGATGAGGCTGACATTCAGCATAAAGTCTTTCGTCAGTTCCGTATATTCCGGCTGTGGTTTGTTTTGCAGCGCTGGCAAGAATATGGCTATAAGCCCTTCATAACAGAAATGAATGCCACCCTGGAAATCAGTGGTGAGCAAAGTGAATAAACGACTGATAGCCTGGTTGATTGCGGTTGCCACCAGTGGTTACGTGCTATGGCTGACTCTGACGCCAGTGAAGATTATGGCCGTACATGATGGTAATACGATACTTGTCAGGAATTTTCCTTATCTAAAAAATCGTCAGATTGCCTGGTGGGAAGCAAACCGAGGTATGATACAAGCTAAATATGGCATACCGCATAAAAATGGGAATGGCTATTATAGTGTGGTCATTATGGACTTTGGTGATGGGTATCATATTGACGATGGCAAAGAGCATGATTCAGATCTGCTTTGTTTTAACGAAATGGTCACTCACGCTCGCTGCATCAAAAAAAATCCTCTCCTGTGGATTATGTCCAGCCAAAACACCGGCCTTTTTTATCGGTAACCTTGCTTTAAGATCACTCTGGTTGTGATCTCTGAATGCAATTTCTCTTTGCCGCAGAATGTGTGTCATAGAATAGGCTTTACAGGCGGGGGGGATACCATGAGGCAGAGATGTGGTTAGACAAACCGAGCAGGTTCGGAACTTTATCAATGCTGACGAGGAGTCAACCAGATTGACTCCGTTAATACTCTTCCCTGACAAAACTGGCGCAGCAGCTGATGAAAGGTCAGAAGGTCGACTCACATCAATGGATCCCGTTTGAACTGGTCACGCCGCAGAACATGCAGCACTACAGCAGTCAGAAGCAGTCAGAATCCGTAGCACAATGCGGAGCGGCAGCGCCGCCGCTCCGTTTCTCATTTCTCGTGCAGCAGCTTCGCCATGATCACCACATCACGTAACTGACCATCGCGCAGGGCAGCCTCACGCATTACCCCTTCCCGCTCGAAGCCCAGCCGCTCATAGAGCCGCAGCGCCCGGTCGTTATCGTGAAATACCTCCAGCTCCATGCGGGTAATGCCCAGCCAGTTGCGGGCATAGTCGAGCGCGGTGCGGATCAGACGCTCACCAACGCCGCGTCCGGCAAAATCGGGATGCACACCCAGTCCGAAGCTGATGCAGTGACGGGTGCGCGGCTTGTTATTCACAAACAGCGTCAGCTCACCGGCCAGCGCGCCCTCGATCTCTGCAACGAAAGCGATAAACCCTTCGGCATCCATTCTGTCGAATTTTTTCTCCCAGGTGGCCACGCTGGGAAACGGCAGTTGCAGCGTCCAGGGATAGACATCGGGATGACTGTATAGCCGTTGATAGGCCGCTGCGTCCTGCGGTTCCCGTGCCCGAATGGTGATTTCCATATTTTCTCCTTTTAGCTCAACTGGGTTCATGCACTAAGCTGTAGCTCTTTACCGGACGGAAAGAGTATCGCTATGTTGTATCGCCGTTTTGAACGCTTTATCAATATTTTTCATGACGCGCCTACCGATTCGCCCCCTTCAACGGTCTGGTCGTTCTATTTCTACTATCTGCGGCAGGTCTGGCCGAGCTTTGCGGCCCTGCTGGTGGTGGGCCTGGCGTCAGCCCTGATCGAAGTGTCGCTGTTCAGCTATCTGAGCCGCATTATCGATATGGTCAATCACTCCACGCCCGCGACCCTGTTCCGGGATAACTGGCCGCTGCTGCTGTGGATGGCGGCGGTGGCGCTGATCCTGCGGCCGCTGTTTATCGGTCTGCATGACATGCTGGTTCACCAGAGCATCAGCCCCGGCATGACCAGCATGATCCGCTGGCAGCATCATAATTACGTGCTGCGCCAGAGCCTCAACTTCTTCCAGAGCGACTTTGCCGGGCGTATTGCGCAGCGCATTATGCAGACCGGTAATTCACTGCGCGACTCGGCGGTGCAGCTGGTGGACGCCATCTGGCATGTTCTGATCTACGCCGTCACCTCGCTGGTCCTCTTTGCCGGTGCCGACTGGCGACTGATGATCCCGCTGATTCTGTGGATGGTCGCCTACAGCGCCTCGCTGCGCTTCTTTGTGCCGCGCGTCAAGGCGCGCTCGGTGATCTCCTCGGAGGCCCGTTCCAGGCTAATGGGGACGATCGTGGATGGCTACACCAATATCGCCACCATCAAACTGTTTGCGCACAGCGACCTGGAACGTCAGTACGCCCGCCAGGCGATTCAGGAGCAGACCGATAAAACCCAGTACGCCAGCCGCATGGTCACCAGCATGGATCTGACGCTCTCGGCCCTGAACGGGCTGCTGATTGTCTCCACCTCCGGGCTGGCGCTGTGGCTGTGGAGCCAGTCGTTAATCAGCGTCGGCGCGATTGCGCTGGCAACCGGCCTGGTGATCCGCCTGGTCAACATGTCCGGCTGGATTATGTGGGTGGTCAATGGCATCTTCGAGAATATCGGCATGGTGCAGGATGGGCTGGAGACCATCGCGCAGCCGCTGAGCGTGCAGGATGCGCCACAGGCGACACAGCTTAAGGTCACGCGCGGCAATATCCGTTTTGAGGATGTGCGCTTCGATTATGGCGGCGGCCGTCAGGTAATCGACGGGTTTAACCTCGACATTAAACCTGGCGAGAAGATCGGTCTGATCGGGCCGTCGGGCGCCGGGAAATCGACGCTGGTTAACCTGCTGCTGCGGCTCTATGACCTGAACAGCGGGCGCATTGTGATCGACGATCAGGACATCGCCTCCGTGACGCAGGAGAGCCTGCGCAGTCAGATTGGCATGATCACCCAGGACACCTCGCTGCTGCACCGCTCCATCCGCGAAAACCTGCTCTACGGACGTCCTGACGCCAGCGATGAGGCGCTGCAACTGGCGATGAAACGCGCCCGCGCCGATGAGTTTATTCCGTTGCTCTCCGACTCGCAGGGCCGCACCGGGCTGGACGCGCACGTCGGCGAACGCGGCGTGAAACTGTCAGGCGGTCAGCGTCAGCGCGTGGCGATAGCCCGTGTGCTGCTGAAGGATGCGCCGATTCTGATCATGGACGAAGCGACCTCGGCGCTCGACTCTGAAGTGGAAGCGGCCATTCAGGAGAGCCTGGAGTCGTTAATGCAGGGCAAAACCGTGATCGCCATTGCACACCGCCTCTCCACCATTGCGAAGATGGATCGGCTGGTGGTGCTGGATAAAGGCGGCATTGCCGAGATGGGCAGCCATCACGAACTGCTGGCAAAAAACGGCCTCTACGCCCGGCTCTGGCAGCATCAGACCGGAGGATTTGTCGGCGTCGATTAATCGCCGCGTCGATAGGGCAAGGCGTCGCGGGCTTCTTCCGCCCAGCCGCGCACGCCTTCCCGCTCCTGCACCAGAAAATCAGCGACAGCATCACGCAGGCCGGGATGCAGCAGATAGTGCCAGGAGCGAGTGATCTGCGGCTCAAAGCCGCGCACCAGCTTGTGTTCACCCTGCGCACCCGCATCGAACCGCGTCAGCCCTTCCTCAATCGCCAGCTCCATTCCCTGATAGAAACAGGTTTCGAAGTGCAGCCGGTCAAACTCCGCCAGGCAGCCCCAGTAGCGGCCGTAGAGCGTCTCGCTGTCCCGCAGATAAAAAGCCATCGCCGCCGGTTGCTGCTGTAAGCGGGCAATGACTACCACTATGTTCTGCGGCATCCGTTCCGCCAGCAGGCTGAAAAAGTCGCGCGTCAGATAGGGCCGCTGACCACGCACTGCATAGGTGTTGGCGTAACAGGTGTAGACAAAATCCCACTGATCTTCGCGTAACTGGTCGCCGCCATAGCGGTCAAACACAAAGCCGCTCTGCGCCACCTGTTCGCGCTCTTTTCGCAGCTGTTTGCGCTTGCGCGACATCAGCGTATCCAGGAAATCCTGAAAATCGCGGTAGCCGCGATTGTGCCAGTGATACTGACAGCCGAGCCGCGACAGCCAGTCGGGCTGATCGGCCAGCAGCTGGTCAGCCTGTGCATCGGTGAAGTTGATATGCGCCCCGCTCAGGCCATGCTGCAGCAGGCTTGCTGGCAGGGCCGACAGCAGTTGTGCGGCGGCCGCAGGCTCCCCCAGCAGGCGCGCGCCGCTGACCGGGCTGAAGGGGATCGCCCCCAGCCATTTCGGGTAGTAGCGGATACCGGCGCGCTGGCTGGCATCCGCCCAGGCGTGATCGAAGACATACTCACCCTGCGAATGGTATTTCTGGTAGCCCGGCAGCGCGGCGCGGGTGACGCCCTTTTCCTGCCACAGCAGATGATCGGGCTGCCAGCCTGACTCAGGCCGGACGCTGCCGCTCTGCTCTAAGGTGAGCAGAAAGGCGTGGCGCAAAAAGGGCTGGTCATCGGGCAACAGTGCATCCCACTCGGCGGCCGGGATGGCTGCCAGTGACGTCAGGTGAATCAGCGACATGAAATACTCCAGACAGCGTCGGGCAGAGCGTCAGTCAAGCAGGTTTTCCGCCGCAGCGAAAGGGTTAAGGCACACAAAGTGAAGGCTGCATCCCCTGCACACAGCCTTTATACTGCGACTTTACCTCTACAGGGCTTCGCGATGGATCGACTCGATTGTGACCGGATGTTTGTCACGGTGCTGGAAACCGGCAGCTTTTCAGCGGCGGCGCTGCGTCTTGGCACCAGCAGCAGTCAGGCCTCCAAGCTGGTATCGAAGCTGGAGCAGCAGCTCGGTGTGCAGCTGTTCAAGCGCAGCACGCGCGCCCTGTCGCCGACCGATGTTGGCCGCAGCTACTATGAGCGGGTAAAACACCTGCTGGATGCCTTTGAGACGCTGGATGCCAGCGTGCGCGAAAGTGCCACCACCCCCACCGGCAGGCTGAAGATCAGCGCCCCCGGCTCCTTCGGCACGGCGGTGCTCTCGCAGGTGCTGGTCGCCTTTGCGCGGCGCTATCCGCTGATTGAACTGGATGTCAGCTTTTCCGATCGGGCGGTCAACATCGTCGATGAGGGCTTCGATATGGCGATCCGGATCGGCAACCTCAGCGACAGCAGCCTGGTGGCCCGCAAGCTGGGCGAGGTGCATGTGCGCATCGCCGCCTCGCCGGTCTATCTTGAACAGTTCGGCACCCCGCAGCACTGGCGTGACATGGCGCAGCACCAGTGCGTTATCGACACCAATTTTCGCGATCCCTGGCACTGGCCGTTCAGCGGCGGTGATGACAACCGCGAGATCGTCACGGTGCCGGTCCGGGGCCGTCTGCGCTTCGCCAATACGGAGGCCTGCCTGCAGGCGGCGGTCGCGGGTCTGGGGATTGCGCGCCTGCCCGGTTTTATCGCGGCCCCTGCGCTGCAGCGTGGCGAAATTGTCCGCCTGCTGGAGAACTTCGACACCCCGCCATTGGGCCTGTTTGCGGTCTATCCGCCTGCCCGCCATCTGGCCCATCGGGCGCGCCTGCTCATCGACTTCCTGGTCACCCACTTCACCCGCCATCCGCCCGCGTGATTTCTTCCATAATGGAATAAATGATTGTCTTTGTGACCGGATTATCAGCCGTTTAGTCATCAGTTAAGCTGCGGCTCAAATCACAGAGGAGTCGCGCGATGTTAGTAGAAGGCAAATGGAGTAGTGACTGGCATCCGGTGCAGGCTACCGATAACCAGGGCGGTTTTGTTCGTCAGGCGTCCGGTTTCCGGCACTTTATCAGCAGCGATGGCTCCACGGAATTTGCTGCCGAACCCGACCGCTACCATCTCTATGTGGCACTGATCTGCCCGTGGGCGTCACGCGCCCTGATCGCCCGTAAACTCAAAGGGCTGGCGTCGCTGATTAGTGTCACCGTCGTCGAGCCACAGCTCGGCGCGCAGGGCTGGCGCTTCGGCAACTATCCTGGCGCACAGCCCGATCCGCTGAATAACGCGCAATACCTGCATGAGATCTACACCCGCACTGCGCCCGATTACACAGGCCGCGCCACCGTGCCGGTGCTGTGGGACAAGAAAACCGGCACCATCGTCAGCAACGAATCGGCGGACATTGTGCGCATGTTTAACAGCGGCTTTGGCGATCTGGCCGACAACCGCATCGACCTCTATCCAGCGGCGCTGCGTGCGGAGATTGATGCGCTGAACGAGAGCCTCTATCCGCGTCTCAACAATGGTGTTTACCGTGCGGGCTTTGCCACCACGCCGGTGAGCTATCAGGCGGCGTTCAGTGACGTCTTCAGCCAGCTCGATGAACTGGAAGCCCTGCTGAGCGATGGTCGCACCTTCCTGCTGGGTGAGCGGCTGACGGAAACCGATATCCGGCTGTTCGTCACCCTGATCCGCTTTGACGCAGCCTATCATGGCCTGTTCAAATGCAATCTGCGGCGGATACGCGACTACACGCTGCTGAATCGCTATCTTAAGAGCGTGCTGTCGGTTTCTGGCATACGCGAAACGGTCAATATCGACCATATCAAACAGGGTTACTATTCAATCAAGGCGCTGAATCCGAACGGGATTGTTCCGGCAGGCCCCGATCTGAGTGAATACGGTTTTTAAAGGAGCAACGATGGCAAAGGCACTGGTGATTTTTCTGCATGGCGTGGGCAGCAACGGCGACGATCTGGCGCCGATTGGCCGTCACTGGGCGACGCTGTTGCCGGATGTGGTGTTTGCCTCACCCGATGCCCCGGAACCTTTTCCCGTTGGCCTGGGTTATCAATGGTTCAGCCTGACGGACGTGACGCCGGAGAACCGGCCGGGCCGGGTGCGGGCGGCACGGGCGGCGTTTGACGCGACGCTGAGCAGGGTTATGGCGCAGCACGGCTTTGCCGACCGCTGGCAGGATGTGGTGCTGGTGGGCTTCTCCCAGGGGTCGATTATGGCGCTGGATGCGCTGGCCTCCGGCCGTTATCCGCTGGCGGGCGTGGTCGCCTTTTCCGGCCGTCTGGCGGTTGACGGCGAACTGACGCCGCAGGCTCATCTGCCTGCGCTGCTGATCCACGGTCAGGCCGATGAGGTGATCCCGTGGCAGGAGAGCGAATCCGCCGCTGCCCGGCTCCGGGCCGCCGCGGTGCCGGTCGAGGCGCGTTTTGAACCCGCGACCGGCCACACCATCTCCGCCCAGGGCGCGATGCACGCCGCCGCGTTTATCGCGCAGTGCTTACAGGATTAACCCCAGCAGCGGGTTAACGCCTGCCAGGCCCTGCTGGCCGCGACGTCGGGCGGCAGGCGTTTCAGGGCATCATTAAAGACTTCAATGCCTACCGGCCCCTGATAGCCCGCGCTTTTCAGCTTATCCACGAAGCATTCAACGTCGATAATCCCCTCGCCGGGCAGCAGGCGCTGGTGCTTCGCCATCGCCATCAGGCTCTGCTTATCCTGCGCGGGAACGGCGGCCATATCGCAGAGCTGCACTTCATAGATGCGATCGGCGGGAATACCGTCGAGCTGCGATGCGTCACCACCCCGCGCGCAGATATGAAAGAGATCGACCACCAGCCCGATATTGGGCTGATCGAGCCGCTGCAGCCGCTGCCAGGCCAGCGGCAGCGTGTTATCTACGCTGCACCAGGCCATGGGTTCATACATGATGCGCATATTGTGACGCGCAGCTTCCGACGCCATCCAGCGCAGGTCATCATCAATCTGATCGGCGCAGCAATCTTCGCGGGTCGTGGCTGGCGCCTGAATGGTGTCGCAGCCCAGCGCCTGAGCCATCTGAATAAACTGACGCAGCTCTTCGCGCTTCTGCGCGCGCAGTTCACCGGGCGCACCACTGAAATCACGCAGCACCTGAAGATTGGTAAAACCTGGACCCTGCCGGGCGGCGATCTCCGCCAGCGCCGCCGCGCCGCCACTGCACGCCTCAACATCTTCGCGCCAGATCTCAACCTGATCGAAACCGGCGTTTCGCGCCGCCTGCAGCTTCTGACTGGGTTCACCGCTCAACAGCACCAGGTTAAGGAAGGTCGGTTGGGTTCGCATGGCTCTGCTCCTTCGTCCGGAATAATCGGCGAGTTCAGGTGACGCGCAACCTGCGCGTCACCTGAATCCTTCCCGATCTCTGGCGCGTCGCGGCTCGCTGACCTGCGGTCAGCTCAGCAGCGTCACCAGCGCAAAACCGGCAAACGCCATCAGCAGCGAGCCAATCACATGCACCAGCGCACTGGCCATCGCCCAGAGATACTTCCCTGATTGTAGCAAGCCCATTAATTCTGCCGTGAAAGAGGAGAAAGTCGTCAGCCCGCCGCACAGGCCGGTGACGATCAGCAGCTTCCAGACCGGGTCGATATCGGGATGGCGGACAAACCAGGCCATCGCCCCGCCGATCACCAGACCGCCGATCAGATTCACCAGCAGGGTGCCGGGCGGCAGATTAGGGAAGAGCGCATTAAAGCGCACCGAGAAGAACCAGCGCAGCACACAGCCAGCCGAGCCGCCGATCATCACAGCCAGTAAAGGTTTCAACATATTCTGCTCCTGATTGCAGATTCACGCCGGGCTGAGGGGAAAGGCAGAGGTAAACAGCGCCTGACACCTCAGCTCCCGCGAAAGGATTGAGTGTCAGGCGTCATCAGCCGGTGTTTAGCTCACCGGCGGTTGGGAAAGGTGGCACGCCATCACCTTGCGCCGCTGATAATACGACGCCCGTCTGCGGCTGGCAAGCAGGCGCTCTGGACGGCTGAATCACTTGACGCCTGCGCGTCTGACGGGGTAATGCTGGTGCTTTACAGCCTGTTGCGGAGACCCCATGCGTACCCTGATTTTTGACACTGATATCGGCGTGGATGACGCCTTTGCGCTGGCTTACGCGGCGCGGACGCAGCATCTGCTGGGAATTACCACGGTATTCGGTAATGTGCCGGTGGGTCAGGCGGTGAAAAACGCCCGGCTGTTCTGCGGGAAAATGGCGATTGAGGCGGAGGTTTACCGCGGCTGTTCACGACCGCTGGCGCTGGCACCCTCTGCCCCCGCCGCACTGCACGGTCAGGACGGGCTGGGCGATGCCTTTGAAAATGAGTACAGCGATCGGGCACCGGGCGCGGTGCAGTTTATTATCGACAGCGTTCGGGCGCAGCCGCATCAGATCACACTGGTGGCGATAGGGCCGCTGACCAATATCGCCACGGCCATCAATCAGGCGCCGGATATCATTCCGCTGGTGAAGGAGCTGGTGATGATGGGCGGTGCGTTTGGCACCGATGGCCACAGCGGCAACGTGACCCCCTTCAGTGAATTTAATATCTGGAAAGATCCGCACGCCGCCGATCAGGTGCTGACGTCGGCGCTGAAGGTGGTGGTGATCCCGCTGGATGTCACGCATAAGGTGTTAATCAGCGGTGAAGAGGTGCAGCGCCTGAATCAGCCGGTGCTGAGTGCGATCTGTCGCCCTTATCTGGCTTACAGCCTGGCGAAAGAGGGCTTCAGCGGCATGGCGCTGCACGATACCCTGGCGGTGGCGTGGCTGACGCTGCCCCAGGCCTTCACCCTCACCGACAGCCCGCTGCGGGTCATCACGGAGGGGATCGCCTGCGGCCAGACGGTGCGTAAACTGAGCGCGCTGGCCTCGCGCCAGGATCCGTTTGCCGGTCTGCCCGCCCAGCGTGTCGCGCTCGGGGTGGATGCTGACGCGGTGCGGGCGCACTTCTTTGCTACCCTGACCGCGCCCTGAAGTCCGTTAGCGATCGAAATGAATCACGCCTTTAATCAGTTCGCGGTTGTTAATCACCTGCGCTTCAAAGGTCTGATCCAGCGTGGAGAAGGCCAGATGGTGATTGAGCATCATGTCAGCGCGTAACTGGCCACTGGCCATCAGCGCACACACCCGGTCGAAATCCTCGCGGGTGGCGTTGCGGCTGCCCATCAGTGTGGTCTCTTTCTTGTGAAACTCACTGTCCGGGATTACCAGATCGCCTTTATGCAGGCCGACATAGACGATGGTGCCGCCGTGCCGCATCAGGTTAACCGCATTGTTCATCGCGGCCGGATTGCCGGTAGCGTCGATCACCTTCAGCGCCAGCCGGCCGCCAAACTGGTCGCGCAGCGCCGTGGTAAAGGTCACCTCAGCCGGATCGAGTGCGGCCAGGCCAAGTCGATCGGCGACATGCTGACGACGAAATGCGCTGGTGTCGGCTACCACTACCTGTGCGCCGCTGGCGGCCGCAATCGCGGCAACGCCCAGTCCGATCGGCCCGGCACCGACTACCAGCACCTGCTCATCCGCCGCCACCGCCGCACGCCGCACCGCATGGGCGCTGATAGCAAACGGCTCAATCAGTGCGGCCGCCTCCGGTGCCACCTCATCCACCGCCAGTAATGTACTGACCGGCACGCTCAGGTAGTCGCAGAAGCCGCCATCCTGATGCACGCCTATCACGGAAATCTGCTCACAGCAGTTGGTCCGGCCGCTCTGGCAGGCGTCACACTGCAGGCAGGAGATATAGGGCATGAGCGCCACCCGCTGGCCTGGCTGAACACCCTCTGCGTCACTGCCCAGCGCCACCACTTCCGCACAGATTTCGTGACCCAGCACGCGGGGATAGCTGAAAAATGGCTGATTGCCGGACCAGGCATGAATATCCGTGCCGCAGATCCCGGCGGTCAGGATCTTAATCAGCGCCTCGCCTGTGGCGGGTGTCGGCAGGTCGCGGCTGGCCCATACCATTCTGCGGGGTTCTGCGATGAGCAGTGCTTTCATTGTTGTCATGATGATTCTCCGGTTGTCCTGCAGGCAGTTAGGGCGAATCCGTCAGGCCGCGCAGCGTTGATCGGCGGGAACTGTGAAGCACGACGATTTTTTTGGGCTTTGAATGGTTTTTAATGCATAAAAAACCGGAGGGTGCGATGAGCCGCAGCCAGAATTTGCGTCAGAACGTCATTAACCAGATGCTTGAGAGCATTGCGCAGCATCACATCCGTTCTCCCCTGCCACCGCAGGCGGCGCTGGCCGAAATGTTCAATATCAGCCGGACCACAGTGCGCCATACCCTGCACTATCTGCATCAGCGTGGCGTACTCGACAAGGTGGATCAGACTTATGTGATCGTACGCGAACCGCGCGAAGATGACCGCTTCAGCGCCTTAACGCCGCCGATTGAGCAGCAGGCCAGCCACGTCGAGCAGATGTTTTTTAACCTGATTAACCAGCGGCAACTGGTGCCCGGCGATACCTTCAGCGAGCTGCAACTGGCGCAGCAGGTCAACGTCAGTCCGGTGGTCGTTCGCGAGTTTCTGCTGCGTTTTATGCGCTATGACCTGCTGGAACCGGTCCGGCGGGGTCAGTGGCGGATGAAAAAATTCACTCAGGATTACGCCGAGAAGCTGTTTGAACTGCGCGAGATGCTGGAAACCCACGCCCTGAGCCGCTTCCTGAATCTGCCCGCCGGCGATGAGCGCTGGGTGCAGGCGCGGGATCTGCTGGATCGTCATCGATCGATGCGCGACACCATCGCCAGCAACTACCGCCACTTTGCCGCGCTCGATCGGCAGATGCACTCGCTGATCCTGTCTGCCGCCAGCAACCCGTTTTTCAACCAGTCGCTGGAGATTATCTCGGTAATCTTTCACTCGCATTATCAGTGGGATGAGAGCGATCTGAAGCAGCGCAACATCGTGGCGCTGGAGGAGCATATGGCGATTCTGACCGCGCTGATTGGCCGTCAGGATATCGACGCGCTCTGTGCCTTACACAGCCATCTGGCGACCGCCAAGACCTCTATGGTGCGCTCCATCAGTCAGTACAATTAAAAACCGATTAAAAACCGCAAAGCATTAGCTTCCGCACGGTTCAGAAACATCTTTGCAACATCCTTATCCCTTTGCTCTTAGTCTCGACTGCAACGTCACGGCGGCCTTTTGCCGCTGCGCGCTACCCCTTCTCACCATAACGATAAGTACCCAGTTTCGGGAGAGTGCAATGGAAAAGACCTCAGTAACCGGCCGCGACCGCGCATCCGGTGAGATGACACCAGACCAGGATTTTGTGCCGATGCGCAGCGACGTGGTACGTTCTCCGCGTATCCGCAAGGTGCAGATAACGGCGATGCTGCTGCTGCTGTTCGCGGCCATCATCAACTATCTGGATCGCAGCTCGCTCTCCGTGGCGAACATGACGATTCGCGATGAGATGGGACTGAGCGCCACCGAAATCGGCGTGCTGCTCTCCGCTTTTTCGCTGGCCTATGGCCTGGCGCAGCTGCCGTGCGGCGCGCTGCTGGATCGCAAAGGGCCGCGCATTATGCTCGGCATCGGCATGTTTATCTGGTCGCTGTTCCAGGCGGCCTCCGGCCTGGTGCATAACTTCACCCAGTTCGTGCTGGTGCGCATCGGCCTTGGCATTGGTGAAGCGCCGATGAACCCGTGCGGCGTGAAAGTGATTAATGACTGGTTCAACATCAAAGATCGCGGTATGCCGATGGGGATGTTTAATGCGGCGTCGATGATTGGGCTGTCGGTGGCGCCGCCGATCCTGGCAGCGATGATGCTGGTGATGGGCTGGCGGGGCATGTTTGTCACTATCGGTATCCTCGGCATGTTCCTCGCCATCGGCTGGTACATGATCTACCGCGACCGCGACAACAACACGCTGAGCGCCGAAGAGATCCACTATCTGCAGGCGGGCAGCGTGGCGTCACGTAAAGAGCCGATCAGCTTCAGAGAGTGGTGCGGCCTGTTTAAGCAGCGCACCATGTGGGGCATGATGATTGGCTTCAGCGGCATCAACTACACCGCGTGGCTCTATATCGCCTGGCTGCCGGGTTATCTGCAATCCACCTATCACCTCGATCTGAAAAGCACCGGTCTGCTGGCGGCGATTCCGTTTCTGTTTGGTGCGGCGGGGATGCTGCTGAATGGCTATGTGGTGGATTCGCTGGTGCGTCGCGGCTTTAACGCGGTGAAAACCCGTAAAGTCTGCATCGTCAGCGGGATGCTGCTCTCGGCCGGATTCACCGCTGTGGTGACCCGCGCCACCGACACCACCAGCGCCGTGACGCTGATCGGGATGGCGCTATTCTGCATCCACTTCGCTGGTACGTCGTGCTGGGGGCTGATCCACGCCAACGTCACCGCCCGTATGACCGCGTCGGTCGGCAGCATCCAGAACTTCGCCAGCTTTATCTTCGCCTCGTTCGCACCGGTGATCACCGGCTGGGTGCTCGACACCACCCAATCCTTCAGCCTGGCGCTGATGATTTGCGCCTGCGTGACGCTGGTGGGCGCACTCGCCTACCTGCTGCTGGTGCGCCAGCCGATTACCGACGGCGAATAATCGCCGCTGACGGCGCGGCGCTACGTCAGCGCCGTCAGGGTCACGCCATATTTCGCCCCGTAGCGTTTAATCCCGGCCATCACCTTCTCCGTGCTGAGCGGCGGCGGCGGTGGCAACAGCGCGGCCCGTTCACGCAGCGCCGAGTCGAAGCGGGAGAAGGTCGCGAAATCACGCGGGAACCGCTCTTCATCCACTCCGATAAAGACCCCCTCGTCGCGGGCATGGGCGAGCAGCGCCCGCCAGCGGTCGATCTCCGCCAGCCCGATGCTCTCCGTGCCGTGAGAAAAGAGCATCATGTCGATATTGCGGAACGGTGGCTGTTTTTCGAGGAAACGTTGCAGCGCCGCGGCGGAAGGTTCAGTGCAGAACACCAGCCAGAACGGGATCGCCTGCTGCTGCTGCGTACACCACGGGTCCATCAACAGGAAGCTGTCCACCGTCAGCCGGGTCGGTAAAATGCCTGCCGCCAGATACCAGTCGCGGTAGATCTCCGCTACCACATAACTCATCGCTTCCGGGTCGTCGTAACGGATCTCCATCAACGTCCAGCTCTGCGCCGCCGCCAGTTTTTTCAGCGGCGAGATGAGGTAGCCATCCAGTCCCCACTCCGCTTCCGGTACATGATCGGTGATGGCGGGCGGCGTCCAGCGTTCCCGGTCAACGCCGTAACGCGCCAGATATTCCGCCACTCTCGGCCCGCCCTGCAGATACTCTTTTTCGCTGGCGCCGCCCAGCGCGCCAAACTGGAAGAACGAGCGATCGCTGGTGCGCGTCACCGGCCACTGACGGGTGCAGTGATTGATAAACAGCGTTGACCCGGCAGGCAGGCTGCCCATCAGAAACTCGTTGAAGGCCAGCGGCAGGTCGCGCAATTTCAGCCGGAAATAGCGCATCTGGTCCAGCATCAGGCGATCCTGATTCGGGTCGTGCATATGGTGAACGGCCAGGCGCGGCCAGGCGGCCAGCAGGGCAGCGGCAATCTCTTTGCCCTGCTCAAAACTCGCCATTGCATCATCGGGATCGCTGCCGGTCGCCCGGACCGGACAGAGAAAGGTCTGCGGCAGCCAGGGGACGCCCATCGCCGACGCCAGATGCACCAGCGCCCCGTTCGACGAACCGATAAAGGCTGCCGGATACGCCTGCTGCGGGTACTCACTCACCATCCACTCGGCGATCCCTTCCACATCCAGTTCGCCCGCCTGACGCAGGCTGATCCCCTCCGCCAGGCCGCCCAGCGCATAGCCCCACTCGCGTAGCCCGGTGGGCAGCCGGTTCAGCGAAGGCAGCAGGCGGTCCAGCGTCGGTGACTGGCTGGGACTGGTAAAAGGACGATCGTGAAGCGCGTTGGCCAGCGCCAGCAGCATGGCGGCCGCAGAGTCAAAACGGGCAATGCCTTTAGGCGGTTTACTCATGCTGATTCTCCTGCTGGATCCGCGCCAGGAAGGGACGGATGGCGTTGCAGAAACTCCACGGATAGACGTAGTGCAACGTGTGGGTGCCGTCGCGCAGCGTCAGACGTTCACTGCGCGGCATCAGTGCGGCGAGTTCATCCAGCCAGCGCGCCGGACAGATCGGATCGCGTGAGCCGCGCAGCAGCAGCGTGGGGGCGCTGATGTAGGTAAGGCGATGCTCAATATGATCCCGTATCATAGCGCGCATTGTGCCAAAGGCACGCCACAGCCCCGCTTTTGCATAATCGATGCGGGCCAGCGGCCCCGGCGGCCGGCGCGTTTCCAGCCGGCCATTACGCCAGCTACGCCAGAGCTGGCGCGGCAGGCTGCGGGCGTGACGATCGACCGTCGGCCCCTGCAGCACCAGCCCCGCCACCGCCTGCGGATGTTTTACCGCCAGCGCCGCCAGAATCTGGCAGCCAGACGAATTACCGATCCAGATGGCACGCTGAAAGCCGTTGTGCTGCAGCCAGAGCCAGAGCACATCGGCCTGCTGATCCACCGACATTATCGGGGCTGAGGCTGGCAGCGCACTGGCCCCGAAACCCGGCAGATCCGGCACCAGTACGTGATAGTCGCGAGCCAGCGCCAGTGCCAGCGGCTCCATAGCCCGGCCCGACATCACCAGACCATGAATCAGCACCACCGGCAGGCCCTGATCGTCGTTTGGCGTGACGCGGGTAAACATGCGCCAGTCGCCCACCTGCTGGAAGTAACCGGCCAGTCCGGCATGATGACTGCGCGGCGACACCGGCGGCGTCTGCTTCAGCGCCTGCCAGCGTTTCATGCCCCACAGCGTTGCCGCCACACCCAATCCCACGCCTGTCACAATCGCTGCCTGTTTTCGTCGATGCTTCTGGATCATCCGCTGCTCCTGATTTGGGGAGAATAATTCAGTGTAGGACGGTATCAGGCCGGAGGCGGGTTAATGGTGACAACTAAAGTGCGCTACTTACCGATTTACGCAATAACAACTTTAGACTCAGGTTATCTGCAGTTAGCAAAAAAACGGGCCTATCGAACCTAAATTCGAAAAGCCCGAAATTAAAATTATCTTTTCTTTATATCAAAAACAAGGCCATATACCGCTCAAGCCACCATAATAACTAAGGAGAAGTAATTTTATTTTTGAATATATCGAACACAGTAGCATTGAAAGTTCTAGTAGATTTAGCTAAAGAGTTAAACGTACTTACTACTTGTTCTATTTCATTCTGGTTCTTTAACCCGTTAACTATAGCGGGATTTAGTTGCTCGATAAAAGGAATAAGCGCATCGATTACAGGCTTCCAGTTCTCCATTGACTTAGTTGGGCTGCATTTTGACCCGAATGATATTCTAAATAAATTTGGAACCGAACGATCCAAAATTGTTTCAAGGCAATAAGAGAATGCATATGTTGCTAAGAATATTGCACCTCGCTGACGAAGAAAACTGAGAGACTTTTCATCGTCGCGAGTTAAATTAGTTTTAGTTTGAAGTTGCTTTTTCTTAGCCTCCACAGCTCTAACCAAACCATAGCAACAAACAATATGGGCAGCCTTAGTACTATCATTAAACAACTTATCGTATATCTTATTGTTAATCCAAATGCCAGCCTTTTTATTATAAGCTGTTATGGGATCTCCATGAAATGCAGCCAGAACTTGCCCGACTGTATATGAACCTAACAAGTTAGGCCTACGACGAATCACATCACTAGAGCTACCGCGCCTTCCACCTTCATATTCAGCTTCGGGTATTAAACTGAACTCCTCTTTGAGTCTTTTTTGTATTTTATCAGTACTACGAAAATCGGCCGCCTCGACTTTATTTTGGCTATTATTATACCGAATAATATTTTCTATTAAATATTCAGATGAACTATCCACTGCAATAAATCGAGCTTGCACCATCGCTTGTTCATCTGGCAATCTTTTTAAAGAACCAATGGCACCAGTTGTTTGGGCTCCATTTACAATAGATAGCCCTTTTACCTCAACTGAATTTTCCCCAATCTGATAGTTATGAGTTAATACCGTTAACCCGTTGTTGAAGGCCCAAAAATCACAAGCATCGTTTTCCACAGTTTGCTTAATACCATGATTTATATTTGAATCTGATTTTCTCGATCCCAAATAATCACGAATGTTTGCCGAGAAAATTTTTGTTTTATGCTTTTTATACAGTTTTGCCAGATCTCTTGCTTGAATAGCTGTAGAATATGATGTCCAGCCTTTGCCTGATATCTCATAGCCGCCAATAGTATTTAAAGAAACTGTTTCACTCATTAAAATTGGCGTTCTGCAATCTTCATACCATTCTTGTAAGGTATTAGATCCTACTTCCTTATAAAAAGTATCAACTTTAGCCTCAGGGTACTCACGTTTTAACAGTGAAATAGCTGTTTGCTGCACAGTAATCAATTCACTCTCTACATGAATCGATTCTGGAAGATTGTGAACATACCACAAATAAATATTTTTTATTTTACCATCCTTTATACCTTGGCGAAGATTTATAGCTGCAGGCTTTATTCTATCAGGCACATCTTCTATAGCTCTTTGAAGTAACCATGCTACCCCAGTATTCAAATCGCTTGCTTTATTAGAAGGCGCAGTTAACTTTACCTTCTCGGTAAAATAACATTGTCCTACAACTGCATATTCTTCTTCAGTGTTAATAAACACAATATCAAGTTTTTTGTCATCGGAGCCGTCGGTTACTGCATCTACTCCGATACTTGATAAATCGTCTAATCCAAAGCGCAGACCTAAAGCAAATAGCCCTAAAGCATTATCATTATAATCAGAAAGTTCCTCTAACCCATCATAAGCTGACTTCCAAGTATCCATAACATTCCTTATTGGTAACCAATCATTTTATCCCAACTATCCAAGTTAAGGTTACGTTTTAAAAATATTAAAATCAACAGAGATTTTTACCATAGTAATTTTAAAACCGTAAACTCATCTTTATTTTAAATAAAAAATAATTGAAAATTAGTAAAAAATGAGTATTTAGCAGGTTTATTTTTATCAATATACTTGTACCAACATAATCTATCGATAGGAGAAAACGTACGAATTCACAAAAGAGATCATTTAATCATCGATTCATACGCAAAAAGTAAGGATTAGTGAGACAATTATAGAAACTACTTTCAAGCTAAATTCTCAGAAGCAGATCTAAACAGCGGGAAGTAAAAAGCGGAAGGTGATAATCACCGGTCTGTCCCTGACCGCGATTATCGAGGGTTTTCTGCGGGGTGTTTAGTTCATGGCACCCGGCGGGACGTGTCTGAACGTCTCAACGTAAGCGCGGAACACGTATCTGAAAATGCGTTTCATGCAGCACCTGATTCAAATTTAGTTGAAGATATACTGAAAAAGTATAGCTGCTGCGCGTTTTAACAGCAAATAAATTTGAACCAGATCACAAAATTGCCACTTTGGCGCGGGCGCCTCAGGCTATATAGCCGAGGTGCTCTAACAGGATGGTAGAGCCGATAGCGATCAGCACCACGCCGCCCAGCACCTCCGCCCATTTGCCCAGAACCGGACCGATGAAGCGTCCCACCAGCACCCCGGTCGTCGCCATCACGGTAGTCGCGGCGCCGATGGTCAGTGCGGTGGTAATGATGTTCACCTGCAGGAAGGCCAGGCCGACGCCGACAGCCAGCGCATCCAGGCTGGTCGCGACAGCGGTGGTCGCCAGCACCATAAAGCCGTGGCTTTGCGGGGCTTCGCAGGGCTCTGCAACGGCAGTCTGCCGTAAACCTTCCAGCATCATACGCCCACCAAGGAACGCCAGCAGGCTGAAGGCCACCCAGTGATCCCACGCCATAATGTAACGGCTGGCGGCCAGGCCAAGCGCCCAGCCAATCAGCGGAGTCAGCGCTTCAATAGAGCCGAAAATCAGACCGGTACGCAGTGCTTCCTTAAAACCGGGACGATGCAGAGTCGCACCTTTGCCCAGGGCAGCAGCAAACGCGTCCATCGACATGCCAAGCGCAAGAATCAGAGTAGCAATAAAGGTCATGATTTATTCACCTGGGGCGAAAAAGCGGCAATTCACGCTAAATTCACCACACAAAGTGTTCAGTTATGAAAAAGTGGGCGCAGTCTACCATGCAAACCGGAAGATAAAAAGACAGTAAAATCATGGATTTAAGTATAGCAAAGGCTATAACTCTTATCATTCGCTATATATGCCGCTAAGTCGATGGCAGCAAAGCCTTTTCTGATCTTCCTCCGCCTGCTGTGACCCGCCTGTGGCGCTGATCCGCTACGCCGCCATTGAACCGCGTCGACGATTGCCGGAAAATGCCGGGCTGATAAATATGGGATACCGGTTATGAATAACCCTTTTGAGACGTTGATCGTGCCGGGTGGCATTTTGCTGCTGGGCTTTCTTTCGGCACTGCTGCTGCCTGCGCCCGCTTTCAGCCTGGCGGTGGCACAGCATCTGTTGCAGCTGTTCCATCTGCAGGATCTGAATCAGCTCTACACGGTAGTGTTTTGCGTCTGGTTTTTACTGCTCGGGGCACTGGAGTTTTTTGTGATCCGTTTTGTCTGGCGTCGCTGGTTCAGGGTCTGATGACCCGGGCATCGACCAGCGTCCTGAGCCGTCCGGCGCTGCGCGCTTAACCCTCTAGCAACAGTTTCTCCACCTGGCAGCAGACCCGCAACGCGCTGTCGGGTCTGCTATGCCGCACTCGCGCGACGCTCAATGGAACAAGATCGCCAGTCCGGACATCGCGACCGGGATGATGAACGCCCGAAACGGCATGGCGATAAGTCTGAAAAAGCGCCCTGCCAGCGCGACGCCGTCATAAGTGAAACCGATGCGTGCATTGCTTTACACGCATTTTCAGACTCACAAAAATGTAACATTGTTTTTACACAACCAGCCGATCGGCACCCTCTGCGCCTATTCCCGTTATTCCTTTTTGCATAATAAATCGCTAAATTTCAGCGAATTAAATAATTCCGCACGGTTAGCACGCATACAGGCGTTGCACCAGCATGGGGCTTTTCCGCAACATAGTTTTTCAGTTAACCTACTGACTTAACGATAAAAAATCGCTAATACACCATTGCGCGTGATGATTAATTCTTATGCTGAATCATTTCTGCATTTAAAAAATAAACAAATGTTTAATTCAGATGCGAGAATGTTATATTCAGATGACAAAGCATAACGTGCAGTTAACGCGTTATCACCGCTTTAACCTATACCTGAGACTTAACCTTTGAGAAATAGCGCAACGCGCTCGTCAGAAGCGTGACTATTTCGCCTGCGAAACTGTTGGGCTTCAGGTCAACAGAAGAGGAGATGTCGCCTCATGTGCAATTCAGCTGTAAACCTTGCGCTCGCGATGAGTGCCATGGCAAAGGACACCACTACCGCGCAGGAGCGCAAAGACGTTGACGTGCTGCTGATTGGCGCAGGTGTGATGAGCGCTACTCTTGGCGCATGGCTGCAGGATTTAGAACCGGACTGGTCCATCGAAATGGTGGAGCGGCTGGATAGCGTGGCCGAAGAGTCATCCAACGGCTGGAATAACGCCGGGACCGGTCATGCGGCGCTGGCCGAGCTGAACTATACGCCTCAGCAGGCGGATGGCAGCATCGACATCTCCAAAGCGGTGACGATTAACGAATCGTTCCAGATTTCCCGTCAGTTCTGGGCCTGGCAGGTTCAGAAAGGCAATCTGTGCAACCCGAAAAGTTTTATTCACAGCACGCCACATATGAGCTTTGTCTGGGGCGACGACAACGTCGATTTCCTGCGCAAGCGCTATAAGGCGCTGCAGAAAAGCACCCTGTTCCGCGGTATGGCTTACTCTGAAGATCCGCAGCAGATTGCCCGCTGGATCCCGCTGGTGATGAATGGGCGCGATCGCAACCAGAAAGTGGCCGCGACCTGGACGGAGATGGGCACCGACGTCAACTTCGGTGAAATCACCCGTCAGCTGATCGCCGCCTTAGAGAAGAAAGCGAACTTCCGGCTACGCCTGCGTCAGGAAGTGCGTGAGCTGAAGCAGCTCGCCGACGGGCGCTGGCAGGTGACCCTGCAGTGTCTGAACAGCGGCACACGTCGTACGCTGACCGCAGGCAAAATCTTTATCGGCGCAGGCGGCGCGGCGTTACCGCTGCTGCAGAAGGCCGGTATCCCGGAAGCCCACGGCTACGCCGGTTTCCCGGTGGGAGGTTCCTTCCTCGTTACCGAGAATCCGCAGGTTGTGGCACAGCACATGGCCAAGGTCTACGGCAAAGCCAGCGTCGGTGCGCCACCGATGTCCGTGCCGCACGTCGATACCCGCGTACTGGATGGCAAGCAGGTGCTGCTGTTTGGCCCGTTTGCCACCTTCTCGACCAAATTCCTGAAGCAGGGTTCGCTGATGGATATGTTCACCTCGCTGAACAGCAGCAATATGCTGCCGATGGTGAAAGTGGGCCTGAAAAGTTTTGATCTGGTGAAATACCTGATGGATCAGGTGCTGCAGAGCGATCGCGACCGGATGGACGCCCTGCGCGCCTATGTGCCGCAGGCGAAGCAGGAGGACTGGCGCCTCGTCACGGCCGGTCAGCGTGTGCAGATCATCAAAAAAGATGAGAAAGAGGGCGCGGTATTGCGCCTGGGCACCGAAGTTGTCGCCTCACAGGATGGCACCATCTCTGCCCTGCTGGGTGCCTCACCCGGCGCCTCTACGGCGGCACCGATCATGCTGGAGCTGCTGCATAAGGTCTGTCCTGAGCAGATGAAGACGCCGGAATGGCAGAATAAGATCCGTGCCGTGATCCCCTCCTGGGGACGCAAGCTCAACGGCGACGTGGCACTGACCGAGAAAGTGTTAGCCGAAACCAGCCGTATTCTGCAGCTCGACTATTCGCCGGTTACCCCGATGGCGGCCAACGACGAAGGACGGGAAACCGCGTTCGTGGTCGGCAAGTAATTCAGCGCCATCCAGAAAAAGGCTCCGCACTGCGGGGCTTTTTTATTGGCCGGTTGCCTGGTCGTCCTGACTATTCTCTATTAGGGTTAAGGCATCTTTTAGCTGAACGCTCAAGAGGAAACGGCATGTCTTACTCCCCTGCGTCATCGGAATTTACGCTGCTCGACCGCTACTGGCGGGCGGCGAACTATCTCTCCGTCGGACAGATCTACCTGATGGATAACCCGCTGTTACGCGAGCCGCTCAGACCGGAGCACATCAAACCGCGCCTGCTGGGCCACTGGGGCACCACGCCAGGGCTGAATTTTATCTACGCCCATCTCAATCGCGCGATCCGTAAACACGACCTGGCTATGATCTACCTCTGCGGACCGGGACACGGCGGCCCCGGCATGGTGGCCAATACCTGGCTGGAGGGCAGCTACAGCGAGATCTATCCGCAGGTTTCACAGGATGCGGCGGGCATGCAGCGCCTGTTTAAGCAGTTCTCTTTTCCCGGCGGCATCCCCAGCCACGCGGCACCGGAAACACCCGGCTCGATCAACGAAGGCGGTGAGCTGGGCTATTCGCTCTCCCATGCTTTCGGGGCGGCCTTCGACCATCCCGACCTGATCGTGCCATGCGTGATCGGCGACGGCGAGGCGGAAACCGGGCCGCTGGCCTCCAGCTGGCACGGCATCAAATTCCTCAATCCTGAACGTGACGGTGCGGTGCTGCCGATTCTGCATCTTAATGGCTATAAGATTGCCAACCCGACGCTGCTGGGCCGCAGCAGCGACGAGGATCTGCACCAGCTGTTCAGTGGTTACGGCTATGAGCCGCTGTTCGTCTGCGGACATGAACCGGAAAAAATGCATCCGCTGATGGCGGAGATCCTGGATCGGGCGCTGGCGAAAATCGCCGCTTATCAGCGTGAGGCGCGCAGCGGTAAGGCCAGCGCCGAGGTGCCGCGCTGGCCGATGATCATCCTGCGCAGTCCCAAAGGCTGGACCGGCCCCAAAACGGTCGACGGCAAAAAGGTGGAAGATTTCTGGCGGGCCCATCAGGTGCCGGTCGCGGCCTGCCGTGAAGATGAAGGGCATCGCCAGATCCTTGAGAACTGGATGCGCAGCTACCAGCCCGACGATCTGTTTGATGAACAGGGTCGGCTCAGGCCGGAGCTGCAGGCGCTGGCACCCGAGGGCGACAGGCGGATGGGGGCATCACCTTATGCCAACGGCGGCCTGCTGCGCCGTGAGCTGGATACGCCAGCGATCGCAACATTCGCCTGCGAGGTCAGCGAACCTGGCGCGCAGATGGCGCAGGCCACGGAACATCTGGGGCGCTATCTCAGCGCACTGTTCGAACGTAACCGCGATAATTTCCGCCTGTTCGGACCCGATGAAACGGCCTCTAACCGTCTGACGCCGGTCTTCGATGTGACCAGCCGCACCTGGCTGGAACGCACCGAGCCTTATGATGAACAGCTGGCGCGCGATGGCCGGGTCATGGAAATCCTCAGCGAGCATCAGTGTCAGGGCTGGCTGGAGGGCTATCTGCTGACCGGCCGCCACGGGCTGTTCAACTGTTATGAAGCCTTTATCCACATTGTCGATTCGATGTTTAACCAGCACGCCAAATGGCTGAAGGTGTCGCGTAAGCTGGGCTGGCGTAAGCCCATCTCGTCGCTTAACTATCTGCTCTCCTCCCACGTCTGGCGGCAGGACCATAACGGCTACAGCCATCAGGATCCGGGCTTTATGGATCACGTTGCCAACAAGAAAGCGGACATCGTGCGCATCTATCTGCCGCCCGATGCCAACACGCTGTTGTGGGTGGGCGACCACTGCCTGCGCACCTGGGACCGCATCAACGTGATCGTGGCGGGCAAGCAGCCTGCGCCGCAGTGGCTGGATATAAGCAGCGCGGTGACCCATTGCGAAGCGGGCATGGGCGAATGGCGCTGGGCGGGCACCACGCCGGATAATACAGAGCCGGACGTGGTGATGGCCTGCGCCGGTGATGTGCCGACGATGGAGACGCTGGCGGCGGTCGATCTGCTGCGCGGGATGCTGCCTGAACTACGCATCCGCGTGGTCAACGTGGTTGATCTGCTGGCGCTGCAGCCGCAGGACCAGCATCCGCACGGCAAATCGGATGAGGCATTTGACGCGCTCTTTACCCGGGATAAACCGGTGATCTTTGCCTTCCACGGCTATCCGGCGCTGATACATCGCCTGACCTACTCGCGCACCAATCACCGCAACTTCCATGTGCGCGGCTTTAACGAAGAGGGCACGACCACTACGCCGTTTGATATGACAGTGCTGAACGAGCTGGATCGCTATCATCTGGCGCAGGAGGCGATTCTGCGCGTACCGGGGCTGGCTGAGGCCCATCCGGAACTGCTGGAGAATTTACAACAGCGGCTGGCTGAACATCATCGCTATGTCCGTGAACATGGTGAAGATCTGCCGGAGGTGCAGAACTGGAAATGGCCGTCGGCCACCGCGCCGGGTGCGCCCGATTAAGCGGCCAGCAACGCGTCGGTCAGCATCCAGATGGTGGTCGCCACCAGCGACAGGGCCATCAGGCTGTTGAAGAGCTGACGCTTCCAGGCAATCTGCAGATGGCTGCGCAGGCGATCGCCCAGCGCAGCCCAGATCAGGATGCAGGGCAGATTCAGCAGCATAAAGCCAGCCATCACCGTCAGCACCCCACTGCTGGCGCTGTAGAGCAGTGCGACGTTGGTCGCCATCAGCCAGGCCTTGGGGTTGATCGCCTGGAAACAGGCACCGCCCACCAGCGTCATCGGCTGCGGCCGGTTTCGCACTTCGGGTGCCGCGGCGCGAAAAATTTTCCAGGAGAGCCACAACAGATAGGTGCAGCCTGCCAGCGTCAGCGGCAGGCGAACCGCCGCCATCCCTTGCAGCAGCAGCTCCAGCGCCATCCCGGCAATCAGCGTCTGAAGTGCGCAACCGACTAAAATGCCGAAGACCATCGGCAGGGTTCGCCGCATACCAAAATTGACGCCGGAGGTCGCCAGCAGCAGATTGTTCGGACCTGGCGTAATAGACATCACGGTGACGTAACTGAAGAAAGAGGGGTCAAGCATTATGGCGCTCCTGAAAAACAGACAGAGCCTTATGCTACGGCGGGAAAAGAGATGGTAACAGTAACACAAAATCACTATTGTTATGGTTACAGTTCCTGTTAATCACAATTGTACCCATCACATCCGGAGGCGACTGTGTCCCTTGTTCCCCCATCCGATCGGCCCCTTTATCAGCAGCTTGCCGAGAGCTTCGCCGGGGCCATTCATCAGGGCACGCTGAAACCCGGCAGACGCCTGCCCGCGATCCGGCGCGTGGCCCAGTCCCATCAGGTGAGCGTCAATACGGTGCTGAATGCCTGGCAGATGCTGGAAGATCGCGGGCTGATTGAGGCGCGGCCGCAGTCGGGCTATTACGTGCGCGGGGTCCTGCCCGCCGTGATCCGGCATGGCGAACACAAAACCCGGGTGCGCGATCCCGGCAGCGGCAAGCTCGAACTGATCGATAAGGTCTTTGCGGCCCAGAATCATCCTGACTACATCAACATCTCCCTGGCCTGTCCGCAGGACAGCGAACTCTTTCCTGCTGCGCGCCTCGCCCGGATTACCGCCTCATTGCTGCGTCGCCAGCCCGGCATCATTGGACGCTATGCGCTTCCGCCCGGTAGTGAGCGCTTACGGGAGGAGATCGCCCGACGGGCACTGCACGCCGGGCAGACCCTGACAGCCGATGAGATCACCCTGACCCACGGCTGTATGGAGGCGCTGCAGCTGGCCCTGCGGGCGGTGACACAGCCGGGTGACTGCGTCGGGCTGGAGTCACCCACCTACTTCTTCCTGTTTCCCCTGCTGGCCTCGCTGGGCCTCCGGGCGCTGGAAATCCCCACCGACCCGCAGCAGGGGCTGTCGCTGGACGCGCTGGAGATGCTGCTTCAGGAGCAGCGCATCCAGGCGCTGATTGCCATGCCGGGCGTGCAGAATCCGCTGGGCTGCGGCCTGTCGCTGGAGAATAAGAAGCGACTCGCGAAGTTAGTGAATACTTACAACGTCCCGCTGATTGAAGATGGGCTGTATGACGAACTGCAGTTCGACTGGCCGCTCTCGCCGCCCGTTAAAGCGTTCGATCGCGATGGCTGGGTCATTTACTGCACCAGCTTTACCAAAACCGTCGCGCCCGATTTTCGCGTTGGCTGGACTGCCGCAGGCCGCTTTCATGATGCGATCGCCCGCCTGAAAGCGGTGTCGTCGATGGCCGAATCCGCCCTGCTCTCGGAAACCCTGGCAGAGTTTCTGGCCTCCGGCGGTTACGACCACCATCTGCGCACCCTGCGTCGCCGCTACGCGGCTAATCTGGATGAGGCACGCGGATTGATCGCCCGCTATTTTCCGGCGGGCACCCGCGCGACGCTGCCGCGCGGCGGCTTCGTTTTCTGGGTTGAGCTGCCGGGTAGTGTGAATACCACCGGGATGTTTGACCGGCTGCTGCAGGAGAAGATTTGCGTCACGCCCGGCGCGCTCTACTCCCTGAGCGAGCGCTATAACCATGCGCTGCGCCTCTCCTGCTGCTATCCGTTCGACGAACGTTACACCCAGGCGATTAAGCGCGCGGGCGAGATCGCCTGTGAGCTGGCGGGACTGCCAGCCGGCGGGGATCAGGGCGTGCCGTTGCGCCCCCAGACGGTATAGCCGCGGCGTTCAGTCAGGCGTTCATAATAGGTGCGCACCGCCGGATAGTCGGGGTGGTCGAGCGGGGTCTCAAACCAGCGGTTGACCGCCAGGCCGATGGGAATATCCGCCAGAGTGAAATTTCGTCCGGCCACATAGCGCCCGGTTTTTTCCAGCTGCTGGTTGAGAATGTTCATGGTATGCGCCCAGCCTTTGCAGGCGGCGGCCAGCAGACGCGGGTCCTGATGAGCCGGAGAGTTTCGCACCAGCGACATAAAGGCGTAGCGCCAGGAGGTGTTGAGTTCGGTGGATTGCCAGTCCATCCACTGATCAACAGGCGCGCGAGTCTGCGGATGAAGAGAATAGAGCCACTCACCGCCATAGGCATTCGCCAGATAGCGCAGGATGGCATTGGACTCCCACATCACGAAATCATCATCCTTCAGGACCGGCACCATCGCATTCGGATTCAGCGCCATGAATTCCGGCAGGTGCGTGGAGCGGAAACCATCGCCCCACTCTTCGCGCTCATAATCCAGATCCAGCTCGTCACACAGCCATAACAGTTTGCGCACGTTGATTGAGGAGGCGCGTCCCAGGATCGTTAGCATTCACAGTCTCCGACAAAACCTTTAACTTATTGATAACGCTGTTGGCGGTGATAAGCAATCTTCCGGCAGAGAAAAGGCCACACTGAACCCAGAGCAAGGAGTCACCATGCAGGTCGCGTTTAAGCAAGTCGATGTGTTTACCTCATCTGCCTTTAACGGCAATCCGCTGGCGGTGATTATGGATGCGCAGGGGCTAAGCGACAGCCAGCTGGCAGCGATCGCCCGCTGGACAAATCTGTCGGAAACCACCTTTGTCCTGCCGCCGCAGCACGAAGAAGCGGACTACCGGGTGCGTATTTTTACCGTGGAAGGTGAGCTGCCTTTTGCCGGACATCCGACGCTGGGCACGGCGCACGCCCTGCTGGAGGCGGGCTGGCCGACCCGGACGCCGGGGGTCATCGTGCAGGAGTGCGGTGTCGGTAACGTGACGGTAAAGAGTAACGAATCGGGCGAACTGGCGTTTGCGGCCCCGGCCGCGACCCTGATGCCCTGGCAGGATGCGCTGCTGGGCAGGGCATTAAACAGTGATGCGTTCGATCTGACGCAAAGCCCGACCGTGGTGGATATGGGCATTCGCTGGCTGCTGGTACCGATGGTCAGCGCCGAAGCCGTTCTGGCACTGCAGCCCGGCGTCAGCGATCTTCAGCAGCTGATTCACCAGGCGGGCGTTTCGGGTGTGATGCCCTTTGGACGTCTGCCCGCGGGCGAGTCTGAGCAATATGAAGTGCGGGGGCTGCTGGTCGAGCATGGCAGCCTGACCGAAGATCCGGTGACCGGCAGCGCCAACGCCTGTCTGGCACGCTACCTGGCGATGACGGGGCAGACGACGCCGTATCGCGTTCGTCAGGGCACGGCGCTGCAGCGTGCCGGCCGGGTGAGCGTGACCTTTGCCGGGGAGACGATCTGGATCGGCGGCCATAGTCTGACCGTTATTGACGGCACGATCACGCTGTAAAACATGGCGGCGTCCGCAAAGGGGTCTGCGTGACGCCGCCCGCCGTTAAATTCCCTGCCCGCCTGACGCTTCGATACGCTGCGCGTTGATCCAGCCGGTTTCGTCACTGAGGATCGCACTGATGGCGTCGCCGATATCATCCGGCAGGCCAACGCGGCCCAGCGCCGTCAGCCCGGCGATCTGCTCGTTGATCTCGCGGGTGTCACGAACCCGGCCACCGCCGAAATCGGTCTCTATCGCCCCCGGTGCCAGGATATTGACCCGGATGCGCCGTTCGCCCAGCTCTTTGGCCTGATAGCGCGTCAGCACCTCCATTGCCCCTTTCATCGACGCATAGGTGGCAGAGCCAGGATAGACCAGCCGGGTCAGCCCGCTGGAGATATTCAGGATGCGTCCTCCGTCAGCGATCAGCGGCAGGAGTTTCTGCGTCAGGAAGTAAGGCCCCCTGAAATGGACATTCATCAGCGCATCAAATTCAGCCTCGGTGGTGTCGGTAAAGGGTTTATAGTGTCCATGTCCGGCATTGTTCACTAAATAGTCAAAGGTGTGACGCTGCCACTGCTGTTGCAGCACCGTTTTCACCTCGCCGGCAAAGCGATCGAACTGCCCGATTTCGCCGACATCCAGCGCCAGCGCGACCGCACGCCTGCCCAGCGCCTCAATATCTCTCACCACCGCCTGCGCTTCATCCGCGTGGCTGCGGTAGGTCAGAATGATATCGGTGCCTCTGGCGGCCAGTTTTAACGCGCCATTACGGCCTAAGCCACGGTTTGCACCGGTAATTAATGCGACTTTTTGATTCATCTCTCATACCTGTTGAAAAATTGAACACGATTTAAGGATATTCATCCGTCGCTGATCTATAAACAGGGTTAAGCGCGCATCACTGTTTCAATAAAAACAACAATCGGTGAACAACATGGACAAAATTCACGCAATGCAGGTGTTTGTGCGGGTGGCCGAAATGGGCAGTTTTACCCGTGCAGCGGAAAGTCTGGGCATCCCCAAAGGCAGCGTGTCACGCCAGATCCAGGCGCTGGAGAACCAAATGGCAACACGTTTGCTGCATCGCACTACACGCCGGGTGCAACTCACGCAGGATGGGCTGGTCTATTACGATCGCTGCCTCGACCTGCTGTCGATGATTGATGATATGGACAGCCTGTTCCAGCATGAGCCCGCCTCGCTCAGCGGCAAGCTTCGGGTGGATATGTCGGTGGCGATGGCGACCGGTTTTATCCTGCCGCGGCTGCCTGAGTTTTTGCAGCACTACCCCGGCATTGAGATTGAGCTGAGCAGCAGCGACCGCCAGGTGGATGTGATCCGGGAAGGTTTTGACTGCGTGATTCGGGTCGGCGAACTCAAAGACTCCGGGCTGATTGCGCGAAAAATTGGTACCCATACCTTGATCAACTGCGCCAGCCCTGGCTACCTTTCGCGTTTCGGCATGCCGACCCGGCTGGAAGAGCTGTCGCAGCATGCGATGGTGCACTACAGTCAGCAGCTCGGCCAGGCCTCGCCCGGTTTTGAATATTATGATGGCCGCCAGTGCCACTATGTTCACACCGGTGGCGTAGTGACCGTGAACAGTACGGAGACCTATCGCGCCGCCTGCCTGGCCGGTCTGGGGATTATTCAGGTGCCCGCCGCCGGGATTCAGCCATTACTGGAGAGCGGTGAGCTGGTGGAGGTGCTGCATCGCTTCCCCGCCCGGCCCATGCCGATTCATCTGCTCTATCCGCACCGGCGCAATGTGGCGCGTCGCGTACGGGTTTTTATGGAGTGGCTGAGTCAGGTGTTACAGGAGTACGTCACCTGAGCGGCTATACTTTGATTTTAATGATAAACAGGACAGTGAAGGTCTATGACAGACAAGCAGGAAAACCCACAGGAAACGTCGCCGGAAAAGCCGCTTATCGACTTCAAAACCGGTAATCACACCGTGGATAAATCGATCGTTCGCGTGTCGCGTTTCGTCAGCTGGTTTCAGTCTATTCCGGCCGTGGCGCACTTTATCCGTGCTCTCGATCGCTTCAACGACCGGCTCGGCAGCCAGTTTGGCGCGGCCATTACCTATTTCTCTTTTTTATCGCTGATCCCGATCCTGATGGTGTCGTTCGCAGCCGTAGGTTTTGTGCTGGCATCGAATCAGGATCTGCTGACCGATATCATCAACAAAATCGTCAGCAGCATCAGCGACCCGACGCTGGCCACCACGCTGAAGAATACGGTGAACACTGCGATTCAGCAGCGCGCTACGGTGGGGATTACCGGTTTGCTGCTGGCGCTCTACTCCGGTCTGAACTGGATGGGGAATCTGCGTGAAGCGATTCGCGCGCAGTCGCGCGACGTCTGGGAGCGGCAGCCGGATGACAAAGAGAAGATCTGGAAACGCTATATCCGCGACTTTCTGTCGCTGACCGGCCTGATGCTGGCGCTGGTGATTACGCTGTCGCTGACCTCGGTGGCTGGCTCTGCGCAGGCGACCATCGTGAGCGCACTGGGGCTGGATGGCATCGACTGGCTGCGGCCTGCCCTGACCATTATCGCCACCTCGATTTCCGTCATGGCTAACTACCTTCTGTTCCTCTGGATTTTCTGGATACTGCCGCGTCATAAGCCGCGCAGGAAGGCGCTGTTTCGCGGCACCCTGCTGGCAGCCATCGGTTTTGAGGTGATTAAGTTTGTGATGACGCTGACGCTGCCGAAGCTGGCGACCTCGCCTTCAGGGGCGGCATTTGGTTCAGTGCTGGGCCTGATGGCGTTTTTCTACTTCTTCGCCCGTCTGACGCTCTTCTGTGCCGCCTGGATCGCCACGGCTAAATATAAAGACGATCCGCAGATGCCTCAGGCGGGCAGCGCAAAACAGAAAGCATCGTAATCGGTTAACAACAGCGGAAAATGTCTCCCCTCAGCTACTTTTTAATCAGATAACAGGATGAATAGCTGAGGGGTCACTTTTATTTAGCCCTTTCTCAGAGTATCCCGCCAGATATCACCCGGTTTTCCCCGGTATCGCCCGGCATTCGTCGCACCACAGAAATTATCCTCTTTTTGCCCGCTGAAGCCAGACGTGGCGCGGGTTTTCATCATTGAATGCACCCTGGCAGATGCGTAAGATTCTTTGTCTGTATTTACAAATAAGAAACAGTTATGCAAGCCTCCCTCACAGACACACTCGACAAACAGCAGGACCCCACACCCGTTAACTCACGCAGTAAAGTGGTGATTGCGTCGCTGGTCGGAACGGCCATCGAATTCTTCGACTTTTACATTTACGCCACGGCTGCGGTCATTGTTTTCCCGCACATTTTCTTCCCGCAAGGGGATGCCACGGTCGCTACGCTCCAGTCGCTGGCTACGTTCGCTATCGCCTTTGTGGCGCGTCCGATTGGCTCGGCGGTGTTCGGCCACTTCGGTGATCGCGTAGGGCGCAAGGCCACGCTGGTGGCATCGCTGCTGACCATGGGGATCTCTACCGTGGTGATTGGCCTGCTGCCGGGCTATGAAACCATCGGCGTGATGGCGCCACTGCTGCTGGCGCTGGCGCGTTTCGGTCAGGGGCTGGGGCTGGGCGGTGAATGGGGCGGTGCGGCGCTGCTGGCTACCGAGAATGCGCCCGCGAAGAAGCGTGCGCTTTATGGCTCCTTCCCTCAGCTGGGTGCGCCGATTGGCTTTTTCTTCGCAAACGGGACCTTTCTGCTGCTCTCCTGGCTGCTGACCGACGAGCAGTTTATGCAGTGGGGCTGGCGCGTGCCCTTTATCCTCTCCGCCGTGCTGGTGCTGATTGGCCTCTATGTGCGCGTGTCGCTGCATGAGAGTCCGGTGTTCGCCAAAGTGCAGAAAGAGAAGAAGCAGGTCCGGGTGCCGATTGCCGCGCTGCTGCGTCAGCATCTGACCGCTACTATTCTCGGCACCTTTATTATGCTGGCGACCTATACGCTGTTCTACATCATGACTGTCTACTCAATGAGCTACGGGACCACACCCGCACCTGCCGGTCTGGGTATACCGCGTAACAGTATGCTGTGGATGCTGATGCTGGCGGTGATTGGCTTTGGGGTGATGGTGCCGATTGCCGGGCTGCTGGCGGATCGCTTTGGTCGTCGCAAGACCATGATCACCATTACGCTGATGATTATCGCGTTTTCGTTCCTGTTCCCGGCGATGCTCGGTTCCGGTTCACAGGCGCTGGTAATGGTGTTCCTGCTGCTGGGGCTGAGTATTATGGGCCTGACGTTTGGCCCGATGGGCGCGCTGCTGCCGGAGCTGTTCCCGACGGAAGTGCGTTACACCGGTGCTTCGTTCTCCTATAACCTCTCCTCCATTCTGGGTGCCTCGGTAGCGCCTTATATCGCGACCTGGCTGAATGCGCACTATGGCCTGCAGGCAGTGGGATTCTATCTGGCGTCGATGGCGGTGCTGACGCTGATTGCACTGCTCGCCTGTAAAGAGACGCGTCATCAGACGCTGTATGACGTGTAATCCCGCGGGATGAAGGTCAGCGAAACCCGGCAGCCGCCGGGTTTTTTTATGGGTTTCGCGCAGCGCCCGGGTGATCAGATGAACACGGCGGAGCGGGGAGTACGGGAACGGCATCCGCTCTGAACATCGCCCGGCGATCGGGCGAGAGGCGCAGGGAGCGTTGCTGAACAACGCAACGCGTTGGCCCGCCGCTCAGGGATGAGGGGCGTAATCGCGCGGGCCGGGTGGACAGGGAGTGGCTTAAGCGCCTTTCCGGACTGACCGTACTCCCCTGGCAGGCACGGTCAGGCACCGTTTACAAATAAAAAAACCCCGGCAAGCCGGGGTCTGTTTTGCTGAAAAGGGTGTTGCCGGTGATTAGCCCGCGACAGCGATACGCTTCATATCGGTCATGTAGCCACGCAGCTTGCGGCCCACGGTTTCAATCGGATGCTGACGAACGGCTTCGTTGACGTCACGCAGCTGCGCGTTGTCGACCTGTGTGCCTTCAATCGCTTTACCCAGATCGCCAGGCTGCAGCGTGGTCATGAACTCTTTCAGCAGCGGCACCGCCGCGAAGGAGAACAGGTAGTTACCATATTCAGCGGTGTCGGAGATCACCACGTTCATCTCATACAGGCGTTTACGGGCAATGGTGTTTGCGATCAGCGGCAGCTCATGCAGCGACTCATAGTAAGCTGACTCTTCGATGATGCCTGCGTCAACCATGGTTTCAAACGCCAGCTCAACGCCCGCTTTAACCATCGCCACCATCACCACGCCTTTGTCGTAGTACTCCTGCTCTTCGATTTTGCCTTCGTACTGAGAGGCCGTTTCGAACGCGGTCTGGCCGGTCTCTTCACGCCAGGTCAGCAGTTTTTTATCATCGTTGGCCCAGTCTGCCATCATGCCGGAGGAGAATTCGCCGGAGATGATGTCATCCATGTGCTTCTGGAACAGCGGCGCCATGATGGTTTTCAGCTGCTCTGACAGCGCATAGGCGCGCAGTTTCGCCGGGTTAGAGAGGCGATCCATCATCAGGGTGATGCCACCAAACTTCAGCGACTCGGTGATGGTTTCCCAGCCGAACTGGATCAGTTTCTCTGCGTAAGCCGGGTCGGTGCCTTCCGCCACCAGCTTGTCGAAGCAGAGCAGTGAACCGGCCTGCAACATGCCGCACAGGATGGTCTGCTCGCCCATCAGGTCAGATTTCACTTCGGCAACAAACGAAGATTCCAGTACGCCAGCGCGGTCGCCACCGGTCGCAGCAGCCCAGGCTTTGGCAATCGCCATGCCTTCGCCTTTTGGATCGTTTTCCGGGTGAACCGCGATCAGGGTCGGCACGCCGAAGCCACGCTTATACTCTTCACGGACTTCCGTACCCGGGCACTTCGGTGCCACCATGACGACGGTGATATCTTTACGGATGCTTTCGCCCACTTCGACGATGTTGAAGCCGTGAGAGTAGCCCAGTGCAGCACCATCTTTCATCAGCGGCTGAACAGCCTGAACCACAGCAGAGTGCTGCTTGTCCGGCGTCAGGTTGACCACCAGGTCCGCCTGCGGGATCAGATCTTCGTAGGTGCCCACTTTGAAACCGTTATCGGTCGCTTTACGCCAGGAAGGACGTTTTTCCGCAATCGCTTCAGCACGCAGTGCATAGGCAACATCCAGACCGGAATCGCGCATGTTCAGACCCTGGTTCAGGCCCTGTGCGCCACAGCCAACGATAACGACTTTTTTGCCTTTCAGGAAACTGGCACCGTCTGCAAATTCGTCGCGAGCCATGAAGCGGCATTTACCTAATTGCGCTAACTGGTTGCGCAGATTCAATGTGTTGAAATAGTTAGCCATGGGAACTCCGGTAAGGTTGTGTTTGCTTTTTTTGTTCAGGAACGGCGTGTCATGCAACGCCGCGAATGACCCCATCATATGACAGGAATTCTGTTGCTTAAATTGATATATTAACAACGTCACATTGCAATAAATGCAACACCACTCAGAGGCGACGCGCGCATGGATTTACGGGATCTGAAACTGTTTCTTCATCTGGCAGAAAGCTGCCACTTCGGGCGCAGCGCGCGGGCGATGCATGTCAGCCCCTCCACGTTGTCGCGCCAGATTCAGCGGCTGGAGGAGGATGTCGGTCATGCGCTGTTCCTGCGCGATAACCGCACCGTGACGCTGACGGAGGCGGGTGAACGCCTGCGCCAGTTTGCCCAGCAGACGCTGTTGCAGTATCAGCAACTGCGCCATGTGATGGATCTGAATGGCCCGTCGCTGAGCGGCGAGCTGCGCCTGTTCTGCTCGGTGACGGCGGCCTACAGCCATCTGCCGCCTATCCTCGACCGCTTTCGTGCGGAACATCCGCAGGTCGAGATCAAACTGGATACCGGCGATGCCGCAGATGCGGTGGAAAAAGTGCACTCCGGCGATGCCGATTTAGCGATAGCGGGTCGCCCTGAAACCCTGCCCGCCAGCATCGATTTTATGCCCCTGGGGCTGATTCCGCTGGTGCTGATCGCGCCCGCTCTGCCCTGCGCCGTGCGCACCCAGGCCACGCAGCCACAGCCCGACTGGTCAAAAATTCCCTTTATCCTGCCCGTGCAGGGCCCGGCGCGGCGGCGTATCGACCTCTGGTTCCGCCGTCATCGCATCCCGAATCCGTTAATTTACGCCACGGTGTCGGGGCATGAAGCGATTGTCTCGATGGTAGCGCTGGGCTGCGGCATTGCGCTACTGCCAGATGTGGTGCTGGAAAACAGCCCGGAACCGGTGCGTAACCGCGTGCTGATGCTGGAGAATGTGGAGTCTGTCGCGCCGTTTGAGCTGGGCATCTGCGTACAAAAAAAGCGGCTCGGTGAGCCGCTTATCAGTGCGTTCTGGAGCCAGCTGTAATCAGCTGCCTGACAGGAAGAAGCGGAATGCCGGGTTCTGGCTTTCGTCGTGAAAGTCGTAACCCAGATCGGTGAGGTGCTCTTCAAACCGTGGCTCATCGCTGCCAAGTTCAAACGCGGCCAGCACCCGGCCATAATCGGTGCCGTGGCTGCGGTAGTGGAACAGCGAGATATTCCAGTGGGTGCCGAGCGTCTGCAGGAACTTCAGCAACGCGCCCGGCGCTTCCGGGAATTCAAAACTGAAAAGCCGTTCACGCAGCGGTTTGGTCGGACGGCCGCCGACCATGTAGCGCACATGCAGTTTCGCCATCTCATCATCGGAGAGATCGACCACCTGATAACCGCCACAGGTCAGCTCGCCGATGATTTCGCTGCGCTCTTCCATACCCCGGGTCAGTCGCACACCCACAAAGATGCAGGCTTTGTCCGCATCGGCGTAGCGATAGTTGAACTCAGTGATAGACCGTCCGCCCAGCGTCTGGCAGAAACGCAGGAAACTGCCCTGCTGTTCCGGGATGGTGACGGCCAGCAGTGCTTCACGCTGTTCGCCCAGCTCGCAGCGCTCAGAGACGTAACGCAGGCCGTGGAAATTGACGTTGGCACCGGATAACACATGCGCCAGCCGCTCGCCTTTGATCTCATGCTGCTGGATATACTTTTTCATGCCCGCCAGCGCCAGCGCACCCGACGGCTCCGCCACAGCACGAACATCTTCAAACAGATCTTTCATGGCCGCACAGATCGCATCGCTGTCGACCGTGATGACTTCGTCGATGTAGGACTGACAGAGCCGGAAGGTTTCGCTGCCAATCCGTTTAACCGCAACGCCCTCAGCAAACAGCCCGACGCGCGGCAGGTCGACCGGATGACCCGCCTCCAGCGCCGCTTTCAGACAGGCGGAGTCCTCTGACTCCACCGCGATCACTTTGATCTGCGGCATCAGCTGCTTGATCAGCACCGCAACGCCGGCCGCCAGGCCACCGCCGCCCACCGGGACAAAGACCCGGTCAAGGTGCGCATCCTGCTGCAGCAGCTCCATGCCCAGCGTGCCCTGCCCGGCAATGACGGCCGGATGGTCAAACGGCGGAACGAAGGTATAGCCGCGCTGTTCAGAGAGTTCAATCGCTTTGGCTTTCGCCTCGTCAAAGTTGGCCCCGAACAGGAAAGCCTCACCGCCAAATGCGCGTACCGCATCAACCTTGATGTCTGCGGTTGCCAGCGGCATCACAATCAGTGATTTGATGCCCAGTTTCGTGGCTGAGAGCGCCACGCCCTGCGCGTGATTTCCGGCTGACGCCGTTACCACGCCGCGCGCTTTCTGCTCTTCATTGAGGCCGGCAATCATCGCGTAAGCCCCGCGCAGCTTGAAGCTGTGCACCGGCTGACGATCTTCCCGCTTCACCAGAATGGTGTTGCCGAGACGCGATGAGATTTTTTCCATAACCTGCAGCGGCGTCACCTGTGCCACTTCATACACCGGTGAACGCAGTACTGCGCGCAAATACTCCGCGCCGCCTGGCGCGTCGGGTAGCGGTTGAGACTCGGCCACGGTTAGCCTCCCAGCTTGCTCTTATCGCGGACCGCACCTTTGTCGGCGCTGGTCGCGAGTGATGCGTAAGCACGCAGCGCAAAGGAGACTTCACGCTGACGATTGACCGGCGTATAGGCCGCATCGCCACGCGCCTGCTGCTCTTCACGACGGGCGTGCAGTTCGTTGTCCGGCACGGCGAGTTTAATGCCGCGATTAGGGATATCGATCTCGATGGTGTCACCATCCTTGACCAGCGCAATGGTGCCGCCGTTGGCCGCTTCCGGCGAGGCGTGACCGATTGAGAGGCCGGACGTGCCACCCGAGAAGCGACCGTCGGTGATCAGGGCACAGCTTTTGCCCAGGCCCATCGATTTCAGGTAGGTGGTCGGATAGAGCATCTCCTGCATACCCGGCCCCCCTTTTGGCCCTTCGTAGCGGATAACGACCACGTCGCCCGCCACCACTTTGCCGCCCAGAATCGCTTCTACCGCGTCATCCTGGCTTTCATAGACTTTGGCCGGGCCGGTAAAGGTGAGGATCTCTTTATCTACGCCTGCGGTTTTCACGATGCAGCCATCTTCCGCAATGTTGCCGTAGAGCACGGCCAGACCGCCATCCTGCGAATAAGCGTTTTCGCGGGTGCGGATGCAGCCTTCAGCACGATCGTCATCAAGCGTATCCCAGCGGCAGCTCTGCGAGAACGCCTGGGTGGTACGGATACCGGCAGGGCCCGCGCGGAACATATCTTTTACCGCCTGATCCTGAGTCAGCATGATGTCGTACTGATCCAGCGTTTCACGCATGGTCTGCTGCAGGATGTTGCGGGCGCTGCTGTCAAACAGGCCAGCGCGATCCAGCTCGCCGAGAATCGCATAGACGCCACCCGCACGGTGCACATCTTCCATGTGGTATTTCGGGGTGCTGGGTGCCACTTTACAGAGCTGAGGCACTTTGCGTGACAGGCGGTCGATGTCAGAGATGTTGAAGTCGATATCGCCCTCCTGCGCCGCCGCCAGCAGGTGCAGGACGGTATTGGTGGAGCCGCCCATCGCGATATCCAGCGTCATCGCATTTTCAAACGCCGCCTTACTGGCGATATTTCGCGGCAGGACGTTTTCGTCATCCTGCTCGTAGTAACGTTTGGTCAGGCTGACGATACGCTTACCGGCATTGATGAACAGCTCTTTACGGTCGGCGTGGGTGGCCAGCAGCGAGCCGTTGCCCGGCTGCGACAGGCCGAGAGCTTCGGTCAGGCAGTTCATGGAGTTAGCGGTGAACATACCAGAGCAGGAGCCGCAGGTCGGACAGGCAGAGCGTTCGATCTGCTCGCTGTCGGCATCGCTGACGTTGGGGTTCGCCCCCTGAATCATCGCATCCACCAGATCCAGTTTGATGATCTGGTCGGACAGTTTGGTTTTACCGGCCTCCATCGGGCCGCCGGAGACGAAGATCACCGGGATGTTCAGGCGCAGTGACGCCATCAGCATTCCCGGCGTGATCTTGTCGCAGTTCGAGATGCAGACCATGGCATCGGCACAGTGTGCGTTGACCATGTACTCGACAGAGTCAGCGATCAGCTCACGCGAAGGCAGGGAATAGAGCATGCCGCCATGGCCCATGGCAATACCGTCATCCACCGCGATCGTGTTGAACTCTTTGGCTACGCCACCTGCCGCTTCAATCTGCTCAGCAACCAGCTTACCCAGATCGCGCAGATGGACGTGGCCCGGCACAAACTGGGTGAAGGAGTTGACGACGGCGATAATCGGTTTGCCGAAATCGTCGTCGGTCATTCCTGTTGCGCGCCAGAGGGCACGGGCACCCGCCATGTTGCGGCCGTGGGTGGTGGTAGCGGAACGGTACTTAGGCATGCTCTTTACTCCAGTGAAAATAAGTTCGCGGACATCCAGCGATATCCGCGCAAGGTCTGGTTACGCGTTAACCGGGTCCAGCCAGCCCCATTTGTCTTCGGTCTCGCCGGTGAACAGGCCAAAGAATGCCTGCTGAATGCGTTTGGTGACCGGGCCGCATTTGCCTTCGCCGACCTGAATACGGTCCACGCTGCGCACAGGGGTGATTTCTGCTGCAGTACCGGACATGAAGACTTCGTCGGCCAGGTAGAGAGATTCACGCGACAGCGTCTGTTCGCGCACTTCGATACCCATATCACGCGCCAGCGTGATGATCGCATCGCGGGTGATGCCCGGCAGTGCCGAAGAGGTAAATGGCGGGGTAAAGAGCACGCCATCTTTGACTTCAAACAGGTTTTCGCCTGCGCCTTCTGAAATCAGACCATTGGTATCCAGCGCGATCCCTTCCTGATAGCCGTGACGACGGGCTTCGCTGCCCACCAGCAGTGAGGAGAGATAGTTTCCGCCCGCTTTCGCGGCGGTCGGCAGAGTATTTGGCGCAACGCGGTTCCATGAGGAGACCATCGCATCAATTCCGTTCTCCAGGGCTTCAGCGCCCAGGTATGCGCCCCACGGGAATGCGGCGATAATCACATCGGTGGTGAAACCGTCTGGCGGGTTTACGCCCAGGCCTACATCGCCGACAAAGGCCAGCGGACGGATATAAGCACTTTTCAGTTTGTTTACGCGGATGACTTCGCGGCACGCTTCCATCAGCTCATCAACGCTGCTTTTAATCGGGAAACGGTAGATTTTGGCGGAGTCGTGCAGACGTTGCATGTGTTCACGATGACGGAACACAACCGGTCCTTTGTGAGAGTCGTAGCAGCGCACGCCTTCAAATACCGACGTACCGTAGTGCAACGCGTGGGACATAACGCTGACCTTCGCCTCTTCCCACTTAACCATCTCGCCATTGAACCAAATAAAGTCTGCTTTCTTCGTGCTCATTGTTATTCCCTCTCGCGGCTACGCGCGAATTTGTTGTGTTGTCTGTTGTTGAATCTGAACGCATGCGACGTCGATCAATTTGCTTAACTGCGAAGACAGTAAATCGACGGAACGCTGGCTGGCAACGGTCATTTCAATATTAATATTTTCTGCATTGGCGACGGAGGCCATGTTCATGGAACAGACCTGAAAACCGCGATGACGCACGACACGCAGAATGCGCTCCAATATTTCAGGACGGAATCGGGCTTCGATAGACAATTGATGCTGGTTCATACGGTTTTCTCCATCATGTTTGCATTGCTGGCACCCGGCGGTACCAGTGGCCAGACGTTTTCATGCTCATCAATTGCAACATGCAGGAAGTAAGGACCTTCGCTGTTCAGCAGAGCATCAAGGGCGGCGTCGACCTGATCTTTACGGGTAATACGCTGGCCGGGAATATCAAACGCACTTGCCAGCGTGAGGAAGTCGGGGTTGTCAGAGAGATTGGTTTCGCTATAGCGACCGTCGAAAAAGAGCTGCTGCCACTGGCGCACCATGCCCAGACGCTGGTTATCCAGCAGCAGGATCTTCACAGGCAGCCTGCCACGCTTGATGGTGCCCAGCTCCTGAATATTCATCATAATGGAGCCGTCACCTGAAACGCAGATGACGGTGTCTTCCGGGCGGGCCACCTGAGCGCCGATGGCGGCGGGTAAGCCAAAGCCCATGGTGCCTAAACCGCTGGAGGTGATGAAGTTCTCAGGTGCGCTGAAAGCCATGTGCTGCGCGGTCCACATCTGGTGCTGTCCAACATCGGTGGTCACTACGGCATCGGCGGATTTGCGATCCGAGAGCTGCTTCAGCAGCAGCGGGGCATAGATCGCCTCGCCTGGATGGTCATAGCGCCAGGCGTGGCTGGCTTTCATCGCCTTCACTTCGTCACGCCAGGCGTCGATTTGCAGCGGCTGACTCAGCGCGGGCAGCAGATCGTTAAGATCGCCCTGCAGTGAGACATGCGCGCGACGCAGTTTGTTTAATTCTGCCGGATCGATGTCGAGATGAATGACGCTGGCGTGCGGGGCAAAGGTATCCAGCTTGCCGGTCACACGGTCATCGAAACGGGCACCGACTGCAATCAGCAGGTCACACGCCTGTACGGCGAAGTTGGCGGCTTTGGTACCGTGCATCCCCAGCATACCGAGATAAACCTCGCTGTGAGGATCCACGCTGCCCAGCCCCTTTAAGGTTGCGACGGCCGGAATACCGGTCTCTTCTGCCAGCGCACGCAGTGCCGGGACAGCCTGCGCCAGACCCACGCCGCCGCCGATATACAGCATCGGTTTTTTAGCCTGCGCCATCAGGGCTCGTGCCTCGTGGATCGCCTGATGTGGCAGAGTGTTGTCCTCTTCGACCGACATTAGATGCGGAGCAGGTTCACCCTGTGCAACCTGAATATCTTTTGGGATATCAACCAGTACCGGACCCGGGCGACCCGACTGTGCCAGCGCAAACGCCTCGGCCATGATGGCGGGCAGCTCATCCAGCGACTCTACCAGGAAGCTATGTTTAGTGCAGGCCAGCGAAAGGCCGAGCACATCGATCTCCTGAAATGCATCAGTGCCGATGAAGGCAGAGTTGACCTGCCCCGTTATCGCCACAACCGGGACGGAATCCATCATCGCATCCGCCAGACCCGTGATCAGGTTGGTCGCGCCAGGACCCGATGTCGCGATGCAGACGCCGGTTTTGCCGGTAGAGCGCGCATAACCAATCGCCGCCATCACCGCGCCCTGCTCATGACGACACAGAAGGTGTTCCACGCCGCCATCATAGAGCGCGTCGTATACCGGCATGATTGCGCCGCCCGGGTAACCAAATACGGTATTCACACCCTGCGCGCGTAAAGCCTGAACTACCCACTGTGCACCTGTCATCGCTATTCTCCTGTGTCCTGACCGGAACAACAGAATTTTATGCTACTGTTCATTGTTTGTTCCTTGTGGATTTGCTGATATTTCCTCGGCTCGAAAAAAAACCCCCGGACCTTTCGGTGCGGGGGTTTTTCGGATTCGAGGCTTGATTTTTAAGCCTTTCTTTCTCCAAGCGTTGCCCCGCACGGTAGGTTAATAACCACCACCACGCTAATCACGACCAGGCTAATCACTTGTAGAAGGGCTTTCATGTATTGTTCAATTCTTTTACGTGTTCGAAGTAATGCCTACAGAGTTATCATAGTCAGGGGTAATGATACAACTTTTTTTGCAGCTTTTTTTTCGTGCCTGCGGGCGGAGTCGCACCTATCAATCTGTAATAAAAGAAATAATTACGTGATGATAATTATTCATCACTTTAGTGACGTAATGATATTCTGGTGAATTTGCGTACAGCTTCGCAGCGTTCTGATACAGCATTGAAACAGGGCTGACAGGTTGTGCATTGCTCCGAAGCATGAAAATGCTGCCCTCGCTTTCCTGTTATGTCGTGCTCAGAATGACGGCCATAAGGAGCGACTATGTCATTATCAAAAGTTCTGACCCGGGCAGCGTTGGGAGTGGAAGCCCCGCTGGTGACCATTGAAGCCCATATCAGTAATGGCCTGCCCGCCTTAACGCTGGTAGGGCTGCCTGAAACCACTGTGAAAGAAGCGCGCGAGCGGGTGCGTAGCGCCATTATCAACAGCGGATTCACCTTCCCGGCAAAGCGTCTCACCATCAATCTTGCCCCGGCAGATCTGCCCAAAGAGGGCGGGCGGTATGACCTGCCGATGGCCATCGCTATTCTGGTCGCCTCTGAACAGCTTCCGGCCGATAAACTGGCGCACTATGAGTTTCTTGGTGAACTGGCGCTTGACGGTGCGCTGTGCGGGGTACAGGGCGCGATTCCGGCAGCAATGGTAGCGATTCAGGCAGGACGACAACTGGTTCTCTCGGCGGAAAATCAGGACGATGCCGGGTTAATCCGTCAGGGCGCATCCCTCGTCGCCTCACACCTCAGCGAGGTATGCGCTTTTTTGCGCGATGCGATCACTTTGCCCGTGGCCCGCGCCCCTGAACATCAGGAATACACGCCGTCTGAAGATCTCGCGGATATGATTGGTCAGGAACAGGGGCGCAGAGCTTTGGAGATCACGGCCGCAGGCGGACACAACCTGTTGCTGATTGGGCCTCCCGGCACCGGTAAGACCATGCTGGCCACCCGGCTTCCCGGTATCATGCCTGCACTGAGCGATCGGGAAGCGCTGGAGTGTGCGGCGATTGCCAGCCTGGTCAACAGCAGCGCCCTGCACCGCCAGTGGCGTACCCGGCCATTCAGGTCACCTCATCACAGCGCCTCGCTTTATGCCCTGATTGGCGGCGGATCCCTGCCGCGTCCCGGCGAGATCTCGCTGGCTCATAATGGTGTGCTCTTCCTGGATGAACTGCCGGAATTTGACCGCAGGGTGCTTGATTCTCTGCGCGAGCCGCTGGAGTCTGGCTGCATCGCCATTTCACGCGCCCGCGCTAAAGTCACCTATCCGGCACGCTTTCAGCTGGTTGCGGCGATGAACCCAAGCCCAACAGGACATTATCAGGGACAGCATAACCGCTGCTCTCCTCAACAGGTGCTGCGTTATCTCAGCAAGCTATCGGGCCCTTTTCTGGATCGCTTTGATCTTTCGCTGGAGATACCGCTGCTGCCCGGCGGCATGCTCAGTGGGCAGCGCCCTGCTGCGGAAGCCTCTGAGCGGGTTCGTCAACGGGTTATCGCCGCGCGCGACGTGCAACTTGTCCGCGCCGGAAAGATTAATGCCCATCTGAATAACGCCGAGATCGTACGCTGGTGCCAGCCCGTTAAAGAGGATGCGGCGTGGCTGGAATCTGTGCTGGAGAAGCTGGGTTTATCTGTACGGGCCTGGCAGCGGATCCTGAAAGTGGCGCGCACGGTGGCCGATCTGGCCGGCGAGCGGGAGATTACCCGACTTCATCTGCAGGAGGCCGTCAGTTACCGGACGATTGACCGGTTAATGATTCATCTGCACAACAGCCTGCAATAAAAAAGGGGCTTTCGCCCCTTTTCTGTTAATCGTCGCTGTCGCTAAAGTCTTCAACGGTATCCATCTGCGGTTTACCGCCAGACAGCGTATGGAAACGCTTGGGACGCTTAATGCGGGTCATGTATTTGGACCAGACGCGTTCTGCTTCCGTCTGCGGTTCACGCACACCACGACATACTTCAATAAACAAACGCTCTTCTTCGGTTACAGGCTCACGCTTTGATAAATCCAGCTCATTAAAGGCAAAACCGTGGCGTTCAAGAAGCTGAGCTTCTTTAATAGTAAAGTCACCGTGACGTGAGAAACCACGCGGGTAATGTTTGTTATCAAAGAAACGATTCTCTGTTGAGAAGCTTTCCGCCATGTTACACGCTCCTGATTTTCTAATGCCGTGCTGTTAATGGCGCGGAGTATTAGATAGGCTTGACAGAGTGTAAAACAAAACATTTAAATCTATACGACAAACATTTTTTGGGAGAAGGCTGTGGATACGGAATTACTGAAAACTTTCCTGGAAGTGAGCAGAACACGCCATTTCGGGCGTGCTGCAGAAGCCCTTTATCTCACGCAATCTGCCGTCAGTTTTCGCATCCGTCAGTTAGAAAATCAGCTTGGTGTGAATCTTTTTACACGCCATCGCAACAACATCCGTCTGACGGCGGCCGGAGAGCGGTTACTCCCTTACGCTGAGAGTCTGATGAGCACCTGGATGATGGCGAAGAAAGAGGTCTCTCACACACAGCAGCACCATGAGCTCTCCATAGGGGCCAGCGCTTCGCTATGGGAGGCTTATCTGACGCCATGGCTACAGACGTTGTATGAGAACCGCGAGAGCCTGCATCTGGAAGCACGCGTAGCGCAGCGGCATCTGCTGGTTAAGCAGCTTCATGAGCGCCAGCTGGATCTGTTGATCACAACCGAAGCGCCTAAGATGGATGAGTTAACCAGTCAGCAGATTGGGCATATCTCGCTGGCGCTGTTCTGCGCCCGCCAGAGTGAGAAGCGCGAACATTACGACTATATCAAGCTGGAGTGGGGAGCAGACTTTCATCAGCATCAGAGTTATCTTTCCGGCGCTGACGATGTGCCGGTCCTGACAACAACCTCTGCGCATGTCACCCGCGAACTGCTGCATACCACCGGAGCGTGCGCGTTTCTGCCCGACTTCTGGCAGAGTCTCTACAGCGAATTAATGGTCATTCCGGATACTCCGGTGGCCGTTCGTCCCCTCTATGCGGTCTGGTTGCAGAACAGCGATCAACAGGCACATATCCGTCAGCTGCTGAAATTCCCGATTCTGGTAAGGCAAAATAGCTGAAATCAGGGGAAAAAACAGGCGGGAGAAATAAGAGACCAGTTAGTGTTAACTGGTTTTTTGCTTTTTTAAAGGCAAAAAAAAATCCTTTGCCGAAGCAAAGGATCGTTTTCTGGCAGGGGCGGAGGGACTCGAACCCCCAACACCCGGTTTTGGAGACCGGTGCTCTACCAATTGAACTACGCCCCTAAAAGGGTGGCGGAACGGACGGGGCTCGAACCCGCGACCCCCTGCGTGACAGGCAGGTATTCTAACCAACTGAACTACCGCTCCACCGGTTCTTTCACAGCCATCAGCGCCTCGCTGATACCTGTCTGTTCCTTCTTGTTTTCCCTGTCAGAGGAAAAGGAACGTGTTTGATGCCTGGCAGTTCCCTACTCTCGCATGGGGAGGCCCCACACTACCATCGGCGCTACGGCGTTTCACTTCTGAGTTC
>NZ_JBPFDF010000007.1:0-131278 GCF_051025615.1 Pantoea phosphatilytica
GACCTGATCCCTTCCACTGTTTATCAGCACAGTGACTTCCTGCTTAGAGGATGCCCCTACCCAGGTGTAAGTTTCGGGATCATGAGATCCAGACCGCATTCAGGGAAGCGATACGGCGCGATGACGTGGGCGCGCTGTTCTGTCACTCCCCGCGACTTTGCGACAGCACAACGCGCGTGGCAAATCAGTGAACCCTGTCTCTGCTTTCCGTGACATCTCCGTTGAGGCGGGGAAGTGCCGTCTGTGTCAGGTTGCCGCGATGCGCCTTTCAACGCGCCGCAGCACCAGAACAAAGATAAAGGCAGGCATCCCAGGGCCGGCCGCCGCTGAAAACGCCGGCCTGTTCTCCAGTCAGGCTCTGGAGGCAGACTGACGCTGTGCAGCCCGATCCTGATAGTTTGCACTGGTAACAGCGCTTTTCTCACAGGCGATGCTGGCCCGCTTCATCGCGATTTTGCGTTTTTTGAGCTTTATCTTCGGTAACCCTTCTTTAAACTGCGCTGTCAGCGAGGCGGCCTGCTGCTCATTTGCAACGCGACAGATGAACAGCTTGCTTTTGGTCTGGCGGCTGACATCGATGGCGTAGATCTCCACGCCTCTGCTGCACACTTCATATTCAACGTCCGTAAATTGCATGTGTGGCCAAAGACCGGTTCTGGTTTCAAATTGAGCTAAATTCATGACAACGACCTTTTTTATTGTACGCGTTATTGATTCCTGACAGGCTTAAGCCTGGTCGGGCCAGTGAGCATAGACCAGAATCAGCATTCCGCCAGCCGATTCACTGATTTAATCTGGCCCTGCCACAAATGGCTAAAATCTCAGCCTGTCGCGGTCAGCAGGCTGACCGCTGAGTTCGCTGTTAAGTTAAACAACCGCAGGGCAGCCTATTCGCGTCTCTTCTCTTTATGTCTGATCAGGCAGATTACCTGAACGTGCCTGAACCCGGAGGGCCATCTTATAGGTGACGATCCGATCGCCGGCAGCGTATCACTCCGGCAGGGAGACCAGAGCAGGGGCGAAAGGGTGTCGGATGCGCAGGGCTATACAGCAGAGAGAGGTAGCCCGGCATGGCCGGTGGCGTTGCCACCAATACCGCTAACAGTCGCACGCAGCCTGCAAGCGTCGGGCTCTTACTTAGTTCATTTTTTGACAGTCGCAAGATAAAAATAACGGCGCTGTGATCCGTTAAAGCCCCGCACTCGGCCGCCGATAAGAATGATCGGCATGTTGGCCATTTTTAGTTTTATCTTCTACCGGGGATCTCTTCATGACTATTACACAGCGTCTTATGCTAATCTTCTCACTGCTTGCAATGTCGCTGATTGCATTGGTGATTATTTCTTTATCTGTCATTTCGGGCTTTCAGTCGCGTTTCGAATATGTGCAGACTAATGCGGTGCCCAGCATTCGCGACCTGAACAAATCGATCAGCGTCACCAATCAGTTGGGCATCGCGCTTTATCGCCATCACAGCACCCGCGATGCGGAAAAGTTTCCGGCTGCGGAAGAGCGTATCGAGAATCTGCTGCAGCAGATTAAGGCGTTGAATGCCTATTACATGGCGAACGACATCTCGAATGAAGAAGACAGGGCATTAACTGAGCAGGCTGAAAAAGACCTGGATGCCGTGCGCAGCGCATTACCCGCCTTTCTGGCCGCATCGCGCGCCCATGATGACAACGTCACGTTGCCACTGCTACAGGGCGAGAATGGTATAGGTGCCGCAGCCCGCAAGCTGGAGTCCGATTACACCCGTCAGATTCAGTTGAATATCGACATTGGCGAACAGCTCCGCGCTGAGAACAAGCGCATCTACGCCCGGACCCTGTGGGGGATGTCGGGCGGCTCACTGCTGTTGATCCTGATACTGGCTGCCTTCTCCACCAGGGTTATCCTGGGCATCAGAAAAAGTCTGACTGGCATGGTCAATACCATGACGCAGGTGAGTCATACCCTTGACCTGACCCAGACGGCTGAGGTTCGCGGAAAGGATGAAATCAGCAAAACGGCGTCAGCCTTCAACCAGCTGCTGGCCCGGGTATCCGGCACGCTGCTCTCTGTCAGTCACGCAGCACAATCGGTCAGCACCGGTTCGACGCAGATCGCAGCGGGCAATGAAGATCTTTCGGCGCGTACCGAAGAGCAGGCGGCTTCGCTGGAGCAGACGTCCGCCAGTATGGCGACGCTGAGCGAAACGGTGCGGCAGAACGCAGAAGGCGCAAATCAGGCCAGCACACTGGCCAATAGCGCCAATCAGATGTCAATCCAGAATGGCACAGCCGTGAAGCAGATGCTGACAACGATGGATGATATCCGCGCCAGCTCGGCCAAAATCTCTGAAATCACCGGGCTGATCGAGGGTATCGCGTTTCAGACCAATATTCTGGCACTGAATGCGGCGGTTGAAGCGGCGCGTGCCGGTGAACATGGCCGCGGCTTTGCGGTGGTCGCCTCCGAAGTGCGTAACCTTGCACAGCGCTCCTCTTCTGCCGCACGCGAGATTAAGGATCTGATTTCAACGTCCGTTTCACAGGTTGAACAGGGCTTAGAGCAGGCAGGCGGAGTCGGTTCAAACAGTGAAAATGTCCGGCAGGCAATTCAGCAGGTCGCCGATCTGGTCAATGAGATTGCAGCGGCAACGTCTGAGCAGAGCAAAGGCATTGAGCAGGTTCATCAGGCGATTGGCCAGATGGATGAGGTGACACAGCAGAACGCCTCGCTGGTGGAAGAAGCGTCATCCGCCTCGAAATCGCTACAGGAGCAGGCGGAGACGCTGTCAGGCCTGGTCGCCAGCTTTACGCTGGAGAGTAACAGACGTGCCGCGCCGCAGCCGCAGGCGGCGTCTTTGCGTCGACCGGCTTTTCAGCCGCCCTGGCCTGAGCGCCAGCGCATCGATATGGCGCAGGCAAACTGGGAAAGCTTCTGATTGCTGATGCGTCATATCATGGCCTCCACACTATGGGGGCTTTTTTTATTCCTGCGAAAAGTAAAACAGACGCCTGTGTTAAAAATGGATGAAAACGATTTCATAATAAAAAAGGAAAGAACAGATTACCTCTTCAGAGGTACAGGCGGTGGCGGCGCTATTTCAGTTGAAAGAGGGGATAGTGGTTAATAGCGGAATGATAATTGATAAGACAGAGCGCGAAGCGCAGTTATCGGCGACGACCTGTTTATCTTGAATTTATTTTTTTTCATCGCACCCATGCTGAAGTCAGGCTAACGGCCAAAATGATTTAATGCAGTACTATTGATTTATCTCTCTGTTTTGTATGTATATTATCGGGTTTGGCTTAAGCGAAAGTTGCAGTAAATATCGTCATTTTATCCACTGTAAAATAACAGAACGCAACCTATACTCCTTTCCGTTGTGATATGTATTTCTGAACGTTTAAAGGAATCCCCTTTGTTCATAGCATTATTTCGCCAGATAGGGCGCGTATGGCTATGGCACAAAAAAGGTAAAAATAAAATTACATCACACATTTTGTGCATGGCTCCCCTGCACACCTCACACACATCAGAGCGGAAATAATGAAGAAAATACTCGACCGGATTAATTTACCTGCGAAGTTCCTGTTACTGGGTTCATTTGCGTTAATACTGTTTATTCTCCCTACCTTCCTGTTTATGCAGACGGGCAATGAACTTATTGAAACTAAAAATGTTGAGCTATCGGGTATACCGGTTGAGAAAAAAGTCCTGAAACTTCTCAACCTGTTGCAGCGCCATCGTGCAGAGAGCGCTATCGCCATCTCCCTGAATAAGGCAGATAACGCACCCCGTATGGAACTGGTAACACAAATCAACACGTTAATCCGGACGATTGAGGACGATCTGCGCAAGGATGATGAACAGGCGCCTCCGCTGAAGTTGCTGCAGCGGGTTACTCAGGAGTGGGATCAGTTGCAGAATGATATCAATGCGGGCCAGCTGACGCTGGCAACCAGCCTGACACGCCACGCGCATCTGATTCAGAGTCTGCTTGATACGAATCAGGATGTGCTGGATTTCTATCAGCTCTCGCTGGATGCAGATTTAAATACCTATCAGCTGATCGTCAGTATTTACAGCCGCCTGCCGCTGCTGACTGAAACCCTGGGTCAGATCCGCGCCAATGGCACCTCGCTGATTGCGTCCGGTAACATCTCAGATACCGATCGCAGTCGTCTGGCGTTTCAAATCGACAACGGCAGAACGGCGCTGACGCAGTTCAGCAAAAACATGGACAAAGTTTTTTCCATTGAACCGGCGCTGAAAAGTGCCTTTTCCGGGCTGGCTCAGGAAGCCGGTCAGCAGGCACAGGATGCGCTGCAGCTGGCGGATAGCATTTTTGTCAGCGGGCACGCCAGCGTGGCACCGGTTGAATATGTCCGGGTCTTCACGCAGGCGATCAACCGTTACGCCGAACTGGGCAACCAGAGCAGCATCCGGCTGGAGCAGATGATGGAGGTTCAGATCGAACAGAAACGCCAGTCACAGTATCTGCTGCTGGCAGGCCTGCTGACGGTGGCGCTGCTGGCCATTATTGTGGCTGTCATGATCACCCGCTCGGTAACGCGTCCGGTCAAAGAGGCGGTAGAAGTGGCCAGCCGTGTGGCAGCAGGCGACCTGACGGCACTGATGACCGTTTCCGGCAGCAACGAAATGGCGGAATTGCTGAATGCACTGCTGCGCATGCAGCAGCGTCTTTCCCAGCTGGTGTCCGATATCAAAACCAACGCTGCCACGATTGCAAATTCATCGGAAGAGATCGCGCGCGGCAATGGTGACCTGTCGTCACGCACCGAGGAGCAGGCGGCTTCACTGGCGGAAACGGCGGCCAGTATGGAGCAGCTGGCCGCCATCATTCAGCAGAATGCGGATAACACCCGCTTTGCCTCGGATCGCGCCGAGTCCGCGACCCAGGCGGCACTCTCCAGTGGGGCCGCCATGGATTCCGTGATGGAAACCATGCATAAAATCCGTGGCAGCTCGGGTAAAATTGAAGAGATTACCTCGGTCATCGACAGCATCGCCTTCCAGACCAATATTCTGGCGCTGAATGCGGCGGTGGAAGCGGCGCGTGCCGGTGAGCAGGGCAAAGGGTTTGCGGTGGTGGCCTCCGAAGTCCGGGCGCTGGCACAACGTTCGGCCAGTGCAGCAAAAGAGATCAAGGGCCTGATCGAGCAGTCAGTGGGTCATGCGCAGGAAGGCATTGCGATGGCGCAGAACGCCAGCGACAAGGTGAAGCAGAGCGTCAGCGCCATTGAACAGACCTCTCAGCTGATGCGTGATATCTCCTCCTCATCGGAAGAGCAGAGCAGCGGCATCCTGCAGGTCAATATTGCGGTGAACCAGATGGATCAGGTAACGCAGCAGAACGCCGTGCTGGTGGAAGAGTCAGCCTCGTCAGCCGATGAGCTGGCCGCGCGGGCAGGGCAGCTTCGCACGATGGTGGCCGTGTTCCAGACGGCATAACGGCGCCAGACAGCCACCTGCGGGTGGCTGTCTGCTTTCAGGCATTCCATCCCGCTATGCCTGATGATCCCGCAGACAGGCCAGATAGCGTTTTCCCGACCGCATCACCTTCTCTTTAGCCTGGTAAGGCATATCCTGACCGTCAAAAGCACCATAGAGCCGATCAAACGTCACGCCGGAAAGCCGGTGCAGAATATCGCCTGCCGTTGCGGCCGACAGCGGTAGCATATTGGGATAGCTCCACATAAAGGACGCGCCATGCGCACCCGGCGTAACCTGAATAATGTCACCCGCCAGCACGACGCCGCCATGCTCATCCCAGTGCAGCACGTTGCCGCCGGGAAAATGTCCGCCCAGTCGTATCAGCGTAACGGAGGGCATCAGCGTCAGTGATTCCCCCTCCCAGAAGCGGATATGCGGACTCTCCCGCACAATCCACTGCCGATCGCGGGCGTGCAGATGAATGGGCGCGTCAAAGGCTTCGGCCCACTCCTGCATGGTGGTGTAGTAATGCGGATGCGAAATCGCAATCGCATCAATGCCGCCCAGCGCCGTGATCAGGGTGCAGGTGGCGTCATCCAGATTGGCAATGCAGTCCCAGAGCACATTGCCGTGCGGGGTGCGCAGCAGAAAGGCGCGCTGATTAATGGCAAAGGCCGGCACGGTTTTGATACTCAGCAGCCTGTCGCTGTGCGCCTTCCACTGATTGGCATGGGTCGCGCGCAGCGCGTCCAGCGCGATCCAGTGCTGACCGTCGGCCGGAACAAACTGGCGCTCATCCTCACAGATTTTGCAGTGCGGATAGGTGGCCTGAAGAGGGTAACCGGTGCCGCAGGCGGTACATAACATCGTCATAGTGATCTCCTTTATCTCACTCAAGCTTATGCCGTCCGGCGAAATCCGCCCACTCATCGGCTGGCGAGAGGCTACTGCGGCTGACGACGCAGGGTGATCCGCGTCAGTTCCGAGGGGCGGCCCAGCCGGACCGCCATGCCCGGCCAGAGCGCCGTGCCGTTATTCACATAAAGCTGCATCCTATCGACCTGATAAAGCCCGGAGACGAAGCCAGCGTTGGGCTTCGCAAACAGCCGATCCAGCCCGATAATCAGGCCGCCATGCGTATGACCGGAGAGCTGCACATCCACGCCCCGTGCCGCGTTCTGACGGGCATTGCGGGGCTGATGATCCAGCAGGATCACGGGCGCGTCGTCTGGTGCCTGGTCCAGCGCGCGCGCCAGATCGGGTCCGGTCGCGTTTCTGCCGGGCGCGGAGGCATCCGGCAGACCGGCGATCACCAGCTTCGCGTTGCCGCGCCGGATGACGGTATGACTGTTAAGTAGCGGCTGCAGCCCGAGCGACGCCAGATGGGCTGTCCAGATCGCCTGATGAAAGAAATATTCGTGGTTGCCGGTAATTGCCCAGACGCCGTCAGGAGCGGCAAGCCCGCTCAGCGGCGCAACATCATGCCGCCGGTGCGCCAGGCTGCCATCAATGACATCGCCCGTCACTACGATCAGATCGGCGTTCAGGGACATCGCCCGTTCCACCATCGCGCGGGTCCAGGCGGCATTAAACAGCCGGGTAATGTGCAGGTCCGTCAGTTGCAGAAGCTGATAACCCTCGAACTCCGCGGGCAGGTTGGGTAACACCAGCGTCACCTCTTTCACCGGCGGAACCCGGATAGCCTGCTGCACCCCGACCACCGCCAGCCCCATCGCCAGGCAAACGGCCAGGTAGCGCACGCCGGGAACCAGCTCCAGCGGATGACGCAGCAGCAGGGCGAGCAGCATCACGGCATCCATCAGCATCTGTAACAGCGCCAGCAGCAGAACCGTGCTGTAAGCCCAGTTGAACAGAATGATGATGAGGCGGGGCATTTCAGCGGAGAAGAGGCCGCCCGACGTGAAGCGACTCACCAGCAGATACTGTGAGGCCAGCAGCACCAGAGCGGAGAGCAGGAGCTTCAGGGCCAGAGGCAGAGACAAAGGAATAATAACGCGCGCAATGACATACCAGCTGGGTAAGCTGAAAATCAGGTGAAACATGGCAATTTTCCGGTAGGGCGCTGACCGTCAGCGCAGGCAGTAAAGAGATGGTCGTTCATGAAAGCGGTATTCCGCTTTGTAGTGTATACGATGCCGCAACAGATGATGCTTCACGCGCTGTGCTTAACGGGAAAAACCGGCAAGGAAGAGGGGAGAAGCTGAGGAAAACAGCGTGACCAGGCGTCCGGTCACGCTGACAGAACAGGAGGTTAACGTAACATGCCCGAGGTGGTTTCGGTTTCGTCAGTGACACGCGTCATGGCGATGGGGATGCTCTTGTACGCCGGAATGCCGCTTTTGGTATCGTGACTGTCGAGCGGAACCATCACGTTGGCTTCCGGGTAGTAAGCGCCAACTGAACCTGGTGCCATATCGATAATCACGATGGTCAGGTTCTTCATCTGGCGCGACGTGGGATTACCCGCCGGATCCAGCGCCACCAGATCAACACGGTCACCGCTCCGCACCTGCCGTCTTTCCGCCTCTTCGCCGTTAATAAACAGCACATCGCGACGGCCCGTCACGCCACGATAGCGGTCATTAAGCCCGTAGAGGGTGGTGTTGTACTGGTCATGACTGCGCAGCGTGGTCAGCACCAGATCATGGCACTTGAGCGAGCGGGGATCTTCATTGATGCCCTGCATCACCTTAAACTGCGCACGGCCAGAAGGGGTCAGCCAGACGCGCTCTGACGCCGCGTTGTAGAGCCGGAAGCCGCCAGGATGTCTGATACGCTGGTTAAAGTTTTCAAACGCCGGGAAAACCGCCTCGATGGCGTCACGGATGCGGCTGTAGTCGGCAACCATGGCTGACCAGTCCACCACGCTGTCTGGCAGTGTTGCTTTGGCCAGCGAAGCGACCAGCGCCGGTTCAGATTTCAGATGCGGCGACGCCGGATCCAGTGAGCCGCGCGAGGCATGCACCATCGACATTGAATCTTCCACGGTCACGCTCTGTGCGCCGGTTGCCTGCATATCGGTTTCAGTACGGCCCAGCACCGGCAGCAGATAGTTGTGCTTACCCAGTAGCAGATGTGAACGGTTCAGCTTGGTTGCCATATGCACGACCAGATCGAGGTTGCGCATTGCCGGGAAGGTCACCTGAGGATCGGAAATCGCCTCCGCCAGGTTGCCGCCGAGGCAGAGCAGGGCTTTCGCTTTGCCATCGCGCATTGCCTTAATCGCCTCAATCGCGCCATGACCATGCTTCTGTGGCGGACGAAAACCAAACACTTTCTCCAGGTTATCCAGCAGCGATTGCGGCGGGATCTCGGTGATACCTACCGTGCGGTCGCCCTGCACGTTAGAGTGACCGCGTAACGGACAGATGCCCGCACCGGGCTTACCGATATTGCCGCGCATCAGAAGCAGGTTCGCGATTTGCTGAACGTTCTGGGTGCCATACTGATGCTGGGTGATCCCCATGCCGTAACAGATGATGGTGCGTTCGGCGCTGGCGTAAAGACGTGCGATATGCTGGATCTCTTCACGCGCCATGCCGGAGACTTTCAGGATATGCGCCCAGTCGGTGCTCTCCAGGTCCGCTTTCAGCGTCTCAAAGCCTTCTGTGTGTTCACGAATAAACGCTTCATCGATCACGCCGGGTTTGCCCGTGCTCAGCGCCTCTTCATGCATGCTAATCAGGATCTTCATCACTCCTTTCAGCATCGCCGCATCACCGCCAACCCGTACTTTGTAGTAGGTCGAAGCCAGCTCGGTCGAACTCATGGAGAGCATCTCGATCGGGCTCTGCGGCGAGGTGAATCGCTCCAGGCCGCGTTCCCGCAGCGGATTAATTGCGACGATCGTCGCCCCGCGTTTAGAGACTTCCCGCAGCGTGCCCAGCATGCGCGGATGGTTGGTGCCGGGGTTGTGGCCGATGCAGAGCACCAGATCGCAGTGATCGAAATCTTCCAGTTCGACCGTACCCTTTCCGACGCCAATCGACTCCGGCAGTCCGACGCTGGTCGGCTCATGGCACATGTTCGAACAGTCGGGGAAATTGTTGGTGCCATACTCGCGGGCGAAGAGCTGCCACAGAAACGCCGCTTCATTGGAGGCGCGGCCCGAGGTGTAGAACTCCACACTATCCGGGTCATCATAGCTGCGCAGATGCTCACCGATTTCGCGGAAGGCCGTCTCCCATTCGATGGGCTGATAGGTGTCGGTTGCGGCATCATATTTCATCGGATGGGTCAGGCGGCCTTCTCCCTCCAGATGCAGGGCACTGCGCTCCCACAACTCGCTTACCTTGTGTGCGGCAAAAAACTCTGGTGTGGTGCGTTTGCTGGTGGCTTCCCATGAAACAGCTTTTGCACCATTTTCACAGAACTCAAAAGAGGACGCGTGCTGCGGATCGGGCCAGGCGCAGCCAGGGCAGTCAAAACCCTGTGGCTGATTGACTTTGAAAAGGGCGATCACATCCTGTTTTACCGCCATCTGGCCGCGGATCGCGTCTGCAACGGCCTTTAAAGCCCCCCAGCCGCCAGCCGCTCCGCTATAGGGTGCGATGCCCTTTGTGCGATTTTGCTCTTTCATAATGCTCCACATTGTCTCTATTTTGTTATGGGTTAATTCTGGTACAGAAAAGCGCATAGCGATGTGGGTTCCGGCTATTATTTACCGAAAATCTTTCTCAAAATGTTTCGATAGACCGCTGCTGGCATAACAGACGCACGAAATAAGAAAAATCGCTTACGGGATTAACGGGGAAATAACCGGAACGGCCTGCCGGAAATTGTTCAAGACGTGGTGAAGGATTATGCTAAGCAACAGGCGGATTAAAGCTAATTGCCTGTTTTAAAATAGTCATTCCGGGAACCACTTATTTATGGTACGGAAATGCCTTTCTGCCAGGCTTCTGTTATGTGCGCATCGGCGTAAATCGGCGGCCCGGAAAGCGTTATTAGCGTAACGAAGGCAGGATAGTGCAGAAGTTTATGGGTAAATAACGGCGGGTTATTACCGCACGTTCTGTTCAGTGCATTATTTAACTGCAGATGACATACCCGGCTTCGGTTTATTGTTATCCGCGTCAGGGAGGCAAATAACGCTCTGGCCGATCGGCCATACCCGGTGGCGCTGACCGCCGGGTCAAGCGTTACTGATAAACCGGCCTGAACAGGCAGAAGGCGGGGCGGATGCTGCCGTCATGGCCTGAGCCGTTGTCCGGCTCACCTGTCAGGGAACATCGGTACGATCTCCCCGCGTAGTAGGATGGGAGATCACCATAAACTCTACCGGTTCATCGCGGTTATTGCGGGCCTGGTGCTTCGACTGTGGCGGGATCTCGATACCCTGCTGCGCAGCGATATCGTGGAGGGTGCCGTCCAGTTCCATTGTCAGCACACCCTGAAGGACAAAAAAGAACTGCCTGGATGAAGCATGAAAATGTCTTTGCTCACAGGTGCCGGGCGGCATTCTCTCGTGAATAATTAACATATCCGGACGGTTCATCAGGTACCAGCCATCGCAACCGTCGCCCCAGTTATAGTGCTCTGCGTTCTCTTTAGCGATCATCCTTCTGCTCCTCGTTTACTTTCGAATAGTGAGTCTGTTAACTCCTGACTGTTCATCCTGTCAGGTGCGCAGACCGCACAAATTTTATGGAACAGCGACACCGCCCCGGGAGAAGTGCGGGATCGCATGTTCAGGACGGAAATGTTCCTGTCAGACCAGACTGACGCGTCTGACAGGCAGCAGGAGCGGATCTTACTTCTTGCCGTTCAGCATCGACTTCAGGTCGGCGAACGGGTTGTAGGTCGCCTCACCCACATCTTTCTGAGCATCTTCGCCAGCCACCACGCGGGTACCATACTGATCGGCCTCGGTGTACTTCGAGTGCTCGTGGTCATGACAATAAAGACAGAGTAACTCCCAGTTACTGCCATCTTCCGGGTTGTTCGTATGGTCGTGATCGATGTGATGTACCGTCAGTTCACGCAGATTAGAGTAGACGAACTCGCGTGAGCAGCGTCCACAGACCCACGGATAGATTTTAAGGGCTTTCTCACGGTAGCCACTTTCCAGCCGCGAATAGTTTTTTGGGATCAGAGCCATTGCCGATGTTACCTGTTATCCAGAGATGTTCACGATAGTGCTGCCACTATATCGCACAAGACCGCCCGGGGAGAACTTCTGCTGCCGTGCGGCAACCGGAAAGATTTTAGCGGCCGCTATTCACCTTCCGTGGCGCAGAGAGCGGATGTCGTCAGGGCAGGGGCCGGATAACGTTAAATTCCAGATTTCCGGACCTGATTTATCATCACGATAGCGCTGATACGGGCGAGTTTTCCCGCTTTGCCGGTCATCCTGCCCTAAATGTAATTCAGAACGCCATAAACCGCCCAGAAGATGGCGTTAGCCCCCAGATAAGTCCAGCAGCCCCAGTAGGCAATAGGTTCGCGCCGGGTGCGAAGTTTGGGCAGAAACACCAGCAAATAGAGCGCAGAGGCGATAAGCGAAACGAAGTAGAAAAATTTCATCATTCTCTCCTGATAGTCATCCTTTCTTTCAGGATAGTCAGGGATCCCAGTTTTGCGTGCCCGGTACGGGAAGTTTCCTTCAGTCTGGCATCGCTGAATGGGAGCGGGGCGATGCTGTCAGCGGTAATGCCCGCCCGCAGATAACCGCAGGCGGGCGTGAAGAAGAGGGCAGCACTACAGATGTTGTTTAAAGAAGCGGGTCAGTTTGTCGAACGGGATCAGGTCAGTGCGATCATAGAGGTCGACATGGCCCGCATCAGGCACGATGTATAACTCTTTGGGCTCTGCCGCACGCTGATAGGCCTCTTCGCTGAACTCGCGTGAATGCGCCTGATCACCGGTAATAAAGAGCACTGGTCGCGGAGAGAGGGTATCGATGTCATCGAACGGATAGAAGTTCATGAACTTCACGTTGCTGGTAAGCGTCGGATGCGTGGTCAGCGCAGCGGAACTGCCTTTCGGCGTGAACTCCCCACGCGGCGTGCGGTAAAAGTCATAAAACTCTTTTTCGACGGGTGAGGACGCCGCATCGATTTTATGCGGCGTGCCGCCGGTGTACGCCGTTTTACCGCCGGTAAACTCTGCGTAACGCTGCTCTGCCGCCGCCGCAAGGATCTGTTTGCGCTGCGCCAGCGTCTGGCTTTTATTCAGCGCATGGCGATTAGCCGCGCCCATGTCATACATGCTGACGGTTGCAATCGCCTTCATGCGCGGATCAATTTTTGCGGCGCTGATGACGAAACTGCCACTGCCGCAGATCCCCAGCACACCAATCCGGTTGCGATCGACAAAATCGCGGGTGCCCAGATAATCCACAGCGGCACTGAAGTCTTCGGCGTAGATATCCGGCGAGACCGCGTTGCGCGGCTGACCGTCACTTTCGCCCCAGAATGAGAGGTCGATGGCCAGGGTAACAAAGCCCTGTTCGGCCATCTTCTGCGCGTAGAGGCTGGCACTCTGCTCTTTCACGGCCCCCATCGGATGGCCTACCACAATAGCCGGAAGGCGCGCGGTCTGACTGGCCGTTTTTGGCCGGAACAGCGTGCCGGTCACACCCATCTGATACTGATTTTTAAAGCTGACTTTTTCGCGTGTCACCTTATCGCTTTGATAAAAGTTATCGGCTCCGCGCGACATATCGGCCGCGCTGGCCCCAAAAGCACTGATCAACAGGCCAAACAGCAGGGTTAATGCTCTCATAACACGATCCTCAGAGGTTAACGACAGGGGGGCAACGGTGTGCCCGGTTAAACAGCAATCCGGTTATCAGATCCTGCGGGCCTGGCGGGCGGTGATCGTCACCATTCCGGCGGCTGCAATCAGCAGTGTGGCGCTGAGGACAAAGGTGATTTGCCAGCCCGCATGGTCAAAGGCGAGTCCTCCCAGCATTGATCCTGCGGCGATCGACAGCTGGACGATAGCAACCATCAGCCCGCCGCCGGCCTCCGCGTTGTCCGGAAAAGCGCGGGCGACCCAGGCCCACCATCCGGCAGGCGCGGCGGTGGCCACCAGCCCCCAGATCGCGAGCAGCGGCGTCACCTGCCACAGATGATGGCCCGACAGGATCAGCAGCATCGCCACGCCCGCCATCACCAGCGGGATCATCGTCAGGGTGAGATAGAACCCACGCTGTAAAACGCTCCCGACGATCACGGTTCCGGCAAATCCGGCCACGCCCAAAGTCAGCAATACCAGCGACAGCGTCGATACCTCAACCTGCGTAACGGTTTCCAGAAACGGGCGGAGATAGGTAAACAGGGTGAACTGACCCATAAACAGCAGGCCGCAGGCGGCCAGCCCGGATATGACTTGCTGCGAGCGCAGCAGCTGCAGAGGGCTTCTGCTGCGCGGCTGTGCCCGGTCAACCGGCATCGACGGCAGCGCCACTGCCTGCCAGAGCAGCGCGATCAGCGCCACCGGCATCAGGCTGAAAACAGCCCCGCGCCAGCCGATAACCGCGCCAAGATAGCTGCTCAGCGGAGCCGCGATGACCGTCGCCAGCGCATTGCCGCCGTTGAATATGGCCAGCGCGCGAGACACCTGCTCAGCTGGCACCAGCCGGATAGCCACCGCAGCTGACATCGACCAGAATCCGCCGATCACCACGCCTGTTAACGCCCGGCCAGCCATATAGGTCAGATAATCGGATGCCAGTGCCACAATCAGGCCGGACAGGGCCAGTAACAGCGTCAGCGCCAGCAACAGGATTCTGCGATCGAGATGACCGGCGAGCCGGGTAATGGAGAGGCTGGTGATCACCGCCAGCGCGCCAGAGATCGCAATGCCCTGTCCGGCCAGGCCTTCGCTGATCCGCAGATCCTGCGACAGGGGCGACAGCAGGCTGGCCGGCATAAACTCCGTGGCGATCAGCGTGAAGACACAGAGTGTCATCGCCCAGACGCCGCTCCAGTGCGCTGCTTGCTGTTGAGGGGAGGCGCTGAAGGTGCCGTCAGACGTCATGAGTTGTCCTGTTTCAGTGGTTGCCGTAATGAATGCAGGCAATCTTACTGTTTCGCTTTATATTGACTAGCTAATGAAACCTTAATGAGGTTATAACCAGAGCTTATTAATCGCAGAGAGAGTGGGCAGCATGAAGCGCAATATGAACGATCTGCAGGCGTTTGTTACCGTGGCGCGAGAGGGCAGCTTTACCCGCGCAGCGGCGCTGCTGGGTGTCACCCAGCCCGCGTTGAGCCAGACGATTACGGCACTGGAAAACCGGATGGCGATCCGCCTGCTGACCCGCACGACCCGCAACGTTTCACCTACCGCGGCGGGTGAGCGGTTGCTTGAGGCTATCGGTAACCGGTTCGATGAGATCGAAGCGGAGCTGGATATGCTGACCGCCTTGCGCGACAAGCCCGCCGGAACGGTCCGCATCACCTGCGGCCCCCATATTCTGAGCACGCTGCTGCTGCCGAAACTGACGCCACTGCTGGCGGCCTACCCTGATATCCGGCTCGAATTCGACGCCAGTCACGGCTTTCGCAATATCGTGGCCGATCGGTTTGATGCGGGCGTCAGAATGGGCGACACCATCGATAAAGATATGGTCGCGATGCCGATCAGCCCGCCGTTACGGATGGCCGCTGTGGCCACGCCCGACTACTTTCGTCGTCATCCTGCCCCCCGGGTGCCGCATGATCTGCTGCAGCACAACTGCATCAATATGCGGCAGGCATCGGCCGGGGGACTCTACGTCTGGGAGTTTGACGGTGAAGAGGGCCCGCTGAATGTGCGGGTGGATGGGCAGCTGACGTTTAATACATCGGCCCACATCGCCGAAGCGGCGCTTGCCGGACAGGGGATCGCTTTCCTGCCGGAACAGGAGTTTGCTGACGGGCTGGAGAAGGGCAAGCTGGTCCGGGTGCTGGAGCGCTGGTGTCAGCCCTTCCCCGGCTATTACCTCTATTATCCCAGTCGCAAACAGCATTCACCGGCCTTTGCGCTGGTCAGGGAGGCACTGCGGCTTAAAGAGGAAGAGTGAAGGCGCGAGATGCCACTCCATGGCGTAAAACGTCCTAAAGCGCTTTATTCAGAATTACTTAGAAGGGCGTCGACTGACCTTGCCTCCTTTCCGGCCGGCTTCCCTGGCTTTTTCATGATCATTTTTGAAATTGCCCCCACTGACTTTGCCTCCTGCACTGCCAGCTTCACTCGCACGTTCCGGATCGTTGGCAAAATTGCCGGCACCACCTCTGTACTTCTGTTGTGTCATAGGAAGACCTCATATCAATGTTCCGTTAGATAAAAAGGACTAGCTAGTCACAGCAGCAAGCATAGCCTTCCGCTTCGGTTATGCCAATTCGTGGCAAGACATCGTTGATAAGGCGGCGGTTTATCAGTCGCCCTGGTTTATGTGCAGCAGAGGAGCGATGAATAAACTACGCTTAAAGGCCTGAAGAAAAAGGAGAACGCTATGGCTGACGCGACCTTAATCGACACATTAGAGCTGGGTTCTGACGACCAGAAACAGAAATATGAAATCTACGGCGAGGATGCACAAACGCCCACGCATGCTGTGATCTACCGGCAGCAGGGCAGTGACTGGCAACCACTGGAGGAGACGCTCACCTTCGCCGCGCAGGATGAGCAGCAGGAAGCCACCGGATCGATGGGCTATGGTTCCGGTGATACGCTGCCGGACCTGCGCGATCTGCCTGCCGAAGCGCGCGAGCGTTGCGAACAGCACTTTCACGAGCAGCAGGGAGAGTAATTTCGCCTGTATCGCCTGGACGCACGGATGCGATGTAAACGCCATTCTGATGCGTCCGGCTCCCTTGTCTGCCGCAGGATAGATCGCCGTAAGCGGGAGTCGTCCCGCTTTTGACGCGGTCGTCACCCCCTTCGGGCACGCTCAGACCACCGACTTCCCCTCTGATTCTGTCCTTTCGAACGCTTCAATTATCGACAGCCTCGCAAGCTGTAAAAAAGTGTGACCTGAACCGCTGGATATCCTCTGCGCAATCGATGTATAAGCCTATCTTCTGCTACAAAAATGCAACAACTTCAGAGATTAAACTGATTGCAGCAATCGCTAAAGGTTTTCTCACTGCTGGCGATAACCCATTGGCGCTGAACACGTTGATCATTGATGAACCCGACCTTCAGCGCCGAGTTCTGAATGCGAACGGACCTGCCTTTAGCCCTCCCTTTACACACACCAGAAAGCGCTGACTCAGGCGCAGATTACTCAAATAAGAAGCGAAAATATTACTATGTCGATCCTGAAGACGATCAAAAGATGCCTGCCTGTTTCCCGTCTCCGGCGGAGCAGTCAGCCAGCCAATGGCACCTGGGATTGTCGTGCATTGCCGGATTCACTGAGCGCGATTGGATTAAGCTCACGCGCCGGCGGGATCCTGATGACCTTTGTGCCACCTGAGGCAGATTTTCAGCGGGTCAGTCAGGCGTGGCAGCGCTTCAATTCTTCCAGCCTGACGGTGCTGACGCTCTCCTCCAACGGGGCGCTGAGCAGCAGCCGGGCGCAGAGCACCTACTGTGACGGTCATGGCCCGGAGGGGAGCTACCTCTGGCTGCCGGACAGCCTGATTGCCCGTCATGAGACACATATCGTCGATCTGCACGTCAGCGACACGCAGACCGCCACTCAGCGCATCACAGCCATTCAGCAGGAGCTGATGCGACTGCAGGTTCGTATGCCGCTCTCGGCCGAGCACACGTTCGCGATGATTTACTGCGATGGGCTGTCAGCCTCAGAAGGCTTTCTGATGCAGGCCTGGTACAACAGCGGACGCTTTCCCTGCCTGGCGATTGGGGGTTCAGCGGGCGGAAAAGTGACGTTTGAGGGTACCTGGATCGGAGCCGGTGGCCGGGTGTTACAGGGCAAAGCCGTGATTATCTTCTGCCAGATGGCCGCCGGAAAATCCTTTGCGCCTTTCAAAAGCCAGAACTTTACGCCACGCGACCAGAGCTGGCTGATTGCCGAGGCCGATCCGATTGCGCGCAGCGTCACGTCGGTATTTAACAGCCAGGGGCAACAGCAGCCGTTTATTGCAACGCTGTGTGACTATCTCAGCTGCACCGAAGCGCAACTGACCGACCGGCTGAAGGGATTAACCTTTGGCGTGAAAGTTGGCGGCGAATTTTTTATTCGCTCGATCGCCAGAATTGAGCCGGGCGGCGTAACCTTCTTCTGCGATCTGGAGTTTGGCGACAGGCTTTACCTGATGCAGGAGAAGGATTTCCGCCAGGCAACGCAACAGGAGTGGCAGGCGTTTACCGCTCAGCATGGCAAACCGGCCGCTATTCTGATGAACGACTGTATCCTGCGTCGTATCGGTAACGCTGAACAGCTGCATAATGCCCATTTCTTCAAGGGGATCGCCGCCGCCGGTTTTTCCAGTTTTGGCGAAATCCTGGGCGTGCCTATTAATCAGACGCTCTCTGCGCTGGTGTTCTTCAACCATGATGTCAAAGCGATGCGTCAGTTTCCGGTCGAGTATGCCGGTTATGCCGCGCACTACGCCCAGCGGGCGTTACGTCGCTGGGAAGCCCTGAACAGTGTTCAGACGCGGGTGCTGGATCGGGTCATCAATTATCAGCAGGCACTAACGCCGCTGATGGAGGCCCTGCCGGTGCTGGAAACGGCGACCCAGAGCCAGGGCGAAACGCTGAGCCTCGCGGAAAGCAGCATCCGTAACATCAGTCATATTGCCACAGAGAGTCAGCAGGCACAGGGGCGGCTGGATAACGGGCTGGACGACCTGGAAAAAATCTCCCACGGCATTAACGAGATTACGCACGGCATCAGCAATATTGCTTTCCAGACAAATATTCTGGCGCTGAACGCTGCCGTGGAAGCGGCCCGCGCCGGGGAAGCGGGCCGGGGATTTGCGGTGGTCGCGGGCGAAGTGCGTCGTCTGGCGCACTCTTCAAAAGAGCAGGCCGAAGCCACAGCCAGTAACATCGGCGAAGCGGTTTCCACTATCTCGCGTATCCGTCTGGTCGCCAGCGACTCTGCGCAGACTGCCGCGCAGATGGCAGAGCGCAGCATCAGCGCGGCCGATACGCTGGCCGCCATGAATCAGCAGACCCGGCATGAGCGCGCCGATATTGCCAGACATCTCGGCAGTCTGCGTGAACTGACGCAGGGAATGGACGCGATGCAGGAGGCGGTCGCGCAGCTTAAAGTGTTACAAACGCTTTCCGGCGCGCAGGTTAAGGCCTGATTTATCTCAACAAAGTGACAATAAAATGCGGTATAAGCGTAACGGCCAGGCAAAGCCGCCGCCAGGTTGTTACACTTGTCGGTGATTAACCACGCAGAGGTAAGAATGAAAATCAAAAGTTATGCAGCCATGCAGGCTGGCCAGGCCCTTGAACTCTACGAATACGATGCCGCTGAACTGGCAGCCGAAGAAGTTGAAGTCCAGGTCGAGTACTGTGGTGTCTGCCACTCGGATTTGTCGATGATCGACAATGAGTGGGGCATCTCGCAGTTCCCGGTGATTGCAGGACATGAAGTGATTGGCCGCGTTTCTGCGCTGGGCGCTGCGGCTAAAAACAAAGGTCTCTCTGTTGGTCAGCGTGTAGGGATTGGCTGGACGGCGAAAAGCTGTCAGCACTGCGATGCCTGTATCAATGGCGAGCACGTTAACTGCCATCAGGGCAGCACGCCTACCATCATGAACAAAGGCGGATTTGCCGAGAAGCTGCGCGCAGACTGGCAGTGGGTGATCCCGCTGCCTGAAAAACTGGATGCCGAAACGGCGGGTCCGCTGCTGTGCGGCGGGATCACCGTCTTCAAACCGCTGCTGATGAGTAACATCTCTGTTTCCAGCCGCGTCGGCGTAATTGGTATCGGTGGCCTGGGCCATATCGCGATCAAAATTCTGCACGCGATGGGCGCGGAAGTGGTTGCATTCAGCTCCACGCCGGATAAGAAGCAGTCGATTCTGGATATGGGGGCGGATGAGGTGGTTAACAGCCGCGATCCTGAAGCCCTGAAGCAGCAGGCGGGCCGTTTTGACCTGATCCTGAGCACCGTTGCCGTCAATCTGGACTGGAAACCTTATTTCGCGGCGCTGGCGCCGCACGGCAGGTTCCATACCGTGGGTGCAGTGCTGAAGCCGATTGAAGTCAGTGCGTTTGAGCTGATCATGGGCGACAAAGCCGTCACCGGTTCGTCAACCGGCTCACCGGGCCAGCTGCGCTCGCTGCTGAAACTCGCTTCGCGTGCGGATATTGCGCCGCAGGTTGAGTTCTTCCCGATGTCAGACATCAATAAAGCGCTGGATCATGTTCGTGCCGGTAAAGCGAATTACCGTGTGGTACTGAAAGCCGATTTCTGATTTTAAAATGCCGCAGCGTACTGCGGCATTTTTTTTTGCATTTGTTAGCCATTTGCCTGTCCGGCTTGTGCGTGCAGCTGCACGCTGATACAGCAGGCTACCCGCCGGCCGAAAATTATTGCGCCGGGATCAGGAAATCATCCAGTGAGCCGCCATTATCAATAGCAGCTTTAATCACAGAGGGGGTGCGTCCCTGACCTGTCCAGTAACATTCCTGACCATTTGCATCGCTGTAGCGATATTTTGCCGGACGCTTTGCGCGTTTCTTTTTGCCGGTGTCGGCTGGAGAGAGGCTAATGATGAGTTCGGCAGGATTAATCCCCTCTTCCATTAACAGCTCCTGGTAAAACGCCAGTTTTTCCGCTTTTTCACGCGCTTCTGCTGCCCGCGCACTTTCTTCTTCACGGCGTTCATTTACCACGGTCTCAAATTTCTGGTGTAATTCTTCCAGCACAGCCAGCTCAATATTGCGCGCCCCGGCACGAAGAGTGCGGATATTGTTCAGGCTGTTCAGGTTCTTACTCATAAAATTCCTCAAATACTCAAGTTAATCAATTAAGTGCTAATTGTTCAGCGGGCAAGGGTAACATTACCCTGCCTGGAAATTGAAGCGTCAGTGTAGCTTTATTCGCTACTAAATTTTTATCAGAGATGCTGATTTAGCCGGTCAGGTATAGGATTTAAGCGAAATCTGCTGGATAAATGTAAATCAGCGCGATGGTGGCGTGATTAAAGACGGGGCATTTTTGCTTCTGGTTAACTGTGATTAAATCGTGCAAAAGGTTTATTAAGGACTGGCATGAATTTTCGCCGAAAAAATGATGGCCCGACACCTGAAATCTCGCCGCTGCTGAGAAGCATTATGCTCTCGGGAATATTGCTTACCGCAACCGTGGTTGGACTGGATCTGTGGACGCTGCGCGAAGACTGGTATGAAACCGTTGATAAAGCGGAAGATGCGGCGGTCAATCTGTCGTTATCACAGGCACGTCAGGCGGATGATACGTTTTTGCAGACCGAAATCGCGCTGCGTGAAGTCCAGCGCGAACTGGAAAAGCAGATGGCCACGACCGGTGTGGATGGGGAGGCGCTCAGTCAGACGATGCGGCTGTTACAGAGCCGCCTGCCGCAGCTTCACGGTCTGTTCTACTATGATGCCAAAGGCGCATGGGTTGCGACCTCGATGAGCAGCGTGCCGCCGGGGATTGATAACTCCGATCGCGAATATTTCGATTATCATCGTGCCAGTCCGCGCAATAATCTGCACGTCGGTCCGGTGCTGCGCAGCCGCACCACGCACGAGCTGGTTATTCCGGTTACGCTCCGCGTTAACGACGCTTTCAACAGCTTCCGGGGTGTCTTACTGGCCACCATCAAAGTGGACTATTTCCGTCGGTTCTACAGCTATTATGAGCTCAGCGAAGGGGATGTTCTGGTGCTGATGCTGGCCGACAGCACGGTGCTTTACGCCCGCCCGATGCCGGATAGTTACATCGGTAAAAATCTCTCCGTCAGTCCGCTGTTTCTCAGAATACTGGCGAACTCGGATAAGGGTAGCGGCCAGTGGACGGCCGCGCTGGATGGCAAACAGCGCATCTTCGGTTTTGTCCGCTCACAGCGCTATCCGCTGGTGGTGGCCGCGGGCTATGACAAACATGCGCTTTTCAGTCACTGGCTGAAGAGCTGGGTTCAGGATCTGATTCTGAATGCGGCGCTGCTGGGCGTGATCCTTTTGCTGGGTTCGTTTGTACTGCGTCAGGCCCGGCATACGCTGCGTTATCAGCTGGAGCTGACCCGATTACGTGATGAACTGACCGCGGCTAATCGCACACTGGAAAACCTGGCGCATAATGACGGGCTGACCGGAGTTGCCAACCGGCGTCATTTCAATGAAAAGCTGGCCGAAAGCCTGGAGCGCGCAGCGCGCAGCGGAAAGCCGGTGTCGTTAATCCTGTTCGATATCGATTACTTCAAACGCTATAACGACACCTATGGTCATGTCGCCGGTGACGACTGCCTGAAAAAAGTGGCCACTGTTATGAAAAACGCGGTCCGTCGCAGAGATGAACTTGCAGCCCGTTATGGCGGCGAAGAGTTCGCCATTATTCTGATGGAACAGCCGCTCTCTGCGGCGGTGAGTCTCGCGGAATCCATCACTGCGTCTGTCAGTAAGCTCGCCATACCACATCGGGCCTCTGAATTACCGCAAAAGCATGTCACGCTGAGTGCAGGCTGCGCCGTATATCTGATGTCTGATCCAGAAGGATGGAAAAAAACGCTGATAGAACGGGCAGACGAAGCGCTGTATCGGGCTAAGCGGGCAGGGCGTAATCAGGTTAAAAGCGAAGAACGTCAGGAGTAATCCATTGCCCGGTTTTCACGGGATAGGGTGGTATTAAGAGGAAACGGCAGCGGAGTTCATCAGACAATAGATGTTAAACAAACCGCCTGAGTACTCTCAGACGGTTGTCATTCGGGCAGCCGGTATCAGATGAGGAAATCGTCCAGCGATTTACCCGCATCAATCGCGGTTTTAATAGCAGAAGGCGTACGGCCCTGGCCTGTCCACTGTTTAACTTCGCCATTTTCATCAGTGTACTGATATTTAGCCGGGCGAGGCGCGCGCTTTTTCTTCTCTGTGGGTGCCGCCTGCATGCCGTTTAACAGTTCGTTTGGATCAATACCTTCCTGCAGCAGTAATTCACGATATTTTGCCAGTTTCTCTGCTTTTTCACGGTTAGCCGCTTCAGAAGCCTGCGCTTCTTCACGCCGCTCACTGACGACAACTGACAGTTTTTCAAGCATTTCTTCCAGGGCAGCAAGGTCAAGCTCGCGAGCATTGGCACGAAGGGTGCGGATATTATTCAAGCTGTTGAGAGTGTCACTCATCAAAGTCACCATAGTCATGTTCAGATAATAAAATACAGAAGAGCGGGTTCACGCTGATGCTTTTCGTCAGACCTGCTTTTTTGAGAATGCTTGCCTTCGAATAATCATAATACAGAACCGGGAGTTCAACGCTGACATATTAATCGCTTTCTCTGAGAGTTTAAACTCTAATTAACGTCTTCACCTTAAACAAAAGTAAAGTTACTCTTTTTTTACGATTATCGCTCAAAGTGACAAAAAGACGCATCAACTGATACGCCTGATAATTGAGTTCCGTGAGGGATTGTTCCCCCTTCCGGGGCATTTTTCGCCACCGTCGCTTCGCTAATCCCGAACTGCTGAGTTCTTCGGGTTAAATGGCGTGACCGGTGTAACCTGCTCAGTCTGATATGCGCTGGCGCTGAGCCTAATAGAGGAGAGGGGCGCTGGTAAAACGTCGAAAAATTAATTCATTGTCCGCTCATTAATTACGGTTATCTGTAACCTTATGATAATCAATTATTTTATTATTAACGATTCAGCCCGGCCGCTCTGGCTGCGCCGGGCTGGTGAGTGATTAGTGCTCAGAGAAGAGGAGGGGAAAAAATAAATGGACAGACACGCATCCCTCAGACGATAAACCGCGTTGTTTCTGAATAAACTATTTACGTGCGTAATGATTTCTGAACAGGCATGAGGGTAATGTGGCCGGTTTTATCCGGCAGATTTAATGGCTGCCCCCTATCAGGCCAGATTATTGTCTAAATCCGCTGCGTGTTATGTGTCGGGCTCTCTGGCGACCACGCGATAGTCATTCAGGACAATCTGAGGCTCACTGACGGACGCAAAGGCCAGGAATTATTGGCGCAGGTATCCAGGCAATCTATCAGGGCTTGCGGTTAATTTACTGTCGCCGTTTATTCATCTGATAAACAACGTGACGCAGAGTGTGTCAGAAGCGGTAGAAGATCAGAATCTGGCAGTAACAGAAATGACCTCAGGAAAGCCGCGAACTGACTTTGTGATATTCACCCTCTGGCTTATCGCAGAAGGCGATGGGCTATACTTACAACAGCTGCAGCAAAAGGCTTTATCAGAGGGGCTGACATGTTTAAAGGCAATAAAAAGTCGTTACCGGTTCGCTACTGTAAAACGTGCAAAAAACCGATGACGTGGCGGAAAAAATGGGAAAAGTGCTGGGATGAGGTGATGTACTGTTCAGAACGTTGCCGGCGACAGCGCAATCAACCGTCTGATGAGAATTCAGTGTCCGCCAGACGTGATAGCGGACACTGAATCGAGCGGGCCAGGGCGCAGCCCGCCCCGACCACCCCGCGTATGTTATTGCTGGACCTCTATCTGCTGCCAGCCTTTTCTGAACATACAATCTTTGACCAGAATTTCCCGCTGGCTCTCATTAGCATCGCTGGTTGAGTAGTCCGTGTCTGTGGTTTTGTACTTACTGTCTTTTGAGGTGTATTTACCGCTCACAATATTATCTGGCGGTAAGTCGCGCAGCGCCTGAGCCTGACAGGCCGTTTCTGCCACGGTTTCTTGCTGCTCTGATGCATCGGGTTTGACCCATTTATACTGCACGCAGCCGGTCAGACAGAGAGTAAAGAACATCAGCATAAACGTTTTCATAATCTGCCTCTCAGTAATCCCCGTCTGAGATAAGACGAGAAGAAGAGCAAGGAAACCAGACCCTGTAACGGCAGATTTCCTTGCGGTATCAGGTGGCATTGTTATCCGGCGTCAGAATGTCAGGCCGCCACCAATATAGGGGCCATCGATCAGGGTATGGCCCGGACGCCCGTCTTTGCCATCCACACCCGCATAGCGATAGCCTGCTTTCAGCACCAACGGTCCCAGCGGCGACCAGCTGATCCCGCCATCCGCTTCCACAAAGTTTTTGACGCTGTTGGCCAGCCCTTCAGGAGCGGAGTAGCCTTCGCCATAGATTGCAAAGTCAGCAGGGAGCGAGAGTTTTATGCCTCCCCCGACAGGAAAGGCGACGCCATCATCGCCTTTCTTACCACCGATGTAAGTGGCCTTTACGCCAGCGGTCAGCATCAGCGGACCAAGCTCCAGGTTATAGCCGGTTCCCGCCTGCCCAATCTGCACGCCATCCGAGGTGTTTTTGATCCACTGGCTGTCCAGGTAAATCCCGCCGGACGAACGCCCCATTTCTGCATCAAGCACAGAGTAATTTTTGCCCTGTTCTGCAGTCAGGCCCATCGCCATTGCAGAGGAAGAGACGCACAGCAGTACGCCAAGGCTGATAACTGACATTTTCATTGCTGATTTATTCCATAGGATAAGGTTTCAGGACGGCATAACCGATCGCTGTCTGAAACGAATTACTTTTGAACGATCTCTTTAACATCGTGCTGTTGCATCTGATGCGTATTTCCATCCGTGTCACGGTAGGAGATCATGCCGGTTTCTTTGTCTCTGGCTGGCTTGCCGTGGGTGGTAATCATATGCCCGTCATTGGTGGAGATCACATAATCACTGGAGCAGGCTGAGAGGGTGAGCGCGGACGTCATCATCACAATCGCGAAGGCGATTTTTTTGCCAGAATCTGAAGGTGTCATTTTACTTACCTGTCATTACTTTTTAAGAAGATGCGGCATTATTTGCTCTGATTGTTAAACGCTATGATAACAATACGCCTCTCCGGCTATTAATACGGGAAAGCATGATCTGGATCAATTTCGCAGGTGACGAGTAAAGAAAGTGATATTACAGCGCAGAAAGGGCAGGTGCGGGTCATTTTAAATATCAGTACTATGAAGAGGCAATACCTTTCCGTATTGTTTTCTTTATTTTCTCAGCAAGAGGTGGGAATAAGGGTGAAATAAAATAGAAATGTCATGTTTCAGTTAATCTTTGTGGGTTTTGTTTATTTAAATATATTGATGGCAGATAAACTGAATGGTCTGTTTTAAAAGGGATTTAACATATGAGAAAGACAATCATTTTGGCGGCACTTGCCTCATTGCCGTTTGCAGGATTTGCGGCGACAGATACCTGTCGGGTTCAGCTGGCCGATATTTCGACGAAAACGGAACTGGCCAAAAGCCGTGGGGATAGTGCGGCCGTTGCCCGACTCAACATTGCCCGTGATAAAGTACAGACATACTGTTCTGACGACCGCCAGGCAAGACGTGCTTCTCGCGATGTCGGCCAGCGCGTGAGAGAGGTAAAAAAGGCGGAGCTTGAGCTTCAGGAGGCCCAGCTGGAGCTGAAAGAAGCAAAAGCAGAGGGAGGTATCGACAAAATCAGAAAGAAGAGCAGCAGGGTTGAAGAGAAAAAACGCAGACTTGAATCCGCAAAAATGGAATTGCAGGACTCGCAGGCTGACGCACGGCGTCTGAACTAATTTCGTTATATTCTAAGGCTCAAGCAGTGAGCCTTAGATCCTCTACTGCTAATGGGATACAGTCAGCCCTGAGATCATCAGTACCTTTTCCGATTGAAATTCCGCCTATCCCCTCACAGAATTTACGCCTCATGCCGACAACACAGCCTCATGAAAAATCCGATACGCAATCCGGAGCTTTGCCGGTAAACAGCCTATCCAGACAGGCAGTTTTTTTGGCGGCATAGAGTAAAAAAAACCACTCCGAAGAGTGGTCGTAATCAATAAAAATACTCAACGAGCAAAATTGTTGAATAAAACTTTCAAGACTGGGATGCGTTTATGCAGGAAAATATTAGCGTCGAACGGCCAGATAACCGAAGCTTTTTTTTACGTAATATCAGACCACTGAATTTTAATGATTGTCAAATTCAATAACAGGTTAAAACTGCACCATAAAAATTAATGACTTGTTTATTGTTTATCCTGGTTGTTAATCCCGACTATTTTATCTTTTTATAGCCAAAGAAGAATCTCACCGCGATGTATTCAGTAATGCTCAGGAATAAATATCGATGACTACCGCCTGCTGGAGCAATCAGGCCCCACCAGGCGACAAGGTTCATCCCGACGGAGAACTGAGAGAAACCGGAAAGGCATAGAGGGAGGTGGAAACTGTCCCTGCCATTACGTGACATTAAAGTACAGCATAATCCTGACCTTCAATCTGGCTGCACTCTTCAGTGAATCCCCTGCAGAGCCGGGCAGCAGAGGAATCACCACAATAGATCAGAAACCCGGCTGCACAGGGGCTCTGATAGTCAGACACTGGCGGGACCATTACCTGCGAATCTGTGTCATTCACTCAAAGTAGCCGGGAGGGTAAGTGTTATCAGATATCGTCTGAGTTTTGTACAAAAGCAGAGGCGATTAGTTACAACACCCTATTTATTGTGACCTCAACCCTTAATAGTTCTGTAAACCCGTGCCTAAAACCTGAATGGAGCCGATCCGAAAATCCGAGTGCTCTTTGACAAGCCGCCCGCCGCGGCCCGAAGGGCCGTAAGGAAGTTTAAGCGGCTATGTATGATGTAACTAAATTGATTCTCGTTTCGTCAGGGCCGTGCGTCAGCTCTCCTATGCCACTCCGTTATCGCACCTCTGACTGCCTTTATTCACCGCCTGTTGAGCTGTTATTGACGCTGGCGACAATTTTCTCCGTTGCCAGGATGCCAGATCAAAAATCGAAACGCTTATCATTTATAGAATAAGTGCTTCTTACAGAGAGGCGGGGCGTGAAATGACAGTAAATATGGGCCGTACTTACCGGATTCTTGGCTATCGCTCTTCGGTTAATGCCGCCTGGCGCCAGAAATTGCTGACGATGGGCATCTTACCGGGCGCCACAATCGACATTATTCGTGTGGCACCCCTGGGCGACCCGGTGCAGATTCGTACCCGTCGTGTCAGTCTGGCAGTGCGACAGCGTGATTTGGCCGACATCATCCTGCAGGAGATTGTCTGATGAAAAAGATAACCATTGGGTTAATTGGCAATCCTAACACCGGTAAAACAACGCTCTTCAACCAACTTACCGGGGCCCGTCAACGGGTCGGTAACTGGGCTGGCGTCACGGTTGAGCGCAAAGAGGGTCAATTTTTCACGGCACGTTCCGATGTACGGCTCATTGATTTACCAGGCACCCGTTCGCTGACGACGCTATCCGCTGAAAGCTCAATTGATGAGAGCATCGCCTGTCAGTATCTCTTTCAGGATAACGCCGATCTGGTGATTAATGTTGTCGACGCGTCAAGTCTGGAAAGCAATCTGTTTCTGACTTTGCAGTTACTCGCGCTGGGTGTGCCCTGCATTGTCGCCCTGAATATGCAGGATATCGCTGCCAGCCAGAACATCGTTATCGATGTCGCTGCGCTGTCGGCCCGGCTGGGATGTCCGGTCGTCGCCCTGACCTCGACAAAAGGTGAGGGTATTGCCCGTCTTAAAGCGATGATCGATCAGCCTCATATTTATCAGGCTCCGCAACCGATCTCTTATCCGCCAGCGATTGAAAGAGCAGTTGAGCAGCTCTGCCAGCTGATGCCTGCTGAGATCGCTTCCCGGAAAGGTTACTGGCTGGCGCTACAGCTGCTGGAGGGCGATATTAATAGCCAGAAACTCTGTCCGGCACTGCTGCCGCATCTGCCCGAAGTCATGGCGCAGGCGGGGGGCGACCCGGGCGTGGAGATTGCCGATTACCGTTTTCGTGCCATCAGTGCCATCTGCACCGCCGTCAGTAACATCGATCAGGCTCTGCCGGCCACGCTGACCCAACAGATTGATAAAGTCGTTCTGAGCCGCTGGCTCGGCATTCCGATATTCCTGGCCGTGATGTACGTGATGTTCGTGCTTTCCATCAATATCGGGGCCGCACTGCAGCCCCTGTTTGACAGCAGCTCGGTAGCGATATTTATTCACGGTGCGCAGTGGCTGGGCTATACCTGCCATTTCCCGGACTGGCTGACGGTTTTTCTGGCACAAGGTATTGGGGCCGGGATCAATACGGTGCTGCCGATCATTCCGCAGATTGGCCTGATGTTCCTGTTCCTCGCGTTTCTGGAGGACTCCGGGTATATGGCGCGTGCCGCCTTTGTTATGGACCGTCTGATGCTGTCGCTGGGGCTACCGGGCAAATCCTTCGTGCCGCTGATTGTCGGTTTCGGCTGTAACGTTCCGGCCGTGATGGGGACGCGCACGCTGGACACGCCGCGTGAGCGACTGCTGACCATCCTGATCGCGCCTTTCATGTCATGTGGCGCACGGCTGGCCATCTTTGCAGTTTTCGCCGCCACCTTCTTTCACGTTCATAGCTCCAGCGTGGTTTTCTCGCTCTATCTGCTGGGTATCGTCGTCGCAGTCGTGACCGGCCTGATCCTTAAACACACCCTGCTGGATGGAGAAGCCACGCCGTTCATCATGGAAATGCCGGTTTATCACCGGCCTCATCTTAAAAGCCTTCTGCTGCAGACCTGGCAGCGACTAAAGATGTTCGTGATACGTGCGGGACAGGTCATCATTCTGGTGAGTATGCTGATTGGCCTGCTGAGCAGCTTTGCCTTTAATGGCCGGCTTGTGGATGACATCAACCATTCGGCGCTGGCAACAACCAGTAAAATGATCACTCCCGCACTCTTACCTATCGGGGTGACTGAGGATAACTGGCAGGCTACCGTGGGCCTGGTCAGTGGCATCATGGCGAAAGAAGTTGTGGTCGGTACCCTTAACAGCCTTTATACCACGGAGGCGCTTCAGAGCAGCGCGTTTGATCCACAAACGTTTAATCTGCCCGGTGAGCTGAAAGCCGCACTGGCAGAGACCCGGGCGGGGTTGTCTGCTGCGTTCAGCATTGATGCGCTGTCTCACCCCCTTGATGCCAGCAAAGGCGACGGCGAAATGGCATCCGGTCCGATGCGTGTGATGTCGGCTAAATTTGGCAGTGGTTTTGCGGCCTATAGCTACCTGATCTTCGTGCTGCTCTATGTTCCCTGTGTATCGGTGATGGGTGCCATCGCACGCGAAGCGGGTAAGACGTGGATGACCTTCTCCTTTTTCTGGGGGCTGAATATTGCCTACACCACGGCCACGCTGTTCTATCAGACGGTGACGTTTGCGAAACATCCCGCGTACAGTGCGATCTGTCTGCTGAGCGTGCTGGCAGTAAACGGCATCATCCTGCTGGCAATGCGCCATGCGGGTCGCCATTTTACGCTGCCGATAATACTCAAAAATGAGAAAGGTGGGTGTTCTGGCTGTCACGGCGGTTGTGAGAAGCAGGAAGGTCTTGCGCAGTGAGTTAAGAAAAAAAGAGTGTTCAGCGCTGTTGAAGAGCGAGTGAGACGCAAAAACGGCCCCCGTCTCAGGTTTATCTGTTATTACCTGTCGTCGGTTCAGAGACTTCTGTGCCAGCGACAGGCTGCCGAAGTTAAACGAACCGTTATCTTCTTTTGCCGTCCCCGGGCAGAGTAAATATACTGCCGACTGATTAGCAGAAAATGAAACGCCTTATTTACCATAAATTCCAGGAATAAACAGGTATGGTTTGTTAAAAATCGGTTATTTTAACCAGCCAGATGAAAATGCAGGGTAGCGTATAAGTAAACGGGCTACCGCTGATCGCAATGTAGAGTGTCATTAAGATGTCGTAGCAGAAAAGGGCGATAATGAAATTCAGGTTTATTATTTTTACAGGCGTCATGCTGCTGGCTGTTGTTTCAGTCATGGTACTTTCAGATATCATTTCTGGCCTGAAAAATTCACCCGAGATCGTTTTTTACAAAAGCCATCCGGAGCGGGCTTATGCCGTTTTCACTGTTTGCAAAAATCATCCTGATCCCATTGATGACTGCTATGCCGCCTACAGCGCCGCCGTTTCTCTGGCCGATTCAGAAGATTGCAGCGTAACGGGTAAAGAAACTAAACGACGATTCAAGCGGCTTGTCGAACATGCAAAGGAAGAGACGATTACTGAGGAAATAGACTCAGATTGCAATTCAGTTAAAGAACCCTCGTTTTTTGAGAAATGGAGCCGGAAAAAGGGATAGCGTCGTTAACGAAAAAGAGGTAGTGCTGCCGTCATCCGTCTGAAACAGCCCGAAATAAGTGACTGTTCTCACGATTGCAGCGGCTACCCAGTCGCACCAGTTGTGTTAACATTCTGCCAATGGGAACTCTATTAATTAGAGCTTATGTTAATCTGACTTTGGGTGGGTGCTATGAAAAAGACGCTTGTGATAACGCTAATCCTGACAGCGCTGACGGGTTGCGTTGACTATCAGTGGGTTAAACCGGGCATGGACAAACGGCAGGAAGAGATTGCGGAAACGCAGTGTAAAGCGCAGGCACTCAGAGACTTACCGCCTGACAACGAGATCACAGGTAAGTACACCTCCAGAGATGAAAAGCATAAAACCACGGACACCAGTTACTCATCAACCGATGAGAACGAGAGTAACCGTGATATTCTGGTGAAAGATTGCATGTACAGGAAAGGCTGGACGCAGATTGAAGTCCAGCAATAATCAACTTCACATCCTGATGCAGAAAACCCCACACCGGAATACGCTGTGGGGTGTGCTGGATTTATTTCTCAACCATATTACTGATCTGGTCGCGGTTAATTTCGTGTTTGTAGCCACCCGCGTCTTTGTAGGTTACGAGTCCGGTCGATTTATCGATTTCCGGCTTCCCTTTAGTAACAATCATTTCACCTGATTTGGTCTGCATAACATAGTCACTGGAACAACCCGCCAGCATGGTAACTGCTGCTGCAACAAAAGCGGCCATCACAAAAAATTTGCCCATCACTCGTTCCTTTTTATTGAGAAGATTATCAACATATTGCGTTATAATTTTATTAAAACCGCTGATATAAAGCCAGCATAGTCAAGCCTGCGCTTCTGAAATAGCACGTTCTGCCGATAGATCCTCAGAGTAATCATTCCGTCAGTTTTAAGTTAATACCTGTTAAAGTTTAGCGAAATTGTAGTCATTCGTGCACGATTAAATTCGTGCATTGCGTTGATGACAAATGGATAGATAGATTTCCGCCTGCGAAAAAATCCTCAGTGAATAACATCCTGAGGAAGCATTTCCACTCACAGTAGCTTATTAACTGAAGGGCATACATTGAACCCTATAATGCAGGCTTAATACGACTTAGCGCCACACGGACTTCCTTGCGGTAAAGGGAGCGACATCAAAAACGCTGGAGCAGCCTGAGTCGCGCTGGCACCTGGTCCTGTAAACGCTCTGAAATATCAGCTATGTGTGGCATGCTCAGCAGACGGCGGTACGCCTCTGTACCGGTTTACTCACAGCCTGTCCACTTTTTCTGTGGATAACTTCAGCCTGAAACGGGGCTGTCGTATCAGCCGGGGACGTCGGAGTCGGCGATCTGCTCCATAAATTCTACCATCGCCCCTTTATGCGCATCGACATGCCGGATATAGCGCATCAGGGTTTCCGGTTTTTTCCAGGTGCCTTCCTGCATAATCCGCGCAATCGGATAGCCTTTATCCGCCATATCCTGGGCTGCGCCGACCCTGGCACTGTGGCCACTCCAGCCGGTGTAGCGATTTTTATTGGCTTTGATCGCTCCACATTTTCCGGCGATGTCCCATGCCCGGCTGAAAATCTGCTCCAGTGCCCGCGTGCTCATTGGTTTTTCCATAATCTGAGCCCGCCCGGATCGATGCACGGCACAAAACAGATAGGCATCAGGATGGGCGGCCAGTCCGGAGACCTCCATCCACTCCTCCAGACGCTGAGTTGAACGACTGCTGAGTGCCTTAATCAGTCCACCGGTCTGCACAACCGTTTTTGTCCACGCAACGTCCAGGATGATTCGTCCATCAGCGGCACGCATGACATCGCGTACCCGTAATCGCGACAGCTCACTGATACGTAACAAAGTGGCATAGGCGACATGCAGGAAAGCCAGGTCGCGAAGCCACTGCGGGTTATCAGAACCTGACCACCGCTGATCAAGCAGCAGCAGATCGCCTAGTCTGAACGGAACCGCCTGGCCCGCCCGTTCGCCGTTTATCACTGCCACCCGGTTTATTTTCTTCATCGCACGAAAAACCAGTGGTGAGGCGTTGGGAACAGCAAGACCTGCGTTACGGTGTAACATCGAGATCAGTGCAGCGTGGGACGTGACGGTTGAAGAAGCCCGACCGCTCTCTGCCAGAAAGGCGAGATAGTCGCGAAGATCCTCTGCGCTCATCGGCAGAAAAGTGCGCTGATTATCTTCTGACCATTGATGACAGATCCGCATAACGCTGATCAGTTGTCGCCAGGTATTGGGAGAGAAAGCCTCTTTATCCTGAACGAACTGTCTGAGCCGTTCAGCGATATCACTATTCCGGGTCACCGTCAGGTTCGTTAGTGGTGCTGATTTACGCATTTTTGCTCACTTATTAACCTGCAATGCCAGCGATCGCGCTACATGAATTCTGAGAAGTTTGCAGGGCCGTAACCCGGCAGAATTTACGTAGCGTTGCCATTTTCGGGTACGCTTTTGAGGCGCTGTTTATGATAACCCGATGTCTGGTTGCTGTCATGACTTCGTATAAGAACAATTATACGAAGTCAGCTTTCGGGCTCTTAAAACTATCCTGCTGAACGTGTGGAGGAGGGAAGGTGAGGGATCGTGCATCTGCGCACATTTCAGTGAACAAACTATAAACAGCGAGATGGTAAAATTGGGGTTTTATACAAAACCGTATTCACGCTTTTAATAAAGATGATTAATTATCTGCGGAAATAATCGCTTAATTCTTTCATCCCTGCAGATGCGACAGGAGCATATGTTTATCACATTCAGGTGCAAAACGTGCTTACGCATCACCCCTTAAATTAAAGGTCGCTATCTGCATTCTGAAGCTATCACTGCTTTTAATACTTAACATGTCGCACACCATGCCAGTATAAAAAACTAACTTAATGAAAAAGGCGGGGCTTATAACTAAATCAAGCATACATCCAGATTTAAGTTTCAGGATTAGCATTTAATGCGCTACTTTCTCATTCGTGTTTGGGTGGTTTTTTTATATTTCCTTCTTAATTAGTGCAGAACCGGAGCGTTTACGTAAAAAATTTCTGTTATTTCGTGGCCAGACTGACGGACTCGTCATTTGCTGCCACCCAGGTTCATCGTGCCGATCCTGGTGATTATCTTATCCAGGACCGTATATCACTTTCTGGCGTAAAGGGATAAATCCGATGCGGTGAATACCCTGAGTGACGAAGCGGAAAAAAGGCGCGTAATATTTCTTTATAACGTCGTTAAGCACTGGTTGTAAGTCAGGTCACTGGTGGACCACGACAATCACTCTTGACAAAAATCAGGAAAAAATAATGAAAGCAAAATTTCTGGCCTTGTGCCTTATAGGTTTATCCTGTGCGCCTGCTGCTGCACTGGCAAAAAATTCAGTCACCTGTGTTAAAACGACTGAGCAGGATATTGCTACTCTTTTTGATAAATGGAATGATTCTTTGTCAACCGGAGACGCGACGAAAGTGTCGGAGCTGTATCTCAGCGATGCGGTTCTGCTGCCGACTATCTCGAACAAAGTGCGTCTGACTGATGAGGAGCGTGTTGACTATTTCAGGGCGTTCCTTAAAAAGGGGCCGACCGGTAAAATTAATTCACGCACAATCAGGATTGGATGTAATAAAGCGATCGATACCGGTGTTTATACCTTTAGTTTTAAAGATAATTCACACGTCACCGCGCGTTATACATTTACCTATGTCTGGGATGGACAAGAGTGGAAAATTTCTACGCACCACTCTTCAGCTATGCCAGAAAAATAAATATCCGTCTGGTGTGACAAAAAGCCCCTGAGCACTAAGCTGCAGGGGCTTTTTTTATCGGTCAGAAATAACCTGAGAAAAATAAAGCGTGACGCTGCACAGAACAAAAGGCCCCGGTGTCAACTATCCGCTGACCGCCGCACGTAGCCCGGCAGGGCGGTGCCTGAAAGAGATAACGCGTCATTGATTTTCCGTTAGCGCCGGGCAAATTTTCTGTGCTGTGAGGCGTCGATGTCTGGATTATCTGAACGGACTGCCTGCAGAAGGTGTTACGAGATTCGGCATCCGGCGCATACCGGCGGCATAAACGGGTTACTCTGCACAATATTTAACATAATTAGTATTGTGCGATTTAATTTGTCATCAGGTTAACTGGTTTCTTTCTCTAGTCTGATAACGTCAGCGTTTATGCCAGCCTTCGTAAACAGTTACTCAGATTAACAGATACTGTTATTCAGCTCATGACAGGCAATTTAATCCTGTTTCTCTGCGTTAAATCTGCTGACATTTAAGCTTATCTCTTCACTGACTGAATAGATTTCTGGCGCGGTCTGTCCCGCGATCGCAATAGCTCAGATGCGGCTCATTCAGGCAAATCAGAAATTTCTCTGGGAAAGGAATCATCAGTGCAATAGACCCATGACTGCCAAATAAAAATGCCTCACTTTAATGTGAGGCATTTTCTTGTTGCTGAACAGAATACTTATTTGAAATTGCCGTTCACAAAGTTGTTCAGGAACTGGGTGGCGATAGCATTGACAGAATCAGGATCATTCCAGCCCAATACTGCACCCAGGATAGAGCCACCGATAACCCCGATAATCGGACCAACGATAACGCCAACAAGCTGGCCGACGACGCCTACACCCAGCAAACCACCCTGATCGCCACCGTGGATACCGCCATAGGCTGCACCTGCCGCGAAACCGGTAGCGCCCAGAAGAATCGCGCTGCTCACTGCACTCCAGAAGCCCGCACCCGAAACCTCATTAATTTCCATTACATTCAATTCACGCATTTTATTATACCTTAAATAAATTTATTCCTGAAGACGGAGAAAATGTCAGGTTAATGAACATTTTGACTTCCGACGCGGAGAATAATGCATTTTTAGAGGAACAATTAATATAGAATTAATTCTAAATGTGCCGGGTAATTAACACACTACCCTGGAGAGGGTGTTATAAGTGTGTCAGCTTACAACAAGCTGAATTTTTTATTAGTTAAAGATTTAAGGCACGCTGTATTGCAGCCTGGATTAGCCTCATTTGGTGACTACCTGATTAATGAGACAACCTCAAATTTCAGGTGAAGCGATCGGCAGGTTATCCGCTTTTGATACTGCTTGCGGCCATTCTCCGCTTTAGCTCTCCTTGAGGAATCCCTCAGGATAACCTACCTTCTGTCATTATTCCTGACGCCGCACCCTTCAGATGCGGCAACGCAACCGGAGGTCAGATGACCCACAGCCATCCTTCTACCCCCTGCAGCGGCACGCTGTTTTTTGATGTTAATGAAACTCTGCTGGATACGTCAGGACTGAATCAGGCGGTGGCGCAGCGGCTTGGTAACAGGCCTGAGCGCGCCGAAGCCTGGTTCACCTCGGTGTTACATCATTCGCTGGTCGGGACCGTAACCGGCAGCTTCCACAATTTTGGTGATATCGCCGAAGCCGTACTGGAGATGACCGCCGCGCGATACGGTATCACCCTGCCGGAGGAGGCAACGCCGCTGGCCGAAATCATCGCCGCGATGCCTGCTTATCCGGATGTGGCCAGAGGGCTGACCGCTCTGCAGCAGCAGGGATATACGCTGGTCGCGCTTACCAACTCCTCTGCCGCGCTGGCGGAAAAGCAGCTGAGTTCCGCCGGGCTGGCCCCCCTGTTCACCCGTATTCTCAGCGTGGAACAGGTTCAGGTTTATAAACCCGATCTTAGGGTCTATCAGTGGGCGATGAAGGAGATGGGCCAGTCCGCGTCTGCCTGCATGATGGTGGCGGCGCATGGCTGGGATGTCGGCGGGGCAAAATGTGCTGGGATGAAAACGGCCTTTGTCGCCCGCCAGGGCCAGGCGCTCTATCCGCTGGCGCCCTCACCGGATCGCGTCGTCGATGATATCGTTGCGCTGGCTGCAGAGATCACCCCGCTCTGCTGAGCCGCATCAATGGATGTGCAGCGGTGTAGTGCACACTCACTGTTCTGTTTCAAACGCCGATCTGACCGCCTCGACGATACGCTGGGAGGTGGCATCATCCTCAAACAGCGGGAAGTTTTTTTTCAGCTTGCCGGAGACCTGCCAGCCATTCTCCTTCAGCGACCGGATGATGCGGCTGGCATCCTGATCGGGCATCTCAACGACCTCCTTCAGCTGCTGCTGAGCACGCTGAAACAGAACGAGCACCCGCGCTTCGTCGGCCATTTCGGTTCGCACGGTATGCTCGATCACTCTGCCCGTATAGAGGACATGCTCGGTCAGATCGGGGTAGCGCCAGGCAAAGCGGGCATCCTCATAGTCGCTGAAAATAAAGTTGCTTCGCGTGCCGTCCTGATAGGTTTTCAGCTCGCCAAAACGGTAGCAGCCCGCATAGCGTCGCATCAGCTTCTTAGAAAAGAGATCCAGCGTACGATCGTAGCCGACCCGGAAATCCATTGAGCTGGTGATGGTGGCGGAGACCGGCAGGATCACGCCATCCGGTATTGCGCCATCCCGGTTCAGCGTGTCATTGATGAGAAATCGATGGATACGCCCATTACCGTCGCGCATCGGATGGATATAGACGAAACCAAACGCGATAACGCCCGCCCGGGCCAGCGGCGCGGCACCCTGCGTCGCCTCTTCAAAGGCTTTCAGGCCCCGCATAAAGCGCGGGACATCCTCATAGTGTGGCGCAATATAGTGGACGATATCTTCGCGCATCGTCGACTGTCCGACAAACACCGGTGAACGTCGCAGCCCCAGGCCCAGCGCATCCTGCCCGAGGATCCCCTGCTGTATGGTGTGCAGACTCTCTTCGCTGAGCGGATCGTCAAGCTGACCGCAATACTGTGCAATGACATGCGCAAAGCGCTGAATGCGATCACCCTGATCAGACTCTTTTTCAATCAGAAAACTGGCGCGCGACTCTTTAAACGTCAGCCAGCTGGCGGTGCGCATCAGGACATCTGTACCAAAGGCATTGTCCAGGTCTCTGAGTGCCTCGTTCAGATCGAAGGCGAGCGCCTGTTCCACGGCAGGCGTCCTGCGCACCAGCGGACAGAAATCTGCCGATCCCGGCAGGTTATCGTTTATGCGCCAGCGTCGGTTACGCTTCAGCGTGGTACGGGTGAGATAAGCGCCGGATGAAATCGCCTCGACATAACCCCCATTGCTCACATCAGGCACCTCCAGCAGGTTACCGGTCAGCCATTCATAGAGAAATCCGGCCCGGCGCGCATACTGGCCAAACGGCTCCTGACGGCACCACTGTTCCAGTGGTTCAGGTCCGATGGCCGTAAACAGCCGGGCAAAGAACTCAAGATGGATCTCTTCATATTTGAGGCCAAAGGCGAAGTGACCGGCAAAGGAATCTTCCGGCTGGTAGCCAGGCGGATAGTGATTTTCTACCCGCCCCTGACTTTCATGGCGGGATCGTACCGTGCCGATGGCAGACTGCACGCGCAAAGGCTGCGCCAGTTCAATAGCATAACGTTCGCGCAGCGCGCTGAAGCCGACCAGCATGAGGGATCCTTTATCAATCTATTTAAAACGATAATAAAAAGGATATTTATCATGAAAACGCTAATTACTCTATCAGAAAAGCGTTAATGACCGATCGGAAACGATAACAGAAAGTGAAAACAGTGCGAAAATATTAACCCGTCCTCCGTCAGGGTTTAATTACGATGCAGAGCAGGCCAGCGACAATCATCACCACACCGGCCAGACTCTGCCAGCTGAAAGCCTCCTGAAACACCGGCAGGCTGACAGCCACCAGCCACACCAGTACGTAGCTGAGACTCAGCAGCGGATAGACCCGGTTGAGGGGGAAAAAGTGCAGCGCCCGGATCCAGCAGAGCATCGAGACACCATAAGCCCCCAGCCCGGCCAGCAGCATCAGGGCGGGCAGGATAGCCACCGCAGGCAGCGACAGGAGGTTGCTGACATCGGGCAGCCGCGGCATCGCCCAGCGCATCATTAACTGCGCGGCGGAAACCAGCAACACGCTACAGGCCACCCATCCATACCCTTTCATAGCTGACTCGCCATCAGTGCCACTCCGGTAACCACCAGCAACGTGCCCGCGATCTGGCGCAGCGTCAGCCGCTCGCGCCAGATAAAGCGTCCGGCCAGCGCGACGAAAATGAAATTAAGGCTCAGCATCGGATAGGCCTGGCTGACCGGCACCTGCTGCAGCACCCGCAGCCAGAGAAGCATGGCAACACCTAACAGCAGCACGCTGAGGGCAATCCAGCTTAAGCGCCCCTGGCGTGACAGCATATGGGTCGCCTGCTTCTGGCAGAGCTGGGCGCTGCAACTGAGCAGGCTGACCAGCACAATCAGCAGCAGCATCATTTCATCTGGCTATAGTAGAGGCCAACCAGCCTGCCCTGACGATACACCGCATCCGGCACCGGGACCTCCTCGCCGATATCGCTGTGAACTGAATCGACCAGCAGCAGCAGTGACACGCTGCCCAGACGGCGATGCTCGTCCAGCCAGTGGCTGAAGTCCGCCGCAGAAACGAAGCGGGATTGCGCATCAGGATAGCTCAGCCCATATTCCAGCTCGCCTCTGGCGTCATAGAAACCGATATCGCTGCGGTGCAGATGCCACGCTGCGGCAGAGGCCACACCGGGGTTATCCGCGAGGATAAAGCGGCTGGCCGCCAGGCGATCACTCATAGCTGAGACAAAGCTCTGCGGTTGCTTAGCGTCGCGGATTTTTGCCGGGATAGCAGAGCCGATTAACAGCGCCACACCCAGCGGGCAAAGCGCCGACGCCAGCCAGCGGTGCCGGGAAGATCGGCAGCTGTACGCGCCCACCGCGCCCCAGACCAGAAACGCCAGTGCCGCCAGTCCCAGCTTGAGTTTCTCCTGCGGGGCGAACAGCGGATGATGTGTCAGACTCCAGGGGGCCAGCACCAGCAGGACCGTCGCCACGGTCAGAATGCCAAAAATCAGGTTAATCCAGCCGTTGACGGTTAATGCCCGCCCTGCCCGTTGTGCCGTGTTCAGACCATAGTGCGCCATCAGCAGCGACAGCGGCACAAAACAGGGCAGGATATAGGTCGGCAGCTTGCCTTTTGCCAGGCTGAAGAAGAGCAGCGGCATCACCGTCCAGCTCAGCAGATAGAGCGCGCCAGGGTGCTGCTGACGCTGACGCCAGCCGATCATTAACGCACCAGGCAGCAGGGCCAGCCACGGCAGCGTGCCGAGCAGCAGAATCGGCAGGTAATACCAGAAAGGCGCTTTATGCTGCGCATTCTCCTCTGCAAAGCGCTGAATATGCTCCACCCAGAAGAAGTAGTGCCAGAAATCGGGTGCCTGATGATGGATAGCCAGCGCCCAGGGAGCGCTGATCGCCGCTGCCGAGAGCAGCGCCAGCGGACCATAGCAGAAGAGTTCCCGCAGCCGCTGCCGCCAGATTGTCCAGGGCAGGATCGCCAGAACCGGCACCACCAGCGCCAGAAAACCTTTGGTCATAAAGCCCATGCCGCAGGCGAGGCCCAGCAGCAGATACCCCCCCGCGCGCCGGGCGCGGCCGCTGGCCTCCGTCGCCAGCCAGAAGCTGCACATCGCCGCTGCCAGCCAGAGCATCAGCATGGGATCAAGCACCGCATAAGTGCCGACACCGTAGACCAGCAGCGAACTGAGGAATATCACGCTGCCGACTACGGCGGTGCGTGCAGAACCAAACAGCCGCCTGCCGAGCCAGTAAATCAGTAGCGCGGTGACCGTCGTGGAGACGATCGATCCCGCCCGCACACCAAAATTGTTATGGCCAAACAGCCATTGTCCCAGCGAGTTGATCCAGTAACCGGCCACCGGTTTTTCGAAGTAACGCAGGCCGAAGAAGTGTGGCGTGATCCAGTTTCCGCTTGCCAGCATCTCCCGGCTGATCTCCGCATAGCGGGTCTCATCGGGCTGCCAGAGATCGCGGAACATCGGCGGGAGCAGGTAATAAAGGATAAAAAAGCTGAAAAAAAGTAACCACGTCGTGTTGTTACGTATCCGCACTAGTTCGCCTCTTCAGTGAGTTTCTGACAACCCAGCCACCCTTCCCGGCCGGCGATTTCTCCTCTGACAACCCGGCCCAGCGGCAGGGTGTTCAGATCGGCGGGCAGCAGCTCGCTTAACGGGCAGAACTGAATGCCGTGGCGGGCCGCCGCCGTCAGCAGCCGGTCAAAGTCCGGGGCGCCGATAATGCCTTCCACTTCAGCATGGATGGTGTAAACCGCCCCCTCATCCGCAGCCAGCATCTTCGCCAGAATATAGTCGTTGTAGCCTTCTGCGCTGACCTCGCGGCCAACCACTTCATCCCATGTCGGCAGCGTCACCGGGATCTGAACAGTGCCGATCTGTCCGTCCGGCAGCAGGGGCCGGAAGGGGCCGGTGCCGCGACAGTCGCTGTTATAGTGGAAGCAGAAATCCTGCTTAGCCGCGAGCACCCGGCCATCGGCGCGCCAGCCGGCCACCGCCGAGCAGCTGACCGGATGGCCCAGGATCTCACTCAGCGTCTCCGTTCCACGCGCGATCTGCTCAACCAGCTTATCCTGCGGCCAGACACCCGCCCACGTCTGCCAGGCAAAATGGTCCCAGGCGTGCAGCCCCATCTCGTGATAGCGGGCGGTATCCTGAATGATATGCCGCAGGCCGCGTCCCATCTGCTTGCCTGGCCAGGCCGTTCCGGCGAGCAGAATGTCCCAGCCATAGAGCGATGCTGCGCGGGAGCGCAGCATCTTGATGAGGAAAGCCGGTTTGATCAGCCGCCAGAGATGGCGGCCCATGTTGTCCGGCCCGACGCTGAAGAAAAAGCTGGCCCGCACCGCATGACGCTGAAACAGCGCCAGCAGCGTCGGCACACCCTGCTGCGTGCCGCGCCAGGTATCTACGTCAATCCGCAGACCAATCTTTTTCATCACTTGTCAGCCTGTTGCTCAATGGTACGCAGGAAGAAGTCCAGCGTATTGTCGATCGTGACATCCATCGTGACGGTTGGCGTCCAGCCGAGTAAGCGGCGGGCGTTGCGGATAGCCGGTTTACGGTGCTCCACATCCTGGTAGCCTTTGCCGTAGTAGCTGCTGCTCTCCACTTCGCGGAAGCCGGCAAACGGCGGGAACTGACTGCGCAGCGGATGACGCTCGAAGCTCGACAGCAGCTGCTCGGCCAGCTCTTTGATACTGGCTTCGTTGTCCGGATTACCGATGTTGATGATCTGTCCGTCACAGTTCTGCTGCTTGTTTTCGATGATGCGGAACAGCGCTTCCACGCCATCCCGGATATCGGTGAAGCAGCGCTTCTGTTTGCCGCCATCAATCAGCTTGATGGGCGAGCCTTCCACCAGATTCAGGATCAGCTGCGTAATCGCGCGGGAACTGCCGATGCGCGCCGCATTGAGGTTATCCAGACGCGGCCCCATCCAGTTGAAAGGACGGAACAGGGTAAAACGCAGCCCCTCTTTTTCGCCGTAGGCCCAGATGACGCGGTCCAGCAGCTGTTTGGAAACCGAATAGATCCAGCGCTGCTTGTTAATCGGCCCCACCACCAGGTTAGAGGTGTCCTCATCGAAGCTGTCGTCCGTACACATGCCGTACACCTCAGAGGTGGACGGGAAAATGATACGCTTCTGGTACTTCACACAGTCGCGGATGATTTTCAGGTTCTCTTCGAAGTCGAGCTCAAAGACGCGCAGCGGATTACGGGTGTATTCGATCGGCGTGGCGATCGCCACCAGCGGCAGAATGACGTCACATTTTTTGATGTGATACTCAATCCATTCTGAGTGGATCGCGATATCCCCTTCCACAAAGTGGAAGCGCGGGTGATCGAGGAAGCGGCTGATGGCGTCGGAGCTGATATCCAGCCCGTAGACCTCAAAATGCTCATCCTGCAGCAGTCGCTCTGTAAGATGGTTGCCGATAAAGCCGTTGACGCCCAGGATCAGAACACGGGTACGACGCTGCAGAACGGATTGCGGTTTGGAATAGAGCAGCGCGCCCGGCACCATGCCTAGGCTCTGCGCCAGCTGGCTGCCGTTCATGTACACGCCATGCTCAGACTGCCCGGTCAGGATTTCAAGCGCGCCCTCACCGCAGGCGATCAGGAACGGCTGTTTAGAGATCACCGTGCCAGGCTTCGCCTGATGCTGCTGAGGATGAACCTGGCTCTTCCAGACGATAAATTTGACCGAACCGGCAAAGGCGAACGCGCCAGGCCAGGGATCGGTGACCGCTCTGACCAGATTGTGGATGGCTTCGGCGGGCTGATTCCAGTCGATACGGCCATCTTCTGCCGTACGACGACCCACGCGGGTCGCCTGGCTCTCATCCTGCGCCCACTCTGCGACGTCTCCCTGACGCAGGCGAGGCAGCACGTCGTCCAGCAACTGCTCCGCAGCCTGGGTCAGTTTACGGTGCAGCGTCAGCGCGTTGTCCTGCTCCGCAATGGCAACCTTCTGCTGAGCCAGAATATTCCCGGCATCGGCACGCTTCACCATGCGATGCAGCGTCACGCCCGTTTCGCGCTCGCCGTTCACCAGCGCCCAGTTCAGCGGAGCGCGGCCACGGTATTTCGGCAGCAGCGAGCCGTGCAGGTTAAAGGCCCCTTTTTCAGCACATTGCAGGATCTCATCGCTCAGCAGATTGCGATAGTAAAAGGAGAAGATCATCTCTGGCGCCATCGTGCGGATGCGGTCGAGCCAGATCGGATGATTTGCCTCGTCCGGTGCGTAGACCGGAATGCCGTGCTCTGCCGCCAGACGCGCTACCGAGCCGAAGAACGGATTTTCGGTCGCCACATCGTTGTGCGTAAAAATGGCGGTGATCTCGTAGCCTGCTTTCAGCAGTGCATTGATGCCGACACAGCCCATGTCGTGATAGGCGAAAACGAGGGTCTTCATGATTGAGTATCCTGTACTGAAGGCTCTTCAGGAGCCTGAACAATGCGTTGAACGAAATAGCGCGGACGCGCGCGAACATCGTTATAAATGCGCCCGATGTACTCCCCGAGCAGTCCCATACCCACAAACTGGGCGCCGATAAACATGAACAGCACAGCGAACAGGACGAAGACACCATCCCCCGCCCACGCCGCACCAAAGAAGAGTCGCAGGACGAGCAGCACCAGCGAGAAAGCGAAACCGGAGAGGGCGATCAGGCTGCCGACCACGCTGAGCAATCGCAGCGGCGTGGTGGTCAGACAGGTCACCAGGTCGTACATCAGGTTGATGAGCCGCATAAAACTGTATTTCGAGTCACCAAAGGCGCGCTCGGCATGGATCACCGGCAGCTCAATCGTGTGACGGGCGAAAGTGTTGGCCAGAATCGGGATGAAGGTGCTGCGTTCATGGCAGTTCAGCATCGCATCGACGATGTGGCGGCGATAGGCGCGCAGCATGCAGCCGTAATCACCCATCGCTTTGCCGGTCACGCGCTGAATTAACCGGTTGAGCGTGCGCGAGGCCTTACGACGGAACCAGGTGTCCTGGCGCTGCTGCCGGACAGTGCCCACCACGTCATACCCCTGACAGGCGGCCTCGACCAGACGCGGGATCTCTTCCGGCGGATTCTGCAGGTCGGCATCGAGCGTAATGATCAGATCGCCGCGAACCTGGCTGAATCCGGCCATGATGGCGGAGTGCTGACCGTAGTTACGGTTGAGCAGCACGCCCTTTATCCGGCTATCGGGTACAGTGGCAGCCTGTTCGATCAGTTCGGCTGAACGGTCGCTGCTGCCGTCATCCACCAGCAGAATTTCATACGCCAGGTCGAGGGTGTCGCAGGCGGCGCCGGTGCGCTGTAACAGCTCCGGCAGACTCTCTTCTTCGTTGTAGACCGGGATCACCACGGAAAGCATATTAATAGGTTGAATATCGCGCATCTCAGGCTCCGGCAATGTCATGCAGAGCCTGAATCACACGCTCAACATCCTGATCCGTCATGGACGGGAACAGCGGGATCGAACACATCTGCTGACTGTTGCGTTCGCTGGAGGGCAGCGACAGATCCGGATAGTGGTTGCGGTAATATTTATGGGTATGAGCGGCACGGAAATGCAGACCGCTGCCGATGTTTCGCGCTTTCAGCGCCTGCATCAGCGCATCGCGTGACAGGCCGCAACGCTGTTCATCTGCCCGGATAATAAACAGATGCCACGCATGCTCATGGGGCCAGTCGGGCAGTGACAGCGGCGTAAACGGCAGCGTGCGCAGCGCAGCCAGATAGCGTTCCGCAATCTCGCGACGGCGGGCGATAAAGCCCGGCAGTTTCTGCAGCTGCACCAGCGCGATCGCCGCGCTGATATCCGGCAGATTGTATTTGAAGCCCGGCATCATCACTTCCGCCTGCGGCAGCCGTCCCTGAGTCTGGCGATCGAAGGCATCGACCGCCAGGCCATGAAATTTCAGACTGCGAATGCGATCGGCGAGCGCGGCGTTATCCGTCACCACTAGGCCGCCTTCTGCGCAGGTGATGTTTTTGATGGCGTGAAAAGAGAATATCGCCGTGCCGCGATAGCCTATCGGCTGGCCATGATAGGTGGTGCCCACGGCGTGGGCGGCATCCTCAATAATGGCGATGCCATGCTGTTCAGCCAGCGCATAAATCGGGTCGAGATCGGCGGGGGCACCGGCATAATGCACCGGAATAATGGCGCGCGTCCGGGGGGTAATTGCCTGTGCAATCTGTTCCGGCGTCACCATCAGGTTGTCAGGATCGACATCAATCATAACCGGTGTGGCGCCGAGTAGCGTAATCAGGTTCAGGGTAGAGACCCAGGTCATGGAGGGGGTGATCACTTCATCGCCCGGCCCGATTCCCATGGCCATCAGCGTGACATGCATCCCCGCCGTGGCAGAGCTCACCGCAATGGCGTGCTGATTGCCGGTCAGCAGAACAAAAGCCTGCTCCAGTTCGGCGCATTTTGCTCCGGTGGTAATCCATCCCGACTCAAATACGGCCTTAACCGCAGCCAGCTCTTCATCACCGAACGAAGGGCGGGAAAAGGGCAAAAAATCCATGCTAAAACTCCTGCAGATCAAACCTATAAACTGTCGCGCGTTTTAATCAGGCACAACGCCGGAAAAAGGATTCAAATAGCGGTTTATTTACGCCCGGCAATTGTATTATCAAGCTCATACATCCCCGTTATGGAATTGAGGTTACCGAACTGCTAATACAAACTACCGCACGAAAGTTAACTGAACATTAAATGGATAGCGTGTATAACAATAAAATCAATGGGAAGTACATCAGGGATTTTCGAAAAAGTTCACTCACAGATTGCAGATAATCCCGCTTATCACCACTCTTTTTGTTTTATTGATAATGTGTTTATAAATCAGCAGATTTTACCGGTAACAGCCGCCGGAAAGGTGGCAGACGAAAAAGACCGCACCCGATACCGTGTTTCAGGTCACTGATTTTTATACGCCTGTCTGTGCCGGTGAGTCGCAACATGAGCGCCGGAAAGCAGCAGCATCGTGTGTGCCCGAAAGCCCCCCTTTAATACAAACGTCTTAATATAATCTTAATATTTACGATTATTCTTTTTATGACCTCACATGCATCGTCATTTTCTGGTGAAATGAGATGCCTCTCAGTTAATATCTTTCCAGTAAAATGTACCCGCAACGTAAAAACAGTGCTAAAAAATTGAATAGAATCGCGGAGTCAGGCGTTAACGTTGGGTCTGCCAGAAAAAGAGAAAATAGTGATGATACGTGCCGCCTGTTTATGCGCTCTGCTTGCCCTGTTAAGCCCGGTGATTTATGCCGCACCGAGGACCTATGCCATTATTCCGGATAAAACAACCATTGGTCTTTCCTGGCGTGCTTTCGGTCACGATTTTTCGCAGGCCAGGCTGCAGGGTGTAACCGGAACCGTGATACTCAATCCGGATGACGACCGTGATAACCATGTCGAAGTGAGTATTCCGGTCGGCACGCTGGTGGCGTCTAACAGCCTGCTCACCTGGCAGCTGAAGAGCGATCTGTTTTTTGATGCGGAGCACTATCCGCAGATTCACTTCGTCAGCAGCCGCGTCGTCGCGCTGGGTGGCGGTCAGTACCGGATTTTTGGCGTGCTGACGGTGAAAGATGTCAGCCGGCCGGTGATGATGCTCGCCTCGCTCGACAGCGGTGAGGCGATCGATCCGGCTTCACGCGCACTGGCTCTGCACGCATCGACCGCGATCTCCCGCACCGCGTTCCGGGTAGATCGGCTGGTCGGGGTGGTCGATGACCGGGTGAACATTGCGCTGGCGATTGCCGCGCAGGTAAACGCCCCGCTCCGCTGAAGGCGCAGCCAGACTAGGCGAGCGCGGCCTGCAGGGTGGTAGCGATGGCCGCCAGCTGGTGAGCCGGATTGCGGCCAATCAGCACATACTGGAAGCCATTCCGGTTCCACCAGGCCAGCGCCATTCCATGCCGCTGTTCACGCGCAATCGCCTCCCGGCCATGCGGGGTTGGTGAGATACAGAGCGCCATCGGGCCGTAATCCGCGTGCAGCCAGGCGATCTGCGCGATTGATGTCCGTTCATAGCGCAGGATCCTGACCATTTTCAGTTCAGCCCCCGGCAGGCGCAGCTGCTGCGGGTGCAGCTGTAAGCCTAAATCGAGCCGGGTCCGGTCCAGCCCCTTCTGCAACAGGGCGCCATCATCCGGCAGATCGGCCAGCGTTTCAGCACTGTAAAGCGACATATAGCGCGCTTCCAGATCGCGGATATTCTGGCTTTCATCTTCCCTCTCTTCGCCCGGTCTGGCCAGCAGACCGATGCCGCTGCCCACCAGCAGAAAACTCAGTGAAGCGGCAATCAGGGCGCGGCGGCTATAGGTTCTGGCAGGTGCCGGTGGCATGATGGCCGCCAGTCGTTCGGCCATTCTGGCCTGTGGCGCCTGCTCCAGCAGCGGGACAAATGCCTGCCCGAAGTCGAGGCTGCTTTGCCGGAACTGCTCAACCCGCCGGATCAGTTCGGGATCACCAGCCAGTGCCTGTTCAAACTGTCCGGCTTCCTGCGGCGTCATCTCACCATCCAGCCAGGCGACAATGGCTTCATCGCGCCAGGGTGGCGTAAACGTTTCTCTGCTCATCGCCGTTTCTCCAGCGGTGCGGGCGCGATCGACGGCTGCCTGGCCAGTGTGGCCCGGGCGGCGGCCAGACGGCTCATAATGGTGCCAATCGGGACGCAGAGCGTTTCTGCCGCCTCCTGATAGGTCAGTCCTTCAACGTAAACCAGAAACAGCGCATTACGCTGCGCCTCCGGTAAGGTGTTAACCTGCTGCATAATGCGCCTGAACTGGCGGTTATCATCGCTGAGAGCGTGGGTGTCACTGGCCAGCAGTACATCGGGGTCGGCAAATCCCTGCCCCTGGCGGACCTTTCGCGCCCGCAGATCGCTGATCCAGATGGAGTGAAGGATTGAGAAGAGCCATCGATCCATGCGGGTGCCTGGCGTGAACTGCGCGCTGCGTTCCAGCGCGCGTACGCAGGTTGACTGCACCAGCTCTTCTGCCAGGTCACGATCGTGTGACAGCACATAGCCGTAACGCCAGAGCCGGGTCAGGTGCTCTGCGAGATGGTGACGGATGTCGCTGTGAGTGATTTTACGCTCCTCCCTGCCAGATCAGACCTCAGGATGGCCCTGAATGGCGGCCTGCAGATCGCGATACTCCTCGCACTCTGTGCCACAGATGCCGGCAATCGTTTTCAGCTGCTCGCGCGCCAGATCCGGACGCCCTTTGATCAGCCAGGCTTCACCCAGATATTCACGCACCTTAGCGTAACGGGGATCGAGTGCAATTGCGCGCTGATAATAGCCTATTCCTTCATCCGTGCGCCCCAGCTTACGGGTGGCATAGCCACGATAGTTCCACGCTTCACGGGTATCGGGATTTTTCAGCGTATCCAGCAGGTTCAGCGCCGCCTGATACTCACCCTTTTTCGCCAGATGATACGCGTAGCGCGTTTTATCGCTGTCACTCAGCCTGCTGGTCTTTTCGGGCACGCAGCTTTTAGTCTGACTGTCATAGACCTGGCCTTTAGGGCAATCGGGCGTTTTTTTCTCGCTGTCGTTATCGCCCATCGCCATGCTCAGCGGCGCGTGCAGCATCAGTAACAGTGCCGGGACAGCAAACAGAGAAATACCAGAGCGCGTTGTCATCATTTATCCTCATCGGGGCTGTGGGGCAGACGCTGACGCCTGCCGGATACCGTGCGCGGTTGCAGCACTCTGTAGTAAACAGCTCAGCAGCGATTTCTATTCGATAAAAACAGCACTATTTTTTTCAGCCTGCCTGGCCCGACTGCAATTGCCCTTCTTCTGGCAGAAGGCCATGCGTGAGAAACCGCTTCAGTTCAACGACCTCAGGGCTGACGTATCCGTCCCTGCCGCAGGCTGAGCGCCGTTCAGCGTGTCGTTATACAGCGCCCTGACACCGCTCATTCAACATTTAAAACTAAATTATTTGTAAATTTCAAAATATAAATCTATATGCAGTCCCATTGATATTTTAAAGTTTCACCGTAAGTGCAGCCTGTTATTATTTTTCTGAATATGAGAGGACAAAGACGTGCAGATGCCTGAAGCGACGTTTGCCTGCCGTGCCGATTACCGATAAATCAGCCGACCAGGAACATGGCGTTGTGATTGCCCGGACGACGAAAGATTACTCCGTCATTAAAAATTGGCGGCTATAAAAGTTGATAAATACTAATCAGAATCGCGATTTTAAGGGCGATCCCCCCCCGGCCTTTCACATTCAGAAAAGGCGATGCTACATTCTCACCGTTTTGAAACAACGGTATTCGGGGTGTCTGTACAGCGTCATGTGACCACCGGGTTATTCTGCAACGCCGGGCATCCGTCGCAGAACCTGACTGATTTTTGAGAGTCTGATTTGGAATACGAGTCATTGCCGGTGCGTACCCGAACGGAAAGAGTGCTGTACGCGGTTATTTTTGAAGTCGTCGCTAATATTCTGGTTTTTATTATTCTGATGATCTGGGCCTCGGCTGCGCCTGCACAGTCAGCACTATTAACCCTGGCCTCATCTACGCTGGCGATGGGATGGAACTATCTGTTCAACCTGATGTTTGACAGCGTTCAGTTGCGAGTCGGATTTAAAAAAAACGGCTGGATACGCTGCCTGCATGCCGTTTTGTTTGAGGCGGGGCTGCTATGGGTGTTAATCCCCTTTGCCGCATGGTGGCTGGATATTTCGCTGCTCGCTGCGCTGAAACTGGAATGTGGCCTTGTGATCTTTTTTCTGGTTTATACGTGGCTGTTTACTCTGTTATGGGACTATGGTCGTGCTGCGCGCAGCAGAAGCTAGCCGCTTCAGGCCTGCGAATTACGCTTAGCTTCGATGAGTAAATATGAATTCACACTCTTCCATCTGATCGTTTCATTGAGATCTAAAAGGCAATCACAGACATCTGATGCCTTAATGGTGAGAGTGAACAGAAATATCGGCTGTCAGGAGTCACATTATTTTCTGATGGTTTAGATATTACCGCGAGTCAGCTTAGCCAAAGTGAAGACCGCGCTTCAGCTCATTTCTACAGGTTAAATTCAGCAAAATTTTATGAATAAAGTCTATTATCTGAATAAATTAAGAAATTGCCCGTCAACCGATATTCTGGAGATCGTAACCAGTTACATGCGGAAAAAACTGCCTTCTGATGATCTCTCCTCTTTCGAAGGGGCGTATGATCATCGCAAAGCGGAACTGATTATGAATGAGACTTACAGCGAAGTGCCGGCTGAAGTATGGCGGCTGGTGTGCTGAGTAGGGGTTGCGCTGCATAAAAAAACAGAGCATCACGCTGAACAGCGGTGATGCTCTGTGTTTAAAGCGCGGTATCAGAAATGCCAGGCCAGACCGACCTGACCGCTGTAATCCGTCTTAAATGTTCCGCCAAAACTGCTCTCAATGCTGGTGATGAGCGAGAGGCCAGGCGCAATCGCTCCCTGCACTCTCACGCTGCTGCGATAACGGTTGTCAGACCAGGCGCTGTAGTGACGGGTTGATTGCCGGTCCGAGAGCGTGGTGGTCGAACCGTTTTTGCCCGGTGAATATTGATACTCAATACTCGCGCTCAGATTGATCGCTGGCATCCAGGAACCCAGTCCGTGTTTTTGCGCCATAATCCCGGTTGTGGTGAAATAAGGCGTTGATGAACTTAGCGAAACATCGGCATCTTTGCCTTTGAGCGTATAGCCGGACATCACACCGCCACTGACGCCCACGTAAGGTGAAATAAACAACGTATCGCCAGCCAGCCCGAACCGGTAGCCGCTGCGCAGACTGCCAGCGAGCATATGGCTCTCTTTCCTGATGCCGCTGATGTTCAGCGTCGGATCCAGCGATAACGTCTGGCCGAGATAGAGATAGCGACTGGCCGCATCGATAAATCCCCCGCTATCAGACTGCCAGGCATAATAGAGGCCGACTGTACCCAGCCGGTGTTTTTCATGGCCCTGCCCTTTCACCTCACCGTGGGTGTAGCTGGCGCTGATACCTGCAGTCTGCGTCTCACTGCGGGTATCCCAGCCGATATTCAGGGTCTGCTGAGGGGTTTCCAGCCCGAGAAAGCGGCCTTTCCGCTGTTCAATAGAAGCCCATGAACCTGGGCTGTCTGGTGAGGCGCGCAGAGTGTCGGTGCGTTTATGTAACTGGCTGACAGCTTCGTTAAATATGTACTGACGTGATGCCATCAGGGCACGCGTGCGCTGGATCAGTGGCTGATTATCGTAAATAGTGAACCAGTCATCCGGGTTAAAAGCCGCTTTCCGTGCTTCCTCTTCGGCTTTTTTCCGGGCTTCCGCTTCTGCTTTTGCTTTCTCATTAGCTTCGGCTTTTTCTTTTGTTTCTGCCTCACCTTTCGCCTTTTCTTCAGCGTTTACTGCAGCTCCGGCTTCGGTGTTTTCGGCGGCATTCGCATTCTCAGCCTCCTGGTTTTCTGCTGGTGAAGAGGGAGCGTCAGGATCAGCCGTGACGTCCGGTGCAGGGGTCGCTTCGGGCTCCGGTGCTGGCTCAGGGGTTACCTCAGGCACTGGCTCAGGCGCTGGTTCTGGTTCAGGCGCTGGCTCCGGGATCGGTTCGGGCGCGGGCGTTGGTTCCGGCGCTGGCTCTGGTACCGGGGTCGGTTCGGGCTCGGGGGCTGGCACTGGCTCAGGCGCGGGCGTCGGTTCCGGCGCTGGCTCTGGTAACGGAGTCGGTTCGGGCACGGGGGCTGGTTCAGGTTCTGCCGCTTTGTTACTTTTGAGCACCCACTTCACCCGGTCGCTTTCCTCTTTCACCTGATAATTGGGCGTGTAAATGCTAAAACCGCTGTAACGGTCTGCAAAAGCGAAGTAACTGTGCGGAGTGCCCGCCGGTGCATCGACCATCACCAAATCCTGCGTCAGTGCAACCTGCTCTTCGTTGCCAATCAGCAGACTGACATCCAGCAGATTGTCGCTGCCTGTCGCCTTATGGTTAATGGTGAGCCTGTCGCTTTCCAGCGCAGACGGTTTAACGCCTAACGCCAGGTTCATCCCGGTCGCATCCAGCGTGTCGACGTTCAGATTTTTAGCGTACCAGTTACCCTCAGGCACCATGGAAAGCGTCGACCCGCGCTTCGCCAGTAACGAGGTGACATGACTGTTGCCTGTCATCATCCAGTTGGCATTTGCATCCATTGTCATCATGCTACTGCTGGCACCGGTCACGGCACCCTGGTAGTTCACTTTACCCAGGTAGAGTGACGCGTTGTTGCCCAACGTAACATCGCCGTCGACTTCACTGGCGGGCAGCTTTGCCAGTGCATCTGCATGGCGGACTGGCTGACTACAGCTGACATCACTCGTATAAATCACGGAATAGCAGCGCCAGCTTTTCTCCACCTTCCGCTGACTGTCGTTATAACCAAAAGAGAGCGTGGCTGCGTCCGCCGCAGTGACATTCGCTTTAACCCCCGCATACTCTCCTACCTGAAGATGAGCGCCTGCCCCCACATTGATATGATCGGCGGCAAACAGGGAGGTGTCCCAGTCATCATCAATGACGACGCCGTTTGCATGCGGAACCGGCTGACCGGAGAGAATCGCCGTGCCATTCTTAACATCAAGAATGCCATTCAAATTCATTCCGCCCGTCAGCGCCAGAAGCGCGGTAGTATTGCGCGGCATGATATTAACGTTCATGACGCCATTAAGCCTCTTTTTCAGCGTCTCACCCAGAAAGCCGCGGAATACCTGAACATTCAACTGTGTCAGCCGATGATCGATGGCCTTATCAGGATCGGTGCCGAGATAAGTCCAGGTAGACGTCGACGATTTATCCGTGGGGTAATACCAGTATGATGTTTTATTTAACTGAAAATACTCGGTTTCTTTGGTGTAGGGATTGTTATACACATAGATGGAACCGGGTGTACCTTTAGGATTACTACTCTGAAAGGTGTTAAAGGGGACGTCTGCCGCGCTGTATCCCGTAATGTTTAGGGTGGATGAGGAATCGCTATGGTTAACCAGCCTGGCGCCATCATCGGTATGGTTGATTTTTTTAACGCTGACTGTGTTGCCGTTCAAATCCAGGCGGCCACCACGATAACCAAAATAGATTTTATCGACAGAAATCTGACCCGGATCATTCAGCACAACAGTAGGCCGACCGCTGACCACGGTTATCGAAGAGAAAGTCCTTTTTTTGCCTTTGGCATCGGCACGCTGATCCAGAATCACGGTCCCATCACCCACGTTCAGCGAGCCCGGGTTTATTCCTTCGGCATTCACATGCAGAGTGCCCGCGCCGATTTTATGCAGGGAGTCGCCGGCTAATCCATTAACCTGCCACAGAACTTTTTTATCCTTATCCACGTCCACACCACCGCCTGCCCAGGTAGCATTGATGCCTTCGGCTGAGGTCAGCGTGTAATCATTCGAAAACTGTAATTTACCCGCACCCAGGTTTACCGGCGTGTTCAGTGAAATCACGCCACCTGCCCCATTGAACCGGAGATCTTTAGTCGCATCCAGTTCACTGAGGGTGGCGACAGAAGGCGCTGAACTTTCATACTTCTTAGCCAGTCCCTGCCATGTCCAGCTCTTCGCGTCCTGCGTAATAGCATCGCTGCCCCAGTTGATGAGCGCGTGGGGATCGCTGTCCGTCACATCTGGTGAGGTATTAGCGGTCTGAACGGAATTGACAAAATCTCCCTGAATATAAATGGCTGTTGCACGCTTTAAGTAGAGGCCGGCATCTCTGTCATAGCCCTGATGCACCGCGACAAGCTTCCACTGCTTTTCAACAGAATCGTACGCAAAAACCGGGCTGCCGCTATCGCCGCCATTGGCACCGATAGAGAGCGGTGTCGTGTCGGGATCGTCAGGTCCCAGATTGTAGTAGCGCAACACGCTGTTATTAGAAGTTTCGCGTACGCTCTCCGGGCTGATTGTGCCGCCTGACTTCCATTTATAGGCATTAGCCAGATGCACACGTTCTGTCTGGTCATCGTTAATCTGTTCCTGTGTTCCTGTGCCCAGGCGTGTATACCAGGCGTAGCGTGATTTGAAATCGGTCCGAAAGTCCGCTTCTGCGGCATAGTTATAGGGAACCGCCTCCGTTACCACCTTATTCAGACGCGGTACATGAAAATCTTTTGCACTGTCCTCATTGCGATTGATTAGCTTATATGTGGTGCTGTACGAAGCTCCATTGCCAAATGATACCGTTTTATAGCCGGTATTATGTTTCACACTGACGATATAAGAAGGAGAGATCAGGGTGGCATACCCTAAACTGGCGACCCCGCCAAAGTCCGGCATGGGAAAATCAAGAGTGCCAGAGAGAGAGCCCTTCTTGTTGTAGACGGGGATATTCTCCATGCCGACTCTATATTTTCCCAGGTTTTCAGCAAAATCACGATACTGCTGAACATCAATATTGTTGAGCATGATGCCAGCATAAGATTTGGTGCAGATAAAGAAGGTGCAGCAGATCGCTGCGCTTCCAAAGTATCTCAATGGTTCGCCCCCATAAAAATCTTATCTTTTAAGAAATTCCTTAATTAATTGAATTCTTAATTCGGGGCAATACTTAAATTATCGCAAACGCTCTTTATAAATTGATGCAAATCAAAGAACACACTTTCAGCCCTTTAAAAGAGCAACTAAAATATTGTTTTACAAGCAAATATAAATAAAAAATCAAATCGGCACAGATATAAATATTTAATAAAAAATCAAAAGCAGTACTTAAAAGGCAATGTCAGATGAGCTTTAAATAAATCAGAGAAAACATCTGATGCTAAAAAAATTATTATTATTCGGTGTAAATGTCCTGGCCCACCCGGAGCTTATATCCCGGAGGATGAGTCTGAATCTGATCAGACAAAAAAGCGCCAGCCTTCATCATCAGGTTACGCTGGCATCAGGCCAGCCGGATAGCATAGATCCGGCGTCCTGTTTTTCTGACTTCTGAGCTGTAGATCAGGTGGGGGTATCAGACTCCAGATCAGGGCTGACCGTGCGCTAGCAGTTTTTATTGATGCGGAGAATAAGAGCAGTGTGCTGAAGAGATCCCGCTCGCGGGCAACAGACAGAGACAGAGCCTGGGAGTTATTGCGGATGATCACGATGGAACAGCGCCCACTGCTCAACGCGTTCACCACCAGGCAGCAGACAGTAGTGTGTACTATCACTATCACCTTGTGCTGATGACTGTATCAGCTCTCCGCCGCGCTGGAGGCACCACACGCTGGCCGGATTACGCATTGCCAGTCTCTGTTGTCCGTCGCTGTGCGGTGCACAAGCCTGAAGGATAAGCACCATCAGCGAAAGAGTGATTAACCTGATACCTGTTTGCATAGAAGCCTCTTAGTCAGCATAAACCTGAATCGTAAAGCAGAAATTAACTGTCCTGCCAACACTGACGATCGTGAAACCGTCCAATGCCGGGAACTACAATAGCCAGCATTTTATTTTCAGCGCATGACAGGCCCCTCAGCTTTATCTTAAATCAAGCATAAGACATTACGTTTAAACAGCCATTTAACAGGGCTATTTTAATTTTATTACCCAATAGATATCCGGCCCAGCCGTCCATTAATAACAAAATGATACTGAACATTCACAAACTTAATCAGAAAATTCGACATCAGCCCGGCTGCCATAACCGGAATTGCATTATGGCAAAGAGCAGCTCTGCCATGCGTTGCAATTCTGTTGCGGGCACTCAGACAAATCAGCGCATCAAATCGCGGTCATTATCCTCATGGTTTTAGCTGGAAAGGGTAAAAGCCAGCAGCGCTGGCTTTTGGTTATCGGCTCGCAGGCGTCAACCTGCGATATAACTCTGCTCCTGCTCACTCATCAGGCAATACAAGTTAAGAGTGATTTTTCCAGTAAACTTCATGCTGCGTTGAGGCAGAAGGATGCTGCTCAGCCGCAGATGAGAAATAATTACCGTAGATATAGCTAAAAAGTAAAAAAACAATGCCCAGCAGAATGCCAGTAACAATACCAAAAGGAAAAATCAGCGTCCTGTTTCCTTTCTGTTCCTTTTTACTCATGAAAAGATTCCGGTTATAACTGTAAAATTTTTGTTACTTATAGCGCAACGCTTGTCATTAGAGATGACTGTCCTTAATTTACACTTCAGTTGAGCAGATCACGCCTTTATAAAGCTCAAGAAGAGAGATGTCGTTAATAAACGCATTGAACTCCATGTCTCCGCGAAGAGAAAACTTTTTCATCACATTATATTTATGTGCGTAGATGGTCTTGGCAGACAGATCCAGACGCTTTGCAGTCTGCCTTACACTGTAGCCTTTCTTCAAAAAACTCAGCACCTGCAGCTGAACGACAGTTATTCGGGCAAAATCACAATGCACACAGTCTGATGGCTCAAAACCCCGCACCCTATCCTGCAGATTAAGCCAGGCATGCAATAGCTTTCCTGCTATTTTTTTTACCGGGTCAAGACGAGAGACCACAACAAGAGATCGATAACATAAAGGGAGCTGTTCCATAATAATATCTTCAGACTCATCGACAAAAACTATTATGATGCTACCGGGTTTGCGATCACGATATGCTGGCTGGCACATATAAAGACGCCATTGCGAAACGTTGATCAGGATAAAATCTGCTTTCTCCAGACACTGTCTGTCAGATCCTGATAAAAATTTCACTTTAGCATCAGACTGAAGTGCCTCCTCAATTACTTTTGAAATGCCTAGTCTGAAGAAGTAGTTCTCATCTGTACAAAAAACTTTAAAATCCATTTTTTCCCTTAGGCATCTCAAAAATAAAATATCATCAGGTGAATTTTCCGTTGATCAAAACCAGCTCACCTTTTTCTTTCAGTTCTTTCAACACTCTGCAAATGGAGCTTTTCGAAAGATGCGAACTGTGCTCTATCAGATACAGCGCTGAGAAACGTTTCTTAAGATGTGGTGGCAGCTTTTTCCATCGACCAATTAAAGAAACAACCTCATCGTGTGAATTACCTTTTGGTAATTGGATGTAGCTCATCAGGTCTGAATATTGCCCCGACAGAATAGACATAGCATCATTGAAAATGTCTTTTTCAAAAATCAGACGCCAGAAGACATCATAATCAATGTAACTGATCTTACCGTAATCAATCCTTTCAAGATAAACCGGCGGCTCATCCAGCGCTGGCGTAACGCCCACAACAAAGGGAGCAGACAGGATATTCAGAACCTTATTTTCACCTTTTATTTTGAGCAAAAAATCGCCATCAAGAATGAACATAACACGCCGTACATTATCTTTTGTTAAATGATAACGGCGCTTACCTCGTGAAATCTCATCCGGATTGGCAACCTGTGCATATTCTGCTAAGGCACTGATAACTCGCTCATGATTTTCAGTCACTCTATACATAATAATCAACTCAATCTGACTAATACAAAATCAGTATTAGGAATAAATTTAATAAAATCTGTTTGTAATAGTGTCTTCTTTCGCCTGGTGTACTGCAAAGCTTTACTCGCCTCCAAAGTTCGAGCAAAATAACGTTGTTATGGGTTTCACTATAATAAAACCACTGCAGTAAAATTCAATACCACAAACAGGCAAAAAGGAAGCCGATAAAACCAACAATCGACATATCAACCAGATTTTACACCTTATAAAAATCAATTAATCAGCATATCAATCCAGGATGTGGCGACTTACTGATAGTGTTATAATTATTTTCTAAAAAAGGGAATATATCATTACCATTTGCAATCCAATGTTATAATACTGCTAATTTAGCCCTCCTTACCTGAAAAAAAATCCTTAGTCTGTTTTTATAAAGAAATGATTATTACCATATCGGAACCATTGTTAACTCTCTTCGTGAAAATAAAAAAACGCCTTACATCTTTTGTGAGAAGAATTAAAACACAACGATGTCAATCTGGACATTTAAATTGCAATTAACCATTTAATTAGTTTTTTATGCTGCTTAAAATAATATTTATACTTCTTTACTCCAGAGATGAGCCGCGCGTTTTGTCGCAGGATGGGGCCAGTACCTGCCATCCATGGTGGTTTCATACCCCCATGTTATTTAAGAAGAGTCTGGATCTTCTGGCAGCCAGCTTTATAGACCACTCGCTCTATGCGTTAACATCGTCGTTTGTTGATAACGCACGACGAAAACTGGCCTTACTGACTGAATTTTTCGATAACTATAAAGGCAGCGATAGCCTTCAGAACCCTGTCATTTTCTCACTATTGATTAATGCCTGACTTTAACGCTCTCGTATGCAGCTATCCTGCTCTTACGTTTTTCACATTCCACAGTGTCGGGAAACAGACCTGAGGTTGCTTATGGATAGAACAGAGCTCTTACTCTGAATAAGTCCGGGAAACCTTCAGGTAAAAGCAGGTCATCAGGTAAAAACCCTTATCTAACACTCTTCATTTGAGGATCATTACTGCATACATGCCCCGCTGTTACACCACGCCAGACAGAAAAAGCGCATCAGCGATTGACGCAGTTAGTATAGATTTCGGATGCGTTTTTTATTTCATCTATTACAAAAATAAAACTGGCCGTTCTGATTAACCTGCCAGGACCTTAAAGAAAATAATTCTGCAATATGCATACTTTTTCTTAACTTCCTATCTATTTTTGTAATGCGACCGAATCCCCAACCTGATACTGATTTCTTTCATCAATAAAACAGAGAGTTACCCCACCGCTGACAATCAACAAATAAACAGCAATAATGACTACATGGATTACAAAATAGGAAGCTTTAAAATGTGAACGGGTTGAATTAAGGATTGTTAAGATTACTTCATAAGCACCACAGCATACCTGGCCTTATCCTTCGCTCGCTGGAATAATTTTTATCCTGGCGGTTAGCGTGCGTTGTTAATTCGCATTGTTATAAACAGTCCAATTTAATAGGGAAATTTCATAATGAAAAAACTGGCTTTTTTATCCGCATCTTTAATGTCTGTTCTGTTTGCGTCTCAGGCATATGCAGTTTCAAATAATACTATCACCTTCCAGGGTGAAGTTACGTCCGAAACCTGCTCTGTAACAGTAAATGGTAATACCGCGAAACCTACGGTGCTGCTGCCGTCTGTTAATGTTTCAGCGCTGGATGCCAGCGGTAAAGTTGCAGGTCAGACTACGTTTGATATCGGTGTAACAGGTTGTACGGGAAGTGAGACAACAAGCACTGTCATCTCAACCGTATTCACCGGCAACAACGTGAGCGAGAAAGGTAACCTGAGCAACCTGGCTGCAACGGATGCGGCCGATAATGTTGAAATCCAGATTCTGGACACCAAAGGCACAGAAATTAACTTTAATGACGGTGCCTTCACGGGTGCTGGCGATCTGACTCTGGCTGCCGGTAAGAAAGATGCATCCGCAACCTATACAGCACAATACTACGCAACCGACGTTGCCACTGCCGGTGCGGTTGAAGCCACCATGCAGTACGCTGTTAGCTACAACTAATAATTATAGCCGCAGGGATGAAGATTTCTTCTGAAATATCCCGGATTAAATCGGGCCAGGGAAGGCCCACTTTTTCTGTTTGTCCAGGGTTGGCATTAAATTTTCATGGATAGCTATTATGTCTCGATTACTTAATAAAGATTCGTCATTTTGCCAGATTTGGGTTCTTTTGTTTTCTTTGCTTATTTGCCAGTCGGTGTATGGAAGTGTCGTCATGACAGGGTCGCGCGTAATTTATCCTTCAGAAGCAAAGTCTGTCGATGTCCAGTTAAGAAATAATGATGACTTCCCTTATATCATCCAGGCATGGTTTGACAGTGGTGACAATAAATCCACACCGGCAACGGGTAAGGCCCCGTTTGTTGTAGCACCGCCTGCTTTCAGGATTGCGCAAAAAGAGGGGCAGGTATTGCGTATTTTCTTTACCGGTGAAAAAGGCTTACCTCAGGATCGGGAATCTATTTTTTACTTTAACTTTCTCCAGGTCCCACCGGGTAATGTTGCGGGTGACAAAGGAAATCAAATGGTGGTTATGCTGAAAAACAGAATGAAACTGTTTTACCGCCCCGCCTCACTTAAAAGTAATCCAAAAAAAATATTTGACTATTTAACGTTCAGCAATATTTCATCATCCGGCATCCGTATTACCAATAACTCACCTTACTACGTTTCACTGAGCAAGGTTGCAGTCAGAGGGGCAGTAGCTAAAAAAGAACCCCCTATGCTCGCCCCGTTTACAACAACCGAAGTGGCATTGAAGGAAGGTAAGGCAAAACGTAGCGCCCAGGGAATTGAAATCGGTTTAATTAATGATTATGGGGCAGTGGTGACGCATGAATATCCAATTCAACACTAAAAAAACAGGATTTCGCCTGGCTGTCATCAGTTGCCTTGTTAAAGTCTCAGTGTTAACTCAGCATGTGCATGCTGAAGAATACCGTTTTGACAGTAATTTGCTGGCGGGTTCCGGCTTCTCGGAAGGCGTTGATCTTGAGCAATTCAATGAAAAACAGACCATCATCCCTGAAGGTCAGCAGATCCTTGATATCAGTCTGAACGGTACGATCATTAAGAGCCAGGTGCCGGTGAATTTCCGTAAAAAGAAAGCCGCCGACAAAAGTGCCCAGCCCTGCATTGATGCGGATATGAAAAAATTGCTTCAGCTGAAATCCGGGCTGCCAGAATCCGCTAATAATCAGTGTCTGTTACTTTCGGATCTGACTAAGCAGGGAAAATGGAATATCAAACAGTCCACGCTGACGCTCAACTTCCTGATCCCTCAGATCTTACTCAATCATCAGCCTCGTGACTATATTCCTGTTTCTGAGTGGGATGCCGGTACCCCACTGGTATTTTTACGCCATAACACAAGCTTTACGCGTAATATCCGTCGGGATACTCACTATAACTATTTATGGAGCCTGATTAACGCAGGCGGCAATCTCGGCATGTGGCAACTGCGCCATCAGGCTAATATGCGCTATATGGAGAGCAATTCCGGCAGTGCTCAGTACAAGTGGAACTCAGTACGCACCTGGGTACAGCGTCCATTGCCAGCTCTGTCCAGCGAACTCATGGTCGGCGATACTTTTACTGACGGTTCCATGTTCGGATCGATCTCTTTTAACGGGGTAAAACTCGCTACCGATCAACGCATGTGGCCGCAGGGTCGTCGTGGGTATGCGCCAGAAGTACGTGGCGTGGCGGCCAGTGATGCCCGTGTTCTGATAAGCCAGGCGGGTAATGTAATCTATGAAACCCAGGTGCCACCCGGACCGTTCCTGATTAACGATCTTTACAACACCCGCAGTCAGGGTGATCTGAAAGTCCAGATCATCGAAGCCGACGGCAAATCTTCATTTTTCACTGTGCCCTACGCTGCCGTTCCTGACTCAATGCGTCCGGGTAATGTGAGTTATCAGTTTGCCGCAGGTAAAGTCAGGAATTATTACGCCGTCCAGAACGCCTTCACGGAGGGTGTGCTGCAGTATGGTCTCAGCAACAGTTTCACTTATAACACCGGGGCGCGCCTTGCCAGTAATTATCAGGCATGGCTGCTGGGCGGCGTATACGCCTCCGAATTGGGTGCCCTGTCGTTAAACACCACCTGGTCGCACGCAAGGGTAGAAAATGATCTGACCCGAAGTGGCTGGCGCGCAGAAGCGTCATACAGCAAAACCTTCTCCACCAATACCAATCTGGTTCTGGCAGCCTATCGCTACTCCACCTCGGGCTATCGTGATCTTGAAGATGTACTGGGCATACGGCGCCAGCAGAAGAGTGGAACACATTACTACTCCGATACGCTTAAACAGCGTAACCGCTTTACGGCGACCGTCAGTCAGAACATGGCTGATTACGGCACCTTAGCACTGAGCGGAAGCAGCACTGATTATTACAACAATCGTTCACGTATCAGCGAATTACAGCTTTCCTATAACAATATGTGGCGTTCGGTAAGTTACAGCATCAACGCCGGAAGACAGCGCTCAAGCTGGAACAGCAACGATTTGTATAGCGTAAAGGATAGCGACTACGATTCAGGCCGTTATCAGAAATATACGGAGAACGTCGTCTCTGTCGGTATCTCCATCCCACTCGACTGGCGCGATAGCCGCTCAACCATCGCGCTGGATATGACGCGGGATAAAAATACCACGTCAGCAATGACCACGCTGTCAGGTTCGGCAGGTGAAAACAGTGACTTTACTTATGCACTCTATGCCGGTTACGACCGCTATCGTGATGACGCTCAGCGTAAAGACCATGACATGCGCTGGGGAAGTAACGTACAGGAACGCACGCGGGTGGGGACACTTCGCGCTTCCTATGCCCGCGGTGATAATTATCACCAGCTCGGTCTGGGCACGGCGGGTACCCTCGCGCTTCATGGCGGCGGCGTAACCTATGGCCCCTACGCCAGCGACACGTTTGCGCTGGTCGAGGCTAAAGGTGCCAGCGGCGCTCGCGTCAACAATGCGCAGGGGGCAAAAATCGATCCCTTCGGCTATGCCATCGTGCCTTCTCTGGCTCCCTATCGCCATAACACCATCAGCCTGGACAGCAACTCAATGTCCAGAGACGTCGAACTCGAAGGCGGCAATGTACGCGTCGTGCCGGTATTTGGCGGCGTACCAAAAGTGACATTCAAAACGCTGAGCGGTTCACCCGCCCTGATTTCGGCCACCCTGCATGATGGCATGCCCCTGCCGATGGGCGCTGAAGTCAAAGACAGCCAGGGCAACAGCATTGGAATGGCCGGTCAAAATGGTCAGATCTACGCCCGACTTCCTGATGCGTCTGGCACGCTGTTTGTGAGCTGGGGCAGCGGCAGGAAATGCCGCATCAACTACCAGTTACCGTCCGGAAAAGTGAGTGATGGCAGCTTCGTGCGTTTGAACGGCGTCTGCATCAAGTGAACTTCTTTCAATGAGAACCCCTATGAGACTCAACATCACTAAATCAAGACCCTGGCTGGTCGCCGGCCTCTTCATGGCCTGCGCAACAGATGTGCAGGCATTCTGCTCCAAGGTCACAGGTATTGGTACCGGCACTTCATCGATCCCGCAGGACGTGGCTGATATGGGCTATACCGCCGCACCCTGGGGGAACGGGGTATTGAATGCCGCAGCAGGCGTTATCTCCTTCGGAACCATTATTATGGGCACGGGCGCTGAAGCGCTGGTACCTGCCGGAACAGTGATCGCCTCTGCTGACCTGCCGTTTATCGATAAAGGGCTGAAAGAGCCGTACGCGGCCAATCAGATCGTGTTTAAGTGCGCGCTGAGTGATGCCGACGAGTTGTACGAGATATACGCCCTGGCGGGAGGATCAGGAATGTTTTATGGGGGCAAGGCCGTTTCGGATGTCGAAGGGGCTTATCAGACGCCAGCGACCGGAATCGCTTATCGGATTACCAATCAAAAGACCGGGCTTTACTACACCGGCTACTGGCAGGAACGCAAGATGACTCCCGATGACTATGTTGTTGTCGGTTCCACCCTCTACATACCCGCTTCGTCTTTCGATAGCGCCACCTTTGAGTTGCTCAAAACCGATGATATCTACGGCACGCCTACACGCAATGCCTTCTCTCAGATTGTTACCCCACAGGCCTATGAGGCACTCAGAGCGCCTAACATCAATAACAACGCCGCGACGGGCAGTCTGGCTTACTCCCCCACGCCAGCCATGACATCGGCAGTCTGGAGTATGCGAGGAGGATCAACGACCATCATCCACGGCAATGCCTGCACGCTGGCAGATTTTGATCAGGTCGTTAAGTTGCCGCCCATCAGCACTGGCGGTCTGCGCGACGGTGAGAAGAGCAGTAATACCTTTAATGTTGCAATCAGCTGCGAAAAAGGTGCGTACTCAGGCACCGATTCCAGCGTCAGCAATGCACCTGTGGCGGTAGGGTTTCTGGTGACGCAGCCCACCGCGCTCTCTCAGGCGAGTGCACTTGGTCTTCAGACTAGCGCTGGCGGCATCACGCATCTTCTGGACAACAATTACGGTGCCAGCGGTGTCGCTTCAGGTGTCGGGATTCGCCTTTATTCCTCAGCGGGCGCCGCGCTGAATCTGCTGTCCAGCACCGCGACTACAGGCACCGGGGCAGCTGCAGGCTGGTATGGCTATGCAGACCTGATGGGGGAGACCGGCGTAACGCCCGAGGGCGGCACTGAATATGCAGGAACCTTTACCGCTTCACTTGAACAACTTCCGGGATTAACCGCTCAGGCAGGATCAGTTAATGCGCAAGCACAGATTATTGTCAGCCTTCAGTAACCTGCTGATGACCGGTGCTCTCACGCTCTGCACAGGCCCCGCCTCTGCGGTTGTTAACAGCACACAAAGCCGGCTGGTATTTAATGAAAACAGTGAAGTGCAATCGCTGACCGTGGTGAACTCTTTAAGAGCGCCAGCGCTGGTACAGATGTGGACCGACGACAGCGATCCACTGAGTCCGCCAGAACGCATAAGTACCCCGCTGGTCGTCGTTCCACCACTGTTTAAATTAGCCCCGGCTGAATCCCGCACTCTGCGTGTAATGCTGCTTTCGCGGAAGGATATGCCCCAGGATCGTGAACGGCTGTACTGGCTGAATATTTATCAGATTCCGCCATATACCCGGCAGCAGACAGCACAGGAAAAGAAAGTCATTTTTCCGGTTCGTATCCGACTGAAGATTTTTATACGTCCAACAGGCGTGAAAGCACCGGACGAGGAAATTGGTGAGCAACTGAAATTTTCAATTAATAAACTGAACACTAAAAATAGCGAATTGCAGGTTCAAAACCTGACCCCCTATTATATGAATATCGGAAGTATCAGACTGGGTAACGAAACGCTGAAATCAGAGATGATTGCGCCCTTCTCTTCCCGTTCGCTTGCCCTGAAACAAACGACCGACAGTCATATTTTGAGCTGGTCTGTCATTGACGACTATGGCACACAGAAATCATATAAAAGAGAGCTGAGCAGCCCGTGAAATCTGATACGCTCAAAACGATAAATATGACATATTTTCACAAGTATCATATGTCATACGACTTGATAGCTTCATTCATCCGACATGAAATGAACATTGAGAATATTAATCTGCAACACTTCCCAAAACTGGAGGATCTTTTAACTGCCGTAGAAAAAAATAGCATTGACATCATCATTATCAACTCTTCATGTTTGTTTGATGGCTCTTTTCGCGAAAAAGAGATCAGACAAGTTCTGGCCGCATCGTGTGGTAACAAACATATCATCACGGTTTTTTTCGCTCAGAACATGAAATCTGCGCTGCTGAAAAAAATGCTCGGTGCGGGTGTCAATATTATCATCAGCCTGCAGGACAGGCCGCAGGAGCTGATTAAAGCACTGACTGACAGAATGGTCTCCTCAGACGAAAAAGCCTATATTTCTCAGTCTGTCTGTGAAAACTTACAGCAGGAGTGCACTGAACTGACGCCTAAAGAGTGGGAGGTCATTAACCTTATCCGGGAAGGATATTCACTGTCAGAAATTGCCTCTAAAAAATGTCGCGCCATGAGCACAATTTCAACACAGAAAAGAAATGCAATGAATAAACTTCATCTTCGGAATGAAAACGAGCTATTACGCTTTTTGCACCAGAACGAACTATTTTAATTTTTATCTTATTTTTTGGAAATTCATGTTTATTAAATTTATCATGCCACTGGCAGGAGGGCTCCTGCTGTCAACCTATGCCTGCGCACTGTCGCTGCAGGAATCGCTGATAGCGGCCAATATCTATAATGCCGAGATTAATGCTGCCCGAAGCGTCCATGATGCCGATGCACAGAAAAAATATCAGGGTTTTGCCGGGCTGTTACCCGCAGTATCGCTCGACGGATCATGGAGTAAAAGCGATCAGCCCGATGCGGCTTACTCTGCAGGTGTCACCCGCCATAACTACAGTGTCAATCTGACACAGCCCGTTTTTGACCTGGCAAAATATGCGACCTGGCGCAGAAGCGTAGTAACCGGTGATTTAGCCGATGTGAATTTGCTGATTGCTCAGCAAAAACTGATCGGTAATGTGACCAATGCTTTTTACGGTGTCGTTTATCAGCGCAGTGTACTTAATACTAAGCAGCGGATCCTTACCGCATTCAGTGCCAGACTGAAACAAACTCAGAAAGCACTTGAAGTGGGTGATGGTACTCGCCTTGATGTTGCAGAAGCACAGGCTAATTATGATAAAGCGGTCGCCGATGAGCTTGCGGCTGAAAACGATCTCAATGATGCCAGCGTCTATTTCCGTCATTTAACCGGCCGGGACCCGCAGGGTATTTCAGACAGCACTCTGCGCTGCGTGCGTTTTCAAGAGAGAATTATACCTGAACAATTAAAACGTGACGCCGCAGCCAATAATCTCGACGTTCTGGCCGCTATCGAAAGTCTTAAATCCAGCGAAGCTGATATTCTGACGGCGACTTCTGCTCATTTACCGGTCGTCACCTTTCAGGCTGGCTACGGCAAAAACTGGAGTCGCGCCGAAAATGGAAACTATCTCGACACCCTGTTTGGCACCACATCTAAAACGGATAATACGCAAATCAGTATTAATGTTTCAGTTCCGCTTTTTGCCGGAGGTGGGCAGATTTCTCAAAGTCTGGAAGCCGCACATCGCTATGAACAGAATAAAGATTTAGTCATTGAAGCCCGACGCAAAGCTGAACAGCAGGCAATACAGGCTGCATCCGGCATTCAGAATAGCCAGTCACGCATTAAAGCGTATGAACGCGCCATTGTCTCAGCCAGTAAACGACTGACGGCAACCCGGTATGGTCGTGAGATTGGCCAGCGGACCTTAATTGACGAGTTTAATGCGGAAAAAGATTACTTCCAGGCGATTGAGGATCTGGCTCATTCTCAGAATGCATTAATCCAGTCGATTGTTAATTTGAAGACAGCAACCGGCTCGCTGGATTACGCCGCGATGAAAGTTTTTAACTGTGGTACGGCATAATCGGGAGTTTCAACGTATGAGTAACGACTTATTTCGTAAAGAATCGCTGGATGCAAAAAGGACACGGGTATTAGGTTCTGTCGCGCTCTATTGTCCGCCCTTCCGCTGGGTGGTCATTATGCTGATTTGTTTGCTGGTAGCTGTCCTTATCGCTTTTTGCCTGTTTGGCAGTTATACCAAACGGGAAACAGCGCAGGGTGTATTAGTGCCTGAAAATGGCATGATGAATATCACCGCAATGAGTGCCGGTACGGTAATTTCCCTTCCCATTCGTGAAGGCGAGAGTCTGCAGAAAAACAGCCTAATCGCGACCGTTTCTTCCGAAATCTCCACTCGCTATGGTCAGACCCGCGAGGCGATCGCTACCCAGCTTGAGTTTCAGAAAGCCGGACTGAACAGCCAGCTGGTTAATCTGGCTCAGCTTAATAGCGAAACTATCAAATCGCTGCAGGAGAAGGTCAGTCTGCTCGGCCAGCAGGCGAAAGAACTGGACACCATATACCGTCAGCGTGCGCAGCAGATTGAATTGTCGAAAACCCAGCATCGCAAGATGAGTGCGATGCGCAAGGAAGGTTACGCCTCGAATACCCAGGTAGAACAGCTACAGAATGATCTCCTCGATGCCAGCGTACGCCTGCAAGACGTTGCTCGTCAGAGGATTGATGTCCGGCAGCAACTGGCTCAGGCTCGGCAACAGTTACGCGAACAGCCGATCAGTTACGACCGGCAGAAGAATGAACTGCAGCAAAAGCTCTCAGAGATTACGCAGTCGATTGTTGAGAACGAATCGCGTCGCTCAATTGAACTGCGCACACCCGAAAATGGCACCGTCAGCGCCGTTCTGGTTAAGCAGGGACAGGTAGTCACTGCCGGCCAGACACTGGCGACGGTACTCCCGGACAACGTCCGCCTTCAGGCACGCATCATGCTCAGCAGCCGCGCGATCGGTTTTATCCAGCCCGGTCAGCGTGTAGTGCTGCGCTATCAATCCTTTCCCTGGCAGAAATTTGGACAGCAGTACGGGACGGTACTGGAAATTTCCAAATCTGCGCTTTCACCACAGGAAGTGGCCTCCATCACGGGTGATAACCAGGTTAAAGAGTCGATGTATCAGGTGAAAGTCAGGCTGGATAAGCAGACGATTCAGGCTTATGGCAGACAGAACAGCCTTCGCGCCGGAAGCGGGCTTGAAGCGGACTTCATTATAGATAAGCGCCGCATCTACGAATGGGTTCTGGAACCGCTTAATGCACTTGGCAAGATGACGTCATTATAATTTCTATATTTTATCAGGGTTATCATGGATTTATTTCACAAACTCAATTTATCTTTTCACCAGAAGTTACCTGTTTTACGGCAGACACAGGCCGCAGAGTGTGGCCTGGCCTGTATTGGCATGATCGCCGGATTTTACGGTCATCATATCGACATGATTTCGCTGCGCCAGCGGTTTCCTACCTCTCTGAAAGGCAGCACGCTGGCGAATGTTATGTCATTCGCACAGAACTTAGGTCTGGGTTGCCGCGCCGTCAGACTGGAACTGGAAGAGCTCAATAAACTGAATACGCCCTGTGTGCTGCACTGGGACATGAATCATTTCGTGGTGCTCAAAGGGATCGCCGGAAACAAACTTATTATCCATGACCCGGCGCGCGGAGTGCGCAAAGTTCCTATGGATGAGGTTTCAGACTCTTTTACCGGCGTGGCGCTGGAACTCTATCCGGCAGCAACCTTTGAGAGGAAGAATGAAAAAAAATCTATCTCAATGCTCAGCCTGATAAGGAACGTCTCTGGGATAGGTTCAGCCTTCATCCAGGTCGCCCTGCTCTCACTGGCGCTGGAATTTTTCGGCATCATTACACCCTTTTATATGCAGTGGGTGATCGACCAGGTTCTGGTGTCGGCGGATCGCGATTTACTGACGCTGCTCGGCGTCGCGTTTATCTGCGTCACCCTATTCCAGAATCTTATTTCAGCCTTACGCAGCTGGGTGACTACCTGGTTCTCCAGCATGCTGAGCGTGCAATGGTCATCCAATCTTTGTGCGCATCTGCTGGGTCTGCCGCTCAGTTATTTTGAGGATCGCCATGTCGGCGACATTCTTTCACGCTTTGGCTCCATCAGTAATATTCAGAGCACGCTGACAGGCCGCTTTATATCATCCATTTTTGATGGCGTGATGGCCGTCATAACACTTGCCATGATTTTTACCTACAACGCTACTCTGACCTTTGTAGTCATCGGCCTTTTCCTGCTGTATGCGCTGATACGCTGGATCTCATTTGAACCCTTTCGTCAGGCCAACGAAGACCAGCTGATGGCTTCCGCCGTGGTCCAGTCACAATTGCTGGAATCTATCCGCGGCGTTCAGGCGATCAAACTGAATAACAAACAGGATTTTCGTGTCTCTGCTTACACCAATGAGACAGTGGAATCGACCAACAAAGGGATCACCACCCAGAAGCTTTCGATCGGCTTCAGTACATTGCAGGGCACGATTTCAGGCGTGGGCAAAATTATACTTATCTGGCTGGCAGCGGCACAGGTGCTGGATGGCAACTTTACCAGCGGTATGCTGGTGGCGTTTATCTCCTTCTCCGATCAGTTCATGTCACGCTCTGCCGGACTGATCAACGCACTTATCGAATTCAAAATGCTTCGCTTACATGGCGAACGTCTGTCCGATATTGTCCTGAGTGAGAAGGAGCAAAATATGGAAAGCCACGTCGAACTGGCGGAACAGAAAGGCCCTGTTCGCCTTGATATCAGCGATCTCTCCTTCCGCTACTCAGCCACAGACGAAGAGATCTTTTCTGGTTTTAACCTGAGCATCGAGGCCGGGGAATCTGTCGCGATCATTGGCCCATCCGGACAGGGAAAAACAACGCTGGCAAAACTGATGCTGGGCCTTCTGAAGCCTACCGCTGGCGTTATCAGTGTGAATGGCATCGATCACATCAAACTGGGCATGACCTGCTACAGGGATCTGATCGGCAGCGTCATGCAGAGCGACATGATGTTTGCCGGTTCTATCATGGACAATATCAGTTTCTTTGACGCCAGCCTCGACAAAGCTCAGGTCGAGCGAGCTGCCCGCATCGCCCAGATTCATGCCGACATTATGGCAATGCCTATGGGCTATAACAGCATGGTCGGCGACATGGGATCATCGCTCTCCGGCGGTCAGATACAGCGCGTCATTCTGGCCCGTGCGCTTTACCGCCAGCCACGGCTGCTCATCCTTGACGAGGCGACCAGCCACCTGGATGTGGTCAGGGAGGGTGCCATTAATGACGCCATCAGGCATATGAGTATGACGCGCGTCATTATTGCGCATCGCCCAGAGACGATTCTGAGCGCGGACCGCATCATTCATATCCATCGCCACGGTGTTAAGGAGATATCCAAAGCGGATTTTGCAGCATTAATTAACTCTTCACAGCTTCGTTCAGAAGCCAATAAAACAGACAGCACTGCGGCTGCCTGACCATTACCTCAAGGAGCAATTATGAATAACCGTTTAATCTGCCTGGAAGGCACACTTCATTTTGAAGAAGAAATTAAAACTCAGACGATTAATATGATCACGTTTAAAAATGGGCAGCAAATTACCCTTAACCGGGACATCCTTCCGGCTGGGAGTACCTTTTTCGGCCACATTTCTCAGCAGATAGGTAATGCCGAAAGGATTCTCAATAATTTTAACCTTGTCAAAATGGATGAAGTCAAAGACGGGACCTTTTTTACAGATACTATCCAGCTCATCTATAGCTTCTCCGCGGGTCCGGGTAGTGACAAACGCGTCTGGCAGGCCACCTACTCCTGTCTGATTTCAGAAAATGAGATCATTAACTTTGGTTCGATGTACCCTGACGAAACATCAATGAAAAATGAAATGCACCGTTTACATCACTGCGCAAGAAATTTCGAACCAAATGCAACTAAATTACCTTAAAATTTTACGAAAATGGCTTTAAATTAAATGACATAAGGTCACCACCTTCTTAAGTGTAGAAACAATCCTATTTAAATTCATTCACACCAGATGCATAATTAACGCGACCAGTTAATGGCACAAACACTAACTGATCACGATAATTAATTTAAAGAAAGCAACGTGCGTGATTTAAATATGATAACAATTGAGGCTGTATCAGCAGCGGGCTTTTGAGATGAAATCAACAGTAAAATCATCGGCGGCACACATGGCAGCGACGGCGGCGACATTCCGGATGCTGGCCCAATCGGTAAGCTGGCAGGTATAGTGAGCGGCGGCTTGTCGCCGGAACTGTCGATGACTTGATGGTGAGCTCGAATGGCGCGTCTGCAGTACTTGCGCTGGCACTCAATTTTAGCAAAACCCTGCCGGTACTTTATGTGACGGTCAGGCGGTTAAGTAAGCTGAGCAAAGGGGGGCTGACTAAGCCCCCTTTTTATTATCCGTAACGCTGCGGCTGATAGTTACCCATATGCTGGAAATCACGAGCAGTGAAAGGCGGTAATCGGTTCATCGCTTCTTCGCCTGAAACCGTGTAGTTTCGACAATGTTATTCAGATAAGAACAGTTAAAACCTGATGATTTCCGAGGAGATAAAAAGTGCGCCATACTCTCAAAAAGCAGAAGATTTCGTTCAGGCATCCTGAAATCCTCTTATCTGATGCATGATCTGTAGAGCCAATTATCGGCTGCTTTACAGCCTCCGGAGTGAAATATTTCCAGAACCGGTGATAGTGCCATACTGTTCCCAGGCAAAAAACGTTCTCAAATGAGAATGGATTATTTAAGATAATATCTCTTTAAGATAACTTCATAAGCATGAAAAAGTTAAACTCTTTTTTTATTCTGAGCACAGACAAATGCATAACTATTACATCATTAATGGCTTTATTGAGTTTCATCCGGCAGCCAGTACACTGCGAAACCTCAACGATCCGGAAAAGGTGGTGGTTCTGAACTCTCCTGCAGGACGCTGTCTGTTATTATTAATCAACCGGAATGATACGATCGTAACGCAACAAGAGTTTATGGAGATTGTCTGGGAAAAAAATGGCATGATGGTATCGCCGAATACCTTCTACCAGAATATTTCAATTCTGCGTAAAGGGTTAAGGAAAGCGGGTCTGATTGAAGATCCTGTCGTTACTATTCCTCGGGTCGGACTTACGCTGGCCAGTGGCACCGAAATCATAAAACGCAGCAGTGTAGAACCTGAACCTGATAGCTCCCGAAACTCACTTTCTGATGAAAAGCGCTCTTCTGAAGCTGCATTACGGGAGGAAAAGGGTCCGTTGCATTCCCCTGAAGCGGAAAAGGTCGACACGCCCCCTGAACAGCCGCTTTCCGCCCGTCGCGAAAATAGTCCCCAATCTGAAATCGCTCTTCATCGAAACACATCCGGCATGCTGCTGTGGACTGTGGGGCTTTTAATCGCCATTTTACTGACGGTGACAGTGAATTTTTACAGAAGCAGTGACAATAACCGACACTACTTCAGTAAATATTTTTTTCTGGCCAATATTCATGGTTGCCACGTCTTTTTCAGCAATAAGAATGCAACGCCGGATGCCCGAATCAGAATGAGGTCTCTGGCTGAAAATCTGAAGACAAGCTGTAGCCATTACCCCTGGATTTATATCACTTACTATTATATGCTGCCGAGGATATCTGTCATCCGTTGCAATAAACAGATGGATGAACCTAACATCTGCATTTCAGAATACTATTTCAGAGGCTTAGAACAAAGTGATTAAGAAACTAGCAGGCGCTCTGCTCTGCGTTATTATAATTTCTGAGAGCACTTATTTATTTTACGCTTACCTCCAGCTTCAGCGGATTGATAACTTTAACTGCACAGCCAATCTGCTCCAACATTACAGTGACGAAACATATTACCTCACCCTTAATTTTATTGTTAACGATAACTTTGGCGTCGTTCATATAACCGGAAGCTCGGACAAACACCCCGAAAAAATCGTTAATCGAAAAATATCCTTTAAACTACAGCGCAATCGCGATCTTTATTATATGACTTCGCAAAAAAAAATCAGCCTGCCGGATGACAACATCAGCGATGAAGATTTAAGCCATTATGTTCCTGCTTTTTTTGTCACCACTGAAAAGGATATTTATATGCAGATTCAACAACAGCATAATAAGAACTTCCTCTTTAAGATAGAATCGATTCCTACCTATGTGTGCAATGCGAATTCCGGCAAAAGCCGCTGAAAACTGTCCCGCACCAGGTATCACAGCATGGCGAAGGCGAACCACTAAACCGTCAAAACGCTTATGCTGTTTGCTTTTTACAACAGATACGTTTGTCGTCAGTTTTGCCTCAATAACGCTCACAGGTAAACAGATAGGAGAGCGGCCCGCTGATAAGATAACTCTTTTCATCGACCCTGGTGAGATCGAGTTGCAGGTAGGTCGGGTCCAGCGTAATTTCCGAAAACAGCAAATTAAATATGGCATCCGGTGTTGTATCGTTGGTTGCGGTTACAATCGTTCTGATCTTATAGCGGTAGGTATTTTTTTCTATTCTGTTACCATTACTCAACGCAATACGTCGGTTAAGTACCGTTACCGTATCTCCGGCCGTGACCTGACCATTCAGCAAAAGATAACCCGAATGCGGATCGATAAAGCGCAGGTCCTGCGAAACATAAAAGTCTAACCGTTTGCCTTCATGACGGCTGAGGTCATAACGGCTGAATGCTGAGCAGCGAAAAGGCAGGTCATTATCCTGACGTTTAAACATCACACCTGCGACAAGGGTCACAAACAGGGTCAGTGACAGCGTTATTGTCAGAATGAGGTTCCGTTTCAATTCATTCTCCAGTCAAGATAGTAGAAGTTATCACAGGAAATAATGTGACCAGCACTGTTCAGGTTGCAGGAAGAGAGAATGGTTCTGCCATAATTGGTGGTATTGAAAGAGGGATTCTTATCAAAATAAATTCGCCTTCCCGGCACGCAGGATTGATTATTTTCTCTCAGCATCTGCAGAATCTGTTTATCCAGCGACTGCTTCTCAAAGACATCCAGGCCCTGGATAATAACGGCCTCGCAGCCGCCGTCCAGTCTGATTGTACTCATTGATGCACCTCTGGCGGGCAGATTATGCGTAGTGTAATACCCGTAAGCTCCCCCCAGAACAGCCAGCACCACTAAGACAAATAGTGTCGTTCTCAAAGAGAGTAAAGACTTTTTAACTACCGGGCGGGTTATCACCGGCGCCGTAACGACCACATCCTCGCGATGAACGACTTCCTGCGCCTGTTCTTCACTCTGATCTTCCACGACCGCGCATGCAGGAGAAGATTCCCGTTCGATTTTGATTTCGCTGTTTAACCGGATGCCAATCTTCGGAATAGTGATAATCAGATTGTCGCACCCATACGCCGCCAGCGCTCTGCGCAGAATACTGAGGTACTGATTCAGATTACTGTTTGAACCACGTAAACCATATTTATCCCAGACCTCCGTCAGCAGAGTCTCGCGCGCCAGTATTTCGCCCTGAGAATTCAGCAGCTGCTCAAACAATCTGCCGGCTGAAATGCTCAGGCTCAGCGTTTCCTCAGTAGGAATATGGCTCAGCGTGCAGTCATCAGAATTGTAAGCAATCTGGTCATCGATAATGTAAATCATTAAGAATTCACTGAATTTATGCTCATTCCCGACAGTATAATTCAGCTTATTTAAAGAAGCACCAGGCAGACACCTTAGGTGAAAAGGCGCATGAGTGGGCTGCTCAGGCCAGATAAGCAGGTTGTTGAGGCAGATCAAATTTAACAGAGATAACGTCTTCACCGACTGACGCCTGAATGCGCATGTCAGGTAACCCGACAAATCACGACGGCTCAGCTGACAGAGAAATCCCGAAGGATCTGCACCTTTCCTGACAAAAATGGCCAGCGCCGCGCTGCCTGACAATTTTCAGCAGCACTACAATTAATCGGGAGAAAATCACCTCCGGGGACATCAATGAAAATAGCAGCTTTCGATATTGGCGGGACCTCATTAAAAATGGGCGTGGTGGACGATCAGGGCAACATTCTTGTCAGCGACAGTGCAGATATTTCGCATAACGCACGCGACAGGATACTTGATGAAATCCTGGTCTGGCTGGAAAAGAATCCCGGCTGTGCGGGGATCGCTGTCAGCACGCCCGGTTATGTCGACGCCGCCGCCGGATATATCGCCATGGGCGGCACGATCCGTGAATTTGACCGGTTTCATCTGAGCCAGTGGCTGTCTGAAAAAACGTCGCTGCCTGCCACGGTGGAAAATGATGCACACTGCGCTTTGCTGGCGGAGCAGTGGCTGGGTAAAGCCAGAAAGCTGGATGATTTTCTGATGTTAACGATCGGTACCGGACTAGGCGGCGCGGCTTTCTGTAACGGCGCACTGATTCGGGGTGGCCGGAATCGGGCGGGTGAGTTTGGCTGCCTGCTCACTTCGCGCCCCACCAGCAGCGATATTGAACGCCACACCATGAGCCAGAGTTGTACCATGACGGCCCTGCGAAAACATTACAGTCAGCGGCGAGGAGTGCCCATTGATGACGTCACGGGTAAAGATGTTTTCGATGCGTATGACAGAAACGAAGACGCTGCCCGGAAGACCGTCACTCAGTTTTACCAGGATCTTGCAGCCTGCTTATATAACCTGTTCAGCGTCTTTGATCCGCAGATGATTTTTATCGGGGGAGGAATAACAGCCCGCGAACCGTTTCTGGAGGAGTTGGGTGAACAGCTGGCGAAATATGATCTCGATATTCACATCGATGCCGCAACCTATGGCAATGACTCTGGCATGCTGGGCGCGACCTGGAATTTCCTGCAGCGACAGCCATCCACCAAAAGTTAAAGGATGGCTGAAATGTTGATATCGGGATAACCGGACCAGCTCAGGCTCAGTGCCGGAGTTTTGCCAGCTCGTCTGACGTCAGGCCCGTCATCTCCATAATGGTTTTATACTCCAGACCATTCTGTAACATGGCGCGCGCAATTTTCAGGGTGGCTTCGCGTTCACCTTCCGCGCGCCCTTTTTTCATCCCCTTCTCCATCCCTATATCAACGCCTTTCTGCTCGAGCTGCTGTGCAATGGTCATCAGTGCATCTCCGTGTTGTGGCACCCGTAGTGCCAGTTCGCGAACGAAAGCTTCATAGTCAGCTGACTCGCCAGCCTGCAGTAAATAGTTTATCAGCGTCAATACCTGGGGTGAAGAGAGATAATCGGCCATCAGCAAAGAGGAGAGACGGTCTGTCAGCGTTGCCATGTCACGTTGACGAATATGTTTCTGTAACAGCGTCAGCGCCGCCATACTGCGATGCGTCATGATCTCGTCATCCGGGATCACCGAAACGTCAACCAGCGGGAACGCGCCGCTATACAGCGCTTCGGCCACATGGGGATCCTCGAACTCGTCAAACCAGCAGGTTGACCAGGGATAGGGGGAGCGCTTTCCGGCATAGAACAAGATCGGGATCACCAGAGGCAGACGTTTATGCCCTGCATCAAGATGACGCTGCATCGCTGCCACCGCATAACGCAGCAGACGAAAGGCCATTTGCCTGTCCGGTGTAGACTGATGCTCAATCAGAACGTGGATATACCCGTCACCATTCAGGGTTCTGAGACTATAAAGAATGTCACTGTAGTACTGGCGCAGATCCTCTTCCACAAAAGAGCCTGACTCAAGTTTCAGGGTGTTAAGGTCACAGATCGCGAGCAGATTCTCCGGGAGATGAAGTTGCATAAAATCCCGCGCAACATCAGGATGCGTCAGAAACTGCCGGAAGGTGGCATCATGTGGTGTGGGATTATTTTTCTTTTCCATGTCCATATTTTGTGTTCCTTTTGTACGTTATTAACATCACAAAGTGAAAATAACCCACACATGACCAGCATCGTGACATTGCGCGGCTATTCATTTACCTGACACGAAGGCTTCTATTATTCATCGATGATGCTGGACGAACCCGATACTCGCGCCCCCCGGTAAGTAATGAGTCATAAAGACAATAAAATCAGAATGATGAAGAAAGCGATCTTATTGAAAGATTAAGTTCAGACATGAGGAGTGACAATATCGATACCGGTAAATAACGCCTGAAAGGCGCAGAATAATTATGCTCAAATGAAAACGCACACATATAAAAAACTTATTCGCGCGCCTGTTAACCCGATCTTTAAATTCAATAACGGTTATCGCCGACAGCCATTTCTGGCTGCCGTATCTGGAAGTTTGGTTTCGGCTAACGCTGCGGTGGGCTAGAGAAGTATTAATATGGCAGCCTGTTTTTTCCTGCTGAAAAACTTCAGACAGGGCACATGATGCCCTGCCGGCTAATACAGGCAGGATAAGCCTGGCAGCAACGCATTCGGATGGTGTCAGAAGGGTGGTCAGAACGAGTAGCTCAGTGCCAGCGTCGCGGATGCGTTGTTGCGCCGGGCAACGACAGGGCTATCTGAAGCGTGTTTATCCAGCCATGTGTAATCGCCGATGACGCTGGCAGCCCAGGCAGGCGTAAACTGATGGCTCCATGTCAGCGTGGTGTCGGTGCCATAAAACCCACCCGCCGCATCATAACGCTCAAACCCGCTCTGTGCGCTTTGCTGGCGGCTGACGCCATACCAGGTGTTCATATAGCGTCCATCGCCTGATAATGCCGCGACCTGAAGGGCCACGGTGTCGCTGCTGGTCTGCCAGGGAATCAGCGTTACCGAGGTCCGGTACTGTACCCCCTGGCTGTCACTCAGCGGCAGCGTCGCTTTCTCCTCCAGCACCAGCCAGGGGGTAACTGACCATCCCAGCGCCAGCGAGGTGTTCAGCGTCGGATCGATCTTCCCCATCCCTCTGAGCCGATCGTCACCGTCCCGCCAGGAGGAATTCCGGTCAGAACGCCCCAGCCCGTAGCCCAGGGTATGTTCAAGATAGAAGCCATTGTCCGTCTGCAGGTCATAACCCACTCCTTTCTGCGAATCGAAAAAGAGTGCGCCATCGCGAGCCTGGACCAGCGGCATCAGCTGCCAGTGCTGTTTATCTGCGCCGCTGTAACGCGGTGCATTGATCGCGGCGATGCCCAGCGTCACGCTGGGGGGCGGCGTCGCTGACGCATCCGCAATCGCATCAGCCGTCAACCAGCCCAGCGAAAAACAGACCATGTGAAGCGTTATTTTTCCGGTTATCATCACATCTCCTCATTATCACATCAGGGGCGGAGCTGAGGGATCCAGTGCCGCATCACCGCCCGGAGTATGCGCGGCGAGTGTCAATGAACGGCCAGGGATTTATGAAGAAACAGTCAAGGTGATCCGGAAATGCAGTCAAAACGTATACTGATTATTGAAGATGACGCCGATGCCGCGGGCGTGCTTGAGGCTTACCTGAAACGTGAAAATTATGAGGTCATGATTGCCGGTGACGGTCCGGGTGGGCTGGAGATAGCCAGACGCTGGCAGCCTGATCTGATCCTGCTGGATATCATGCTGCCGGGCATGAACGGCACCGAAGTGCTGACTGCGCTGCGGCGGCGTGATGACACACCGGTGATCATGGTGACGGCGATGGGCGATGCGCCGGATCGCATCGGCGCTCTGCGCTATGGCGCAGATGACTATGTGGTCAAACCCTACCATCCGGGTGAAGTGGTCGCGCGCGTGCAGGCTGTGCTGCGCCGCAGCCAGAGCCATGCACCGGTCAGTGAGACCCTGCGCTGGGCCGATCTCGTGGTAGATCCGGTGGCGCTCACCGCCGTGGTCGACAGCGGCAGTGCCACGCCGCGCCGTCTGGATCTGACGCCCACCGAATTTTCCCTGCTGGTCACCCTGATGCGCGCCCCGACGCGCCCGTTTACCCGCCTGTTCCTGCTGGAGCAGTGCCTGCCGGAGAGCGATGCGCTGGAGCGGGTGGTCGACACCCATGTCTATAACCTGCGCCGCAAACTGGAAGCCGCAGGCATCTCCGACGTTTTACCGGCGGTACGCAGCGTTGGCTATCGGTTCAGACAGCCATGAAGAGCGATACCCATACCTCGCTGTGGCGCTGGATCTGCCTGCGGGTGCTGTTTCTGGCCATCGGCAGCGTCATCCTGATCGCCATCTGTATGTGGCTGCGCTTTGCGATGCAGGCCTGGTGGGTTTATCACCGGATGCCCGCTGCGGTGGCAGAGGAGTTTACCCGGCTGCGTCTCCATCCCGCCAGCGATCCGACGCGTTTTCACCAGATTGTCGATCGCTGGTGGGGAATTACCTTTTCCGATCCCTCCCTGGCCTCTTCTGACTGGCTGACCGTGCTGGTGCTGGTCATGGTGGCCATTCCGTTTATGGTCCTGATGGCGCTGCGGTTTGCCCGTCCACTTTCGGCACAGTTCAGCCAGCTGGCTGGCGCAGCGCGCGCCGTATCGAAAGGCGAATTTGGCCGGACGGCCGCAGTAGTGAAAGAAGCCCCGCAGGAGCTGGTGCGCTTCACGGAGGACTTTAACCAGATGACGCAGCAGCTGGCCCGCTATGAGCGCGAGCTGCGCACCTCGCATGTGGCGATGGCCCACGAACTCCGCTCGCCCCTGACGGCGGCGATGGGCCGTCTGCAGGGCATTCTGGATGGCGTTTTTCCGGCCGAGCCGCAGCAGCTGGCAATGATCATGAAGCAGCTGACGCAGCTCAGTCGCCTGACCGACGAACTGCATCTGCTCTCACTGGCGGATGCGGGGCAGCTTACCCTGAACCGCGAGTGGATTGATCCCGGCGAGCTGCTGCGCGAGCGCAGCGGCTGGCTGCTGCCGCAGGCGGAACAGGCGGGGGTAACTATCAGCGTCAACTCGCCGGAAGATTTGCTGCTTTCTGGTGATCCCTTCCGCCTGGGTCAGGTCGTCACCATCCTCATTGAGAATGCGCTGCGCTACGCGGCAGAGGGTGGCGCATTACAGATCACGGCCAGCGCGCGCGATCGGGCGATTGTGCTGACCTTCCGTGATTACGGTCAGGGCGTGGAACCGGCGTTTCTGCCCCGGCTGTTTGACCGCTTTACCCGCGCCGACTCCTCCCGTGCCCGTCACTCCGGCGGCAGCGGCCTGGGATTGTCGATCGCCAAAGCGATCGTCGAGGCGCACGGCGGGTCACTTGAGGCCACGCTGCCTGCTGACGGCGGGCTGCTGATTAGGATCACGCTGCCAGTGGAATAAATCGTTCTGGCTTGACCGTTTCTTGATGGTTCATGGAACGTTTCTGGACACAAGCCGGGTTCAATGAGCACAACGCATTAAAGGAACCCGGTTATGACAGACTTCTTATCTGATGCTGCCCGTCAGGTGTGGCGTCATCTCTTCACCGTTCACATCGTTGCGCCCGTGGTGTTTGTCCTGCTCGGCGTGTTCATTCTGGCGGGCTGCCGGGATAATAATCCGCCGCCCGCCGCTGCGCCGATCCGCCCCGTCAGAACCACGATCGCCCCGCCGCCCAGTACCGATGCGTCACAGGTGCTGACCGGCGAAATCCGCGCCCATGAGGAGGTCGCGCTGGCGTTCCGGCTGGATGGCCGGGTTATCAGCCGCACGGCGGAACTGGGCGATCGCGTCAGCGTCGGCCAGCCACTGGCAGCACTGGAAAATGGTCAGTCCCGTAATGAACTGAGCAGTGCACAGGCCGAACTGGACAGCGCCCGCGCTGCTGAACAGGTCGCTGCGCTCAATCTGCACCGTATGGTGCTGCTGATGCCAGGCGGTGCCATCGCCCGCAGCCAGCTGGACAGCGCCCGGGCAGACTGGCAGAGCGCGCAGTCGCGCCGTGTCAGCAGCGAGGCTGCGCTGAAAAATGCCCGGGATAAACTCAGCTGGACGCAGCTTAACGCACCCGTTGCAGGCCGGATCACGTCGGTTTCAGTTCAGCCCGGTCAGGTGGTCAGCGCCGGGCAAACGGTGATGGCCCTGGCCGCAGATGATGCGCGCGATGCGGTGTTTGACCTGACCACGCCCGCCCTGCTACGCCCGGAGCAGGGCACGCCGCTGAAGGTAACGCTGCTCGCCGATCCGGGTGTTCAGGCCAGTGGCGCGGTGCGCGATATCAGCCCGCAGGCCGACCCACAGACCCGCACCTGGCGGCTGCGGATCGCTCTTCATCAGCCGCCTGAGGCGATGGCACCCGGATCCACGGTCATCGTCAGCCTGCCTGATGCGCAACCCCCGGTCATCGCCCTGCCCGCCAGCGCCCTGACCCGCTCAGCCGACCAACCCGCGCTGCTGGTGGTTGATGCCACTTCACGCTTACAGCTCCGGCCGATCGTACTGGCACGTTTCAGTGCTGAGCAGATCTTCGTCGCGTCGGGGCTACAACCAGGTGAACGCGTTGTCACCGCCGGTATCAGTACGCTGCAGCCCGGTGAAAAAGTGAAAGTGATGCAGGAGGCGTTATGAACAGACCGGCGGGCGTCAATCTCTCTGGCTGGGCGCTGACCCATCAGCAGCTGGTGATCTTTTTCATGTTGTTGATCATGGCTACAGGTGTCCTGAGTTACGAGCATCTGTCTCGCAATGAAGATCCGGCGTTCACCATCAAAACGGCGGTGATCTCGGCGCAGTGGCCCGGTGCAGATGTGAACACCACGGTGCAACTGCTCACTGACGTGCTGGAACAAAAAGTACAGGAGATCCCCTCACTGGATGCGGTTGAAAGCGAAACCCGCGCCGGACGGACGGTCATCTACGTCAACCTGCGAGATGACACACCGCCCTCGCAGGTGGCGGGCATCTGGTATCAGCTGCGCAAAAAGATGCAGGATGTCGCCCCCTCGCTGCCGCAGGGCGTGGTGGGTCCGGCAGTTAACGACGAATTTGATGATACCTTTGGCACGATTTATGGCTTTACCGCAGAGGGGTTTAGCGCCAGAGAGTTGCGCGATCGGGTCGATGCGCTGCGCCGGAGTCTCGCCAGTCTGCCCGACATCGGCAAAACGCGTCTGCTGGGCGTACAGGAGCAGCAGATCGTTATCGCCTTTTCTCCGCGCAAGCTCAACGGTATGGGGCTGGATTTGCAGCAGGTCAGCGATGCCATCCGGGCGCAGAACGACGTTGTTCCGGCAGGCAGCCTGCGCACCGATCGCGAGAATATCGCGCTGCGGGTCAGCGGCACCCTGACCTCCGTGGAGAGCCTGCAGGCGATAACCCTGCATATTGGCGACCGCTTTATACCGCTCACCGATCTGGCCACGATCACTCTGCAACCGGCCACCCCCCCGACACCAACGTTCCGGGTTAACGGCCAGCCCGCTATCGGGCTGGCGATCTCCATGGCTGCCAGCGGCAATATGCTCGATTTCGGTAAACAACTGAATCAACGCATGCAGACGCTGGCCGAACAGCTGCCGCACGGCATTACCCTCACCCGCGTGGCGGACCAGTCTTCTGTAGTGAAGAGTGCGGTCAGCGGGTTTGTGCGGATACTGGGCGAGGCGGTGGTCATCGTCCTGGCCGTCTCCTTTGTCTCGCTGGGTCTGCGTGCCGGGCTGGTGGTGGCCGCAGCTATCCCGCTGGTGCTGGCGATGACCTTTACCGGCATGTTACTGGCAGGCATCGGCCTGCAACGGATCTCACTCGGCGCACTGATCATCGCGCTGGGGCTGCTGGTGGATGATGCCATGATCACCGTCGAGACGATGGTGGCGCGGCTGGAAGCGGGCGACAGCCGATGGCAGGCTGCAACCTGGGCCTTTAAAACCACCGCATTCCCGATGCTGACGGGGACGCTGGTGATGATCGCCGGTTTTATTCCGGTCGGATTCGCCGCCTCCAGCGCGGGCGAGTATTGCTACTCCCTGTTTGTGGTGATCACCCTGGCGCTGCTCTGCTCCTGGGTCGTCGCGGTGATCTTCTCGCCGCTGACTGGCTGCTGGCTGCTGTCCGCGACGTCAATCAAGGCCCATCAGCCGGGCTGGCTGATGCGCGGCTATCATCGTCTGCTGGAGCGTATCCTGCGCTACCGGCTGGTGACGATTGGCGCGGCCCTGGGGATGCTGCTGGTCAGCCTTTACGCCACCAGCTTTATGCAGGGTGAATTTTTTCCTGCCTCCGATCGGCCGGAACTGCTGGTCAGCCTGACGCTGCCTGCCAGCGCGGCCCAGGCGGAAACCACCCGCCGTACCGCCCGGCTGGAACAGATATTGCGCGGCGATCGGGATGTGGCAAACTTCACCAGTTACGTGGGCTCGGGAGCGATACGCTTCTATCTGCCGATGGATGTGCTGCCTGACAATGAGAACATCGCGCAGCTGGTGGTGGTGGCGAAGGATCTGGCGGCGCGCGATCGACTGCGCAGCAGGCTGGAACAGACGCTGGCGGCGGATTTCGGTGACATCACCACCCGCGTCTCGCCGCTGGAGCTGGGCCCGCCGGTGGGCTGGCCGCTGAAATATCGCATCACCGGCCCGGACAATGCCCGGGTGCGGCAGGCTGCCAGCCAGCTGGCGGCGCGGCTTGCCCGCTCTCCGCTGACCCGCGACGTCAATCTCACCGCGGGCGAGCCGGAGCGGGTCATGACGCTGGCGGTTAATCAGACCGCCGCGCGCGCCGCCGGACTCGCCTCCGACACGATAGCCCAGGCGCTGAACACCCTGCTGTCCGGCAGCGTGGTGACCACCCTGCGCGATCGCAACCGGCTGATCGATGTGGTGCTGCGCAGCAATGACGCAGAGCGCCAGGATACTGATACGCTGGCCGGACTCATGATCACCAATGCCAGCGGAAAAAAGATCCCGCTGCGGCAGGTGGCGACGCTTAACTGGGGCGTGGATGATCCGGTCATCTGGCGACGTCAGCGGCTGGCCGCCATCACCGTACAGACGGATATTGCGCCCGGCCAGCGGGCGGAACAGGTTTCACAGCAGCTTGCTCCGGCCGTTGCCTCGCTGCGTGCCACGCTGCCCGCCGGATACCGCATCGAAGAGGGGGGCGTGGTGGCGGAGTCGGACAAAGGCAACGGTTCGGTGTTTGCGCTGCTGCCGATCACGCTCTGCGCCATGCTGCTCCTGCTGATGCTCCAGCTGCAGCGCTTTTCCGGCATGCTGCTGGCGCTGAGCATGGCGCCGTTTGGTCTGCCCGGTATTGTGCTGGCGATGCTTCCGGCGGGAACACCGCTGGGATTTGTGGCGCTGCTGGGCATTATTGCGCTGGCAGGCATTATCATCCGCAATGCGGTGATCATGATCAGTGAAGTAGATGCCAACCGACGCGCCGGACTGCCCGCCAGTGACGCGATCAGAGAAGCCGCGCATCACCGTGCGCGGCCTATTGTGCTGACCGCCTGTGCGGCTATCCTCGGCATGATCCCGATTGCCCATCAGGTGTTCTGGGGACCGATGGCGCTGGCGATTATCGGGGGACTGATCAGCGCAACGCTGGTGACGCTCACGGTACTGCCTGCGGCGTTAAGCCTGCTGTTGCAGCGCAGTGCGCGCTGAACCGCCGCCAGCGGGATCGCTGGCGGCAGTCAGTTCATCACCTCGACCAGTATCAGCGGGCACTTTCTGACTTTGCAGGCCTGACTGTAGGCCAGCGAGCAGACCGAACAGAGGTCGCGCACGTCAGACTGGTACTCATACTCCATGAAATAGCGGAACCGGCCGCCGGCAGAGTCTGTTCGCCAGAATCGCTGCGGCTCAAGAATTTCGTCCAGTTGCCTGAATGTCAGGGCTGACGGGTTATGAAACCCGACTCTTACGCGGTATGTTGTCATGCCCCGATTATTGGCATCCCGGCACCCTGCCGCCAGCTGATTATTGTTTTCAGTACGATAGCTGCCGCTTATCAACCGGTGTCGCCCGGGGCAGTTGGTGAGTCCGGCAACAGCGCCAGCAGATGCAGAACCGCCTTTGACGGATGATGGCGACGCCAGGCAAAGGCAACATCCGTAAACAGCGTGTTGTTTTCAATGTCGCTGAAGCGGACCTCGGGGTTATCGACGCAGCGCATCGACTCCGGAACCAGCGCGATGCCGCAGCCCGCCGCAACCATCCCCAGCGAAGTGGTGATCTGCGGCGCCTGCTGAAAAGTATGACGGGCGAACCCGGCCCGCAGACAGGCCGTTACGATCAGCTCATAAAGGCTGGGTGAAACGTCGCGCGGAAAGATAATCAGCGTCTCATCCGCCAGCGCGGAGAGCGCCAGCACAGGCGTGCCGCTGAGGGGATGGCTGCGCGGCAGGGCAATGAGCATTTTTTCCGTGGAGATGACGCGCAGATTAAATGCCTTGCTGCTTTCACATGGCAGCCGGATAAAGGCGGCATCCAGCAATCCCTCCTGCAGATCCTGCATCAGCAGGGCCATGTTCTCTTCCCGCGTCAGCAGCGTCATCGCCGGATAACGCGCCGTAAACTGACGGATCAGGGTAAAGATGCGCGGATTAAACGCCACCGAGCTGGCAAACCCCAGCGAGAGCTGACCGCTGATCCCACGCGCGATGCCGCGCGCATTCTCCAGCGCCTGGTCGGCAAGCTGCACGATCTGCACCGCATCCGTCAGAAAGGCTTCCCCCGCTTCCGTCAGCTCTACCCCACGTGTCAGCCGCTTTAACAGCGGCGTGCCAATCTCCTGCTCCAGCCGCAGTATCTGCTGACTCAGGGGCGGCTGCGAAATCCCCAGCATTTCGGCGGCCCGGGTAAAGTGAAGCGTCTCAGCAACGGCAACAAAATAACGCAGATGGCGCAGTTCCATATCAAAAACGTCTCAAAGTTAACAGGTTTCGCTATTGGACCCGACAGCGGAATCGGTTCACCATTAGGTTAACACGGCTTAACGGTTATTCGATGAGGCATCAAATGAGCAATTATGTAACTGATTGTTCCTGTGAGGATCAACTCAAACACACCGTCCTGAAACTTTCTCAGGATGCACCAGAAAGTGTTATCTATCAGACCTCTCTGATGAGTGCGCTGCTGAGCGGCGTGTACGACGGTAATGTCAGAATCGCTGACCTGTTGCGCAAAGGTGACTTCGGTCTGGGCACCTTTAACCGGCTGGATGGCGAGATGATCGCGTTCGACAGCAAGGTCTATCAGCTGCATGCCGACGGCAGCGCCCATCCGGCCGACCCGGCACAGAAAACCCCGTTTGCGGTGATGACCTTTTTCCGACCGCAGCACCGCTATGAGTTTGACCAGCCGCTGTCACGTGAGGCGATTCATCAGGTGATCGATCGCCAGATCACCTCTGATAACCAGTTCTGCGCGCTGCGTATCAGCGGTCATTTCAGCCGCGTCGACACCCGCACCGTGCCGTGCCAGTGCCGTCCCTATCGCTCAATGCCGGAAGTCCTGGGCGACCAGCCCACCTTTGCTTTTCGCCAGCGCGCGGGCGAGCTGATTGGTTTCCGCACGCCGCAGTATATGCAGGGGATCAACGTCGCGGGCTATCATGAACATTTCATTACCGACGACCGCCAGGGAGGGGGTCACATTCTCGACTACGCGCTGGAGCGGGGCACCCTCACCTTCGGTGCCATCAGCAAGCTGGTCGTGGATTTACCGCAGGACAGCGACTTTCTGAATGCCGACCTGAACCCCGCCAATCTTGACGCCGCGATTCGCGCGGTAGAAAGCTAATCAGAGGAAAGACGATGAAAACTCCAACCGATACCACGCTCTGGACCTGCGGCGCTGACCTGGTGGTTGCGCAGCTGGAAGCGCAGGGCGTGCAGCATGTCTTTGGTATTCCTGGCGCAAAAATCGACAAGGTTTTTGATTCGCTGCTGGACTCCTCTATCCGGACCATTCCGGTTCGCCATGAAGCTAACGCCGCGTTTATGGCCGCTGCGGTAGGCCGTCTCACCGGTAATGCGGGCGTGGCGCTGGTCACCTCCGGGCCGGGCTGCTCCAACCTGATCACCGGTATGGCCACCGCCACCAGCGAAGGGGATCCGGTGGTCGCCCTCGGCGGCCAGGTCAAACGCTCCGACAGTGCCAAGCAGGTCCATCAGAGCATGGACACGGTGGCGATGTTTCGCCCGGTCACCAAATATGCCGTTGAGGTCACCGATCCCGCGGCGCTTTCTGAATGTCTGTCGAACGCCTTTCGTCACGCCGAACATGGCCGGGGCGGCGGTGCCTTTATCAGCCTGCCGCAGGATATTGTCGACCAGCCGGTGACCGGCAAGGCGCTGAGCAGCAAAGGCCGCCCGGTGCTGGGTGCCGCGCCCGATGCGATGATCGACGCGGTCAGCCGGGCGATTGCCGGGGCAAAAAATCCGGTCATCCTGCTGGGCCTGATGGCGAGTCAGCCAGAGAACAGCGAGGCGATCCACGACCTGCTGACCCGCAGTCATATTCCGGTGACCAGCACCTATCAGGCAGCAGGGGCGGTCAGACAGGAGCACTTCTCACGTTTCGCCGGACGCGTCGGCCTGTTTAACAACCAGGCGGGCGATCGGCTGCTGCAACAGGCTGACCTCGTCATCACCATCGGCTACAGCCCGGTGGAATATGAACCGGCGATGTGGAACAGCGGCAGCGCCACCCTGATCCATATCGACGTTATCCCGGCTGAGGCCGACAACCGTTATCTGCCGGATGCCGAACTGGTGGGCGACATCGCCGCCACGGTGCGCAAACTGGCGGCACGGATCACCACCCCGCTGCAGCTGACCCCGGAAGCGGCCAGCATCCTGGAGGATCGGCAGCAGCAGCGTAAATTACTGGCGATGCAGGGGGCCAGCCTCAACCAGTTCGCCCTGCATCCCCTGCGCATCGTGCGCGCCATGCAGGACATCATCAACAGCGACGTGAGCCTGACGGTCGATATGGGCAGCTTCCACATCTGGATCGCCCGCTACCTCTACAGCTTCCGTGCCCGTCAGATCATGATCTCGAACGGTCAGCAGACGATGGGCGTGGCACTGCCGTGGGCGATTGGGGCCTGGCTGGTCGATCCGCAGCGCAAGGTGGTGTCGGTCTCCGGCGACGGCGGCTTCCTGCAGTCCAGCATGGAGCTGGAAACGGCCGTGCGCCTGAAAGCCAATATTCTGCATATCGTCTGGGTGGATAACGCTTACAACATGGTGGCGATGCAGGAGGAGAAAAAGTATCAGCGCGTCTCAGGCGTCAACTTTGGCCCGATCGATTTCAAAGCCTACGCCGAAGCGTTTGGCGCGGCGGGCTTTGCCGTAACCCGGGCAGCCGAACTGGAACCGATGCTGCGTCAGGCGATGGATGTTCAGGGTCCAGCGGTCGTGGCCGTGCCGGTCGATTACGCCGACAACCCGCTCCTGATGGGTCAGCTGCATCTGAGCCAGATTCTTTAATTTTACGTGAATAAGGAAAGGACGATGAAAAACAGAGTGGCACTGGTGACTGGCGCAGGCCAGGGGATTGGCGAAGCGATCGCCCTGCGCCTGGCCAGAGATGGCCTGGCCGTGGCGGTGGCCGATTTTAACGAGGAGACCGCCCACCAGGTGGCGGAGAAGATCAACCAGCAGGGCGGCAAAGCGATCGCCCTGAAGGTGGATGTCTCGCAGCGTGATCAGGTTATGGCCGCGGTTGAAGAGGCGCGTCTCGCCCTGGGCGGGTTTGATGTTATCGTCAACAACGCCGGTATCGCCCCCTCCACGCCCATTGCGGAGATCACCGAAGCGGTGGTCGACAAAGTCTATAACGTCAATGTCAAAGGGGTGATCTGGGGTATGCAGGCGGCGATTCAGGCTTTCGCCGCAGAGGGGCACGGCGGCAAAATCATCAACGCCTGTTCCCAGGCGGGTCACGTCGGCAACCCGGATCTGGCGGTTTACAGCTCCAGTAAGTTTGCAGTGCGCGGCCTGACACAGACCGCTGCCCGCGATTTGGCCCCGGCCGGTATCACGGTCAATGCCTTCTGTCCGGGTATTGTCAGAACGCCGATGTGGGAAGAGATAGACCGGCAGATCTCCGAAGCGGCCGGGAAACCGGCCGGTTATGGCACCGAGTCCTTTGCGAAACGCATTACGCTGGGTCGCCTCTCTGAGCCGGAGGATGTGGCCGCCTGCGTAGCCTATCTCGCCAGCTCCGACTCCGACTATATGACCGGTCAGTCGCTGCTGATCGACGGCGGCATGGTGTTTAACTGATGCTCATCGCCTGTTGCACCTTGACGCAACAGGCGCCCTTTCCGTTCAGGTAAACGTTAATTTTTTTTTATTTGAAAAGCGGTTAATCATCAGCGTGTTGCCCTTTTTCTGCGCATTCTGCTGCCTCAGCGATTAAAGCTGCTTATCACCCTGCCGATAAATCAGAGACTCCTCTCCCTGTCCGAAGCGACTATGTTAACCATCAATCATAACGAAGCCGCCGCTAACCTGAACAATGCGCGGTACAGCACTGAGTCGATTCTTGGACGAACGATTGAACGCTTATCATCAGGGATGCGGATTAACAGTGCAAAAGATGACGCGGCGGGTCAGGCGATTGCCAACCGCATGACGGCCAACATCAACGCCGATGCGGTGGTGGCGCGTGGCCTTAATGACGCGATCAGCTACTCCCAGACCGCCGATGGCGGCCTGAGCAGTATCGTCAATATGCTGGTCCAGGCTCGCGCACTTTCCGTTCAGGCCGCGAACGGTACACTGTCCGACGCCGACAGGCAAAGCGTCAACGACCAGTATCAGCAGATCCTGGCTGGCATCAACGACATCGCCGATCAGACCGAACTTTTTGGCCGCTACCCGCTGGCGACCAATAATCCCGATCTGCCACCCGCTAAACTGGGTAACGTCGACCCGATAAACACAAAATTCCCGGTGGCGGGCAAAAGCTACTCGTTTACCTCCGGCGTTATTCCGCTGGCCTATATTCCGGCAGGATCGACGGGCATATCCATCACCATCGACTCTCTGGGACAGGATGATGACCTTCAGCTGTTTACCCGTGATGGAAAGCATCTGGCCGGAACGCCGCTTGATGGTTCCGCGCCCGACTACACCTGGAGCAGCAAAGGCATAAACGATGCAGCAACCGCGGACGCCCGGCTGCTGACCAGCAAGAACGGTTTCACCCCCGGCGCGACCTATGACAGCTCGCAGCTGCTGGAAGGGGGGACGAGCTGGGCGCTGGCGGGCAGTAACAGCAGCAGCTACAACGGCATGAATATCACCTACAGCGGTGACGGCGATCGCTATGAAGATGTCGCCAGCGGCGATTTCAATAACGGCACCAACACCGGTACCCGGCTGGAGCGTATTTCGCTGGATACCGTCACTGAAGATCTGATTGTGGTTGTTGTGGGCAACGGCTCCTTCACCGCGAACCTGACCTGGGGAAACCTGCCGGAGCCCAAAGGCGTGCCCGCCACTCCGCCCCATGAGAGCCGCCCGCTGGAAGTTATCACCAGCGCCGATTATGGTCAGCCGGTGCAGTCGGATAGCATTCCCGCAACGCCGTCAGACACCAAAGCACTGGGGCTGAACAATACGACGCTGCTGACCAGTGGTGATATCACTGTCACGATGACGGCGCTGGATGGCGCGCTGGCGAAGGTCAGCGGCTATCAGTCCCTCTATGGCGCTAAGATCAATCGCTACGAGTCGAACCGTAACGTGTTAGCGCAGCAGGGTGTGGATACCGCCGCCGCACGCAGCCGTATTCAGGATGCCGATTATGCTGAAGAAGCAAGCCAGCTGGCGCGCAGCCAGATCATCCAGCAGGGTCAGACGGCCGTCAGTAAGATGACCAGTAAAACGCCGGAGATGATTATCCAGTTGTTAGGCAGCTAACCTTCTGAAAGGGCTGAGCATTCCGCTTCAGCCTTTTTTCCCACACCCGCATCACCACTTCTGATCCCACGCTGTGCTGGCCCTGGAGGCCGGATAACGCTGTCGTTCCCTTTGATCCCGATCACACATTCTCGTTTAAGATTCGTTTAAGAATGATGACGATCACCTTTTTTTGTTAAATAAATGCTAAATCCTGATAACTCTTTACTATCAGCTTTCTGTGCAGGGTTAACTAAAACAATAGCTTAATCGTTATCAGGCTAAGTAATTACCTGAATTCTCCTGCCTGAAGATAACTTTTCTATAACTTTTACACCATTGTGAGGGCTGTTACTTTGCTGACGATACTGGGTTTTTCCATGGTGGTCTGCTTCATGTACCTGATCATGACCAGGCGCATGTCCGCCCTGATTGCGCTGATCCTGATCCCCACCCTGTTTGCGCTGATAGGCGGTTTTCACGCGGGCCTGGGTGCCATGATGCTGGATGGCGTCAAAAAACTGGCCCCCACCGGCGTGATGCTGACCTTCTCCATACTCTATTTCGGTCTGATGATCGATGCCGGACTGTTTGATCCGCTGGTGCGTTTTATTCTCCGGCTGGTGCGCGGAGACCCGCTCAAAGTGCTGGTGGGAACGGCGATTTTAACCCTGCTGGTCTCGCTGGATGGTGACAGTTCGACCACCTATATGATCGCCATTGCCGCTTTCCTGCCGCTCTATCACCGGCTGGGTATGAACGTACTGATGATGACCTGCCTGGTCAATCTCGCCAGCGGTATCATGAACCTCTCACCCTGGGGCGGACCGACGGCCCGTGCTGCCGCGGCGCTGCGCATCGACGCTCTCGACATCTTTATTCCAATGCTGCCTGCCATGCTGCTGGCGTGCGCCAGTCTGGTGGCGATGGCGGTGCTGTTTGGTCTGCGTGAGCGTAAGCGTTTAGGCGTGATGAGCATGAAAGAGCATCATCTGGACAACATTGAGCTGGGGCTGGGCGACGCCGAAGAGTGCGCCGCCAACCGCCGTCCAAAGATGTTCTGGCCGAACTTCATTCTGACCACCGTGCTGCTGGTGCTGCTGGTCATCGGCTTAATGCCGATTCAGATCCTGTTTATGCTGGCGTTTGCGATTGCCGTCATGCTCAACTATCCGACGCTGGAGGAGCAGAAAGCCCGCATCAGCGCGCACGCCGGAAACGTGCTGGCAGTGACCTCGCTGATTTTTGCCGCAGGTATTTTCACCGGGATCCTCTCCGGGACCGGCATGGTCGATGCGATGGCGAAGAGCCTGCTGGCGGTGATCCCACACAGCTTCGGGCCTTACCTGGCGCTCTTTACCGCGCTGGTCAGCCTGCCTTTCACCTTCTTTATGTCGAATGACGCCTTTTACTTCGGCATTCTCCCGGTGATCGCCCAGACGGCGGCCAGCTACGGCATTACCGCAGAAGAGATCGCCCGCGCATCTATCGTCGGTCAGCCATTCCACCTGCTGAGCCCGCTGGTGCCATCCGTTTACCTGCTGGTTGGCCTGGCGAAGGTTGATATCGGTGACCACCAGCGTTTTGCCATCAAGTGGGGAATTCTGGTCAGTCTCGTCCTGATGGCGGGCGGCCTGATCACCGGCGCTTTCCCGCTGTTCCACCGTTAATCTTCCGTTTTCTGGCGGATAACCGACAATCCTGACCGGTTATCCGCTTCACCGCTCCGCCTACTGCTCCAACCCTCTCTACACTCTATAGCCAGGCTGAGATCTGTGTGCCGGACGGCACCCGCCTCGGATCATTTCCCGTTAACGCAATGGAGCTTCGATGAAAATTCACCATCTTAACTGCGGCTGTATGTGCCCGCTGGGCGGCGCGTTCTACGATGGATTCAGCAAAGGCCTCAGGGCGCATCTGGTCTGCCACTGTCTGCTAATCGAGACCGACCGCGATGGGCTGGTGCTGGTGGATACCGGATTCGGACGGCAGGATGTCCATGCGCCCGGCAGCCGTCTGTCCGGCTTTTTTCGTGCGCTGAACAATATTCAGCGACGCGACGATCTCACTGCGCTGTCCCAGATCACGGCGCGGGGATTCCGGGCGGAAGATGTACGCCATATCATCCTGACCCATCTCGATTTTGACCATGCCGGCGGGCTGACCGATTTTCCGCAGGCGCGCCTCCATCTGTTGCAGCAGGAGGTTGATACCGCCCATCGCCGTCATAGCTGGCTGTCGCGTGAACGTTACCGTCCAGGACAATGGGGCGGGATCAGCCAGTGGGAAACCTATCAGCCGCAGGGAGAAACCTGGTTTGGTTTTGAGGCCGTCAATCGCCTGCGTGACCTGCCGCCAGAGATTCTGCTGGTGCCGCTGGCAGGCCATACACCCGGTCACGCGGGTATCGCCATCCGGCAGCCCGATGGCTGGCTGTTGCACGGCGGCGATGCCTGGTTTTATCGCGGTGAGATGCGCCAGCAGACGCGACACTGCACGCCGGGGCTGCGCTTTTACCAGTGGATGATGGGAATGGATAACCGGGCCAGGCGGCATAATCAGCAGCGACTGCGGGATCTCTCCTGCCAGCATGGAGGTGAGATTACCTTTTTCTGCAGTCATGACGTCCGCGAACTGGATGGATTGCAGGCTAATGCACCACTGCGCTGATAAAATCCCGGTCTCCACTGATCAGGGCAGCAGGATGAACGGGGCAGACAGGCCGTCAGTGCGAACGCGCTGTTAACCGCCTCCTGCCGGGATCATTACTGACGGGCTCAGAAGCTGACTTCCGGGCCCTTCTGCTACTGCCGTTTCAGCCGCGGCGTCCGGTGCTGTCAGCTTATGCCGGATCGCCCGTCCGCTTTTTCAGCTGCGCAGCCAGCCAGGGGGCGGTAAGACTCTGTTTCGCGCGGCTGACCGCCTCCGGTGACCCGGCTGAGACAATCCGCCCGCCCTTCAGCCCGGAACCGGGCCCCAGATCGATGACCCAGTCTGCCTCGGCCACAATCCGCATCGTGTGTTCCGCCATCACCACGGTATGGCCGCGCATCACCAGCTCATCCAGCACGACCAGCAGTTTATCCATGTCCGACGGATGCAGACCTGTCGAAGGCTCATCCAGCAGATAGAGCGTGGCGGTGCGCTGCACGCGCTGCAGTTCCCAGGCGAGCTTGATGCGCTGACACTCGCCACCGGAGAGTTCCGTGGCGGGCTGCCCTAGCGTCAGATAGCCCAGGCCCAGGGACGTCAGCGCCGTCAGGGAACGCTGGATCCCGTCATATTCCCGGAACAGTTCGCTGGCCTCATCGACGGTAAGATCGAGCACGTCGGCGATCGTGAGGTTATTCCATGTCACCTCAAGCGTTTCAGGATTATAACGGCGTCCCTCACAGACCGAGCAGGTTGCCGTCGCGCTCGGCATAAAGAGCAGCTCAATGGAAATCTGCCCCTGCCCTTCACACGCCGGACAGCGCCCGGCGGGCAGGTTGAATGAAAAGCGGCTGGCGCTGAACCCTCTGGCTTTCGCGGCGGGCGTGTCGGCAAAGAGCCGGCGGATGATGTCGAAAAATCCGGTGTAGGTGGCAAGATTCGAGCGTGGCGTCCGACCGATCGGACGCTGATCGATCCTGACCAGCCGGCCGATGGCATCACCGCCACTGGTTATCTGGCCTGTCACATCAGGCACCGGCTCCTCTTCCTCGCCCTCCTGGCTGTCAGGTGGCGTATCAAAACGTCCGAGCAATTCCGGCAGTACGCGATTCAGCAGGGTGGATTTGCCCGATCCCGAAATCCCGGTGACAGCGGTCATTCTCGCCAGCGGGATAGCAATATCGACGCCGACGATATTGTTGCAGACGATCTGCGCCAGCCTGAGCCAGTGCTCAGCAGGCCGACGCTGACGCAGCCCGCTGTAGCTGCGGGCAAAGAGATATTCCGCGGTCGGCGAGGCGCTGACCGCTTCCAGTCCGGCTGGCACCCCGTTATAGACGATCGCGCCGCCATGACTGCCCGGACCCGGCCCGACCTCCACCAGCCAGTCCGCCCCGGCAATCAGGTCCGTATTATGCTCGACGACAACCAGTGAGTTGCCTGCCCGGACCAGGTTTTTCAGTGAGACCTGCAGCGATCGGACATCGTCGGGATGCAGCCCCGCTGAAGGCTCATCCAGCACGTAGAGTACGCCGAACAGATGGGAAATCAGCTGGGTGGCCAGACGTACGCGCTGCAGCTCACCAGAGGAAAGCTGCGTGGTACGGCGTCCCGGCGCGAGATGTCCCAGCCCCAGCGTCTCCAGCTGACCAAGCCGCGTGCAGATATCGGCGGTCATGCGGAGCACCGCCTCGCGCAGCGCCGCTTCGGCGGGCATATCCGGCGAGACGCCCTGTGCATAGGGTTTCAGCCGCTCACGCAGTTCAGAGACCGGAAGCTCACTCAGGCTGGCGATATCCTCTCCGGCAAAAGTGACGGAGAGCGCATCCCGGTTGAGCCTTTTGCCGTGGCATTCCGGACAGGGCGCGACCGTCACAAAGCGCGCCAGCCGTTTCTTCGTGGTTTCGCTGCCACCCGCATAGCCCTGCAGCACAATTTTTGCCGCACTGGTGTAGGTGCCGGTATAGGCGGGCTCTTCGCCCGTCGCCAGCGCTTTTTCCCGCTGCGCCGCGTTCAGCCCGACAAAAATCGGCACGGAGGGTTGTTCATCGGTCAGCAGTATCCACTGCCGATCGCGGGATGAAAGCGTGTGCCAGGGCGCATCGACGTCATAGCCGAGCGTCTCCAGGATGCTGCGCAGATTCTTGTTGTGCCAGCCTCTGGGCCATGAGGCAATCGCGCCTTCGCGGATGCTGAGTGATTCATCCGGCACCATCGCTTCGGTTCTGACGGTATGCACCCGGCCAAGTCCCTGACAATGCGGACAGGCGCCTTTGGGATGGTTGGGGGAAAAATAGTCGGCCGTCATGAAGGGCACGCCCTCTGGCCTTACGCCCGCACGGGAAAACAGCAGGCGCAGCGTGACGGAAATGCGGGTCAGGCTGCCCACCGTTGAGCGTTCCTGGGCACCCGTCCGGCTCTGCTGAAGCGCCACGGCAGGCGGAAGCCCGTCGATATTGTCCACATCCGGCGCAGCGGCCTGATCGATGAGACGGCGGGCGTGAGGCGAAACCGACTCAATAAACCGGCGCTGCGCTTCCGCATAGAGGGTGTCAAAAGCGAGTGAGGACTTGCCGGAGCCGGAGACCCCGGTAAAGACCACCAGCGCATTCCGGGGGAACCGCAGCGACACATCTTTAAGATTGTGTGTTCTGGCACCCTGAACCGAGACATAAGGATCAATGTGCTCATCAGCGCGGTAAGGATCGGTGGAGCTTTTTTCTTTCATGATGTCCCTGTTTGATCATCTCTGGCAGGCTAAGGCTCGCCTGCCGGTAGTCGCTGAAAGTGGTGATGGCCGATTGGGTGTTCAGGCGATGCGGCCCGCTCCGGCCCCGGCACCCAGGCAAGGGTAGTCAGGGATCCTGGGATGTACAACGCAGTGGGGAGGTATTTGATGCGGGAGGAGAGGTGCCGCATTAACCGGCTCTCATCTCAGGAGGCGGGGGGATTTCCTGAACGGACCCGGAACCGGTATTCTGGCTGGCTCTTCTTCCGCACCTGACACAAGGGGGGGCGGATCATCGGAAGCGGCAGCTCGCGCCTGTTGTTCAGCCCTTCATGAACGCAATCAGGGTGCCCGGTTGCCGGTAACAGATCTCATACGATCAGTCTCAGCTGCTCCCTGCAAATTTTAATCGCGTCTGCCGGATCGGATGTCCTGATGAGAAAAGGTTTCTGCGCATAGTGTTCGATAAGCAGAATCATCACTGTCAGCTCCCCTTACGGATTAATCCACTCGCTTGCCAGTAATGCCCCCTCAGCGGCATAGCGAAACAGCGCGCGCTGGTTGTCATTTCGCTGAAGCTGATAAGCGTCAAGCCTGCTGGTGTGAAGGATCACCACGCCGAAGCGGGATTCTCCGGCTTCCGGGTCCGTTAATTCATCTGGCTGATGCGCTGTTACCCGCACCCCGCCAGGCGCTCCACCGCTGTATGTCTGCCGGGTATGCGACGGCAGCGCACGCCAGGTGCTCCGGGCGATCTCACTGCCTGCCGCATAAAGGTGAACCTGCCCGGCCAGGCGCAGTTGCAGGCGGCGCTCATGGCAATATCCCAGTACGGTGACCTGCGGGTTCGCCGCCATCTCCTGCCATTTCGGGCTGCGGACATCGGTATGAAATGTCAGCCTCCGGCGCGCATCATCGCATTCGCGCAGTACCACGATGCGCGCCTGAGGCCGCTGCGCGGTATCGGCCGTGCAGAGCGTCACATACCGGAATCCGGCGTGCGGATCGGCGGCCGCGTCCATCAGTCCCGTCCAGGCGTCAGCTTCAAACGTTTTCAGATCCATAGGGCTACTCTCATCAGCGTCAACATTCAGCTATCGGACTAAGCGTAGCAATGAAGCGGGAAGATGACCTGCCAGCACAGTTATGAATAACTCCTGTGAGCAGTCGCCAGCAGAGGCGAATGCGAAAAACAGGAAAATATCCCGACCTTGCGTGGCGCTTCGCATCGTGACGCGATCGCCTGCCGTTCGTCTTTAATAGTGTGGTATTTTTGCTCCATCACCTCACTAATCCGATTCCCAGGAAGTGACCGCATGTCAACGGACGCGTCTGAAACCCCGCCACAGGTAATCTCGCCCCGCCTCACCTACCGTCCGCTGCGTCAGCAGGACTGGCCTTTCTATCTGGCAGTCAGTCAGGACCGATCGGTGATGCAATACATCAGCGACCCGCGCAGCGCCGAAGAGATCAGAACACACTCTTTTGATGTGCGGCTGCCCGCCTGGTACAGGGGCTGTCCGCACTGGCTATGTCTGGTGATTGAGGAGAAAACCTCCGGGCTTCCGGTGGGCCTGTGCGGGTTTATCGATCGCGGAGACGGGATAGCTGAGGCGGGTTTTCTGCTGGCCGCAGAGGCGCAGGGTAAAGGCTACGGCAGCGAGTCGCTGCGGGCCACGATCGCCTTCTGCTTTGAGCAGCAGAATTACCGTAAAATGGTCGCCACCGTCACGGCGGGTAACGCGGCATCATGCCGGACCCTGCTGTCGGCCGGTTTTATTCAGGAAGGCACCTTACGGCAGAACTTCTTTCTCGACGGCAGATGGCAGGATGACTGGATCTTCGGCTTGCTGAAAGAGGAATACCGGCCAGCAGCACGCTGATGAGTGGCCAGCGCGCCGCCGTACAGGACGAACCGGTCAGCGTGGCGTGACGCCGTAACCGCTGACAGCAGGCAGCACAGGGGCTTCCTGATCCAGCATCGCCTCAAAGTCCTCTGGCGTCAGTGGCTGACATAACCCATTTCCCTGCATCACGTTGCATCCGGCTGTCGTGACAAAAGCGATCTGATCTTTCTCCTCCACGCCTTCTGCCGCGACCTGAATACCCAGGCTTTTCCCCAGCGCGGTCATGGCGCGAAACATCATCCGCACCCGCATACTGGAATCCAGTTCCAGCGTCAGCGACTTATCGATCTTGAAGCCCGACACAAAGCTGTAGCGCAGCAGATTAAGCGCCCCCAGCGTCCGACCGTAGTGATCGATAACAAAGGAGGCGCCCGTCCGGCGCACGGCCTCCACCTGCGCGGGCATATCCTGCACCAGCACCGCCAGCAGCGGCTCATCCACCTCCAGCTCGACGAAACCGGCATCGCCTCCGGCGCTTTCACGGATCACCGCTTCCAGCGTCTGTCCGGTCAGCTGACGCGGAAACAGGTTGATGCTGACGCGAAGCGCGGGAAAACGCACCTGCCACTGCCGGACCTGAGCCAGCGCACTGCGGATAATCCACTCCCCGAGCGTGACGGAAAGCGGAGTCTTCACCAGCATACCGATGAACTCCGCGGGCAACAGCAAGCCGCGCGTCGGATGCTGCCAGCGCACCAGGGTCTCGCAGCCCACGAGTCTGCCGCTTTCCACGTCGTAGCGGGGCTGATAATAAAGCGTGAACTGCTGCTGCCGTACCGCCGTTTCCAGTTCGCGCTCAAAGCGACGACGCTGCTGTTCGGCATCCCGGAATGCGGGCATAAACAGAATGCTGCACCCTTTGCCCGAGGCCTTGGCGCGATAGAGCGCCAGGTCCGCGGCAGACATCACCGAAGAGGGATCGCGGCCATGCTCAGGATAAGAGGCGATGCCAGTGCTGGCTCCCACCACAACGGGTGAGTCGTGGTAACGGAACGGCGTCTGCACGGCCGCAATCAGTTTTTCCGCCATGATTGCCGCTTCGGCGCTGCCACCCGCCAGCAGGATCACAAATTCATCACCGCCCAGACGCGCAGCCGTTACGGCGCTGGTACAGACCGCCCGAATCTGTTCGGCGACGTGACACAGCAGCGCATCCCCGGCGGCATGTCCCAGCGTGTCATTGACCTCCTTGAAGCCATCGAGGTCGGTCATCAGTAGCGTATAGGGCACGCCCGCTTTGGTCAGCTGAGCCACCTGCTCCATAAAGGCGCTGCGGCTGGCGAGTCGCGTCAGCATATCCAGAGAGGCCAGTTCACAGAGTCGCGCTTCACTCTCATAGCGGGCCGTGACATCACGGATAATCATTCCCACCAGCCGCTCGCCCTCTTCACACCAGCCGGAAAAAGAGACCTCGGCCGGAAATTCGCGACCGTTCCGGGTCACGCCCCAGATCTGTAACGAGCGCGGCAGAGAGATCGCCGCATCATCCGCGGTGATACGAGCCAGTTCGGTGCGATAATCGGTCTGGCAGCGCGCCGGAATCAGCTCGCTGACGTACTGGCCCCGCATCTCTTCGGCGGTGTAGCCAAACAGCGCCGTCGCGGCCGGATTCCAGAAGATGATGCCGCGCCGCAGGTCGGTGCAGACAATGGCGTCAGGCGAGGTCGATGAGATCGCCTGAAGCCGCTGCTGGCTGGTGTAACGCAGCAATTCCAGACGGTGCATCTCCATGCGATCCATCACCAGGGCGGCGATGTCGGCCAGATGCTGCCGATCCTCCGCCGTCAGCGGCTCACGCGGATGGCTGTCGGTCAGGCAGACGGTGCCAATGTGATGACCATCGGGGGTTGAGAGCGGGATCCCGGCGTAAAAGCGGATAAAGGGATAGCCATGCACCAGCGGACTGTCGCAAAAGCGCGGATCCTTCAGCGTATCGGGCACACAGAGGATGTCGCCTTTCGCCAGCGTATGATTGCAGAAAGCGACGTTACGCGCGGTGCCGGAGATATTCAGACCGTAGCGGGAGGCGAAGAATTGCCGCTTCTCATCAATCAGCGACACAAAGGCGACCGGCACCTTAAACAGGCGCGCGGCCAGCGTGGTGAGGCGGTCCAGCGCATCGGTCGGCGGTGTATCCATCAGATGATACTGTTTGAGTGCGTCGAGGCGAGCGGCCTCGGCATCATGATAAACGGGACGTTTCAACGTCATCTCCCCTCTGATGTTATCTGCTGTGGCCGGCATGACACAGCATAAAGAGGACACGTTCAATCAGACAGGACGGACAGATTGCACTGCCGACCCGCTGCCGGAAGAAAGGCCCGTCAGTGAGCCCGGCAGCAACAGATTGCCGCACAGAGCCCGATAAAGCTGGTGCCGCCAGAAGCGGACGCCAGTTAACACGTTCTGCCCGGCTGAGAGGTCGCGACGCAGCAGCGCCTGTTTGCGGACCGCGCCAGCCAGAACCGGCCGGGGCATATCAGACGAGCGGGATAATGCGCTTCGTTTAGCTATATATCGGCCTGACATAACTTTACTTCAGCGAAAACAGAGGCTGACGATCCTACTTTTTCGGTTTCGGGACCAGCTCATAGTAGGGATGCTCTCCGGCCAGCAGCATCAGCAGCTCATATTCCCCCTGGCTGAGCAGCGCAGGATTTTTCGATGCTTCTTTGGTCTGCCAGACCCGCTGGCTGAGATCAAACCGCTCTGCCGCAATCTCCTGTGAGAGTCCGGCTGCCTTACGCAGTTCACGCACGTTGTGCTGCACAACGACGGGCTGCTGAAAAATCTGATTTCTCATATGAACGCTCCGCATACGGTGCCCCGATCCGATGGCCGGACAGAAGGATCTGCCTGCAGCCAACATATAAATTTGAGTTAAGTTTTAAATCCCGGGTATTTTTCGTGTCAGGAAAGCGTAAAAAATCAGCAAACGTGCTGGAATTAAGTGAAATTATATTTTCCGTTCTCATCGGACAATTCCTGCCCGGCTTGAATCATTATTTTCATTCTGAATCGCAAAAATGGCTTTGCGATGATCGGCGTCAATAACACTTAAAATAAATGACGCATTTATTCATCTTTAAAATAAGCCGGAAAGCTGGCCGCGATTAATACATGTACGGCCAGCCCGGACTTAATGAGAGGGCGTTCAGGCTAGGCCTGACTGAAGGCGGCCCAGCCACCCGGCTGCTCCACGGGCCTGCTGACCGCAGAAGCAGGCTGTTGTGGCAGGGTAAAACGCGTAATCACGCTTCCCAGCGTTTCGGTCTGTCCACTGAGGCTGCCAGCCGTTGCAGAAACCTGCTGAACCAGCGTCGCATTCTGCTGGGTCACGCGGTCCAGTTCAGCCACGGCCACCGTCACCTGGGCAATCCCCTTACTCTGCTCATCCGATGCCAGCGCAATCTGTCCGATGCGCTCGTTAACACCGCCGACGCCACGCAGCACCGCTTCCATCGTGGTCCCTGCGCTCTCGGCCGCACGCCTGCCGTCATCGACACGCGCGACCGTTTCGGTAATCAGCTCTTCAATCTCTTTAGAGGCGGCCGCGCTGCGCTGCGCCAGTGAACGGACCTCGCTGGCAACCACCGCAAAACCGCGGCCCTGCTCACCCGCACGGGCCGCTTCGACGGCGGCGTTCAGCGCCAGGATATTGGTCTGAAACGCAATGCCGTTGATAGTGGCAGTGAACTGGCGGATTTTTTCTGAGCCCTGCGCAATGCTGGCAATAGCCGTCGCGACTGTCCGGACCAGCGCCACACCCTCGCGGGTGGTATCCGTGGTGCTGACGGCCAGTTCCCGCGCCTCGCGGGCGTTCTGCGCGTTGTTGCGTACGGTGACGGTGATCTCCTCCATGCTGGCCGCCGTCTGCTCCAGCGCCGCAGCCTGGGTCGAAGTCCGGTCAGAGAGGTCCGCATTGCCTGCAGCAATGTCACCCGCTTCGCGATGAAGGATCGCCGCGTTATCGTGAATGGCACTGACCGTTTCCAGCAGACTGTGCTGCATCTCTTTCACCAGCGGCACCAGCTGACCAACGCAGTTGCGCCCCAGATCTTCAGGTTCACGGGTCAGATCGCCGTCCGCGATTACTTTCAGGTGCGCGCGGATCTTACCTACCGGACGCACCAGATGAACCACCAGATAGCGGTCACAGAACAGCAGCAATGCCACGGACATCAGCAGCGCGGCCAGCAGTGCGCCTTCCAGCTTACGGCGGTCAGCCCTGAGCGGAGCCTGACTTTGTGCCAGTTGCTGCGTCAGCTGATTAAGCTGTTCGCGGGCAGCGGACGGGAAGTCTGCAGGGGCGGCCAGGAGGGTTGTACGCAGACCATCCCATTCAGGGCCGGCCGGCATCGCGGCAATGAGCGCATCTTTCTCGGCCGGACGGCCGCTCTGCATAACGAGAGCACTCTGCGCCAGCACGCTCAGCTGCTGCGACAGGAGGTCGGCGCGTTCCGTCTGGCGAAAGATATCGCGTACGACCTGGTTGCTGTAACCGCCCGCCAGCGCGATCACGCCGACGGATACGATCATCATCCACAGCACAACGCGGCGAATGGTGAAATGCCTGAGTGAATTCATGAGGGTTTCCCTGATGTTGTTTTGGTGTAGTTAAAAAAGGCAATAATGAGTTTTGTCATCTACTTTAATGCGTTATTATATAGCGCACTATTTTTATGCCTTCTATCCTGGCAGGGTATTTCAGAAATTAAAAGTTTCTGACGACAAAATAATAGAATCGTGATTAGTAAAATATTTCGTTAAAGAAAAAAGCCCTGCTATCCTGGTCAGGAGTGGCGCACAGTGAACTAAAAAAATAAACTGTCAGGGCTATTCCCTTTTTAAGAAATTGCCTGTAGTGATCACGCCATATCATTAAATTTATCTGTTTAATTTCGCTCCGTAACCAGACGGTGCGGAGGGATCCATGCTTACATGTTCAGGCGGCGACGACGATTGCCGCGCGCGCACGCTGAATGCGCTGTTGAGTTACGACGAAAGTCGTGACCAGGTTTTGCGGCAGTTTGTCCGGCTGGCCAGCCAGGCGCTCGGTATTCCGGGAAGTTTTATCTCCGTGCTGGATGATGAGATGCAGTACGTCAGGGCAGCGCATAATTTCACGCTGACGCACTCTTCCCGCCAGGATTCGCTCTGCCGTTACGCCGTAGACAGTGACAGTATCGTGGTGGTGCCTGATACGCTGCTCGACGCACGCTTTGCGGAACATCCGCTGATCCTGGGCGCGCCGTTTATTCGCTTCTATGCCGGCGTGCCGCTGAAGAGCAGCACCGGCCTCATTCTGGGAACGTTGTGCGTCACCGACGTGGCACCTCATCGCTTCGGTAGCGAGCAGGTGGCGATGCTCACCATGCTGGCGGCGCTGGTAATGTCTTTTCTGGAAGCCTGGTATTCGGCGGGCTTTGCCGATCCGGTTACGGGCCTGCCTAACCGTCAGCGTCTGATCCGCGATCTGCAGTTTCTGGCCGCCTCCGGCGACACCACGCCACGGCGGCTGGTTCTGATTGACTGCATCGATATGCCGCGCGCCTATGAGCTTGCGCGCTCAATGGGAATGGGCCCGGTTGAAAGCCTGCTGAAAGATGTTGCCACCCTGCTGCCGCTGCGTCTGCGGCCCGCGCCGGGTGAAATGCTCTACACGGTGGCAACCGGGCGTTTTGCGCTGCTGACACGTCAGGAGAGCAGGATGACGGCCAACTGGGTGGCAGATAAGCTGACGGGGATCAGCGCCGATCTCGGCGACGGACTGTCGGTAGCGCTGGTGACTCACACCGGGGAAGCCGGGTTCAACACCGGGGAACTGCCGCCGCAGGAGATCCTGCGACGTGCCGTCAGCGCCCTGCATGAGGCGATTACCCGTGACGTTCCCTCCATGCTTTTCAGCAAGGATACCGATACCCGCCATACCCAGGATTTCACCCTGATGCATGATCTGGCCGCAGCCATCCGCCAGAATAAAGGGCTATGGCTCGCCTATCAGCCTAAAATCTGTCTGCACAGCGGCAAGCCCATCGGCCTGGAAGCGCTTATCCGCTGGAAACATCCCCAGCACGGCGAACTCTCACCGGCGCAGTTTCTGCCTTTTGCCGGACAAACCGAACTGCTCAGCGAGCTGACAGCCTGGGTGACCGATCAGGCTATCACCCGCCTCGCACGGCTGCGCGACAGTTATATTCAGCTGCCGGTCACCATTAACGTCAGCAGCAGCGATTTTTCCCGCGACGGTTTTGCCGACCAACTGGAGGATCAGATGATCAGAGCGAAGCTGCCGGTTTCGCTGCTGGGCATTGAGTGTCTGGAGACCGAACGGATCCTGGAAAGCCCGGCCGCGATGCAGGGGCTTGAGATGCTGAAACTGCGTGGCTTCGGAATTTCGCTGGATGATTTCGGTACGGGCTACAGTAACATCAGCTATCTGCGACGCATGCCGCTGGACGTGATCAAGCTCGACCGCTCGCTGATCAGCGAGATTTCATCGGATACCGCTTCGCGCGTTATTGCCCGCAGCATAATCGCTATGCTCAAGGATCTGGATTACACAGTGCTGGCCGAAGGCGTGGAGAGTGCGGAAACCGAAACGGCACTGACCGAGTTTGGCTGCGATCAGGCGCAGGGCTTTTTCTATGCCCGACCGTTGCCGGAAATGGCGCTGGATGAGTGGCTCGGCTGGCGACTTCGCAGCAAGTGCTGAGCCCCCTCATCCCCTGAAGCGTTATCAGACCGGGGCAAAGGCGATGAACCCTTCAGGCCTCGCCATTATCACCCTGTTACGTCCGGCGGCTTTGGCCTTGTAGAGTGCTTCATCGGCACGCCGTATCAGAGACTCACGGTCACTCCCCTCCTCTGTCAGCGAGGCGACCCCAGCAGAGATCGTCATCGTGCCGGCAAACGGAAAGGTCGTGGCGCTGACGGTTTCACGGATACGCTCCGCGATACCGGCGGCGTCAGCCAGGGTGGTGTGTGGCAGCAAAAGAATAAACTCCTCGCCGCCGAACCGGCTGACAACATCGCCTGTGCGACAGGCCTGACGCAGTAACGAAGCCAGCCTGACCAGTGCCGCATCGCCGGCATCATGCCCGTAGAGATCGTTAATCTTTTTAAAATGGTCAATATCAATCGCGATCACGCACTGCTCATGCTGGCTGTCTGAGGCTGTCGCCAGCGCCGTAAAACCGCGCCGGTTGCACAAGCCCGTCAGCGGATCGGTCATCGCCTCGTTATTCAGCGCCGCCAGACGCCGGGCAACGATATAGCGGTACTCCTGCGCGGCCTCTTTCAGCCGATCGGCCTCGTAATACCAGGTTTTCACCGCCGAAAGAGATCCGCTCTGCGGGTCGTTGCCCTCGTTGCGAACCTGGTCCGCCAGCTTTTCGAGGGGCGAGGCGATTCGCCCGGCCAGTGACGCAATAATCGCTGCTGTCAGGGCGATGATGATCAGAATGAACCAGAGGGCATTCTCGGCTGACTTGATCTGAATCGTTCTGACCGTTTCAGAGGAGCCGGTGACAAAGATGTTCCAGCCCGTGCTGCGCAGCGTTCCGTAACCGGTCAGAAAGTCCCGTCCGTCTCGTTCCAGCGTGAAATGGCCGTTCTCGGTCGATGCGAGCTGCTTCTGAAGCGCCGGGCTGAGGGGCATCTTTGTGCCCACGCGCGCCGGATCGTGACTGAAAATAACCAGCCCGTCATTGCTGACCACGCTGACTGTCGACCCTTTGGTATAGAAATGCTGGCTCAGGATGTCACTCAGTATGCTGTGTTTTTTGAGGTAGATCGTCCCGCCCACATAGCCGAGATAATGCCCTTCCGGGCTGAAGAGCGGCTGAGACAGGAACACCACATAATTTCCGGAGGCCGAGGTAAAAGGATTAGAGATAAAGGGCTTTTGCGTCGTAATGGCCTGCTGACTGGCGGGTGAGTCGAGTCTGACCCCCTTCAGATTCAGGCTTTCGGGGGAGATGGCGGTCACGATGGCATGACTGTTAACCACCAGCACCGAGTTGAAAATGCCCGACTGCATCCGCAGCCGCTCGGTTTCCGCTTTCAGCAGTTGCGTGTCGCTGAGCCCCCTGATCTGGGTGGCGCTCCACGCCAGTTCACGCTGTGCTGTCGCCAGATAGCGATCGGTGGTGTCTGCCAGTTTACTGGCATACGCAATGTTGCCTTCCAGCAGGCTCTCTTCGATGTTGGCCTTCTGAAACAGCAGCAGCGCGCCCAGCAGCAGACCCGAGGTCAGTATAACCCCGCCAATTGAAAGTAAAGTCAGCAGTGAGCGAAGACGGATTTTTTCTTGATGCATCAGAGTCGGGGTCCGCATTGAGATTAATCTGAGTGTATCAGCCGCAACCCGATTCAAAGAAGGGAACAGAAGACGATTTACCCCTGATAACGATTTATTGCCCGGTGTTGTCTGCAACCCCGCAGTCCGGCTGAATCAATGGATGACAATGTGCTGAACGCGATAAAACTTAGCCGTGAATAATGAGGGCGAGTTGCGGCGGAATCCGTGGCCTTGTCCACCGCTATTATCAGGGGTACCGATGACAGTACCGGTTTAAGGGGAAAATAGCGGGGCAGCGTTTGCCCCGCTGAACAGACCAGATGAATCAGCTTCAGGAGAGTAAAAGCAGAGATCGCGATAAACGTTCAGATAAGCCTCTGCTAAATACATTACGATAATTAACGCCAGAATGATCGGATATAAGATCGGCTGCTGAGTCTTTTAATAAAATGATAGGGGCAGGTAAATCTTTGTCCATCCCACTCCAGATTAAACCACTGAAACTCATCATCTTTAATTGTATCCAACAGTGTCATTGCCTGCATGGGCGTCTGAAAAGCATAAGCTTTCATTACGCCCTCTTTGGTACATAAATCAATATGAACCATATAACCCCCGGGTGGTAAAAGAACTGAATATTTTATAATTATCTGACGACCCCTAAAGCATAAGCTATTTATTGCCGGCTGATTATCTGATTCCGTCATATTTTCGTAAAAGTTATGCTGACCCGGCATTCTTAATATTTTTGTGCAACTATGCCTTATATCATCAATTAATTTGACCATGCGGAAATAATCCGGCCTGAATCTCAGGAAATAAATCCTGAATTTATGATCAGCACCATCATCGGGGAGGACTAATCCGCGCGCAGAGCGATATGCTGCCGGGATTTTCATCAGGGCCTGACAGATCGTGCGGCACGGGCACGGGCATGAAAGACGCTACCGATGCGTTAGTGATGGTCATAAAGCGCGCACTTCGTTTACACTCTCAGCAGCCACATCTGCCTCTCTGCGCTCCGGCAGAGCCACAGAGAAGCGGGCGATCGCTGACGGCGGCCAAATAAGGACTCGTATGCTGAATTATATGGTGTCGCTTTATCGTACCGTTCCGGTCTCTTCTGCCTGCCTCAGCGACTGGCTGACCCGCTGGCTGGCACAGGAGGCGTTAAGATGTCACGATCATCATTTCTCGGCCGCTTTTCCCTGGCGTGAAACCGGCCTGCCTCAGCACACCTTTCTGCAGCGTGAACTGACGATCAACGGTCAGCGTTATCTCACCGGTCCCCGTTATCTGGGTGGCGACCTCGCCCAGCCTTTTATTGAAGTCGTGGCGCGGGACGGAGAGCTGGATCATACCGTTGCCAGCGCCATCATGCAGGCCTGGCAGCCGCTGAAGCCTCTGAAACTGCGTATTCTGTTACCTGCTTCCATGCCTGATATCGGCATCACAGACCAGCTGATCTTCGGCAGCGAGCCGGCATCATCCTGCGCACCCGGCGATCCGGCACTTTCGCTGGTCAGAGCCAGCCACAGGGATTATCCCGTTTGTATGACGGCGATTAACCGCGCCTACCGCGCCAGCTGGCAGACATTGCCCCATCTGCGCGGGCAGCTGCTGGCTACCAGCAGTCAGGAGCTGCGTGACGATATCGCCGGGGGGCATGTCTGTCTGATCGTCTGGCAGGGTAGCGTGGCCGGGCTGATAATCTGTGTGCCGCGGCGGCTGGCATTTATGGAGGGATTCCAGATTATGGATGAGGTGATTACGCCTGCGTATCAGGGCCGCGGGCTGGCCGCGCGTGCTCAGCGCTGCCTGCAGCAGCAGCTTAATCAGTGCTATGACCCGGCGGCACTGCTGACCGGTACGATTCTGCCGGGTAATACCCCTTCTCTGCGCAGCGCGCAGAATGCCGGGCGGCGCTGCCTGCTGAAATATCACTTTTTTACGCCCGCCGATCTGCGCACCGCCCGGCGCGCAATTTAATTGCACGGCGCTTCTGACCGTGACAGATCAGACGGCCCGGAAAGCCCCTCCGGCAGAATCGGATATGGCATCGGGTTACGCTGGAAACAGCCTGCCAGCATGGCATTCAGAGATGAATTTTTTATGAAAAAACGCAATCTGATTAACGATATAGTGCGATCGTCTGCATCAACGCACTCATTCACATTTTGAAAACAAAATAATCACACTAAGTTATTTTTTCATGCATAAATCAGTGCCAGTTTTCATTAACGGAGCAGGCAGATGACACAATTTGTGGCTGTTTTTCTCTCTTCACTGTTTTTATGCAGCAACGCTTTCGCGGGATCGGTTTCATCCGACGCCATCTCAGCAGCACTGAATGAACGCATGCAGATTATGAAAGCCGTTGCCGGTTATAAAGCCCGGCACCATTTGCCTGTAGAAGATCTGCCTCGTGAGCAGGTTGTGCTGGATAAGATGCTGAGCAACGCGCAGCAGACAGGGCTTGAACCGCAGTCGGTGGCCCCCTTTATTCATGCCCTGATGAACGCCGGTAAAGCGATACAGTACCGCTATCTGGCAGACTGGCTCTCCACGCCTGAAAACGCCCGCGCACCCGCAGACCTGGCGGAAACACGGCAACAGATAGAACGGCTGGATAGAGAACTGCTTAGTGCGATCAGCCAGCGTCTGAAGGCGGGCCCGCTGACGGAGCCGGATCGACGCGGGCTGATGGCGGCGCTTGCAGCGCCTCATCTCAGTGAGGCCGATAAAACCAGCCTTGTGACCTCTCTTTCGCGCATCCGGCGCAAAACGGAGTGACGCCATTGACCGGAAAAGGATCTGCCTGCTATCCGCGCAGTCGCAGCGTGGCGGGCAGGACCAGTTGACGCCGGAGGGGTTCCTCACCCGCAATCATCGTGGTCAGCAGAGAAAAACTGGCCTGCGCCAGCTCAGGGACATTCTGCTCTACCGTATCAATCGGGATCGAGAGCGAATCATAGAGATAGTGATCGTCAAAACTGGCAATACGGATGTCGCTGTTCAGCAGGTTATGCTCGCTCATGTAGCGCAGCACCCCCTCAAGCAGGCCACAGGCAGCGGTGAACATCGCTTTCGGCGGGCGTCCCAGCTGGCTGCAGAGCGTGGCAAACATCTCATAGCCGCTGCCGGGATGATAGTTACCCTGGATTATCCACTCCGGCTGCGCTGTCACCCCTGCCCGCGCCAGACCCTGCCTGAATCCGGCCAGACGATCCTGTGTCGGCGAGAGTGCGGACTGACCGCCCAGAAAGTAGATCTCTTCCGGGCAGGCACGAGCCAGCTTTTCAACCAGTTCAGCCGTTGGCGTAACCGAGTCGGTAATGACCCAGGGCAGCTTCGTATTATTCATATGGCGGTCAAACAGCAGCACCGGCAGCTGTTCGCTGAGGCTGAGATAGTCGCTGTCGCTCAGCATACTGGAGGCGACGATCAGCCCATCAACCTGACGCGACACCAGGTTACTGACCACAACGCGCTCCTGGATGGCATTTTCGTCGGTACAGGCGATCAGCAACTGCAGGCCCGCCGCGCGGCAGAGATTTTCCAGCGCGTGAGAAAAAGCGGCGAAACCGTGGTTCGTGATCTCCGGCACGACCAGCCCCAGCGTATGACTGCGGGCATCATGCAGCATCCGGGCGTGAATGCTGGGCTGATAGTGATGCTCCCTGGCCAGAGCCAGAACCCGTTCGCGCGTCTCTTTCGCGACCCGTAACTCTTCACCACGGCCGTTGAGCACCAGGCTGGCCGTGGCTTTTGAAACCCCGGCCAGTCCGGCGATGTCACTGATGGTAACGCGTTTTGTTTTTCTCACGACAAGGCATCGGTTAATGAAACAGGCGCTTATTCTACCATGCAGCGACGTAACGACCAGTAGCGCACCTGCAGTTCTGCGTCTCCGTGCAGGGTCAGCCTCGCCGGATGCTCAGGGAAATAGCGGCTGCTCATCACTCCTTCGCCATCATTGATGAAGATCTCAACGCTGGAGTGGTCGCACAGGATCTGCAACCGGCGGGCGGCTCCGGTCCAGTAACGGGTCATCCACTCTCCCGTCACCAGGCTGCGGCGCGTCAGCCGCAGTTCCTCCTGCTGCCACGTCAGGATCAACGTATCCGCGAAGCGGAGTTCGATGCCGCCCTCGCTCTCCAGCATCAGCTCCAGTCGCCGCGCGGCGATCGCGGGCGCGTCACTGGCACGGCCCAGATAGTGCTGCTCCTTTTCCCGCAGCGCCTGCAGCTCGGCGATCGGTTGCTGGCAGAGCCGGCCGTTACGCGAACTCAGCTCGCGTATACAGGTCATCTGATGGATCCACCCCTGCGCAATCGTGGGCTGGGCCATCTCTTCACCATCCGGCGTGCCCATCCAGCCCACCAGCAGACGCCGGCCGTCCGCCGTCAGCGTGGTCTGCGGGGCATAAAATTCAAACCCGGCATCCATCTCATTCAGCGATCCATGCACAAAGGCTGGCTGCGCATAATCCAGCGATCCGCTCAGCCAGGCGCAGGCGTGGCTGTTCAGATAGCGCTTCTCTTCGCGCGCCACGCCCTGCGGGCAGCAGATCAGATAGGTGCTGTCGCCCAGCCTGAACATATCAGGACACTCCCACATGTAGCCCGCGGCTGCCAGCCCGCCCCGTTCGCTGCCCGTAATCTCACCGAGATTCTGCCACGTTCGCAAATCGTCAGAACGCAGCAGCAGCACCCTGCCCTGTCGCTCTGTCGTCTGCGCGGCCAGCACCATGTACCAGCGATCTTCATGCCGCCACACTTTGGGATCGCGAACGTGGCCGGTGTAGCCCTCGGGCACCGCGATGACCGGCCCTAGCTTATCAAAGCCGCCTGCGCTGTTCTGCTGCGCCAGGCACTGCCACGCGGTACGCGAGCCATCCTCAAATTTCACATTACCGGTGTAGATCAGCGTCAGGACACCTTCATCCTCCACTGCGCTGCCGGAGTAGCAGCCGCTGCGGTCATACGCCTCATCCGGCATCAGGGCAAGGGGCTGATGCACCCAGTGCAGCAGATCGGCTGATCGCCAGTGTCCCCAGCATTTGTGCTGATGGGCGCAGCCAAGCGCATTCCACTGGTAAAAGAGATGATACTCACCCCCGGACTGGATAAAGCCATTGGGATCGTTCAGCAGGCCCGTAACCGGTGCCAGATGCCAGCCGGGATAGTGGCTGTCGCTGAGCGCCTTTGGCATCCCCTGCATGACCGCCTGCAGAATGGCGGCCAGACGTGTTGATGAAACCATTATTCTGCATCCGTTTTGTATTTAAGCAGATAAGAGATCACGAACGCGGCCGTGAACGCGATGACGATACCGATAATATAGTTCAGCAGCGATCCGGCCTGGACAATCGCCATACCCGGCAGACCGGTCAGCCCTACCGCCGTCATATAAACATGCACCGAGACGACCCAGGCACCGCCCAGCGCACCGCCCACTAATCCGGCGATAAAGGGTTTCATAAAGCGCAGGTTGATACCAAAAATGGCTGCCTCGGTGATCCCCAGCAGCGCGGAAAATGCCGAGGGCAGTGAGATCGCTTTAATTTTTGCATCGCGGGTTTTAAACCAGACCGCCAGACAGGCACCGCCCTGCGCGACGTTCGCCATCGCCCAGATGGGCAGCAGGAAATTCACCCCAATTGAAGGGTTGCCCAGCAGTCCTGCTTCGATAGCGTGAAAGCTGTGATGCACACCGGTAATCACAATTACCGAGTAAAGTCCGCCAAACACCAGTCCGGCCAGCCAGCCCGCATGCGCAATCAGCGTGCTGAGGACAAATGAGATCCCATCGCCCAGCATACGGCCGGCCGGGCCGATAATCAGCAGCGCGATAAAGCCGGAGATGATGACCGTCAGGAACGGCGTGAGGATCAGATCCAGCGCATCCGGGATAATCCGGCGCAGCTGCTTTTCCAGCAGGCTCATAAACCACACTGCCAGCAGCACCGGGAACACCGTGCCCTGATAGCCAATCATCGCCACTTCGATGCCGAAGAAGTTCATGGTGTGGAAACCGGCGGCGACACCCCAGGCGTTGGTCAGTGCCGGATGCGTGAGGATCCCGCCCAGGGTCGCGCCCAGAAACGGATTGCCGCCAAACTCACGGGCAGCCGTGAAGCCAATCAGGATCGGCAGGATGATAAAGGCCGCCGAACTGCACATGTCCAGCATGATGTAGAGCGCATTTTCTGGATTGACCCAGCCGTAGGTTTTGACCATTCCCAGCAGGCCCATCAGCAGACCTGACGCCACAATCGCCGGGATAATGGGCACGAAAATATTGGATAACAGGCGGGCGATGCGCTGGAAAGGGTTGAGCTTGCGGGCGGCAATGTCGGCGGCTTCAGATTTGCTCGACTCACTGATGCCTGCCTCGGCAATAAAGGCCGCGTAGACTTTGTTCACCACGCCGGTGCCGAAGATCACCTGCAGCTGTCCGGCGTTGCGGAAACAGCCTTTAACGCCCTCAACGCGGCCAATGGCGGCAGTGTCCGCTTTCTCATCGTCTGCCAGCACCAGCCGCAGGCGCGTGGCACAGTGGGCGGCGCTGGCGATGTTCTCTTTGCCTCCCATCAGCGGCAGGAGTGCCCGGGCGATTTTTACGTAATCCATAGATACCTCAGTCTTGTTATGTTTTTATCCGCATGGCGTAATGGCCCCGGCTGCCGGGGCCGCCTGTTCAGAACCAGGTTTCCATCTGTACGCCGAAGTTCCATTCGCCGCCGGCATCGAAGCCTTTGCTGCCGAATGCATCGTCACTGGCGTAGTTATCCAGCCGGTGATCCCAGTCCATCCAGGTGGCGAAGAGACGGATTTCCGGCCGTTTAAGGAAGTCACCGACATCCCCGGCTTTCAGGGTCGGGGCGACGGTCAGTTTGGTAAAGCTGCCGCTGACCGCGTTGCGGTTGTTGTAACCGGCCGGACGCAGATCCATGTACTGATATGAACCCTCATACTGCATCTCAAAGTTCTGCGTGATCTCCTGAATCAGGCGCAGGTTGACTGTTGCCCAGTCATAACTGTCACCTTTGACATAACGATCGTCACTGCGCTGTGCCAGCAGCGCAGGCGCAATGTGCCAGCCGCCACCCAGCGGCGTGATGCCATAACTCGCCAGACGCCAGGTGTTTGCCTCCGGCAGCAGCGCCCCGTCGGAGCCAATGGATTTCACTTCCGCACCCAGTCCGTGACCATAAAGCAGCGCGGTTTTTGCGGTACCTTCTGTCAGCCCGTAAAAGCTGTCGTTGTGGAGCCCCAGCAGAGCATGGACGCCGGTTTCTGCCGCGTCGCTTTTCACCCTAAGACCGTCAATGTCGCGGCGATCGTCATTATCTTTCGCCCGCATGCCGCTGACCATCAGCTGCACTGGCCCGACAAAGTTATTCAGCGACAGGATGTAGTTCTGCGCGGTGTTCTCATTGTTCTCAATATCACCGAAGGTACGGCCATACAGCGAGAGGTTACTTCGCGCCTGCTCGCCCCATTTCATGTCGTAAATACCGGCGCCGGTTCCGGCCAGGAACACGACATCGGAGTCAATCCAGTGGATATCGAAGTTATCCCGGTCAAAACGCTTACCGGCCCAGACTGTGGCGTTATCGAACGCGCCGCTGAAGGTAGGAAGCTGACCGAGTTCGACAAACGCCTGGCGCAGATTGAGATCGCTGCTGGCAGCAGTCCAGTCATTGTAGGTGCGCTGCCCGTCCGCCAGCATCGCTTTGAAGCGGGTAGTCGCTCCATTGTCCAGCGTCTGTTTATGCTCCAGGTTAAGTTCAACGTAGGTGTCCGGTTCGTTACCCAGCCGTCCTACATGACCGCCGGTTTCCCCGGCAGGGGTAACGGTTGGCCCGCCCTGTGTCCGGGCAGCCGAGCTGTTCATCAGCAGACCAGAACGGGCATAGCCGTGAAATTCGAAGCCCCCGTTATCCGCAGGCGTCGGTTCCGGTTTCGCGCTGTTCTTTGCGACCTGAGCGGCAGCCGCCTGATTCTGCTGCTGTACTGCCGCCAGCTGCTGAGCCTGCTTTTCAGCATTCTCAGCACGGGTTTCTGCGGCACTCGCCCGCTGCTCGGCAGCCTGGAGTCGCTGCTCCATGGCCGCCAGGCGAGCTTCAATGCTGCTCATGCTGGGATCGGCCCAGACAGGTGTGGAAAGGAGAAGTGCAGAGAGGGTCACTGCCAGCGTGCTTTTTTTCATTTTTATGTCCCCGAGGAGAGTGGCTATCATCACCAGCTTTTGCTAAACCGGTTTAGGCGCAAATCATAGCCACGGGTAATTTCCCTTCGCAACGAAAATAGCTAAACCGGTTTAGTGATTGTGAGACAGCTCGCAAAACAGGGGCAATAAATGACCGTCAGCCAGCCAGATCGTCCAATTGGTGAAGCCAGGGAAGCGCCGTCATCGCCCCTTTAGCCGTGGTCGCCAGGGCACCACAGTGCTGTGCGCTGGCAAGACAGCGCGCTAACTGCGATTCGTCGGCTGGCAGCCCGTGCTGCGCCAGCTTCCAGAGCAGCCCCGCGACAAAAGCATCCCCAGCACCTGTGGTATCAACGCTGGTAACCGGCGAAGTCGTGTAATGCTTTATCTGGTCCTGAAAACAGGCGATGACCCCTTCCCTGCCCCGGGTGACCAGCAGCAATTTAAGGCCAAACTGCGCCGCCAGCTGCGGCATGCTGACTGACGGCTCCCGATCCGGGCAGAGAAACGCCAGCTCATCGTCCGACAGCTTCACGACGTCGGCAAAGCTCAGCGCCTCACTGACCACCGCACGCAGCTGCGCCGGATCGGGCCAGAGATCCTGGCGCAGATTTAAATCGAAGCTGACATGACCGCCTGCTGACCGGATCTGCTGCATCGCCGTCAGGGTTGTGCTGCGCGAAGGCTCAGCGGCCAGGGCGATCGAACAGCAGTGCAGCCACTCGCCGGAACGGAAAGCAGGCAAATCCGCAGCCGCGAGGAACAGATCGGCACTGGGCCGGACCATAAAGGTAAAGGAGCGTTCACCCTGCTCATCCAGACCGACCACGACCGTTGAGGTACGGTGCTCCGGATCGGCCACCATATAGCGGGTATCGACCTGCTCTTCACGGAGCGTCTGCCGCATGAACTCACCAAAGGGATCGGCCCCTACCCGGCCGATGAAACCGCTGTTTCCCTGAAGACGGGCGATCCCCACCGCCACATTGGCGGGCGCACCGCCCGGACACTGCATCAGGCGACCCGGCGTTTCGGGCAGTAAATCCACCACGGCATCACCGAGGCACCATACGCGAACGGACATAACACACTCCTCTGATTAAACCTGAAAGCTAAACCGTTTTAGCTATAGCGTCAAACGGCGGTAACTTCAAGTTAAACCCCACTGATCTGGAGCCTGGTTAACAGAGTTTTTGCAGGAACAATAAGGGAGAAGGCAGACGCGGGATGGCCGGAATGATTTGCCGGAAATAAAAAACCGGCGCAGGGCCGGTTCTGTTATCCGTGAGCTGATATGAGATTATTTGACAGTGGAGAGTATCTGTCTGATCGAGGCATCGATCTGCTCGGCTATCTCTTTTGGCAGGCGGCTGAATTCATACTGTATGGTGCGCTTTTCGTCATTGGTTTTGCGACGCGCATAGGTATTGGCCGTGCTGAACGTGGCCAGTTTTTCCGTCACCGTTTTGCTGGCGGGAGCCGGCTTCTTTAACTGACGGCGGGCCGTTTTGAATCCGTTCAGAATAACGCCTTTCTTCTCATCCAGACTGGCGCTTTGCAGGGCCGCATCATCATCCAGCCTGTGACGGATCTGATCGACCAGTTCGCTGATGTCCATCGCCTCCGCTTTCGCCTCTTCCGATACGTCAAGCAGCAGCTGATAGTCCTGCAGGGTCAGTTCAGAGACGACCGGGAACAGCTCAATAAATTCGGCGGGAACGGCGGCGGCCTGGAACGCGCGGGAAACTTTGGCATTGGAGATCCCCTCTGCTTTGGCGATCTCGCTTTTGCTCATGCCATTTTCGTACATCAGCTTGAAGCGCAGCCCCAGCTCGCGCAGGTTGTGCTCTTTTGCCGTCTGAATATCAGCGGCCAGCTGACGCGCATCGCTGAGACTCAGCGCATCCGCCGTCACCAGCACTTCCAGACTGGCGCCGGAAAGCATACAGGCGGCGCGGCGGCGTGAGCCATCCATGATCTCAATCTGGTTTCCGTTGACGCGACCGATAGCCGGGAAAAACTGCTGCAGCGTAATGGTACGGGTGATCTCCTGCAGCGACTCTGGCGTCAGCGTGCGCTGGTCGCGTCCGTTGATACCGGGATCAACGCTGGTTCGGGTGGCAATATCATCATGCGGGATCAGCTGACGGACAAAGGTCGCTTTGGCACCCGACTTCAGCGTAAAGGTGCGTGACTGGCTGCTGCTGTCTATCATGCTGGCGATAGCCGAGTCCCCGAATTTACGGCCGATACGCTGTATAGGTTTGCTCACAGGGTACTCCTGATATATTCGATTCGGTCAAAAACAGCCCTGGAGAACTGCTCGGCTTCATGTTTGGCTTTGCGCAGCGCGTCTGCACTGCCCGGATACGAGGCCGGGTTAGCGCTGATGACGGTATCAAAAGACTCGCCACAGCGCTCGAATCCATCCAGGCGCGGTAAACCGCAGTCCAGCATCGATTTGGTAAAGACCTCACGTGCATAGCTCTGGGAAGTCAGATGATCGTGCTTGGAGGTCATCTTGGACATGAAGCCGATATTTGCCTTGAGGCGTGGTTCGACGCCTTCAGATTCGATCCGCTCCAGCATCTCCGGCAGGCGGGTCAGATACTTCATAGTGGAATGGAAATCGACCTGCGCCGGGGGCGTTGGTGTCAGCAGGACGTCACTGGCTGCAATTGCATTCAGCATAAAAGAGTCGAGGTGGGGGCCGGTGTCCAGGAAGATGAAGTCATAGTCACCCGCCAGACGGTCGATTACGTTGCGGCGTAATACCTCTGAAGGTGCCACGCCAGGCAGATGTTCAGCAACCAGCTCTTCCCAGTCGCTTGCCACAAAACCGTCGTCAATCGAAGCCGGGATCACATCCACGCCAGGCATCACGGTCGGCTTGATAAACTGCTCACGCAGCTGATCGGCATCCAGGTCGTTAAGCATCGCCTGCGCGGCGGTTTCGAGTACGGAACCGACGCTGTTGGTGTGGCTCAGAAACATGGTGCTGGACGCCTGAGGATCGAGGTCGATAACCAGGATGCGCAGGTCGTTGTGCAGCATAGAAGGGTGGGCGCGCATGCCGTGCGCAAGGGTAACCGTACTGACGGTTTTAGACACGCCACCTTTAAGGCTGACGACAAACACGACAAAAGGACCATCGTGACGGTCACGATATTTAGGGACTTTACGATGCTGATAGATGTCGACCACGTTCTGAATGGTCAATGCATATTGTGACGTGCTGCCGGTCTGTTTTTTACCGAACTGATAGCCTGCGGCTTCCATATCGCTGATCGCAGCAACTACGGCATGCTTGCTCAGCAGTGGCATATTGGCGACCGCGTTGCGGGAAAAGGTCTGATAAAAGCCGGTCTGGTTAAACTCCTGACGCTGCTGCTCAATATGATCGCTGAGTCCATGCAACATGGAGTTGGCACGGGTTGCCATCTCCAGCACTCCGCCATAATCACGCTTCATAAGCCCCTCTTTCTTAATGTTTTTGGCATACTACACAAAAAGCAGCGACCTGCCAATTTTTTAGAAAAAAGCTAAAAACCTGGATTTTTTATCACAGAGTGAAGCGGATTACCTGAAGGATTAGAGAAGAGTAACTGGGTACATGCATTGTCTATGCTTTAAAAACATAAACAGTAATAACTGCAAAGCGATGACTGTGCAGATGGCGGAACTGATTTTACGCAGAAAGAGGTATTATGCCCGGTGAGCTTCCTGCCTGTATCATACAGGTTTTTCTGATGGTGTTTTCAGCATGAAAATTTCATAAAAAACCAATAAAATCAGCACATTGAAAGAGAAAAGGGCTGGTGAAAAATCTGTCTGAGATTATCGGGTCACAGGCGTCAGTTTAATTATTCCGTTAGCATGGATAGGGTGTCTGAGTCTTATCTGCATCTGCCGTTTAAAATACCGGATTAAATACTGTCAGCAGACGTGGACAATCTACTTTACAGAGGTATCACGACAAGCCTGGTCAGATGAGCGCTAAAAGCCTGAGGCTTACAGAGATTGTTATCGTAATCTGCTCCTGCTCCCACCTCAGCAATACTTACCTGTTCAGAACGCACAGAACTGCCTCTCCGGCAAGAATCATGGTGCCACTCAGCCAGACCCGTATTCACTATGGTGATAGTCGTTAAATTCAATCAATCGATTTAAAGGCAGGGAAGGGAATGTTTGCACAAAACTTCTTTGTGCATGAAAAAGGGTTCAGTTCACTTCCTGCTGGCATTCAGTGCAACGATTTGATTTAAGCACTACTCAGATTGACGACTATACTTTCAGCGCAAGTGTTATTTTTCAGGTGGCCAGATTGTGGTGTCAGCGGCTTTTCAGAGAGGCGATGTCTGAGACTTACAAATCTGGACCGTCATACTTTTCTGATAGTGCGATGCTCGTCTGTGCTCAATTCTGTGAATTTCTGCTGATGCTCAGATGGGTTGCCATGGTTAATCCCGCTATGGAGCGTTCTGAATTATTAACAGCCATCACTGAGTTAGCTGAACGAAACGCGGCTATGCTCTGCACCCGACTAAATACTGGCAATCGTATCTTCTGTTACTTTCTGATATCTCTGATCTTTTGCAGGGATAAAAGCACCATCCCTTGTGCATTTCTGATTTTTGTTCATTAACCGTTACAAACAGAGGCAGAAATAACGTTTCCCGATGGTGTTTTCATCATGAAAATATATAATTTTAATCATTAAAATCAAATAGTTATGAAATTATTTTCATGGTGGAAAAAATGAAAACGCGCACGATTTCTGTTTAACGCCCTGTTTCTGTTTAGTGAGAATGCTGTGGCAGATGCCTGGCACACTCATCGTTATCAACTGTTTTAGCCTCTTTACAAAATTACCCGTTTCTCTCCTGTCAGACTGTTTTCTGCAGGCCCTGTGAGAGGGGTTGCTTCTGTGGTTCATTTTTAACGTCTGGTTTTTATCCCCGTTATCCACAGGCCAGATCCAATTGTTCGATCCTTAATAGATCAAACTGAGATCCTAAACAGATCCCTGCAGCGTCCCAGGCCTTGTCACATCACGCCTGAGAGGGGATCCGTAACCACTATAGCGAGAAGAAAAACCACTGTAGCGAGTGTAACAACCACTGTAGCGAGAAAAGCAACCGCGCTGGCGAGTGACGGATAACCACTGTAGCGAGTAAATGGTCTTTCAGCGTGTGGAAAAGCTTCTGTCAGGGGCTGTGTGGGTACTTTCAGAGGGCCGTTCAGGAGAACGGCTATTGACAGAACCTGGCGTGTCAGAAAGATGCGCAGTTTTCAGCCAAATATGTCGGGTTATCCACTGAATCGATCCAATCATCGATCCTCATAAGATCCCTGAAAGTTCCTGAGAGATCCCCGGCAGCCGCGAGGCACTGGTATGCCTGCCTTCGGGACATGTGACTAACCACTATAGCGAGCAAAACATCCACTGTAGCGAGACAATTAACCACTATGGCAAGTAGATTAACCGCTATAGTGAGTGATAGTATCCACTGTATCGAGTAGCGGCGGCTTTTGTCTGTTCACATCACGGATCTTCCCCATGCCAAGAAAAGAACCAGATATCCTGAACATAGCGGATGCGTTTAGCGAAACTGATAAACGCACGGGGGAGGTTGTTACGCTGACTCCCAACAGTAATAACACCGTGCAGCCGGTTGCATTGATGCGACTCGGCCTGTTTGTTCCTACGCTTAAATCCACCGCTCGCAGTCAGAAAAACCAGATGAACGCCATGGACGTGACCCAGGATCTGAAACAGTTATCCCTGGTCAGGTCTGAAGGCTATGACAACATCAAGATTCTGGGTGCGCGGCTGGATATGGATAACGACTTTAAAACCTGGGTGGGGATCATTCGGGCATTTGCCACGCATGAGTGTCTGGGAGACACGGTAACGCTCTCATTCGTTGAGTTTGCCAAACTCTGCGGTATACCCTCTGCGCGGCTCTCCTCGAAGCTCAGGAGCCGTCTGGATGCGTCGCTGACGCGCATCGCCTCCAATACCCTGACGTTTACCAGCAAAGGCGGCGAAAACTACACCACGCACCTGGTGCAGTCGGCCAAATACAGCATTAAAAAGGATACGGTCACGCTGCAGGCCGATCCCAAGATCTTTGAACTCTATCAGTTCGACAGAAAGGTTCTGCTGCAGCTGAAAGCCATCAATGAGCTGGCACGCAAAGAGTCTGCTCAGGCGCTCTACACCTTTATCGAAAGCCTGCCACCAAAACCGGCACCGATCTCCATGGCGCGTCTGCGCGCCCGGCTAAATCTGACCTCGCGCGTGATCACCCAGAATGCCACCGTCAGAAAGGCCATGGAGCAGTTAAAAGAGATTGGTTATCTCGACTACACCGAAACGCGTCGCGGCTCGTCAGTTTACTTCTGGGTCCACTATCGCCATCCAAAGCTGCGCCCGGCCGAACTGCCGCTCAGCAAGTCGGGCCTGATCGATGATGAGATGGATGAGTTTGACGATCTGGATATCGATCCCGACGTGATTGACGTCAGCCTGCCTGAACCGCTGCTCGCAGAGGAGAGCAGTGAGCTGGTTATGGTTTCGCGCGAGGAAATAGAGTTACTGAACAAGATCCGTAAGCAAAAGAAGCTGTAATGGCTATGCCCGGCAGGCGGCAGATCTTCCGTTATCTTTCTGCAACCACTGTAGCGAGTCAGGTTACTCGCCACAGTGGTTACCTCTGAAGCGTTGTCTCCTGAGCTTACTGTCGTCGATCTCTGTATCCCCGTCACACTGCGGCTCATCCGTTATCCTGATCGACAGGATGGGGCGAGAATTTTACTCGCTACAGTGGTTACTCACGGCTATCTGCAGGGTTGACGGTCTGGAAACCTCTGCTGTTTACTCGCTACAGTGGTTATTTTCTCTTTTCATGGGATTGCGGCGAGGCTGATGCGGTGCGTTTTGCGGTCCACAGGGGCACAAAGGAGCCTGTGCTCGTCCGGATAAACTCGCTATAGTGGTTATCTGCTCTGTCAGAGCATCTGAAGCCCTCATTCCTGTCCCATGATTAACTCGCTATAGTGGTTACCCGCTCACTTTTCCGACCAATCGCCTGTTTACTGCACGGATTATCGTGCTGGCAGAGTAAACGTTCTCGCTACAGTGGTTATCAGATGAGAACAGAAAAGCGCAGTTTACTCACCATAGTGGTTGTTATCATGCGATCGCTGTGATTGCAGCAGCCTCTTACCTGTAAATGTAAGCACTTACTATCATTTCAGGGCCTGTGTCATCGTTTTTTCACAGACTGTCACCTTCTTTTGCTGATATAGCACTACTCGCTACAGTGGTTAACCGTAACGGGTCTGATGCCAGTCCGGATAATGCCGGACACCCGGAGTGGCTCCGTAATACACGCTTTAATCGCCCGCCGAGGGGACGATGTGCCCGTTACCGCCGCATGTGCCGGTCGTTTCCGGTGTTCTCGCTATAGTGGTTATCAAAACGAGAAGCTTAGCTGACGATCAGTCCTCAGGCTGCCAGAACCGAGGCACAGAGGCTGACACGCTGTCGCTCGGTGCTGATATTACGCAATACCTTCCACATGCAGGCTCATATAAAAGGGCACTCGCTACAGTAAATATCTGGTGCATTATGATACCGGCGTCGATGAAAAGGCCCTCCGGGATCCCTTACGCCGCCGGACTGGACTACTCGCTACAGTGGTTATCTACAGGCATTAAGCCGCAGGGTGGATCCAGCATCAACGGGATCTCGTGACATGGTCACGCAGGAAAAAAGAGGGTGACATCGCAGTGCAGGTGGTGGGCGTGATGCAGTCTCTGGCTGCGGCTAAAAAAAGCGGCACTCTGATGTGCCGCTTTTCATGATGCGCAGAGCGAAGGTTACATCGCTTCCCGGTATTCCGGCCAGGCGACAGACTGCGCCTCGTAGCGACCCGCAGCCGCAAACAGTGTGCCCTGGAAGTTGATAACCCCAGCCGCTTCCAGCCACATCCACTCTTCAGCCTGAACGATGCCCGCCGCGATAACGGTGATCTCCAGCGCTGAACAGCATTTGATAATGGCCTGTACCACTGCCTGTTTAGGTCCGCTGCGATGAACGTCGCGGGTGATCCCGGCATCGATACGGATGCGATCAGGCTGAATATGGGTGAGCAGGGATAATCCTGCTGAACCGTCACCGAAATTGTCGATCGACAGGCTGATGCCGACGGCTTTCAGGGCGCGGACGGCGTCAGAGAAGGCCTCCAGCTGCGAAATCACGGCGGTTTCACTGACGCCGATCACAACCTGTTCAGGCACAAGTCCTGCCTGCTCAATCGCAGCCAGGATCTGCGTGACGGCATCGGGGATAATTACCAGCGTCATCGGCAGCAGACTGACGTAGAGCGTCATATCATCAGGACAGACTCTGCCGGCATGGCTGAAGGTCTGTTTGAGGGTTTCCAGGTCTTCGGCGTAAAGCGCATCGCCAGCGATCTCCCCGGACGTTGCCGGACGAACCGTGGTTGCTTCAATCGCCGTCACCCGACGGGCCAGCGGATCGACGACCGGGCGGAAGGTGACGCCTTCTGTTTCCGGACTCGACGCGGGCGCCTCATCGTGTTCGGAAATAAATTCCCAGTAACCCGGCGGGAGAACCTCGTAATAGTTCTCTTTTTCGCGGGACTCGACGAAGGTACGCAGGAATTGCAGTGCCCGATCATCATAGGTCAGCTGATATTTTGACGTCCCCTTATCCAGAACCGCCTGAAGCAGAGATGAGCGATCATGTTCGCGCAGGTCGAACAGTGACATGCCTGCATTACCGAAGCGGCGGTATGGCGCATAGTCACGCATCAGTTCTACGACATTATGGTGCCGGCGGTCAGCACAGATTCGCTCATAAACTGCGAGAATGCCCGCTTCCGGGCCTTCAAGCAGCTGGAAGAAGTGCGTGCCGTTGAAAAGCAGAATGCCGGTCACGCCGTGAGACGTATTGATTTTACTGGCATTATCGACCATCTCTGGCAGGGTTCTGACCGGAAAATCATCTGAAATATGGCTGCGATAAATTATAGTAGTTAACATGTGCAGCTCCTGTTCATATGGTTGTTGCGCACACGCTAACATTGTTCAAAAAATGTTTCATCCTTCTTTGCCGGATCCCGCACAGTGTGCACCACATAAGGCGGCGGTAAGCAAAGCGGCAAAAAAGGCGAGCCGGAGGAGCAGCAGGCACTATCCGTAACGCTACAAAACGATGCAACCGCAATCCTACGCGCCGTGTTGCATTAAATACACTCCCCCCGCAGCTTCCAGTGAAGCCACTGATCCAGCGCCTCCTCGTCTAACGGTTTCGAATAGAAGAAGCCCTGAGCCTGATCGCAGCCATATTCGGTCAGGGAGGCCACCGTATCCGTACACTCAACCCCCTCTGCCACGACGGTATAGTCCAGCTCTTTCAGCATGGCGATGATGCTGCGGGCGATGATGCGTGAAGCCGTATCGGAGGAAAGCTCACTGATCAGGGAACGGTCCAGCTTGATCACATCCAGCGGCATACGACGCAGATAGCTGATGTTGCTATAGCCGGCACCAAAATCATCGAGTGAAATCGTGAATCCCCGCTCTCTGAGCATCTCCAGCCCGCGCAGGGCGGTCGGGCTTTCCAGAATACGCTCTGTCTCAAGGCATTCGATGCCCAGCAGAGAAGTCGGCAGCTTAGCCTTCTGCATTTTACTTTCCAGCCCGGCGGCAAACCCTTCGCGGGCAAAGTCGCGTACGCTGACGTTAATCGTCAGTGGCAACTGAATGCAGTGATTCCGCAGGCGGCTGAGACGTTCAATGGCTTTATCGATAATCCACTCGGTCAGCACAGAGAGCAGGTCTGTCTGCTCAGCCAGCGGGATAAATGCGCCGGGTGAAAGTTCGCCCCGGCAGGGGTGTTTCCAGCGGATTAACGCCTCCAGTCCGACCGGCTTACCCTTCAGCAAACAGATTTTCGGCTGATAGACCATATAAAGCCCGATATTCTGACGCAGCGCGGTTTTAAGATCGGTCATCAGCAGGAAATCTTCTGAGCGCTGCGTTTCCGCCTCTTCATCAAAGCGCTGAGAGGGTAGCCCGCGGCCTACCGCTTCATTCAGCGCTGTGCTGGCCCGGCGCAGCACGTCAGACGCTGACATGCTGCCTGCCACAAAGCCCGCTTCTCCGGTATGCGGCGTAAGAGCAACAGAGAGCCCCTCATCAATGTCTGCGCTGATCCCTTCCAGACGACCGGCGACCCAGGCTGCGCTGAGCCGGCTATCCGCTCGCGTCAGAATGGCAAACCGGCCCGTTGCCACGGTGTAAATCATCTCGCCCACTGCCGGCCGCAGGCGCAGCGGCAGCAGGGTCGCCATATCTTTCAGCAGGCTCTCAACCGGACTCATGCCCATGGTGCGGGCCATCTCATAAGCGCGCGACATATCAATACAGTCGATCAGAACCAGGCGGCGCGGCGTGATATCCCCGGCAACGGCCATATACTGCAAATCACGGATCAGGCGCTGACGGTTAGGCAATCCGGTGACCGGATCGGTAAACCCTGCCGAATGCCAGGCTTCCAGAAAGGACATCACCAGGGTTGAGAGCAGCGTCAGTGTGGTGACCTGATCGCAGGCAAAGGCATGCGGTTCGGTGTCGGTCACGCAGAGTGTGCCAAGAATCATACCGTCGCGGGTTTTCAGAGGCACACCCGCGTAAAAGTGTATAAAAGGCGCACCGGTGATCAGCGGATGGGTAACAAAACGCGCATCGTGATAGGTATCGGGGACAATCACCGCGCTGTCACTGTCAACCACATGGCGGCAGAGAGAGTCCGCCCGCGTTGAACGCTGCAGATCAAAATTATGAGATGCGCGGATGGTCTGAAACTCATCATCCAGCACAGAGATAAAGCTGCCCGGGATCCCCAGGGCCTGACTGGCCAGCCTGACAAATTTGCGTAATACGTCATCGCGACTCTCGTCGGGATCACGCAGCGCCTGTAAGGCACGGCTTCGGCGCTCACTGTCGCCGTGTAAATGGTTGAGCATGTGTGTAAAACCCCCGCACCGTCTGATTACGGAGCGAAAAAGAAAACTGCCCGGAGCGAAATTTCATTCGGGCGGCAGGAAATAGTGCGTATTTTTTATTTTCATCAGGATGATAGGTGAGTGCGCGGCGGGTGTCTCTTATTATTTTCTTTAACGCAGAAAAGGGGGATTTACGATTCGAAAATTTAATCGAAGCAGGGTGATACGAATGACCGATGGTGATTTTATATTTGCAGGCTGAGTCTTCAGAAGTGTGAATATCTATTTCCTGTGTATGAACATTTCACATCCGGGCAGGTTAACAATAGCATTAACCCGGTTCCGACAGTAAAAATCCGGCCAGGTCAGACTGAGAATAGCAGGCCATAGGGGGCAGAAAAGGTAACCTGTTAAAACAGCAGGTAAAAGCCGGGAAAGCACTAAGGCCCGCTGAGCGTTTTGCTCCGCGTAAACCCGGCAGAGAGAGGGGCATCCACTCTGAGGCTGGCGTTAACACAGCGTGTCAGTCAGCAGACAGTTTAGCGTTTGATGCCATTCAGCGGCTGGGCCGGACGGCGACGTGGCGGATTCTGCGCCAGCCACGCACGTACCTGTTCTATCTGTGGCCCGTTTTCGCGGATTGCACGCGTCAGCCTCTCCTGTGTCGTGCCCAGTTCCTGTGTCCAGTAGGTGATTTGCCACTGTTCACGAATGTCGACCTGTGACAGATCGTCGGGTGAGCGACGCTGGATAGCGTGTTTCATTTATTTTCCTCCTCGGGTTGCAATGATTCGCCTGAAAAGAGGCTTCAGACGAAGCGCCCATCCTGATGAAGAAAGAAGCAGTGAGATAGCGGATTAATCCCTGAAAAGCGTTCCGGGCGAACAACAGGATAATTCCTGGCCCGCAAATTAAAACACTCAAACAAAATAGAAAAGTCCTCTTTAAGTCAAAATATACCGCTTCGCTTGTGACAGGATGTGGTGAAAATGGCTGACCTGAAATTTGACATTTATTTAAAATAGTCAATTATTCACTGGTCTTTTCTCTGACCGCTTTCGGATCGCTTCGCTTTACGTGATAACGCTGCTGTGATCGCTGGCGGTTCCACCCTATTGAAGGAGCGTTGTTTGGTTAATCGTCCCCCCCAGCCGCCTGTGGTTGTCCAGAGTAATGTGCGTGAACTTCGGCTGGCCGCCGGACTTTCCCAGCAGAGTGCGGCAGAACGTTTCGATCTCAGCCTGCGTGTCTGGCAAACCAAAGAAGCCGCAGTCAATCCGGCCTTGTTGAGTCAGGGCGAATATGAACTGTTGCTGTTGCTGGCCGGGCGTCATCCGCATTACGTTCTGGCACCGCAGAATAAAAAATAGGGGCTGCGTGAAGCTCTGATATTCACGCTCAGGATCAATCTCCGTCGGCAGGCGATAAAAAAAGTGCGCTTTGCCGACTTGAAAGCTGACCGCTTATCCCTATTCAGGGAGATGACCGGGAGAGTTAAACCGGTCAGATGAACTTTTGGATGAACCTGTTCAGGAGATTATCACTATGTCATTACAACCCTTCTCAGCATTCCCTTCACTGGCGGATTCTGTGTTTTCAGATCGCTTCAACCGCATCGATAAATTATTCAGTCAGCTGACAGGCGACAGTCCCGTTTCTGCAGCGCCCGCTTATGACCTGCAGCGTTTTGAGCATCATCGTTATGCGCTGACCGTGAGCGTACCGGGCTGGAAAGAGCAGGAGCTGGAGATCGAGCATCGTGGCGGACGGCTTTCCGTGGCGGGTCACAGAGAAAAAGACAGTCAGGAAACGTCCGGCGAACCCCGTCAGGAGGAGGGCGGCTGGATCCATCGCGGCATCGCCCGACACGATTTTCAGCTGAGCTTTTCGATTCCCGAGCACATGAAGGTCACGGGCGCCACGCTGGCGGAAGGCTTACTGAAGATCGACCTGTATCAGGAAATTCCGGAGAGCGAAAAACCGCGCCGCATCCCGATTGCGACCGACGGTCCGCGCACGCTTGAACATCAGTAATGCTATCCCGGGCGGAAACGGCTGAGGCTGTTCCGCCTTTTTTGATTTATGAGAAGAAAGAGGCGAGTCGTGGCCAGGTGCTGGTGGCTTTTGGCTTAACCGGCGACCGCAGCGCAGTATCGGTGCCCGTAAGCATGACGGGTTCACCTGCCTCAAGACTGGCGTGAAAAGCCGCTTTCATCTGGGCGCAGATACCATCGCCGCACCACATGAGGTGATGCTCAAAACGTTGTTGTGCCACGGCAGGAACGCCGGATGCTTCCGCAGCCACTTCCACCCGGAATCCCTGGCCGTTCAGCCGGATCGCTTCCATCCAGATTTCCGTTTCATCCGTGACGCTGACCGCCTCAAGAAACAGCGGCACGGTACTGCGTCGAAGAGCGCCCCGTGCCAGCTGTTCCCACTGCCTGAGCACCGCTGTATGAAAGCGCATCTGACGCTGCGCCGCACCTTCACTGAGATCACTACGCAGCCAGAGATTGAGCGGCCGGAGATAGCGATTAACGTAGTCATCGCTACAGTAGTCTGTGCTCATCATCTGCAGTTCACGTTCAATATCGGCGTCCGGATAGGAGGCCAGCAGCTGCAGCATATCCTCTTCGCGGCAGGCCCAGCCGCCAGGCAGCGTCACGCCGGGCCAGTTAAGCGCAGCGTGGATATCAAAAAGCGTATGGCCGCCTGACGTCATTTCGCGAACGCATAGCGCGCGCGTAAGCTGCTGGTCGGAATAGCCCGTTGCTCCTGGTGGTGTTATCAGTCCGGCCCGGCGCCAGCGGCGCAGAGTTTCGGGCAGAACACCGACAAGGCCACAGACGGTGTCGGTAGAGTGATGGGGCATAGTGGATATCCGAAAACTTAACGATCCCCGATTCAGGGAAGATGAGCAGATTATGCGCGTCGGGATTGAATAAAGAAACCATCATTTCCAAAATATTTGTCTTATTTTAAGACAGGACACAACATGACATTCAGCAGGCAGACAGAGAGGGAGAGCGGCGGGCAGGACAGGTGCCGGGCATAGCAATGCCCGGCGGCAGGTAACGCGTTACCACTGGTACTTATTAGAATCTTCCCAGTCTTTGACTTCTTTTTCGGCACGATCTTTTTCGTAGCCGTAGCGTTCCTGAATTTTGCCGACCAGCTGGTCGCGCTTCCCTTCAACAACGGTCATGTCGTCATCCGTGAGATCGCCCCATTTTTCCTTCACCTTACCTTTGAACTGCTTCCAGTTACCGCCAATGCGATCTTCGTTCATGGTGATTCTCCTGATTACGGTTTTTGTCCAGGGACCTGGTGGATATCTGTATTGCCTGATGGCTGTCAGATGGATCAAGCATGGCACAGCTTTTGCTTTTTGCAGCGAAGCGGTGTGAGCGGCATCAAACTCTGAGTAAAAGGGCGACGGACGGGAGAGGCTCTGACGCGATCAGACAGGACGACGGGCTGGCCAGTGCACTTCGGGCAGGGCGTTCAGCGCCGGGCGGGCAAACAGAAAGCCCTGATAGTAGCGAACGCCGGCACTTTCGAGCCAGAGCCACTCTTCTATTTTTTCAACGCCTTCCGCGATGACGGTAATCTCCAGCGCCTGGCAGCATTTCAGGATCGCCAGCACAATGGCCTGACGCGGGCCGCTGCGATGGATATCGGTGATGAGCTTACGATCGATTTTTACTTTGTCAGGCTGAAAATCAGCTAACAGAGATAAACCGGCAAAACCCGCGCCAAAATCGTCGAGCGCCAGACTGATCCCGGCGGCTTTGAGTTGCTTAACCGCCAGATGAAAGGCATCGAAGCGGGAAATAATCTCATCTTCCGTCACTTCAACCACGATCTGCTCCGGCCGCAGGCCCTGCTGTCTGATCTGAGCGATCAGGTACGCTACGGCATCCTCGATCATCACCAGTGACATAGGCAGCAGATTGACGGACAGGGTCTGCTCCTGCAGTCCCAGATGCCGCGCCAGCTGGAAAGCGTAGGTTTTGGAGTCGAGATCGGCCTGATAACGCTCATCTTCAGGCAGCCGGGAAAAATAGTCGGCGGGCGAAGATCCGCGCTGACCGCGAATCAACGCCTCGCAGGAAACAATCTGGCGGTTTGCAGTATCCACGATGGGCTGTAGGGCAAATTCGCAGTGCTGATCCCCTGCCGGCTGAAAGGCGGGTTGTGCCGGGGTGAGAGAGGGCGCGATCAGCGTCCATTCGCTGGCAGGATCGATTTCGATAAACGTCTCTTTGTCCCGCCCTTCAACGAAAGACCGCAGGAACTTCACGACTCTGTCATGCCTGATCCGCTCATCACTCAGCGTGACCCGTTTTAGCAGGGCATCAACTACGTCGTGTTTCGGATAATCGCGTAGATCGAACAGCGCCATTCCGGTATCACCAAAGCGACGGGCAGGCGCGTAGTCCCGCATCAGTTCAATCAGGTTAAAATGGCGATCGTCCGAACTGATGCGCTGGTAAACCCTGTTGACATTATCAACGCTGCCTTCCAGTACCTGAAAAAAATGCTGACCGTTATAGAGCAGGATCCCGGTGACATTCGCCTCGGCATTTTTAACGCTGGCGCGCTCTACCAGTGCTTTTAACCGCTCTGGCGAGACAGAACCCGCAAGCTGGCTACGGTAGATCAGGGTGGAGAGCATAAGCGGACTCACATGGCAGATAGCGACCGACTAAACATATCACAGAACTATCGCGTCTTAAGGGCAGAGCTGTGGCCATTGTACGATTCTGCCTGCCGTATCAACAGAAGCGAACAGGCAGGTGATCTGTCAGTCCGGTGTAAAACAGCAGATAAAAAGGTCAGGCAGGGAGAAAAGCCCCTGCAAAAGCGGGGGCAAACAGCGGTAAAATCACATTATTATTACGTCACGGCATCCCTGGTGAGGCGCCGGTCAATCGGGCAGGGCCTGATTATGACCCACTTTCTATTCCCCGCACCATGCTGTTCTGGCTGGCTTTTACAGCCGGTAACGTTCAGTTTTCCGGCAGATTCGGGAAATTCATTGCAATTCAAATAATTACTGACCGGGCGGGACGACGCTGGTTCAGCCTGTGAATCATCAGGTTACAAATCAACCACTTTTCCAAATGGCAACTCTTTTCCAAATGGCAACTCAACCTAACCCACCGGGCAGGGATGGCGACCTGGCGCATTCAGGAGAATTCCTCACCGTAATCGGAAAAAGTGCCCCCTGTTCAGAGGGGGCAAGGGTAGGAGTCAGAACACGCTGTAAAAAATGTGGATTTCTTTACAGCGCCATTTAAAGATAGGGCAAAACCGCCTGAGATGCCGCTGCGGTTAGCCCTTTTTTTCATGAGCGTGCAAATCGTTCAAAATTTAATCATGGTTAAAGTATTTCAAAATCAGTAAGTTAATCTGTTCTGAAAACGATTTCTAAGATTTGGATTAAAGTCTGCCTGACACTGCCGCTTCGGCTATCGCTGGCCACAATCTGCCTTCATTTCCGCATCCATTACCAATTAAGCGTACAGACCTGATCCCTTCCACTGTTTATCAGCACAGTGACTTCCTGCTTAGAGGATGCCCCTACCCAGGTGTAAGTTTCGGGATCATGAGATCCAGACCGCATTCAGGGAAGCGATACGGCGCGATGACGT
>NZ_JBPFDF010000008.1:0-114610 GCF_051025615.1 Pantoea phosphatilytica
ACAGAATCTGCCTGGCGGCTTTAGCGCGGTGGTCCCACCTGACCCCATGCCGAACTCAGAAGTGAAACGCCGTAGCGCCGATGGTAGTGTGGGGCCTCCCCATGCGAGAGTAGGGAACTGCCAGGCACTGTACAAGTGAAGAAGCCCCGCACGGAAGTGCGGGGCTTTTTTACGTCCGTCGATCGTGAAAAACATATCAGTCTCGCCTTCTTCAACGTTTTTTCAGCCACTCAGCAATGAAATCTGCCACGTTTTCCGGGCTGTTCAGATCCAGAACGGGTAGCGCCAGATCCAGTTTCTGATCGCTGGCCACCGCGATAACATGCTCATCAAGCAGTTCACCGACGCCTCCTTTAATCCCGGCGCGCCAGAGCACAATTTTAGGCACGGGTTCATCTTTGAAGCCTTCGACCAGCACAATCTCCAGCACAGAGGGATCCATGCGGCTCAGCAGATAAGGCAGATTAACAGAGGGCTCTTCCGGCGTCTCACACATCAATGCCCACCGCTGCGCGCTTGCTACGATGACCTGACGGGCTCCCGCCTTTCTGAGCAGATAGCTATCTTTGCCGGGTGTATCAATATCCATCTGATGATGGGTATGCTTAATCAGCCCGGCGCGAATCCCTTTACTGGCCAGCAGGGGGATCACCTGCTGTAGCAGCGTCGTTTTTCCGGTTCCGCTCCAGCCTGTAATAGCAAGAAGGGGTAATGCCATCTCAGCGTCTCTCCTTCAGATCCTCAGGTGTATTGATATTGCGGAAAGCCGACTCATCATCATCCAGCTGAACAGCATGACCGCCATGGTCGCGCAGGAAGTGCATAAGGCGCCGTTCACCCGCCTCCAGATACGCCTGAAGCGGTGCCGCCAGTTTCCGGTGAACCAGGGCCAGCGTCGGGTGGTCGCGCGACGCCGAACGAACCCAGACCGCCGGTGCTGCTCCGCGCTGTCCGGCCAGCTTTTCAACAAAGTTAAGCGGAATGGCTGGCGTATCGCAGGAACAGAACGCTGCCCATTCATCATCAATAGCGCGCAATGCACTATAGATGCCAGCCAGCGGGCCAGGATAATCCCCGACGAGATCCTGAATCACCCGACACCCGCTTAACTGATAGCGATCAATATTACGATTCGCATTAATCATGACAATGTTGACCTGTGGCCTGAACCGTTCAAGAACATGCTCATAAAGCGGCCTGCCATTGAGTTGCACTAATCCCTTGTCCTGACCACCCATACGGCGGCCCTGACCACCGGCCATAATGATGCCGGTTACTGTCGTCATGCGTCTGCCCTCGCTGATAAGTAGTTGTGAAAGGAGAAAACGAAATGAAATGTCATCGTTTAAATGAACTGCTTGCGCTGCTGCAACCCGCCTGGCAAAAAGAGCCAGACCTCAATCTGGTCACATTTTTGCAGAAACTGGCTCAGGAATCTGGTTTCCGTGGCCCGTTAAGTGAATTAACGGACGATGTATTAATTTACCATCTCAAAATGCGTGACTCCGCCCGCGATGATGCGATTCCGGGCCTGAAAAAAGATTATGAAGTTGATTTCAAAACCGCCCTGCTGCGCGCACGGGGGGTCATTAAATCGGACGAGTAATGTTATCCTTGGCAGCTAAATGCAAGGGCAACTACAGGTAACATCATGAGCGACGCTGCTTTTAACTTCCAGACTCTGAATCCTGACGTGCTGCTGGATGCGCTGTGGGAGACCGGGATCCGCGTCGAATCAGGCCTGACAGCCCTGAACAGTTATGAAAACAGGGTTTACCAGTTCAGCGATGATGAAAAACGCCGCTACGTCGCAAAGTTTTACCGTCCGCAGCGCTGGCGTGCGGAACAGATCGCGGAAGAGCATCAGTTTGCGCATGACCTGCTGGCTGACGAAGTGCCGGTTGCCGCGCCGCTACGATTGCAGGGCGAGTCATTGCACAGTCACGCGGGCTTCTTTTTTGCTGTCTTTCCCAGTCTCGGCGGGCGGCAGTATGAGACAGACAACGAAGATCAGATGGAGTGGGTTGGCCGTTTTCTGGGGCGCATTCATCAGACCGGGCGTAAAGCCCTTTTCAGCCATCGGCCAGCTATAGGGCTGGAAGAATATCTGCATGAACCCCGGCAGGTGCTGGAGCGCGCTCTGCTCGTTCCTGAATCGCTCAAAGCCCCCCTGCTACAGGCTGTCGATAAGCTGGGAAACACGCTGCAGCAACAGTGGCACACTGCGTGGCAGCCGCTACGATTACATGGGGACTGCCATCCGGGTAATATCCTGTGGCGTGACGGGCCGTTATTCGTCGATCTGGATGACGCTCGTAACGGCCCCGCTGTGCAGGATCTCTGGATGCTGGTTAACGGCGACCGGCAGGAACAGCGTATTCAGTGGGATATCCTGCTGGAGGCGTACAGCGAATTCAGTGACTTCGATATTAATGAATTGTCACTGATTGAGCCTTTACGCGCCATGCGCATGGTTTATTATCTGGCCTGGGTTGTCCGACGCTGGGAGGATCCCGCTTTTCCGCGCGCGTTTCCCTGGATGACAGATGAAGATTTCTGGCGCAGGCAGATTTCACTCTTTACCGAGCAGGAGAAGCTGTTGCAGGAACCTCCTCTGCAGCTGACACCGCAATATTAATGACGTAGTCAGGAGATTTTTTCACGATGAAGAAAATTTGGTTTGCACTGATGGGTTTAGTGCTGGCATTCAGCGCGTCTGCTGCCCAGTTCACTGAAGGTAAACAATATGTGAATCTGCAGAAGCCGGTAGCTGGCGAACCTCAGGTGATGGAGTTCTTCTCCTTCTTCTGCCCGCACTGCTATCAGTTTGAACGCATTTATCACGTCAATGACGCGGTGAAAAAGAATCTGCCTGCTGACGTTAAACTGGTGAAATACCATGTTGATTTCCTTGGCGGCGATCTGGGTCCGGTCGTAACTCAGGCCTGGGCTGTCGCGATGGCGCTGGGCGTGGAAGATAAAGTCACGGCACCTATTTTCGATGGCATCCAGAAAACCCAGACCATTACCGATCCTGCCAGCCTGAAAGCGACCTTTGTCCAGGCGGCAGGTATCTCTGCTGCGGATTATGATGCGGCCTGGAACAGCTTTGCGGTTAAAGCCCTGGTAGCGCAGCAGCAGAAAGCCGCTGCGGATGTGGATCTTCGCGGTGTGCCTGCCATGTTCGTCAACGGCAAATACATGGTGAACAACGGCGGTCTGGATACCAGCTCTATGGATAATTTCGTCGCGGACTATGCGAACGTGGTTAAATTCCTTGTAAGCCAGAAGTAATCGGCTTCACCCTTCCATTAAACGCCAGCGCTGCTGGCGTTTTTTTTGGCTTTTGAACATCCGTCTGCTTTTTGTCCATCTCCAGGGCATAAATTTAATATCCACACAAGGGATCGCGCTATTAAAAATAGCGATCGGGTCACGGAAATAAAATAAACAATTGAAATTATTGACTTTTATTTGATACTGAATTGTACGGAGCCCTGAAAAACAGACCGTTATAATTTTTACGCACAAAGTTATCCACAGAACGATCGTTGCGATCCGGCTTCCGGAAGCATGAAAAAAACCTGGCGCGGTACGCCTTAGTTCACCATTTCTGCCAGGTTGTGGCATCCTTATAACCCAACTCATCGCAACGAAGACGACACAGACTTATGGCGCAAATTGCAGAAAATCCCCTGATTCTGGTTGATGGCTCATCCTATCTTTATCGCGCGTATCACGCGTTTCCGCCGCTGACCAATAGTGCAGGTGAACCCACTGGCGCCATGTACGGCGTGCTCAACATGCTGAAAAGCCTGCTGGCGCAATATAATCCGAGTCACGTTGCTGTGGTGTTCGATGCCAAAGGCAAAACCTTCCGGGACGAGCTGTTTGAGCATTACAAATCTCACCGTCCCCCGATGCCTGACGATCTGCGTGCGCAGATCGAGCCGCTCCATGAGATGGTGCGGGCGATGGGGCTGCCGCTGCTGGCGGTGAGCGGCGTTGAGGCTGATGATGTAATCGGTACGCTGGCGCTGGAAGCGGAGAAAAAAGGTCTCCCGGTGCTGATCAGTACGGGCGACAAAGATATGGCCCAGCTGGTCACGCCAGGCATTACGCTGATCAACACCATGACAAACACCATTCTCGGGCCGGAAGAGGTAGAGAACAAATATGGTGTTCCCCCTGCGCTGATCATCGATTTCCTCGCCATGATGGGCGACAGCTCAGACAACATTCCCGGTGTACCGGGCGTGGGTGAGAAAACCGCGCAGGCGCTGCTGCAGGGGCTGGGCAGCATGAAGACGATCTATGACAATCTGGATAAGGTTGCCGATCTTTCGTTCCGTGGTGCGAAAACCATGGCGACGAAACTCGAACAGAATCGCGATGTGGCCTTTCTCTCCTACCAGCTGGCGACCATTAAGACCGATGTTGAGCTGGAGCAGCCGTGCGAGGCGCTCACGGTCACTGAACCGGATGTGGAGGCACTGCAGGCTCTGTTCAGCCGTTATGAGTTTAAACGCTGGCTGAGCGATCTGCAGGAGGGCAAATGGCTGCAGGGCAAAAAGAGCAACACCCAGGCGCAGAAAGCCCTGGCCGATGAGCCAGCCCCTGCGGTCGAAACCCGCAGCGTTCTCTCATCAGAAGGATATGTCACTATCCTGGACCAGGCGCTGTTTGAAACCTGGCTGGAGAAGCTGAAAAACAGCGACGTCTTTGCCTTTGACCTGGAAACCGATGCGCTGGACACCCTGAGCGCCAGCATCGTTGGCATCAGTTTCGCCATTGCCCCCGGGGAAGCCGCCTATCTGCCGGTTGCCCATGACTATCTCGATGCGCCTGATCAACTGGATCGCGCGGCCGTGCTGGCGCAGCTTAAACCTCTGCTGGAAGATGACAGCGTCTGGAAAGTGGGTCAGAACCTGAAGTATGACCGTGGCGTGCTGAAGAACTACGACATCGAACTGGCGGGCATCAGATTCGACACCATGCTTGAGTCCTACATTCTGAACAGCGTGGTGGGCAAGCATGATATGGACAGCCTGGCCGCACGCTGGCTTCACCACAAGACGATCACCTTCCAGGAGATCGCCGGCAAAGGCAAAAATCAGCTGACCTTCAACCAGATTGCACTGGAACAGGCTTCGCACTATGCGGCTGAAGATGCCGATGTCACCCTGCAGCTGCATCTGAAGATGTGGCCAGAGCTGGAGAAAGAAGCGGGGCCGAAGAACGTTTTCGAGCAGATCGAGATGCCGCTGCTGACCGTGATCTCCCGGATAGAGCGTAATGGCGTATTGATCGATCAGGGCATACTGGCGCAACACTCGAAAGAGCTGACGGCACGCCTGGCAGAACTGGAGTTAAAAGCGCATGAGCTGGCGGGCGAACCCTTCAATCTCTCCTCCACCAAACAGCTCCAGGTGATTCTGTTTGAAAAACAGGGCATCAAACCGACTAAGAAAACCCCGGGTGGTGCGCCTTCCACCAGTGAAGAGGTGCTGGCTGAGCTGGCACTCGATTATCCGCTGCCAAAAGTGATCCTGGAGCATCGCGGTTTATCCAAGCTGAAATCGACCTATACAGATAAGTTGCCGCAGATGATCAACCCGATAAGCGGGCGCGTGCACACCTCGTATCATCAGGCCGTGACCGCGACCGGGCGTCTCTCTTCAGCCGATCCAAACCTGCAGAACATTCCGGTTCGCAATGATGAAGGGCGGCGGATTCGTCAGGCCTTTGTGGCGGCGAAAGGTTATCGCATCGTGGCTGCGGACTATTCGCAGATCGAACTGCGTATTATGGCGCACCTTTCCCAGGACAAAGGGTTACTGGACGCGTTTGCTCAGGGCGAAGATATTCACCGCGCCACAGCATCGGAAGTGTTCGGGGTGCCGCTGGAGAAGGTCAGCGGTGAACAGCGTCGCAGTGCCAAGGCGATCAACTTTGGTCTGATCTATGGGATGAGCGCCTTTGGCCTGTCACGTCAGCTGAATATCGGGGCGGGCGAAGCGAAGAAGTATATGGATCTCTACTTCGAACGTTATCCTGGCGTACTGCGCTATATGGAGAACACCCGTCAGCTGGCGGCGAGTAAAGGCTATGTCGAAACACTGGAAGGCCGCCGGCTCTGGCTGCCCGATATTAAATCGGGCAACGCCATTCGCCGTAAAGCCGCCGAACGTGCCGCGATCAATGCGCCGATGCAGGGAACGGCAGCAGATATCATCAAACGGGCAATGATTGCTGTTGATGCGTGGCTTGAGCAGCAAAACGATGACACCGTCAGAATGATCATGCAGGTTCATGATGAACTGGTCTTCGAGGTCAAAGCGGAAGCGGTTGAAGAGGCCAGCCAGAAAATCCAGGCGCTGATGGAAGGCAGCGTGCGGCTCGACGTGCCGCTGCTGGTGGAAGTCGGCGTGGGCGATAACTGGGACGAAGCCCACTGATTGCCTGCTGCGGGTCGGTTCAGATGAGAGGGATCGACCCGGACTCAGGTATAAGAAAATCGTTGGGTTAACCGGTTTAGCTGAGCGAAGGCTGGTATGACACACGAGTGGTTTTCTAACTGCCTATCGGCTAAACATTTTTCTCGTCATTTAACTACATCGCAACGCTAATTCTGTGACGAGCATGGTAAAAAAAGTCCTTTTTGATGTAAGTAAGCAACAAAAAAGCCTTTGTCACGCACAGAAAATCAGGTAAAGTTCGTCGCGTAGGGTACAGAGGTAAGATGTTCTATCTTTCAGACCTTTTACTTCACGTAATCGGATTTGGCTGAATTTAGCCGCCCCAGTCATTCTGTGACTGGGGCGTTTTTTATTGGGCTTTTCACCGCGTCGCTTCAGCAGCGCGGGGCAGTGCCTTACTCTTCGGCGTCCTGATCCTCATAAGCCGGTTCAAGCGTGTTAAACCAGCTGTCCAGCTTCTGACGCACTTTATCCACGCCAATTTTCTTCAGCGATGAGAAGAGCTCGACCTGTACATCTCCGGCAAAGCCGAGCGCCGCTTCACGCACAACATTCAGCTGGGCTTTACGGGCACCCGAGGCGAGTTTATCGGCTTTGGTGAGCAGCACCAGTACCGGTATGCCGCTTTCCACTGACCACTGAATCATCTGGCGGTCGAGATCCTTGAGTGGGTGGCGGATATCCATCAGCACGACCAGTCCTTTCAGTGCCTGACGTTTTTGCAGGTATTCCCCTAGCGCACGTTGCCACTTCAGCTTCATCTCTTCCGGGACTTCGGCATAGCCGTAGCCAGGCAGGTCGACCAGACGCTTGCCCTCTTTGACTTCAAACAGGTTAATCAGCTGCGTACGTCCCGGCGTTTTACTGGTACGCGCCAGACCTTTCTGATTGGTTAACGTATTCAGCGCACTCGATTTTCCCGCGTTTGAGCGGCCAGCGAAAGCCACTTCAATTCCGGTATCGGCAGGCAGATGACGGATATCCGGCGCGCTCATAACAAAGTGGGTAACGTGATAATTCAGTTCAGACAAGGTGACACTCCAAAAAAACGCATTAAGGCAATGCCGGCGATTATACGCGTTATGGCGCGAAAGTGCTCAATCACATCTCTTTAACAAACTGTGTAAGATATTTGCCATAGCTGCTGCGGGTTATTTCGCTTTTTACTTTAATTACTTAAAATAAAAAAAGATAAAATTCAATTGTTTACATATTTTCGTTTCTTTTTTGAACGAACTATTTTCGATGGCGACTTGAGGGTTTTACCAGTTGGTCTACATTAGTGTGCAGTGCACGGCAGCACCCATCAGGAAGATGCCTCAGGGATGTCAGGATGGCAATGAGCGAGGGAATGGAAGCGGTCAGAGGAGAGGACCGGACAGGGATAAGGAATAGCTCAGGAGTTGAGCAGGCGCGGGATTGACCGGGATGTTACGAGCCAAAAAGGATTTAAAACATGATTCCTTCTTATGAAGGTATGAAATAAGGCGACAGCTTGAGCTGTCGCCTTTTTTCTTTGTCTGGTTTCTGCTAGATTTCGCCGCAATTCTATACTGAATAAAAAAGCCGGGACCGAACACTATGAAGCAACCTGCACGAGCTGCGCACGGCAAACCTGCCGGCAAAGCCAAACGCAAATCGCGTGACGAAATCAACAACGAAGCGCGCGATCGCAAACGTGATAAAAAGCATCGCGGGCACGCATCTGGCAGCCGTGCGAATCCGGCAGCGCCTGCCAATAGCAGCGGGCGTCAGTCGGACAGCGCGAAAGACCCACGCATCGGGAGTAAAAAACCGGTCGCCCTGATTGCAGACGGAAAGACCACGGCCACTAAGCCAAAGAAAAGCGTCGAAAAGCCCGCCGCGAAAAAAGTACGTCTGACGCCTGAGGAAGAGCTGGCGAAGCTGGAAAATGATGAGCGTCTGGATGCGCTGCTGGATCGACTGGAAAATGGCGAAACGCTGTCAGCTGAAGATCAGGGCTGGCTGGATGCCTCGCTGGATCGCATCGATGAACTGATGGAGCAGCTGGGCATCGTGATGGATGATGACGAAGATGACAAGGCAGAAGAAGATATGTATCGCCTGCTGAAGGGCAATTAAGCCAATTTGATCGGCATGTGGTTTCCGCATGCCGCACATTTCAGGTAAACGACAATGTTTTGGCCTGGATCAATTTTCGCGCTGCTGGCGACATGTTATCTGCTGTGGTTATTGTTTAAACTACGACGCCTGTCGCGTCTGAAGCAACGTTTACGTCGGGTCTCATCCCGCTCACCTTTCATCCCTTCTTCTTCGCGACCTTCTCTCAGACGACGTCACCGGAAGGAGTGAGCATGCCATCGCTGCAGACTGACTGGAATCGGGCGCTAATTGAAAAGTACAATTACGCCGGTCCGCGCTACACCTCTTATCCCACCGCGCTGGAGTTCAGCGAACAGTTCGCGGAAGCCGATTTCCGGCGCGCCGTGGCACGCTATCCGGATCGCCCGCTGTCACTCTACGTCCATATTCCTTTCTGCCATCGTCTCTGCTACTTCTGTGGCTGCAACAAGCTTGTGACGCGTCAGCGCCATAAGGCTGACCGCTATCTGGATGTGCTTGAGCAGGAGATTATTCAGCGCGCGCCTCTGTTTCGTCAGCGTCAGGTTACGCAGCTTCACTGGGGCGGGGGGACGCCTACCTTTCTCGACAAAGCCCAGGTTTCGCGGCTGATGGCGCTGCTGAAACAGCACTTCACGCTGACCGACGAGGCTGAGATGTCGATCGAGGTCGATCCGCGGGAAATTGAGCTGGATATGATCGATCACCTGCGATCGCTGGGATTCAATCGTCTGAGCATGGGCGTGCAGGATTTCAATAAAGCGGTGCAGGAGCGCGTCAATCGGGTGCAGGACGAGGCGGTGATTTTCGGCCTGGTGGCGCGGGCCCGCGAACAGGGCTTCAGCTCCACCAGCATCGACCTGATCTATGGTCTGCCCCTGCAGACGCCCGCCAGCTTCGCCTGGACGCTGGAGCGGGTGCTGGCGCTGAGCCCGGATCGCCTGAGTGTGTTTAACTATGCGCATTTGCCTGCGATGTTCGCGGCGCAGCGCAAAATCAAAGAGGATGAGCTGCCCTCCGCGCAGCAGAAGCTGGATATTCTGCAGCAGACCATCGCGACCCTGACGCAGCAGGGTTACCAGTTTATCGGCATGGACCACTTTGCGAAGCCGCAGGATGAACTGGCTATTGCGCAGCGCAGCGGGCAGCTGCACCGTAATTTTCAGGGCTACACCACCCAGGGCGACAGCGATTTGCTGGGGCTGGGCGTCTCCGCCATCAGTATGATTGGCGACAGTTATGCCCAGAATCAGAAAGAGCTCAATACCTGGTATGATTGTGTAGAACGGCAGGGAAATGGCCTGTGGCGCGGTCTCACCTTAAGCGAGGATGATTGCCTGCGGCGTGATGTGATTAAAACGCTGATTTGTCACTTCTCGCTGGATTTTGCTGCCACAGAAGCGCAGTGGGGGATCGACTTCAGGGATTACTTTGCTGAGGATCTGGCGCTGCTGGAACCGCTGATTGCTGACGGGCTGGTGGAATGTACCGCAACAGGGCTGAAGGTGACGGGAATTGGCCGGTTACTGATTCGTAATATCTGCATGTGCTTTGATCGCTATCTGCGTCAGAAAGCGCGTCAGCAGCAGTTCTCCCGCGTGATCTGAAAAAACGGGCCGGCAATCCTGCCAGCCCGTCCTGAACCGCTTACTCCATGCCAAGCTCTTTCAGCTTGCGCGTCAGTGTGTTGCGTCCCCAGCCCAGTAAACGGGCTGCTTCCTGCTTGTGGCCCTGCGTATGGCGCAGGGCGGTGGTCAGCAGCGTACGCTCCATCTCCGGCTGCGCTTCCGACAGCAGATTCTGATGACCGGAACGCAGGGCGCGGTCGGCCCACTGCGCCAGCAGCGTGGCCCAGCTGTCCGGCAGTGACTGCACCGGATTCTCCGGCGTGCTCGATTCGAACAGCTCCCCGGGCAGATCCTGAATCAGCACTTCCTGACCGGCTGCCATTACCGTCAGCCAGCGACAGGTGTTCTCCAGCTGGCGCACGTTACCCGACCAGTGCAGCCGGGTTAAGGCCGTTTCCGTTTCCGGGTGCAGAATCTTCGCTTCCACACCCAGCTCACGGGCGGCGACCTGCAGGAAATAGCGCGCCAGACGCGGAATATCCTCACGACGCTCACGCAGAGGAGGCAGATGCACGCGGATCACGTTAAGGCGGTGGAACAGGTCTTCGCGGAACTTGCCTTCCTGCACGCGCAGTTCCAGGTTCTGGTGCGTCGCGGCGATAATACGCACATCCACTTTAACCGGCGCATAGCCCCCGACACGATAGAACTGGCCATCGGCCAGCACGCGCAGCAGGCGGGTCTGCACATCCAGCGGCATATCACCGATTTCATCCAGGAACAGCGTGCCGCCATCAGCCTGTTCAAAACGGCCCTGACGGATCTGATTCGCGCCGGTAAAGGCACCTTTCTCGTGACCAAACAGCTCAGATTCGATCAAATCTTTGGGGATCGCGGCCATATTCAGCGCGATAAACGGCGCTTTGGCGCGCGGGCTATGGCGATGCAGCGCATGCGCCACCAGCTCTTTACCGGTTCCCGACTCACCATTAATCAGAACGCTGATCGACGAGCGCGACAGCCGTCCGATAATGCGGAAGACATCCTGCATCGCCGGGGCCTCACCGATGATATCGGTCGTCGGTCCACTGACCGGCTGATTGCGCGGCTGCTGCTGCTCCTGATAGTGGCTGATCGCACGCTCTACCAGCGCCACGGCTTCATCAATATCAAAAGGTTTAGGCAGATAATCAAACGCCCCCTGCTGATAGGCGCTGACGGCGGCATCGAGATCTGAATGCGCCGTCATAATGATGACCGGAAGCATCGGATGACGCTGTTTAATCTGTTTCAGCAGCGCCAGGCCATCCATGCCCGGCATGCGGATATCTGACAGTAAAACGTCCGGGGTTTTGGTTGAGAGGGCATCCAGCACCTCGCCTGCGCTGTCAAAGGTCGCACAGCTTAAACCGGCTCCAGTGAGCGCGCGTTCAAGCACCCAGCGGATGGAGCTATCGTCATCGACGATCCAGACTATCCCTCGTTGCATAGAAACCTCACTGGCGAATAGGCAGGTAAACCGAAAACTCGGTATGTCCTGGCCAACTGTTAAATTCTATTTTTCCTGAATGCTGATCAATCAGGCTACGGGCAATCGAGAGGCCTAAACCGGTTCCGCCTTCACGTCCGCTGACCATCGGATAGAACAGCGTATCCTGCAGCTGGGCCGGAATGCCGGGGCCATCATCTTCAATATCAATACGTGCCACCAGGCGATAACGGGTGCCGTGCAGCGTCAGCTGGAAAGCCGTACGGGTGCGGATAATAATCGTGCCGCCCTCATCACCCAGCGCCTGCAGGGCGTTGCGGACCACGTTAAGCAGCACCTGCTCGATCTGGTCGGGGTCGTGCGGCAGTTCGGGCAGGCTGGGATCATAATCCCGCACCAGCGAGACATTCTCCGGCAGCTCCATCGACACCAGATTGACCACGCGTTCGGCCACCTGATGAATGCTCTGGGTAATGTGCATACCCGGCTGCTGCGGCCCTAACAGACGATCAACCAGATTCCGCAGCCGGTCAGCCTGTTCAATAATCACTTTGGTATATTCGTTCAGCGAGGGATCGGGCAGGGCACGGGATAAGAGCTGTGCCGCGCCGCGCAATCCACCCAGCGGGTTTTTAATCTCATGGGCCAGGCCGCGAACCAGATCGCGGGCGGCCACCTGCTGGGCGTGCTGTAACTGCTCCTGACTGAGACGACGCTGATTATCCATCGGCGCCATTTCCATCAGAATTAAGCCGTCGGGTAACCGCTGGGCGGTCAGCGACATAATGTGCGCCCGCCCATCAACCACCAGCGTCACTTCACTGTCCGTAAAACCCTGGCCAGCCTCAAGACTCTCACGCATCACCTCAATATTCAGCGAGAAGTAGCCGGTCAGTTCCGGTAACGGCGTGCCGAACAGTTTGCGCGAGCTTTGCGCCAGTAGCTGCTGCGCGGCCGGGTTGGCGTAATGAATAACCAGATCGTTATCCACCAGCAGAATACTGTTGATCAACGCGTTGAGAATCTGCCCTGCATCGGGCAGAGAGCCAGTTGCCATACCACGTTCCTCTGCACTAAATAGGTGCATTTTACTCTTTAAGCCTGAAAGGGCGCGAATGAACGGTGAATTCGCGGAGAAAAAAGCCCATCCGAAGATGGGCTAAAAGTTTCCACGGCAACAAAAATGTCTGACCAGTTAAACGCTGTAGTAAAGCTCGAACTCAACCGGGTGTGGCGTCATGCGAACGCGGTCCATCTCTGTTTTACGCAGTTCGATGTAAGCGTCGATTGATTCGTCAGTGAACACACCGCCACGGGTCAGGAACTCGCGGTCTTCGTTCAGTGCATTCAGAGCTTCTTCCAGAGAGCCTGCAACTTTTGGAATCTCAGCTTCTTCTTCCGGTGGCAGGTCATACAGGTTCTTATCCATCGCATCGCCAGGATGGATCTTGTTGATGATGCCATCCAGGCCAGCCATCAGCAGCGCGGTGAACGCCAGGTATGGGTTAGCCGCTGGATCCGGGAAGCGCGCTTCGATACGGCGGGCTTTCGGGCTGGCAACAACCGGAATACGGATAGAGGCGGAACGGTTACGGGCTGAGTAAGCCAGCATGACCGGTGCTTCGTAACCCGGAACCAGACGCTTGTAGGAGTTGGTGGTCGGGTTCGCCAGGGCGTTGATCGCTTTAGCGTGTTTGATGATACCGCCGATGTAGAACAGTGCCATTTCAGACAGGCCGCCGTACTTATCGCCGGCAAACAGGTTCTGGCCGCCTTTAGAGAGCGACATGTGGCAGTGCATGCCTGAACCGTTGTCGCCAAACATAGGCTTCGGCATAAAGGTCGCAGTTTTGCCGTAAGCGTGCGCGACGTTGTGAACGACATATTTGTAGATCTGAATTTCGTCCGCTTTCTTGGTCATGGTGTTGAAGCGGGTTGCCACTTCGTTCTGACCTGCGGTTGCCACTTCGTGGTGATGCGCTTCAACGACCAGGCCCATCTGCTCCATGGTCAGACACATGGCAGAACGGATGTCCTGTGATGAGTCAACCGGTGGCACCGGGAAGTAACCGCCTTTCAGACCTGGACGGTGGCCTTTGTTACCGCCTTCGTACTCTTTACCGGTGTTCCATGCGGCTTCGATATCGTCGATAGCGACATGTGAACCGGAGGTTGATGAACCAAAACGGATATCATCAAACAGGAAGAATTCAGGTTCTGGTCCAAACAGCACGGTATCCGCGATGCCTGAAGAGCGCAGGAAATCTTCTGCACGCTTGGCGATGGAGCGCGGGTCGCGATCGTAGCCCTGCATGGTGCCTGGCTCAAGAATGTCACAACGGATGATCAGCGTAGAATCTTCGAAGAAAGGATCCATGACCGCGGTGGTCGCGTCAGGCATCAGCACCATGTCTGATTCGTTGATGCCTTTCCAGCCGCCGATAGAGGAACCATCGAACATTTTGCCTTCTTCGAAGAAGTCAGCGTTAACCTGGTGAGCAGGGATCGTAACGTGCTGTTCTTTACCTTTGGTATCGGTAAAACGCAGGTCAACAAACTTAACTTCATGCTCGTTCATCATCGAGAGAACGTGTTCAGCGGACATACTCAACTCTCCTGGAAATGGTCTTTCATTATCTACATGGCGAGGAAACGTCGTTTCCGGAAGGCGTGGCGGGAAACTGCTTCCTGCTCCACCTCTTCCGGCACGCTCTTCAACCGACATCTGACTGGCGTTTACGCTTAAACAGACTAAAGCGAATTCTGTGCCAACTTTTTTGATGTTGCTTAAATCGCCTTGTGCTGCACCTTTTTGTCATTAAGACGCTGCACCACGATGGTTTTAGTGCACCATGATGGTGCTACTGAGTGCACTTTGAGCACTATTTTGGTGCGCAGGACCAACTTAGTGCATTTTCTGCACCGGGAACAGTGCGAATTTGCGCCAATGCAATAAACTTTCAGTGAAAAGTGTGATCGTGTTCAGTCTTCCGCTTAATCCGTGTACAATAGCGCGCTATTTCTAATGCCTGAGGCAAAGCTGTGATCGAAAATTTGCGTAACATCGCCATCATCGCGCACGTTGACCATGGAAAGACCACCCTGGTTGACAAACTGCTGCAACAATCCGGTACTTTTGATGCCCGTACCGAAGCAACCGAGCGTGTGATGGACTCCAATGATTTGGAGAAAGAGCGTGGGATTACCATCCTCGCAAAAAACACCGCCATTAAGTGGAATGACTACCGTATCAACATCGTTGATACCCCAGGACACGCCGACTTCGGTGGTGAAGTTGAGCGCGTTATGTCCATGGTGGACTCGGTGCTGCTGGTTGTAGATGCGATGGATGGCCCTATGCCGCAAACCCGCTTCGTGACCAAAAAAGCGTTCGCGCATGGTCTGAAGCCGATTGTGGTTATCAACAAAGTAGACCGCCCTGGCGCGCGTCCGGACTGGGTTGTGGATCAGGTCTTCGATCTGTTCGTTAACCTGGATGCGACCGATGAGCAGCTCGACTTCCCTATCATTTTCGCCTCTGCGCTGAATGGTATTGCGGGTCTGGAGCACACCGACATGGCTGACGATATGACCCCGCTGTATCAGGCGATCGTCGACCACGTTTCTCCGCCTCAGGTTGAGGTTGAAGCGCCACTGCAGATGCAAATCTCTCAGCTGGACTACAACAACTACCTGGGCGTGATCGGTATCGGCCGTATCAAACGCGGTAAAGTGAAGCCTAACCAGCAGGTCACTATCATCGATAGCGAAGGCAAAACCCGTAACGGTAAAGTCGGCAAAGTCCTGACTCACCTGGGGCTTGAGCGTATCGACAGCGACCTGGCCGAAGCGGGCGATATCATCGCGATTACCGGTCTGGGCGAGCTGAACATCTCTGACACTATCTGTGATCCACAGAACGTGCAGGCGCTGCCGGCACTGAGCGTCGATGAGCCAACCGTTACCATGTTCTTCAACGTCAACACCTCACCGTTCTGCGGTAAAGAAGGTAAGTACGTGACTTCACGTCAGATCCTTGAGCGTCTGAACAAAGAACTGGTTCACAACGTGGCACTGCGTGTTGAAGAAACCGAAGATGCTGACGCGTTCCGCGTATCAGGTCGTGGTGAGCTTCACCTCTCTGTTCTGATCGAAAACATGCGTCGTGAAGGTTTCGAGCTGGCGGTATCCCGTCCGAAAGTCATCTTCCGTGAGTTCGAAGGCCGTAAGCAGGAGCCATTCGAAAACGTTACGCTGGATATCGAAGAGACGCATCAGGGTTCCGTTATGCAAGCCATGGGCGAGCGTAAAGGCGACCTGAAAAACATGGATCCGGATGGCAAAGGCCGCGTACGTCTTGACTACGTGATCCCAAGCCGTGGTCTGATTGGCTTCCGTAACGAATTCATGACCATGACTTCCGGTACCGGTCTGCTCTATTCGACCTTCAGCCACTACGATGACATCCGTCAGGGCGAAGTCGGCCAGCGTCAGAACGGCGTACTGATCTCTAACGGTCAGGGTAAAGCTGTTGCGTTCGCCCTGTTCGGTCTGCAGGATCGCGGTAAGCTGTTCCTGGGTCACGGTGCAGAAGTCTATGAAGGCCAGATCATCGGTATTCACAGCCGTTCTAACGACCTGACCGTTAACTGTCTGACCGGTAAGAAGCTGACCAACATGCGTGCTTCCGGTACGGATGAAGCCACGACCCTGGTTCCACCGCAGAAAATGACGCTGGAACAGGCTATCGAGTTCATCGATGATGACGAACTGGTAGAAGTGACGCCGCTGTCAGTGCGTATCCGTAAACGTCATCTGACAGAAAACGACCGTAAACGTGCTTCGCGTGGTTCTAAAGACGCATAATTGCGCCTTTAACTGAGAAAAGCTCCGCCATGCGGGGCTTTTTTTTTGCCTGAAGCCCCGCTTTTTTCAGCCGGACCCCGCCCGGCTCATCTGTACTCCCGCACGTTTTGCTCGCCTTCCGGCGTTTACGCTTTTCTCTCCGCGGATGCCTGTTCAGCCTGCACTTTTGCCGCTAGAGTGAATAGTCCAGGGAACCGAGGGAGAGACACCATGCTGTATATCTTTGATTTAGGCAATGTGATTATCGATATCGACTTTAACCGCGTGCTGGGTGTCTGGAGTGATCTGAGTCGTGTGCCGCTGGCGTCGCTGCAAAGCCATTTCCGGATGGATGAGGCATTTGAACAGCATGAGCGCGGCGAGATCAGCGATGAAGATTTCGCACTGGCGCTGTGTGAAAAACTGGAGATCGCGCTGAGCTATGAGCAGTTCGCTGCGGGCTGGCAGGCGGTGTTCGTGGATGTGCGTCCGGAAACCCTGGCGCTGATGAACCGGCTGCGGCTAGAGGGCCATCGGGTGGTGATCCTCTCAAACACCAACCGACTGCATTGTGAATTCTGGCCAACGCAGTACCCGGATGTGCAGCAGGCCGCTGACAGGCTCTATCTGTCGCAGGATCTGGGCATGCGTAAACCGGAAGCCCGGATTTACCAGCACGTTCTGGCGGCGGAAGGGGTGACGGCCGATCAGGCGGTCTTCTTTGATGATAATCCCGACAATATAGAGGCGGCCCGCGCCCTGGGAATTGAAAGTGTACTGGTGACTGACAGTTCGACAGTCCCCAACTGGTTTGCAGGTTAACAGTTACTCATGATGTCACATAAATTTCATCCCGGGCTGCATGCCTTCTGGCTGTGGCTCCGGCTGTTGTGGAAACGCATTGATGAAGACGGTATGACGACCCAGGCGGGTAATCTGGCGTATGTCTCACTGCTGGCGCTGGTGCCGCTGATCGCGGTGGTGTTTGCCCTGTTTGCCGCGTTTCCGGTCTTCTCTGATATCAGCGTACAGCTGAAGCAGTTCGTCTTTAACAACTTAATGCCCGCCGCAGGCAACACGCTGCAGCGTTATCTGGAGCAGTTTGTTGCCAACGTAAACCGGATGACGGCGGTCGGGGCGATCGGCCTGATCGTGACCGCCCTGCTGTTGATGCATTCGGTCGATACTGCGTTAAACACCATCTGGCGTAGCGACAAGAAGCGGCCGATGGTTTACTCCTTCGCGGTCTACTGGATGATCCTGACGCTGGGTCCGCTGCTGGCCGGTGCCAGCCTGGCGATCAGCTCTTATCTGCTGTCGCTGCGCTGGATTAACGCCACCGGCGTCACCAGCCTGGTCGATCAGATGCTGCGTATTTTTCCACTGCTGCTGTCGTGGTTCGCCTTCTGGCTGCTCTACAGCATCGTTCCGACCCAGCGTGTACCGCCGCGCGATGCGTTGATTGGTGCGCTGGTGGCGGGTGCGCTGTTTGAGCTGGGAAAAAAGGGCTTCGCGCTCTATGTTACGATGTTCCCCTCTTATCAGCTGATCTACGGTGTACTGGCCGTGATCCCGATTCTCTTTCTCTGGGTCTACTGGACCTGGTGTATTGTGTTGCTGGGTGCGGAGATAACTGTCACCTTAGCCGACTACCGGCAGCTGAAACAGCAGCAAAAAGAAGAACAACGCGAGGAAACATGATTGCATTGATTCAGCGCGTGCAGCGAGCCAGCGTCAGCGTCGACCAGCAGGTGGTTGGCGAAATTGGTGCCGGATTACTGGTTTTGCTGGGCGTGGAAAAAGGCGACGACAACGCGCGTGCGGAGCGTCTTGCAGAACGTGTACTGGGCTATCGCATCTTCAGTGACGAACAGGGCAAAATGAACCTGAGCCTCCGCCAGACGGGCGGAAGCGTGCTGGTGGTGTCGCAGTTCACACTGGCCGCAGACACGCAAAAAGGGATGCGCCCCTCTTTTTCAGGCGGCGCCGAGCCGGCTGAAGCGGAACGTCTGTATGAATACTTCAGCCACTGCTGTCGCCAGCAGGCCATCACCACGGCGAACGGTCGTTTTGCCGCGGATATGCAGGTTTCGCTGGTGAATGATGGTCCTGTAACGTTCTGGTTGCAGGTGTGAGATCGTCAGCTGAGCGGCATGGATCAGGCCACGCAAGCTCCGAACGGGAGAAACATTACATGTATCACCTTCGTGTGCCACAGACGGCGGAAGAGCTGGATATCTATTATCAGTTCCGCTGGGAGATGTTGCGTAAGCCTCTGCGCCAGCCGCCGGGGTCGGAACGTGACGCGTGGGATGCCCTGGCGCATCACCAGATGGTGGTTGATGAGCAGGGAAACCCGGTTGCCATTGGCCGTCTCTATATCAATGCCGACAACGAGGCCGCGATCCGCTTTATGGCCGTTCACCCCTCGGTGCAGGGCAAAGGCCTGGGTACGCTGGTGGCGATGACGCTGGAGTCGGTGGCGCGTCAGGAGGGGGTCAAGCGGGTCACCTGCAGTGCCCGTGAGGATGCCGTCGCCTTCTTCGCCAAACTGGGCTACATCAATCAGGGCGAGATCACCGCGCCGCAGACTACGCCGGTACGTCACTTCCTGATGATTAAACCGGTCGTCACCCTTGACGATATCCTGCATCGCGCCGACTGGTGCGGTCAGCTGCAACAGGCCTGGTACGATCACATCCCCCTCAGCGAGAAGATGGGGGTGCGCATCCTGCAGTTTACCGGGCAGAAATTTATCACCACCATGCCGGAAGCGGGCAACCAGAATCCCCATCATACCCTGTTCGCCGGGAGCCTCTTCTCACTGGCTACGCTGACCGGCTGGGGATTAATCTGGCTGCTGCTGCGCGAGCGTCACCTTGGTGGCACCATTATTCTGGCGGATGCGCACATCCGCTACAGCCAGCCCATCAGCGGACGGCCGGGCGCCATTGCCGACCTGGGCTCCTTAAGCGGCGATCTCGACCGGCTGGCGCGCGGACGTAAAGCGCGCGTGCAGCTTGAAGTCGAGCTGTTTGGAGATGATGAGCGTGGCGCGGTGTTTGAAGGGGTCTATATCGTTCTGCCTGCCGATCCCGACGGGCCGCTGGAGGAGGGCGGTTCCGGCGCACGAATCAACTGAGGTTCGGGGCCGCCATGCGGCCCCGATGGGATTATCGGACCTCGCCCGCCTGCATCGTCTGCTGCACCTGCTGACTGTCAGTTACCACAGATAACGTGCCATTAACCGATGGACGCAGCGGCTGACCGGCGGCGAGCGCCGCGCGCAGCTGCAGCTGCATATTGCTGTCACCGGATAACGGCAACGCCGGCCATCCCCAGTTCTGCAACACATTGACCGGCACGGCACGACCTGTCAGCTGCAGCGTCAGCGGCCGGGCAGGCTGCTGACCCAGGGTGGCTGTGCCTTCCAGCAGGCCTTTATTGCTGAACGCACTCAGTTCCGTCACCTGAATCTGCTGCGCATCGGCACTCAGCGTAATCGACGGATGACGCAGATCGGTGCGGTTAAAGGTCGACTCGGCCGCATTCAGGCTGAGCTTACCTGACCAGATCCCCCACTGATGCTGCTGCGCCAGCCGCAGGTTTTCGCCGGTGCCATCCAGAGAGGTCAGCTGGAAAGGAAACGCCGGATTGATATCAATGATCAGGTTACGGTTCGAGGTGAAGCGCGTCACCTCGACACTCTCCAGCCAGGCGGGCAGCGTGGCCTGCCAGCGGTCGCGCCAGTCCTGTGGCAGGGTATATTCCAGCCCGGCCACCGCCAGGTTTTTCAGCGTCAGACGTTTGTCGCTGCGTGACCATTCACCGTCAGCCCGGATCACCCCATTCGCCCAGCGTGAACTGAACTGGGTCAGCGCCACACCCTGCGGGGAGAAATCCAGGTTGATAATGGGATCGTTGAGTTCAAATCCGCCGTTAATGAAGTTGCTGGCATTCAGCGCCAGCGAACCGTCGTTACTCTGCCAGTCATCGTTCTGCCAGTTCACGTTTCTCAGCGTCAGATCAAGATCCGTCACCGCCCAGTCCGGCCCCTGCAGGCGGGCATCGGTCAGATCCAGCCGGGTAATGGCAAGGGAGGGCACCACCTGTAACTTATGCAGAAAATCTTTCAGGCTGCTGGCGGTCTGCAGACGAATGTCGTTCAGGCGCAGCTGATTCACCTTCCAGTTGCCCCGGGCATCGCGTTCACCGTTACCGGTCATGGAACCGCGCGCCAGGTCGGCCCCCATATTGTCGATGCGCATCCGGCCCTGGGAAACGCTGCCCTGGATCAGGACGTTTTCAGCCGGTACTTCATTCAGCGTCATGCTGCCCGCGCTCATCTGGAAGCGGGCATCGCGGCCCAGCATATCCAGGGCAACGGGTTTCCACGGCATGATGCCGCCATTCACCTGGCGGGCGAGCAGCGGCAGCGCGGTGTTGGGGCTGTCGACACGCATATTATTGAGTTGCAGGCGGTCGGCCTGAATCGGCAGTGCGCTGCCCTGCGTCAGATTGGCCAGATTCACCTCGCCATCGCGCAGTTCCAGGCTGCTGAAGTGCAGCGGATCGCTGAACTGGATCAGCGCCAGGCCGAGATCGACCCGTCTGGCGACCAGTACCGCAGGCTGCCCGTCGTGACCAAAGCTGAAGTCATCCAGAATGATGTGAGAGGGGGAAGAGAAATTGTGTTCAATTTTACTCAGGGAGAGATGCCATTCGGTTTTGTCGCTCACCCAACGGCTGAACCAGCCTGCACCCCAGTGTGTCTGCAGCAGAACATAGATCACCACCAGGGTGAACAGCAGCAGCAAAAGCAGGGTGAGGAAAAACTTTCCAAGAAATTTCATTGCATCCTTCCCGAGTTGAATCCGGTGAGAGGTTGTTATGCCTGAATTCCCGTTACAGCTCAACAGCCTGGATGTAAATCCGAATAATTAGCAGGCAGGCCGGAGCCTGCCCGTGGCCTTACTTCTCCTGCGGGAAAATCAGGTTGAGGACGATCGCGGTGATACCGCCCGCCGCAATACCGGAAGAGAGCAGGGTTTTCAGCCAGTCCGGCGCAAACTGCAGGATCAGCGGCTGCTGCGAAACGCCCAGGCCCACCGCCAGCGACAGGGCGATAATCATGATGGCGCGACGGTTAAGCGGCTCGCGTGACACGATGCGGACGCCCGACGCGGCAATGGTGCCGAACATCACGATGGTGGCACCGCCGAGCACCGGTTCAGGGATCAGCTGCACCAGACCGCTGACCGCCGGGAACAGCCCCAGTACAATCAGCATCAGCGCCACCACAAAGCCGACGTAGCGGCTGGCCACACCGGTCAGCTGAATCACCCCGTTGTTCTGGCCGAAGCAGGAGTTCGGGAAAGTATTGAACAGCGCGGAAACAAAAGAGTTAAGGCCATTCGCCAGCACGCCCCCTTTCAGGCGTTTCATATAGAGCGGGCCGCTGACCGGCTGCTCGGAGACATCGGACGTCGCGGTGATATCGCCGATGGTCTCCAGGGAGGTCACCATAAACACCAGCATCAGCGGGATAAGCAGATTCCAGTCAAAGCCCAGACCATAGTAGAGCGGGGCAGGCACCACAATCAGCGGCTGATCGGCCGGTAAGCCCGCAGCAGGCAGCATGCCCATCGCCCAGGCCAGCAGATAACCCACCGCCATCGCAATCACCAGCGAGGCCACGCGCAGGTAGGGATTTTTCTGCCGGTTAAGCAGCACAATCACCAGCAGCACGGCCCCCGCCAGCATCAGATTCTTTGGCGCGCCGAAGGTGTGGTCGCTGATGGCACTGAAGCCACCGCCAATCGAGGTCAGTCCTACCTGAATCAGCGACAGGCCGATAATCATCACCACGATACCGGAAACCAGCGGTGTAATAATCCGGCGCGCCAGATGCAGGACGCGCGACAACACCATTTCGGTACAGGAGGCGACCATCAGCGTGCCAAACAGGGCGGCCATCATGGCGGGAACGTCAGCCCCGCCATTTTTCAGCGCCATCCCGCCCATGATTAGCGGCGTGACGAAGTTAAAGCTGGTGCCCTGAATCGACAGCAGGCCCGATCCCACCGGTCCCCAGGTTTTGATTTGCAGCAGCGAGGCGACGCCCGAGGCAAACAGCGACATGCTGATAACGTGCCGGGTATCCTCTGCGGGCAGGCCCAGCGCCTGACAAATCAGAATCGCGGGGGTAATGACCGCCACAAACATCGCCAGCAGGTGCTGACCGGCGGCAAACAGCGTCTGCGGCAGTGGTGGACGATCTTCAAGACGGTAAATCAGTTCGCTGTGCCTGGCGGAGGGCTGGTCTGATTGTGGAGTGATGGACATCTTCTGTTCTTCCCGAAAAAGTGTGTGGCGATTGTAATCATCCGCAGGCTAAAAGCAATCGTTTGCCCGTGAGGATAACAGGGCTCTATTAGCGGGATTTTATTCAGACGTTGGTGTAGCGGGTGTTCTCTGGCAGCCAGCGTTCAATCAGGGCGCTGGCCTGTTCGGGATAGTGTTGATGGATATGGCGCGCCACGCGCTGCACTTCCGGCACCATCGCCTGATCGCGTAGCAGGTCAGCGACTTTAAATTCGGCGTTTCCGGTCTGGCGCGTGCCCAGCAGCTCACCGGGGCCGCGGATCTCCAGATCGAACTGGGCAATGACAAAGCCGTCATTGCTGTCGCGCAGCACCTGCAGACGCTTCTGCGCCGTCTTGCTCAGGGGCGCTTTGTAGAGCAGCACGCAGTGAGAAGCCACGGCACCGCGGCCTACGCGTCCGCGCAGCTGATGCAGCTGTGCCAGCCCCAACCGCTCCGGGTTTTCGATGATCATCAGGCTGGCATTAGGCACATCCACGCCTACCTCAATAACGGTGGTCGCGACCAGAAGCTGTAGCTCATTGGCCTTGAACGCCTGCATGACGGCCTGTTTCTCTGCCGGTTTCATCCGGCCATGCACCAGCCCGATGTTCAGGCCGGGCAGCGCGGTTTTCAGCGATTCCCAGCTCGCCTCCGCCGCCTGGGCTTCCAGCAGGTCTGACTCTTCGATCAGGGTGCAGACCCAATAGGCCTGGCGTCCTTCGCGACAGGCGTGCTCAACCCGGGCCACGATCTCATCACGCCGGGAGTCCGGGATAGCCACCGTGGTCACCGGCGTACGTCCCGGCGGCAGCTCGTCGATGGTGGAGGTATCCAGGTCGGCATAGGCGGTCATCGCCAGGGTGCGCGGGATCGGCGTGGCGGTCATGATCAGCTGATGCGGATGAAAACCCTGCTCTTCGCCCTTTTCCCACAGCGCCAGTCGCTGGTGGACGCCAAACCGGTGCTGCTCATCAATAATAACCAGCGCCAGCCCGCTGAACCGGACCTGCTCCTGGAACAGCGCATGGGTGCCGACTACCATCGCCACCTGACCGCTGGCTATCGCCTCCTGCTGCGCCTGACGGGCTTTGCCTTTCTGTTTACCGGCCAGCCAGCCGACTTCAATACCCAGCGGCGCAAACCACTGACGGAAGTTGCTGGCGTGCTGTTCAGCCAGCAGCTCGGTCGGCGCCATCAGCGCGACCTGCCTGCCGTGCGCGATCACATTCAGCGCCGCGAGTGCGGCGACCAGAGTCTTACCGGAGCCGACATCGCCCTGCACCAGCCGCATCATCGGAAAATCGTTGGCCAGATCCTGTTCTATCTCCGTCACCACGCGCGCCTGGGCGCGGGTGGGTGAAAAGGGCAGCGCGGCCAGCAGCTGGTCGCTGAGAGTGTGCCGTGGTGGCATCGGCAGCGCATAGTAACGCTGCGCACCGGCGCGCACCGCCAGCATACTGAGGTTGTGCGCCAGCAGCTCTTCCAGAATCAACCGGCGCTGTGCCGGATGACGGCCACTCTCCAGCTCACTGAGCCTGAGATCGGGCGGTGGACGATGCAGCGTGCGGAGCGCATCAGGCAGGCTGATCAGCCCGCTGCTCAGCTCCTGCGGCAGCAGTTCGGCAATCGGGCAGCTCTCCAGCAGCGTCAGCGCCTGATCGGTGAGATTACGCAGCGTGGCCTGACGAATCCCTTCGGTGGTGGGATAGACCGGCGTCAGGGTCTCTTCCAGCGTCACATTGCTCTGTTCGCCCTGAATGCGGTATTCGGGGTGGATAATCTCCGCGCCACGCTGGCCGCGTTTAATTTCGCCATAGGCGGTGACGCGACGGCCTGGCGAGAGATTATTCTTCATGCCCGCGTTGAAATTGAAGAAGCGCATCGTCAGAACGCCGCTGCCATCGCTGATCTGACAGACCATCATCCGGCGGCGGCCAAAGGTGATGTCGGTGTGCAGCACCTCGCCCTCTACGGTGGCCCAGATGCCGGGCAGCAGATCGTCAATCGCATAGAGTTGGGTACGATCTTCGTAACGCAGCGGGAGGTGAAGCAGAAGGTCCTGAATGGTGTGCAGGCCAATCCTGGCCAGCTTTGCCGCCTGGCTGGCACCGACGCCGGTCAGGGTACTGAGCGGGATGGCATCCAGCAGACGGCCTTTCATCTTTGTTTACCGGTTGACTGCATGGTCGCCCACCAGCTGGGATCGGCGTCGATTTCCCCCTGCGCATTGATGCGCGGATAGGGTAAGCCTTTCTGTTTTGCGACTCTTGCCAGCACCGGGAAGCCGCCTTCAAACAGCAGGCGCTGCTGCTCTTCGTCATCCAGCAGGCTGTGGTCGCGCAGGTAGAGTCCTGCATTCTGCCGCTGCCGCTGAGCTTCATAGAGGATAAGCGCGCAGGCGACGGAGACATTCAGCGACTGCACCATGCCCACCATCGGAATCACGATTTGCCGATCGGCCAGCGCCAGGGCTTCTTCGGTGATACCGGTTTTTTCCTGACCCATCAGGATGCAGGTCGGCAGGGTATAGTCGATCTCGCGGAAATCTACGGCATCAGCGGAGAGATGGGTAGCTAACACCTGCATTTTCTGCTGACGGAGCTGATTAACGGCATCGCCAATAGTGGGGTGGGTAACGACCTTGACCCAGCTGTTGCTGCCAGCGGATGCAGAAGCCTGGGTGCGCATCCGCTCGCTGGGCCAGACCGCATGCACCTCATGGATGCCGACGGCATCGGCGGTGCGGATCACAGCGGAAACGTTATGCGGCTTATGCACCTTCTCCATACAGACCGTGAGATCGTGCTGGCGCAGGGCCAGCATCGTCTGTATCCGGGCAAAACGTTGATCGTTCATGCACTAATTACGGTTACGGTGGACTTTGATCACATCCGGCATCACGCGGATTTTGCGCATGATATTCGCCAGATGGACGCGGTCGCGTGCGGTCAGGCGGATAAAGGCGCTGTAAACGCGGCCATCACGCTCTTCGGTATTCAGGCTCTGAATATTGGAACCGGCCGTATTAATGGCGGCCGTCAGGTTAGCCAGCGCGCCCTGATGGTTAAACATGTCGACCTTGATTTCCGCCACGAACTCCTGCTCGGTGACCTTATCCCACTCGACCGGCATGAATTTTTCGGGCTCTTTCTGGTAGCCGCGAATGTTCCGGCACGACTCATGGTGCACCACCAGCCCTTTACCGGGGCTGACATGGGCGACAATCGGGTCACCGGGAATGGGTCGGCAGCATTTGGCAAAGGTAATCAGTACGCCATCTGCACCTTTAATCGGCAGCTTACCGCGCTTGCTGCTGCTGATCGCCTTGCTGTCAGCCTGCAACAGATTCTTCGCCACCACCACGCTCATCGCATTGCCCAGACCGATTTCCGCCAGCAGGTCGTCAAGCGAGGTCAGCTTCATGCGATCCAGCTCCTGCCGGATATTTTCAGCCGGGATCTCCGCCAGTTTGCGGCTGCCGCCCAGCGCGTGGCTGAGCAGGCGACGACCCAGATTCACGGAGTCTTCGCGTTTGAGGTTTTTCAGCAACTGGCGGATCTTGGCGCGGGCTTTCGAGCTGACGACGAAGTTAAGCCAGGCGGCGTTAGGACGGGCGCCTGGCGCGGTGATAATCTCAATCGTCTGACCGCTGGTCAGGGGTTGCGACAGCGGATAGGGCTGACGGTCAACGCGAGCGCCGACACAGGCATGGCCGATATCGGTGTGCACCGCATAGGCGAAGTCCACCGGCGTGGCGCCGGTGGGCAGCTCCACGATGCGGCCTTCAGGCGTAAAGACGTAGATCTCATCCGGGAAGAGATCGGACTTTACGCTTTCGATAAATTCAAACGAACTGCCCGCACTCTGCTGCAGCTCCAGCAGGCTCTGCAGCCAGCGCTGAGCGCGAATCTGTGCGGTGGTGCCACTTTCGCCCGCCTGTTTGTATGCCCAGTGCGCGGCGACCCCCATTTCCGCCATCTGATCCATATCCTCGGTGCGGATCTGCACTTCCACCGGCACGCCGTGCGGGCCGATCATGGAGGTATGGAGCGATTGATAGCCGTTGGCTTTGGGGATGGCGATGTAATCTTTAACGCGGCCCGGACGCGGCTTGTAGAGGCTGTGCATCTGGCCCAGAACGCGATAGCAGGTATCCAGGTCTTTCACGATAACGCGAAAGGCATAGATATCCATGATCGAGTGAAAACGCTGCTCTTTCAGCGTCATTTTGCGGTAGATCGAGTAAAGATGCTTCTCACGACCGCTGACGCGGCAGGGGATGCCCGCTTCCTGCAGGCGGCCATCGATCTCAGAAAGAATCTTCTGGATCATCTCTTTACGATTACCGCGTGCGGCTTTCACCACCTCTTTAATCACCCGATACCGGTTAGGATAAAGGGCTTCGAAACCGAGCTCTTCCAGCTCCGTTTTAAGATGGTGAATACCCAGGCGATGCGCCAGCGGACTGTAAATCTCTAACGTTTCCAGCGCGATGCGGCGACGTTTGTCCGGGCGTAACGAACCCAGGGTGCGCATGTTGTGGGTGCGGTCAGCCAGCTTGATGAGAATGACGCGGATATCCTGCACCATCGCCATAATCATCTTGCGGAAGTTCTCTGCCTGCGCCTCTTTCTTGTCGCGGAATTTCAGCTTATCCAGCTTGGAAACGCCTTCGACCAGCTCCGCCACGCTTTTACCGAACAGCTGTTCCATGTCCTGATAAGTGGCAGGTGTGTCTTCGATCACGTCATGCAGCAGCGCGGCCATGAGGGTTTCATGGTCGAGCTTCATTTCCGCCAGAATACAGGCTACGGCAACCGGATGGGTGATATAGGGCTCACCGCTGGAGCGTGTCTGTCCCTCGTGGGCATCACGTGCGACAAGATAGGCTTGCTGGAGGCGCTTGATCTGCTCCTCTGGCAAGTATTTTTCAATCAGCTGATTGAGACTTTCAAACAGATACAAGGGCGACCTGCAGGTGGCTGTTAACGACGACCTTCAGCGATAGCGGTAACGGCCTGTAACTCAGCGGCTTCCTGCTCTTGCTGTTCCTGACGATCACGCACATCTAAAATCTGATTGGTGACCAGACCTTCTTCGATTTCGCGCAGGGCGATAACGGTCGGCTTATCGTTCTCTTCCGGAACCAGCGGATCTTTGCCGCCTACCTGCATCTGACGTGCACGACGTGCAGCGACCAACACCAGGTCAAAACGATTACCAACTTTTTCTACTGCGTCCTGAACGGTTACGCGTGCCATAGGTGTGCTACTCCACAGATGAAGAAATGACTGCGCATCATACTGAAACTGTATTCAGACTGCCAACAGTTTGCTGATTAAAGCATCGTGACGCGCCTTCTGGCGCGCCATACGCAGACGTTCTGCGCGAATAATGGTTTTCAGATCGGACAGCGCCAGATCGAAATCATCATTCACAATTAAATAGTCATATTCGGCGTAGTGACTCATTTCCGCTACGGCCTGAGCCATACGACGCGTGATCACCTCTTCGCTGTCCTGGCCACGACCGCGCAGACGGCGGTCGAGCTCTTCTTTCGAAGGCGGCAGAACGAAGATGCTGCGTGCGCCCGGCATTCTGGCGCGAATCTGCTGCGCGCCCTGCCAGTCGATATCCAGAAATACGTCAACGCCGGTTGCCAGCACCTGCTCAATCGCATGGCGCGAGGTTCCATAATAGTTGTCGAAAACCCGGGCATGTTCGAGGAAGGCATCTTCCGCGATCATCTGCTCAAATTCATGTTTCTCAACAAAAAAGTAATGTTCGCCATGGACTTCACCCGGACGCATACCGCGCGTCGTGTGCGAAACAGAGACCTGCGTGTCATACAACGGCTGGGTCTTTAACAGTGCCTGAATCAGGCTGGATTTACCTGCGCCGCTGGGTGCAGAAACAATATAGAGCGTGCCTTGAGCCATGGTTTTCTTGAATTGATTAAAAGCGGAGTCGATTTCCTGCCCAGTATACACAGCTTCCCGCTGCCACGCAGCGTTTGCGCAGCGGTAACAGCCAACTTTTGCGCATCTTCGCGCAATCCGCTGTCGCCACGCTGAAAATCTTACCGGTTTGCGTCGGTAGCCTTCGCGAAACCGAATATGGTCGCTGGCAGGTCATGAGGCCGGGGTGTGGAATACCCCAAAACCTCAGGAGAGCGAGCATGAAAAGAGTTAGCGGAGTGCTGCTGGCAACGCTTTTGTGGATCGTCACAGGGCCTGTGCAGAGCGCCCTGTGTCCGGTCTGGACCCCCATACGGGCGACAGAAGAGATGCGCCGACTGCAGCAGCAACTGCAACACTGGGATGATGCCTACTATCGGCAGGGCCAGAGTCCGGTTGTGGACGCGGATTATGATGCGCTGCAGCAGCGACTCAATCACTGGCAGCACTGCTTTAGTCCGCAGCAGCCCGCTTATGCGCCGCAGTTGCCGGACCAGGGCGAGCACCTGCATCCGGTGGCGCATACGGGCGTTAAAAAGGTGCGCGACCAACTGGCACTGGCTTACTGGATGCAGGACCGGCACGACCTCTGGGTGCAGCCGAAGATCGACGGCATCGCAGTATCACTGGTCTATCGTCACGGCAGGCTGGTATCGCTGCTGAGTCGTGGCGATGGGTTGCGCGGTGAAGAGTGGCTCTCTAAAGCCGCCGCCATCCCGGTTATTCCGCTGCAAATCGACACCGATCTTGAGAATGTGGTCCTTCAGGGTGAGCTCTTCCTGCTGATGACCGATCATCGGCAGGCGGTCGATGGCGGTAAGAATGCGCGCTCACAGGTGGCCGGAGCCATGATGAGTAAACAGCGTGTTCCCCTGCTGAAGTCGCTCGGCATTTTTATCTGGGCCTGGCCGGATGGCCCGGAGACGATGGCAGAACGCCTTCAGCAGCTCAGCCGCTGGGGATTTGGCCTGGCGGCCCGATGGAGTCACCGCGTGAAGGATGAAGAGGAGGTTGCCGCCTGGCGGGAACGCTGGTTTCATGCTGCGCTCCCCTTTGTCACTGATGGTGTCGTGGTCCATCAGAGCCAGCGCCCTGCGGGGCAACGCTGGCTGCCGGGCGAGGGAAGCTGGGCCGTTGCCTGGAAGTATCAGCCGCCCGAAGTCAGCACGGAAGTGCTCTCCGTCGATTTTCCGGTGGGCCGGACCGGAAAAATCGCGGCGGTGCTGAATCTGCAGCCGGTACAGCTGGATGACCGGACGGTCAGGCGGGTAAACATCGGATCGCTGCGGCGCTGGCAGGAGAGCGATATCGTCGCGGGGGATGTGATCACGCTGAGCCTGGCGGGTCAGGGCATTCCCCGGCTGGAACGGGTAATCTGGCGTGTAGCAGAGCGACACCCTCCTCACCCTCCTGAGGCATCACGTTACAGCCCGCTGAGCTGTTTTACCTTCAGTGCGACCTGTCAGAAGCAGCTGCTGGCGAAACTACGCTGGCTCAGCCAGAAAGGCGTACTGAATATTCCGGGCGTTGAGCGCGGGACCTGGCTGCGCCTGCTGGAAAGCGGCAGCATGACTCACCTGTTCGGCTGGCTGGTATTAACCCCGCAGCAGATTGCCGCAGCAACCGGATTGTCGCCGGAACGTGCCGGACAGCTCTGGCACCGTTTTAATCTCACCCGGCAGCAGCCGTTTCGTCGCTGGGTGGAGGCGTCAGGCGTTTCACTGCCGCGCAAGGCCCTGAATGCCCTGCCTGACCAGCAGTGGGAGAGCCTGATAGCGCGGGATGTGATGGCCTGGCAGACATTACCGGGTGTCGGCGCGGCGCTGGCAAATCGCCTGGTGGAGCAGTTTCATGATGCCCGGCTGCAGACGCTGATAACATTCCTGCAGCAGCAGGACATTCCCGCCAGCTCAGTGCTCGGGATGGGGATAGTTGAAAATCGGCAGACCCAGACGGAAGCGCAGCGCCAGTAAACGGGCGAAAAAGCCGAACAGCAGGGTAATGATGATCACCGCTTCATGCGCCAGCGAGGTTTTCAGCAGCAGGATGTAGATCCAGCCTGAGGCAAAAGCGATACCCGCGTAGATTTCCTTCTGAAACACCAGCGGAATACGGTTGCAGAACATATCCCGCAGTACGCCACCAAAGACGCCGGTGATCACTGCGCTTATGGCGGCAATAATCATGGCGTGGCCGGAATCCAGCGCAACCTGCGCGCCGATGATGGAAAAGACCACCAGACCCAGCGCATCCAGCACCAGAAAGACTTTACGCAGATGTGTCATCAGCGGTGCCAGAAAGGTAGTCACAACGGCGGCAGCCGCCACAATCATGATGTATTCGGGATGCTTCACCCAGCCCAGCGGATAGTGGCCCAGCAGGATATCGCGCACCGAACCGCCACCAATAGCGGTGACTGACGCAATGATAATGACGCCGAACAGATCCATTTTGCGGCGACCTGCGGCCAGCGCGCCGGTCATGGCCTCGGCGGTAATACCAATAATGTAGAGAACGGTCAGTAACATAGCAGACTCCGGTAAAACGGCGGCAACGCGACGGCATTGCCCGAGAGACGGCGACGGGGACTTTCTGGCGTCCGGCGTCCGGGATGAGCGCAGTTTATACCAGCCCGCCCCGGCGTCAGCATAGAAAGAGTTTTGCAGAACATCTGCGGCAGGGACAGGAGAGAACGGTGATGCCGGGCAGACGCATGCCTGACGTTTCAGTGACGGGGCTGGAAGCAGGACACAGCGACAACAGGTTCGCCTTCAGGCAGGCACTCATTCGGACAAAAGAGAGAAAGCGGGACAGCGGAGAAGAGTCAGAATCGAAAAGAGAGATGATGCAGCCGATAAAAAAGAAAAGGCGTGCTGGTTAACAGCACGCCAACGCATCGTTTCCGACGCTCAGAGCCCACCATACAGACTTATTTTATTATTTGTTTCGTGCACGAATTTTCAAAAATGCGTTCAGGCTGAAATGATATTCCGGCTGGAACCAGGAACGACCATAGTAGCAGTAAATCAGCATACGAATAGAGGCCATCGCCAGGTAACCCCAGATCGCACATAATACGGAGGGTGTCAGCCAGACGGTAAATAAGGTCACCGCAAGCCCGGCTAATACCGAAGAGGTTTCGGCAAACGCGATACGCGTATATTGTTTCTCACGCTGTAATATCGCACGATAATGCTGGCCCTGGGGAATGATAATAAACACCACGGAGACCATCTGCAGCATTAAGGCCAGTTCAGGCTGATGAAATAGCGCAGTCAGCAGATGACTGCCGGTAAATAAGAGTCCAAAAACCGCAACCCCCATCAACATATTACCCCAGTAGATTATAGAGAGGTCGTTGATCGAGAGCATACAGCGGCGGATGAGCTTGTTACAGAAGCCGCGATCGGCCAGCGCATCCACAGCCAGCAGGGCGATGACGGCAACTGCCAGCAGATTCAGTTCATTCGCCTGCAGAATCTGCGCCAGCAAGGAGAGTTGCAGGACGCCGATGCCAATAATTTTGATTGAAGAGAGCAGAGACCATTTTGCGCTATTAAGACTGCTTTCACGTATTGCCATCATATACTCGATAGAGCCCAGCGACTCTGTGAGAATTAAATAGTTGTGTTACAGCAAGCAGAAGTTGCTGTGACACCGTTCTTTAGTGCAATTTTCCGGCCTGCGTTCTGAAAATTATTTCAGACCTGCCGTGTTATTATCGGTTTGAAAATAGTACCCGGATAAAAAGGTTCCCCGGTTAAGCGTCTGTGTCGTGTCATGGCGGCATTCTCCTTTACTGATGAGCATGCCGCCAGATCACGAATAAATCCTTTTGTCGTTTTATATTCTCCTGCCCGCATCCCTGCGGCATTCTCAGCATCCTTTTATTCAGATAACAAAAGAGAAGCTGAGCGGTCCATGACGTTTTCGTGCTTTATCATTATGGGTATTGCTGTGTGTGGAATGATTTATACATTGTTTTATTTAATTTAACACCATAAGAAAAGTCTGATTACGCTAACGCAGAAATAAATGGTTTCACTTTATGCATGATAAATATTAAATCCTCAGCACTGTGGAAATAAACAACGATTAATGATTAATGAATGCGCAACAGGCGAAAAGCGGGCGCGACAGGTAAAGAGGCCTGTAATCACGGGGGATCACCCTGCTGGCGGAAGAGATTACCAGGAATTTCCCTGGTAACAATGCTTAAGCCGCAGTGGTGGTCAATGCTTAACAGGGAGCAACAATCAGATGAGGGCGTAATGCTTTATCTGCAGAAATTTTTCTGTTTTTTTCATAAACGACCAGTGATAAATACAGGAAAAACTCCGTTCTAAGTGATTGATTTATTGAGTCAGCAGTTGATTGAGTTTTTCGAGATCCTTGCTAACCCATTCAATATCCTGCTTAAATTTCTCATCGGACGTAAATGGCTGGCGATAAATCGTCACCAGCACCTCAGCACCCTGTTCGTTAGCGATTACGCGCATCGGCACGTAGATCTCCTTTCCTGAACCGCCATCAATCCAGTGATCCATTACACCAAATGGATTGTGGGGCGAGAACCGCAGCTTCACACTGCCGAGCGGGCCCTTAGCACGCCAGCGATTTCCCTCCGGCTCCAGAGCACTCTGCGTCAGCCCTGACGCCCACTTTGGAAAAAACTCCGGCTTCCAGATGGTTTCATACAGATCTAACCAGTGACGGGGGATTGTCAGACTCAGCGTACGCGAGGAGAGCATATAACCTCCGGAGGATAAGCGAAAAAGGCATTAAAGCATGGCGGCAGGTTTGTTAAAACGTTGTAACAGCAGAACTGTGGGGTCAGCAGAGTTCTGTACAAACGGCAGACAGCAGAATAAGGCTGTCTGCCGCTGATTCAGATGAAATTGCCGCGCGCAGAAACCGGCTGCGCTTCGCTCTGACCGTCTGAATGACGCAGAACAAAGCCGTCCGACTGCGCCATCACGGCACAACTGTGATTGGGAAAGATGCGCAGCAGCGAACCGACGTCCGGGCGGCGATCCTGATAAAGCAGGAAACCGTGCTCTTCCGAGAGCTTCGTCACCTCATACGTGTGGCCGGCTTCATCCACGGCAATACCAAAACCGCTGGCATTGGTGCCGTGTGGGCCTTTGTCGGAACTCAGCATCTTCGATCCCGCATCCACAATCGCGAAGTGGTCGTTCACCGCTACGACGCGGGTGATGACGCTCATAGCCAGCTGGTCGACACGGCTTAAACCGAGTCGGCAGGCGGTGAGATCCAGGAGTGCATAGTTGCCGGGCCGGATTTCATCCAGGCAGGGCGCAATCTCTGCCGCCAGCGCGGTGGGTGTTGAGCCCACGGAGAGGGGGCAATCGGTAAATCCTGCCGCCTGCAGTTTTGCCTGAAGCCGCTGCATCAGGTGGGCCTCCTGACGGGCGATATCCGCAATCGCCGCGGCATGACCGGCACCATAAGCGTGACCGGCATGGGAAAGGAGTCCGGCAAAGCGTAACCCGTGATCCTTCAGCGCCTGGGCAATCACTATCGCCTCATCGGTGTCCGGGTTGACACCAATCCGATGCAATCCGACATCCACCTTAATCGCGACCGCCAGTTCGCACGCCGGTTGCTGCTGGCGGGCCTCAGCAATCGCCGCCACACCTTGAACGCTGTCCGCGATCAGGGTGAGCCTGACCTGATGCAGCACTGCCTGGCGCAGCAAATCGGCCACGCTCTGCGGCTGCACAATCGGGTAGGCCAGCAGCAGATCGCGCACGCCACCCAGAATAAACGTCACGCCTTCGCTGGGCTTAGAAACCGTAACGCCCCGGGCACCCAGTGCAAGCTGGCGCTGCGCAATCCAGACGCTTTTATGCGTTTTGATATGCGGCCGCAACGCCAAACCGGCCTCATTCGCTTTGCGCTGCATCTGCTGCAGGTTCTGATCCAGCCGCGCGGTGTCTACTTCAATATAGGGTGTAAGGCGATCATCAATCAGCGGGCGCTGCCACTGCTGTGCATCATTGATATCCATAAGATTGTCCGGCAATGACGAGGTAAGAGACACCATCATTCCCTAATTTGCGTGCTGATGCCAGCCGGGTAACGGGCAGAGAAGCGAAGCGTTCACGAGTGGCGATACCAACAGAAAAAAAGGGTGGCCGGAGGAAAGGGCGGCGGACAAAAACAAAAAAGCAGGCGCGGGGCCTGCTTTATGCGTTCACTCAGACGTAGAGCGATTGTTCACCCGGTGGCCGGGTTTTGAAACGGCGATGCAGCCAGAGATACTGTTCGGGCGCGCGCAGGATCTGATTTTCAATCACCTTATTCATATAAGCTGCCGCTGCGACCTCATCAGTATGAGGGTAATTTTCCAGCATCGCTTCGATGATCAGGTGGTAGCCATGATTGTCCGGATTGCGGATCAGCATAATCGGCACCATCGCAGGCTTCGCCAGGCGCGACAGGACAAATGTTCCGTTGGTGGTAGCGGCTTTCTCCACTGCAAACAGCGGCGCAAAGGTGCTGCCTTTCGGGCCGTAATCCTGGTCCGGCGCAAACCAGACCGACTCGCCCTGCTTCAGCGCATTGACCATGCCGCGCAGGTCGCGACGGTCGATCATCGCTTTGTTCGACCGCATCCGGCCCTTGGTCTGCACGTACTCCATTGCCTGATTGTTGTGCGGACGATACATTGCCATCATGGGCTGGCAGAGGCCGCTGATGCGCCCGCCCAGCTCCAGCGACATAAAATGCACACCAATCAGCATCACGCCGCGTTTTTCGTTCTGCGCCGCATAGAGATTGTCCATGCCGGTAACGTTAAACAGACGCCTGACCGCACGGTCAGACCAGAACCAGGCGATACCGGTTTCAGCCAGCGCCATGCCTAACGACGCAAAGTTACCGGCAATCATCGCTTCCGTTTTCTCTTCGCTGATACCGGGAAAACAGAGTTCAATGTTGCGACGGGTGATACGTTCGCGGCGCTGCATAAAATGACGGGAGATCTTACCCGCCCCGGCACCGAGACGCATAAGAACAGGATAGGGAAGCTGGACCAGAAGCCAGAGCACGCTCAGGCCAAACCAGGTAAACCAGTAACGCGGATGCAGCAGCGAACTGCTAAATTTTCCGGTGTTTTTCATTAACTACCTTCATGAGAGAAATGGACGTAACGCATAAAGAGCACTTCCATAGTCTCCAGGCGGTACAGCTGTACTGATTTCGACCGGCACTTTATCAAAAAGTGCCTTCAAAGAAAGGGAAACTCTGGAATCTACAGGATTGACCAGTTTCATGGAGCGATGTCGCCAGAAGGCATCACAAGGATGCAGACCAGAAAAAGCAGATAAATTTCAGCAGATTGAAGCAGGATTATCCGGAAGATAAAGCGTGTCAGATGAGACGCCAGGAAGAGTCCGGAAATGATTATTTATCTATCTTTACGTAAAAATGCGGCCCGTCAGGCGTGGGCGGGCTGCGATTTGCGAATGAATGTTAAAAGCCGATGCGGGAGCGATGAACGAAGCGTCATTGCTGACGCTTCGTTCAGGACGTGAGGCAGGGAGTTACTCGATGTTCTGAATCTGCTCGCGCATCTGCTCAATCAGCACTTTCAGTTCGATCGCTGAGGCAGTGATATCGGCGTTGATCGATTTCGAGGCCAGGGTGTTCGACTCGCGATTGAACTCCTGCATCATGAAGTCGAGACGACGGCCAACGGCCTCTTTCTTCTTCAGGATGTTGTAGGTCTCTTTCACATGCGCGTCCAGACGATCCAGCTCTTCGGCGACGTCAACACGCTGCGCCATCATCACCAGTTCCTGCTCAAGGCGATTGTTTTCCAGCTGAACGTCCGCCTCTTCCAGTCTGGTGACCAGGCGCTCACGCTGCCATTTGATCACGTCAGGCATCTGCGCACGCACTTTGCTGACTTCCTGCGACACGCCTTCCAGACGCTGCTCGATCATCGCTTTCAGTGCGCTGCCTTCGCTTTCGCGCGCCGCAATGAAATCATTCAGCGCGTTATCCAGCGCCTGCAGCAGCTGCGTATTGATGGCGTCCAGATCCTGCTCCTGCGCGGACATCACACCCGGCCAGCGCAGAATATCCAGCGGATTGATGGCGCCTTCGTCGCTCTGCATTTTCACCCAGTTGGCCGCCTGCACCAGCTGTTTAGCCAGAGTCTCGTTCAGCATCAGTTCGCCCTGCGCGCTGGGATCGGCGTCATAGCGCAGGTTGCACTCGATTTTACCGCGCGTCAGGCGCTGACGTATGCGCTCACGGATAACCGGTTCCAGCCCGCGAAACTGTTCCGGCAGACGGATATAGGTTTCCAGATAACGCTGGTTAACAGAGCGCAGCTCCCAGGCGGCGCTGCCCCATTCGCCTTTGGCTTCGCTGCGGGCATAAGCGGTCATACTGCGGATCATAAGCGGTACTCATTTGCGGAAAGATAGGTGAAGTATAGCGAGGCGAGCCACGGCATAACAGGCATAAGCGCCTCACAGGAAAATAACGAACCATTTCCGCTTTCCGCGGCAGCCACTTATGATGACCGCTGACCCCTTGTGAGGATAACTGATCTATGTCTCGCGTTATTGCCCTTCCTGTTGTGATGGCTCTGTTGCTGGCGGGCTGCCAGGCGCGCCACCACTCGTCGCCTACGAAACCGCAACCTATCTGTGCGGGAGGCGACATGATGATGCAGACCACGCTGTGGTTTGGACTGAGTAAACCGGATGGTGGCAGGGTAAGTTCGCTCGACTGGATGAACTTTGTCGATAACGAGGTCACGCCGCGCTTCAGATCGGGGCTGTCGGTCTATGACGCCAGAGGGCAGTGGCTGGGCGAAAACGGCCAGCTGGCACGCGAAAACAGCAAAGCGTTAATGCTTATCCACGGGATCGATCCTGCCACCAGCCAGGCTATCGAGGCAATACGCAGCCTCTATAAGAAACGGTTTGGTCAGGAGTCGGTGATGCGGGTCGATGCGCCCGTGTGTGTCAGTTTCTGAGGGGAAAAGGGCGGCAGCGTCGCCGCCCGTTGAAAGGTCAGATAAACAGCCCGGCAAACGCGGCAGAGAGCAGGCTGACCAGCGTAGAACCATACACCAGCTTCCAGCCAAAACGGGACACCACATTGCCCTGTTTCTCATTCAGGCCTTTGATGGCGCCCGCAACGATGCCGATGGAGGCAAAGTTAGCAAAGGAGACCAGGAAGACCGACAGGATGCCCAGCCCGCGCGCGCTCATGCCTGCCGCCACTTTCTGCAGCTCAATCATCGCCACAAACTCATTGGCCACCAGCTTGGTCGCCATAATGCTGGCCGCCTGCAGGGCATCGGCTTTAGGGATCCCAACCAGCCAGGCCAGTGGATAGAACAGGTAGCCGAGCAGCTGCTGGAAACTGTAGCCGAACAGGGCGGCGAACAGCGCGTTAACGGCGGCGATCAGGGCAATAAAACCAATCAGCATAGCCAGAATGATCATCGCCACTTTGAAACCGGCCAGGATGTACTCACCCAGCATCTCAAAGAAACTCTGATCTTCATGCAGTTTTTCCAGCGCGATAGGCTGCTCATCCTGGCGGGTCATCGGGTTGATGATCGACAGGATAATAAAGGTGCTGAACATGTTAAGCAGCAGCGCCGCAACCACATATTTCGGTTCAATCATCGACATATACGCACCGACAATCGACAGCGACACGGTCGACATCGCGGTGGCCGCCATGGTGTAGAGGCGGCGTGGCGGAATGTCAGCCAGAATCCCTTTGTAGGCGATGAAGTTCTCTGACTGACCCAGAATCAGCGTACTGACGGCGTTAAACGACTCCAGCCTGCCCATGCCGTTAATTTTCGACAGCAGGGTCCCGAAAAGACGGATCAGCAGTGGCAGGATACGCCAGTGCTGCAGGATACCGATCAGCGCCGAAATAAAGACAATCGGGCAGAGCACGCCGAGGAAAATAAAGGCCAGCCCCTGTTTGCTCATGCCGCCAAACACAAACTCAGTGCCCTGTGCGGCAAAGCCCAGCAGCGTTTCAAAGAAACCGGCGAATGAGCCGACCAGCGCCAGACCCCCGGCGGAGTGGAGGAAGAACCAGCCCAGGACTGCTTCCACCACAATCAGTTGAATAATAAAGCGCAGGCGAATCTGTTTACGGTCATGACTGACCAGCAGCGCAAGGGCGAAAATCACCACCAGCGCCAGCAGAAAATGAAGAATGGCGGCCATATGTGTTTTTTATCAGAGAGAAAGGAACGCGCATTTAGCCACAGCTGGCGGGGAATTTCATCTGATGGCTGCTCCGGACCGGCGCAAGAGACAGCGGGCAAGGAAGTCCGTATAATGCGCAGCCAATCATTAGCAAGCCGGAGATTACCCATGCGTCCAGCAGGCCGTAGCGCACAACAGGTGCGTCCAGTCACATTGACCCGCAATTACACCAAACACGCAGAGGGTTCCGTTCTGGTGGAGTTCGGCGAAACGAAAGTGCTTTGCACTGCCTCCGTAGACGAAGGGGTTCCGCGTTTCCTGAAAGGCCAGGGCCAGGGTTGGGTCACGGCCGAATATGGCATGCTGCCGCGCTCGACCCACAGCCGTATGGCGCGTGAAGCGGCAAAAGGTAAGCAGGGTGGCCGCACGCTGGAGATCCAGCGTCTGATCGCCCGTTCACTGCGCGCCGCCGTCGATCTGAAGGCGCTGGGTGAGTTCACCATTACGCTCGACTGCGACGTGATCCAGGCCGATGGCGGCACCCGCACCGCCTCCATCACCGGTGCCTGTGTGGCGCTGGCCGATGCGCTGAATAAGCTGGTTGCCAGCGGCAAGCTGAAAGCGAACCCGATGAAGGGGATGGTTGCGGCCATTTCCGTGGGCATCGTCAGGGGCGAAGCTCTGTGCGATCTGGAATACGTTGAAGATTCTGCCGCTGAAACCGACATGAACGTTGTGATGATGGAAGATGGCCGCATGATCGAGGTGCAGGGCACCGCAGAAGGTGAACCCTTCAGCCACGACGAACTGCTGACGCTGCTGGCACTGGCGCGCGGCGGCATTGAAGAGTTGATTCAGGCGCAGAAAGCGGCGCTGGAAAATTGATGTAACAGGCGACCACAGAGTCGCCTTTTCTTTATTTGAGGAGTGAGAAATGAAAGCCTGGCAGCGTCAGTTTATTGAATTCGCCCTGAACAAGCAGGTGCTGAAGTTCGGTGAGTTCACTTTGAAGTCCGGGCGTAAAAGCCCCTATTTCTTTAATGCCGGTCTGTTTAACAGCGGGCGGGATTTAGCGCTGCTGGGACGCTTCTACGCGCAGGCGCTGGTCGATGGCGCGGTCGATTTCGATCTGCTGTTCGGTCCGGCTTACAAAGGCATTCCGATTGCGACCACCACGGCGGTGGCGCTGGCGGATCATCATGACCGCGACGTGCCTTACTGCTTCAACCGCAAAGAAGCCAAAGATCACGGCGAAGGCGGTCTGCTGGTGGGCAGTCCACTGCAGGGCAAAGTGATGCTGGTGGATGACGTGATCACCGCCGGTACGGCGATCCGTGAGTCGATGGACATTATCGGCGCGCACAACGCCACGCTGGCTGGTGTGCTGGTGTCGCTGGATCGTCAGGAGCGCGGACGCGGAGAGATGTCGGCGATTCAGGAAGTGGAACGCGATTACGGCTGCAAAGTGACCGCGATTATCACGCTGGCCGATCTGATTACCTGGCTGGAAGAGAAGCCGGAGATGGCCGATCACCTGGCGCAGGTGCGGGCTTATCAGAAGGCGTACGGGATTTAATCGAGGCGGGCGCGATGCCCGCCTTTTTTACTCTCAGGCCAGCTGAACGGCGATCAGCGGCCAGCGTGCCTCAAAGTCTGCGGTAGGGCTGAAGCGAAACTCAGAACGGACATAGCGCGACAGTAAACCTTCACAGAAAGCCAGCAGCTGACTGGCCAGCAGCGCCTCATCAGCCTGAAAAGCTTCACCTTCACGCATCTTCCGTTCACGCATGACCTGCCGAAGCTGCACTTCAATGCGCTCAAACAGCTGATTGATGCGGCCCTGCAGGCGGTCCTGCTCAAACATCAGCGCATGGCCGGTCAGAATGCGGGTCAGTCCTGGATTACGCTCACCAAATCCCAGTATCAACTGGACGATCAGACGCAGGCGCGTCATGGTCTCTTTTTCATCCTTGAGGATCAGATTGATGCGGGTAATCAGACTGTCTTCAATAAACTCAATCAGGCTGTCGAACATCCGGGTCTTGCTGGGGAAGTGACGATAGAGCGCCGCTTCGGATACGCCTACCGTGGCCGCCAGTTTAGCGGTGGTAATGCGCTGACTGCCATCACCGGACTCCAGCATCTGTGCCAGTGCCTGCAAAATCTCTTCGCGACGATTCCGTTTCGCGACTTTTTTTTCTGCCATGACCTTAAAAACCCCTGAAATTTACCTAAAAACAGGCAACACCTACGCATCTGCCACAGGAACGCGTCCCATGGCGATGAGGAAAAATAACGGGCGTAAGTGAAAGTCGGTATTGCGGGTTACTGGCGACCTGAGTGGCCAAAGCCGCCTTCACCGCGCAGGCTGGCGTCGAAATCGTCTACCAGGTTAAATTCCGCCTGCACCACGGGCACGAAGACCAGTTGTGCCATGCGGTCGCCAGGCTGCAGCGAGAAGCTCTCCTGACCGCGATTCCAGACCGAGACCATCAGCTGTCCCTGATAATCGGAGTCGATCAGGCCCACCAGATTGCCTAGCACAATCCCATGTTTGTGGCCCAGACCTGAGCGCGGCAGGATCACCGCAGCCAGTTCAGGATCGGCGATATGAATCGCCAGGCCGGTCGGCACCAGCGTCGTGGTGCCTGGCGCGATAGTGAGAACCTCATCAATGCATGCGCGTAAATCTAACCCGGCAGAACCTGAGGTGGCGTAGGTCGGCAGGGGAAACTCTTTGCCGACACGCGGATCCAGGATTTTAACGTCTATTTTTTTCATCATAACGGCTGACAATCTCGTCTATTAATTGTTGGCCAAGGAGCGACTTATCGCTGAGCGGTAAGCGTTTTTCTCCATCCTGCCAAAAAAGGTGAAGAGCATTGGTATCGCTATTAAACCCCTGTCCGGTTTTAGCGACGTCGTTAGCGCAGATCAGATCCAGATTCTTGCGCACCCGTTTTTGCCGGGCGTATTCTTCCACATTCTGTGTTTCAGCCGCAAATCCGACAACGAATGGCCGCTTTTCCTGAAGGGCGGCGACGCCGGCAACAATATCGGGATTCTTTATCAGGTTCAGCGTGACGGTATCATCGCCGCCCTGTTTCTTGATTTTATCGGTCGCAATATCGGCCGCCCGGTAGTCTGCCACGGCTGCGCTTGCAATGAAAATATGTTGTTTGTCTATCTCGCTCATCACGGCGGCCTGCATCTCCAGCGCGCTGGTGACATCAATGCGGCGCACGCCCGCTGGCGCAGGCAGGGTAACCGGGCCGCTGACCAGCGTCACCTGCGCGCCGCGTCTGGCGGCGGCGGCGGCTATCGCAAAGCCCATTTTGCCTGAGCTGTGATTGCTGATGTAGCGCACCGGATCCAGCGCCTCGCGGGTCGGACCGGCGGTGATCATAATGTTGAGATGTTGCAGATCGTTGACGGGTGCGGCCCACTGCACCGCATGGTCAACAATCGCCAGCGGATCAAGCATCCGGCCCGGCCCGACGTCGCCGCAGGCCTGGCTGCCGCTGTCCGGTCCCCAGATCAGCACGCCGCGCACCGCAAGACTCTGCAGATTCTGCTGTGTAACCGCCGCACGATACATCTGCTGATTCATCGCAGGCACCACCGCGACGGGGGAGGCCGTCGCCAGGACGGCAGTCGTCACCAGGTCGTTTGCCATACCGGCAGTGACCCGGGCAATCAGATCGGCAGTGGCTGGTGCCAGCACAATCAGGTCGGCCCATTTGGCCAGTTCGATATGACCCATCGCCGCTTCCGCAGCAGGATCAAGCAGATCGTCAAAGACCGGATAGCCGGACACGGCCTGCAGGCTGAGCGGCGTAATAAAGGCTTTCGCGCCCTCTGTCATCATCACGCGAACATCCGCGCCGCGGTCGCGCAGACGGCGCACCAGTTCAGGTGCTTTGTAAGCAGCGATCCCGCCGCTGACGCCAAGAAGAATTTTTTTGCCGGCTAATCCCATCATGATGTTGGCCTCACTAAGCTCTCAGCCGCTCGTGGCGGCGAATGCACGGACTTTATCACAAAAGCGTGGATACGCCTTTCCACAGGCTGCGTTTGCGAGCCGCCTCGTAGATCGTATCGCCACGCATAGCGGTTCGCATTCGGATGAGTCATGCTGATGCGTATCTCAGGGAGAGCAGATATGAAAATAAGCGGACCACGGGAAAAACTTCAGAAGCTGGGCGCGCATTCGCTCAGCGATACCGAACTCCTGGCTATTTTTCTCCGTACCGGATCGCCAGGGCAGAACGTCATTGCGCTGGCTGACCAGATGTTGCAGGATTTTGGCTCGCTTTATCAGCTTATGACGTCAGGCAAAACGGCCTTCAGCGGCATTAAAGGTGTCGGCGATGCCAAACTGGCGCAGCTGCATGCGATCGCCGAACTGGCGAAGCGCTTCTTCGCCAGCAAACTTGCCCGTGAAAGCGTGATGGAAAATCCGCAGATTACGCGGCAGTACCTGCAAAGTTTGTTAGCCGATCAGGAACGCGAGATCTTTATGACGCTGTTCCTGGATAATCAGCACCGGGTGCTGCGGGCACAGAATATGTTCTCGGGCTCCATCAACAGCGTCGAAGTTCACCCGCGCGAGATCGTCCGCGAAGCCCTGAAGCTTAATGCCGCCGCCCTGATCCTGGCGCATAATCATCCGTCGGGCGTAGCCGAACCGAGCCGGGCAGACCGTGAGGTGACCCATAAAATCAGCGAAGCCTGTCAGCTCCTTGATATCCGTCTGCTGGATCATCTGGTGATAGGTCATGGCGAATATGTCTCTTTCGCCGAGCGCGGATGGCTCTGATAGCGGGAATTTTCGCGCCAGGTGGCGGCTTTTTGCCCGATCATTCGGGATCTTTATCTGTTCGGGACTTGAGCACTTGGGCTGAGCGGCGTATACTACGCCACCTTTGAGAATCTCGGGTTTGGCGGTTAGGCCAGCTTAGCGGGTTCCATGGAACTCGCCTGGCGGGCTGCAAGCCTGACGAGGCGGCCAAAACCTAATTTTTAAAGCTCGAGCTGATTTGATTTTTGGAGAATAGACATGTCACGAGTCTGCCAGGTAACTGGAAAGCGTCCGGTGACCGGTAACAACCGTTCCCACGCAATGAACGCGACGAAACGCCGTTTCCTTCCGAACCTGCACTCACACCGTTTTTGGGTTGAGAGCGAGAAGCGCTTCGTTAGTCTGCGTGTATCTGTTAAAGGTATGCGTATTATTGATAAAAAGGGCATTGATACGGTATTAGCCGACATGCGTGCCCGTGGTGAGAAGTACTAAGGAACTGAATCATGGCTAAAGGTATTCGTGAGAAGATCAAGCTGGTTTCCTCTGCTGGTACAGGTCACTTCTATACCACCACGAAGAACAAGCGTACTAAACCAGAGAAGCTGGAACTGAAAAAGTTCGATCCGGTTGTACGTCAGCATGTGATCTACAAAGAAGCTAAAATTAAGTAATTTTAGTGTTCTGCTAAAAACCCGGCTCCGGCCGGGTTTTTTGTTTGTGTAAAACGCTGAGGAGAGGATATGCCAGAGTTGCCAGAGGTTGAAACCAGCCGCCGCGGTATCGAGCCGCATTTGGTCGGTGAAACTATCCTTCACGCCGTGGTGCGTAATTCACGTCTGCGCTGGCCTGTTTCGCAGGAAATTCTGGCGCTGAGCGATCAGCCGGTGCTCAGCGTGCAGCGCCGCGCAAAATATCTGCTGCTGGAGCTGCCGCATGGCTGGATTATCATCCACCTTGGCATGTCAGGCAGCCTGCGCGTGCTGTCTGAAGAGTTGCCTGCCGCAAAGCATGACCATGTTGATCTGGTTATGAGCAACGGCAAAGTGCTGCGCTACACCGATCCGCGCCGCTTCGGGGCCTGGCTCTGGAGCAGCGATCTGGCGGGCAGCAGCGTGCTGGCACATCTCGGCCCTGAGCCACTGAGCAGCCAGTTTGACGGGAATTACCTGTTTGAGAAGTCGCGCGGCAAGCGAACGCTGATCAAGCCGTGGCTGATGGACAACAAAGTGGTGGTGGGCGTGGGCAACATTTACGCCAGCGAGTCGCTGTTTACCGCCGGGATCCTTCCCGATCGTGCCGCCGGCAGCCTGTCGCAGGCCGAAGCGGAGCTGCTGGTCAATACCATTAAAGCGGTGCTGTTACGCTCTATCGAGCAGGGCGGCACCACGCTGCGTGACTTCTTACAGAGCGACGGCAAGCCAGGCTATTTTGCGCAGCAGCTGCAGGTCTATGATCGGGCCGGTGAACCCTGCCGCGTCTGTGGCACACCCATTATCAGCGGCAGGCACGGGCAGCGCAGCACTTACTGGTGCCCCCGCTGTCAGCATTAAGCCAGTTTAGCCAGCAGGGCCTGATGGACAGAGGCGGGCAGGAAGGCGGTGACATCGCCGCCGTGACGTGCCACCTCTTTGACCAGCGACGATGAGACAAACGAGAAGCCTTCGGACGGCATCAGGAAAACACTCTCCAGCGTCGGCAGCAGATGACGATTCATCTGCGCCAGCTGCATTTCATATTCAAAGTCTGACACCGCACGCAGCCCCCGCACCAGCACATTAGCCTGCTGTTCACGGGCAAAATTCGCCATCAGATCGCTGAAGCCGACGACATTGACGTTGGGCAGATGACGCACGACCTCGCTGGCCAGCGCCACGCGCTCATCCAGACTGAACATCGGTTTTTTACCGGGACTGGCAGCAACGGCCAGAATCACCTGATCAAACATCAGCGCGGCGCGCGTCACGATATCGAGGTGCCCGAGCGTAACGGGATCAAAGGTACCGGGATAGATGGCTTTTGTGGTCATACTCGCCCTTTTGCCGAAGCATGATTCAGCGCCCAGAGGGCTGAATATTTATTGAAGGTATACTGCGCATTAACCACCGCCAGAAGCCAGCCCTGCTTTCCGTCGAGAAAACCGGCACGTAATACCAGCGTTTTCACAAAGGCACCCAGCGTATGGCTGAACACGGAAAAGAGGCTGCATCCTTTACCGCGCTGATGGCGTTCCGTTGCCCAGGCTTCGGCATAGGCCAGCTGCTTGCGCTGGAAAGCGACCAGATCGCGGCAGGTCAGATGCTGCAGGTCACCGGGCAACGCCACGACCGGTGCGCCCTCGCTCTGCAGCGATTCATGCACCAGATTGTCATTGTAGCGGAAGGTACGCGGATAGAGCCGCAGCACGCGGTCAGGATACCAGCCGCTGTGCCGCATAAAGCGTCCGAGAAACAGATTGCTGCGGCCCAGGCTGTAAATCGTCCGGCCGGGCGGCGCAGCCAGCACCTGCTCAATCGCAGCACGCAGTTCCGGTGAGACGCGCTCATCCGCATCGATCATCAGAATCATATCGCCGGTGGCATAGTGCTGCGCGCGCTGGCGCTGGATGCCGTAGCCCTGCCAGTCATCATTCCGGTAGACCTGTGCGCCTGCCCGGGCCGCGATATCAGTGCTGCCGTCATCACTGCCGGAGTCCAGCACGATAATTTCATCGGCCCAGCTGACCGAGGCCAGGCAATCAGGCAGCAGCCCGGCTTCATTTTTGGTGATCATCACCACGGAGAGACGCTGGCGTACGGACATTAGTGGGCTCGCGGTGGCAGATGGGGTTCGAGTAACTGTAGCAGGCGCTGAAGCGCGCCCTGATTCTGATGCAGCACCTCTACCGCGTGACGTCCGTAATAGCGGCGATAATCGTCATCCTGCAACAGATTAGTGACCTCTTTTTCCAGCGACACCACGTCGGTAACGGTGATCAGCCCCTGGCCCTCCTGCAGCTTGCCGCAGATATCTTTGAAGTTCCAGATGTGCGGGCCCATCAGCACCGGAAGGGCATGTGCGGCCGGTTCCAGCGGGTTATGTCCGCCCCGTTCCACCAGGCTGCCGCCGACAAAGGCCAGATCCGCAATGCCGTACAGCAGCATCAGTTCACCCATTGAGTCACCGATAACTACCTGGGTTGCACCTGACGGGATCTCGCCGCTGCTGCGCAGAATAAAGCTGAAGCCGCGTTCCTGCGTCAGTTCGCGCGCATCATCAAAGCGTTCGGGATGGCGGGGAACCAGAATCAGCAGCAGATCCGGGAATGTCTGCAACAGGCGGCGATGCGCATCCAGCACGATAGCCTCTTCGCCTTCATGCGTGCTGGTGGCAATCCAGACCGGACGGCGTGGTGCCCACTGACGGCGCAGCGTTACGGCGCGGGCGGCCAGCTCTGGCGTGACGGAAATATCAAACTTCAGGCTGCCGGTAATCGCCAGCTGGGACCGTTTCAGCCCCAGCCCCAGGAAGCGGTCGCCATCTTCGGCGTTCTGTGCGGCGATCAGCGTGATGCTCTGCAGCAGCCGGCGCATAAATTTGCCCAGCTTGCGATAGCCTTTGGCCGAGCGGGCGGAGAGGCGGGCGTTGGCGATCACCAGCGGAATATTACGCTGGTGCAGTATGCGGATGATGTTCGGCCACAGCTCGGTTTCCATGATGATCACCAGCCTGGGGTTGACCGTATCCAGAAAACGATTGATCGACCCCGGCAGATCGTAGGGCAGATAAACATGGTGAACATCTTTGCCAAACGCGGATTGTGCCCGCTCGGAGCCGGTCGGCGTCATGGTGGTGACGGTAATCGGCAGGGTCGGATAACGATGACGCAGCGCGCGCACCAGCGGAATCGCGGCCAGGGTTTCCCCCACAGAGACCGAGTGCAGCACGATGCCGTCGGGCGCGACTTTGCCGGTGCAATAGCCATAGCGTTCTGCCCAGCGTTTGCGATAGGCCGGCGCTTTACGACCGCGCAGCCACAGGCGCAGCCAGATCAGTGGCTGAATTAAGTAGAGCAGTGCGGTGTAAATGGTCGTCATAGTTACCGTTACAGCAGGTTCGCGTCTGAAAAAAGATTAAAATCGGATGGCGGCATGTTATCAGAAACCCTGCATGCACTCATCCCGGATTGTCAGTTGCCGCTCAGTACCTGCTGATAAAGCGACGTCAGCGCCTGCGCCAGTCGCGACGGGCCGTAAGGTTCAATTTTGCGCCGTGCGGCGTCGCCCATGCGTGAATCGCGGGAAAGTGCCGGTATGGCGTTCACCGCCTGATTTAACCCGTTGATATCCAACGCATCACAGACGAAGCCTTCCTGACCGGCGGTAATGAATTCGGCGCCACCGCAGCCGGTGCTGGTAATGACCGGCAAGCCGCAGGCCATCGCCTCCAGCACCACATTCGGGAAAGGATCGTAGAGCGTGGGCAGCAGCAGGCCATCCGCTGCGTGATAAAACGGCTGCACATCCTGCCGGACGCCGACAAAGCGCAGCCGATCCAGGCAGTTCAGCTGCCTGGCCAGCTGCTGATAGCGTGACTGTTGCTTGTCCTGACCCACCACAATCAGATAGCGATCGCTGGCGGCCAGCGCCTGAATCGCCGCTTTCAGCCCTTTACGTTCAAAGCCGGAGCCGACATAAATCAGTACGGTGGCGTCAGCGGGCAGCGCCAGCTGCTGGCGGCTCGCCTGACGCGCCGCTTCCGTAGCGGGCTGAAAACGGCTGGCGTCGATGGCGTTGTGAATCACATGGATCCTGCCGGCATCAAGCGAGAAACAGCGCAGGATATCGCGCTTCACCATCTCCGAATTGCAGATCACCGCTTTCAGCGTCGGCGAGTTAAACATCTCCGCTTCCGCCTGCAGAACGTAGCGGTGATAAGGACTGAGTGCCGCGCTCAGCCGCTGCCAGGGCGAGACGATGCGGGCGCGCTGTTCCAGCCAGACGCGATGAACGCCATCCCCGGCGCGGAAAATGTCACAGCCCGCGATGCGCTCATGGCTCTGCACAATATCGAACTGCTCCCGCTCCCAGCAGGCGCGGGCCGCGCGGGCAAAACCGCGTTCTCGGGAGATGCGGCCCAGCTTTGCCGGGTTGCAGATATGCAGATGCCAGTCAGGGTTTGGCGTGCCCTGCCAGCTGCGGGTAATGATGTTGAGGTCGAGCTGTTCGCTACCCAGCGCCTCCAGCGCGCGTGAGATAAACCGCTCGGCGCCGCCATCCGGCCGGTATTTCTGCCGGACGATCGCCAGCCGTAACTTACTCATTCAGGTAACTCCTTGCGGCCGCGACCACATCCTTCACCGGGATCGCCGACAGATAGCGCTGGTCAGTGCGGGTGTCGATAGAATCGGGTGAGGGCAGCGGGCCATAATCGCCCGCCCAGATGACGTGATTGTTGTCGCCCCAGGGCCGCCAGTGCTGCAGTTTGGTCGGGCCAAACAACGCAATGCAGGGCGTTTTCAGCGCGGCGGCCATGTGCATCGGAGCGGAGTCGACACCAATAAACAGCCGGGCGTGCTCAATCAGCGCGGCCAGCTGCGGCAACGTGAACTGGCCGGCCAGCGACACCACGTCCGGCGACGCACAGAGCGCCCGGATGCGGTTAATCATGGCCAGCTCCTGCTTGTCCGGTCCGGCGGTCAGCACGACCTTACGGCCGGGCTGCGCCAGTTGTTCGATCGTGGCGGCCACGCTCTCCTCTTCCCAGCATTTGAAGCCCCAGCGCGAGGTTGGCTGCACCACGATATAGGAGCCGGTCACCCGGTGTTCCGCCAGGCGGGCTTGTACGATCTGCCGGTCTGCCTCGCTGTAGTGCATCGACACGCGTGCGCCATCGCTGCTGATGCCCAGGGGCGCCAGCGCCGACATATTCTGCTCAACGGTGTGCAGTTTGCTGTGATTGTGCGTGGGCACCAGGCGGTTATGGCACCATCGCCACAGGGCGTTATCCCGCTTTTTAAAGGCGAACCCGATGCGAACGGGCGCCCCGGAAAGCCGGGTAATCAGGGCTGCGCGCCACTGATCGGCCAGATTAATCACCAGATCATACTGTGCATCACGAATGGCGCGGATCAGGGCTCGCTCATGGCCCAGCTTGCGCCAGGTGCCTTCCTGCTTCCATTTACGATCGATAACGTGCAAATGGCGGATAGCCGGATGCGCTTCCAGCATCGGGCGGGTTTCCTGATAGAGCAGCACATCGATGCTGGCCTGCGGATACCGCGCCCGCAGCGCATTAATCGCGGGCGTGGTGAGCAGCATGTCACCATGATGGCGCAGCTTAATCAGTAATATATTTTGGGGTGAGATGTTTGCTGGAGTCAGGCTGGCCATAAACAAGAGTTCTCAGAATTCAGTGAACCGATTGTAGGGCAAACGCTTTTTAGGATAAAGCCAGCCTCAGCGGTTATTTAGCCCGCCAGCGATAGAGCCGGCCCAGCCACAGCAGTAACTGATACCACTGCTTGATGCCCCGGGCATTGCGCAGCATGCGCAGATGCGTCCGGCTGGCAAAGAGATCTGCGATAATGGCCTGGCGGGCCTGTTCGTCGGGTTCCCGTCTCACGCTGTGGCAGACGCTCAGCGCCTCATGGGTCACCTGATAGTGAAACGATGGGTAGATTTTTACGCGGTCCCGATAGCGGATATTCAGCTCTTCCAGCAGCCGCGCGATTTTCAGGTAGTGACGCTGATATTCAACGTTGCGCGCCCCTGTCCGTTTGCGATTGCTGATCGAGGCGTCGTGCATATAGTAGCGATAGAGCACCGCGTCGGTATAACGCACCCGACTGGCCAGCAGCATAAATTCGGTGGTCCAGGGAATATCCTGATGATGCAGACCGGGTTCAAACTGCAACTGATGCTGCTCAATCAGCGCCCGGCGATAGATGCCCAGCCAGACCACATGCATATAGCGATGGGTTTTCAGGGCAGTGTTGAGCCAGGCGGCACCGCTCAGCACCGGCGTGCTGCGCAGGCGATCCAGCGGGATCAGCGGCTTTACCCGCTGGCTGTGTTTGAAAAACCACTCGGCGTTGCACTGCGCCGCATCCAGATCGTCCGCCTCTGCCATCGTCACCAGCGTCTGGTACATCTCGGGCTGCTGGGTATCATCGGCGTCAGGGAAGGAGACATATTTTCCGCGCGCGATAGCCAGTCCCGCATTGCGCGCCCGCGAGACACCGCCGTTCTCCTGATGAATGACACGAATGTGAGCGTGATGCTGCGCATAGTGGTCGGCGCGTTCGCCTGAGCCGTCGGTGGAACCATCGTCGACGATAATAATTTCCAGCGAGGTCAGTGTCTGCGCCAGCAGTGACCGCATGAACTCATCAAACATGCTGCCCGCGTTATACATCGGGGTAATGATACTCAGCAGAGGAGAAGTACTCATGACACTCTCTGCGCCAGCGGGATATTCACTGCGAAAGGGCGTTGCCTCGTCATAAATCATGTCCAAATCAGCAGAATGAAAACAGGAGTGTCGCGATTATAGAACGGGCTGACCAGCCTGCTTTACTAAAAAGCCACGCACGACCTCTGGAGTGTGTTATGTGCGTTTTTTTTACGCATCCGGTTGATGCAGGCGCGGACGCATCAGCCAGCGATCTCTGTGTCGGGCTCGCAGGCGTGATAGCTGACAGAACCGGCCTCCTTTCGCGCCTGCACGCCGGGGCTCACTACGGCTGGCGCGGATTAAAAAACTTCAGCCTGACATATTTCATCATCCAGCTCATGCTTTCAGCGTACTCTTTCTGATGCCACTTTATGCGGGCAAAGCGCTTGATCTCTTTGTAATGCTTTGGCGCATCAAGCGGCTGCGTGGCCCATGGCGAACGCTGGTAATAACGGTAGTAAAGACGGGAGAGATCGCTGCCCCCCCAGGCGTGCCAGGGTTTGCATTTGCCGGTGTAGTGAATCATCACGGTGTCGTCGGGTACGCCGGAGTGGTCCCAGACTTTGTTGGCAATGATGTCATAAATATGGTTGTAACGATCCGGCAGGATCAGGATCTCCTCCTCCAGCACAATATTCAGCGCATCCTGGTCGGGGAAACCAAACCCGGCGCCGCGGGTCACCAGCACGTCAGTAATGCGCGCCGTGGTCTGCCTGTCGAGCCAGCGTGGAATATTGATCAGCATAAAGCCGGAATTGAAATAGTGATGGTGCGTCAGCCCCAGCCGCGCGCACTGGTTCTGCCGCGCCCGCGGCGTGTCATTGCAGGCCGCCAGCGTGTAGTCCGTGATATCCAGCGTAAACAGGGGCGAGTAATCCCCGACGACCAGGGTGTCGGCGTCGAGGTAGATCACCCGATCGCTGTAGCGCGCCACGGTTTCAGGGATCAGGAAGCGGTAGTGAATACTTTTGGGGTAGCGTCCCACCGCAGGCAGTTGATCAACCCAGGCGCTGTTGAAGATATGCAGCGTAATTGCCAGCCGATGACCGGTCGCCAGCGTACGCAGCTTTTCCACATCCTCTTCACGCAGCGAATCGGAAAAAATGTGGGCGTGGAAAGCGGTATCGGGATGATGGCAAAGAAGTGAAAACAGCGTAATGCCCAGACCACGCGCGTAGGCATGGTTGATGCCAAACGCAACATGAACCGGATTATCATCCATGTCAGCGAGCGTGTTCACCAGCAGCTGACTTTGCTGAACGGCGTCAGCAAGAGGGGTAATGGCCATTACGCTTCACTATTCCAGATTATGAGTAATAAACGTTTGTATTCTAGTCAGTTTATCGTCATCCAGCCCGAATAATTTTTCAGCGGGCTGATCAAACTTAAAACGCGTAGCAAAAACGAACGTCGAGGCAGCAATATTATCGGGTCCGATAAATAACACGTTGTTAACCGGACGCTGTTCTCTGATTTCACACGGCCCGTAAAGCATGATCACCGGAACCTGCTGCGCGTCGGCGATATAGGCATTGCCAGAGTCTGAGGAGATGTAGAAATCCATCTGCGCGATGGCCCACGGAACCTCTTCCAGCTTTAGCTCACCAATCAGGCTGACAATATTCTCTTTCGGCCCGGTCAGGCTCAGTAACTCATCCAGCCAGGGCTGTTCAGCGGGCGGGCCAAAGACATAAAAGGTGCAGGGCAGGTCAGACAGCGAGGCCATCAGCTGCTGCCAGACGGTGGCCGGAATGGTTTTAGCCCGGTTACCGGCAGAGATGCTGATGCCGATTTTAATGCCGCTGCGCGGGTTCAGCAACGCGGCTGGCGGCGCAGGCGGCTGCCAGAGCGGCGAGGTCGCATGCTTGGGGAAATCGGTGTGGCGATAGTCGCGGTTGATGAGCTTCAGGTAACTGTCGAGCGTTAAGTCCGTTTTCGTATGTTCGACAATGCCGCTGGCCCGGCGATAGAAGGTTGAGTGGTAGGATTTGCGCACGTAAGTGCGCAGAAACTGCCGGTTGGGCGCATTGCATAATGCCGCAAAAAACAGGTTCACGCTGTTTGGCTGTACCAGATAGACGTTGTCATAGCGGTTCATCAGGGTGAACGCCAGCTTCAGTTTGGCCAAAAAGCTGCGCTTCGCCTCTTCGATCAGAAAATAGCGGCTGACCGTGTCGTCGTGACGTGCCAGCGGCTCCACCGCTTTGCTGATCAGCAGCTCAGACTGACCCAGCGCGCGCAGCATCGGGGTGATATTAATAAAGTCCCCAATCTTCGCCGTCTGGATAATTAAGCTGCGTCCGGTCGGGCGGTAAAAGAGCCGCATCAGCGCCCGGAAAGGCAGCAGCAACAGATAGATCAGCACATAGTTCATGGTGTGTTTTCCGTAATAACGGCCTGCAGTCTCTCTGCCACCGTGTCAGCCGTCAGCTCCGCCAGATGATGATTCGGAGCACTCAGTGCCTGCTGATTCTGCCCGTAACCGCCAATCAGTCCGGGATCGGTCGGGCCATACAGTGTGAGATTGGGACGATCCAGCGCCGCGGTCAGATGGCTCAGACCGGTATCGACGGACACCACCGCCCGGGCACCCGCCAGCTGTCGGGCGACCGCTTCCAGCGTCAGTTTTGGCAACACCTCCACATGCGCAAACCCTTCCGCCAGACGCAGCGCACGCTGATGCTCATGCTCGGCACCCCACGGCAGTTTCACCCGCAGTCCACTGGGCTGCATCAGGGCAATCAGCTGCCGCCAGTGTGATTCCGGCCAGTGCTTATTGTCGCGCGTCGTGGCATGCAGAAAGACCAGATAATGGTGCGCGTCGGCGGGCAGATGATGCAGGAAGTGCCCGGCGATCGCATAGTCGCCCTGATGCTGCGGCTTTTCATAACCGAGGCTTTTGGCAAACAGTTCGCGCGTCCGCTCTACCGCGTGCTGCTGCCTGCTCACCTCATGGCGGACGTCAAACCACCAGCTGGCAAACGGCTCACGCGCACTGCGGCTGTCCTGTCCATGCTTCACCCCTTTGGCTAACCGCGTCACCAGCGCGGCGCTTTTAATCAGCCCCTGCGCATCAATCACGATATCGTACTGGCGTGACTGTAACGCACGCTTAAACAGCACGCGCTCTTCACGCTGCTGGCTGCCAAACCAGTGTTTACGCCAGCGCCGGATGGCGACTGGCAACACCCTGTCGACCGCGGGATGCCAGCCAGGGATCTGAGCAAAATTCTCTTCCACCACCCAGTCAAAACGGATGCCGGGAATGGCATGCATCGCATCGGTGAGAGCCGGAAGGGAGTGCAGCACATCGCCCATCGACGACGTTTTTACGATCAGGACGTGCATGGCACCTCCTGAGGCGCGAGCAGCTCACGCAATGTCTGGTGGACGCGCTCTGGCTGAATATCGATCAGGCTCTGATGATAACCCTGTTCAGCATCGCCTTTGCGCACTTTGTGGTAGCCGGTGATCAGGCGGATAATGCGCGCCTGACGCGCCAGCGGCGGCGTAAAGTCCGGGCTGCTGGGTCCATAGAGCGCCACCAGCGGGCGGTCCAGCGCGGCGGCAATGTGCATCAGGCCGGAGTCGTTACTGACCACGGCACGACACTGCGCCAGCAGGATCACCGCCTGCTCCAGTTGGGTTTCACCCGCCAGATTCCGGCAGTGTCCGCGCGCCTCTTCAGGCAGCGCCGCGATAATCTCTTCGCCGGTCGGACGATCTTTGGCGGATCCAAACAGCACGATCTGGAAGCCTTCTGCAATCAGCTGACGGGCCAGCGAGGCGTAGTGATAGTGTGGCCAGCGTTTGGCCGGGCCAAATTCAGCACCGGGGCAAAAACCGATGATCGGGCGGGTCGCGGTGAGCCGGAACTGGGCGGCCGTTTCACGCATCTCCTGCTCATCGACCTGCAGTCTGGGCCACAGCAGCGGCTGTGGCAGCTGCGCCGCCGAGGCAACGGGGGTGTCGTAGCCCAGCGCAACATAGCGCTCAACCATCAGCGGAAAAGCCGCTTTGTCCAGCACCCGCAAATCGTTCAGCAGGCCGTAACGCATCTCGCCACGCCAGCCTACACGCCGTCTGATGCCGGCAAAAAAGGGCACCAGCGCCGATTTGAAGGAGTTAGGCAGGACATAGGCCCGGTCGTAATGGCTGGCGCGCAGCACTTTTCCCAGCCGGCGACGTTCGCCGATTTCCAGCGCGCCATGCCCGAGTGGCATCGCCAGCGCCTGATTCACCTCCGGCATGCGTGACAGTAATGGACGGCACCAGGCCGGTGCCATCACGTCAATCACCGCATCGGGATGTTCGGCTTTGAGGGTGCGATAGAGACTTTGCGACATCATCATATCGCCGACCCACGACGGGCCGATTACCAGAATTTTCATCGCCGGAGCAGCTTCCTTTATGCGTTGCGATTCAGCCAGACCATATATTCAGCGACGCCCTGCGCCACCGTTTTAAACGGCTTGTCGTAGCCGGCGGCACGCAGTTTTGTGAGATCGGCCTGGGTATAAGCCTGATAACGGCCTTTGAGTTTTTCCGGGAACGGGATGTATTCGATCTGACCTTTCTGATGGAAATTCAGCACCGCGTCAGCCACTTCCTGGAAGGACTCGGCGCGGCCAGTGCCGCAGTTGTAGATGCCGGAAATATTATTCTCCCAGCACCACAGGTTGACTTCGGCCACATCGTCAACGTGGATGAAGTCGCGCTTAAAGCCATCGCTGCCTTCAAACAGTTTTGGATTCTCACCGTTGCTGATCTGCGTGTTCAGATGGAAGGCTACGCTTGCCATGCTGCCTTTATGACCTTCACGCGGGCCATAGACGTTGAAGTAGCGGAAGCCGCACACCGGCGAGTTCGCCTCCGGCAGCATCTGGCGGACATAGTGGTCGAACAGCATTTTGGAGTAGCCGTAAACATTCAGCGGCTGCTCATACTGGCGCTCTTCGATGAAATGGTCGTTGCGTCCGCCGTAGGTGGCCGCGGAGGAGGCGTAGAGGAAGGGGATCTCGCGTTCAAGGCAAAAGTGCAGCAGCTCTTTGGAGTACTGATAGTTATTCTCCATCATGTACTTGCCATCCCACTCGGTGGTGGCGGAGCAGGCACCCTCGTGGAATACCGCTTCGATCGGGCCTAAGTCGTCACCCGCCATCACGCTGATCAGAAACTCTTCTTTGTCCATGTAATCGACGATGTCGAGGTCGACTAAATTGGCAAATTTGGTGCCATCCTTCAGATTATCCACCACCAGAATATCGGTGTGACCGCGTTTGTTCAGCGCTTTGACGATGTTGCTGCCAATCATGCCCGCGCCGCCAGTTACGATAATCATGTTATTACCTTCAATGTTGTAGGGTGAAACAGGAGGTTTCACGCACGAATGCCTCACATCATAACATTTCATCCGAGTGCAGACAGCCAGATGACTCTTTAACGCTTTGTCCGTCTCTCCTCGCGGCGTGAACTATGCTGCAAAAATGACATTCTGTTGGGCGATTTGTCGTGAAGATGCGGCCTGTTCAGTAAGATATGCCAGTTTTTTGCCATCTGAGGAGAGCAATAATGCCTGCGCAATTTTACCAACAACTTCGTCAGCAGCTTGATGACGCACGTCAGGAAGGACTGTTTAAACAGGAGCGGATCATCACCTCTGCCCAGCAGACGGCGATTGCGGTTGGCGACGACCCGGCAGTGATTAACTTCTGCGCCAACAACTACTTAGGGCTGGCAAACCATCCGGCGCTGATTCAGGCGGCAAAAGAGGGAATGGATTCGCATGGGTTTGGCATGGCCTCGGTGCGCTTTATCTGCGGCACTCAGGACAACCATAAGGCGCTGGAGAAGCGGCTGGCGGAGTTTCTCGGGATGGAGGATGCGATTCTCTACTCCTCCTGCTTTGACGCCAATGGTGGCCTGTTTGAAACGCTGCTGGATGCGCAGGATGCAGTGATCTCTGACGCGCTGAATCACGCCTCTATCATCGACGGCGTCCGGCTGTGCAAAGCGCAGCGTTACCGTTATGCCAACAACGACATGGACGGGCTGCGCACGGCGCTTCAGACGGCGCGTGACAACGGCGCGCGGCATATTCTGATCGCCACCGATGGCGTCTTCTCTATGGATGGGGTGATCGCCAATCTGCCTGCAATCTGCGATCTGGCCGATGAGTTCTCTGCGCTGGTTATGGTGGATGATTCCCATGCGGTGGGCTTTGTCGGGAACAGTGGACGCGGCACCCATGAATATTGTGACGTAATGGGCCGGGTCGACATTATTACCGGAACGCTGGGTAAAGCGCTGGGCGGCGCATCCGGCGGCTACACCGCCGCGAAAGCCGAAGTGGTGGAGTGGCTGCGCCAGCGCTCCCGTCCCTATCTGTTCTCCAATTCCCTCGCGCCAGCCATCGTTGCCGCCTCGCTGCGGGTGCTGGATCTGCTCAGCGAAGGCGACGGGCTGCGCCAGCGTCTGTGGGATAACGCCCGCTTCTTTCGCGAGCAGATGACGGCAGCAGGCTTTACCCTGGCCGGTGCCGATCACGCGATTATCCCGGTGATGCTCGGGGAAGCGCGTGTCGCCCAGGCGTTTGCCCGCCTGCTGCAACAGGAAGGCATCTACGTGACCGGTTTCTTCTATCCGGTGGTGCCGAAGGGGCAGGCTCGTATTCGCACCCAAATCTCGGCGGCGCACACTCAGCAACAGCTGGAGCGTGCGGTAACCGCCTTTACCCGCATCGGCAAACAACTTGGCGTCATCGCCTGAGGAGTCGGTTATGAAAGCACTCGCCAAACTGAAGAAGGAACCGGGCATCTGGATGGTGGACGATGCGCCAGTGCCTGAGCCGGGGCATAACGATCTGCTGATTAAAATCCGTAAAACCGCTATCTGTGGAACCGATATACATATCTACAACTGGGATGACTGGTCGCGTAAAACCATTCCGGTGCCCATGATTGTCGGCCATGAATATGTGGGTGAGGTGGTTGCTATCGGGCAGGAGGTGAAAGGCTTCACCATTGGCGATCGGGTCTCGGGCGAGGGGCATATCACCTGTGGGCATTGCCGCAACTGCCGTGCCGGACGCACGCACCTGTGCCGGAACAGTGTGGGGGTCGGGGTAAACCGCCAGGGCTGCTTTGCGGAATATCTGGTCATCCCGGCGTTTAACGCGTTTAAAATTCCCGACAACATTTCCGACGAGCTGGCGGCTATTTTTGACCCCTTTGGCAACGCGGTGCATACCGCACTCTCCTTCGATCTGGTTGGTGAGGATGTGCTGATCTCCGGCGCAGGGCCGATCGGGATCATGGCCGCCGCTATCTGTCGCCACGTTGGCGCACGCAACGTGGTGATCACGGATATCAACGAATATCGTCTGGATCTGGCGCGAAAAATGGGGGTCACCCGCGCGGTTAATGTCGCGCATGAAGATCTCCGTGATGTGATGCACGCGCTGGGCATGACCGAAGGCTTTGATGTCGGGCTGGAGATGTCCGGCGCGCCGCCCGCTTTCCGCGCACTGCTGGAGGTGATGAATCACGGCGGACGGATTGCCCTGCTCGGCATTCCACCGGGTGAAATGGCGATCGACTGGAATCAGGTGATCTTCAAGGGGCTCTTTATCAAAGGGATTTATGGCCGGGAGATGTTTGAAACCTGGTACAAAATGGCGGCGCTGATCCAGTCCGGCCTCGATTTAACCCCGATCATTACCCATCGTTTCGGCATCGACGATTTCCAGCAGGGCTTTGATGAGATGCGCTCAGGGCGCTCGGGAAAAGTGATACTGAACTGGGATTAACGCAGCGGCCGCCGGGACGGCCGCCTGCTCAGCTTCGCTTCTTCTCTTCGTCGGTCAGGTAGCGCACTTTGCGCGTATAATCCTGGCCTTTGAAGTTCAGCGGCTGCTGCGGATCGGCAAGGTATTTCTGCCACTCTGACAACGGGAATCCGCCATGCGCGCCTACCACTTCAGAGGGGATCACCGCCGACTGGCCGCCAATTTTTTTCGAGACCGGCCAGTTGGCCCATTCTCCCAGATTGACGGTTTTAATATCCAGCATGTCCAGCAACACCGCGAGCGGCAGCTGATCGGTCGGCGGCTGGCTGTCGTTCATCAGATTCCAGGTATCATTAAACAGCGTCAGCCACAGCGGTGAAATGCGCTGCCAGACGTCGCGGGTGGCCGCCAGGTAAGCTCCGTTAACGTGATCCACCAGATAAGGCCGGACGCTGTGCGGATAGTAGGCGGGAATCGCCTCCTGGGGCGCTTCAGCCAGCTTGGCAATCATCTTTCCCTGACGGAAGCTGGAGTAGAGATGGCCCGGCTTCATCATGATCTCTGGCATTTTAAGCAGATTGAGGTCGGAATCGATCATCAGAATGCCGTCGCCCTCAGCCTGCAGGGGAGCCTGCAGCTTAATCAAACGGCTGCGGTAGATCTGCTTGTAGCGATAGGAGGCTTCTCGATGTGGCACATCCAGCGTTGCCACGCGGGTTTTCGCCGGCAGGCTGCCAAAGGCATGAGCGGGCTGATCGCTGACAATTACAATCTCTTTTACCTGAGTGGCAAAGCGTGCCGCAAAATCGGTGCTGAGCCGCGCTTCTTCGATATAGTCCGCGCCGGTACAGGGGATCACCACAGAGGTGACCGGCACCGAACCCTGCACCTCTTTATGCGAATAGGGCAGATTATGGCGCGCTCTGATGTGACGGTATCGGGGATTCAAAAAGTTAAGCATGAGGTTTCTTTCTGGTGACGCTCTGTAAGATATTCTCGACACCGCTGATATAGGTTTCAATGGCGTACTGTTCACGGACACGTTTTGCTGCCGCATTGATCAGGCGCTGACGCAAATGCGCATCTTCCCACAGCGCAGTAAGCTGCTGGGTCAGCTGCACCACGTTGCCATAATCAAACAGCAACCCGGTTTCGTCATGACTGATCAATTCGGCAGTGCCGACGACCCGGGAGCCGACGACGGCGGTATTTACCAGCATCGCTTCCAGCACCACCCGCGGTAAGCCCTCGCTGCGCGAGGCAAGAATAAAGGTATCAAAGGCGGTCAGGTAATCCAGCGCATTGTTCTGGAAGCCCGTAAAGACCACGTGATGCTGAATATTCTCGGCGGTTGCCAGTTGCAGCAGATGCTGCAGTTCCGGACCCGCCCCGACGATCACCATTTTCCAGTCGGCCTGAGGATTAGCACGTTTAAAGCGGCCCAGCGCCTGCAGAATATGGTGGTTAGATTTACGTAATATCAGAGAGCCGATCGAGCCAAAGACAAACGTCGACGGGGATAGCTTAAAACGCTGGCGTACCTCAAGGCGATCAGGCAGAGGCTGGTGGATATCGATAGCATTACTGACGGTGAAACAGCGTTCAGCATCAACACCGTGGCTGCGCAGGGTCTTACTGACGCCCTGCGAGACGGCGATCACCGCCTGACAATTCTGATTCACCATACTGACCAGCCGTGGCTCCAGGACCGGATCGATACGGCAGTGCTGCACTACCGCGACGTCCAGGCTGCGCGCCGCCAGGTAGCCCTCTATATTGGTGCTGGGCTGGTTATTCATATAGAGGGTGTCAAACTTCCCCAGCTGCAGCAGGGAATGGATCTTGCTGGCGTTGGGAATGACCCGCCAGCGCGTATCGATCTCATCGATGGCGCGCTTTTTGAGTTTTTTATTGAAAAACAGCAGCGCACGCGCGGCTTCTTTCACAAACTTTGCCCAGCGCGGCTGTCTGATTTGCGGAATAAAAAAGACCGGAATAGCCAGTGCATTGAGGGTGGCCTCAATGGTTTCATCGTTGCCACGGCTGTAGTTATGATAAAAACAGCAGGTGATATCAAATTTCTGACGATCGATACGTTTCAGCAGCTCCAGCATACTGTTGGTGCCGCCGCCCCACTCTCTGCCGTTGTCCAGCAGCAGGATTTTTTGTTTAGTAATCGTCATCCCTATCACTGTTCCCGCACAGCCCGTTATTGCCCGACCCAGGATTATAGTAATTTCTGCGCATAATTGAACGCTAAGCCTGAGACTTAGCATTCATAGTACATTCAGAACAGGTTTTTCAGCGTTTTAAACAGCGGACTGGTGTTCAGGCTCTCACCGATGACCGCCAGAGCGCGGGTCGCCGGAACTGGGGCCAGCGGCTGCTTCGGCTTACACAGCGCCGCAGGCTGGAAGCGAGGTGTCGCCAGTTTGGCCAGTGCCACCGGTGTCCGGGACGCGCTGTGAAGCGGCTCGTTCAGCAGCTGGCTGGGGCGAACCAGCGTAATATCGGCTGGCAGGGTGGGCAGCATCTGCTGCAGGACCCGCACGGTGGCAGGGTGAGGATGCCCAATGGCAATGGCGTATCCGTCGCGCTGCGCCAGCTTCACCGCCCGGCTGAACTGCTGGCGGATGGCATTGCTGTCCTGGCTGTCATCAAGAAAGACCCGGCGTTTTAACACGCTGACCTGGGTGCCCTGAGCCGCCGGCACGGCCTGGCTGTTGGCAATGGTCATGCTGTCCAGAAAGTAGAGGTTGTAGTGGTTCAGCGCCTGCATCACCTTCTGCATACCGGACAGGCTTGATGTCATCCTGCTGCCCATATGGTTGTTCAGACCGACCGCATAAGGCACGTTGTTCACCGCATTACGCATGATGCGGGCCACCTCTTCACTGCTCATCTCCGGCGTCAGCGTATCTTTTTCCAGCGGCTGTTTGCTCAGGGGCGCCATCGGCAGATGGATCAGGACCTCATGCCCTCCCTGATGCGCGCGGGTCGCCATCTCATGGGCATGAGGCGCGTTGGGCAACACGGCCACCGAAATGGCCTGCGGCATCTGCAGGACTTTGTTCTCTTCGGCAGGGCGATAGCCGAAATCATCGATGACAATGGCCAGTTTACCCGCCTGCGCAGCGAAGCTGAACAGCAGGGCACTTAACAGAAGGGAGATCTTTCGACGTTGCAGCAAAACCTATTTTCCTAACCACGGCAGTGGATTGACGGCCTGTCCCTGACGTCGGATTTCAAAATAGAGCGACGGGGTACCGCGGCCACCACTGGTGCCCACCAGTGCGATAGGCTGTCCTGCCTTCACCTGCGTACCCACGCTCACCAGCGCACTCTGGTTGTAGCCATAGAGACTCATATCGCCTTTACCGTGCTCCAGCACCACGACCAGACCGTAGCCCTGCAGCCAGTCAGCCATCAGCACACGACCGTCGGCAATCGCCCTGACCTCGGTGCCTTCGCGCGCATCGATCACCAGACCTTTCCAGCGTAATTCACCCTGCAGCTGTTCGCCAAAGCGATGTTCGATGCGACCGCGTACAGGCCACATCGCCTGTCCGCCTGCGCGACCCAGTCCACCGGTGCGGGCCACCAGTTCGCGTTCGCTCTGGGTCGGCTGATAACTGGAGCCTTTGGCTTTCGCCTGCGCCTGACGCTGACGTACTTTTTCCGCCTCACGCGCTTCACGGGCGGCACGTTCGCGTGCCTCGCGTTCCGCCCGCGCGATCTTGTCCTGCAGGCGGCTTTCGTTCTGCCGCATCTCGACCAGATCGGCCTGATCTTTTTCCAGCGCGCTTTCCAGCGACGTCAGGGTCTTTTTACGGGCGTCGCTCGCCTGCTGCAGCTTCTGTTGCTGACTCTGCTGCTGGGCGAGTAGGGTTTTCTGCTGCTGTTGCTTCTGCTCCAGCGCGGCGCGTTGCTGATCTAAATCCTGACGCGTCTTTTGCAGCGATTCGATACTTTTCTGACGGGCCGCGTTCAGATAGCCGAAATAAGCCAGAATGCGCTCGCTGCGCTGGCTCTCTTCGCCACCCAGCAAAAGCTGCACGCCGCTGTGCTGGCCCTGACGGAAAGCCGCATCAAGCTGCTCAGACAGCAGGTTTTCCTGCTGGCTTTGCTGTTTCTCAAGGCGGGCAATAGAGGCGGTAAGCTGCTTTATTTCGTCATTCAGGGCGGAGAGGCTGTTGCGGGTGTCACGCAACTGGCGACTCGCCTGCGCGATGATTTTTTCCTGGCTCTGAAGCTGATCCAGCAGTTTACTGCGCTGCACCTTCTGCGCTTTAACGCTTTTCTCTTTCTCAGCAATGTTTTGCTGGATGGATTGCAGCTGAGATTTGCTGTCTTCCGCACTTTGGGCTGCGGCAGGCAATAACAGTGCGCCCGCACAAAGCAGGCTAAGGGAGAGGCTGGACAGGTGGCTGAACAACGGCAGGTTATCGCCGTTGGAACGGGTCCTTGTGTGCGAAACGGTTGTTTTTCCCTTCATAGGCCAATGATTATTCCACGATGAACCGCCGCTTACCAGTGCTCCCCACGGGCATTTGCTTTTCCGGTTATGTCCACATTCACAACGACATGGATTAAGCCTTACGCCATTTTTGCTATTCAGCCACTTTTTTTGGAAAATGGAGCACAAATCGATACTCTGGCCGCATAGCATCTGTACATGCGAAGTGGCGCAGGTATACTCAGAACCCTTGTTTTAGCTTATTAGCCCGGTCTGGAGTCGTTACCCCTCATGCAAGAAATTATGCAGTTTGCAAGCAATCACCCCATCCTGAGTCTCGCATGGGTCGTTTTACTCGTTATGGTGATTGTCACTACCGTTAAAGGGATGTTCTCTAAAGTAAAAACGATCAGCCGCGGTGAAGCCACCCGCCTGATTAACAAAGAGGACGCGGTAGTGGTAGACGTGCGTTCGCGTGACGATTTCCGCAGAGGGCATATTTCAGGCGCGCAGAACATTGCTGCCGCTGAGATTAAAAAAGGCAACCTGGGCGAACTGGAAAAGCACAAAGCACAGCCCATAATTGTGGTGTGTGCAACCGGACAGAGCGCTGCCGATCCTGCTGCCCACCTGAGCGCGGCAGGCTTCACCCAGGTTTCAGTGCTGAAAGATGGTATCAGCGGCTGGAGCGGCGAAAACCTGCCACTGGTTCGCGGCAAATAATCCTACAGAGGTGCTGAGCATGGCAAACGTTGAAATGTATACCAAGGCCACCTGTCCTTACTGCCATCGGGCGAAGGCGCTGCTGACGCAAAAAGGCGTCGCGTTTCAGGAGATCCCTATCGATGGCGACATGGCGAAACGCGAAGAGATGATTAAGCGTAGCGGCCGTACCACCGTACCTCAGATTTTTATTGATGCGCAGCACATCGGCGGCTGCGACGACTTATTCGCGCTCGATAATCGCGAAGGTTTAGATCCCCTACTGCAGGCGTAATTTTACGCCGGATAATCTCATACATAGGATTTGGTCACATGTCAGAACATAACACCAACGAAATGCAATTCCAGATTCAGCGCGTCTTCACCAAAGATATCTCTTTTGAAGCGCCTAATGCCCCGCAGGTTTTCCAGAAAGAGTGGGAACCGGACGTTAAACTGGATCTGGACACTGCATCTTCTCAGCTGGCTGACGAAGTGTACGAAGTCGTCCTTCGTGTGACTGTAACCGCTAACGTGGGCGAAGAGACCGCTTTCCTGTGTGAAGTACAGCAGGCGGGTATTTTCACCATCAGCGGTATTGAAGGAACGCAGATGGCACATTGCCTGGGCGCTTACTGCCCGAACATCCTGTTCCCGTATGCCCGCGAATGTATTACCAGCCTGGTATCACGAGGTACCTTCCCGCAGCTGAACCTGGCACCGGTTAACTTTGATGCGCTGTTCATGAACTACCTGCAGCAGCAGCAAGGTGAAGAAGGTGCTGAACACCATCAGGATGCCTGATGACCACACACGCTTCGATTAGCGTCATCGGTGCCGGCTCCTACGGCACCGCTCTGGCGATTACGCTGGCCCGTAACGGCAATCCGGTACAGTTGTGGGGACATAATCCTTCGCACCTTGCGCAACTCCAGACAGACCGCTGCAACACGGCCTTTTTGCCCGATGTTCCTTTCCCCGACAATCTCTCCCCTGAACCTGACCTGACCCGCGCCATTGCCGCCAGCCGCGACCTGTTGATCGTGGTGCCAAGTCATGTGTTTGGCGATGTGCTGCAGCAGATCAAGCCGCATCTGCGACCAGACTCCCGTATCGTCTGGGCGACCAAGGGGCTGGAAAAAGAGACCGGACGACTGCTGCAGGATGTGGCACGCGACATTGTGGGCGATGCCATCCCGCTGGCTGTGATCTCTGGCCCCACCTTTGCCAGAGAGCTGGCTGCTGGCCTGCCTACCGCGATTGCGCTGGCGGCAACGGATGCGCAGTTTGCCGACGACCTGCAGCAGAAGCTGCACTGCGGAAAAAGTTTCCGCGTCTACAATAATCCCGACTTCATCGGCGTACAGCTGGGCGGCGCGGTAAAAAACGTGATTGCCATTGGCGCCGGGATGTCCGACGGGATTGGATTTGGCGCGAATGCGCGTACCGCACTGATCACCCGTGGGCTGGCCGAAATGAGCCGTCTGGGCGCTGCGTTAGGTGCCGATCCCACCACCTTTATGGGGATGGCGGGCCTGGGCGATCTGGTGCTGACCTGCACCGATAACCAGTCGCGCAACCGTCGTTTTGGCATGATGCTGGGCCAGGGTGAGGATGTCGATAGCGCACAACGCATTATCGGACAAGTTGTAGAAGGCTACAGAAACACGAAAGAAGTCAAAGCGTTGGCTGCGCGTATGGGCGTGGAAATGCCGATTACTGAGCAGATTTATCAGGTACTGTATTGCGAAAAACCGGCGAGAGATGCAGCATTGAGCCTGCTGGGACGAACAAGGAAGGACGAAAACAGCACAGGCTAACGCAGGACGCGTAGCATCATCACCTGCAGCGCCATTCAGGCGCTTTTTTTATCGGGAGAAAACAGCAATGTCGTCTGATGAGTTAGAACTGGTCTGGAATAATATCAAAGCAGAAGCACGCGCCCTGGCTGATTGTGAGCCGATGCTGGCCAGCTTCTTTCACGCGACATTGCTTAAGCATGAAAATCTCGGCAGTGCACTGAGTTATATGCTGGCCAATAAGCTGGCGAATCCGATAATGCCCGCCATCGCTATTCGTGAGATCGTCGAAGAGGCTTACCGCGAAGATCCATCAATGATCCTGTCTGCAGCATACGATATTCAGGCCGTGCGTCAGCGCGACCCGGCGGTGGATAAATACTCTACGCCTCTGCTCTATCTCAAAGGTTTTCACGCCCTGCAGGCCTACCGCATTGGTCACTGGCTGTGGAATGAAGGCCGCCGCGCCCTGGCGGTCTATCTGCAGAATGAAATCTCTGTCTCCTTTGCCGTTGATATCCATCCGGCGGCCAGCATTGGTCATGGCATCATGCTCGACCATGCCACCGGCATCGTCATTGGTGAAACGGCCGTGGTGGAGAACGACGTTTCGATCCTGCAATCGGTGACGCTGGGCGGAACCGGCAAAACCAGTGGCGACCGTCATCCGAAGATCCGTGAGGGGGTGATGATTGGTGCCGGTGCAAAAGTTCTGGGGAATATTGAAGTGGGTAAAGGAGCAAAAATCGGTGCCGGTTCGGTGGTGCTACAGCCTGTACCGCCGCACACCACGGCAGCAGGCGTGCCCGCACGCATCGTCGGCAAGCCCGGCAGCGACAAGCCGTCGATGGATATGGATCAGCACTTCAACGGCAGCCTGGCGGGTTTTCAGTTTGGCGACGGCATCTAGTCTTTAATCAGCGCGCCCGCATAATCCAGCTGGCGCCACGCTTCATAAACCACCACCGAAACGGCGTTCGACAGGTTCATACTGCGGCTTTCGGCTCTCATCGGGATCCGGATTTTCTGCTCTGCCGGTAATGCCGCCAGGATCGCCGCCGGAAGCCCGCGGCTCTCCGGTCCGAACAGCAGATAATCTCCCGCCTGATACGCGACAGCGCTGTGTGCAGGCGTCCCTTTGGTCGTCAGCGCAAACAGGCGTTTCGGTGACTCGGAGGCGATAAACGCCGGATAGTCAGCGTGAAATTTAATTGCGGTAAATTCGTGGTAATCCAGTCCCGCACGGCGCAGGCGTTTATCATCCCACGCAAAGCCAAGCGGCTGGATCAGATGAAGCTGAAAGCCCGTATTGGCGCAAAGACGAATGATATTGCCGGTATTCGGCGGAATTTCTGGTTCAAACAAGACAATGTTAAGCATAAGGCCCCCGATGACAGGGGCCGAAGCATAGCAAATTATTGGCGGCCGGAGGAGTAGAGCGGCAGCCAGAGGGTGAGACGCAGGCCGCCCAGCGGGCTGTCATCGGCTTTTACCCAGCCCCGATGCTGCTGTACGGCCGTGTCGACGATCGCCAGGCCGAGACCGGTGCCGCCTGACTCGCGGTCGCGCGCTTCATCGGTCCGGTAGAAGGGACGGAAAATCTGTTCACGATCTTCCGGGCTGACGCCAGGACCGTCATCATCCACATGCACTGTGATGCCGGAAATATCGACCGAGAAGCTGACGCTGATGTGCGAGTGGGAATAACGCAGCGCGTTGCGCACGATATTTTCCAGCGCACTCTCCAGCGCATGCGGGTTGCCATAAAGCGGCCACGGGCCAGGCGGATAGGGGATGTCCATCTTCTTACCCATCTGCTCAGCTTCAAAGCGCGCATCTTCCAGCACCCCATTCCACAGCTGATTCGCCTTCATCGCCTCGCTGACCAGCGCATTTTTATGCTGGGTGCGCGACAGCACCAGCAGGTCGTTGATCATGCCATCGAGACGCTGCGCTTCCATTTCGATGCGGCCCAGCTCTTTACTTTCGCCCTGACGCCGGCGCAGCAGTGCGGTCGCCAGCTGCAGGCGGGTCAGCGGGGTACGAAGTTCATGGCTGATGTCGGATAACAGCCGTTGCTGACCGGTCATCATCCGCTCCAGCGCGCTCACCATCTGGTTAAAGCTCGACCCCGCAGCCAGAAACTCCTGAGGCCCCGACTCCAGCTCTGGATGCTGGCGCAGATTCCCGCTGGCCACCTCATCGGCCGCATATTTTAACTTACGTGCCGGACGCGCCAGGCTCCAGGCGAGCCACAGCAGCAGCGGCGAGCTGATCAGCATGGTAACGATCAGCAGCAGAAGGGGACGGTCAAACAGCAGATTGACGAAATCGAGCTGAGAACTGTTGGCCGGGCGGATCATATAAAGCTGGTAGTTATCTTCGCCATCCCGGACGGCGAAAGGCCCTACCAGCTCAACACGGCCATACTTCTTTTTCTGCGGATGATCGGCATTGTCAGACTGGCCGATAAAGTTACGGATCACCTGCATTTCATTATGCTGCGCACCGATCACCCGACCTTCGCTGGTCACTAACAGCAGCCGCTGACCTGGCGGTGCCCACTTTTCCACGGCCCGAAACAGACGACGCCACCACATCAGATCGTTAGGGGGATCCTGCGACAGCTCAGCTTCGACATGCTGCTCGATCATGATGCCCTGCCGCTGTTCACTCTCCAGCAGCGAGGTCATCTGTCGTGAATCGAGCTTGGGCACCATGAGCACCAGCATCAGCACCAGCGCCAGGGTTAACCAGAAGATGGCGAAGATACGGGTGGTCAGACTTCCTATCATGACGCTGAAACCATCAGATAGCCGCGGCCCCGCAAGGTTTTAAACCAGGGATGACCATCGTGACGCTCAGGCAGTTTGCGACGCAGATTGGAGATGTGCATATCGATGGCGCGGTCAAAAGGGGTCAGGCGTTTGCCCAGCACTTCCTGACTCAGGTGCTCACGCGATACCACCTGGCCCAGATGCTGTGCCAGCAGGTAGAGCAGGGTGAACTCCGTACCGGTAAGCTCCAGCGTCACATCGTTAAAGCTGGCCTCCTGGCGACCCGGATTGAGGCGCAGGCAGTCGACTTCCAGCGTAGGAGAGCTGTTGTCGTGCTGCTGCTGCTGCTCACTCCAGTTCGAGCGGCGCAGAATAGCGCGGATACGCGCCACCAGTTCGCGATCGTTAAAGGGTTTAGGCAGATAGTCATCTGCACCCAGTTCGAGGCCCAGTACGCGATCCAGCTCGCTGCCGCGCGCGGTTAGCATGATGACGGGGGTCTGATGTTGCTGACGCAGTTCTTTCAGGGTGTCGATACCGTTTTTCTTCGGCATCATGACATCCAGTAAAAGCAGATCAATAGAGTTATCGAGCAGGTTCAGTGCCTGTTCGCCATCGCTGGCGACCACCACTTCAAACCCTTCCATTTCTAACAATTCTTTTAAAAGCGAAGTTAATTCGCGGTCGTCATCTACCAACAGGATTTTATTCATTTTTGTAGCCCTCCGCAGGCAAAATACCGTGTTCCTGGCGCACCTATCCATCGCTTTACGTAGTTTTACACCCCCTGACGGATGTTTGCAGCTGTCGCCGTACACTGGCTCTCGTTGAATCGCAAAACGGAACGAACTGGAGTACACGATGCGCACATTAACCGCCGTCGTCCTTGCCTCAGCGGTGGCGCTGAGTGGTGCCAGCGCAGGTGCCCGGGAGGCGACGACGATTGACGAAATGCATCATGGCGGATTGCCGACAGGCAGTATGACGCAAAATCCGCAAAGCCACATGTTCGATGGCATCGAGTTGACGGAAGAGCAGCGTCAGCAGATGCGTGACCTGATGCAACAGGCCCGGCATGAGCGCCCGGTCGTTCACATTGACGATATTGCAGCACTGCATGAATTAGTCACTGCAGACCAGTTTAACGAAGCGGCCATCCGTGAAAAGGCGGAAGTTATCGCCCGTGTTCAGGTTGAACAGCAGGTTGAGCTGGCCCGCGTTCAGAATCAGATGTTTCAGCTGCTGACGCCGGCCCAGCAGGCCAGGGTTCAGCAGAATTATCAGCAGCGGCTTAACGAGCTGCGCCATATTTCGAAATTGCAGCCAGCGTCATCGCTGCAGGCAGTGAGTCGTACCAGCAGTAACCAGTAACATAGTATCCCTGTTTTCCTTGCCATAGACACATCCCTGTCTTCCCCCGCCATGATGGTGGGGGTTTTTTTTATCTTTTTTTCACTTTTTTTATTTTGACAGGAATCATCACTCTGTAACAAAAGCCGCTTTTTATTAGCGCCTGTTTAACGTTTGTTTGCCAGTTCTGCCGATTTATGACTTTACGGGCCACTCTTTCGCGTTAAGCGTACCGGTAGGTTTTTCAGACGGATGAAACCGGCTAACCTGCTGAAAGACAATGAGTTACTGACCCGCCTCTTGATTTTCATTCCACTAATCAATGGGTTGCTTATCCCGCGTTACGCTTGCCGGTTCAGGCGCACCCTCTACACTTAGTTCTGTCACTGCAGGGAAATGCAGTGTCTTTGCGAAGTCTCAGGGAGCAGCAACCACATTATGTAGTCCTGAATGAATCTATTAACGGAGTAAGTTATGGCAGAGCATCGTGGTGGTTCAGGTAATTTCGCAGATAATCCGCAAAAAGCGTCTGAAGCCGGTAAAAAAGGCGGCCAGAACAGCGGCGGCGGAAATTTTAAAAACGATCGTGAAAAAGCATCAGAAGCCGGGAAAAAAGGCGGCAAGAAGTAATCGCCTCTCTTCCTTAGGGTGGGCCTGCCTCTGAGCATGGCCTGATCCTGATGTGTATGACACTCTGCCCCGTCCTCTGTGAGGTCGGGGCTTGTTTTTTTCTCCCTTTCAAACCCTGTCACTGTCAAAAGAAACTGACCGGCTGAGCGACCTGCTGAGCACGCTCCGCTTCCCGGTGTTAAACTGCAGCCACTCTTTCATCTGAGTGCGCATCGTCATCGATGCGCTACAGGAAAACTGGCATGCAACCCTCTTATGGCCGACTGGTAAAGCGCGCTGCGCTTGCCGCTACCATTCTTGCTTCTGTGTTGTTACTCGTGAAAATCTTTGCCTGGTGGTACACCGGATCGGTGAGTCTGCTGGCCTCTCTGGTGGACTCGTTGGTCGATATCGCCGCCTCGCTCACTAATCTGCTGGTCGTACGCTATGCCCTGCAGCCGGCTGATGAAGATCATACCTTCGGCCATGGCAAAGCGGAGTCACTGGCCGCGCTGGCCCAGAGTATGTTTATTTCCGGTTCGGCCCTGTTCCTGTTTCTGACCGGCCTGCAGCATCTGGCCTCCCCCAATGTGCTGCGCGCACCGGACGTCGGGATTGCGGTGACCGTGGTGGCACTGAGTTCGACGCTGATCCTGGTCGCCTTTCAGCGCTGGGTGGTACGCAAAACCCGCAGTCAGGCAATCCGGGCCGATATGCTGCACTACCAGTCGGACGTCATCATGAACGGTGCCATTCTGATTGCGCTGGTGCTGAGCAGCTATGGCTTTGCGCGCGCAGACGCCCTGTTCGCGCTGGGGATTGGCCTGTTTATTCTCTACAGCGCGCTGCGTATGGGCTACGAGGCGGTGCAGTCGCTGCTGGACCGCGCGTTGCCGGAAGAGGAGCGGCAGCAGATCCTGACCCTCGCCACCACCTGGCCGCAGGTGCAGGGCGTTCACGATTTGCGCACCCGTCAGTCCGGGCCGACTAAATTTATTCAGCTTCATCTGGAGCTGGAGGATCAGTTGCCGCTGGTACAGGCGCATCGGGTTGCCGATCAGGTTGAGAAGGCGCTACGTAAAGAATTTCCCGGATCGGACGTAATTATCCATCAGGATCCCTGTTCTGTGGTACCGTTCGAGAAACAGGATTCTGCCGGTTTTTAACCCAACTGAATCAATTTGATACGCAAGGTATGACCTGGCGTTAACATTGCTGCAAAAATTAGTGAAAAGTTGTCTGACCTGAATCAATTCAGCAGCAAGCCTTTGATATACTATCTGCCATCACATGTCGCGCGAGTCATAAATGGCCGTCTGCCGCGATCGACAGGCAGGATTAACCCTTAGTTTGAACAATCCAGAGGTTGTCATGATCAAGAAAATTGGTGTATTAACCAGCGGCGGTGACGCCCCAGGCATGAACGCAGCTATTCGCGGAGTGGTACGTTCCGCGCTGAGTGAAGGACTGGAAGTTTTTGGGATCTATGACGGCTATCTGGGACTGTACGAAGATCGCATGATCAACCTCGATCGCTACAGCGTCTCTGACATGATCAATCGCGGCGGCACGTTCCTGGGCTCGGCGCGTTTTCCTGAGTTCCGTAACGAAGATATCCGTCAGGTCGCCATTGAGAACATGAAAAAGCGCGGCATCGATGCGCTGGTGGTGATTGGCGGTGATGGTTCCTATATGGGTGCCAAGCGACTGACTGAGATGGGCTTCCCCTGCATCGGTCTGCCCGGCACCATCGATAACGACGTTGCCGGAACAGATTACACCATCGGTTACTTCACTGCGCTGGAAACGGTGGTGGAAGCGATTGACCGCCTGCGTGATACCTCTTCTTCGCACCAGCGCATCTCTATCGTTGAAGTGATGGGCCGCTACTGTGGCGATCTGACGCTGGCGGCGGCGATTGCCGGTGGCTGTGAGTTCATCGTGCTGCCAGAGTTCCCCTACACCCGCGAAGAGCTGGTGGCGGAGATCAAAGCGGGCATCGCCAAAGGGAAGAAACATGCCATCGTGGCGATTACCGAGCACATCTGCGATATCGACGATCTGGCGCGTTACATCGAAACAGAAACCAAACGTGAAACCCGTTCGACCGTACTGGGTCACATTCAGCGTGGCGGTGCGCCCTGCGCCTATGACCGCATTCTGGCGTCGCGGATGGGTGCCTACTCCATTGAACTGCTGATGCAGGGTTATGGCGGCCGCTGCGTCGGTATTCAGAACGAGAAGATGGTCCATCACGACATCATTGACGCGATTGAAAACATGAAGCGTCCGTTCAAGCGTGACTGGCTCGACACCGCGAAAAAACTCTACTGATCATACGGCGGAGCGTGCTGCACAGCACGCTCCGGCAGTCTGGCTCTATATTCCTCGCAGTTATAACCGCTTATTTTTAATTCTTTAATCTCTCAATTGGTTTATGTCACGCTTAGCCCATAACGACATTGGGAGAGTGCGTAATGAACAAGTGGAGTATTGGCGTTACCCTGTTGCTGGCCTCGACCAGCGTTCTGGCGAAAGACATTCAGCTGTTAAACGTTTCCTACGACCCAACGCGTGAGCTGTACGAACAGTACAACAAAGCGTTCAGTGCGCACTATAAACAGGAAACCGGCGATAATGTTGTCGTACGTCAGTCACATGGCGGCTCCGGTAAGCAGGCGACCTCCGTCATCAACGGCATTCGTGCCGATGTGGTCACGCTGGCGTTGCAATCGGATGTCGATGCCATTGCCGAGCGGGGACGTATCGATAAAAACTGGCAACAGCGTCTGCCGGACAACTCTGCGCCTTATACCTCGACCATTGTCTTCCTGGTGCGTAAAGGGAACCCGAAAGGGATCCATGACTGGAGCGACCTGACGAAACCCGGCGTCTCCGTGATTACCCCCAACCCGAAAACCTCGGGCGGTGCACGCTGGAACTACCTGGCAGCCTGGGGCTGGGCGCTGGACCACAACAATGGCGATCAGGCAAAAGCCCTGGCGTACGTCAGAGCGCTGTTTAAAAACGTTGAGGTGCAGGATTCCGGGGCACGCGGCGCAACTAATACCTTCGTGGAGCGCGGGATTGGTGATGTGCTGATCGCCTGGGAAAATGAAGCCTACCTGGCGGTGAATAAGCTGGGCAAAGATAAGTTTGAGATTGTCACCCCGAGCGAATCCATTCTGGCGGAACCGACGGTGTCAGTGGTCGATAAAGTGGTGGACGAAAAAGAGACGCGCAAAGTCGCCGATGCCTACCTGAAGTATCTCTACTCGCCGGAAGGTCAGACGATTGCAGCACAGAACTACTATCGCCCGCGTGATGCTGAAATCGCGAAGAAATTCTCCAGCACCTTTGCGCCGGTGAAGCTGTTTACCGTTCAGGATAAGTTTGGCGGCTGGGCGCAGGCACAGAAAGCGCACTTTGCCGATGGCGGCAGCTACGACAAGGTCATGAAACCCTGATCTCTGGCGGTCAGCGCCGATTGGCGCTGACCGCTGATCTTTCCTCTTCGCCCCGATGATCCCTTCTGATTCGAATACCCCGTGACATTCTTTTCCTGCCAGGCGAGGATGCAGGCTGCTTAGCCATTCAGGAAGCGTCATCATGCCGATAAAACGTCGTGCAGCCCGTCTGGCTGCCGGTCTGCTGGTGCTGGTCATTGCGGGAATGCTGGCGGCTGCCATGCATTTCAAAAAGAACAGCGATGCGCTGTGGCAGATTGTCAGCGAACAATGTCTGCCCGGTCAGCAGCGTCATGGCGATCCCGCACCCTGTCAGCGCGTCGATCTCAGCCAGCACTATGCGATGCTGAAAGACCGCAACGGGCCGCTGCAGTATCTGCTGATCCCGACCAACAGGATCAGCGGCATCGAAAGCCCGACCTTACTCCATCCCGGCACGCCCAATTATTTTGCCCTTGCCTGGCATGAACGCTCCCTGCTGGCGCAGCGTCACGGTTCGCCTGTCGATGACCGGGTGCTCTCACTGGCGATTAATGCCCACTATGGGCGCACGCAGAATCAGCTGCACATTCATCTCTCCTGCCTGCGGGCCGATGTGCGTCAGCAGCTCGACCGGCTGACACCGCCGCGCAGCGATCAGTGGCAGCGCGTCACGCTGCGCAGTCACCGCTACTGGCTGCGTACCCTGACGCCGGAGGCGCTGGCGCAGCAGAGTGCGTTTATCCGGCTGGCAGACGAACAACCTGCCGCGCGGGCAGAGATGGGAAAATATGGGCTGGCTCTGGCGGAATTACGGGATGGGCGACTGGTGCTGATGACGATTGAGCAGAACTGGCTGCTGCTGAACAGGGGATCGGCGGAGGAGTTACAGGACCACAGCTGTCAGCTGATTGCGCCGACAAAAAAGGCGGCCTGAGCCGCCTCTGCTTCAGCGCCTCAGACTCAGGCGTTTTTGGCCGCCGCTGCCGCTTTTACGATGACAGCGAAAGCGTCCGCTTTCAGTGACGCACCGCCAACCAGCGCACCATCGATGTCAGGCTGGGTGAAGAGCTCAGCCGCATTTTTGTCGTTCACTGAGCCGCCATACTGAATGATGACCTGCTCTGCGATGGCCGCATCTTTCTTCGCGATATGATCACGAATGAATTTGTGGACAGCCTGTGCCTGCGCCGGGGTGGCAGATTTGCCGGTGCCGATAGCCCAGACCGGCTCATACGCGATGACCGCATCTTTAAAGGCTTCTGCGCCCTGGGATTCCAGCACAGCATCCAGCTGACGCGCGCAGACTTCTTCGGTTTTACCCGCTTCGTTTTCCGCTTCGGTTTCGCCGATGCACAGCACCGGTACCAGACCCGCAGCTTTCAGCACGGCGAATTTCTTCGCGATGAATTCGTCGCTCTCTTTGTGGTAGGTGCGGCGTTCTGAGTGACCGATAATGATATATTTCGCACCGATGTCTTTCAGCATCTCTGCGGAGACTTCACCGGTGAAGGCGCCAGACAGGTTAACGTCCACATTCTGCGCACCCAGGGCGATGTGGCTGCCGGAGATAGCGTGTTTTGCCTGCTCGAGATAGAGCGCTGGTGGTGCAATCGCGACGCCACAACCTTCAACGCCAGAGAGTTCCTTGCGCAGACCGGCGATCAGTTCAGCTGTCATCTGCTTGCTGCCATTCAACTTCCAGTTACCCATAACCAGTGGATGTCGCATTCTATCCTCCGCATAACGCGATACATGAAAAATCGCTGCCAGCTGGCAGCGTTGACTGCCAGACAGTATAGAGATCAAATGTTGCGATGGCTTTGCTTTTCGTCATTTTCAGCCACTTCCTCAGGGGCTGGCGAGCGCCAGTTTGACCGGCTCAACGGCAAAGGTCAGCCCTTTGTCGCCGTGGTCCGCCACCACAAAACGGAGTGCGCCTTCCACCCGGGCAAAGTAGGGAAGATCTTTCCCCTCCTTCAGCAGTGCCTCCAGCTTTTTCCGCCCCTCATCGGCACTTAATCCCGGTACAAAGAAGCGCAGCATGGCGGTCATGTAGGTCAGCGCCTTTTGCTGTGAGGCGTTCTGATCCGGGCCGGGCAGGGGCAGCCAGGTAATCTGCAGCGTCTTGATTTTGCCGGTACCCGGCTCCAGCGCCGTCGAGGCGTACAGGGTTTCATTGATTTTGCTGGCGGCACGCGTCAGGTTGCTTTTATCCCCACGATTATCGATGGCACGATACTCCGGCAGCATCAGCGTCCCGTTGGCCTGATTATACTTTTCGCGAAACTGGCCGATAGTCATATCAAAAGTGGGTGCGCCCGCCAGCAGATAGGGGGCAGCAGGCAGCGTATCGGCCCGCTCCTGTGGTGGCGGGTCGGCGGCAAATACCGGAACCGTCAGCGCAAAGGATAACAGCAGTGCGCCAGGCAAATTCTTCATTTTGTCGATCCTAACCCGTAAACTCAGGCGCAAATTAAAACGGTTTTTATCCGCGAGGTCAAAAGCGCGGCGGTTCTCTTTCTCTGGATAATAATGCATGACGTTACAACAATGGTGTTTTTCCTGGCGTGGCCGACTGGGGCGCCGGGATTTCTGGATCTGGCAGGCGGTCTGGTTGCTGGCCACCACGCTTCTGTTTGTCTTTGCCGCTAACGACTGGCTTGATACCCAGATGGCGGCCTTCGGCGTGGTCTGTCTGCTGTGGCCCGCCAGCGCAGTCATCGTCAAACGACTGCACGACCGTAACCGTCGCGGCTACTGGGGCTTTCTGGTGATCGTGGCCTGGTTGCTGGTCGCGGGGAACTGGAGCATGCTGCCTGGAATTCTGCCCTGGCTGCTGGGGCGCGCGATTCCGTTTGTCTTACTGGCGGGTCTGCTGCTCGATCTCGGCGTCTTTCGCGGCACCCCCGGCGCTAACCGGTTTGGTGCCGCGACCCAGCCGGTGCGATACCGGCCAGCGCCTCACCAGTAATGTTCGCTGGTGATATGACCCGGTTTACGCTTCAGATGCTTGCGCATTCCGCGCGTCTCTTTCAGTAACTGTTGGGTATCGCGCACCATCTGCGGATTACCGCACAGCATCACATGACTGCTGTCGGCATCCAGGGTGAGTCCGGTCGCCCGCTCCAGCTCACCGTTTTCGATCAGCGCCGGCACCCGGCCCGTCAGCGATCCGGCGATCGCTTCGCGGCTTACCACTGTCTGAATACGCAACCGGCCGGGATAACGCTGCTGCAGTTGCTGCATCAGCGGCAAAAAGCTCAGGTCGGCGGCGTAGCGCGCGGCATGGACCAGCACGATGTTTTCAAAGCGTTCCAGACCCTCGCCCTGCTGCAGCATCGACAGATAGGGACCAATCGCGGTGCCGGTGGCCAGCATCCACAAGGTTTTGCAATCCGGCACTTCATCCAGCACAAAAAATCCTGCCGCTTCTTTGGTAATCATCACCGGGTCGCCCGGCCGGAGCGCCTGAAGATGCGGACTCAGCTTGCCGTCCGGCACGGTAACCAGATAGAACTCCAGCAGATCATCGCTGGGGGCGTTGACGTAGGAGTAGGCGCGCTGAACCCGTTCACCGTCGATTTCCAGCGCGAGCTTGGCAAACTGCCCGGCGACAAAGGGATCGATGGGCGCGTTGACCCGGAGACTGAACAGCGCATCCGTCCAGTTTTTCACTTCCTTTACTTCCGCATTGACCCATTCAGCCATAATCACTCCCGGATTGTTGATTATTCAGGCAGGTCATTATTTTCGCGACTGCCCGCTGAGAATGCCAGTCTGCGGAGCGGCAAAGGCTCTAATCGTCAAACTGTTCCATTGTCTTTACAGGCTGGCCCATAAAATTGACAGCCGCAACCCCGGCCCTTTTTGCCCGCCTCTCGCTTTGTCACGCAATCCTGATATTTTGCCCGCCATAATCTGGTGACCAGCGGGTGAACCGCTGCTTAAACCTCCTTTCACAGAAAGATATTTTGCAGAATCATGATTAGTAAACTGGAAAATCGCCCGCTGCTGGTGATGCTCATTGTGCTGGTGGCCGTCGGGCAGATGGCTCAGACGATCTATGTCCCGGCGATGTCGGTAATGGCGGATGCCCTGAATGTGCGGGATGGTGCGCTGCAGCGTGTGATGGCTGCCTATCTGATGACCTATGGCGGATCCCAGCTGATCTACGGCCCGCTGTCGGACAGCGTCGGGCGGCGTCCGGTGATCCTGACGGGCATGCTGATCTTTATGATCGGCGCGGTCACTGCGCTGATGTCGACATCGCTCGACATGCTGGTGTTGGGCAGCGCGATTCAGGGGCTGGGAACCGGCGTGGCGGGCGTGATGGCGCGCACGATGCCGCGCGATCTCTATGAGGGGCACGCGCTGCGCCGCGCCAACAGCCTGCTTAACATGGGGATTCTGGTCAGCCCGCTGCTGGCGCCGGTTATTGGCGCGCTGCTGACCCAGCTCTTTGGCTGGCACGCCTGCTTTGCCTTCCTGCTGCTGCTCTGTCTGTCCGTCACCGGCGCGATGGCGCGCTGGCTGCCGGAAACCCGGCCTCAGAGCGGGGAAGTCACGCCTTTCTTCAGGCGCTACGTTCGCCTGCTGAGTGACGTCAATTTCGTCCGCTACATTGTGCTGCTGATTGGCGCACTGGCCGGGATCGCCGTCTTTGAGTCGAGCTGTGGGGTACTGCTCGGCGGCGTGCTTGGCCTGCCCAGCCTGACCGTCAGCATCCTGTTCATTCTGCCGATTCCGGCGGCGTTCTTTGGTGCCTGGTTCGCCGGGCGCGAGCAGGGCTCCTGGCACAGCCTGATGTGGTGGGGTGTGAACAGCTGCCTGCTGGCGGGCATCCTGATGTGGATCCCGGCATGGTTTGGCATCATGAATATCTGGACGCTGCTGGTGCCTGCGGCGCTGTTCTTCTTCGGGGCCGGGATGCTGTTCCCGCTGGCGACCTCCGGTGCGATGGAGCCTTATGCCTGGCTGGCGGGGAGTGCAGGCGCGCTGATTGGCGGGATGCAGAACCTGGGATCGGGCCTGGTGGCCTGGCTCTCTGCCCTGATGCCGCAGCGCGATCAGTTCAGCCTGGGGATGCTGATGTTCTTCACCGCGCTGGTGATGCTGCTCTGCTGGTTGCCGCTTTCTCGTCAGCCGGAGCGCGGCAACCAGCCGGTTACAGGATAAACGGATGGAGCGCCGGATCTTTACGGTCGAGGTAGTGAATCGACTGGATACGGCGGATGGTGCGTGATTTACCGCGGATCAGCAGGGTTTCGCTGGTGGCGATATTGCCCTGACGCGTGATGCCTTTCAGCAGCTCGCCACTGGTGATGCCGGTGGCAGCAAACACCACATTGTCGTTGCGCGCCATCTCACTCAGCGTCAGTTTTTTACCCGCTTCGATGCCCATCTCTGCACAGCGCTGTAGTTCCTGCTCACCGAGCCGGCGGTTTTCGGCGCTGTCGCCCTTCACATGATGACGCGCCAGCAACCGGCCCTGCATATCGCCGTCCAGCGCGCGGATCACCGCCGCAGAGACCACCCCTTCCGGCGCGCCACCGATGCCATACATCACATCCACTTCGCTGTCCGGCATGCAGGTCAGAATCGAGGCCGCGACATCGCCATCCGGGAAAGTAAACACCCGCACACCCAGCTGCTGGAGCTGGCCGATCACCGCGTCATGGCGGGGCTTTGCCAGAATGGAGACGGTAAGCTGCGACAGCGGCTTGTTCATCGCGATCGCAATATTGCGCAGGTTGGTTTCCAGAGGCTGATCGAGGTCAATCGCGCCGCGCGCCGCCGGGCCGACAATCAGTTTTTCCATGTACATATCGGGGGCGTGCAGGAAGCTTCCCTTGTCGCCCACGGCCATCACGGCCAGTGCATTCGCCTGACCCAGCGCCGTCATGCGGGTGCCCTCGATCGGATCGACCGCGATATCGACCGCGTCACCGCGACCCGTACCGACGCTTTCACCGATGTAAAGCATCGGCGCTTCGTCGATCTCGCCTTCACCGATCACAATCTGACCGTCGATTTCAATGGAGTTCAGGACATGACGCATGGCATGGACAGCCGCGCCATCGGCCGCATTTTTGTCGCCGCGTCCTAACCAGTGGTAGCCCGCCAGGGCGGCAGCTTCGGTTACGCGGGAAAATTCAATGGCAAGTTCTCGTTTCATGGCATCTACCTGACAAAAAACAGGCAGGCAGTGTAACACAGCGGGGCAGTGGGGCGGGGAAAGGCCCGCGACGATCGTCGCCGCGGGCCCTGATATTACTCCTGTTCTTCCCAGGCCTGAGCGCGGGCAACCGCTTTTTTCCAGCCGGCATAACGGAAGTTACGCTCGGTGGTTTCCAGGCTCGGGCGGAACTCACGTTCGATAACGGCTTTCGCGCGCACTTCGTCCAGATCCTGCCAGAAGCCCACGGCCAGACCGGCCAGATAAGCAGAACCCAGCGCGGTCACTTCGCGGACTTCCGGGCGCTCAACGCGGGTGCCCAGAATGTCAGCCTGGAACTGCATCAGGAAATTGTTGGAGACCGCACCGCCATCCACACGCAGCGCCTGCAGGCGGGTGTTGGCATCGTTCTGCATCGCCTCCAGCACGTCGCGCGTCTGATAAGCGATAGACTCCAGCGTCGCGCGGATGATGTGGTTGGAGTTAGCACCACGGGTCAGACCGAAGATCGCGCCACGGGCATACGGGTCCCAGTAAGGCGCGCCCAGGCCGGTGAACGCCGGCACCATGTAGACGCCGTTGGTATCTTTGACTTTCATCGCGAAGTATTCAGAGTCAGCGGCTTCGCTGATCAGCTTCATCTCATCGCGCAGCCACTGAATAGAGGCACCGCCGATAAACACCGCACCTTCCAGCGCATAGTTCACTTCACCGCGCGGACCACAGGCAATGGTGGTCAGCAGGCCGTGCGTGGAGGTTACCGCTTCAGTCCCGGTGTTCATCAGCATAAAGCAGCCGGTGCCGTAGGTATTTTTCGCCATGCCAGGCTGAACACAGAGCTGGCCATACAGCGCGGCCTGCTGGTCACCGGCGATACCGGCGATTGGAATACGGGTGCCGCCCTTACCGCCGATGTTGGTCTGGCCGTAGACTTCTGAGGAGGACTTCACTTCCGGCAGCATTTCACGCGGGATATCCAGGATATCCAGCATGCGCTGATCCCACTCCAGCTTGTGAATGTTGAACATCATGGTACGGGAGGCGTTGGTGTAGTCAGTGATATGCACACGACCCTGCGTCATTTTCCAGACCAGCCAGGTATCCACGGTGCCGAACAGCAGCTCGCCACGTTTTGCACGCTCACGCGCACCCTCAACGTGATCCAGAATCCACTTCACTTTGGTGCCGGAGAAGTAGGGGTTAATCACCAGGCCGGTGGTGTGCTGGATGTACTCTTCCAGACCCTCTTTCTTCAGTTTGTTACAGTAGTCCGCAGTGCGCGGATCCTGCCAGACGATGGCGTTGTAGATCGGCTTGCCGCTCTCTTTTTCCCAGACAATCGCGGTTTCACGCTGGTTGGTGATACCGATTGCCGCAATCTCATCAGAGCGGATGTCGGCGTGCGCCAGCACTTCTACCAGTGTCGAGCTTTGCGACGCCCAGATATCCATTGGATCATGCTCAACCCAGCCCGCTTTCGGGTAGATCTGGGTAAATTCGCGCTGCGATACCGCGACGATATTTGAGTCGTGATCGAGGACCACGGCACGCGAACTGGTTGTGCCCTGATCGAGCGCGACAATATACTTTTTATCTGTTGTGGTAGTCATAAATTCAGTCCTGATGATAAAAGGTGAAACTTACGCTTTACGCTGCTGAGCGCGTGCAACGGGTTTGTCTGCCGGGGCATCTGCAGGTGCCTGCGCGATACCTGGCAGGTAGCGACCAATCAGAGTGCGATATCCTACTGCGCCCAGGCAGGCACCGACCAGCGGGCCAAAAACAGGGACCAGGAAGTAAGGAATATCTTTACCACCGGTGAACGCCACGTTACCCCAGCCTGCGATGAAGGCGAACAGCTTCGGTCCGAAATCACGCGCCGGGTTCAGGGCGAAGCCGGTCAGTGGACCCATCGAGCCGCCGATAACGGCAACCAGCAGGCCAATCAGCAGCGGTGCCATCGGGCCACGCGGAACGCCGTTGCCATCGTCGGTCAGCGCCATAATCACTGCCATCAGTACAGCGGTAATGACCATCTCGACCAGGAACGCCTGACCGACGCTGATGTGCGGGTTAGGATAGGTAGAGAAGATGCCCGCCAGATCCAGACTCTGAACGGTGCCACGCACCATCTGATGACTCTGCTCGTAATCGAAAAAGAGGCTGTAGTAAAGACCATAAACCAGCGCGGCCGCGCAGAATGCGCCGGCGACCTGCGCCAGAATGTAGGGCAGTACTTTACGACCGTCGAAGCTGGCGAACAGGCAGAGCGCGACCGTCACGGCAGGGTTCAGGTGTGCGCCTGAAACGCCTGCGGTCAGATACACCGCCATTGAGACGGCTAAGCCCCAGATAATGCAGATTTCCCACTGACCGAATGCGGCACCGGCGAGTTTCAGAGCAGCCACACAGCCTGCGCCAAAGAAGATTATCAAGCCTGTCCCCAGAAATTCGGCAATACACTGACCTTTGAGCGTGTTAGTTGTCTGACTCATAATAGTGGTTCCTGAAGCGAGGTTAAATTTTATCAGTTTTTGTTCTCAGTCCATGAGTCACCCAGCTTTGATGTAGGGCTGATGTGAATTTATCGTTAACGAACATAAACGAGAAATAGCGAAATCATTTTTTGTGTACTGTGTCATAAAAATGCGCGATTTCGCGTATTCCGGCTTTCTTTAACCACAATTCGCGCCCTGTTGTCGCGGGATCGGACCACGGCTGTCATTCGCGATGCCCGGTGTCAGGGATTGACTGAAAAGTGTTACAGACTGCGCGCGCGGCGGCCACGTTGCTGGACTTGCGGGGTGAGGCTACATACAATCGGGACAACGTTGCTGGCTTAAGCTGGCATCATCAACGCCTTGCAGAATTTAGGAGAGGTCAGAAAGATGTCATTTGAAGTGTTTGAGAAACTGGAAGCGAAAGTACAGCAGGCGATTGATACCATCACCCTGTTGCAGATGGAAATCGAAGAGCTGAAAGAGCAGAACAACTCACTGCGTAACGATGCGCAACAGGTTGCGGGCAACCACGATGCACTGATGCGTGAAAATCAGCACCTGAAAGAAGAGCAGCATGTGTGGCAGGAACGTCTGCGTGCGCTGCTGGGAAAAATGGAAGAGGTTTGAAGCCTCAGCTGACGTGAAAAAACGGGTGCTCTGGCACCCGTTTTCATGTCTGCGCTATTCGATGTCCAGCGCGTCTTCTGACAGAATGATACCGGTATTGTCAGCGTAGAGATGGTCGCCGGAGAAGAAGGTGACGCCGCCGAAATTGACGCGCACATCGCTTTCGCCAATCCCTTCACCCGCTGCGCCAGCCGGGATCGCCGCAATGGCCTGAATGCCAATTTCCAGCTCTTCCAGCTCATCCACCTGCCGCACCGAACCGTACACGACCAGCCCTTCCCACTCGTTGGCCGCCGCCAGCTGCGCCAGCTGCGCATCCACCAGCGCCCGACGGACAGAGCCGCCGCCATCGATGACCAGTACCCGACCCCGGCCATTTTCTTCCAGCAGATCGTAAAGTAAGCCGTTGTCTTCAAAGCATTTCACTGTGGTAATCTGACCACCGAATGAAGTGCGCCCACCGAAGTTTGAAAAAAGCGGTTCAACAACATTCACTTCTTCATGGTAGATATCGCAGAGTTCAGATGTATCGTATTTCATAAGGGTTTCGTCTGTTTGCCACAGGAGAGGTAAGTATATCGCTATATGCAGATTGTTGGCAAAATCATCAGTATGAAAAAAGCATCGTTCGATCAATAACATGCACAAAAAAGCCCAGCCGGGTGGGCTGGGCTTCTGAAAAGCATAAAGCGGTGAATCAGAGAATGAAGCGGCTCAGGTCTTCGTCTGCCACCAGCACATCCAGATGCTTGCCGACATACTCCGCATCGATGGTCACAGACTCACCGGAGCGATCGCTGGCGTCATAGGAGATATCTTCCATCAGACGCTCCAGCACGGTATGCAGACGACGCGCACCGATGTTTTCGGTGGTTTCGTTGACCTGCCACGCGGCTTCTGCGATGCGACGAATCCCCTCTTCGGTAAACTCAATGTTTACCCCTTCGGTGTTCATCAGCGCCTTGTACTGCACGGTAATCGAGGCATTCGGCTCGGTCAGAATGCGCTGGAAATCGTTCACGGTCAGCGCCTGCAGCTCAACACGAATCGGCAGACGACCCTGCAGTTCCGGGATCAGATCGGAAGGGCTGGCTACCTGGAACGCACCGGAGGCGATAAACAGGATGTGGTCCGTTTTCACCATGCCATGCTTGGTGGAGACGGTGCAGCCTTCAACCAGCGGCAGCAGGTCGCGCTGCACGCCTTCGCGTGACACATCCGGGCCGCCTGAATTCTGGCCGCCACGCTTACAGATTTTGTCGATCTCATCGATGAATACGATACCGTGCTGCTCAACGGCGTCGATGGCGTCCTGTTTAAGCTCATCCGGATTGACCAGTTTTGCCGCTTCTTCTTCGATCAGCAGCTTCATCGCTTCTTTGATCTTCAGCTTGCGGGCTTTCTGCTTCTGGCCGCCCAGGTTCTGGAACATCGACTGCAGCTGGCTGGTCATCTCTTCCATGCCCGGAGGGGCCATGATTTCAACACCCGGCCCGCTGGCCGCCAGATCGATCTCAATCTCTTTGTCATCCAGCTGGCCTTCGCGCAGCTTCTTACGGAATGACTGACGCGCCGCAGAGGGTTCAGCACTCTGTTCTGACTGACCCCAGTTGTTTTTAGCCGGTGGGATCAGCACGTCCAGAATGCGCTCTTCAGCCATCTCTTCGGCGCGATATTTATTCTTCTCAATCGCCTGACTGCGCACCATCTTAATGGCCGAATCGGTCAGATCGCGAATGATAGAGTCCACTTCCTTACCGACATAACCAACCTCGGTAAACTTGGTGGCCTCAACCTTGATGAACGGCGCATTGGCCAGCTTCGCCAGACGACGGGCAATCTCGGTTTTACCGACACCGGTCGGACCGATCATCAGGATGTTTTTAGGGGTCACTTCGTGGCGCAGCTCTTCGTCGAGCTGCATGCGGCGCCAGCGGTTACGCAGTGCGATAGCCACGGCGCGCTTGGCGCTGTCCTGGCCGATGATAAAACGGTTCAGTTCGCTGACGATTTCGCGTGGAGTCATCTCAGACATATTTATACCCTTACGCCTTAGACGTTAATTCTTCGAAATTAACGTTGTGGTTTGTGTAGATGCAGATATCACCCGCGATGTTCAGCGACTTCTCAACGATGTCGCGTGCGCCCAGTTCGGTATTCTCCAGCAGCGCGCGTGCCGCTGCCTGAGCGAAAGGCCCACCGGAGCCGATAGCGATCAGATCGTTTTCAGGCTGGATGACGTCACCGTTACCGCTGATGATCAGCGATGCGGACTCATCCGCAACGGCCAGTAAGGCCTCCAGACGACGCAGCATACGGTCGGTACGCCAGTCTTTTGCCAGTTCCACCGCCGCTTTGACCAGATGGCCCTGATGCATTTCCAGCTTACGTTCGAACAGTTCAAACAGGGTGAAGGCGTCTGCGGTGCCGCCAGCAAAACCGGCAATCACCTTATCGTTGTATAAACGACGCACTTTTTTGACGTTGCCTTTCATCACGGTATTGCCGAGCGTAGCCTGGCCATCACCGCCAATCACTACCTGGCCGTTGCGTCGTACACTTACTATTGTTGTCACGGGCAGACCCCTTGTTGCAGTCGGAAAAGGACTCCGCGCACCGGGCGCGGAGTATCATGCAACAGATATGGGGCGGGTTTGACGGGTTTCAACCCTCGATGGAGAGTGGAATGCAGCCGCTGTGTCCGGAACTGCGCAGGCGCTTCAGGGTGCTGTCGGCCGAGGCGCGATCCTTATAAGGACCGATAACCACACGATTCCAGCCGCCGCCAGTAGTAATCCGGCTTTCAAAACCTTCAAAGGCTAAGCCGGCTCGGACCGATTCAGCCTGGTCGGTGCCTTTAAACGAACCACACTGCACCATCCAGCGCTGTGAAGAGGCCTTTTCAGCCGGTTTCACTTTTGCCGTTTCCTGCGGTTTTGACTGCGCCTCTGGTTCACGCGTAATCGGCGCGGCCTGCTGCGTCTGGCGCTGTACATTTTGCTGCTGCTGCTGCTGCTGGCGTTGCTGTGCCTGCTGCTGTTGCTGACGCAGTTGTTGTTGCTGTAACTGCTGCTGACGCTGCTGCTGTTGCTGAGCCTGCAACTGCTGACGTTGCTGCTGCTGAACCTGCTGCTGCTGACGTTGCTGTTGCTGCTGAACCTGTTGCTGCTGACGTTGCAGTTGTTGCAGCTGCTGCTGATGCTGCAGCGTCTGCTGGCGTTGCGCCGGCGTCTGTTCGTTCCACGGCACTTCGTTGAGCTGAGTCGGCTGCTGACGCATATCAGCCTGCATCTGCTCCAGCAACTGACGCTGCTCATCGGTCAGCTGTGTCTGCGACTTCACTTCGCCACCCGATGAAGGCTCGATAGGGGTCGGCACGGTAATCTGACGATTTTCCAGCTCTTTAATATATTTCCAGCGCTCTTCTGGCTTCGGCGGTAAGCCATTGCCGTTGGCTTTATGATCCGTAATGACCGGCACGTCCTCTTTTTTATGATGCGCCAGGAACCATAAACCACCGGCAAAGGTCACCAGCACTGCGACCGCCAGTACAATCATCAACTTAGAAATGCCCGAGCCGCCTTTGCTCTTTTTGCCACGGCTGGGGCTTTTTTTGCGACGCGTCCCTGTTGAACGCCCGCGGCCTACATAATCTTTTTGTGCCACTCTCGTTCTTATACCCTTCAAAAATAGTGCCTGATGGGCGAAATAGTGATGCTTACGCGCCCGGCAAGGAGTCCGTCATGTTACTTAAGGGTCGGAACTTTGACCAGCAGTGTTCGCCTTAAGAATCTACTGAAAAGAATCAGACGAAAAGGCTTATTTTTCACGCTTTTTTGCGCGCGCTGTGCTGCCCCGAATGGTTAAACCGGCATCCAGCAGCCGCGAGCCACTGATCACCCGTTTGCCATTCAGCTCATCCAGCAGCAACAGCATCGCTTCGCGGCCTATCTGGTAACGCGGCTGCGTGACCGTTGTGAGCGGCGGCTCGCAGTAACGGGAGAGCTCAATATCATCGAAGCCAACCACAGAGAGATCCTCCGGTATCCGCACGCCGCAGCGTCTGGCCTGATTCATCGCGCCCAGCGCCATAATATCGCTGTGGCAGAACAGTGCGCGCGGAGGCTGCGGCAGCGTCATCAGCTGGTTCATGGCAGCCACACCCGCTTCAAACGTAAAATCGCCACGCACGATATAGGCAGGATCGACCGTCAGCCCGCTGCGACGCATCGCCTGTACGTAGCCCTGCAGGCGATACTGGCAGAGCGGCATCTCCTGCGGCCCGGCGATACAGGCGATCTGCGTGTGGCCCAACTGTAGCAGATGATTCACCGCTTCGAAGGCGGCGGTCAGATTATCGATGTGAACCGAGGGCAGGGACATCTCCGGCGCGAACTCATTCGCCATCACCATCGGCGGCAGATTGCGCTGCTCATCAATGCTGGCGTCAAAGGGCAGCTGGGAACCGAGCAGCACCATGCCATCTATCTGCCGCGTAACCATCAGGTTAAGAAAGGTTCTCTCCTGCTGATTCTGATGGGCGCAGTCGCCAATCAGGACCAGATAGCCCTCTTCGGCAGCGGCGACTTCAACGCCACGAATAATTTCGCTGAAAAAGGGATCGCAGATGTCAGGGACAATAACCAGGATAGTTCGCGTCTCGTTACGACGCGCATTGCGTGTGGGACCATGAGCCGAATAGCCAACGGCGGCAACCGCCTGCTCGACTTTCTGGCGGGTGGCCGCAGAGACTTTCTCCGGGTTCATCAGCGCACGCGATACGGTGGCGGTTGAGACACCCGCGTGTTCCGCGACATCCTTCATCGTGGCGGCGGGCGGTTGTTGATTCTGCTCCAACACATGCTCCTGACGCGTTATGGCGCGTTCGATTCTGTTTTTGCCTGACATAAAAGCAAACCGGGCAACATTGTTAACGATTGCCCGGCCGGTTGTTACTTAATTTGCATAAAAATTGTGACTTAAGCGACAATTTTCGATCCCGCTCGCAGTGTCAGAAAAAATCAGCTTTCCGTCGGGTCGATATCCAGCGTCCATTTAACCTTACGGGCGGCGGGCAGGGTTGAAACCAGCGGTAACGAGCTGCTCAGCAACTGCTGCAGACGCTGGCGGGAGGGGTGCTGTAAGAGCAGCTGCCAGCGCCAGCGCCCGCTGCGTTTGGGCTGCAGCGCGGGCAGAGGCCCCATAAACCACATAGCCTGATCATTCAGCGGACTCGCCTCCAGCAGGTTGCGAAGCTGTTGCAGAAACTCTGCTGCCTGCTGGTTATCCATATCTTCGGCGCGGAACAGCGCATGGCGGCTCCAGGGCGGCAGGTGAACCGCCTGTCGCTCCAGTAACGCCTGTTGGGCGAACGCCGGATAGCCCTGATGCAGCAGCGTCTGCAGTAACGGATGCTCCGGATGATGCGTCTGCAGCAGAACTTCGCCCTGTTTGCCCGCCCGGCCAGCCCGCCCGGCGACCTGAGTGTAGAGCTGGGCAAAGCGCTCCGCCGCACGAAAGTCCGCGGAGAACAGCGCACCGTCGACATCCAGCAGCGACACCAGCGTGACGTCAGGGAAGTGGTGGCCCTTGGCCAGCATCTGAGTGCCGACCAGGATGCGTGCGCCACCGCGGTGAACGTCGGCCAGATGCTGCTCCAGCGCCCCTTTGCGACTGGTGGTGTCGCGATCGATCCGCGACACCGGCACGCCGGGGAAGAGGGTGCCGAGTTGCTGCTCAAGCTGCTCCGTGCCCACGCCGACCGGCAGCAGATGGGTCGAACCGCACTGCGGGCATTGATTGGGCAGCGGACGCTGGCTGTCGCAATGATGGCAGCGCAGCTGGCGATGATGCTGATGCAGCGTGTAGTAGCGGTCACAGCGGGTACACTCGGCAATCCAGCCGCAGTCGTGACAGAGCAGGGCGGGCGAAAACCCCCGGCGGTTGAGAAACAGCAGCACCTGGTTGTCGGCCTGCAGGTGCTGGCGCATTTTCGCGATCAGGCCTGGAGCCAGGCCGCCGATCAGCTGCACGCCCTTTAAATCGATAAGCTGTTGCAGCGCCGGTCTGGCGTTACCGGCACGTTTTGTCAGGTCGAGCTGGCGATATTTGCCGCTGCGCACGTTGTGCAGCGTCTCCAGCGCCGGTGTCGCGGAGCCCATCACAATCGGGATGTTCTCTTCATGCGCGCGGAAGACAGCCAGGTCGCGCGCCTGATAGCGCCAGCCCTCCTGCTGTTTGTAGGAGCTGTCATGCTCCTCATCAATAATAATGACGCCGGGACGCGCCAGCGGGGTAAACAGCGCCGAGCGGGTTCCAATGACAATCGCCGTTTCGCCGCGTCGCGCACGCAACCAGACGGCCAGCCGCTCGCTGTCGTTCAGGGCGGAATGCAGCACATCAATGGGGGCATCAAAACGTTCACGAAAGCGTGCGATAGTCTGCGGGGTCAGGCCAATCTCAGGCACCAGCACCAGCGCCTGTTTACCGCGCGCCAGCACATTCTCCAGTACGCTGAGGTAAACCTCGGTTTTGCCGGAACCGGTAATCCCCGCCAGCAGCCAGGCCGCATAGTTCTCATCATCGGCCCGAATGGCGCCGACGGCCATCGCCTGGTCGGTATTCAGGCGCAGACGCTCGCCTTTGACGGCATAGGTTGACCGCCAGTCATGCCGGTCCGGCTGATGCGCATGCAGTTCGCACAGCCCTTTGGCGCGCAGAGCCTGCAGGGTCGCGTCGGTGAGATCGTGATCGCCAGTCTGATGACGATAGAGCGGCTGCTGACGCAGTGCCGCCAGCGCCTGCTGCTGCTTAGGCGCCCGCTTCAGGCTCTCTGGCGCGGTCGCCCGGCCCAGCTCGGTGATTTCCCAGCGCCATAGCGGAGTATCCTGCGCCGCTTTCCCCTGACGCAGCAGCACCGGAATTGCGTGGCTCAGGACTTCGCCCTGCGGCGAGTGATAGTAGTGCGCGGCCCAGTTCAAAATGCGCCAGAGCGAGGGCGGAAAGAGTGACTCGCTATCCAGCACCTCGCCGACCCGCCTGAGCTGCGCTTCCGGCAGGTCGCTGCTGTCGCGGAAGGCGACCACGATGCCGATCATTTTTCGATTGCCAAAGGGCACACTCACGCGGCCGCCAATGACCGGCTGCGCGCCCTGCGGCGGCAGATAATCAAACAGGCGGGGCAACGGGACGGGCAGGGCAACCTGAACGACGGGCATAACTCTCTCTTTCCGGCTCAATCATCGGGAAAGCTAGTGTACACGCTGTACCCGGCTGGCGGGTATCTCAGGATAGATTTGCAGCAATCAAAAGTTATCTGTATAATATGCGGCCTTCGGTGAGAAAGATCTGGCCGGAGTATACACTTTTACGTTCAACCGCGTGTGGTGCTGTGCAGGTTAACGCCTGGCACGGAGAGCGACACGGCCTTTTATGAGGTTTCCCATGAAACAAGGTATTCACCCGAAATACGAAGCAGTTACTATCAAATGTACCTGCGGCAACGAGATTCACACCCGTTCTACTCTGACTCACGAACTGAACCTGGACGTTTGTGGCAAATGCCACCCGTTCTATACCGGTAAGCAGCGTGAAGTGGCAACTGGTGGCCGTGTTGACCGCTTTAACAAGCGTTTCAGCGTGCCAGGCGCTAAAAAATAAGATTAAAAGGCACCTGAACCTGCGGGTTCGGCGGCAGAAAAGACCCAGCTTCGGCTGGGTTTTTTTATGTCTGCGTGATGGCGAAAACCCTCTCCCGGCAGCCTGACCAGGCCGGCGACAGCGTGAACGTCTGAATATTGTGAACTGAAGCGGGCATAAGCGGAGCAGGGCGGGTCAGGAAAGCGGCTCCCTGAGCGGAGCCTGCTTCTCTGAAACGGGTAAAGCGAAGGAGCCTGACGGATTAATATTCCCAGGTGTCCGGATCGACGCCCATCTGGCGCATGATCGCTTTTGCCTCTTCCGGGATCTCATCGCTGCGCTCTTTGCGCAGGTCAACGTCATCCGGCAGCGGCTGGCCCGTGAAAGCATGTAAAAAAGCTTCGCAAAGCAATTCGCTGTTGGTCGCGTGGCGCAGATTGTTCACCTGACGACGGGTACGCTCATCCGTTAAAATCTTCAGCACACTCAAGGGGATAGAAACCGTTATCTTCTTGACCTGCTCGCTCTTCTTACCGTGCTCAGCGTACGGGCTGATATATTCGCCGTTCCATTCAGCCATGGGTTACCTTAATTAATAAACGTTAAATGTGAGGAAATCAGCGGATTATGCCTGATTTTTTCCTGCCTGACCCCTGATATGGCGGGTTTTCTTCGCTCACAACCTCTGCTGCACAGAGGGGAACGCCAGGCGATGACGCATAATTTTAGCGGTTATTGCGGGTTTGCTCAATCTATACGCAAAGACATTTAGATGTCCAGATGTATTGACGTCTAATTAAGGGGTGATATCCTGTGTGCTACATTTTCTTCACTCTTCAGGAACAATTCGCTCATGACGCGTAAACCGGCAACTATCGCAGTGCGCAGCGGTCTGAATGATGACGAACAGTATGGCTGCGTTGTCCCGCCCATTCACCTCTCGACGACCTATAACTTCCTGGATTTCAATGAGCCGCGCGCGCATGACTACTCCCGTCGTGGTAACCCGACGCGTGATGTTGTTCAGCGTACGCTGGCGGAACTGGAAGGGGGAGCGGGTGCGGTATTAACCAATACCGGCATGTCGGCGATTCATCTGGTGAGTACGCTGTTCCTGAAGCCTGGCGATCTGCTGGTTGCGCCACACGACTGCTACGGCGGCAGCTATCGGCTGTTTGACAGCCTGAGCAAACGCGGCGCGTATCGGGTGAAATTTGTCGATCAGGGTGATCCGGTGGCGCTGCAGGCGGCGCTGGATGAAAAACCTAAGCTGGTGCTGATTGAAAGCCCCAGCAATCCGCTGCTGCGCGTGGTCGATATCAGCGGGATTTGCGCGGCGGCACGCGCGGCGGGTGCCGTCAGCGTTGTCGACAATACCTTTATGAGTCCGGCCCTGCAGAACCCGCTGGCGCTGGGCGCCGACCTGGTTATTCACTCCTGCACCAAATACCTGAATGGTCACTCCGACGTGGTTGCGGGTGCGGTGATTGCCCGCGATCCGCAGCACGCGACCGATCTGGCCTGGTGGGCGAACAATATCGGCGTAACCGGCGCGGCGTTTGACAGTTATCTGCTGCTGCGCGGGATTCGTACTCTCGCACCACGTATTGCGGCGGCGCAACGTAATGCCCTGGCGATTGTGGCATATCTGCAGCAGCAGAAGCTGGTGAAAAAGTTGTATCATCCTTCGCTGCCGGAGAACGCCGGACACGAATATGCCGTACGTCAGCAGCGCGGCTTTGGTGCCATGCTGAGTTTTGAGGTCGAGGGTGATGAGGCGCTGCTGCGTCGCTTCCTGAAAGCGTTGCGGCTGTTTACGCTGGCCGAATCGCTGGGCGGTGTGGAGAGTCTGATCTCCCATACCGCCACCATGACGCACGCGGGGATGTCAGCAGAAGCACGCGCGGCAGCGGGCATTTCCGATACGCTGCTGCGGGTTTCTGTCGGCATCGAAGATCACGAAGATTTAATAGCCGATCTGGATAATGCATTCCGGGTCGCAGCCGAGGGTTAAGCATGATGATTTCAGCAGGCGCAGGAACGCCAGATATCCGGCAGTTGCACAAGTTTGGCGGCAGCAGCCTGGCCGATGCACGCTGCTACCAGCGCGTTGCCAGCATTATGGCGGACTACAGCCAGCCGGGCGACCTGATGGTGGTCTCTGCCGCCGGCTCAACCACCAACCAGCTGATAAGCTGGCTGACGCTGAGCCAGAGCGATCGCCTCTCTGCGCACCAGGTGCAACAGGCGTTACGGCGCTACCAGAGCGAGCTGATTAGTGCGCTCCTGCCTGCTGAAGTTGCGGAACCGCTGATCGGCGCGTTTATTCGCGATCTGGAGAAGCTGGCTGCCCTGCTGGATGCGCCGATCACCGATGCGGTCTACGCCGAAGTGGTCGGACATGGTGAAATCTGGTCGGCGCGCCTGATGTCTGCGGTGCTGAGCCAGCGCGATCTGCAGGCCTGCTGGCTGGATGCACGCGAGTTTCTGCGGGCTGAACGTGCAGCTCAGCCGCAGGTGGATGAGGGCAAGTCCTGGCCGCTGCTGCAGACCTTGCTGGCGCAGCATCCTCACAAGCGCATCGTGGTCACCGGATTTATCAGCCGCAACGACGCCGGTGAAACGGTGCTGCTGGGCCGCAACGGCTCCGACTACTCCGCCACACAGATTGGTGCGCTGGCGGGTGTAGGCCGTGTCACCATCTGGAGCGACGTGGCGGGCGTCTACAGCGCCGATCCCCGTAAAGTTTCGGACGCCTGTCTGCTGCCGCTGTTAAGGCTGGATGAAGCCAGCGAGCTGGCGCGCCTGGCGGCCCCGGTGCTGCACACCCGCACCCTGCAGCCGGTCTCCGGCAGCGATATCGATCTGCAGCTGCGTTGCAGTTATCAGCCGGAGCAGGGGTCTACCCGTATTGAACGCGTCCTGGCTTCCGGTACCGGTGCGCGGATCGTCACCAGCCACGACGATGTCTGCCTGATCGAGATTCAGCTCCCGGAGCAGCATGACTTCGCGATCCTGCATAAAGAGATCGACCTGCTGCTGAAGCGAGCGCAGCTGCGTCCGCTGGCATTTGGTGTGCATCCGGATCGCCAGCTTCTGCAACTCTGCTATACCTCCGAAGTGGTCAACAGCGCCTTTGCGCTGCTGCAGGACGCGGGTTTACCGGGTCATCTGCAGCTGCGCGACGGGCTGGCGCTGGTGGCGCTGGTTGGCGCAGGCGTCACCCGCAACCCGCTGCATACCCATCGCTTCTGGCAGCAGTTAAAAGATCAGCCGATCGAGTTCATCTGGCAGTCAGAAGAGCACATCAGCGTGGTGGCAGTGCTGCGCGTCGGGCCGACCCGGCATCTGATCCAGGGGCTGCATCAGTCGCTGTTCCGTGCTGAAAAGCGCATCGGCCTGATGCTGTTTGGCAAAGGCAATATCGGTTCGCGCTGGCTGGAGCTGTTTGCCCGTGAGCAGGAGACACTGTCAGCGCGTACCGGCTTTGAATTTTTGCTGGCGGGCGTGGCGGACAGCCGTCGCAGCCTGCTGAGCTATGAGGGGCTGGATGCCAGCCGGGCGCTCGCCTTCTTTGATGACGAGGCCGTGGAGCGCGATGAGGAGTCGCTGTTCCTCTGGATGCGCGCCCATCCGTTTGATGATCTGGTGGTGCTGGATGTCACCGCCAGCACCCCGCTGGCGCAGCAATATCTCGACTTCGCCAGCCACGGTTTCCATGTGATCAGTGCCAACAAGGTCGCGGGGGCCTCCGACAGTCAGACATGGCGGCAGATCCGGGATGCTTTTACCAAAACCGGGCGTCACTGGCTCTATAACGCAACGGTGGGCGCGGGTCTGCCTATCAACTATACCGTGCGCGATCTGCGCGACAGCGGCGATACCATTCTGGCCATCAGCGGAATTTTCTCCGGGACGCTCTCCTGGCTGTTCCTGCAGTTTGACGGCACCGTGCCCTTTACCGAGCTGGTGGATCAGGCGTGGCAGCAGGGATTAACCGAGCCCGATCCGCGCGCTGACCTCTCAGGTCAGGATGTGATGCGTAAGCTGGTGATCCTGGCGCGTGAGGCGGGCTATAACATCGAGCCGGATCAGGTGCGGGTGGAGTCGCTGGTGCCTGACAACTGTCAGCAGGGTTCGGTTGACCACTTCTTTGAAAACGGCGAAGAGCTGAACGAACAGATGCTGCAGCGACTGGAAGCCGCGCAGGAGATGGATCTGGTGCTGCGTTACGTCGCCCGCTTTGACGCGAACGGCAAGGCGCGCGTGGGCATCGAAGCGGTCCGTCCGGAGCATCCGCTGGCCTCGCTGCTGCCGTGTGATAACGTCTTCGCAATTGAGAGTCGCTGGTATCGGGATAACCCGCTGGTGATCCGCGGGCCTGGCGCGGGCCGGGATGTCACCGCAGGCGCTATTCAGTCAGACATTAATCGCCTCGCCCAACTGCTTTAACGCCTCCTCAGGCGCTTCGGCGCCTGTTTTCAATGCGTTACCTCTGCCCTGCGCAGCCACCTTCACGCTGGCTGACAATGACGCACGTCTGTTGATTATTTTTAAGTTGACGGCAGACGCAGATTGCGTCATTTTGAACTTCTGGACGTCTAAACGTGTAGATGTTTACAGGCTGGTTATTAATCGATGAGGGTGCAGGATGAGTTTCTTTCATGCTAATCAGCGCGAAGCGCTAAACCAGAGCCTGGCAGAGCTGAACGGGCAAATTAATGTTTCCTTTGAGTTCTTTCCGCCTCGTACCCACGAAATGGAAGAGACCCTGTGGAGCTCTATCGATCGCCTGAGCAGCCTGAAGCCGAAATTCGTTTCTGTGACCTACGGCGCGAACTCCGGGGAACGCGACCGCACCCACAGCATCATCAAAGGCATTAAAGATCGTACCGGTCTGGAGGCAGCGCCCCATCTGACCTGTGTCGATGCCACGCGTGACGAGCTGCGCGCTATCGCACAGGATTACTGGAACAATGGCATTCGTCATATTGTGGCGCTGCGCGGCGATCTGCCGCCCGGCAGTGGCAAACCGGAGATGTATGGCAGCGATCTGGTGTCGCTGCTGAAAGAAGTCGGCGAGTTTGATATCTCCGTCGCCGCCTATCCGGAAGTGCATCCCGAAGCAAAAAGCGCCCAGGCTGACCTGATTAACCTGAAGCGCAAAATTGATGCGGGCGCCAGCCGGGCGATCACCCAGTTCTTCTTCGACGTGGAAAGCTACTTACGTTTTCGCGATCGCTGTGTGGCGACCGGTATTGATGTGGAAATCGTGCCGGGCATCCTGCCGGTCTCCAATTTCAGACAGCTGCAACGCTTTGCCACACTGACTAATGTGCGTGTGCCGGGCTGGATGCATGCAATGTTTGCCGGGCTGGATAACGATCCGGAGACGCGCAAAATGGTGGGGGCCAATATCGCCATGGATATGGTGAAAATTCTGTCGCGCGAGGGGGTGAAAGATTTTCATTTCTATACGCTGAACCGGGCTGAAATGAGTTACGCCATCTGCCACACCCTGGGCGTACGGCCTGCTGCTGCGGCGGCATAATCGCGCCACGCGCAGACAATAAAAAAGTCGGGCATCGCCCGACTTTTTTTTATCACTGCCCGCCGACGCTCATCAGCGCCGGATTAACCGGTGTTACGCATCCCGGCGGCAACACCGGCGATGGTGACCATCAGTGCCTGCTCCACACGGGCATCCGGCTCTTCGCCGCGCGCTTCCTGGGCGCGTGAACGATGCAGCAATTCCGCCTGCAGCACGTTAAGCGGGTCGGTATAGACGTTACGCAGCGCGATCGACTCGGCAATCCACGGCTGGTCAGCCATCAGGTGCGAGTCGTTGGCGATGGTCAGCACTGCTTTGATATCCGCATCAAGCTGATCGCGCAGCTGTTTGCCCAGCGGCCAGAGCGATTTATCCACCAGCCGCTGATCATAGTATTCCGCCAGCCACAGGTCCGCTTTCGAGAAGACCATCTCCAGCATCCCCAGACGGGTAGAGAAGAACGGCCAGTCGCGGCACATCGCCTCAAGCTGATCCTGATGGCCTGCCGCCATCGCCTGCTGCAGAGCCGCACCGGCACCCAGCCACGCGGGCAGCATCAGGCGGTTCTGCGTCCAGGCGAAGATCCAGGGAATAGCACGCAGCGACTCCACGCCGCCGGTTGGCCGGCGCTTGGCCGGACGCGAGCCCAGTGGCAGTTTACCCAGCTCCTGTTCCGGCGTGGCCGAACGGAAATAGGGCACGAAATCAGCATTTTCACGCACGTAACCGCGGTACATCGCGCAGGAGTCAGCCGAGAGCTGATTCATAATGTCGCGCCATTCGCGTTTCGGCTCCGGCGGCGGCATCAGGTTCGCTTCCAGAATCGCGCCGGTGTAGAGCGACAGGCTGGCGATAGTCACCTCAGGTAATCCATACTTAAAGCGGATCATCTCACCCTGTTCGGTCACGCGCAGACCGCCACGCAGGCTGCCCGGTGGTTGTGACAGCAGTGCTGCATGAGCAGGCGCACCGCCACGGCCAATGCTGCCTCCGCGTCCGTGGAACAGCGTCAGGGAGATCCCGGCTTTCTCGCAGGTTTTGATCAGGGCATCCTGCGCCTGATACTGCGCCCAGCTGGCGGCCATCACACCGGCATCTTTCGCCGAGTCAGAGTAGCCAATCATCACCATCTGCTTGCCCTGAATAAAGCCGCGATACCAGTCGATGCTCAGCAGCTGGCTCATGACGTCGTTAGCGTTGTTCAGGTCATCCAGCGTTTCGAAAAGCGGCGCCACCGGCATCGCATAGCTGATACCGGCTTCTTTCAGCAGCAGGTGAACGGCCAGCACGTCAGAGGGGGTTTTCGCCATCGAAATGACATAGGCGGCGATAGAGCCCTGTGGCGCTTCGGCCGCGACGCGACAGGTCTCCAGCACTTCACGCGTTTCATCGCCTGGTTCCCAGTTGCGGGGCAGCAGCGGACGTTTGGAGTTCAGTTCACGGATCAGGAAAGCCTGCTTATCCGCTTCGGACCAGCTCTCGTAATCGCCCAGGCCCAGGTAGCGGGTCACTTCTGCAATCGCTTCAGTGTGACGGGTGCTCTCCTGGCGCAGATCGATACGCACCAGCGGCACGCCAAAACATTTCACGCGGCGCAGCGTATCGAGCAGCTGGCCGTTAGCGATGATGCCCATGCCGCACTTCTGCAGGGACTGATAGATGGCGAACAGCGGATCCCACAGCTGGTCGTTAGACACCAGCAGGTCGGCCGGACGCGGCAGGCGTTCCCCTTTCAGGCGATGCTCCAGGAACGACTGCGTGTTCATCAGCTGGCTGCGCAGGCGTTTCAGAATCACTCGATAGGGTTCCAGCGCCTCCGGATCGCCGCTGAGTTCGCGGATCTCTTCGCTGCACTCTGACATCGACAGCTCAGAGATCAGCACGCCAATATCGCGCAGGAACAGGTCGGTGGCTTTCCAGCGGCTTAATTGCATCACATGACGGGTAATCGACGCCGTCACATTCGGATTGCCGTCGCGGTCACCGCCCATCCAGGAGGTGAACTGAACCGGCACGAAATCGACCGGCAGTCTGATGCCGAACGCCTCTTCGACCTGCTCGTTCAGTTCACGCAGAAAGGCGGGAACGCCTTCCCACAGGCTGTTTTCCACCACGGCAAAGCCCCATTTCGCTTCGTCGATCGGGGTAGGGCGATATTTACGGATCTCATCGGTATGCCACGCCTGGGCGACCAGCTGGCGCAGACGGCGCATGATCTGATTACGTTCGTAGTCGGAGACATCGCTGTGATCGAGCTGTTTCAGGCAGCTGTTGACCTCAACCAGCTTGTGGATCAGCGTACGGCGGGTGATTTCGGTCGGGTGGGCAGTCAGCACCAGCTCCAGCGACAGCGACTCAATCGCCGTCAGGATGTCGCTTTCGCGAATATCTTTCTGCTGCTTCAGGGTATCAAAGGTCTTTTTCAGCAGTTCAGGATGGTTCTCACCCTCGCCACTCTGCGAGATGGTCTGATACTGCTCCGCTACGTTAGTCAGATTAAGGAACTGGCTGAACGCGCGCGCCACCGGCAGGAGCTCCTCGTTGGAGAGGTTCTGCAGCGTATTGAGCAGTTCTTTACGATGAGTGTCATTGCCTGCGCGGGATGACTTGGAGAGCTTACGGATGGTTTCCACCTGGTCGAGGATGTTCTCGCCCAGTGCATCCTTAATCGTATCCCCGAGCAGTTTGCCGAGCATACTGACATTACTTCGCATTGCGGAATATTGTTCGTTCATTGGACCCTGACACCCTTATCGTCTTGAAAAACTTCTACACCCGACCTTTCAGGCAGCCGAAAATCAGCAACGTGTTGTTCCCGGCACACGGAGGGGAACCGGCGCCGTTGCCGCCTGTCCGCTTTCTGAAACGCTCTGGATAATCACCCGGTGGGTATAACATCGTCTTGTATCTAGCCACGTAATGTTGCATTCGTCAAATGAGATAAAGTGCGGCGAAGTAGCGGCTAAATAACGGGAATTATTGGTATTTATGGGGAGTGAAGCGGGATAAGTTATTCTTATTGTTAAATCCCGCAGATTGAGGGGGCATTTTGCTGTTATTGCAGTGAAATGCCCCATTTGCTGTTAATCAGTGACAAAAATGCTGCACAACCTGACTGATAAGCGCCCGCGTCGGCTTAATAAATGCCGTATCGATAAACTCATCTGGCTGATGTGCCTGATTAATTGAACCTGGCCCCAGTACCAGCGTCGGACAGAGCTGCTGAATAAACGGCGCTTCGGTGCAGTAGTTAACGATTTCGGTAGGCGTGCCCAGCAGTTTTTCGACCACACTGACCAGCTCATGATTAGCCGGACACTCATAACCCGGGATTGGCGGATGCAGCTCGGCCACGGTGACACGCCCTGGCCAGCGGGCGCTGACCGGGGCCAGCGCCTCATTCAGCAGCCCGTCGAGATCGCCAAGCGACAGGCCGGGCAGCGGACGGATATCCATGTGCAGTTCACAGCAGGCGCAGATACGGTTCGCCGCATCACCGCCATGAATATGACCGAAATTCATGGTGGGATAGGGGATGGCAAAGCCATCGTGGTGATAGCGCTCCTGCAGCGTCGTGCGGAGCTGCATCAGGTGGGTGATCGACTCATGCATCAGCTCGATAGCGTTAACGCCACGCGCCGGATCGCTGGAGTGGCCCGATTTTCCTTCGATACGGATCACGTTCGACAGATGGCCTTTGTGCGCACGGACCGGCTTAAGCGAGGTCGGTTCACCAATGATGGCGCAGTCGGGGCGCAGCTGCGTCGATTCAGAAAAATATTTGGCTCCGGCCATGGTGGTCTCTTCATCCGCCGTGGCAAGAATATAGAGCGGCTTACTCAGCGTGCTGACATCCACATCGCGCAGCGTATCGAGAATAAAGGCGAAGAACCCTTTCATATCGGCCGTGCCCAGACCATAGAGCTTGTTGTCGTGCTCGGTCAGGGTAAAAGGATCGCGTGTCCAGCGGCCATCATCAAAGGGCACGGTGTCGGTATGACCCGCCAGCAGCAGGCCGCCCGCGCCGCTACCGGTGCGCGCCAGCATATTAAATTTGTTGCGCGTTCCCGGCACCGGCTGCACTTCAACGCTGAAGCCGAGGTCGCGGAACCAGCCTGCCAGCAAACTGATTAAAGTTTCATTACTCTGATCCAGTGCGGCATCGGTTGCGCTGATCGAGGGTGTGGCGATTAACTGGCTGTACAGTTCAATAAAAGGCGGTAATTTTGTCTTCACTGTTGGCGGTCCTTGGGTTAGGATGTATCCATATTCATGCAGTAATAGTGAATAAAAATACATTAACGTCCTCTGCAAGGGAACCTTAAATCGCTGCAGATGACAGGGTGGGTAACGGGGCAAGGCCGCGACCCGGAATGTGCGACTGTAAAAAGGGTTACAGCCTGATGTTGAATACGCTGATCGTTGGTGCCAGTGGTTACGCTGGTACAGAGCTAGCCACCTTCCTGAATCGTCATCCACATATCAACATAACCGCTTTGGCGGTTTCCGCGCAAAGTCCTGATGCCGGTAAGCGCCTGTCCGACCTCCATCCGCAGCTGAAAGGCGTGGTGGATCTCCCGCTGCAGCCGCTCAGCAGCGCGGCGGAGTGGGCGGGCAAAGTGGATGTGGTGTTCCTGGCGACCGCCCATGAAGTCAGCCACGATCTGGCGCCCGAATTTCTCAAGGCCGGTTGCGTGGTGTTCGATCTGTCGGGCGCCTTCCGCGTCAACGACGCCGACTTCTACACCCGCTTCTATGGCTTCACCCATCAGCATGGCGAGTGGCTGGATAAGGCCGTTTACGGCCTGGCGGAATATCAGCACGAGAAGATTCAGCAGGCGCAGCTGGTGGCCGTGCCCGGCTGCTACCCGACTGCCGCTCAGCTGGCACTGAAGCCACTGGTGGATGCCGGACTGTTAAACGACGCGCAGTGGCCGGTCATCAATGCCACCAGCGGCGTGAGCGGTGCCGGGCGTAAAGCCAATGTCGGCACCAGCTTCTGCGAGGTCAGCCTGCAGCCTTACGGCCTGTTCAATCATCGCCATCATCCGGAAATTGTCGCGCACCTCGCTACGCCGGTGATCTTCACGCCGCATCTGGGGAGTTTCCCTCGCGGTATTCTGGCGACCATTACCTGTCGTCTGAAAGCGGGTGTCAGCCGTGATGATGTCGCCGCAGTGTTCCATCGCGCCTATGATGATAAACCGCTGGTGCGGTTCTATGAGCAGGGCGTACCTGCGCTGAAAGCCGTTGTGGGTCAGCCCTTCTGCGATATCGGTTTTGAGATGCAGGGCGAGCATCTGATTGTAGTGGCCGCCGAAGATAATCTGCTGAAAGGCGCGGCATCGCAGGCGGTACAGTGCCTGAACATCCGGTTCGGCTTCCCTGAAACGCAGTCACTGATTTAACGGATAACTAAACCATGACCAATCCATTGATTATCAAGCTGGGCGGTGTGCTGTTAGACAGCGAAGAAGCGCTGGCCCGCCTGTTTGACGCGCTGCTCACCTGGCGCAGCGCCCATCAGCGTCCGCTGATCATTGTCCACGGTGGCGGTTGCCTGGTGGACGAACTGATGAAAAAGCTGGCGCTGCCGGTGACGAAGAAAAACGGCCTGCGTGTCACGCCTGCCGACCAGATCGACATTATTACCGGTGCGCTGGCGGGAACCGCTAACAAAACCCTGCTGGCATGGGCAAAAAAATCGGGTATCCGCGCGGTGGGCCTCTGCCTGGGTGATGCGGGCATCGTCAACGTCACCCCGTTTGACGAAGAGCTCGGCCATGTCGGCCACGCGATGCCGGGCGATCCGGCTCTGCTGAACACCCTGCTGGCGGCCGGTTATCTGCCGGTAGTCAGCTCAATCGGTATTACTGACAGCGGTGAACTGATGAACGTCAACGCGGACCAGGCGGCGACCGCACTCGCCTCGACGCTGGGCGCGGATTTGGTTCTGCTGTCTGACGTCAGTGGTATTCTCGACGGTAAAGGCCAGCGCATTGAAGAGATGACGGCCGATAAAGCTGAACAGCTGATTACCCAGGGCATTATCACCGATGGCATGATTGTGAAGGTACACGCTGCGCTTGATGCGGCGCGTACCCTGGGCCGCCCGGTGGATATTGCCAGCTGGCGTCACGCCGAGCGGCTGCCTGACCTGTTTAACGGCGTGTCGATTGGCACCCGGATTCTCGCTTAACGACTCTGATTCAAGGATTACGAAATGCAAACGCAAAACATCAAAAAAATCGTTCTGGCTTACTCCGGCGGTCTGGATACCTCAGCCATCATTCCATGGCTGAAAGAGAACTACGGCGGCTGTGAAGTGGTCGCTTTTGTGGCGGATATCGGTCAGGAGCGCGGCGATCTGGAAGGTGTGGAGAAGAAAGCCCTGCAGTCCGGCGCCTCGGAGTGCCATGTGGTTGACCTGCGTGAAGAGTTCATCAGCGACTATGTCTATCCGGTACTGCAGACCGGCGCCCTGTATGAAGGCACCTACCTGCTGGGCACCTCAATGGCGCGTCCTATCATCGCAAAAGCGCAGGTTGAGCTGGCGCTGAAAGTGGGTGCCGATGCGCTGTGCCACGGCGCAACCGGTAAAGGGAATGACCAGGTGCGTTTTGAAACCACCTACACCGCGCTGGCTCCGCAGCTGAAAGTGGTGGCACCGTGGCGTGAGTGGAATCTGCGTTCACGCGAAGCCCTGCTGGACTACCTGAAAGAGCGCAACATCCCGACGACCGCGTCGCTGGAAAAAATCTACAGCCGTGACGAAAACGCGTGGCACATCTCCACCGAGGGCGGCGTGCTGGAAAGCCCGGCCAATGCACCGAACAAAGATTGCTGGGTCTGGACGGTCGATCCGCTGGAGGCGCCCGATCAGCCTGAAGATGTGACCGTGACCGTTGAGAAAGGCCGTGTGGTCGCCGTCAACGGCGAAAAAATGAGTCCGTTCCAGTGTCTGGAAAAACTCAACGTGCTCGGCGCGAAGCATGGCGTGGGCCGTATCGATATCGTTGAAAACCGTCTGGTCGGCATTAAATCGCGCGGCTGCTATGAAACGCCTGGCGGCACCATCATGGTCAACGCCCTGCGTGCGGTAGAGCAGCTGGTTCTGGATCGCGACAGCTTCAAATGGCGTGAGCAGCTGGGCCATGAAATGTCCTACGTTGTTTATGATGGTCGCTGGTTTGCACCGCTGCGTAAGTCGATTCAGGCGGCTGCCGAATCGCTGGCGGAAGAGGTTAACGGTGAAGTGGTTCTGCAGCTCTTTAAAGGCCAGGCAACCGCGACCCAGAAGCGTTCTGCGAACAGCCTCTACTCAGAAGAGTTCGCGACCTTCGGTGAAGATGAAGTTTACGATCACCGTCATGCGGGCGGCTTCATCCGTCTGTTCTCACTCTCGTCGCGCATTCGTGCCCTGAACGAGCAGAAGAAGTAATTTTCGGGCGGGGTACGCCCCGCCCCACAGTTTCACTTCAGGGGCGGCATTTATGCCGCCTCTTGTTTAACGATTCAGAGGAGTTTTCACATGGCACTTTGGGGTGGACGGTTTACTCAGGCAGCAGATCAACGTTTCAAACAGTTCAACGACTCGCTGCGCTTCGATTACCGCCTGGCAGAGCAGGACATCATTGGCTCTGTTGCCTGGTCCAAAGCGCTGGTAACGGTGAATGTCCTGACTCAGGATGAGCAGCAGCAGCTGGAAGCAGCCCTGAATGCGTTACTGCAGGACGTGCGTGAAAATCCTGAGCAGATCCTGCAGAGCGATGCCGAAGATATTCACAGCTGGGTGGAAGGTCAACTGATTGACAAGGTCGGCGCGCTGGGTAAAAAACTGCACACCGGCCGTAGCCGTAACGATCAGGTCGCGACCGATCTGAAGCTCTGGTGCAAGGTGCAGGTTGAGGCGCTGCTGGGCGCAACGCGCGATCTGCAGCAGGCGCTGGTGGTGACGGCGGAAGCCAACCAGGATGCGGTGATGCCGGGCTATACCCACCTGCAGCGTGCTCAGCCGGTGACGTTTGCCCACTGGTGTCTCGCCTATGTGGAAATGCTGGCGCGCGATGAGAGCCGTCTGCAGGATACGCTGAAGCGGCTGGATGTCAGCCCGCTGGGCTGCGGCGCCCTGGCCGGTACCGCTTACGAGATCGACCGTCAGCAGCTGGCAGGCTGGCTGGGCTTTGCGTCCGCCACACGCAACAGTCTGGACACCGTCTCAGACCGCGACCATGTGCTGGAGCTGCTCTCCGATGCCGCGATTGGCATGGTGCATCTGTCACGCTTTGCCGAAGATATGATTTTCTTTAATACCGGCGAAGCGGGCTTTATCGAGTTGTCAGATAAAGTCACCTCTGGCTCCTCTTTAATGCCGCAGAAGAAAAACCCGGATGCGCTGGAGCTGATTCGCGGCAAGTGCGGTCGGGTGCAGGGCGCGCTGACCGGGATGATGATGACGCTGAAGGGGCTGCCGCTGGCGTATAACAAAGATATGCAGGAAGACAAAGAGGGGCTGTTCGACGCACTCGACACCTGGCTCGACTGTCTGCATATGTCGGTGCTGGTGCTGGATGGTCTGCAGGTTAAACGTCCGCGCTGCCAGGAGGCCGCCGAACAGGGTTATGCAAACTCCACCGAGCTGGCGGACTATCTGGTTGCCAAAGGGGTGCCGTTCCGTGAAGCGCACCATATCGTTGGCGAAGTGGTCGTGGCCGCGATTGGCGAGGGTGTGGCGCTGGAGGCCCTGCCGCTGGCGACGCTGCAGCAGTACAGCACGGTAATTGGTGAGGATGTCTATCCGATCCTGGCGCTGCAATCCTGTCTGGATAAGCGTAATGCGCAGGGCGGTGTCTCTCCGCAGCAGGTTGCGCGTGCCATCAATGAGGCAAAACAGCGTCTGGCGTAATCTGCAGATAAAAAAAAGCGGGCATTTCAGATGCCCGCCAACCTCTAGCTTCATAACAACTACTTTTTTTATAGGCACATCATCAGAGCGCCAGCTCTCCCGGCTGACCCTCAGATTTTTTACGCTGACAGCAAGTATTGCTGCAGATCGTCACTCCCGCCAATATGACGACCGCCGATAAAGATTTGCGGCACCGTCGCCCGGCCGGTAACGGCGCGCAGACTGACCGTTGTGGCATCCTGGCCCAGCACAATCTCTTCGTACTGAATCCCCTGATCGACCAGCATCTGTTTTGCCTGAATGCAGAAGGTGCAGCCAGGTTTAGTAAAGATGGCGACCGACTCCTGAGCTTTACAGGCCGGGTCCAGGTAGCGCAGCATGGTGTCAGCATCAGACACTTCGAACGGGTCGCCAGGCCGATTCGGCTCCACAAACATTTTCTCTACCACGCCATTGCGCACCAGCATGGAGTAGCGCCAGGAGCGGGGTCCAAAGCCGAGGTCAGCTTTCTCGACCAGCATCTCCATGCCACGGGTAAATTCGCCGTTGCCATCAGGAATAAAGGTGATGTTGTCTGCGCGCTGCTCCGCTTTCCAGGCGTTCATCACAAAGGTGTCATTCACCGAGACGCACAGGATGCTGTCCACACCCAGGCGGGTAAACTGTCCCGCTAATTCGTTGTAACGCGGCAGATGAGTAGATGAGCAGGTGGGTGTAAACGCTCCCGGCAGTGAAAATACGATAACCGTTTTATCTTTAAACAGCGCATCGGTGGTGACATCGACCCAGCGATCGCCCTGGCGTGTGTGAAAAGTCACTGAGGGGACTGCTTTACCTTCCTGACCTGCCAACATTTCTTACTCCTGATCAACCACGTTCCATTTGATGCGCGCATTATTCCCAACCACGCTTGATAGGGCCAATCGTTCATTGCTATTCTATCTATCGCCACGGGCTATCGTGGTCTGGAGGGTAATAATGAATATTCGTGATCTTGAATATCTGGTTTCGCTTGCTGAACACCGCCACTTTCGTCGTGCTGCGGATGCCTGTCATGTCAGTCAGCCCACGTTAAGCGGGCAGATCCGCAAGCTGGAAGATGAGCTGGGCGTGATGCTGCTGGAGCGCACCAGTCGTAAAGTACTGTTCACCCAGGCCGGTTTGCTGCTGGTGGATCAGGCGCGAACGGTGCTGCGGGAAGTCAAGGTGCTGAAAGAGATGGCCAGTCAGCAAGGGGAAGCGATGTCCGGTCCGCTGCACATCGGCCTGATCCCGACGATCGCGCCCTACCTGCTGCCACAGATTATCCCCACGCTGCACCAGACGTTCCCGAAACTGGAGATGTATCTGCACGAAGCGCAGACGCTGCAGCTGCTGGCGCAACTGGACAGCGGCAAGCTGGACTGCGCGATTGTCGCGCTGGTCAAAGAGAGCGAGGCCTTTATCGAAGTCCCGCTGTTTGACGAGCCGATGAAGCTGGCGGTCTACGCTGATCACCCGTGGTGTGACCGCGACCGGGTGCCGATGTCCGATCTGGCAGGTGAAAAACTGCTGATGCTGGAGGACGGGCACTGCCTGCGCGATCAGGCGATGGGCTTCTGCTTTGAGGCGGGAGCGGATGAAGATACCCATTTCCGTGCAACCAGCCTTGAGACGCTGCGCAACATGGTGGCGGCAGGCAGCGGCATCACGCTGTTACCGGCGCTGGCCGTTCCGCCGGAACGCATCCGGGATGGGGTCTGCTATCTGCCCTGTTACAAGCCGGTTCCCAGACGGACGATCGCGCTGGTTTACCGTCCGGGCTCCCCTCTGCGCAGCCGTTATGAACAGCTGGCAGAGGCGATCAAAGCCCATATGGAGCACTATTTCGACGCCACTTTAAAACAGGCGGTTTAACCCGTTTAGCGCGGCAACGCGATAGGCTTCGGCCATGGTCGGATAGTTAAAGGTGGTATTCACGAAGTATTCAATCGTGTTGCCACCATTTTTCTGTTCCATAATGGCCTGACCGATATGAATAATCTCGGCGGCACGCTCGCCAAAGCAGTGGATCCCCAGAATCTCTTTGGTTTCCCGGTGGAAGAGGATCTTCAGGCTGCCAACGTTCATCCCCACGATCTGCGCGCGCGCCAGATGTTTAAACTGTGCGCGGCCCACTTCATAAGGCACCTTCATGGCCGTCAGCTGCTGCTCGGTTTTACCCACAGAGCTGATCTCAGGAATGGTATATATCCCGGTCGGAATATCTTCGATCAGGTGCGCTGACGCTTCCCCTTTGATGATCGCCTGCGCGGCAATGCGTCCCTGGTCGTAGGCGGCAGACGCCAGGCTCGGGTAGCCAATCACGTCACCCACGGCATAGATGTGTGGCTGGGCGGTCTGATACATGCTGTTTACTTTCAGCAGGCCTCGGCCATCGGCTTCCAGGCCGACATTCTCCAGCGACAGCGAGTCGGTGTTACCGGTACGGCCATTGGCATACAGCAGGCAGTCCGCTTTTACTTTTTTGCCCGACTTGAGATGCATGATTACGCCATCTTCCACGCCTTCGATCTTCTCAAACTCTTCGTTGTGACGAATCACCACGCCGCTGTTCCAGAAGTGATACGAAAGAGAGTCAGACATCTCCTGATCCAGGAACGCCAGCAGGCGATCGCGGGTGTTGATCAGATCAACCTTCACGTTCAGGCCACGGAAAATCGACGCATATTCACAGCCGATCACGCCTGCACCATAAATGATGACGTGGCCGGGTTCGTGGTGCAGGTTGAGGATCGAGTCGGAGTCATAGACGCGCGGATGGGTGAAGTCCACATCCGCAGGATGATAAGGACGTGAGCCACAGGCGATAACAAACTTCTCTGCCGTCAGCGTCTCGCGGGTGCCATCCGGCTGTTCAATCTCGATCGTATTGGCATCCACGAAATGCGCATCGCCCTGATAAAGCTCGCAGCGGTTGCGCTCATAGAAACCCTGGCGCATGGCTGTCTGCTGGCTGATCACGTTTTCCGTGTGGTTGAGAATGTCGGCAAAGGAGGAGCGAAGCAGACGGGTGTGATCGCTGTAGAGCGGGTTCTGGTTAAATTCGATAATGCGGCTGACGGCGTGGCGAAGGGCTTTGGAGGGGATGGTACCCCAGTGCGTACAGCCGCCACCGATGTTGTGGTAGCGTTCGATCACGGCGATGCGCGCTCCCTGTTTTACCAGCCCCATCGCCGCACCTTCACCGCCGGGCCCTGAGCCAATCACAATGGCATCGTAATCGTAAGACTTTTGCATACCGATACGTCCTATTATTTATACATTTTTACAACGAGATTCTAACATCTCGTCGCGCACTTCTGAATTCTATCAGCGATTTTCATCACAGTTTGGCAAAGAGTGAGGTTCACAGACGGTGACAAAGATTGCCACTCTGTACGCTGAAAATTTTGATATAGTGGCCCCATAACACCGCTAAAGGCAGAGAGAATGGGCGTCAGAGCGCAACAGAAAGAACGTACACGACGTACACTGATTGAAGCCGCTTTCAGTCAGCTCAGCGCCGAACGCAGTTTTGCCAGCCTGAGTCTGCGGGAAGTTGCCCGCGAAGCCGGTATCGCACCTACCTCGTTTTACCGTCATTTCAAGGATGTTGACGAACTCGGCCTGACGATGGTGGATGAAAGCGGTCTGATGCTGCGCCAGCTGATGCGCCAGGCGCGCCAGCGAATTGCCAAAGGCGGCAGCATTATCAAAACGTCGGTCGCGACCTTTATGGAGTTTATCGGCAACAATCCCAACGCTTTCCGCCTGTTGCTGCGCGAACGTTCCGGCACCTCTGCTGCTTTTCGTGCCGCAGTGGCGCGTGAAATTCAGCACTTTATCGCTGAACTGGCGGATTATCTTGAGGTCGAAAATCGCATGCCGCGCAGTTTCACCGAAGCGCAGGCTGAAGCGATGGTGACGATAGTCTTCAGCGCCGGTGCAGAAGCACTCGACGTTGATACGGAGCAGCGACGAAAGCTTGAGGATCGGCTGGTGCTACAGCTGCGCATGATCGCCAAAGGCGCCTATTACTGGTACCGCCGTGAGCAGGAGCGGCTGGCGGTTACCCTGGAAAAACCCGAAGAACAATGAGTAAGGATCCCTCCATGACCCACCCAGGTATTCGCGATAAAAGCACGCTGGCGCTGGCTTTTATTACCGGCTTAGCGATTAACGGCTCCTTTTCGGTGCTGTTCAGCGCCTTTGTTCCCTTTTCGATTTTTCCGCTGATTTCACTGGGTCTGGCAGCCTGGTGTCTGCATCAGCGTTATCTCAATACCAATATGCCGGATGGTATGCCAGGCCTGGCGGCCGCCTTTTTCCTGCTGGGCATTCTGGTCTACAGCGCGCTGGTGCGGGCAGAGTATCCGGATATCGGATCGAACTTTGTGCCGACCGTCCTGATGGTGGCGCTGGTGTTCTGGATTGCAACGCGGTTCAAACGCAAGCGTCACTAAACGTGATAATAAAAACGGGAACCCCAGGGTTCCCGTTTTTTTTACGCTTTTCGCGTCAGCAACACGCCGCATTCCATATGATGGGTATAGGGGAACTGATCAAACAGCGCCAGCCGCGTCACATCGTGCGTTTTCGCCAGCGTCTGCAGATTGTCGCTCAGGGTCTGCGGATTACAGGAGATATAAAGGATGCGCGGATAAGCCTGCACCATCTTCACCGTCTCTTCATCCAGTCCGCTGCGCGGCGGGTCGACAAAAATCGTCTCGCAGTCGTAGCTGCTCAGGTCAACGCCTTCCAGACGATTGAAGCTGCGCACCCCATTCATCGCCTGCGTAAACTCTTCCGCCGCCATACGAATGATCTGCACGTTATCGATCTGGTTTACCGCAATATTGTACTGAGCTGAAGCGACGGACGGCTTCGCGATCTCCGTGGCCAGCACGCGACGGAAATTGCGTGCCAGCGCCAGCGAGAAGTTGCCGTTGCCACAGTAGAGTTCCAGCAGATCGCCCTGTGAATCCCGTGTCACATCCAGCGCCCACTCCAGCATCTGAATATTCATCGCGGCGTTCGGCTGGGTAAAACTGTTCTCGACCTGACGATAGATAATCTCGCGGCCTGCCACCGGCAGACACTCATCCACATAGTCGCGATCCAGACAGATTTTGGTTTTGGTCGCGCGACCAATCAGCTGCACATCCAGCCCTTCGGCGCGTAACTGATCACGCAGCGCCGCGGCTGCCTGCTGCCACTCATCATCCAGCTTGCGGTGATAAAGCAGCGAAATCACAATCTGATTGCTCAGGGTCGAGAGATAGTCGATCTGAAACAGTTTATGGCGCAGGATGCGGTTATCGCGGATCGCGGCGATCATCTTCGGCATCAGCTGATTGATCAGCTGGCTGGCCGCCGGGAACTGATCAACGCGGATCCGCTCGCGCGTCTGCTGATCGAAGATGATGTGATAGATGTCATCGCCGTCATGCCACAGGCGAAATTCGGCGCGCATCCGATAGTGGCTGACCGGCGAACGGAACACCTCCACGTCGGGCGCCGCAAATGGCGTCATCATCGTCTCTAAACGACTGACTTTTTCCGCCAGCTGGGCGTCATACTCTTCAATAGGGAGATGTTCGGGTGTCATGAGTAATCCTGATTAATAGCTTACCAGCGGGCGATTGTAGGCATTCACTTGCTGATGTCCAGTCCTGCAGCGAGAAGATATCGGGCTATCTGGACTTCCCAATCCCCACTCCGTAGACTGCTGACGCCGGCCTCATGCCCGAGTTAATAGGGAATCCAGTGCAAATCTGGAGCTGACGCGCAGCGGTAAGGAATGTCGTGATGTGTGCAATTGCAGACACTGTCCTCCGGGATGGGAAGTCATCATCACTTATGGTTCCCAGCCCGAAGACCTGCCGGTGTAACGTCGCTACTCGTACAATCATCGCGTGCTATCGATTGTCGGCCTGCGGCATCCTGCTGGGTCTTATGGATGCATGAATAAATGACAAAAAAAACGCTTTCGCTGTGCGCTCTGGGCGCCACGGCCATTTCTCTCTGGGCGCAAAACGGTTACGCGCAGGCAAATGATGAAACGCAAATCGTCACCGCTAACCGCTTTGCTGAACCTGTTTCGGGCGTGCTGGCGCCCACAACGGTTGTTACGCGTGATGAGATCGATCGCTGGCAGGCCAAAAGCCTGACGGATGTCATGCGTCGCCTGCCGGGTGTCGATGTGGCGCAGAATGGCGGATTAGGTCAGCAGAGTTCGCTGTTTATCCGGGGCACCGAATCCCGACATGTGCTGATCCTGATTGATGGCATCCGGCTTAATCAGGCGGGTATCAGCGGTTCGTCTGACCTCAGCCAGATCCCCCTGTCACTGGTTCAGCGTATCGAATATATTCGCGGTGCGCGTTCGGCAGTTTACGGTTCCGATGCGATTGGCGGCGTCGTCAATATCATCACCGGTCGTGCGCAGCCGGGCTCTACGCTGACGGCGGGCATGGGCTCCCGGGGTTATCAATCTTACGATGGCTCCACTCAACAGAGGCTGGGCGAGGCGACCACACTGACGCTGGCCGGCAACTACACCTATACCCGGGGGTATGATGTGGTGGCGGGCTACCCGAATGACTATGGCCCGGCCCAGCACGATCGCGACGGCTTTATGAGCAAAACGCTGTATGGCAATCTGGAGCATCAGTTCAGCGATGAGCTCACTGGTTTTGTGCGCGGCTATGGGTTTGATAACCGTACCGCCTACGATGGTTCTTACAGCTACGATCAGAGCTTCACGAATGTCGTCGGGCTGGCGGATACCCGGCAGCTCTACAGCCAGACCTGGGACACCGGGTTACGCTTCAGCCGTGACCTTTACTCTACTCAACTCATCGCCAGTTACGGTCATACCAAAGACATCAACTACGACCCACGCAATGGCCGTTACGGCGCGGCATCCACCTTTGATGATGTGACTCAGTACAATCTGCAGTGGGGTAACACCCTGCAGCTGGGGCAGGGCGCGCTTAGCGCCGGTATCGACTGGCAGAAAGAGACAACCGAGCCAGGCACTAACTATCTGTCTGACGGTTATGAGCAGCGCAACACCGGTCTCTACCTCACCGGTCAGCAGCAGGTGGGCAGCGTCACGCTGGAAGGCGCGGTTCGCAGTGACGACAACAATCAGTTCGGCTGGCATAACACCTGGCAGACCGCGGCGTCATGGGAGTTTATCTCCGGCTATCGCCTCTTTGCATCGTATGGCACGGCCTTTAAAGCACCGAACCTGTCCCAGGTTTACAGCCCGTTTTATGGCAATCGCGACCTCGATCCGGAAAAAAGTAAGCAGTGGGAAGGGGGTGTTGAAGGGCTGAGCGGACCGGTGAACTGGCGCGTGTCAGGTTATCGCAACGACATCGATAACCTGATTGATAGCGATCCCCAGACCTTCCGTTACTACAATATTAAGCAGGCGCGGATTAAGGGCGTTGAGGCCACAGCCGGATTCGACACCGGTCCGCTGACGCATCAGCTCTCATACGATTATGTCGATGCGCGGGATGGCACCACCGGCCAGCCGCTCATTCGCCGGGCTAAACAGCAGGTGAAGTATCAGCTCGACTGGACGCTGTATACCTTTGACTGGTCCGTGACTTATCACTATCTGGGTGACCGTTATGACACCGACTTCAACAGCACGCCCAGCCGTCGCGTGAAATCAGGCGGTGTCAGCCTGTGGGATCTCGCGGTCTCATATCCTGTCACTTCACAACTCACGGTTCGTGGTAGAATTGCCAACCTGTTCGATAAAGATTACGAGACAGCGTATGGCTATCAGACTCCAGGACGAGAGTATTACCTCAGCGGCAGCTACACCTTCTGATTTACGCCCCACGGTGCTGGTATTTGATTCCGGCGTCGGCGGGCTTTCTGTCTATGATGAGGTCCGGCAGCTCCTGCCAGACCTTCATTATCTTTACGCCTTTGATAACGCCGGTTTCCCTTATGGGGAGAAAAGCGAAACCTTCATTGTCGATCGGGTGGTTGCCATCGTTGCGGCGATTACTCAGCGCTATCCGCTCTCACTCGTCATCATCGCCTGCAATACGGCCAGCACGGTTTCACTGCCCGCGCTGCGGGAACGCTTTGCGTTTCCTGTTGTAGGTGTGGTGCCTGCAATTAAACCGGCTGCGCGCCTGACGCGTAATGGCGTGGTGGGGTTGCTGGCAACGCGGGCGACGGTACGTCGTCCTTATACACATGAGCTGGTGGCGCAGTTTGCCGGTTCCTGCCACATCGAAATGCTGGGATCAGCGGAGCTGGTGGAGCTGGCCGAAGCTAAACTCCACGGCGCACAGGTGGCACTGGAAGAAGTACGCCGCATCGTTCAGCCGTGGCTGCGGATGGCTGAGCCACCGGATACGGTCGTTTTAGGCTGTACGCACTTTCCTTTACTGCGCGAAGAGCTGCAGCAGGTGTTACCGGACGGCACGCGCCTGATCGATTCCGGTGCGGCGATAGCACGACGCACGGCCTGGCTGCTGGAGCATGAAGCGCCTGAAGTGCGCTCATCGCAGCAGAACGTCGCTTTTTGCACGGCGCTGGATGATGAAGCCGTACAATTATCACCCGTTTTACAGCGTTATGGCTTCCCGTTGCTGGAAAAACTGGCGCTTTAGCGGCTTTTCGCTGAAAAAAACAGCACTCAGAATTTTATTTGAAATTAGCACTTGTCAGCCTCCGAGAACTCCCTATAATGCGCCTCCACTGACACGGCACAACGGCTTACGAAGCGCCGGGTTAAGTAGGTTCGAAATCATACGAACCAGTGAGTTAAGCGAAAATAAATGCTTGACTGACAATGCGGAAAGCGTAATATACGCAGCCCGCGCCGCAGTAAATCGCGGCACTGCTCTTTAACAATTTATCAGACAATCTGTGTGGGCACTCGCAGGATTGATATCAGCGTCTCCGGACGCAAAAAAATATCAAAGCCTCACGAGTGAACACATAATGAAATTCATTATGACGTT
>NZ_JBPFDF010000009.1:0-27288 GCF_051025615.1 Pantoea phosphatilytica
ATTACGCTTTCCTCCTTCAGAGTCAACCTCTTTTTTCAGAAGTTTTCTCCGGCGGCGCAGTCTCCTGTGCCTCTCAATCCGTTTCCCGTTGCCGGTGTGCCGTGTTGATGGAGGCGCATTATAGGGATCCCGTTTCAGAGCACAACCCTTTTTTTGGATCTTTTTTCTGAATGGTTATAAATGATCCAGATTGATGAGATCGCCAGCGATCCAGGCCAGAATTGGCTTGTCAGCTGGCTGAATTCGCATCAGGCTGACCAGAAAACAAGATAAAGGAGAACATAATGACTTCCGCTCTACGTCCCTATAAACATCTTTTTCCGCAAACCGGTCAGCGCGTCATGGTGGATCCCAGCAGCGTTGTCGTCGGCGATGTGGTTATGGCGGATGATGTCAGCATCTGGCCGCTGGTTGTTATCCGGGGTGATGTCAACCAGGTTCGCATTGGCGCCCGCACCAATGTTCAGGATGGCAGTGTTCTGCATGTGACGCACAGGTCCGCGTCTAATCCACAGGGCTTCCCGCTTATTATTGGTGAGGATGTGACGGTCGGGCATAAAGCCATGCTTCACGGCTGCACCATTGGTAATCGTGTGCTGGTCGGTATGGGATCCATTCTTCTCGATGGCGTAATAGTAGAAGATGAGGTGATGATTGGTGCCGGAAGTCTGGTGCCGCCGGGTAAAAGGCTGGAGAGCGGCTATCTCTATCTGGGGAGTCCGGTGAAACAGATCAGGCCGCTGAATGAGAGTGAGAAAGAAGGTTTACGCTACTCCGCTAACAATTACGTTACCTGGAAAGATGATTACCTGGCTGGCGACAGCCAGATCCAGCCCTGATCATCAATACGTTCCTGACGTATCGCCGCTTCTGCTTCATCTTCCAGATCCCAGCGATGGTGCTGAAACAGCGCCATCGCCTCTCCTTCACCAAAACGCGCCACCAGCGACTCAGCGCCAATGGCACAGTTCAGCCGCAAACCATTTACCAGCACCGGGAAACAGATAGCGTCGCGTTCTGCGTTATAGGTTTCCTCATCCGGAAACTGGATAGCCTGATTCACGGCTGGATAGCCTGATTCACGGCTGCATAGCCTGCTTAAGCTGAACAATGACGGGCGCGATTTCCGGCATCACACCGTGCCACAGATAGAAGGCATGAGCAGCCTGGCCAACCAGCATGCCCACGCCATCGGCAAGGTGCTGTGCGCCGTGCGCCTGGCACCAGCGCAAAAATGGCGTCAGCCCGCTTTGATAGAACATGTCATAGCAGCGCACCTCGGGATGGATCAGTTCCGCAGGTAAAGGCGGCGTCTTACCCTCTACGCCGCTTGAGGTGGCATTAATGATTAAATCGAAGTGCTGACTGGTCAGCTGGCCGAAATCAGAGGCGTGGATGGTGCCACTCTTATTAAACAGGCTGGCCAGCTCTTCTGCCCGCGCGGCGGTGCGGTTGACCACCGTCAGTGCAACGCCTGATGAAAGCAGCGGCAGAATGACCCCACGCGCCGCGCCGCCAGCGCCCACCAGCAACACACTGTCACCGGTCCTGATCATCCCCAGCCGTTCAAGATCGCTTAACAGGCCAATACCATCTGTATTGTCGCCCTGGATCAGTCCATCGCTGAGCTTCTTCACCGTGTTTACCGCGCCGGACAGCGCGGCACGTTCGGTGAGCCGATCAGCAAATTCAAATGCCTGCTGTTTGAAAGGCAACGTCACGTTAGCGCCACGCCCGCCCTGCTCAAAAAAAGCCGTCAGCGCCTGAGGAAATCCCTCTATCGGCGCGCAGATACGGCCATAGCGGTGTTCGATACCCGTCTGTTCAGCGAAAGCCTGATGGATCAGCGGAGATTTACTGTGGTTGATCGGATTACCGAAAACGGCGAAGTGGTCCATGCATTAACCCTGACGTATAAGTTCGCCGCTGATGACATCGCGGATCTCGGAAGGATTGAGTCGTCCGCCCGTCTTTCCTGACAGCACCGGGAAGTGCTCACCGAACTGGCGCTTCACCTCTTCTGCCGTGCGGCAGGGAGGCAGGCCGGTCAGGTTTGCGCTGGTTGATACCAGCGGCTTGCCAAATGCCCGGCAAATCGCCTGCACATCCGGATGGTCGCTGACGCGGATCGCCAGTGAATCAAACTGTCCGGTCAGCCAGCGCGGCGTCTGAGGGGGAACCGGAACAACAAACGTGACCGGGCCAGGCCAGCATGCAAACATCCGTTCCCGCTGGGTCACAGAGAGTTCGCGTGCGGAGATGTAAGGTTCCAGCTGGCTGTAATCCGCCGCGATCAGGATCAGCCCCTTCTCTACCGGACGCTGTTTCAGCGCCAGCAGGGCCATAACGGCGGATTCACTGTCAGGGTCACAGCCCAGACCAAATACGGCTTCTGTGGGATAGGCGATGACCGCCTGTCGATTCAGCTGCGCTAAGCAGGTCTCCAGGGAATCGGCGAGGTGTTGATTTTCCATGAACGATCAATTCTCTTCTGTAATGGCTTTGCCACAACGCTTACTGGCGCAGAAGCGTTTCACGCCCTGCGCGGTCTTTTTTTCAACTAACAGCGGATACTGGCAATAAGGGCAGACTCCGGCAACAGGCGTCAGGTTTACGACAAACTGGCAGGCCGGATAGCGATCGCATGAGTGAAAGGTTTTGCCATAGCGGGAACGTCGCTGAACCAGGTGGCCTTCATGGCACTGCGGGCAGGCCAGCGTGGTCTCATCCGGTTTGTCGATGGTTTCCGTATATCCGCATTCCGGGTAGTGGCTGCAGCCAATGAACATGCCAAAACGTCCCCGGCGCAGCACTTTATCTGCACCGCATTCAGGGCAGGCATGCCCTTCCAGCACTTTGACCACATGGCCATCAGCCTGACTTTTTAAAGGACGAATGTAGTCGCACGCCGGATAGTTCGCGCAGCCCAGGAAAGGACCGTGTTTACCGGAGCGGATAACCAGTTCTGCCCCGCAAGCGGGGCAGGGATCCTGTTTAGGCACCGTGAAAAGTGCAGCTTTACTCATAGCGATCAGTGCATGAAAGGAAATTTAATGCAGCATACCTTCATTGACGTCGAATAGCAGTTCTTCCATCTGCTGATAGGCGTTCTCACATCCCGGGATGTTGAACAACACCATCAGCACCACCCATTTGAGATCTTCCAGGTCAAACTCAGAAGTATCCAGCGCCATGACACGTTCGATAACCATTTCACGGGTTTCCAGATTCAGTACCTGAATCTGCTCCAGGAAGAGCAGGAAACCGCGGCTGTCAGCATCTAAACGCTTGCCCTCTTCATCGGTATAGATGCGCATAGAGAGCGGATCATTCGTCATTAAAACTGGCGCAACCAGTCCTTCCTGGTAATCCGCCAGTCTTTCCAGCCAGTTCAGCGCACTGTAGATATCTTCACGATGAAACCCGGCATCCGTCAGGTCGTCTGTCAATCTGTCCTGATCAACACCCATTTCTGCTTCGTTGTGGATATATGTTTCAAACAAATACATCAGTACGTCGAACATGGCATGCCCTCCTCAATCGGACATAGCCGCCGGGTACAGCTGCGATCCATCCTGCTAACTCCAGTTCCAGCAACTGAGCTGAGATAACTGGCACAGATTGGCCGGCACGTTCAGCGACAACGTCAACAGGTGTAACCTCATCACCTACGTTAGCCAACACATCAGCAAATGGCAATGGAGCAGCGTCACTCATCTCAGAATAAATTTCACTGGTCTGGATCTGCGGTAGCCAGTTGAGTGCGCTGGCCAGGTCTTCGAGGATGTTATCAGGGTGGGCCACCAGCAGTGCTCCCTGCTGGATCAGCCAGTTTACGCCTTCACTGAGCGGGTTGCCGAGTGCGCCAGGTAAAGCGTAGACATTGCGGTTCTGCTCCAGCGCATAACGGGCCGTCACCAGCGAGCCACTCCTGAGTGTTGCCTCTGCCACCAGCACCCCATGACTCAGACCACTGATGATACGATTACGGCGCGGAAAGTTAAGCGGATGCGGGATGGCCGTCAGCGGAAACTCCGACACGATGGCCCCGCCCTGTTCAACAATCTCTGCGGCCAGCCGGGCATGATTTTTGGGATAAAGCCGCTGCAGGCCACTGCCTAACACCGCCACCGTTTTTCCGCCCGCGCTCAGTGCAGCCCGATGCGCCACACCATCGATCCCCCGCGCCAGCCCGCTGGTGATAGTCAGACCGCTGAGCGACAGATGCCGGGTAAACCAGTCGCACCAGTAGCGGCCACTGTGTGAACCATTGCGGCTCCCTACCACGGCTAACTGAGGGGTACTGATTACGCCGGGATCGCCATGAATATAAAGTAGCGGGGGAAAGTGGCGTATTTCTCTGAGTTGAAGAGGATAGGCGGCGTCCAGCGCGCTCACCAGATGATGGGACGGGCTCTGCGCCAGCCAGGTGAAGACGCCGGCAATCGTCTGATCGCTGACGCCATCATATTGCTGACGCTGATTCGCATCTAAGCCAGCCCGGATCAGATGCTCAGGGTCAGTTGCACCGGCTTCGGTTTTCTGCACTGCATCCACCCAGCGTTTCCCGGTCATTCCACTCACGGCTGCCAGCCGCATATAGTGCGCTAATCTCTCCATCGTCTGCTCCCTGATCGCCCCGGCTTTCTGCCGCACAATGCTGTCAATCAGGCCCTGAAAAGTCTACAATATGGGGTAGTAATCTTTTCATAACCGAATACAGATCTGGATATTTATGTCAGTTTTGCAGGTATTACATTTCCCTGACGAGCGTCTGCGCAAAGTCGCCGCGCCCGTTAAAGAAGTTAACGCAGACATTCAGCGTATCGTTGATGATATGTTCGACACCATGTACGCCGAAGAAGGCATTGGTCTTGCGGCGACGCAGGTCGATATTCATCAGCGCATTATCGTGATTGATGTCTCTGAAAGTCGCGAAGAGCGTTTAGTACTGATTAACCCTGAGCTGCTGGAAAAAAGCGGTGAAACCGGTATCGAAGAGGGTTGCCTCTCTATTCCGGAACAGCGTGCTTTTGTTCCGCGCGCCGAACGGGTGAAGGTCCGCGCGCTGGATCGTGACGGTAAAAGTTTCGAACTGGAAGCCAGCGAGTTACTGGCTATCTGTATCCAGCATGAGATCGATCATCTGGAAGGCAAACTGTTTATCGATTATCTGTCGCCGCTGAAGCGTCAACGGATCAAAACGAAGTTAGAGAAGCTGGCGCGACAGAACGCCCAGGCTTCCTGAGAACTTAAGAAGGGATAAACGTGTCTGCCCCGCTAAAAATCATCTTTGCCGGCACACCTGACTTTGCAGCGCGTCATCTTGACGCGCTGCTTGCTTCTGAACATCAGGTTATCGGTGTATTCACCCAGCCCGACCGCCCCGCAGGTCGCGGCAACAAATTAACGCCTGGCCCGGTCAAAACGCTGGCCCTGGCGCATGACATCCCGGTTTTTCAGCCTAAATCTTTGCGACCTGAAGAGAATCAGCAGCTGGTCGCTGATCTGCAGGCCGATGTGATGGTGGTTGTGGCCTATGGTCTGATTCTGCCGAAAGCCGTGCTTGATATGCCCCGCCTGGGCTGTATTAACGTTCATGGTTCACTGCTGCCTCGCTGGCGTGGTGCCGCACCGATTCAGCGCGCACTCTGGGCGGGCGACAGTGAAACCGGTGTCACCATCATGCAGATGGATGTGGGTCTGGATACCGGCGATATGCTCTACAAGCTCGCCTGCCCGATTACCGCTCAGGATACCAGCGCCACCCTTTATGACCGGCTGGCAGAACTCGGGCCGCAGGGGCTGCTGGAGACGCTGACGTTACTGAATACGCAGCAGGCCGCCCCGGAGAAACAGGATGAGACACAGGTCAGCTACGCTGAAAAACTCAGCAAAGAAGAGGCACGTCTTGACTGGACGCTGTCTGCAGAACAGCTTGAACGTTGCATTCGCGCATTTAACCCCTGGCCGATGAGCTTTTTCACGGTAGGGGATCAACCGGTAAAAGTCTGGCAGGCAAGCGTTCTGCCGCACTGCGATCGTTCGCCAGGTGAAATCATCCATGCTGACAAGCATGGCATCCAGGTCGCAACGGCTCAGGGTGTTCTGAACCTGCTGCAGTTACAGCCCGCCGGTAAAAAACCGATGTCGGCTCAGGATCTTCTCAACTCGCGCCGGGAATGGTTTGAACCTGGAACCCTTCTGGACTGACTCTCTGGCCCGGTGACTCGCCGGGCTTTTTGTTTGATGACAAAACCCTATGACTAAATCAATTAACCTGCGTAGCCTCTCCGCTCAACTTATCGAGCGCGTTGTCGACAAAGGTGAATCCCTGAATACCGTCCTGCCTGCCGCTCAGAAAAAACTCTCCGATAAAGACAGTGCTTTAGTGCAGGAGATCTGTTTCGGCGTCCTGCGCACGTTACCGCAGCTGGAAGCGCTGATAGGCAAACTGATGGAGCGCCCGCTGACCGGTAAACAGCGGGTTCTGCACTATCTGATCATGGTCGGGCTGTACCAGCTGGAGTATACCCGTGTCCCTGCCCATGCTGCGCTGGCAGAAACCGTCGCGGGTGCCGAGGCTCTGAAGCGCACCAGTCTGAAAGGCCTGCTGAATGGCGTACTGCGCCAGTTCCAGCGTCAGCGGGAAACCCTGCTGGCCAGCATTCAGGATGGCCCACAGCGCTATCTGCATCCGGGCTGGCTGCTGAAACGCCTGCAGCACGCCTGGCCAGCGCAGTGGCAGCAGATTGTGGAGGCGAATAATCAGCGTCCGCCGATGTGGCTGCGGGTCAACCGCCAGCACCACAAGCGTGACGCATGGCTGGCTATGCTGGCCGAAAGCGGCCGCAGTGCACAGCCCGCTGATGATGTGCCGGATGCGCTGCGGCTCGATGCCCCGGCGCCGGTCAGCCAGTTACCCGGCTTCGACCAGGGCTGGGTGACCGTGCAGGATCTATCTGCCCAGCGCTGCGCCCTGCTGCTTGAGCCGCGGAATGGCGAACAGATTCTGGATCTGTGCGCGGCACCCGGTGGTAAAACCACCCATATTCTTGAAATCGCGCCCGAAGCCAGCGTGCTGGCGGTCGATGTGGATGCTCAGCGCCTGAAGCGGGTTCATGAGAATCTGACACGACTGGCCATGAAAGCCGAGGTGAAACAGGGTGACGGACGGACGCCACAACAGTGGTGCGGCGAGCGTCAGTTTGACCGTATCCTGCTGGATGCCCCCTGCTCTGCTACTGGCGTTATCCGCCGTCATCCTGACATCAAATGGCTGCGCCGGGATCGTGATATCGCCGAGCTGGCCGCGCTTCAGCGCGAAATTCTGGACGCTATCTGGCCTCACCTGAAACCTGGCGGTACGCTGATCTATGCCACCTGCTCTGTTCTGCCTGAAGAGAATCATCAGCAGATTGACGCTTTTCTCCAGCGTCAGCCTGACGCCCGGGCCGAACCGCTGCAGGGTGCGCCCGCGAACGGGCTACAGGTTTTCCCGCAGGCCGAAGGCGGAGATGGTTTCTTCTACGCGAAGCTGATAAAAAAATCGGGTACAAACTGAGATGAGTATTGATAAGCGATGAAAATAATCATTCTGGGTGCAGGACAGGTTGGCGGCACGCTGGCAGAGAATCTGGTGGGTGAGAACAACGATATCACGGTGGTTGATACCGACGCCTCGCGCCTGCGTCATCTGCAGGATAAGTTCGATCTTCGTGTGGTGCAGGGTCATGGTTCCCATCCGCGCATCCTGCGCGAGGCAGGCGCCGAAGATGCCGACATGCTGGTTGCCGTCACAAACTCCGACGAAACCAATATGATTGCCTGCCAGATTGCCTATTCGCTTTTCAATACGCCTAATCGCATCGCCCGTATTCGCGCTGCCGACTATCTGCGTGACGCAGATAAGCTGTTTATCCCTGAAGCAGTGCCTATCGATCACCTGATCTCACCTGAGCAGCTGGTGATCGAAAATATCTATCGCCTGATCCAGTATCCCGGCGCACTGCAGGTGGTGAACTTTGCGGAGGGGAAAGTGAGCCTGGCCGTGGTGAAGGCTTACTATGGCGGGCCGCTTGTCGGCAATCCGCTGTCGATTATGCGGGAACATATGCCGCATATCGATACGCGCGTCGCCGCTATTTTCCGTCAGGATCGCCCTATCCGTCCGCAGGGCTCTACCATCGTCGAAGCCGGTGATGAGATCTTCTTCATCGCGGCCAGCCAGAACATTCGTGCGGTGATGAGTGAAATGCAGCGGCTGGAGAAACCCTACAAGCGCATTATGCTGGTCGGCGGCGGCAATATCGGGTTTGGCCTGGCGCAGCGACTGGAAAAGCACTACAGCGTGAAGCTGATCGAACGTAATCCTCAGCGCGCCGCCGAACTTGCAGAACACCTGCAGGACACCGTGGTCTTCTATGGCGACGCCTCAGATCAGGAGCTGCTGGCGGAAGAGCATGTCGAGCAGGTCGATCTCTTTATCGCCGTCACCAATGATGATGAAGCCAACATCATGTCTGCGATGCTGGCGAAGAAGATGGGTGCCAAAAAGGTGATGGTACTCATTCAGCGCCGCGCCTATGTCGATCTGGTTCAGGGCAGCGTAATTGATATTGCGATTTCGCCTCAGCAGGCGACGATTTCTGCGCTGCTGGGTCATGTGCGTAAAGCCGACATTGTGGGTGTCTCTTCATTACGACGCGGTATCGCAGAGGCGATCGAAGCGATCGCGCATGGTGATGAATCGACTTCGCGCGTGGTGGGCCGCTCAATTGATGATATCAAGCTGCCACCCGGAACCATTATCGGCGCGGTGGTTCGTGGCGACGACGTGATGATCGCCAACGACAATCTGCGTATTGAACAGGGCGACCATGTCATCATGTTCCTGACCGACAAAAAATTTGTGTCCGATGTGGAACGTCTCTTCCAGCCGAGCCCGTTCTTCCTCTGACATTCGGCAGCATCGGCTGGCAGCATCAGCGGCAGACAAAACTGCCGCTTAATTCGCTGCGTTTATGGCAAAACCAGCCAGGTTTGTTAGACTTTATGGCATTGGCTTAGGCAAGGAGATAAGTATGAGTTTAATCAAAGAGTTTCGTGAGTTTGCAATGCGCGGCAATGTGATAGATCTGGCCGTCGGTGTCATCATTGGCGCCGCTTTCGGTAAGATCGTTTCATCACTGGTCGCCAACATCATCATGCCGCCGCTCGGCTTGCTTATTGGTGGTGTCGATTTTAAATCTTTTCAATGGGTGCTGAAGCCTGCAACTGGCGATGCGCCAGCCGTGGTCATGCAGTATGGTATTTTCCTGCAGACTATTTTCGATTTCGTGATTATCGCGTTTGCCATCTTTATGGCCATTAAGCTGATGAACCGTCTGTATAAGAAAAAAGAAGTCGAGAAGCCGGTTGCTAAGCCGTCGAACGAAGAAGTGCTGCTGACTGAAATCCGCGACCTGCTGAAACAGCAGAATACCCGCGTATAGTGTCTGAGCCGACAGGGCTTATCTGACGCTTTAAGCAGAAGGGCAGTGATAAGACGCTTTCTTATCACTGCCCTCCCATCCGTTTCCCTTGTTGTGTTTTTCCTTCCGTTTAAAACTTCCCTTACCCTTTTGCTTCTGCTCCACGCGCTGCCTGAAAAGTGGGTCGTGTAACAGAGCCTGGATTGCGTTATCGCGAATCTGCCCTTTGGTATGCTGGTATTTACTCATGACGCCTCCTGTTGAGATGGAGTGATACTTTATGCTTTTGCAGCAAAATAACAATATGCTTATTTGTCCTTTGCCCCGCCGCGCTCCAGAGCCTCCAGAATTGAGCACGAGATGCTACTGTGACTATCACCACAGCAGGCATCGGAAAGGTGCCGAAGCGAACGCTGCATCGTCTCCAGTTCTGCGATCATTTCAGCCACTTCACTGAGCCGCTTTTCGACGATCGCTTTCGACTCCTGGCAGGTGTGATGTGCCGGATCGACCCGGATCGAAAGAAGCTCCCTGATGGCTTCGAGGCTGAACCCCAGTTTACGGCCATAGCGGATAAACTTCAGGCGCTGAAGGTCGCCCTCACTATAGAGACGAAAACCGCCCTCCGTCCGGCCATCATGTTCCATCATCTGCTGCTTTTCATAAAAGCGGATGGTGTCTGGCGTCACCTCTGCCAGCTTCGCTAACTGTCCGATGCGAAACATTTACTCCTCCTCGCGAAAACGCTTCTCAATCGCCGTGGAATAGGATCCGTGCAGAAAATCGGTGCTCATACCCGCCTGATGTAATCGCAGCGCCAGTATCTGCAGTCGATGACAGTGATCCTGATAGTGACGATCTTCGGGATCGAGCTGACGAATCAGATCGTTGACTTCAACCGCCTCACGTCTCAGCTCAAGTTCAGGTGGCAGAAAACCTGCATTTTTCAGTAACCGGTAGCCAGCTCTTAATTCCGGCGGAACGTGACTGTCATCATCCAGTTGCAGCGGCTTGCCGGCGCCGGGAAGATTGCTCAGCTCGCCTTTTTCCAGTGCTGCTTTGATATGCTGTTCAGCAAGTTCGTCAACCAGCCACATAGCCGACTCCTCTGACGTTAAACGCGTTGCTTCTAAAATAGTAAATTTCAGGCAATAAAAAACCCGCCGGAGCGGGTTTTTTACGTTGCTGCAGATTACTCTGCGGCTGCTTCTGCTTGAGCTTCTGGACGATCAACCAGCTCGATGTAAGCCATCGGAGCGTTGTCACCAGCACGGAAGCCACACTTCAGAATGCGAGTGTAACCACCGGCACGGCTCGCGAAACGCGGGCCCAGCTCGTTAAACAGTTTTGCCACGATCTCGTTATCACGAGTACGGGCGAATGCCAGACGACGATTAGCTACGCTGTCGGTCTTGGCAAGAGTAATCAGCGGCTCAACTACGCGACGCAGTTCTTTGGCTTTCGGCAGAGTCGTTTTGATGATCTCGTGACGAACCAGAGAACCGGCCATGTTGCGGAACATAGCCTGACGATGGCTGCTGTTGCGGTTCAGTTGACGACCACTCTTACGATGGCGCATGACCTTATCCTTCTCAGTGAAACCTTAACCTGTGATCTGATTATTCATCAGCAATGCTTGCTGGCGGCCAGTTCTCAAGGCGCATGCCCAGAGAAAGACCACGCGAAGCCAGCACATCTTTAATCTCAGTAAGAGATTTTTTACCAAGGTTAGGCGTTTTAAGCAGCTCAACCTCGGTACGCTGTACCAGATCACCGATGTAGTGGATAGCTTCTGCCTTGAGGCAGTTAGCAGAGCGGACAGTCAATTCCAGATCGTCAACAGGGCGCAGCAGGATCGGATCGAATTCTGGTTTCTCTTCTTTCACTTCCGGCTGACGAACATCACGTAAGTCAACGAAAGCTTCCAGTTGTTCTGCCAGGATGGTTGCCGCACGACGAATCGCCTCTTCAGGATCGATTGTGCCGTTGGTTTCCATTTCGATGACCAGCTTGTCCAGGTCGGTACGCTGCTCAACACGCGCTGCTTCAACATTGTAGGCGATACGGTCTACAGGGCTGTAGCAGGCGTCAACGAGCAGACGGCCGATTGGGCGCTCATCTTCTTCCGAATGAATTCGGGCAGAAGCCGGCACATAGCCACGACCACGCTGAACTTTGATACGCATGCTGATAGCAGCGTTCTCATCGGTCAGATGGCAAATGACATGCTGAGGCTTGACGATTTCGACATCACCATCATGGGTAATGTCGGCTGCAGTCACAGGGCCAATGCCAGATTTATTCAGGGTCAGAATAACTTCATCTTTACCCTGAACTCTTACCGCCAGCCCTTTCAGGTTGAGCAGGATTTCCAGGATATCTTCCTGTACGCCCTCTTTGGTGCTGTACTCATGAAGTACACCATCAATTTCAACCTCGGTCACCGCGCAACCCGGCATGGATGAAAGCAGAATACGGCGCAGTGCGTTACCAAGAGTATGGCCAAAGCCACGCTCTAAAGGCTCAAGGGTCACCTTGGCGTGCGTCGAACTCACTTGCTCGATATCTACCAGGCGCGGTTTTAGAAACTCTGTCACAGAACCCTGCATTGTGTCCTCTCTTTGGTACTAAGCTTTACTTGGAGTAAAGCTCGACGATCAGGTGTTCGTTAATGTCCGCAGACAGATCAGTACGTTCAGGAATACGCTTGAACACACCTTCCATCTTAGTCGCATCAACTTCCAGCCAGGTTGGCTTTTCACGCTGCTCAGCCAGCTCCAGAGCGGCCTTCACGCGAGATTGCTTTTTGGCTTTCTCACGGATGCTAACGACATCATTCGGAGATACCTGATAAGAAGCGATGTTAACAACGCGACCGTTTACCAGAACAGACTTATGGCTTACCAGCTGACGTGCTTCTGCACGAGTGGCACCAAAGCCCATACGATAAACTACGTTGTCCAGACGACCTTCCAGCAGAGCCAACAGGTTTTCACCGGTGTTGCCTTTCAGACGAGCTGCTTCTTTATAGTAGTTACGGAACTGACGCTCCAGCACGCCGTAGATACGACGAACTTTCTGCTTTTCACGTAACTGACCGCCGTAATCAGACAGACGCGGTTTACGCGCACCATGCTGACCAGGGGCTTGTTCAATCTTACACTTGGAATCGATCGCGCGAACGCCAGACTTAAGGAATAAGTCAGTGCCCTCACGACGGCTCAGCTTGAGCTTAGGACCCAAATATCTTGCCATTTTCTTTCTCCAACTATCCTAAAAAACGGGCGTTATACGCGACGTTTTTTCGGCGGACGACAACCGTTATGAGGGATAGGAGTCACATCAGTAATATTAGTGATGCGGAAACCAGCGGCGTTCAGAGCACGAATAGTAGATTCGCGACCCGGACCCGGACCCTTTACCATAACTTCCAGATTCTTAATTCCGTAATCTTTTACCGCTTCTGCACAGCGCTCTGCAGCGACCTGAGCAGCAAACGGAGTGGATTTACGTGAACCGCGGAAACCGGAACCACCGGCGGTTGCCCAACCCAGTGCGTTACCCTGACGATCAGTAATGGTAACGATGGTGTTGTTAAAAGAAGCATGGACATGAGCCACGCCATCTGAGACTTGTTTTCTTACACGCTTACGTGCACGAACTGGTGCCTTTGCCATTATTTACTCACCCCGATTATTTCTTGATCGGTTTACGCGGACCCTTACGGGTACGTGCGTTGGTCTTGGTACGCTGACCGCGAACCGGAAGACCACGACGATGGCGCAAACCACGGTAGCAACCAAGGTCCATAAGACGCTTGATGCTCAGGGTGATTTCACGGCGCAGATCACCTTCAACAACGAATTTCGCAACTGCATCACGCAGCTGATCAATTTGTTCTTCAGACAGCTCACTGATCTTAACATTTTCAGCAATACCCGTTGAAGCGCAGATGGCTTTTGAACGAGTTTTGCCGATACCGAAGATCGAAGTTAATGCGATAACGGTATGTTTATGATCAGGAATGTTAATGCCTGCTATACGGGCCACTATGCACTCCTATAATTAAACAAGCACGTCCCATGCTGAAAAGCCCGTTTTCAGGATACTCAAATGGAAACGCACTGACATACAAAAGATTGGCTGGCTAATCTAGCCAGCTCAACCCGACTTTGCAAGAAAAATATGTGACAAAATCAGCCTTGGCGCTGTTTATGCTTTGGCTCGGCGCTGCAGATCACACGTACGACACCGTCGCGACGAATGATTTTGCAGTTACGACATAATCTCTTGACGGAAGCACGAACTTTCATTTTTACTCTCCGTAACTTCTCAACCAACTGAATTAACGGCCGTAGCCTTTCAGGTTAGCTTTCTTCAGTGCCGACTCGTACTGACTTGACATCATCAGAGTTTGCACTTGAGCCATAAAGTCCATGATGACGACAACTACGATAAGCAGCGAAGTACCGCCAAAGTAGAAGGGAACCTTCATCGCATCACGCATGAACTCCGGGATAAGGCAGATAAAAGTAATGTACAGCGCGCCGATTAAGGTCAGACGTGTCATCACTTTATCAATATACTTCGCCGTTTGCTCTCCCGGACGAATTCCCGGTACGAATGCACCAGACTTCTTCAGGTTATCTGCTGTTTCACGTGGGTTGAAAACCAACGCCGTATAGAAGAAACAGAAGAAGATAATTGCAGTCGCATAGAGTAGCACATAAAGCGGCTGTCCTGGCTGCAAATACAGCGAAATTGTTGTCAGCCAGTTCCAACCGGTACCGCCCCCAAACCACGATGCAATCGTTGCCGGGAACAGAATAATGCTGGAAGCAAAGATGGCTGGGATAACACCCGCCATGTTCACTTTCAACGGTAAATGTGTGCTCTGTGCAGCGTAAACGCGACGACCCTGTTGACGTTTTGCGTAGTTCACCACAATGCGGCGCTGACCACGTTCAACGAAGATAACAAAGAAGGTCACTGCGAATACGAGTACTGCAACCAACAGCAACAAGAGGAAGTGCAGGTCGCCTTGCCGCGCTTGCTCGATGGTATGGCCAATGGCCGGCGGAAGACCCGCAACAATACCCGCGAAGATAATGATCGAAATACCGTTACCGATACCCCGTTCAGTAATCTGTTCGCCCAGCCACATCAGGAACATGGTTCCTGAGACCAGACTCACAACAGCGGTAAAGTAGAAGGCAAAGCCTGGATTCATGACCAGACCTTGCATTCCTGGCATATTCGGCAGACCGGTAGCAATACCGATCGACTGGAATATGGCCAATACCAACGTACCGTATCGGGTGTACTGGCTAATCTTACGACGGCCAGCCTCCCCTTCTTTCTTAATTTCCGCTAACGCTGGATGAACCACCGTTAATAACTGGATAATAATCGATGCCGAAATGTACGGCATGATACCCAGTGCGAAAATAGAAGCACGGCTGAGAGCACCACCAGAGAACATGTTAAACATTTCAATGATGGTGCCACGCTGTTGCTCAAGCAGTTTGGCAAGTACAGTGGCATCAATACCGGGGATTGGAATAAAAGAGCCAATTCGGAAGACAATCAGTGCGCCGATAACAAACAGTAGTCTGCGTTTCAGCTCACCAAAGCCGCCTTTGGCGCTTTGAAAATCTAATCCCGGTTGTTTAGCCATCTGCTACTTATTCCTCGATTTTACCGCCAGCAGCTTCGATTGCAGCACGAGCACCTTTGGTGACACGCAGACCGCGAACCGTTACCGGTGTAGAAACTTCACCAGACAGAATTACTTTAACGAATTCAATCTGAACACCGACAATGTTGGCTGCTTTCAGCGCGTTCAGGTCGACGATACCGCCTTCAACTTTCGCCAGATCAGACAGACGAATCTCTGTGGTGATCATCGCTTTGCGAGAGGTGAAACCGAACTTCGGCAGACGACGGTACAGAGGCATCTGACCACCTTCGAAACCGCGACGTACGCCACCGCCAGAACGAGAGTTCTGACCTTTGTGACCACGACCACCGGTTTTTCCGAGGCCAGAACCGATACCACGACCCAGACGCTTGGTAGCGTGCTTAGACCCTTCGGCCGGAGACAGAGTATTTAAACGCATCTCTTACTCCTCCACTTTAACCATATAGGAAACCGCGTTAACCATACCGCGTACTGCAGGCGTGTCTTCACGCTCAACGGTGTGGCCAATACGACGCAGACCCAGGCCAACCAGAGTGGCTTTATGCTTAGGCAAACGGCCAATAGCACTGCGGGTTTGAGTGATTTTAATAGTCTTAGCCATCGTGATTACCCCAGAATTTCTTCAACGGATTTACCACGCTTAGCAGCGACCATTTCCGGAGATTTCATATTGCCCAGGCCGTCGATAGTTGCACGAACCACGTTAATCGGGTTAGTAGAACCATAGGCTTTTGCCAGAACGTTATGAACTCCAGCGACTTCCAGAACGGCGCGCATTGCACCACCGGCGATGATACCGGTACCTTCTGAAGCCGGCTGCATGAACACGCGGGAACCCGTGTGTGCACCTTTAACAGGGTGCTGCAGGGTGCCGTTGGTCAGCGCGACGTTAACCATGTTGCGACGGGCTTTCTCCATCGCTTTCTGGATCGCTGCTGGAACTTCACGCGCTTTACCGTAACCAAAACCTACGCGACCGTTACCATCGCCTACCACAGTCAGTGCTGTGAAGGAGAAAATACGACCACCTTTAACAGTTTTAGAAACACGGTTTACCGCGATCAGTTTTTCCTGCAGTTCGCCAGCTTGTTTCTCGATGTGTGCCATCTTAGACCTCTACCTTAGAACTGAAGGCCAGCTTCACGGGCAGCATCTGCCAGTGCCTGGACGCGACCATGATATTGGAAACCGGAACGGTCGAAAGAAACACCAGTGATGCCTTTTTCGATTGCGCGTTCTGCGATAGCTTTACCTACTGCAGCTGCGGCTTCTTTATTACCGGTATACTTCAGTTGTTCAGTGATAGCTTTTTCTACAGTAGAAGCAGCGACCAGAACTTCGGAACCGTTCGGGGCGATTACCTGTGCGTAAATATGACGCGGGGTACGATGTACCACCAGGCGAGTAGCACCCAGCTCTTTGAGCTTGCGACGTGCACGGGTCGCACGACGGATACGAGCAGATTTCTTATCCATAGTGTTACCTTACTTCTTCTTAGCCTCTTTGGTACGCACGACTTCGTCGGCGTAACGGACACCCTTGCCTTTGTAAGGCTCAGGACGACGGTAGGCGCGCAGGTCCGCTGCAACCTGACCAATCAGCTGCTTATCAGCGCCTTTCAGCACGATCTCAGTCTGAGTAGGACATTCTGCAGTGATTCCCGCGGGCAGCTGGTGATCGACTGGATGAGAAAAGCCCAGAGACAGGTTAACCACGTTGCCTTTGATGGCAGCACGATAACCTACACCAACCAGCTGCAGCTTCTTAGTGAAGCCTTCGGTAACACCGATAACCATTGCGTTCAGCAGCGCGCGAGAAGTACCCGCCTGCGCCCAGCCGTCAACGAAGCCTTCGCGCGGAGCGAAAGTCAGAGCGTTGTCAGCATGCTTAACTTCAACAGCATCATTGATAGTACGAGTCAGCTCGCCGTTTTTACCTTTAATCGAAATTACCTGACCGTCGAGTTTTACCTCTACGCCGGCAGGAACAACGACAGGTGCTTTAGCAACACGAGACATATGTATCCTCCGATTACGCTACGTAGCAGATAATTTCGCCACCAAGACCAGCCTGGCGCGCTGCACGATCAGTCATGACACCTTTGGATGTAGAAACTACAGCGATGCCCATACCAGCCATTACCTTTGGCAGCTCATCTTTTTTCTTATAGATGCGCAGGCCAGGACGGCTTACTCGCTGAATGCTTTCTACAACAGCTTTACCCTGGAAATACTTAAGAGTCAGTTCCAGTTCCAGCTTGATGTCGCCTTCGATTTTGAAATCTTCAATATATCCTTCTTCCTTCAGAACGTTGGCAATTGCCAATTTCAGCTTGGAGGAAGGCATGGTGACCGCAACTTTGTTCGCGGCCTGACCGTTACGGATACGGGTCAGCATATCCGCGATCGGATCTTGCATGCTCATCTGTGTTACTCCCGTGATTCAATTGGTGACAATTACCAGCTAGCCTTTTTCAGACCCGGAATTTCACCGCGCATGGCGGCTTCGCGGACCTTGATACGGCTCAACCCAAACTTCCGCAGGAAACCGTGCGGACGACCTGTTTGACGGCAGCGGTTACGCTGACGTGAAGGGCTGGAATCACGCGGCAGACTCTGCAGCTTCAGAACAGCATCCCAACGATCTTCGTCGGAAGCGTTCACATCAGAGATGATCGCTTTCAGTTCAGCGCGTTTAGCGAAGAATTTGTCTGCTAATTTCGCACGCTTAACTTCGCGTGCTTTCATAGATTGCTTAGCCATTAAGTAACCCTACCTTACTTACGGAACGGGAAGTCAAAGGCAGCCAGCAGAGCACGGCCTTCATCATCAGATTTCGCAGTAGTGGTAATGGTGATATCCAAACCACGAACGCGATCGACTTTGTCGTAGTCGATTTCTGGGAAGATGATCTGTTCACGTACACCCATGCTGTAGTTGCCACGGCCATCGAATGACTTAGCGGACAAGCCACGGAAGTCACGGATACGTGGAACAGCAATGGTGACCAGACGCTCAAAGAACTCCCACATGCGCTCGCCACGCAGAGTTACTTTACAGCCGATCGGATAGCCCTGACGGATTTTGAAGCCTGCAACTGATTTGCGTGCTTTGGTGACCAGCGGTTTTTGACCGGAGATTGCTGCCAGGTCAGCTGCTGCGTTATCCAGCAGTTTCTTGTCAGCGATCGCTTCACCAACACCCATGTTCAGGGTGATCTTCTCGACCCGAGGGACTTGCATGACAGAATTGTAGCCAAACTCTGTCATGAGTTTCTGGACTACTTCGTCTTTGTAGTAATCATGCAGTTTCGCCATCGTACTACTCCAAATTACTTGATAGTTTCGCTATTAGACTTAAAGAAACGGACTTTTTTGCCGTCTTCGAATCTAAAGCCTACACGGTCAGCCTTACCAGTTGCCGCGTTGAACAGTGCAACGTTAGAAACCTGAATAGCAGCTTCTTTTTCAACGATGCCACCTGGCTGGTTCAGAGCCGGAACCGGCTTCTGATGTTTCTTCACCAGGTTGATACCTTCAACGATGACCTTACCAGAAGACAGGACATTCTTAACTTTACCGCGTTTACCTTTATCTTTACCGGTCAACACGATAACTTCGTCGTTACGACGGATTTTAGCTGCCATTGTTCGCTCCTTAGAGTACTTCTGGTGCCAGAGAGATAATTTTCATGAACTTTTCAGTACGAAGTTCACGAGTTACCGGCCCAAAAATACGCGTACCGATAGGCTGCTCACTGTTATTGTTCAGAATAACGCATGCATTACCATCGAAGCGAATGACAGAACCGTCCGGGCGACGAACACCCTTCCTGGTGCGCACCACTACCGCCTTCAGGACATCACCTTTCTTCACTTTACCACGCGGAATTGCTTCCTTGATGGTAACTTTGATGATGTCACCGACGCCTGCGTAGCGACGGTGCGAGCCACCCAGAACCTTGATACACATTACGCGACGTGCACCGGAGTTGTCGGCGACGTTCAGCATAGTCTGTTCTTGGATCATTTTAGTGCTCCGCTAATGTCAACTACTACTTCGGGACCTAAACCTCAGGTCGTTAGAAAGCCCCATAATTGAGGGCGCGGCATTGTAACACCGGTTCTCACAGATGGGTAGAAAAAATAAACGGCTCTCAATCGAGCCGCTGATTTTCCCTGATGACAGGGAGGGCGTATTCTAGGGAATAGTGCGAACAGTAGCAAATGTAATCTGCCTTATTTTTCGTCGATCCCGGAATAAAGTCTATTACAGGTGCCGCCCGCCTCTTTTTCAGCCAGTGCGTTATGCTACGGCATCGCCACTGACCGCGTGATAACTGCCTGTTGTCCGTGAGGCTGCTGACTTATCCGCTGATCATGCTGTAAATGCGCAGCCAGAGGGTATGCGCCTGCCCTGCCCCACTTTTCGGTTGCAGAGAGGCCCGTCCCGCTCCCTGCTGACCCCAGAAGGCCTTTCTCTGTGACCGCACGTTTTGCACCGCGTATAGGTGCGGTGTGCAGACGCTCTCTGGCAGAGCTAAAGATTGCCGGGGCGTTGCGCCTGATCTGTCTGCTGGCTGGAACCGACAGCTGAGCCGGGTATCTGTTTTGCTGACCTTAGGCAGTTACAGGCACTATTGCTGAGAATGAACAGCCGCAGCTGTTATTCAGCATGCGCCAGCGTTTAATCATCCACGGCGTTTCGCTAAAGAGCGCGACACTTCGTTGATCAGCTATTGCGTAACCGGCCCCTGAATGCGTGGAAAGGGTTTCCACTGCCAGCCAGCCGCCTTGTAGATCCGGTTCGCTCCTTCAGGGTGTACGCTGGTTTGACAGCAAAGGCCGTTCGCCGTCTGCCACTGTTCAGGGAGCAGAGCTCAGCCACAGGCAAAAAAAAACCCCCTGCCGAAGCAGAGGGTTTCTCAGAAAAAACGGTTCCTGTTACAGAACAGCTTTCTCGATTACGCGAACCAGGGTCCAGGATTTGGTCTTGGACAGTGGACGGCATTCGCGGATTTCTACCACGTCACCAATTCCACATTCATTGTTCTCGTCATGGATGTGCAGCTTAGTCGTACGCTTAATGAATTTGCCGTAGATCGGGTGTTTCACGAAACGTTCGATAGCAACAACTGCAGATTTCTGCATTTTGTCACTTACTACACGACCCTGCAGAGTACGGATTTTATCGGTCATTACGAACCCGCCTTCTCAGTCAGTAAAGTCTTAACGCGTGCAACATCACGGCGAACCTGTTTCAGCAGATGAGTCTGCTGCAGTTGGCCAGATGCTGCCTGCATGCGCAGGTTAAATTGCTCACGCAGCAGATTAAGCAGCTCAGTGTTCAGCTCTTCAACGCTTTTTTCACGCAGCTCAGTTGCTTTCATTACATCACCGTCTTAGTTACAAAGGTGGTTTTGATAGGCAGTTTTGCTGCTGCCAGCTTGAATGCTTCACGGGCCAGCTCTTCTGGTACGCCGTCCATTTCATACAGGACTTTACCAGGCTGGATCAGGGCAACCCAATACTCTACGTTACCCTTACCTTTACCCATACGCACTTCCAGCGGCTTCTCGGTGATCGGTTTGTCCGGGAATACTCGGATCCAGATCTTACCTTGACGCTTAACTGCACGGGTCATAGCACGACGTGCTGCTTCGATCTGACGAGCAGTCAGACGACCACGGCCAACAGCTTTCAGACCGAAAGTACCGAAGCTGACATCCGTACCCGCAGCCAGACCGCGGTTACGGCCTTTGTGCACTTTACGGAATTTCGTACGCTTTGGTTGTAACATCAGCGACTCTCCTTACTTACGGCCTTTACGCTGCTGCTTTTTAGGTTGAGCAGCCGGTTCCGGTTGTTCAACAGCAGCCATACCACCCAGGATCTCACCTTTGAAGATCCATACCTTAACGCCGATTACACCATAAGTGGTGTGCGCTTCAGAGGTGTTGTAGTCAATGTCAGCACGCAGTGTGTGCAATGGCACGCGACCTTCACGGTACCATTCGGTACGTGCGATCTCAGCGCCACCCAGACGGCCGCTAACTTCAACTTTAATACCCTTCGCGCCAAGACGCATGGCGTTCTGAACTGCACGCTTCATAGCACGACGGAACATCACACGACGCTCCAGCTGTGAAGTGATGCTGTCAGCTACCAGTTTCGCGTCCAGTTCCGGCTTGCGGACTTCGGCGATATTGATCTGTGCAGGAACGCCAGCGATTTTCGCGACGACCGTGCGCAGTTTTTCGACATCTTCACCTTTCTTACCGATAACGATGCCCGGACGAGCGGTGTGAATAGTCACACGGATGCTCTTCGCTGGACGCTCGATAACGATACGAGAGACAGATGCTTTAGCCAGTTCTTTAGTCAGGAACTGACGTACTTTAAAATCGCTGTCCAGGTTGTCAGCGAATTCGTTGGTGTTCGCAAACCAGGTAGAGTTCCATGGTTTTACAATACCCAGGCGAATACCATTAGGATGTACTTTCTGACCCATTGCTAGTCTCCAGAGTCTCAGCGATCGGACACAACCACAGTAATGTGGCTGGTGCGCTTCAGGATGCGATCTGCACGACCTTTGGCACGCGGCATAATGCGTTTCATGGTCGGACCTTCATCAACGAAAATTTTCGTGATTTTCAGATCGTCGATATCAGCGCCATCGTTGTGTTCGGCGTTAGCAATGGCAGATTCCAGAACTTTCTTGACCAGTACAGCCGCTTTCTTGTTGGTGTAGGTCAAAATGTCCAGAGCCTGCGACACTTTCTTACCGCGAATCAGGTCAGCAACAAGGCGAACCTTCTGAGCAGAAGAACGAGCGTGGCGATGTTGAGCAATAGTTTCCATCTCTTCCTCCTACTTATTTCTTCTTGGCTTTTTTATCAGCCGCGTGACCGCGATAAGTACGTGTCGGCGCGAATTCACCCAGTTTGTGACCAACCATTTCGTCGGAAACAAAGACAGGAACGTGCTGACGACCATTATGGACAGCGATGGTCAAACCGATCATGTTAGGAAAGATCGTTGAACGACGGGACCAAGTGCGCAAAGGCTTCTTGTCACCGCTTTCCACCGCTTTCTCTACCTTCTTCAGCAAGTGCAGGTCAATAAAAGGACCTTTCTTGAGAGAACGTGGCATGGCTTATCCTCTAATATTATTTGCTACGGCGACGTACGATAAATTTATCGGTACGCTTGTTGCTACGGGTCTTCTTACCTTTGGTCTGAACGCCCCACGGTGAAACCGGGTGCTTACCAAAGTTACGACCTTCACCACCACCGTGCGGGTGATCAACTGGGTTCATCGCGGTACCACGAACGGTCGGACGAACACCACGCCAACGGGCTGCACCAGCTTTACCCAGAACGCGGAGCATGTGCTCAGCATTACCGACTTCGCCCAGTGTTGCGCGGCAGTCAGACTCGACTTTACGCATTTCACCTGAACGCAGACGCAGGGTAACGTAAGAACCTTCACGCGCAACGATCTGCACGTAAGCACCGGCTGAGCGAGCAATCTGACCGCCTTTGCCTGGTTTCATTTCTACGTTATGCACGGTTGAACCCACCGGGATGTTACGCATCGGCAGAGTGTTACCTGCTTTAATCGCAGCATCAACGCCAGATTGGATCTGGTCGCCGGCTTTCAGGCCTTTAGGGGCCAGGATGTAACGGCGCTCGCCGTCTTTGTACAGAACCAGTGCGATGTTCGCAGAGCGGTTCGGATCGTACTCAAGACGTTCAACAACTGCCGGGATACCGTCTTTGTTGCGTTTGAAGTCAACAATACGATAAGCCTGCTTGTGACCACCACCGATGTGACGGGTAGTGATACGACCATTGTTGTTACGGCCACCGGATTTGCTGTTTTTTTCTACCAGCGGGGCAAATGGTTTGCCCTTGTGCAGCTCCGCGTTTACCACTTTAACTACATGGCGACGACCCGGAGATGTCGGTTTACATTTAACAACTGCCATTGTCTTTCTCCTCCGACTTACTCAGCGCCGCCAGCGAAGTCCAGATTCTGGCCTTCTTTCAGGGTGACGTAAGCTTTTTTCCAGTCGCTACGACGACCGATACGCTGTCCTTGACGCTTAACTTTGCCCTTAACAACCAGGGTGTTTACGTCTTTAACTTCTACTTCGAACAGTTTCTCAACAGCAGCAACGATCTCTGCTTTGGTCGCGTCATTAGCAACTTTGAGAACGATGGTATTGGTTTTTTCCATCGCGCTAGATGCTTTTTCAGATACGTGCGGCGCGCGCAGTACTTTCAGCAGACGTTCTTCACGGATCATGCCAGCATCTCCTCAACTTGCTTAACTGCGTCAGCAGTCATAACGACTTTGTCGAAGGCGATCAGGCTAACTGGGTCGATACCTGATGCATCACGCACGTCAACCTTGTACAGGTTGCGGGCAGCCAGGAACAGATTCTCATCCAGTTCACCGGTGATGATCAGCACGTCTTCCAGCGCCATGTCTTTCAGTTTCTGTACCAGCAGCTTGGTTTTCGGTGCTTCTACAGCAAATGATTCGACAACGATCAGACGATCTTGACGTACCAGCTCGGACAGGATGCTTTTCAGCGCGCCGCGGTACATCTTTTTGTTAACTTTTTGACTGTGGTCCTGCGGCTTCGCAGCAAAGGTCACGCCACCTGAACGCCAGATTGGGCTCTTTACAGAACCTGAACGCGCACGGCCGGTGCCTTTCTGACGCCACGGCTTTTTGCCTGAACCAGTTACTTCGGCGCGAGTTTTCTGCGCACGAGTACCCTGACGGGCGCCTGATGCGTAAGCAACAACAACCTGGTGAACCAGCGCTTCGTTGAAATCACGACCGAAGGTAGTTTCGGAAACAGTCAGCGCGCTCTGCGCGTCTTTCAATACTAATTCCATTGCTATCCCCTTACGCCTTCACAGCTGGTTTAACAATCAGGTCGCTACCGGTAGCACCGGGAACTGCACCTTTAACCAGCAGCAGGTTGCGCTCAGCGTCAACACGTACTACGTCCAGACTCTGAACAGTTACGCGCTCATTACCCAGCTGACCTGCCATTTTCTTGCCTTTGAACACTTTGCCCGGAGTCTGGTTCTGACCGATTGAACCCGGAACGCGGTGAGACAAGGAGTTACCGTGAGTCGCGTCCTGGGTACGGAAGTTCCAGCGCTTAACGGTACCAGCGAAACCTTTACCTTTAGAGGTACCGGTTACGTCAACTTTCTTAACTTCAGCGAAAATCTCAACGCTGATGCTCTGACCTACAGAATATTCTTCACCTTCAGCGGTGCGGAATTCCCACAGACCACGGCCAGCTTCAACGCCAGCTTTAGCAAAATGACCAGCTTCAGGTTTGGTCACACGGTTTGCTTTTTTAGCACCGGTGGTAACCTGAATTGCCTGGTAACCATCGTTCTCCAGGCCTTTGACCTGAGTAACGCGGTTCGCTTCAACTTCGATTACGGTGACGGGGATAGAAACGCCATCTTCAGTGAAGATGCGGGTCATGCCCACTTTTTTACCGACTAAACCAATCATTGTTTCAACCTCTCAATCGCTCGATGACCTGATTAACCCAGGCTGATCTGCACGTCAACACCGGCAGCCAGATCCAGACGCATCAGAGCATCAACGGTTTTTTCAGTTGGCTCAACGATGTCTACCAGACGCTTGTGAGTGCGAATTTCGTACTGATCACGCGCATCTTTGTTGACGTGCGGAGAGATCAGAACGGTAAAACGCTCTTTGCGGGTTGGCAGCGGGATTGGACCACGAACCTGCGCACCAGTGCGCTTGGCGGTCTCAACGATTTCCGCGGTTGATTGATCGATCAGACGATGATCAAACGCTTTAAGACGGATACGGATTCTTTGGTTCTGCATGAGACCAGAGCTCCAAACTTTTTATAGACGAAAAAAATTACTACTCGAACCCATTACGATTGATGGGAGAGTGTAATCGTTCAGCATATAACTCCCCAATTGGGAGTATTGTCAGGCGGCCAATATTTCAGCCGTCTGCGATTCTGCTCGAATCGCGCCTGCAATATCTGCAGGCCCGCGCATTATACGTAAATCTGTTCAGGAAGCAACCCGTGTTGTGGTTTTCGCCGGTAAATAGTGGCACGCCGATGAGATGCGCCTCGCATTCTGCTGTCGCCCGACGGAGAACGCCTCTGGCTGGCTGCGGGCCACTCTCCATTACGCCAGATTCGCTGATGACGCAGAAACCGGAGGCCGCGACACTGTGCCACTCTTTTCTATGCGGAGCCTTATCATGGTCCCTGCTGTTATCACTTATCTCGCCGCGCTGGCAGGTGGAGGCGCACTGGGCAGCTTTCTGTCGCTGGCCCGCTCCCGCTTTACCCCTGCCCTCTCACCCGCTCAGTGGTTTGCCGCCCTTTGCTTTCCCGCCTCACAGTGCCGCTGTTGCCAGCAACGCCTGTTATGGCGCGACACCCTGCCGCTGGTAAGCTGGCCAGTCCTGGGAGGATGCTGTCGCTTCTGCCGGCATCCATTTAGCGCCGGCAGCTTTCTGACAGAGTGGCTGTTTGCTCTGCTCTGTTTGCTGGTGCTGCTCAGCTTTGATAGCGTTTCAGACAGGGTTTACCTGATTGCGGTCGCCAGCCTCCTGTTCCTGCTGGCAGTCATTGATCGTCACTACTTCTGCCTGCCTGACCCGCTTACCTATCTGCTGCTCTGGCTGGGATTGCTCCATGCGACGCAGACCGGCAGCGGAACAACGGCAATTTATGGTGCGGTAGCGGGCTACTGTACGCTATGGCTACTTGCGCAGGGCTATCGCAGGGTGCGGGGTATTGAGGGATTGGGCTACGGTGATATCAAGCTGTTTGCTGCGCTGGGGGCCTGCTGTGGCTGGCAGGCCTTACCCGGCATTGCGCTGGGCGCCACGTTGCTGGCGCTGACGGCCGTATCTTTAGGTCAACGACAGCGTCCAGGCGCGGCTGACACTTTGCTGCCGTTTGGCCCTTTTCTGGCCATTGCAGGCTGGGTCATCCTTGTGCTTCAGACCCGGTTCACTCTTCTTTAATCTGAGCCTGCAGATAGTTCTGGATGCCCATCATCCGGATCAACTCCAGTTCGGTTTCAATCCAGTCGATGTGATGTTCTTCATCGGCCAGGATTTCAATCATCATGTCACGGCTGACATAGTCATGCACTTTGTCAGCGTAGGCGATTGCTTCACGGAGATCCTTGGCACCTTCCAGTTCCAGACTCAGATCTGAACTGAGCATCTCCTCAACGTCCTCGCCGATACGAAGCCGCCCCAGATCCTGAAGGTTCGGGATCCCCTCCAGAAAAAGAATGCGCTCGATATACTTGTCGGCATGCTTCATCTCGTCGATCGATTCGTGATACTCCACGTCGTTCAGACGGGTCAGACCCCAGTTTTTAAACATGCGCGCATGCAGAAAATACTGATTGATGGCAACCAGTTCATTTCCCAGCAGTTTATTCAGATGACTGATGACTTTAATATCGCCCTTCATTGTTAACCCTCCACGTCTGGTTTATTAGAGCGTAGATGCGGTTAAAAAGAAGTCAAAAAACCGTGACAGAAACTGTGGGTATTCCCACAGCAGAGAGGTCAGGCGATCTCTTTGTAGAGCGGGGCGTGCTGCAGTTCGTTATCCATAATCTCTCGCGCAGCGCGGATACACTTGCCGCACTGTTTGCCCACGGGCACAAACTGACGCAACTGCTGGATGGATTTGGGCTGGTAGCGACGCACGACTTCACGAAGGGTTTTATCACTGATGGCATTACACAGACAGACGTACATTGATTCATCACTCGGGTACATTTTGTATACAGTGTAAATGCGAATCGTTTTTATTTCAAACCCACCTTTTGCAGGGTCATCGTGAATGCAGAGCAAAAAAAAAGAGCACCGAAGTGCTCTTTTTCTGTGTTGCAGTGGCCGTTTGCACGACCACAGCAAATATCACAATTAAGCGATAACTTTAGCAACAACACCCGCGCCAACGGTACGGCCACCTTCGCGGATTGCGAAGCGCAGACCTTCGTCCATTGCGATTGGGTGGATCAGGGTAACAACCATTTTGATGTTGTCGCCTGGCA
>NZ_JBPFDF010000010.1:0-25950 GCF_051025615.1 Pantoea phosphatilytica
TCAATCCTGCGAGTGCCCACACAGATTGTCTGATAAATTGTTAAAGAGCAGTGCGAACAGTGCGTTAGCGTCCTGTCGCGAGGTGGCGTATATTACGCTTTCCTCCTTCAGAGTCAACCTCTTTTTTCAGAAGTTTTCTCCGGCGGCGCAGTCTCCTGTGCCTTCAACGCGCTTCCCGTTGCCGGTGTGCCGTGTTGATGGAGGCGCATTATAGGGAGTTGTTCAGGCGGCGCAACCCATAAATTGCATAAAAAAGCGTGTTCGCTGCATTCCACAGCAAAAGCCGCTGTTATACGCAGTTACGCACAATGTTATCCACACTGCATGGGTGAGATGAATTTAGACGAGCATCACGCAAACGTTTTCGCTACAATGCCGGACAGCGATACGGCTACCCCTTTTCGGGGCGTTACCTGAGGTTTTTGATTTTTTACTTCTTATAGAGAAGAGAAAAGTGCGCTAAAACCTGATGTAACGCTCTTATATACGCGAAACAAAGCCAAGGGATAAACCACCATGCAACAACCTCGTCCTGTACGCCGCGCCTTGCTCAGTGTCTCTGACAAAGCCGGTATCCTCGAATTTGCTCAGGCGCTCTCCCATCGCGGTGTTGAACTGCTCTCTACAGGTGGAACCGCTCGCCTGCTGGCAGAGGCGGGTCTGGCTGTCACCGAAGTCTCTGACTACACCGGCTTCCCGGAAATGATGGATGGACGTGTCAAAACCCTGCATCCGAAAGTGCATGGCGGCATTTTAGGTCGTCGCGGCCAGGATGATGCCATCATGGCGCAGCATGACATCAGCCCAATCGACATGGTGGTCGTTAATCTTTATCCCTTTGCACAGACGGTTGCCCGTGAAGGATGCTCACTGGAAGATGCCGTAGAGAACATTGATATCGGCGGCCCGACCATGGTGCGCTCGGCTGCCAAGAACCATAAGGATGTGGCTATCGTGGTCAGCAGTGGCGACTACGAGGCGATCATCGCTGAGATGGATGCCCATGAGAATGGCCTGACGCTTGAGACCCGATTCGATCTGGCGATTAAGGCGTTTGAACACACCGCCTCGTACGACAGCATGATCGCTAACTACTTCGGCAGTCTTGTGCCCGCCTATCACGGCGAACGTAATCAGCCCGCCGGCCGCTTCCCTCGTACCCTGAATCTGAACTTCATTAAGAAGCAGGATATGCGCTACGGTGAAAACAGCCATCAGGATGCCGCCTTCTATATAGAAGAGAACATTGCTGAAGCCTCGGTAGCGACGGCGCAACAGGTTCAGGGCAAGGCACTCTCTTATAACAACATTGCCGACACAGACGCGGCGCTGGAGTGTGTGAAAGAGTTCAGCGAGCCCGCCTGCGTTATCGTCAAGCATGCCAACCCCTGCGGCGTGGCAACCGGTGACAGCCTGCTGTCAGCCTATGACCGCGCTTATCAGACCGACCCGACCTCCGCATTCGGCGGCATCATCGCCTTTAACCGCGAGCTGGATGAAGCAACGGCGCAGGCGATTATCAGCCGTCAGTTCGTCGAGGTGATCATCGCTCCGGCCGTTTCCGATGCGGCCCTGAAAATCACCGCAACTAAGCAGAACGTTCGTGTGCTGATTTGCGGTCAGTGGCAGACCCGCACGGCGGCGCTGGATTTCAAACGTGTGAACGGCGGCCTGCTGGTTCAGGATCGCGATCTCGGCATGGTCGACGCCAGCCAGCTGCGCGTTGTCAGCAAGCGTCAGCCGTCAGAACAGGAGCTGCGTGATGCGCTGTTCTGCTGGAAGGTGGCCAAATTTGTGAAATCGAACGCCATCGTTTATGCACGCGACGGCATGACGATCGGTATCGGCGCCGGGCAGATGAGCCGCGTCTATTCCGCGAAGATTGCGGGTATTAAAGCAGGTGATGAAGGTCTGGAAGTTAAAGGCTCGGCGATGGCGTCGGATGCGTTCTTCCCCTTCCGCGACGGTATTGATGCCGCAGCCGCAGTGGGTGTGAGCTGTGTGATCCAGCCTGGCGGCTCTATCCGCGATGAAGAAGTGATCGCGGCTGCGGATGAGCACGGCATTGCCATGATCTTCACCGACATGCGCCACTTCCGCCATTAATCACTCCGGAGAGTAACAGATGAAAATTTTAGTAATCGGCAACGGCGGACGTGAACATGCGCTGGCCTGGAAAGCCGCTCAGTCGCCGCTAGCGGAAACCGTGTTCGTTGCGCCGGGTAACGCCGGAACGGCACTGGAGCCAGCATTGCAGAATGTCGCCATCAGCGCGACCGATATCCCTGCCCTGCTTGAGTTTGCCCGGCGTGAAAAGATCGATCTGACGATTGTCGGGCCGGAAGCCCCGCTGGTGACTGGCGTGGTCGATGCTTTCCGTGAGGCCGGGCTTAAAATCTTTGGCCCGACCCAGGCCGCTGCACAGCTGGAAGGATCGAAAGCGTTTACCAAGGATTTCCTGGCGCGTCATCAGATCCCCAGCGCCGCTTACCAGAACTTCACCGAAGTTGAGCCGGCTCTGGCCTGGCTGCGCGAGAAAGGCGCGCCTATCGTCATTAAGGCCGATGGCCTGGCGGCGGGTAAAGGCGTTATTGTCGCGATGACGCTGCAGGAAGCCGAAGAGGCGGTGCAGGATATGCTGGCCGGTAACGCTTTTGGCGATGCCGGACACCGCATCGTGATTGAAGAGTTTCTTGAGGGTGAAGAAGCCAGCTTTATCGTTATGGTCGATGGCGAACATGTGCTGCCGATGGCCACCAGCCAGGATCATAAACGTGTCGGCGACGGCGACACCGGACCGAATACCGGCGGAATGGGGGCTTATTCACCGGCTCCGGTTGTGACGGATGAGATCCACCAGCGTGTCATGGATCAGGTTATCTGGCCGACCGTGCGTGGCATGGCCGCTGAAGGCAACGTCTACACCGGTTTTCTCTATGCCGGACTGATGATCGATCACACCGGTCAGCCGAAAGTGATCGAATTCAACTGCCGCTTTGGCGATCCGGAAACGCAGCCGATCATGCTGCGCCTGCAGTCGGATCTGGTCGATCTTTGCCTGGCCGCCTGCGACGGTAAGCTGGATCAAAAAACGTCAGAGTGGGATCCCCGTCCTGCGCTGGGCGTGGTGCTGGCGGCAGGCGGTTATCCGGGTGACTACGCGCAGGGCGATCAGATCCATGGTCTGCCACTGGAAGAAGTTGCGGATGGTAAGGTCTTCCATGCCGGAACCCGTCTGGAAGAGGATCGGGTACTGACCAACGGCGGCCGCGTGCTCTGTGTCACTGCGCTGGGTGAGGATGTGGCCGCCGCCCAGCAGCGCGCCTATGAGCTGACAAAGCCTATCTCGTGGCAGGGCAGCTTCTGCCGTCACGATATCGGCTACCGCGCGATTAATCGCAAATAAGTTCAGGGGGCACCCGGTGCCCCCTTTCCCTTCACATATCGTCTTCTGTCGGCTGCTGTGAGCACGCATCCTGCTGGCTCATCCGCAACAGCTGGACGCCTTCCGGCGCTTCAAGCCATGACACCATCAGCGGTGCCGGCGCATTACTCTGCTGCTGTATCAGCATCTGCACCGCATCAGCGTCAAATGACGGTCTGACCTGCTGGCCTTCACAAAGGGTCACTCTCCCGTTTCCCTGCCAGTGTCCCTGCCGGAGAAACACACGGCCGCTCAGCAGCGCATCGCTGAGGTTACGCATCCGCTGCGCATCAAACTTATAGAGCTCAACTGCATCAGGGCTGACCGCTTCTCGGCGTCCTGCAAGCTGACGCTGCATAAAGGTAAGGCCGCCCGCCTGGTCAAAGCGCAGGGTCACATCATCGGGCGCATTCCCCTTTACCTGCCGCTGAATGCTGGTCAGGGCATCCTCCAGCCAGACATAGTCCGTTACCTCCCCCTCACCGCCGCTGAACGGCGTATAGAGAGTACGGATATGTACTGACTGATGATCGTTGTTTTTGCGCCAGATACGCACGACGCCGCGATCGGCAAGATAGCCGCTGGCAGAAAAGGGAGGAATATCCGGGGTGGCGCTACAGCCAAAAAGAAACAGGGAGAGAGAGAAAACAGATAAACGCTGAAACAGCGGGGTCATGATGGCAGGCCTCTTAAACAAAAGGGGCGAAACGCCCCCTGTTTTAAAGCTTAACCGCAGTGCGACGTCTTACTTAACGGCGTCTTTCAGCGCTTTACCAGACACGAATGCCGGTACGTTTGCTGCAGCGATTTTGATCTCTTTGCCAGTCTGCGGGTTACGACCGGTACGCTCAGCGCGGTGGTTCACTTTAAAAGTACCAAAACCAACCAGTTGTACAGCATCACCATCTTTCAGAGACTCAGTGATCGCAGCCAGAGTTGATTCCAGCGCTGCCTTTGCCTGGGTTTTAGACAGGTCAGCTTTTTCTGCGATCACATCAATCAGTTGAGTCTTGTTCATAAGTTATCCTTAAAGTGTATTTATCGCTTGCTAAGCAACGAGTGCGAGGGAAAAGCCATATTCTGGCACTCTTCTGCCTGCACGCACCGATAGCCACAATTTTCAGCCCCCCAAATGTAGACCAGAGAGGGGGCCGATGTGAAGCCTCCAGGCGCGCTAATTCGGGCCTGAAGTCACGTTTTATCGCCTTACTGCTGGAAATTTATACCGATGTTGCTAATTCCCGCTTCACGCAGGTCAGATCGCAGACCCTTAATCAATTCCAGGTCGCGCTCTTCACACTCCGCCAGCAGGCGGAAAATCTCCCACTGAAGGTCCCACTCATCAATGACAGCCGGGTTTTCACGCAGCTCTTCGTCGGTCATCTCGCGCCCTGCCTGGGTCATTTCCAGCATGGCCACCGTCGTAATTGAGGTCCTGCTGACTTCAATGGCATGCTCAAGCGTTTCCCCGCTCAGCTGCGCATGAACGACTTCGCTCAATGCCACGCAGGCATCGATAGCCGGATAGACGCCGTAAACCTCAAACGCATCACCATCAGGAATGGCGGCTTCGAGCTTTTCCAGCTGGCTGTCGAAGTTAATCTTCGCATCTTTGACCGTCAGGCTTTCCCAGATCAGATCAAGAATACGACGATAGAGTGCCGGTTCGGCAAATTCAGTCTGCTCGCAGAATGCGTGATAGTTGGGATACATGCGTTCGCAGAGGCAGGCCATAAAAGTCAGGTGCTGCCAGCTTTGCAGCTTCGCCAGACGCAGATGAACGGGATTTTGTAACATAAAGGTGGCTCTTATTCGTTTCGCTGGCCGCAGTGTAACTGCAAAAGCGCAGCACAAACAGTGTTAAAGCGCGTTTTGCCAGCGCTGGAAAGCGGTTCGGTTGGAGGCGACCGCATCCGCCCAGCGTGTCGGTTCCGGCAGACGGTAACCGCGCGTACAATTTTCAACCCACTGTAGCGCGGTATCCAGGCTGACCCGATGCCCCGTGGCGACAAACAGCGGATTGCAGCGCTGCTTGCTGCGCCAGACCCAGCCTATCTGTTCGCCTTTGTCCATCAGCGGCTGACGACTGCCAGGCTGCGCGTCAGGCTCTTCAAAACGGCCACACAGGCGGCGCTTGGCGACCCCAATCGTCGGGACATCCACCAGCAGGCCAAAATGTGACGCGACGCCGAGCCGTCTGGGATGGGAGATACCGTGTCCATCCACAAACAGCAGGTCAGGCTTCTGCTCCAGCATCTCCCACGCCGCCATCAGCGCCGGATATTCCCGGAACGAGAGGAAGCCCGGAATATAGGGCATGGTGGTTTCAATACGGGCGATGCGGTGCTCCACCAGCTTCAGCGAGGGATATTCCAGCACGACCATCGCCGCCCGCGTGATCGCGCCCTCCTGTTCGAATCCTACGTCCGCTCCGCCAATAAAGCGGGGCGGCAGTACGTCAAAGTCATCTTCACGCACCACGTCAGCGGCGCGTTGAAGCTGCTCAGCGCGAAGTGCGGCAATATCCATGATTACTCCTGATGCCAGGGACGTGACAGACGGTGCACCGCCTCCACAAAGACGCCGGCATTTTCTGGCGGGACATCCTGATGAATACCGTGCCCCAGATTGAAGACGTGGCCGGTGCCCGCGCCAAAGCGCTCAAGGATACCCGCCACTTCCTGTTCGATACGCTCAGGGGCCGCATAGAGCATAGAGGGGTCCATATTGCCCTGCAGCGCCACTTTGTCGCCTACGCGACGGCGTGCGTCATCGATATCGGTGGTCCAGTCGAGACCCAGCGCATCACAGCCGGTGGCCGCCATCGCTTCCAGCCACTGTCCGCCCCCTTTGGTGAACAGCGTCACCGGCACCCGGCGGCCGTCGTTTTCACGCAGCAGGCCATCGACAATTTTGTGCATGTAGTGGAGTGAAAACTCGCGGTAATCACGACCGGTCAGCACGCCGCCCCAGGTGTCAAACACCATCACGGACTGCGCACCGGCGCGGATCTGCGCGTTGAGATAGAGAATGACGCTGTCGGCCAGCTTGTCCAGCATTGCGTGCAGCGTCGCGGGCTCGGCATACATCATCTTTTTGATGCGGGTAAAGGCCTTGCTGCTGCCGCCTTCGACCATATAGGTCGCCAGCGTCCAGGGGCTGCCCGAGAAGCCAATCAGCGGCAGTTCGCCGTTGAGATTTTTACGGATGGTGCGGACGGCATTCATCACATAGCCCAGCTCCATTTCCGGATCGGGCACCGGTAAACGCTCAACGTCTGCACGGCAGGTCACAGGGTTAGCGAAACGCGGACCTTCACCCGCTTCAAAATAGAGTCCCAGTCCCATCGCATCCGGAATAGTCAGGATGTCACTGAAGAGGATGGCGGCATCCAGCGGATAACGGCGCAGCGGCTGCAGAGTCACTTCGCAGGCCAGCTCGGCGTTTTTACACAGCGACATAAAGTCACCCGCCTGGGCGCGCGTCGCTTTGTACTCCGGCAAATAGCGCCCGGCTTGTCGCATCATCCATACCGGCGTGACATCGACCGGCTGACGTAACAGGGCACGCAAATAACGATCGTTCTTCAGTTCACTCATCTCAACACTCTCTCAATAACAGGCGTGTAGTGTAGCACTTTCACGCTTCCGCGCGGCACAGGGCGACGGTATCTTCAATCAGGCGGCGCGCCACGGTGCCCGGCGGAGGCAGCAGCGGCAGATCATCGAAACGGAACCAGGCCGCATCCAGCAGCTCTTTGCCATCGTGCTGCAGATCGCCACTTTCATACTCCGCCATAAACGCCGTCATCAGAGATTGCGGGAAGGGCCACGGCTGGGAGGTGACATAACGGACGTTTTTGATGCGGATATTGCTCTCTTCCATGACCTCGCGGGCGACGGCCTGCTCCAGGGTTTCGCCGACCTCGACAAACCCCGCCAGTACGGTGTAAACCTTGTTGCGATGCCGGGCATGATTCGCCAGCAGGATCTCATCGCCGCGACGGATAGCCACAATGATGCAGGGTGCGATCTGCGGATAGTAGCGTTCGCGACAATGGCTGCACAGACAGGCAAACTCATGTTTGCTGTGATGCATTTCATGCCCGCAGTAGCCGCACCAGCGATGAGAGCGGTAGAACTCTGCCAGCTGCACGCCGCGTCCGGCCAGCTGAAACAGTTCCACATCCTGATCGATCAGCTGCCGCACCGAAAACATCTCTGCTGAGCGCGGCTCGCAAATCAGCCAGACTTTTTCACCCTGCCACTCCCCAATCGTCCGGGCTTTACTGCCCGTTAAACCGAATTTTTCGGCGTTTCCGTGGGGTAAATCACCTTGTGGCAACCAAAGTTTCTGTTCATGGCTGACAATCCACCATCCAGCGTCTACGCTTGAGATTTCGCATTGCATTTATTTCGTCATCCTTAGCGTCAAATCGCACGCTGAAGCCCTGATGTTAAGTGTGTAGATAAACAACTATAACTCACATGGAGTTAGATATGCTTAACCAGTTAGAAGTCCTGGCTGAACGCGTAGGTGGCAGTAATGAACTGGTCGATTCATGGCTTGAAGCCCGTCGTCAGCTGCTGGTGAACTATTATCACCTCGTCGGTCTTAAACCCAACAAAGAGGCGCTGACGCGTCTGGATGAGCAGGCGCTGGACAACTTCTGTCACAGCCTGGTCGATTACCTTTCTGCAGGTCACTTCAGCATCTATGAGCGCGTCATCAATGAGATGAGTGGTGACAGCCCGATGATTGCCGCTGCGCAGATCTACCCGCCGCTGGAAGCGAATACGGAGCGTCTGATGCAGCTGTATGATGGTCACCTGCAGCAGGCGATTGACGATGAGAACTGCATGACCTTCCAGCAGGCACTGTCCGAAGTGGGCGAGGTGCTGGAAGCGCGCTTTACGCTGGAAGATAAGCTGATCCAGCTCGCGTGGGATAATCAGCTGGCCGCGCCGCCCGTGGCCAACGACAGCCAGATCGCCCGTCCGGCATAATGCCGATTCGTAACAGGGGTATTGAGATTATCCGATAGCCCTTTTATGCTGAACAGGTTCTGAGGCAGAGACGCCAAAGAACCTTTTTTATTTGTGTGTTGAAATATCACGTTTTTACCGCTGAGGCTGCGCTAAGCGCCTGCGTAAAAACCGCTTCTTGTCGGAGTGCCCATCCGGGCTGAGACCGTTAATTCGGGATCCGCGGAACCTGATCAGGTTAGAACCTGCGAAGGGAACAAGAGTAATCAGTCGCTGTCTGCCAGCCGTTGTGCGCTGTCTGTACGCTTACTCCTTCCGGACTCCGGACAAGCATCGTTTCCCTTTAACAGGAAGATTGCTATGTCTGACCCTAAAATGACCCGTCGTGAACAACGCGCCCAGGCGCAGGCGTTTATCCACTCCCTGCGGGGTGGCAGTGCGTTTCCCCGCTCCCGTCGCATCTGGATAACCGGCAGCCGGGACGATATCCGCGTGCCGATGCGGGAAATCGAAATGACGCCGACCCATACCGGCGGCAGTAAAGAAGCGCCACTTTATGAGCAGAATGAAGCCGTGCCGGTCTATGACACGGCGGGTGCCTATGGCGATCCCGCCGCAGAGATCGATGTGCATCGTGGTCTGGCGAAGCTGCGCGCCGGCTGGATTGCAGAACGCGACGACAGTGAACCACTGAGCCAGAACAGCTCCGGCTATACCCAGCAGCGGCTGGCCGATGAGGGGCTGGACCACCTGCGTTTCGACCAGCTGCCGATCCCGCGACGCGCCCGCGCAGGCCGCCGCGTTACGCAGCTGCACTACGCCCGTCAGGGGATCGTTACCCCGGAGATGGAGTTCATCGCTCTGCGGGAAAATATGGGCCGGGAACGCATCCGCGCGGAGGTGCTGCTGCAACAGCATCCGGGCCACAGTTTTGGCGCACATCTGCCCGCCGCGATAACGCCCGAGTTCGTGCGGCAGGAGGTAGCGGCCGGTCGCGCCATCATCCCGGCCAATATCAACCACCCTGAATCGGAACCGATGATCATCGGCCGCAACTTTCTGGTGAAGGTCAACGCCAATATCGGCAATTCCGCGGTGACCTCTTCCATTGAAGAGGAAGTGGAGAAGCTGGTCTGGTCCACCCGCTGGGGCGCCGATACGGTGATGGATCTCTCCACCGGACGCTATATCCATGAAACGCGCGAATGGATCCTGCGCAACAGCCCGGTGCCCATCGGCACCGTCCCGATCTATCAGGCGCTGGAAAAAGTGAATGGCGTGGCCGAGTCGCTGAACTGGACGATCTTCCGGGATACGCTGCTTGAGCAGGCGGAACAGGGGGTGGATTACTTCACCATCCACGCGGGCGTGCTGCTGCGCTATGTGCCGATGACGGCGAAGCGGCTGACCGGCATTGTGTCACGCGGCGGGTCGATCATGGCGAAATGGTGTCTGTCGCACCATCAGGAGAACTTTCTCTATCAGCATTTCCGGGAAATCTGTGAAATCTGCGCCGCTTATGATGTCGCCCTGTCACTGGGTGACGGTTTACGTCCGGGTTCGATTCAGGATGCCAACGATGAGGCGCAGTTTGCTGAGCTGCGCACCCTGGGCGAACTGACCCGCATCGCCTGGGAGTATGACGTTCAGGTGATGATTGAAGGGCCGGGCCATGTGCCGATGCACATGATCCGCCGCAACATGACCGAACAGCTCGACCTGTGCGATGAAGCGCCCTTCTACACGCTTGGCCCACTGACCACCGATATCGCGCCCGGCTATGACCATTTCACCTCCGGTATCGGCGCCGCCATGATCGGCTGGTTTGGCTGCGCCATGCTCTGTTACGTCACCCCTAAAGAGCATCTGGGCCTGCCGAACAAGGAGGATGTGAAACAGGGATTGATCACCTACAAAATCGCGGCGCACGCCGCCGATCTGGCGAAAGGCCATCCGGGCGCGCAGATCCGCGATAACGCGATGTCCAAAGCACGCTTTGAATTCCGCTGGGAAGATCAGTTCAATCTGGCCCTCGATCCCCACACCGCCCGGGCGATGCATGACGAAACCCTGCCGCAGGCGTCGGGCAAGGTGGCGCACTTCTGCTCAATGTGCGGCCCGAAATTCTGCTCGATGAAAATTTCCCAGGAGGTGCGCGCGTTCGCCGCCCGCCAGGATACGCGCGCCGAGCCTGTCACCGTAGGCATGGCGCAGATGTCAGACCGTTTTCGTCGCCACGGCGGTGAACTCTATCACCCCGCCGACACCCTGAAGGAGGATTAACGATGCCCGCATTTCCTGCTACCGCCCCGCGCCTGGGGCTTTATCCGGTGGTTGACAGCCCCGACTGGATCGCCCGCCTGCTGGAGGCGGGCGTCCGCACGATCCAGCTGCGCATCAAAGATCAGCCCGAGGCGATCGCTGAGCCTGCCATTGCGCAGGCGATTGCGCTGGGGAAACGTTACGATGCGCGCCTGTTTATCAATGATTACTGGGCGCTGGCGATAAAGCATCAGGCTTATGGCGTGCATCTGGGGCAGGAGGATCTGGATGTCGCCGATCTTGACCGCATTCGGCAGGCCGGCTTACGGCTGGGGATCTCGACCCATGATGATGCGGAACTGGATCGCGCCCTGGCGATCCAGCCCTCTTACATCGCGCTGGGCCATATATTCCCGACTCAGACCAAAGCGATGCCGTCTGCGCCGCAGGGCCTTGAGCAGCTGAAACAGCATCTGGCCCGTCTGACCGACATCCCTACCGTGGCGATTGGCGGGATCTCGATAGCCCGTGCGCCCGGGGTGCTGGCTACCGGCGTGGGCAGCATTGCGGTGGTGAGTGCGATTACCCAGGCGGAGGACTGGCGTGCCGCCACCGCGACGCTGCTGGCGCTGACCGAAGGCGATGGGCAGGGATGCTGAGATCTGTTCCGCAGCGCGACGGCAAAACGGGTAACACCGGTATGCTCTGCGGAAAGCCTGTCGCAGAAGAGAAAGTTGCCGCTGGCGCGCTGGGGTGCAGAGCCTTAACGTGGGCGTCGTCAGGTTAAGGTTATCTGACCAGGGCCGGTTCACTCCTCTTGCCGGCCCTGCCTCCTTGTTCACGATGTCAGCGCGGAGGCCGGGCCTGGCGTCTCATGCTGACATGAGATCATCGCGCGTTCAACGGCCGCCCCGACCTGTGCCAGTGCCTGTTCAGTCTGTTCGTTAACAGGCAGGCCGTAGTTCAGACGCAGGCAGTTACGGTATTTACCTGAGGCCGAAAAAAGTGAACCTACGGCGATCTGTATTTTCGACTCGCGCAGTTCACGGTTAAGCCGGACCGCATCGAAGGCCTCGGGGAGTTCGATCCACATCAGAAAGCCGCCCTGAGGACGTGACACGCAGATACCGCAGGGAAAGTAGTGGCGCACCCAGCAGCTGAAGCGTTCATAGTTGCGGTGATAGATCTGCCGCATCCGGCGCAGATGGGGCTGATAATGGCCCTGACGGATAAATTCGGAGACCGCATGCTGAGGCTGCGTGGCGGTGGAGCCGGTAACGATATATTTCATATGCAGTACGCGGTCACGATAGCGGCCGGGTACCACCCAGCCGACGCGCAAACCCGGCGCCAGCGTTTTTGAAAAGGAGCTGCAGAGCAGAACCCGGCCGTCCAGATCAAACGCTTTGATAGCCGGAGGCCGCGGATAGTCCCAGGCCAGTTCACCATACACATCATCTTCGATAATCGCGGCGTCAAACCGCTGCGCCAGCGCCAGCAACGCCCGCTTACGCGACTCCGGCATGATAAATCCCAGCGGATTATTACAGTTCGGCACAACCACAACAGCTTTGATCGGCCACTGGTCGAAGGCCAGTTCCAGCGCCTCCAGACTGATGCCGGTCGCCGCATCGGTCGGGATCTCGATGGCGCGGATGCCAAAGCCGCGCAGCGTCTGCATAATGCCGTGAAACGACGGTGACTCAACGGCAATAATATCACCCGGCTCGCAGACTGCCCGGACGCTAACGGATAACGCTTCGTGACAGCCGGTGGTAATCACAATCTCCCCGGCCGTGAGCTGGCAGCCGCTATCGATCGCCAGCCGTGCTATCTGCTGTCGCAGCGCGAGTACGCCATAAAGATTGTCATAGTTGAGCAGCGCGGTTTCCTGCTTCTGCGCCTGGCGGCCGAACGCTTTCCAGAGCGGCTTAAGCGTCGGCTGCGTCACATCGGGCATCCCGCTGCCCAGCTGCAGGACATCCTCTTCCAGCCGACCGTTAATCAGCTCCAGCACCGCATCCCACTGTGTGACCTCCACCGGCCGCTGCACGGGGCGCGTCAGCGCCGGGATCGGCGGTGTCGATTTACAGGCGGCGACAAAGTAGCCGGAGCGTGACTGCGGCGTGATCATCTGCTTCTCTTCCAGCAGATGATAAGCCTGCTGTACCGTACTGATACTGACGCCATGTTCAGCACTGAGGGTACGCACCGAAGGCAGACGTTCCCCACTGCGGTACAGTCCCTGTTCGATGCGCTGAGCCAGCAGCGAAGCCAGATGTTCATAACGGGTCATTGTATTTACTCCGGCTCAGATGCTGAGCAGTAACCAGTACAGTTGAACTCTGTTTTTACCATTCAGATCGTGTTTACCGCAATCTGTATGTTAAAAAAAGGTGATTTTTGAATCTGTATCATACAGACCGCTTTGCGGAAAATAGCCTCTCACATCACTGAGGGCACTATCATGGGATACGATGAGAATCGCGCAGCTAAGCCATTTACCGGTACGCCTTACCACCTGGTTCGTTATCTGTGGCGCTGTTTCAGACGCTGGCAGCTGCGGCGGGAGACCACTGCCATTCTGTCGAAGCTGAGTGACCAGCAGCTCAGGGATATTGGCATCCGCCGTAATGAGTGGAAAGCCTGAAAAAGAGATAAAAAAAACCCTGCCGGAGCAGGGTTTTTTATCAGGCGGGGACGATTAATCGTCTTTGTTGCCGCCGAGACCGGCGTTCAGCAGTTCAGCCAGGCTGGCTGATGCTTCATCCGCAGTCACCTGCGGTACAACTGGTACTTCGCCTGCCGCTTTGCGACGCATACGATCCTGATGGTACGCATAACCGGTACCGGCCGGGATCAGACGACCCACGATCACGTTCTCTTTCAGGCCGCGCAGTTCGTCGCGCTTGCCTGCTACTGCGGCTTCGGTCAGGACACGGGTGGTCTCCTGGAACGATGCAGCAGAGATGAACGATTCGGTAGCCAGTGACGCTTTGGTAATACCCAGCAGGTCACGCACGTAGGTTGCGCCCACTTTTCCGTTCGCTTCCAGATCACGGTTAGAGATCTTGATGCGAGAGTACTCAGCCTGCTCACCTTCCAGGAAGTCTGCACCGCCTGCGCTCACGATGGTGGCTTTACGCAGCATCTGACGAACGATGACTTCGATGTGCTTATCGTTAATCTTAACGCCCTGCAGGCGGTAAACTTCCTGCACTTCGTTAGTGATGTAACGGGTCACCGCATGCACGCCACGCAGACGCAGGATGTCATGTGGAGACTCTGGGCCATCGGAAACCACGTCACCGCGCTCAACACGTTCACCTTCGAACACGTTCAGCTGACGCCATTTCGGAATCATCTCTTCGTATGGCTCGCTGCCATCCAGCGGAGTGATCACCAGACGACGTTTACCTTTGGTCTCTTTACCGAAGGAGATGATGCCGCTGATCTCCGCCAGGATTGCTGGCTCTTTCGGACGACGCGCTTCGAACAGGTCAGCAACGCGTGGCAGACCACCGGTAATATCCTTGGTACCGCCAGATTCCTGCGGTACACGCGCCAGGGTGTCACCGGCACTGATTTTCACGCCATCTTCCAGCTGAACAATCGCTTTACCTGGCAGGAAGTACTGAGCCGGCATGTCGGTGCCCGGGATCAGAACGTCGTTGCCGCTGGCATCAACAATTTTCAGCGCAGGACGCAGATCTTTACCGCCTGACGTACGCTCAGCACTGTCCAGAACCACCAGCGAAGACAGACCGGTTAAGTCATCTGTCTGACGGGTAATGGTCTGGCCATCGATCATGTCCGTGAAGCGAATGAAACCGCCCACTTCGGTGATAACTGGCATGGTATGCGGATCCCAGTTCGCCACGGTCTCGCCCGCAGCAACCTGCTCACCATCACCTTTCGCCATGGTAGAACCGTAAGGAACTTTATAGCTCTCTTTGGTACGACCAAATTCATCGATCATTTTCAGTTCGACGTTACGCGAGGTGATCACCAGCTTACCGGCCGAGTTCGTTACCGACTTGGCGTTGGTCAGCTTGATGGTACCTTTGTTCTTCACCTGAATGCTGGATTCAGCAGCCGCACGCGATGCCGCACCACCGATGTGGAACGTACGCATCGTCAGCTGTGTACCCGGCTCACCGATGGACTGTGCCGCGATAACACCGATCGCTTCACCTTTGTTGATGATGTGACCGCGTGCCAAATCGCGACCGTAGCAATGCGCACACACACCAAAGTCGGTTTCACAACCTACAACAGAGCGAACTTTCAGGCTGTCGACGGAGTTCAGTTCCAGCACGTCACACCAGTGCTCATCGAGCAGGGTGTTGCGTGGGACCAGAATATCTGCAGTACCTGGCTTCAGAACGTCTTCAGCAGTCACACGACCCAGTACACGTTCACGCAGCGGCTCTTTCACGTCGCCACCTTCGATGACTGGCGTCATCATGATGCCTTCGTGTGTACCACAGTCATCTTCAGTGACAACCAGGTCCTGAGCAACGTCAACCAGACGACGCGTCAGATAACCGGAGTTCGCTGTTTTCAGTGCGGTATCCGCAAGACCTTTACGCGCACCGTGGGTTGAGATGAAGTACTGGAGTACGTTCAGCCCTTCACGGAAGTTCGCCGTGATGGGTGTTTCAATGATCGAGCCATCCGGCTTCGCCATCAGACCACGCATACCGGCCAGCTGACGAATCTGTGCAGCAGAACCACGCGCACCAGAGTCGGCCATCATAAAGATGCTGTTAAAGGAAACCTGTTTCTCTTCTTCGCCGTCACGGTTAATCACGGTTTCGGTTGAGAGGTTTTCCATCATCGCCTTGGCAACACGTTCGTTGGCGGCGGCCCAGATATCGATGACTTTGTTGTAACGTTCGCCGGCGGTAACCAGACCCGACTGGAACTGCTCCTGGATCTCAGCCACTTCCGCTTCCGCTTCGGTGATGATTTCCACTTTCTTCTCTGGAATCACCATGTCGTCGATACCGACTGACGCGCCTGAACGGGCAGCGTAGGCGAAACCGGTGTACATGGTCTGGTCAGCGAAGATAACGGTCGGCTTCAGGCCCAGAATGCGGTAACAGGTGTTCAGCATTTTGGAGATAGCTTTTTTACCCAGCGCCTGGTTAACGATGGAGTAAGGCAGACCTTTTGGCACGATCATCCACAGGATGGCGCGACCGATAGTCGTGTCGATCAGGCTGGTTTTTGCGACCCACTCATCCTGCTCGTTTTTCTCGTGTTCGGTGATACGCACCTTCACGCGAGCATGCAGAGACGCGAGGCCAGCGCGATAAATACGCTCAGCTTCTTTCGGGCCAGTCAGCACCATGCCTTCGCCTTTGGCGTTAACACAGTCACGGGTCATGTAGTACAGACCCAGTACAACGTCCTGAGAAGGAACGATGATTGGCTCGCCGTTCGCAGGTGACAGGATGTTGTTGGTCGACATCATCAGCGCACGCGCTTCCAGCTGGGCTTCCAGCGTCAGCGGTACGTGGACAGCCATCTGGTCACCATCGAAGTCGGCGTTATAGGCCGCACAGACCAGCGGGTGAAGCTGAATCGCTTTACCTTCGATCAGAACCGGTTCAAAAGCCTGAATACCCAGACGGTGCAGCGTAGGCGCACGGTTCAGCAGAACCGGGTGCTCACGGATCACTTCGTCGAGGATATCCCAGACAACCGCTTCTTCGCGCTCAACCATTTTCTTCGCGGCTTTGATGGTGGTGGCCAGGCCACGCAGTTCCAGCTTGCCGTAAATGAACGGTTTGAACAGCTCGAGTGCCATTTTCTTCGGCAGGCCGCACTGATGCAGACGCAGGTATGGACCAACGGTGATAACCGAACGACCAGAGTAGTCGACACGTTTACCCAGCAGGTTCTGACGGAAACGACCCTGCTTACCTTTGATCATGTCTGCCAGCGATTTCAGCGGACGCTTGTTGGAACCGGTGATCGCACGACCGCGACGACCGTTATCCAGCAGAGCATCGACCGCTTCCTGCAGCATACGCTTTTCGTTGCGCACGATGATGTCTGGCGCAGCCAGATCCAGCAGGCGCTTCAGACGGTTGTTACGGTTGATCACGCGACGATAGAGATCGTTCAGATCTGACGTTGCGAAACGGCCACCGTCCAGCGGTACCAGCGGACGCAGATCCGGTGGCAGAACAGGCAGCACGGTCAGGATCATCCACTCTGGCTTGTTACCAGACTGTACGAACGCTTCCAGCAGCTTGATACGCTTGGTCAGTTTTTTACGTTTGGTTTCGGAGTTCGTTTCGTTCAGCTCTTCACGCAGCTGATCGCACTCCTGCTCCAGATCCATGTTTTTCAACAGGGCCTGGATCGCTTCGGCGCCCATTTTGGCGTCGAATTCGTCACCGAACTCTTCCAGTGCGTCAAGGTACTGCTCTTCGGTCAGGATCTGACGCTTCTCGAGGTTGGTCATGCCACCTTCGATTACCACGTAAGATTCAAAGTAGAGCACACGCTCGATGTCACGCAGCGGCATATCCAGCAGTAAGCCGATACGCGATGGCAGTGACTTCAGGAACCAGATGTGCGCGGTCGGCGACGCCAGTTCGATGTGGCCCATACGCTCACGGCGTACTTTAGTCTGGGTCACTTCAACGCCGCACTTCTCACAAATCACACCACGGTGTTTCAGGCGCTTGTACTTACCGCACAGGCACTCATAGTCTTTTACCGGCCCGAAGATACGGGCACAGAACAGACCATCGCGCTCTGGCTTGAAAGTACGGTAGTTAATGGTTTCTGGCTTTTTCACTTCACCAAAAGACCAGGAACGGATCATGTCTGGCGAAGCCAGCGCAATTTTGATCGCATCAAACTCTTCGGTCTTAGTTTGCGCTTTCAGAAACTTAAGTAAGTCTTTCACGGATTAGCTCCCGTCGGAGTGAGACTCAGGGGGCGTCCAACCGAAATTGAACGCCCCGTAACCAGTACAATTGCGAGCGCTTTAAACCCGGCGCTTTCAGGCAACGGCGAACCGCTGCCTGAAATGGGGTTACTCGTCTTCCAGCTCGATGTTGATACCCAGCGAGCGAATCTCTTTCAACAGTACGTTGAAGGATTCCGGCATGCCCGGTTCCATCTGATGGTTGCCGTCAACGATGTTTTTATACATCTTGGTACGGCCGTTGACGTCATCAGACTTAACGGTAAGCATTTCCTGCAGGGTATAGGCGGCACCGTAAGCTTCCAGTGCCCATACTTCCATCTCACCAAAGCGCTGACCACCGAACTGCGCCTTACCACCCAGCGGCTGCTGAGTAACCAGGCTGTAGGAACCGGTAGAACGTGCATGCATCTTGTCATCAACCAGGTGGTTAAGTTTCAGCATGTACATGTAGCCAACGGTAACCTGACGTTCGAACTGCTCACCGGTACGGCCGTCAAACAGGGTAATCTGACCGGAAGAAGGCAGGCCGCCGAGCTGTAACAGCTCTTTGATTTCGCTCTCTTTCGCGCCATCAAACACCGGAGTGGCGATAGGCATACCTTTCTTCAGGTTCTCAGCCAGACGCAGAACTTCGTCATCGGAGAAGGTGTTCAGGTCAACTCTCTGACGCAGGTCAGTACCCAGGTCATAGGCGCGCTGGATGAATTCGCGCAGTTTCGCGACTTCTTCCTGCTTCTTCAGCATGGCGTTGATCTTCTCGCCGATGCCTTTCGCCGCCATGCCCAGGTGGGTTTCCAGAATCTGACCGATGTTCATACGCGATGGTACGCCCAGCGGGTTCAGAACGATGTCGACCGGCGTGCCGTTTTCATCGTAAGGCATATCTTCGATCGGGTTGATCTTGGAGATAACACCTTTGTTACCGTGACGACCTGCCATCTTGTCACCCGGCTGAATCTGACGCTTAACGGCCAGATAAACCTTAACGATTTTCAGCACGCCTGGTGCCAGATCATCGCCCTGGGTGATCTTACGACGCTTACCTTCGAGTTTCTTCTCAAACTCGTGCTTCAGTTCGTCGTACTGCTCGGCCAGCTGTTCCAGCTGGTTTTGCTTAGCTTCGTCGTTCAGACCCAGCTCCAGCCAGCGCTCACGCGGCAGCTTGTCCAGTTTGTCTGCTTCAACGCCACCGGAGATCAGGACGTTCTGAATACGGCTGAACAGGCCCGCTTCCAGAATCTGCAGCTCTTCAGACAGGTCTTTCTTCGCCTGCTTCAGCTGCATCTCTTCGATTTCCAGCGCACGTTTGTCTTTTTCCACGCCATCGCGGGTAAAGACCTGAACGTCGATCACGGTACCTGACACGCCATTCGGTACGCGCAGTGACGAATCTTTCACGTCAGAGGCTTTTTCACCGAAGATCGCGCGCAGCAGTTTCTCTTCTGGCGTCAGCTGGGTTTCACCTTTCGGCGTTACCTTACCGACCAGAATGTCACCACCGGTCACTTCAGCACCGATGTAGACGATGCCTGACTCATCCAGTTTAGAGAGTGCGGCTTCACCCACGTTCGGGATGTCAGCGGTGATCTCTTCCGGCCCCAGTTTGGTGTCACGCGACACGCAAGCCAGTTCCTGAATGTGGATGGTGGTAAAGCGATCTTCCTGCACCACGCGCTCGGAGACCAGGATGGAGTCTTCGAAGTTGTAACCGTTCCACGGCATGAACGCGACGCGCATGTTCTGACCCAGCGCCAGTTCACCCAGATCGGTGGACGGGCCATCAGCCAGCACATCACCACGTTCAACCGGCTCACCCAGAGAGACACATGGCATCTGGTTGATACAGGTGTTCTGGTTAGAACGGGTGTATTTGGTCAGGTTATAGATGTCGATACCGGCTTCGCCAGCATACATCTCATCTTCGTTCACCTTGATCACGATACGTGATGCGTCAACGTACTGAACGGTACCGCCACGTTTAGCAACGGCGGTAACACCGGAGTCAACGGCAACAGCACGTTCCATACCGGTACCCACCAGCGGCTTATCAGCACGCAGAGTCGGAACGGCCTGACGTTGCATGTTCGCACCCATCAGAGCACGGTTGGCGTCATCGTGTTCCAGGAACGGGATCAGGGATGCACCGACAGAAACCACCTGCTGGGTGGAAACGTCCATGTAGTCAACCTGATCGCGGCTGAACAGGCTCGATTCGCCTTTGCTACGGCAGGTGACCAGGTCATCCACAAACGCGCCGTTGTCATCCAGCGGGGCGTTCGCCTGTGCGATAACGTAGTTACCCTCTTCGATAGCAGAGAGGTAATGAATCTCGTCAGAGACCAGGCCATCGATCACACGGCGATACGGGGTTTCAAGGAAACCGTACTCATTGGTCTGCGCATAAACAGACAAGGAGTTGATCAGACCGATGTTCGGACCTTCAGGGGTCTCGATTGGGCAGACACGACCGTAGTGCGTTGGGTGTACGTCACGCACTTCGAAGCCGGCACGCTCACGCGTCAGACCACCCGGGCCGAGAGCAGAGATACGACGTTTGTGCGTAATCTCTGACAGCGGGTTGTTCTGGTCCATGAACTGAGACAGCTGGCTTGAACCAAAGAACTCTTTGACCGCAGCCGAAATCGGCTTAGCGTTGATCATGTCCTGTGGCATCAGGGTATCCAGATCGCCCAGTGACAGACGCTCTTTAACCGCACGCTCAACACGGACCAGACCCACGCGGAACTGGTTCTCAGCCATTTCGCCGACTGAACGAATACGACGGTTGCCGAGGTGGTCGATATCGTCCACTTCCCCTTTACCGTTACGGATGTCGATCAGCTTCTTCATCACTTCGATGATGTCTTCTTTGCTCAGGATACCTGAACCTTCGATTTCATCACGCAGCAATGAGCGGTTGAATTTCATACGGCCGACAGCAGACAGGTCGTAACGATCTTCAGAGAAGAAGAGGTTTTCGAACAGGTTCTCTGCGGCTTCACGCGTTGGCGGCTCACCAGGACGCATCATGCGGTAGATCTCAACCAGGGCGCTCAGGCGATCGCTGGTTGGGTCAACACGCAGGGTCTCAGACATATATGGACCGTGGTCCAGATCGTTGGTGAACAGCGTTTCGATGCGCTTGTGACCGGACTGGCTCAGTTTAGCCAGCAGATCCAGCGACAGCTCCATGTTCGCTGCAACAATCAGCTCACCGGTGCTCTCATCGATGTAATCTTTCGCGACCACTTTGCCCGCGATATATTCAACCGGAACTTCGATGTGCTGAATGCCATCTTTTTCCAGCTGACGGATATGGCGCGCAGTGATGCGGCGACCTTTTTCGACGTAGACGGTGCCGTTCGCTTCGATATCGAAGGTCGCAGTTTCACCGCGCAGGCGCTCAGGTACCAGCTCCATCTGCAGCTTGTTGTCACGGATTTCAAAGACCACTTTCTCAAAGAAGAGATCGAGGATCTGAGGCGTCGTGAACTGTAACGCACGCAGGATGATAGTGGCCGGCAGCTTACGACGACGGTCAATACGGACAAACAGGTTATCTTTCGGGTCAAACTCAAAGTCGAGCCATGAACCGCGGTAAGGGATGATACGTGCGTTATAAAGCACTTTACCCGAAGAGTGGGTTTTACCCTTATCGCTGTCAAAGAACACGCCAGGACTACGGTGCAGCTGAGAAACGATAACGCGCTCGGTACCGTTGATGACAAAGGTACCGTTGTCGGTCATGAGCGGAATTTCGCCCATGTAGACTTCTTGTTCTTTAATATCTTTTACGGTGCCTTCTGGCGCTTCGCGCTCATAGATCACCAGACGCAGTTTCACGCGCAGCGGTGCCGAATAGGTCACGCCACGGATCTGACACTCTTTCACGTCAAAGACAGGTTCGCCCAGGCGATAGCTGACATACTGCAGCTCAGAGTTGCCGCTGTAGCTCGCAATAGGGAATACAGAGCGGAATGCAGCTTCCAGCCCGTACTGACCTTCTGGATCTTGCTCGATAAACTTCTGGAACGAGTCGAGCTGGATGGAAAGGAGATAAGGTATGTCCAGTACTTGTGGACGTTTACCAAAATCCTTACGAATACGTTTTTTCTCGGTATAGGAGTAAACCATAGGGTTCCTCAGCTAGCTGACAAGTCGACCCACGCTGTCCGTCCTGACAGGACAGTTCATGCAACACGATTTTGTTTGATTCACTGGCTGCGGGGCAGCAGTGCAATACCTCTTTCTATCACGCTTAAATCATTTCATCGCTTTTGCGAAGGCAGGGAACCCACTCAGGAAAGCGGTATATTAAGTCGTCGATAGAGAAAGATATTGAAGAGTAGCAATGGACAAACAGTGTGAAACCCCATTGAAACCCTGTAGCGCAAAAAGGCTGGTGACCAAAAAGTCACCAGCCATCAGTCTGAAACTACTCAGACTGCAACCCGAGGGTTGTCTTACTTAACTTCAACTTCAGCGCCAGCTTCTTTCAGAGCAGCTTCAAGTGCAGCTGCGTCGTCTTTGCTGATGCCTTCTTTGATCACGCCAGTTGCTTCAACCAGATCTTTGGCTTCTTTCAGGCCCAGACCAGTTGCAGTACGTACGGCTTTGATTACTGCTACTTTGTTCGCGCCAACAGCTTTCAGTACGACGTCGAATTCAGTTTTTTCTTCAACAGCTTCAGCCGGGCCCGCAGCAACAGCTACAGCAGCAGCAGCAGAAACGCCGAATTTTTCTTCCATAGCAGAAACCAGCTCAACTACTTCCATTACGGACATAGCTGCAACAGCTTCCAGAATTTGGTCTTTAGTGATAGACATAACAATTGTTCCTAAGAATCAGAAAAAGTTTATACGTTAGCAAACACGAAGAAAAAGAGTCTGGCCTTAAGCCGCTTCTTTTGCGTCGCGTACAGCAGCCAGAGTGCGGACCAGTTTGCCAGCAGCGGCTTCTTTCATGGTCGACATCAGACGTGCCAGTGCTTCTTCGTAGGTCGGCAGCGTTGCCAGACGGTCAATATTGGCCGCCGTGATCAGCTCACCTTCAAAGGCTGCAGCTTTGACCTCAAATTTTGCATTCGCTTTCGCGAAATCTTTGAACAGACGAGCAGCAGCGCCCGGGTGTTCCAAAGAATATGCAATCAGGGTCGGACCAACAAACGTGTCTTTCAGGCACTCAAACTGAGTACCTTCAACGACGCGGCGCAGCAGGGTGTTACGAACAACACGCATGTAAACGCCAGCTTCACGACCTGCTTTACGCAGTTCGGTCATTTTATCAACGGTAACGCCACGGGAATCCGCAACAACCGCTGAAAGCGCACCTTTGGCTACTTCGCTGACTTCAGCAACAATCGCTTGTTTGTCTTGAAGATTTAATGCCATTAGCTTTTGCTCCTGGATTTGACCGGGAAAGGATTTCCCCGGAACTCACTTCACTCATTCACCCGAGGGGAAATAAGCGCTCGAACACGGTGAGCAGAATCCAGCTAAGAAAAAATTCTTTTGGTTCTGTCACCGTCTACGCAGGATATTAAGCAGTTTATCCGGAGATAAGCCGCTCCTGCGGTCTTGGACGGAGGCCAGGATAAGGCCTGGCTCCAACCTAAATTCTGTGCGACGCAGCAGAGGCAGAAGAAAAAGCGATAACGCTCCGTTCCGGCTCTCTGGTGCCCTGTTCTGTTAATAACAGAACAACGGGCGTAAGATTCTAGGTGAATTTTTCGCCCGTTTCAAGCAGCAATTAGTTTGCTGTTGCGTTCAGACCCGCCTGGTCAACGGCAACGCCGGCGCCCATGGTGGTTGAAAGGCTGACTTTCTTGATGTACACGCCTTTCGCCTGAGATGGTTTTGCTTTTTTCAGCGCAACCAGCAGAGATTCCAGGTTTTCTTTCAGTTTGTCAGCGTCAAAGTCCACTTTACCGATGGTCGTGTGGATGATGCCGTTTTTGTCGTTACGATAACGAACCTGACCCGCTTTAGCGTTCTTAACCGCTTCAGCAACGTTAGGCGTTACAGTACCAACTTTCGGGTTTGGCATCAGGCCGCGTGGACCCAGAATCTGGCCCAGCTGGCCAACAACGCGCATTGCATCCGGAGAAGCAATAACAACGTCAAAATTCATTTCGCCTTTCTTGATCTGCTCAGCCAGGTCTTCCATACCAACCAGCTCCGCGCCTGCTGCTTTAGCAGCTTCAGCGTTAGCACCCTGGGTGAAGACAGCAACACGTACTGAACGACCAGTACCGTGTGGCAGAACGGTCGCGCCGCGTACGTTCTGATCAGATTTACGTGCATCGATGCCGAGGTTGACAGCAACGTCAACGCTTTCAACGAACTTGGCAGTAGCCAGTTCTTTCAGCAGAGCAACAGCTTCAGCAATGTCATACTGCTTGGTCGCGTCAACTTTGTCGCGAATTACGGTCATGCGCTTGGTCAGCTTAGCCATTTCTTAGTCCTCTACTACCAGGCCCATGGAACGAGCAGTACCTTCGATTGAGCGAGTCATCGCTTCAACGTCAGAACCAGTCATGTCCGCAGCTTTGGTTTCTGCGATTTCACGTACCTGAGCACGAGTCACTTTACCGACTTTATCTTTGTTCGGCTTACCAGAACCAGACTTGATGCCCGCTGCTTTTTTCAGCAGTACGGCAGCCGGAGGCGTTTTGGTAATGAAAGTGAAAGAGCGGTCGCTGTATACGGTGATAACAACAGGAGTCGGCAGACCTTTTTCCAGAGATTCGGTCTTGGCGTTGAACGCTTTACAGAATTCCATGATGTTAACACCCTGCTGACCCAGAGCTGGACCAACCGGTGGACTTGGGTTCGCCATACCAGCTGCAACCTGCAGCTTGACGTAGGCTTGGACTTTCTTAGCCATGATATTTCCTCAATTGGGTTATAGCGCCTGTAAAAAGGCTCCCCGTGATAACGATTTATACGCTGTTGCCAGCGCATAAAAACAAAAGGCGCGAAATTGTAGTTAAATTTCGCGCCTGCTGCAACAGCTAATTTGTGAGCGGAAAGAGGTTAACCTTTCTCCACCTGACCGAAGTCGAGTTCGACCGGCGTTGCACGTCCGAAGATGGAAACGGAAACCGTCAGGCGGCTCTTCTCGTAATCCACATCTTCGACGACACCGTTAAAGTCGGCAAAAGGACCGTCGTTAACACGAACCATTTCACCTGGCTCAAACAGCGTTTTCGGACGGGGCTTGTCACCGACCTGCTGCAGACGGTTCATGATCGCATCAACTTCTTTGTCGCTGATCGGTGCCGGACGGTCAGATGTTCCGCCGATGAAACCCATCACGCGCGGGACACTGCGCACCAGGTGCCAGCTGGCGTCATTCATCACCATCTGAACCAGTACATATCCCGGGAAAAACTTGCGCTCGCTCTTACGACGCTGGCCACCACGAATCTCAACGACTTCTTCAGTCGGAACCATGACGTCGCCAAACAGCTCTTCCATGTTATGCAATTTGATATGCTCGCGCAGCGATTGAGCTACGCGGCCTTCAAAACCGGAAAACGCCTGTACGACGTACCAGCGTTTCTTTGGAGCTTCAGACATCTCAGAACCTCAGGCCAGTGATAAACGATACCAGACGGACCAGAATACCATCCAGCCCCCACAAAATCAGTGACATCACGGCAGTCACCGCGGCAACGATTAACGTGGTGTGCAGCGTTTCCTGGCGGGTTGGCCAGATAACCTTACGCATTTCTGTTCTTGCTTCACGAGCAAAAGCCACGGTCGCTTTGCCTTTGGTCGTTAAAAGCGCAATGCCGCCAGCCGCTGCAATCAGTACAACTACGGCTAACGCGCGCAGTGGCAGTGATACATCACGATAGAGGTAGTTACCTACAATCGCCGCAAGCAGCAGTACCACGACTGCTACCCACTTTACCGCTTCCAGGCCACGCCCGCTCCCTTGAGCTTCGGTATTCGCACTCATAAACCAACCTGCCACAATAATTCAGAAACTATTCTGCCCCGCAGTGCGAGGCGTCCAAACCGAATGAGCTTTTGAGGCGTAACTCGGTATCTAACGCCGCATGACAGAGCCTGTCTCAGCAATGATTATGATCGAAAAAATCACTGATGAGCCAGGTTCTATAAAACAGCGTGCAAAAAGGGCATCAAATGATGCCCTTTCCGTGTGCATTGCGTCAAACGTTATCGGTAATTATGCGATAACTTTAGCAACAACACCCGCGCCAACGGTACGGCCACCTTCGCGGATTGCGAAGCGCAGACCTTCGTCCATTGCGATTGGGTGGATCAGGGTAACAACCATTTTGATGTTGTCGCCTGGCA
>NZ_JBPFDF010000011.1:0-4961 GCF_051025615.1 Pantoea phosphatilytica
CGGTGGTCCCACCTGACCCCATGCCGAACTCAGAAGTGAAACGCCGTAGCGCCGATGGTAGTGTGGGGCCTCCCCATGCGAGAGTAGGGAACTGCCAGGCATTGTATAAGTGAAGAAGCCCCGCACGGAAGTGCGGGGCTTTTTTACGTCCGTCGATCGTGAAAAACCTCAGCCTGATCCCCGAAAACAGCCTGAGAACCCCTCTCTGATACGGTAAACTAAGGCCAGATAACTCAGTAAAGGCCGTCAAATGTCCAGCCAGAATCCTTCCTTAAAAGCCGACAATACACTCGGGCTTGAAGTACATACACAAAAACGTATCGTCGCTGAGACGCCAGCGGCCATTCTGGCGGCCTGGCAGGCCAGTCAGCAGGATCAGACACCCTTCCTGGTGCTGGGCGAGGGTAGCAATGTCCTCTTCCTGGAGGATTTTGCCGGCACCGTCGTACTAAACCGTATTCAGGGCATCCACATTCAGGATGACGATAAACACTGGCGATTGCATGTCGGTGCCGGTGAGAACTGGCACCAGCTGGTTAAAAGTACGCTGGAAAAAGGGATCACTGGTCTGGAAAACCTGGCGCTGATCCCGGGAATGACGGGCTCTGCACCCATTCAGAATATCGGCGCTTACGGAGTGGAATTAAAAGATGTCTGCGAGTATGTCGATGTTCTGAATCTGCACAGTGGCCAGACAGAACGTCTCGATTGCAAGGCGTGTGAGTTTGGCTATCGCGACAGTATTTTTAAGCATCGCTATCAGTCAGGCTACGTGATCGTCGCAGTAGGGTTCATATTGCCTAAGCAGTGGCAGCCGGTACTGACCTACGGCGATTTGAAGACGCTCGATCCGCTGACTGCCAGTGCCTGGGATGTCTATCATGCGGTGTGTCAGATGCGCCAGAGCAAGCTACCTGACCCAAAAGTCACCGGCAACGTCGGCAGTTTCTTCAAAAATCCGGTCATCTCCGGGGCGCAGTGCCGCTCACTGCTGGCGCAGTTTCCGGCGATGCCACACTATCAGATGCCGGATGGCGAAACCAAGCTGGCCGCAGGGTGGCTTATCGACCAGTGCCAGCTGAAAGGTTATCGCATCGGTGGTGCGGCCGTTCATCAGCAACAGGCGCTGGTTCTGATTAACGCCGATAACGCCACCTCAGAGGACATCGTGGCGCTGGCTAAAGCCGTACGCGCCCGGGTAGGTGAAAAGTTTGATGTCTGGCTGGAGCCTGAAGTGCGCTTCATCGAGGCTCAGGGCGAGTGTAATGCCGTCGGAGTGATCGCATGAAAGACCACAGTGTCCCGCTGAAGCTGGTCGATATTTTATCTGATGGTGAGTTTCATTCCGGCGAGCAGCTTGGCGAAACGCTGGGGATGAGCCGGGCCGCCATTAATAAGCATATCCAGACGCTGAAAAGCTGGGGACTTGACGTTTTTACCGTAACAGGAAAGGGCTACAGCTTCTCTGCACCGATCCAGTTGCTGGATGAGACGCTGATCCTCTCACAGGTTAAGCAGGGCAACGTCTCGGTGATCCCGGTCATTGATTCGACGAATCAGTATCTGCTGGAGCGGATGCATGAACTGGCGTCCGGTGCTGCCTGCATTGCTGAATATCAGCAGGCCGGTCGCGGACGTCGTGGCCGTCACTGGTTTTCTCCCTTTGGTGCCAATCTCTATATGTCGATGTACTGGCGTCTGGAGCAGGGGCCAGCTGCGGCGATGGGGCTGAGCCTGGTGATTGGAATTATCATGGCGGAGACATTGCGTTCATTAGGTGCCGATGACGTCCGCGTTAAGTGGCCCAATGACATCTACCTGAAAGATCGCAAACTGGCAGGGATCCTGGTTGAATTGACAGGTAAAACCGGCGATGCTGCACAGATTGTCATGGGTGCCGGAATTAATCTGGCGATGCGTTCAGCCGATGCATCCCAGATAAATCAGGGCTGGATCAATCTGCAGGAAGCCGGGGTCAGCGTGAATCGTAATGAACTGGCGGCCCGACTGATCAACAGTCTGCGTGACGCCCTGCCGCTCTTCGAACAGGAAGGATTAACGCCCTTTATCGCCCGCTGGGCCGCGCTGGATAATTTTATCAACCGGCCGGTTAAGCTGCTTATCGGCGAACGGGAAGTGCATGGTATTGCGCGTGGCGTGGACAGTCAGGGTGGCCTGCTGCTGGAACAGGAGGGTGAAATCAAATCCTGGGTTGGCGGTGAAATATCGCTGCGGCCGGTCTGAATTAACGAGCCTGCATTACTGCAGGCTTTCTTAGGGTAGCGGCTATTTACGCAAGCGAACCCTGTCGACTGCATGATCACCGCTTTTGGTCATAATCAGGCTGGCCCGTTCGCGGGTCGGCAGGATATTTTCCTGCAGGTTAAGCCAGTTAATTTCTTTCCATAAATTTCCTGCAACTTCGATCGCTTCCGCTTCTGAAAGCCGGGCATAGTGATGGAAGTAGGAGTCGGGATCGGTAAAGGCGCCCTGACGGAATTTCAGGAATCGATTGATATACCAGCTTTGCAGGAGATCTTCTTCCGCGTCCACATAGATAGAGAAATCGACAAAGTCTGACACAAAGACATGGTGGGGATCGTGCGGATAATCCATCCCGCTCTGTAATACATTCAGGCCTTCAAGAATAAGAATGTCAGGCTGCTGAATCACTTTATCCCCGTCGGGGATGACATCATAAATCAGATGCGAATAGACCGGAGCGGTGACCTGGCTGGCACCCGACTTTAAGTCAGACACGAAATTAACCAGCCGGTGCATATCATAGGATTGCGGAAACCCTTTCTTCTTCATCAGGCCGCGCTCTTTCAGCACGGCATTAGGATGAAGGAAGCCATCCGTGGTGATTAATTCCACCTTACGGTGTTCAGGCCAGCGGCTCAGCAACGCCTGCAATACACGCGCCGTGGTGCTTTTCCCGACGGCTACGCTGCCCGCAATGCTGATGATGTAGGGTATCTTCTGGCCATTCGTGCCGAGGAACTGCTCCAGTACCGCCTGCCGGCGAACATTCGAACTGATATAAAAGTTAAGCAGACGCGAAAGCGGCAGATAAATCTCTGCGACCTCTTCCAGTGAGAGATCCTCATTAATACCTTTCAGCTGCGCGATCTCATCTTCTGACAGTGTCATAGGAACAGAATCACGTAATGCAGCCCACTGCTCGCGAGTGAACTCCAGATAAGGCGTTGTCAGGGGTGTCGTTTTATCCATAAGCATGCATCTGACCGCAAATTCAATGCAATCAACCGCGTGTTATCCGATAAGCAGGACAGCACAGGTGAATTGAATCACGAATCGCTGGTTTATCAGTGAGAACAATGGGCTGGAGGGTATCACCAGTATGGCTTTCAACAGAAGTAAAAAGATAGAGGCGATCTCGCTTTCGTCGGCATAACCACAAAACGTTACGATAGTCGCTGTTTTCACCTGTCGGGGCTTGTTTATTCCGTTGCAGCGCCTCACAGCGGCAGTGTGACGTTATTCCCTTTTATCTGACTTCGGGCCTCTCCTGAGGACGTGAACGCGGGAGAGGGGGGCACAGAAGGGCAGGGGGAAGACAAAACCCGATGCCGGACGACATTCCCGGCAAAACCCTCTGTCTTTCTGACACTGTCCGTAACAGTGGCATCAAAAAAGCGGCTCCATTTTCTGCTGAAGCGCGACGGTGAATAAAAAAATGAGGCAAATTGGTTTAAAAAAGCATCATTCAGTTCAAACAGGCAAAATAAAAGCGCGAGCGGTGGATCATTTATCTGTCAGAAAGGGCGTTTTTGCGCGGAGTGCCTCGCTGGCCATAACCGGCTGAACCGGGAAAAACAGGGCCGGATTGCACAAATATTCTGCAGGAAATCGCGAAAATGCGACGATTTGCACAAATAGTAAGCGATAGAAAAAAATATGCGATTTTTTAGTTGCATCCGACGCCCGACCTTCCTAGAATGCGCACCACTTGATGCCGGCTTAGCTCAGTTGGTAGAGCAACTGACTTGTAATCAGTAGGTCACCAGTTCGATTCCGGTAGCCGGCACCATCAAGTAGGTGGGATTCCCGAGCGGCCAAAGGGAGCAGACTGTAAATCTGCCGTCACAGACTTCGAAGGTTCGAATCCTTCTCCCACCACCATCTCAGCCTCACGGTTGAGTACAGATAGACAGCCTGTTTATCTGTCAGGTGAGTCATATATCACCCTGAATTCAGACTGAGCGTTAGCGAAGTCAAAGCCGGTCAGCTTCGCTGGCAGGCAGTAGATAACAGAGAGTCATTCTCTGTTTTCTGCAAGCTACAGAAAGAACAGGTAGCCGAGTTCCAGGATGCGGGCATCGTATAATGGCTATTACCTCAGCCTTCCAAGCTGATGATGCGGGTTCGATTCCCGCTGCCCGCTCCAGATGTGCTGATATGGCTCAGTTGGTAGAGCGCACCCTTGGTAAGGGTGAGGTCCCCAGTTCGACTCTGGGTATCAGCACCACTTCCTTTAATCTCCCTCCTGATTTTCTCTGTAACTTCCTTGCAGTCAGGCGTTGCCTGGTTAATGTGATGATATCATTGATATATCCGTGTCTTAGAGGGACTAGCGATGGCTAAAGAGCAATTTCAACGTAACAAACTGCACGTAAACGTGGGCACCATCGGTCACGTTGACCACGGTAAAACCACCCTGACTGCAGCTATCACTACCGTACTGGCTAAAACCAACGGCGGCCAGGCGCGTGCATTCGACCAGATCGACAGCACCCCTGAAGAAAAAGCCCGCGGTATTACCATCAACACCGCTCACGTTGAGTATGAGACTGCTTCACGTCACTACGCTCACGTTGACTGCCCAGGCCACGCCGACTATGTGAAAAACATGATCACCGGTGCTGCGCAGATGGACGGCGCGATCCTGGTTGTTGCTGCGACTGATGGCCCGATGCCACAGACCCGTGAGCACATCC
>NZ_JBPFDF010000012.1:0-2892 GCF_051025615.1 Pantoea phosphatilytica
GGCAGTCAGAGGCGATGAAGGACGTGCTAATCTGCGTAAAGCGACGGTAAGGTGATATGAACCGCTACAGCCGTCGATGTCCGAATGGGGAAACCCGGTGCACTCAGTGCATCATTGCAGCATGAATACATAGTGCTGCAAGGCGAACCGGGGGAACTGAAACATCTAAGTACCCCGAGGAAAAGAAATCAACCGAGATTCCCCCAGTAGCGGCGAGCGAACGGGGAGCAGCCCAGAGCCTGAATCAGCTTGTGTGTTAGTGGAAGCGTCTGGAAAGTCGCAGGGTACAGGGTGATACTCCCGTACACAAAAACACACAGGCTGTGAGCTCGATGAGTAAGGCGGGACACGTGGTATCCTGTCTGAATATGGGGGGACCATCCTCCAAGGCTAAATACTCCTGACTGACCGATAGTGAACCAGTACCGTGAGGGAAAGGCGAAAAGAACCCCGGCGAGGGGAGTGAAACAGAACCTGAAACCGTGTACGTACAAGCAGTGGGAGCCTCTTTAATGGGGTGACTGCGTACCTTTTGTATAATGGGTCAGCGACTTATATTCTGTAGCAAGGTTAACCGTATAGGGGAGCCGCAGGGAAACCGAGTCTTAACTGGGCGTTAAGTTGCAGGGTATAGACCCGAAACCCGGTGATCTAGCCATGGGCAGGTTGAAGGTTGGGTAACACTAACTGGAGGACCGAACCGACTAATGTTGAAAAATTAGCGGATGACCTGTGGCTGGGGGTGAAAGGCCAATCAAACCGGGAGATAGCTGGTTCTCCCCGAAAGCTATTTAGGTAGCGCCTCGTGAACTCATCTCCGGGGGTAGAGCACTGTTTCGGCTAGGGGGCCATCCCGGCTTACCAACCCGATGCAAACTGCGAATACCGGAGAATGTTATCACGGGAGACACACGGCGGGTGCTAACGTCCGTCGTGAAGAGGGAAACAACCCAGACCGCCAGCTAAGGTCCCAAAGTCATGGTTAAGTGGGAAACGATGTGGGAAGGCACAGACAGCCAGGATGTTGGCTTAGAAGCAGCCATCATTTAAAGAAAGCGTAATAGCTCACTGGTCGAGTCGGCCTGCGCGGAAGATGTAACGGGGCTAAACCATGCACCGAAGCTGCGGCAGCGGCGCGCAAGCGCTGTTGGGTAGGGGAGCGTTCTGTAAGCCGTCGAAGGTGTGCTGTGAGGCATGCTGGAGGTATCAGAAGTGCGAATGCTGACATAAGTAACGATAAAGCGGGTGAAAAGCCCGCTCGCCGGAAGACCAAGGGTTCCTGTTCAACGTTAATCGGAGCAGGGTGAGTCGACCCCTAAGGCGAGGCCGAAAGGCGTAGTCGATGGGAAACAGGTTAATATTCCTGTACTCGGTGTTACTGCGAAGGGGGGACGGAGAAGGCTATATCAGCCGGGCGACGGTTGTCCCGGTTTAAGCGTGTAGGTGTGTGTTCCAGGCAAATCCGGTTCACTTTACACTGAGGCGTGACGACGAGGCACTACGGTGCTGAAGTGATAAATGCCCTGCTTCCAGGAAAAGCCTCTAAGCATCAGGTAACACAGAATCGTACCCCAAACCGACACAGGTGGTCAGGTAGAGAATACCAAGGCGCTTGAGAGAACTCGGGTGAAGGAACTAGGCAAAATGGTGCCGTAACTTCGGGAGAAGGCACGCTGGCGCGTAGGTGAGGGGACTTGCTCCCGGAGCTGAAGCCAGTCGAAGATACCAGCTGGCTGCAACTGTTTATTAAAAACACAGCACTGTGCAAACACGAAAGTGGACGTATACGGTGTGACGCCTGCCCGGTGCCGGAAGGTTAATTGATGGGGTTATCCGTAAGGAGAAGCTCTTGATCGAAGCCCCGGTAAACGGCGGCCGTAACTATAACGGTCCTAAGGTAGCGAAATTCCTTGTCGGGTAAGTTCCGACCTGCACGAATGGCGTAATGATGGCCAGGCTGTCTCCACCCGAGACTCAGTGAAATTGAACTCGCTGTGAAGATGCAGTGTACCCGCGGCAAGACGGAAAGACCCCGTGAACCTTTACTACAGCTTGACACTGAACATTGAGCCTTGATGTGTAGGATAGGTGGGAGGCTTTGAAGCGCGGACGCCAGTCTGCGTGGAGCCATCCTTGAAATACCACCCTTTAATGTTTGATGTTCTAACGTGGCCCCGTGATCCGGGGTGCGGACAGTGTCTGGTGGGTAGTTTGACTGGGGCGGTCTCCTCCTAAAGAGTAACGGAGGAGCACGAAGGTCAGCTAATCACGGTCGGACATCGTGAGGTTAGTGCAATGGCATAAGCTGGCTTGACTGCGAGAGTGACGGCTCGAGCAGGTGCGAAAGCAGGTCATAGTGATCCGGTGGTTCTGAATGGAAGGGCCATCGCTCAACGGATAAAAGGTACTCCGGGGATAACAGGCTGATACCGCCCAAGAGTTCATATCGACGGCGGTGTTTGGCACCTCGATGTCGGCTCATCACATCCTGGGGCTGAAGTAGGTCCCAAGGGTACGGCTGTTCGCCGTTTAAAGTGGTACGCGAGCTGGGTTTAGAACGTCGTGAGACAGTTCGGTCCCTATCTGCCGTGGGCGCTGGAGAATTGAGGGGGGTTGCTCCTAGTACGAGAGGACCGGAGTGAACGCACCACTGGTGTTCGGGTTGTCATGCCAATGGCACTGCCCGGTAGCTAAGTGCGGAAAAGATAAGTGCTGAAAGCATCTAAGCACGAAACTTGCCCCGAGATGAGTTCTCCCTGACCCCTTGAGGGTCCTGAAGGGACGTTGAAGACGACGACGTTGATAGGCCGGGTGTGTAAGCGCAGCGATGCGTTGAGCTAACCGGTACTAATGACCCGTGAGGCTTAACCTTACAACGCCAGAGGCGTTTTT
>NZ_JBPFDF010000014.1:0-657 GCF_051025615.1 Pantoea phosphatilytica
TAGGTAGCTTAACCTTCGGGAGGGCGCTTACCACTTTGTGATTCATGACTGGGGTGAAGTCGTAACAAGGTAACCGTAGGGGAACCTGCGGTTGGATCACCTCCTTACCTTAAGATACCTTCCGGCGAAGTGCTCACACAGATTGTCTGATAGAAAGTAATGAGCAGGACGGCTGCGAAGTCGTGACACTATCGTGTCCCCTTCGTCTAGCGGTTAGGACTCCGCCCTTTCACGGCGGCAACAGGGGTTCGAATCCCCTAGGGGACGCCACCTGCTTGGTGACAGGTGAAAGGTGTCTCCACAGTATCTCAAAACCGGTTCGGCTGCGTAAGCGGCGGAGGCGCGTTTGAGATATTTGCTCTTTAACAATCCGGAACAAGCTGAAAATTGAAACGACGTAGCGCGTCATCCCTCCGTAATAAGGGATGACAAGGCGATACGGTCGGGTCTCTCAAATGCTTGCAGTCTGCAGCGTGAAAACGCCTGTGGGTTGTGAGGTTAAGCGACCAAGCGTACACGGTGGATGCCCAGGCAGTCAGAGGCGATGAAGGACGTGCTAATCTGCGTAAAGCGACGGTAAGGTGATATGAACCGCTACAGCCGTCGATGTCCGAATGGGGAAACCCGGTGCACTCAGTGCATCATTGCAGCATGAAT
>NZ_JBPFDF010000015.1:0-589 GCF_051025615.1 Pantoea phosphatilytica
GCTTACCACTTTGTGATTCATGACTGGGGTGAAGTCGTAACAAGGTAACCGTAGGGGAACCTGCGGTTGGATCACCTCCTTACCTTAAGATACCTTCCGGCGCAGTGCTCACACAGATTGTCTGATAAAAAGTAACGAGCAGAAAAAACCTCTACAGGCTTGTAGCTCAGGTGGTTAGAGCGCACCCCTGATAAGGGTGAGGTCGGTGGTTCAAGTCCACTCAGGCCTACCAAATTTCTTCTCATGCTGCGTTATGCGCGCGGTCGTTTACCCCGGTAAACTTCCCTTCCGCATGCCTTGCCTGAAAAGAAATTGCATCCTTTTCAGGAAGGATGTAACTCGGTTGAGTGGTAGTAGTGGTCTCTGCAGTAACTGTATGGGGCTATAGCTCAGCTGGGAGAGCGCCTGCCTTGCACGCAGGAGGTCAGCGGTTCGATCCCGCTTAGCTCCACCATACCGTTTTAACTGTTTTTTCTGAATACCTCAGAGCGTACCGGCGACGGTGTGCTGTGAAGTATTATGCTCTTTAACAATCCGGAACAAGCTGAAAATTGAAACGACGTAGCGCGTCATCCCTCCGTAATAAGGG
>NZ_JBPFDF010000016.1:0-557 GCF_051025615.1 Pantoea phosphatilytica
GCGATAACTTTAGCAACAACACCCGCGCCAACGGTACGGCCACCTTCGCGGATTGCGAAGCGCAGACCTTCGTCCATTGCGATTGGGTGGATCAGGGTAACAACCATTTTGATGTTGTCGCCTGGCATAACCATTTCAACGCCTTCTGGCAGCTCTACTGAACCGGTCACGTCAGTGGTACGGAAGTAGAACTGTGGACGATAGCCCTTGAAGAACGGAGTATGGCGGCCACCTTCGTCTTTAGACAGAACGTAAACTTCTGACTCGAACTGGGTGTGTGGCTTGATGGTGCCTGGCTTAGCCAGAACCTGACCACGCTGGATGTCTTCACGCTTGATACCGCGCAGCAGAACACCACAGTTTTCGCCTGCCTGACCCTGGTCCAGCAGCTTACGGAACATCTCAACACCGGTACAGGTTGATTTCGCAGTATCTTTGATACCAACGATTTCAACTTCGTCGCCGACTTTAACGATGCCGCGCTCAACACGACCGGTAACAACGGTACCACGGCCAGAGATTGAGAATACGTCTTCGATTGGCAGCAGGAACGGCAT
>NZ_JBPFDF010000017.1:0-518 GCF_051025615.1 Pantoea phosphatilytica
TCGGTGATAAACGTCGCCTCAGCGACGCCGGTCTGGCCCCAGAGGTCGGTGGCGGTCAGGGTCAGGCTATGGCTGCCCTCGTTCAGCTCCGCCTCTGCCAGCTGGTCGCGCGTCAGCGACACCTGCCAGTTGCCCCCGCTGTCCACGGTGCCCGCGTGGCCGACACCGTCCAGGGACAGCACGATGCGCTGACCCGCCCCCGTCACGCCCGTCGTGCCGCGCAGCGTGATCGGCTCATAGCGCTCGTGCGCGTTCATATAGCCGTCGCCGAACGGCGTGTCGAGGGTCGGCTGCGGCACAGGCGCACCCGGAGGCGGCGCGGACGCGTCGACGACGATCGCTTTGCTGGCGGTGGTGGTGCCGCCCACGCTGTTTTCAAAGCTGACGCTGAGGGTGCCCGCGCCCACTGGCAGCACCTGCAGATCGGCAGCCGGCAGGGTGACGCTCCAGCTGCCGTCCGCCGCAAGCGCTGTGGTGTAGGTCTGGCCGTTCAGCAGCACGGTCACCGTGCTTCCGGC
>NZ_JBPFDF010000018.1:0-512 GCF_051025615.1 Pantoea phosphatilytica
GCACGTCCTTCATCGCCTCTGACTGCCAGGGCATCCACCGTGTACGCTTGGTCGCTTAACCTCACAACCCACAGGCGTTTTTCAACGCTGCAGACTGCAAGCATTTGAGAGACCCGACCGTATCGCTTTGCCATCCCTTATTACGGAGGGATGACGCGGTACGTCGTTTCAATTTTCAGCTTGTTCCGGATTGTTAAAGAGCAATATCTTAAACATGACTCGTAAGTCATCTTTAAGATATGTGGGCAACATCTTTCACCTGTCACCAAGCTTGGCGTCCCCTAGGGGATTCGAACCCCTGTTACCGCCGTGAAAGGGCGGTGTCCTGGGCCTCTAGACGAAGGGGACATTTAAGTCTGTCTTCGCAAGACACTTTGCTCGTTATTTTTTATCAGACAATCTGTGTGAGCACTTCGCCGGAAGGTATCTTAAGGTAAGGAGGTGATCCAACCGCAGGTTCCCCTACGGTTACCTTGTTACGACTTCACCCCAGTCATGAATCACAAAGTGGT
>NZ_JBPFDF010000019.1:0-510 GCF_051025615.1 Pantoea phosphatilytica
TATCTTTGATACCAACGATTTCAACTTCGTCGCCGACTTTAACGATGCCGCGCTCAACACGACCGGTAACAACGGTACCACGGCCAGAGATTGAGAATACGTCTTCGATTGGCAGCAGGAACGGCATGTCGATCGCACGGACTGGATCCGGGATGTAGTTGTCCAGGTGTTCAGCCAGCTCGATGATTTTTGCTTCCCACGCAGCGTCGCCTTCCAGCGCTTTCAGCGCAGAACCACGAACGATTGGGGTGTCGTCGCCTGGGAAGTCGTACTGTGACAGCAGGTCACGTACTTCCATCTCAACCAGTTCCAGCAGCTCTTCATCATCAACCATGTCACACTTGTTCAGGAACACGATGATGTAAGGAACGCCAACCTGACGACCCAGCAGGATGTGCTCACGGGTCTGTGGCATCGGGCCATCAGTCGCAGCAACAACCAGGATCGCGCCGTCCATCTGCGCAGCACCGGTGATCATGTTTTTCACATAGTCGGCGTGGCCTGGGCAGT